>NZ_FNDY01000003.1 GCF_900099895.1 Paenibacillus naphthalenovorans
GTGTTTTTCTATTTTTACAACATCCGTATTGAATCTGCTGTTTGTCTAGTCACATCATGCAATTAAACCGATTTTCGCTCTGCGAAAGTTGAGTTTAAAAGATTTAGTCGGGAAAACCGTTTCCATCACAACCAAAGGCAGTACCGTGGAAACCCAACTTCGCATGCTTTTAAAACAGGAGGGCTTGGCTGTTACAAACGATGAAACGGGAGTACAAATCATTGCCCGTTCTCCTTCCGATACATTGACAGCCTTCCGGCAAAATGAAGTTGATGCTGCACTCATCCCTGAACATTGGGGATCCCTGATTGTGCAGGAAGGCTACGCAAAAATATTGGTAAACTGGGATGAAATCCCCCAAATAACGGAAATATGCCGTTTACAATCTTAGCCGCCAGCGATAAATTTTTGAAAGAGCATAGGGACTTAGCCAAGAAGGCCATTAAAGCAAATCTGGCGAACGGGGTACGACTCACGGCTTGGCGCAATCGAATTCGACAGGGTTGCCTCAAAGCAGCATTTCATAGTTGTCACCGCCTCGCTGCCCAAACCGGTTTATCCGGATAGTTTGACCTTTCTTTTCGCGATGGTGCATGTGATGTGCCAGAAATACGCAGATAGCTTGCCGCTGCACAGGCAGGAGCAGCAGTTCGCCCGTGTGGGATATTACGTTGTCGCGGCAAAGGCGAACAGGCTGTTTATTGGAGCCCTTTATGCCATAGTCACGTCACATCCGGACTCTTGTCGTTTCACCTAATCTTTTTCCATCATACACTCACTCCCACTGTTGCTAGGTGGGGGTTATTTGACGTACACAGCGAAGCTGTAAGAAATGTAGTCCGCGAGAATACCGCCGAGGACGGGGGCGGCACTCCCGCCATGCCTAAAGAGATCTTTGCTTTTGTAGAGGACTGGACAGCCCCCAAAATGACTTGTATCCACGCCTAGAACACCCGTTCCTATTTGGCTTCGTTTGCTTAACCATTGACCGACAAAGTCGGGTCTGGGGATCGACATCACGTATTTGAGCGGATGGGTAAAGGACCCATGTCCCTGTTTATCATCGATTTGGTACAGCCGCAAAGTGATCGCTTTCAATTCAACATTCCCTTGCCTTCTTTATCCTTAGCAGTAACTTCAATAAAGAACCTCCTTTTGCCAAGCGCCTTTCATCGGAGATAAAGGAAGTGCCGGCAGCTGTAACTCCTGTGCAGCGATGCTCAGATATCTGATATTATATGAAATCTCCATTTGGCTTTCTGGGGATGTGTTTTGACCCAGATGCGCTGTGGGGTCGAAGTAATTCATCATGTTCAGATCGTGTTGGTACAGGGCTGCATCCCATCGGATTTTTGAAATGGACAGGCGGATCACATCGGAAGGGAAACCGGTTTCGGCCGCGAAAATTTGTACTGCCTTATTCGGTTGCTCCCGGATCAACCGGTGGGCATGCAGATGCGCCTTTAAATAAGCGATGGTCAAATCCTCGTGGTCCAGTGACCAACGTTCGTCCGCCACCACAAAGGCTCTGAACCCTAAGCCCAGCTCATAATTGAAGATCGATTTTCCGATGTTTTGGTGATGAACGAGGCTTAAGAAGGGCTCCCACATGATCGATGCGCTGATCCTCCCTTGGCGCAAGCTTTCGATGCTGTCCTCGATAGAACGGTGAATGATCTTCCACTCATGCATACTGTGGGCTTCCAGCATTTTTCTTAACCGGTACTCTGCATTGGTGCGGAAGGTCGTCGCTATGGGCAGAGCGGCAAGCTCGGATATGCTCTGCAGCGTCAAATAGGTTGGCACCACCATCCCGAATCCTTTGCCGTCTTCGGATTTCCCGCCAGCAGCAAGCAGAACCGGACGGAAGTCCGGCAATAATTTGCTGATGGTATGGCTGACCGCAAGGGCGTAATCCCCGAAGGTAGCAAGCTGTATTTGGCCCGCAACCATTCCTTTAACCAATTCCATCCCATCCTTGGCTTTGTGCCACTTGATCTCGATCCGGTTATGGGGACGGATGCGCTTGAGTTCGCCTTCAAGCAGTCGGAATTCCTTTATGATTAATGGGCTCCACATATGTGTTGACGCAGTGGTATAGCCGATGGTTAAGGATTCGTCTTCCGAGGAAGGGGGAGTCGAGTACCGCATTTGGCTTAGCTCCCTGTACCAGCGCAGTACCTCATTTCTATCGAAATATATTTCTTTGCCGATTTTTACGCTTGGCAGCTGCTTAAATTTGCGCCAGCGGTCAATGGTCGAGCGGCTAACATCCAATAGTTCCATAACCTCCAGGATATGAATTAAATTGAATTGCTCTTTAAGCATCTGACAACACCTCTTACCTGTAATATAATGGCAATTTTCTTCAATTTTGGTCAATGTTCTTTGATATTTGTCAAATGATTGACACAATGAAGTTTGAATCCTAGTATAACGATATGAATGCATGTATTTCAATCTTGTTTTGGAAGGAAGGGGGTGCCGCTGGCCGAATACGGATCATGCAGAACGGCTTCACAAATGGTTGAATGGTCAAAAAACGGGGGCTCGTTTATTTGATCTCACTCCTTATTCATCCGATCGACCGTGTGAAAATAAAATCATCCAATAATAGCTGACTGGAAAACCGGAGGCTAAGATTATCGCTGCGTGCCATATCAGTGGAGGTCGTGGATGTCTTAGCCTTCTATTTTGCAACCCCATTTAGGAAAGGAATCGACAATGACATGAACAAGAGAAAAAGTCAGCTGCATCTCACGGTATCCGTGCAGGGTGCCGGCTATCATCCGGGGAGCTGGCGTCATCCTAAAGCGGAAGCCGAGAAATTGCATGAATCGGCTTATTTCTACAGATTGGCACAAACGGCCGAGCGCGGAAAATTCGATCTGCTCTTCCTGGACCACACATCCATCGGCGAGCATTTACGCGCTGCGGGCAGAGAGCCCGGGCTGCTCCTGGAGCCGTTCACTTTGCTGGGGGCGCTGGCTTCGATCACAAAGCACATCGGACTGGGTGCTGCGATATCGACATCCGTTATGGAACCCTTCGCTGCTGCAAGACAACTGGCTGTCTTGGATCATCTCAGCGGGGGAAGAACGGCCTGGCTGGCGAGTACGGTGGAACACCTCGGGCCGAAGCGGCGTCTCGGGGGACCTCCCGAATTATCCGGCAGGGAGCTGATCGAACGGCAGCAAGAGTTTGTCGAAGTGGCAGGACGCCTTTGGGATAGTTGGGAAGAAGGGGCTGTTGTTATAGACAGGGAGCAGGGGCGCTATATCGACTCCGACAAAGTGCACTTGATCCATCACGTTGGGAAGCATTTTAGCGTACGGGGCCCTTTAAGTATACCTCGTCCGCCTCAGGGCCATCCTGTTCGGATCGGCTTGTGCTCCACCTCGGATAATTGGCAGGAGCCGGATTTCGACAGCATCGATATCCTGTTCAGTTCACAGTCTTTCATCGGGGACGCAGCCCATGCTTATGCGAGGGTAAAGAAACGCAGCTCCTTGCTGGGGCGATCCCCGGATAAATTGAAGGTGTTGACAACGGTGTTGCCGATATTGGGGGAAACCGAAGAAAAAGCCGGAAAAATAGCCTCCGAGTTCCGGGAGCTTATCGAACCGGAGGCTGGGCTTGCCATCTTATCCGATCTGCTGAATTCCGATTTGACGGGTTATCCTGTTGACGGTCCGCTGCCGGATATTCCCGGTTTGAGCAAGGCGATCAAAGCTGCGGGACTTGAGGGATTGAGTCTCCGCGAGCTTAGCCGCCGGATCCTGGAACTAAAAGGGACAAAGGTGTTTGTCGGCACTCCGGAGCAGCTGGCAGATTGGATGGAGGCGTGGTATCACGATTACGGCAGCGACGGATTTCATATTCAGCCTTCCGTTCTGCCGAGTGGACTTGAGGAGTTTGTCGAGCAGGTGATTCCAATCCTGCAGCATAGAGGCCTTTTCCGCACCGAATATACCGGGAAAACGCTGCGGGACCATCTGGGGCTTCCGATTCCGAAGAATGGGAGATTAAGAAAGGAGGGGTAACGATGGGAACTGCCAAAAAACAACTGCACCTGGGAGTCTTTCTTTTAAATACCGGCCAGCATATGGGAGGCTGGCGGCATCCGGAAACGATGGCCGATCGGATGCTTGATCTATCCTTCTATCAAGAATTCGCGAAGCTGGCGGAGAAAGGGAGGTTCGATACCATCCTGGTGCTGGAGCAAATCGCTATCGGTGAACGGAACGGCAAAGTCGTCGAGGAAAGGCCAATCCCCACGCCGGATACGGTGACCTTATTGTCCGTTATGGCGTCCGCAACAGAAAAAATCGGCTTAACGGGGACGGTATCCACGACTTACAACGATCCTTTCCATGTCGCTGCCAGATTGGCAACTCTGGATCACTTAAGCGGCGGCAGGGCGGGTTGGAATATGGTGACATCGCAGGATCCTCTGATCGCTTTCCAATTCAGCAAGGATGCTCATATGGACCACACCTTGCGGTATCGGCGTGCGAACGAATTCGTGGAGGTCGCCATGAAGTTCTGGGACAGCTGGGAAGATAACGCGTTGCTCGCCGCGCGAAGCAGCGGTCTTTACATAGATCCCGATAAAGTGCACGATATCCATCATTCAGGGACCTATTTCTCTCTAAGCGGCACTTCTTACATTCCGCGTCCGGTTCAGGGGCATCCTGTTCTTTTTCAGGCAGGGTCCTCGCGAAGCGGCCTGCAGTTTGCCGCCCAAAAAGCCGAAGTTGTCTTCACGGCTCAAGATAACCTTCAAGACGCCAAAGCCTATTATGCCGATTTGAAAGGAAGGCTGAAACGTTTTGGACGCCGGCCGGAGCAGCTTCATATTTTGCCTGGCCTCGCTCCGATGTTGGGATCTACGGAAGATGAGGCAAAAAAACGGATGGAGCATTTTAATGAGCTGATTTTGCCGGAGATCGCCGCAAAAATATTATCTGCAACGGTTGACGTGGACCTGTCGTCGTATCCGCTGGACAGCCCCTTCCCCTACTGGGAAATTGATCCGGAGGCCAATAACAGCAAGAAAAGCCGATTGCAGCTTTTGAAGGATTTGGCCCAACGCGAAGGGTTGACCATAAGGCAGATGAGCAAACACGTGATAGCCGCAGGCGGGCATCATACATTCTGTGGAACGCCGGAACAGCTGGCTGATCTCATGGAGGAATGGCTGGACCAGGGAGCGTGTGACGGTTTTAACATTATGCCGTCCCACTATCTTCGCGGGCTGGAGGAGTTTGTCGACCATGTTGTTCCGATCTTGCAAAAAAGGGGGCGGTACCGCAAGGACTATACCGGCAACACGCTGCGCGATCATCTGGGCTTGACTCCACCGCCCCATGGCTTGCCGGCGCTTCGACAAAGCACATTCATTTGATATGTAAATTCGGGAGGAATAATAACATGAAAACCATTCGTATTCACCTTATTTTAGCCGTGGTGCTCCTTATATTCTTGGCAGGCTGCGGGACAGCTGCGACCGTTTCGGAAGGCGGCCCGGGAAATGCCTCGGACCCAAACGCGTCTTCATCCTCCCCTAAGTCGGGTCCACAAGTGGTCAAAGTGGCTTTAAATTCCGTTCCAGTACCGTTATTCAGTTTTCTTGACGAGAACAATAAGCCGGCGGGTTTTATTATTGACTACTTGAGAGAGCTCGAGAAGAAGCTGCCGGAATATAAATTCGAGTACGAATCCGTAGATAATGAAGGCCAGTTGATTGGCACGGACTCCGGCAAATACGCTTTTGCGGCTAATTTCTGGTTCAAGAATCCGGAGCGGGAGAAAAAATATTTGTATCCGGAGCATGCTTTCGGATACGCGATTACAGCTTTGGTTGTGAGGCAGGACCGCAACGATATAAAAACTTTGGATGATTTGGTCGGCAAGAAATTAGTGCCGATGTCTCCGGTTTCCGGCTTCCGATACATTTTGAAGGACTATAATCTCAGGCACCCCGGCAAGGAGATCAAAATTGAGGATGTGGACAAAACGACGCACGCTGAAGATTTGAAGCTTGTTGACTCCGGCAGGTACGATGCCCACTTGATCAACGTTAATCAATTTGAAGACGTCATGAAGAAGCTCAATCTGAACGTGAAAATCGGCGGAGTGATTTCGAAAGAACCGGTATATTTTATATTCAACAAAAATCAGACGGAGCTTGCTCAAAAGGTGGATGCAAAAACCGTAGAGCTGATTGAGGACGGTACACTCTCAAAGTATTCGGAGCAATGGTTTAAAGTGGACGTCTTTAAAAGCTTGGAATATGTACAGCAAGGCTACAAGTTCCGGAAAGAAAATTAAGGATGTACGGTACCGGTATGGACGCCATATGGAAGCAGGTCATTCAAATCGCCGGGAGGCTGCCTGTTACGTTGACGATGTTGATTTTATCGGTTCTGTTCGGTTTGTTGCTTGGGTTGATTATCGCCCTTGTCCGAATTCAAAAAAGAAAAATTCCGTATGCCATAGCTACGTTTTACTTGTCATTCATACGGTGTACTCCGACAATCGTCCAACTTTTTCTGATCTATTACGGGCTTCCCCAGCTGCTCATCCTTTTTGGGCTTGATGTGAACAATTGGGACAAAATCATCTTCGCGGTCATTGCTTTCTCGCTGCATAGTGCGGCCTTCTTCTCCGAAGTCATCCGCTCGTCCTACCTGGCGGTAGGCATCGGTCAACTGGAGGCCGCATACAGTATTGGCATGAGCCACGCCCAATCGCTTAGACGCATCGTTTTACCGCAAGCCTTCGGCATCGCGATCCCGAATTTGGGCAACAATGTCATTATTTTATTAAAAGAAACGTCACTGGCTTTCTCGATTGGGATTACGGATATTATGGGACAAGTTCAGATCATGGTCGGAAACAGCTATGGCCAACATATTTTTCAAATGTATATTCTGGTCGCATTGGTTTATTGGGTGATAAGCATTATCCTGGAGAAAGGTTTCGGGAGATTGGAGAGGAAGTATAAAAAGGGCCATGTCAGCATTGCGAAATAGGGAGGAAAGGAAGGAGGGCAATATTGGCTAATTTCAGCTTGGAATACGCCATTGAATATTTTCCTGAAGTATTAAAGGGTGTCCCCGCAACGCTGATGGTGGCGGTGATTTCCATGCTTATGGGCACACTCCTCGGACTTGTCATCGCCCTATGCAGAATGTATAAAGTGCCGATCCTGGATAAGCTGGCTGCGCTGTATGTTTCTTTTATCCGGGGAACCCCGCTGCTCGTGCAGATTTATGTCGTTTTTTATGGTACACCGCTATTGATCGAGACACTGAACCGGGAATGGGGATGGCATTTGCCGATTCATGACATGTCTCCCCTTGCGTTTGCCTTCATTGCATTTACGATCAACTCGTCGGCATATCAGTCTGAAGTGATTCGCGGTGCGCTGATTTCAACGGATTCGGGGCAGATGGAGGCCGCGCTTTCCGTAGGGATGACGACAACGCAGGGATTATTAAGGATTATAGCTCCG
Source organism: Paenibacillus naphthalenovorans (assembly GCF_900099895.1). Lineage (GTDB taxonomy): Bacteria > Bacillota > Bacilli > Paenibacillales > NBRC-103111 > Paenibacillus_G > Paenibacillus_G naphthalenovorans. The sequence goes on from NZ_FNDY01000003.1 coordinate 7,520, forward strand.
CAGGCGTTTGTCGTCGCTCTCCCCAATCTGGGAAACATCTTTATCAATCTGATTAAAGGAACCTCGCTCGCATTTGCCATAAAGGTTCTCGAAATTATGGCCTATGCCAAAATTGTGGCCGGCGACAGCTACCGGTATCTGGAAATGTATTTTGATGCATCGATCATTTATTGGGTCATCTGTTGGACGTGCGAGAGGCTTTTTGCATGGCTGGAAAATAAATATAGCCGCCACGAAAGAAGGTTAACCGTATGAAAAAGAACATGATCACCATATCCAACATAAAAAAATCGTTCGGCCATAACCAGGTGCTCAAAGGCATCGATTTAAACGTGAGCAAAGGTGAAGTTGTCGTGATTATTGGTCCCAGCGGTTCGGGCAAAACGACGCTGCTGCGCTGCTTGAACTATCTGGAAAAGCCGGATGAGGGCAGCATCACCATCGGTGATTTTTCCATCGACTGCAAGCACGCGGGCAAAAAAGATATCTATCAGCTTCGTCGAAAGTCGGCTATGGTGTTTCAGCAGTACAATTTATTCAAGCATAAGAGCGCGCTGGAGAATGTGATGGAAGGCCTTGTGGTAGTTAAAAAGCTTCCAAAGGCAGAAGCCAGGGAAAGAAGCGTCGAGCTGTTGAAAAAGGTAGGGCTTGCGAATAAGCTGGATGCGTTCCCTTCACAATTATCCGGCGGACAGCAGCAGCGCGTGGGCATCGCCCGGGCGCTGGCGCTTAATCCTGACGTGATTTTGTTTGACGAGCCGACTTCTGCGCTGGACCCGGAGCTGGTCGGTGAGGTGCTGTCGGTCATTCGCAAAATCGCTAAGGAAGGAGTTACGATGATCATTGTTACCCATGAGATGGGCTTTGCGTTAGAGGTTGCCCATCACGTCATTTTTATGGACCAGGGCGTAATTGTTGAGGAAGGAAAGCCGCGCGAGCTGTTCAGCGATCCGAAAGAGGAACGTACCAGGCAATTCCTCAAGCGGATGCATCCGGAGCTGAATGCGCTGAGCTATTCCATCTGAGAGGACATTCCCGGATTCTGGGCAAAGTCAGGTTTGCAGTGAATCTGGCTTTTGATCACCGAAGGGATACATATGAACGATAGAAAAGGAGCGTACCGAGATGTCGTATATTGTAGATTCACATTGGGTAAAGGATCAGATCGAACGTCTGGGGGAGAATTTGGTGCTTGCCGATTGCCGCTTTGTTCTAGGCCAATCCGAATCGGGAAGAAACGCTTATGCTGAAAGTCATTTACCCGGTGCCATCTATGTGGATCTGGAAAAGGATTTGTCTGCTCCGGTCGGGGAACATGGAGGACGGCATCCGCTGCCTGATCCGCAACTGCTCGCTGACCGTCTGGGTCAACTTGGCATCCGTTCTTCCTCCACTGTCGTTGCTTACGATGACCAGGGCGGAGCCATGGCCTCCAGACTATGGTGGGTGCTGCATTATCTCGGGCATGATAAGGTGTCCGTGTTAAACGGCGGCTTTGCTCAATGGGTGAAGGACGGGTATGAAACCACAAAGGTGATACCGGACCCAACGCCCCGCACTTATGTACCCCAGATTCGGGAGGGACTATTATTGCATGCGGAGGATGTCAAAGCCAGACTTCATCGTCCAGGAACGATTTTGGTCGACTCGCGCGAGCCAAAACGTTATTTAGGATTGGAAGAACCGATCGATAAGGCGGCGGGACATATACCGGGAGCCGTTAACCTGTTTTGGAAGGAGGTGTTGACGACTCAGGGCCTATGGAAAAATGAGGAGGATCTGAAAGGTCATTTTGCTCAGCTTCCGTCTGACCGGGAAATCGTCGTATATTGCGGCTCAGGTATAACCGCTTGCCCCAATGTACTCGCTTTGAAATCGGCAGGCTTTGCCGATGTAAAGCTGTATGCCGGCAGTTGGAGCGATTGGATTTCGTATGGGGAGAATCCGATTGCGACGGGAAGCGAGTAACGCTTGCGGTCTCCAATAGACTTCATTTAAACGACGCAGTAATCCGCAAAGCCGCTGTTGACAGTGATTTTGCGGATGGCGTCCTTGTCTTATTCCTTTTCGATATTGCGCAGCGTTTCGATTTCGCGTTTGATCGCTATTTCCGCGTTGCGCAGCCCCGTATTTACGTCAATGCCGTCCAGAGCGACCTGCTTGGCCGCTTCCGACACAAATGTGAGCACCTGATCCTCATAACGGTGAATTTTATGATTCTTCTGCTGCTCGCCGACAAAGACATTTTCGATATGTTTCCCCGCGAGCACAGAGATATCCGCTCCGAATTCCTTTTCCAGGTCAGGGTTGATAATGGCAGGAACGCGCGCATTACGGGCCAGAATCCGCTGCACGAAGAGCGGGCTTCCTATCCTTGATGAATGCATCGCGTCCTCCCGTCTCGGAATCGAGAACCGGCAGCGCCAAATCTCTCATCAGCGCAGTAGGCCCGCCTGTATCATAGCCGATATAATGAATTCCGTCGTCGGTTCTCGTGAGCTTCTTGCCCAACTCCAGCACCATGACGGTAAGCAGCGAGGACAACAGCTTCAATGCCCGACTCTTGCATCTTAACATCATGTTAATTTCCCGCCTCTATACTTTGCCGGTAACGGGTGTTGGCGGGGCGAGCCAGTCCGTAATGGTCGCGAAGCGTCTTTCCTTCGTAAGCCGTGCGGAATAATCCGCGGTTCTGAAGTTCCGGCACCACCTTGTCGACGAATGCTTCAAGTCCGCTCGGATAAAGCTGCGGCATAATGTTGAATCCGTCGGCTCCTCCGTTCTTGAACCAGCGCTCGATGAGGTCGGCCAGTTGAATCGGCGTCCCCGTGAAGGTGATATGTCCGCGGGCTCCGGCCAGCCGGTACGTCAATTCGCGGATGGTCAGATTCTCGCGAACGGCAAGATCGACTACAAGCTGGTAACGGCCTTTCCGTCCATTTATCGCATCTACTCCCGGCAGCTCGTCGATCGGCAGCGGACCGTCAAGCGGATAAGAGGACAGGTCGATGCCGACCCGCTCGGACAATCTTTTTACCGCAGAGTCCAGATTAATAAATCCGTTCAGCTCTTCCTCGATTTCCCTGGCCTCTGCCTCCGTATCGGCAATAATCGGGCTGAGACCGGGAAGGATATGAAGCTGATCCGGCGTTCGTCCGTACTTCGCCAATCTGGATTTGACATCGCTGTAAAAAGCCTGAGCCTCTTCCAACGTCTGCTGCGCGGTGAATACAACCTCGGCTGTCCGGGCTGCAAGTTCCTTGCCCTTCTCCGAGGAGCCGGCCTGGACAAGCACGGGATAGCCCTGAGGAGGGCGCGGAATATTAAGCGGCCCTTTGACGGAGTAATATTTTCCTTTGAAGTTGATTTCATGAACCTTGCTGTCGTCCACCTGAACGCCGCCTGCCTTGTCGTACTTGACTGCATCATCCTCCCAGCTGTCCCACAACTGCTTGGTCAGCTCTACGAATTCTTCGGCGTAGTCATAACGAAGCGAATGCTCCGGATGCGCATCGAGGCCGAAGTTGTAGGCTGTGGACTCCGTTCCGGTCGTCACGATGTTCCAGCCCGCCCGGCCGTTGCTGATATGGTCCAGTGACGCGAATTTCCGCGCTACGTGGAACGGCTCGTAATAGGTGGTGCCGACTGTCGCGATCAAGCCGATATGCTCTGTTACGGCAGCCAGCGCCGCGAGCTGGGTAAACGGCTCCAGCTTGCCGGACGAGCGGCCCGAATAGCCGTCCGCTACGAATAGGGAGTCCAGCAATCCCCGTTCCGCGATTTGGGCGATTTTTTGATAATGGCGAATGTCAAGTCCAAGCTCCGGCGTGCTGGCGGGATAGCGCCAGGCGGCTTCATGATGCCCCGTTCCCGTAATAAAAGCATTAAGATGCAGCTTGCGTTCCTGTGTACTCATGGCATTTCCTCCAGACGTTTTTTTGATAAAAGACAAGTCTGATGACCTGTCTCCGGTTAACCGGTCGATATGACGAAGAAACGTTCTGCCTACGGGCACGGGGTTGGCAATGTCCGACAGCCGCCATGGTTATGCTGAAAAACAGGATGAAATGATGTCGCAATGATGGGAGGCGGACAAGTTCCCGGTCAGGTCGGCTGCCTTGACGATCGGCATAACAAAGATCTGCGGAGTAATAACAAAAGCCGGAGACGAGCTTGCTGCTCAAATCTCCGGCTATCCGGTCGAAAGCTTATTATTCCTAGTTAATAAATAAGGATTCTGTTCATCTATCATAACAACCTTGTTTTGAGCTTGTCAAACCCGTTTTTTTACTAAAAAATGGATTTTCGCATAAATGGAAATTAGTTTGGTAAGTATGTTGACATACAAAATGGAGGATGCTAAGATTGGTATCAACAAAAATCGAACCAAGTCGATTGGAATTGTGTGTGATAATTTGAAACAGTTAAATCACCATTGACCATTCAAATGGAGATGTATATTTCAGTTTCGTTACGGTCACTTGCGAAAGTGCGTTAACCGGCGAAATCGAAGGATACATCTTTTTTTACTGGATAACAATAGCGGTTTGCTTTATGCTAACCAGTAAAAAACGTTGTATGATAGGTTCAACATTTTGAAAGGATGGAAGGGAGGTGCAGTCCATTCAGACAGGATACTGCCGGTCGTACAAGTCAAGGGGGAAAGCTTGAAAGGCGTATGGAATCTCCGATATGTTAGGAATAAGGAAAGTACGGCGCTCGCTAGAAAACTGGAGGCGCATGATGTCCGAATCAGGATTCGGTTATCATGCGCCTCTTTGAATGGGGACAAAATTCAAAACTTTTGGAGAGGATGTTGAACTATGCTGCAAGTTGCTAAGGTAACTGATGAATGGTTGGAACGTATTAAAGAACAGGTAACGGGCATCCAATACGGAACCGTTCAGATTACCATACATAACGGTCAAATCGTTCAAATCGATCGCACGGAACGCAGCCGCTACGATGTGGCGAAAGCGCCGGCCGCCGTTAGAAGACAAAGATAGCCGAAAAAGGAGGAGATCGACTGCGCTCAAAAATCGTTATTTTGTCTTCCGCTTGCCGGAGGAGACCGCCGACCGTCCGAACAGCGCATCGTCTCGGTTGGGCGAAGAAGCGGCGTTCATTGTTTTTTGATAGGCGGAGGATGATTCCGGCCTATCCGGATCGCAGATGCAGTTGTAATCAATTCAATTTAATCAGGAGGAGCAAAGAATGGAATATCGCAAATTGGGAAGAACGGGGTTAAAGATATCGGCAGTGAGTCTGGGGACGATGGCGTTCGGGCGCTGGATCGACGAGCAGGCTTCGGCAACGATACTGAATCTCGCGCTGGATCACGGCATCAATCTGGTGGATACGGCGAATGTGTACGGGGGCGCCGAACGGATTCTGGGCAACTTGCTGAAGGAAAGAAGACATGATATCGTACTGGCCACCAAGGTGCATGGCCGGGTTGGCGAAGGGGTGAATGACGGTGGGCAAAGCCGCTATCATATTTTCAAGGCGGTGGAAGACAGTTTGAGAAGGCTGAAAACGGACTATCTGGATCTGTATCAGGTTCATCGCTTCGATCCGAATACTCCGCTGGAGGAAACGCTGCACGCGCTGGACGATCTGGTGCGCCAAGGCAAGGTCAGATACATTGGGGCTTCCAATTTTGCGGCATGGCAGCTCGCGAAGGCTCATGGAATAAGCGCGCTGCACGGCCTGCACCGCTTCGAAAGCCTGCAGCCGGAGTACAGCCTGATCTCGCGGGAAATCGAGAAGGAGATTATCCCGTTCGTGCAATCGGAAAATGTGGGCGTGATTGTTTACAGCCCGCTCGGAAGAGGGATCTTGTCAGGCAAGTACCGCGCTGGAGAAGCGCCTCCGGAGGGATCGCGTCTGGCGGCCGGCGAACAAAGGCTGGAGCAGCTGCTGCAGAAAAATGCGCTTCAAATTGCTGAGGCGATCAAGCCGCTGGCTGAAGAACGGGGCCTGACCCGCGCGCAATATGCGCTTGTTTGGGTACTGAGCCGTCCCGGCATTACCTCGGCTATTCTGGGAGCTTCGAAGCCGGAGCATATTACGGAAGCCGCGAAAACGTGGAACGAAAGATTAAGCAGTGAGGAGCTTGCCAAGGCGGACGAAGCCACGGCGAATATTCAGGCCAAGGAAGCGGTGCCCGGCTGACCGGATATTTTTGCCGCAGCCGAATCAAATAGAGGTTATCAGAGCAAGCTGTGATATCCTCGTTTTATTATGCAAAGATCTGATGGGAGGGCACCATGGCAAGCGTTCGTATTCATCATTTGTACAAGAGGTATGGCAAAGACAAACATGCAGTTGTAAAAGATTTCCAGTTAGAGATCAAGGACAAGGAATTTATCGTGTTCGTCGGGCCGTCCGGCTGCGGCAAATCGACGACGCTAAGAATGATAGCCGGACTTGAGGATATTTCCGAAGGCGAAATTTATATCGGCGATCAATTGGTCAACAAGCTTCCGCCCAAGGATCGGGATATTTCTATGGTGTTTCAAAACTACGCCCTGTATCCGAACCTTACCGTATACGAGAATATTGCGTTTGGCCTCAGAATGCGCAAGCTGCCCAAGCATGAAATTGATTTGGCGGTAAAAAACGCCAGCCGGGTATTGGAAATCGAGCCTTACCTGTACCGCAAGCCCAAGGAACTGTCGGGAGGACAACGGCAGCGGGTGGCGCTTGGGAGGGCGATTGTCCGCAAACCCAAGCTGTTTCTGATGGATGAGCCGCTGTCCAACCTGGATGCGAAGCTGCGCGCAACGATGAGGATGGAAATCACGAAGCTTCATAAAAAATTGGGAACAACGTTTATATTCGTGACGCACGATCAGGTGGAAGCGATGACGATGGCGGATCGGATCGTTGTTATGAAGGGCGGCGTTATTCAGCAGTGCGATACGCCGGAGCTGATTTATTCCAAACCGGCTAATACGTTTGTGGCGGGCTTTATCGGATCCCCACAGATTAATTTCATCCACGGCAAAATTGTAGAAAATCCGCAAGGGAAGCTGGAGTTTCAGACGAATCGCTTTCAACTGAAGATTCAGGACATGGAAGAGGAAATTTTGCGCAAACATAACCAGGTAAACAAATCAGTTATATTGGGGATCAGACCGGAGCATGTCAGGCTGGAAGGCTTGTACTCGGAGACGGTGATAACCGGAATTTACAAGGAGAACGAATTGATGGGCGCAGACCGGTTTCTGTATCTGGATATCGGGCAGGAAAAACCGCTGATCGCTCGCGTCGATCCGGACATTCAGTTTGCGGAGAATGAGAAAGTGAAGGTTGAACTTCATCTTTCCAAGGCACATTTTTTCCATAATGACACAGGGGAAAGATTTGCGGAATGAGCGGATTTCTGTATAGGGGGCGAGGTGAATTCTTGTTTTGAGAAAGAAACGCAACAGGTTTCTGCTTGGCAGTACGATGATGACCGCAGGATTGCTGCTATTGTTCTTCGGAGCGGTTGAAACCGCATTTCAGACCGGCGATGAGACGGTCCGTTACGATGACTTGGTTTCCACATTCGAATATGAGACCGATCCGTATTTCAGCTCGGCGCTGGCGAAGTGGCGGGAGCAGGGGGTCAGGGACGCGACAACCAGCGTTTACGCAGAAGGGGCGAAGCCATCCGCCGTTTCGGACGGGCAAGCGATCTATGCCGGAGAATATGCCGGCAAACCGAATGTGCTGATATGGAAAACGGAAAATACCGGATGGGTTGAATATCAAGTTGACGTTGCAGAGAATGCGCTGTATGAAATCCATGTATCGTATTATCCGCTCAAGGAGGGGGGGCACAAGGGGCCGGTCCAATGGGATGTGACGATTGACGGCGAAAGAGCTTTTCGCGAAGCGTCCTCAACCGTCCTGTACCGCACTTGGGAGGATGTCCGTCCTATCCTGAAAAACTCGGACGGCGACGAGATTCGCCCCCGGTCGATCGATGTATCGGACTGGAGCATAAGGCCGCTGATCGATTCGGGAGGAGCATACACGCAGCCTTTACAATGGCACTTTACGGCGGGAACGCACACGATTCGCCTTACGGGTTATACTCCTGTCGCGATTGAACGCATCGAGCTTGCGCCGAGCCAACCGGTACCTGCTTACGGGGAGGTTGCGGCCAAACATGCGGATGTGCCCCCCATAGATGGAGAGGCGTTGACGCTGCAAGCGGAGGATTTCGCTTACAAGAATGATACGGCCATTAAGCTTTTTTCGGATAAAAATGCCAGAACCGTACCGCGATATACCGGTCGGATCATCTACAATACCGTTGGCGGTCTAAGGTGGCTGGAGCAAAATCAGGAAATTACCTGGTCGTTCGAGGTGCCGGAGACCGGCCTGTACAAAATCGGCTTCCGCGCACTGCAAAACACGATCGCGCAGAAAACGTCCTTCCGGACGATCCGGATTGACGGGCAGGTGCCGTTCCGGGAGTTTTTGGCTTACGGATTTCCGTATTCCGCGTCTTGGAGAGGCGTCATCTTGCAGGATGACGACCGGAATCCATATTTGGTGAAGCTTGAAAAAGGGGCGCATACGCTGTCGATGGCCGTGACGCAGGCTCCGGTCAAATCCATCATTGTGGACATCGAAAAGACGATCGCCCATCTCGATTCCATCGATTGGGATTTGCGTACGATAACGGGCACGAAAAACACAGGATCGCTGGACCGCAAAGGGACGCTGGACCGCAACCGGACCTGGTCAATGGACCAGGACTTTCCCGGTCTGACGGACCGGATCGAGCTTGCGGCAGCGGTCATGGAGTCGCTGTCCAGGCGGGTGGTCGAGGCCAACGGAAACAAAGACTCCATCAGCCAGGGGCTGGAAACGTCGGCGAAGGATTTACGGTCACTGCTGGAGAAGCCGGAAGAAATTCCTTATAACATCGATGAAATATCATCGATGCGGGAGAAATTCGCCACGTTCATTGATACCTTGTCCAAGCAATCGCTGCAGCTTGACGAAGTGTATATCATTCCGGAAAAAGCCGATGCTCCCTCCATGGAAGCGGGCTTCTTCGAACGCATATGGGGCAGTGCGGCCAACTTCGTTTACTCGTTCGATCCGAGAGACAGTCTGAGAAATCTGGATGATACCAAGCTGAACATATGGGTTCAGAGGGGACGGGACTACGTCGATCAATTGCAGCAATTGGCCGACGAGTCGTTTACGCCGGATACGGGCATCGAGGTAAAGGTGAATTTGCTGCCGAATCCCGAGCTTTTGCTCATGTCGAACGCCGCAGGTGTCCAGCCGGATATCGCGCTTGGCCTGACGCAGGATTTGCCGGTCAATTATGCGATCAGAGGCACGCTGCAGGATCTGTCGAAGCTTGAAGGCTTTGAGGAACTGCATGCGAAATTCAGTCCCGGCTCCTGGCTTCCGCTTTATTATGACGGCGGCTATTACGGCGTGCCGGAAACCCAATCGTTCCAGGTGCTTTTTTACCGGAAGGATATATTGGAGCGGTTGAAGGTCGGCATACCGGACACCTGGGAGGACGTCTACGAATTGCTGCCGACTTTGCAGCAAAATTTCATGAATTTTTATGTCAATCCCAATGAATTCACTTACTATTTCTATCAGAACGGCGTGGAATTTTATGAACCAGGCGGTGTAAAGCTGGGACTGGATCGGCCGGAAGCGTACAAGGCCTACAAACAGTGGACCGACTTGTTCAATACGTATGCGGTGGAGCGCGAGGTGCCCAGCTTCTATCAGCATTTCCGCAGCGGAACGATGCCGATCGGCATATCGGATTACAATATGTACGTTCAGTTGTTGGCGGCAGCTCCGGAGCTGAACGGCCGGTGGGGGATTGCATTGATACCCGGCACGAGGCAGTCCGACGGTACGATCAGCCGGTGGGCGGGCGGCGGACAAAGAACGGGCGTTATATTTGACCAATCCAACAAAAAGGAAGAGGCCTGGGCCTTTCTGAAGTGGTGGCTTTCCGCCGAGGTGCAGGAGCAATACGGCTCCGATCTGGAGGCGGTTAACGGCGTAGCCTTCCGCTGGAATACGTCCAATGTGGAAGCACTCCGCAACTTGCCGTGGAAAAAGGAGGATGCCGAGGTCATTCTCAAGCAGTGGATGTGGTATAAGGACATCCCTAACGTGCCGGGCGGTTATTTCCTCGAACGCGAAATCCATAACGCCTGGGTTCGAACTGTGGTTAGGAAAGCCAACTACATGTCGTCCCTGGAGCAGACCGTTAGAGATGTTAACCGGGAGCTTCTAAGAAAACAGCAGGAATTCGGCTTTATAGACGAGCAGGGCAACCGGGTAAAGGAATTGGACATTCCAATCGTCGATCGGCCTTGGGAAGGGATTGACCGTTATGTGGAATAGAGTGTGGGCATATCGGACATCGTATCTTTTTATTGCACCTTTCTTGATTTGCTTTGCTCTTTTTATTGTCATTCCGATCGTTGCGGCGATTGGCCTGAGCTTCACCTATTATAACGGGATCGAGCCACCGCGATTTATTGGATGGAGCAACTATCAATATCTGATTGCACAGGACCTGCTGTTTCTGAAATATGCGCTGCCGAATACGTTTAAGTTCGCGGTCATTGTCGGACCGGGCGGCTATGCGGCGGCGTTCCTCCTTGCCTGGCTTATTTCGCGTCTACGCGGAAGGTACCAAAAGTGGGTTGCGCTTGCTATGTATACGCCGTCGCTGACGATCGGGATTGCAATGACCATCATATGGCTGCCATTGCTGTCCGGAGACCGCATCGGATATTTGAACAGCTTCCTGCTAAGGCTGGGCCTGATCGACGTGCCTAAGCTTTGGGTGACCCATCCGGATCTGCTGATGAATTCGATGATCGTGGTGACGTTATGGTCCAGTATGGGCGTAGGATTCCTGGCGATGCTCGCAGGCATTCTCAATGTGGATACCACGCTGTATGAGGCGGGAAGAATCGACGGCATCAAAAATAATTTGCAGGAGCTGTGGTATATTACCATTCCTTCTATGAAGCCGCAAATGCTGTTCGGCGCCGTCATGGCGATTGTGACGACCTTTAAGACGGGCGCCATCGGCGTCGAACTGTCCGGGCAAAATCCGACGCCGGAATATGCCGGACATTTGATCGTCAACCATATTAACGATTACGGCTTTATCCGGTTTGAAATGGGGTATGCAGCGACGGTTTCCGTATTTCTGCTTATATTAATGTACTTTGCGAACAAGCTTAGCTGGGGATTGTTCGGCACCAAGGAGGAATGACATTTGAAAAAGTCGAACCTCGCTGCAAGAATCAGCTTTAACGTTTTTATGCTGGCGTTATCTGTCATCATGATCCTGCCTATTGTTTATGTATTCAATCATGCCTTCAAGCCATATCATGAATTGTTCGTGTACCCGCCCAACTTTTTGGTTAAGGAGCCGAATTTTCAGAACTTCGTGGAGCTGTTCTGGGTAACGTCGAATTCCATTGTTCCGGTATCGCGGTATCTGTTCAACAGTCTGTTTATATCGTTTCTGAGCGTCATCGGCATAACGGTGGTAAGCGCGCTATGCGCTTATCCGCTGTCGAAGCATCCTTTTCCGGGGAAAAATATGATATTCTCGACCATTATCCTGATGCTGATGTTTACGCCGGAAGTGATTCAAATTCCCCGCTATCTGGTCGTCAGCTATCTGGGGATTATGAATACGTATCTCGGCCATCTATTACCGGTGCTTGCCTTGCCGGTGGGCGTGTTTCTGCTTAAACAATTCATGGACCAAATTCCGGATACGCTGCTGGAGGCTTCCAGAATCGATGGGGCAAACGAGCTGATCGTATTTGTGCGCATCGTCATTCCGATGTGTATGCCGGCTGTCGCTACCGTAGCGATTCTGTCGTTTCAGAATTCTTGGGGAAATGTGGAGACATCGATGCTGTTCATGCAGGATGACGAGATGAAGAACTTCCCGTTCTTCCTGTCCACGCTGACCAATAATCTGGCCAACAACGTGGCGAGACAGGGCGCTGCAGCGGTTGCTGCGCTGATTATGCTCGTGCCGAACTTAATCTTTTTTGTCATTCTTCAAAGCAAGGTCATTTCAACGATGGCCCATTCGGGTATTAAATAAATGGGGGGAACCGTTTGAAGAACAGGACGCTGCGGATTCTTCCGTTCATGCTTGTCATCTCGTTCGCGATAGGCTTCACGCTGCCGGGCTTGCAGGCATCAGCCTCGCAGCTGCCTTATGAAACCTTCTATAAGGACGGCTTCGGCCAACTAGTGAAGACGCAAGCGGCGTATATTCCCGGAAGAATTATCGGTTACAACGAAGACATTCCCGTACAGGACGAAAATGCCGATTCCGGAAGGCCCGCCAAGCTGCAGCTGAATCAGCCCAAGGATATATTTGTGGATAAGCAGGATCACATTTATATCGCCGACACAGGCAATAACCGAATCGTGCATCTCGATGATGAAGGAGCCTATATTCGCGAGATTACGGTAAGCGAAAGTCCGCTTAAAAGACCGAGCGGGGTTTTTGTCGATAAGAACGGCGTTATTTATGTCGCGGATACGGGCAATAACCGGATCGTCCGTCTCGATGCGGACGGCAAGCTGCTGAAGTCGTTCGGCCGGCCGGAATCGGCTTATATTCCGGAGTCCTTCAAGTACGATCCGATTAATCTGGTCGTCGACAAGCGAGGCTTTCTTTATGTTACGACGCTCGGAGCGTATCAGGGACTGGTGCAGCTTGATCCGGAAGGCAATTTTGTAAGCTTTTTTGGTCCCAATCAAGTGGCGTTTTCATTGTTTGACGCGTTTAAGCGGTTCGTATATACGAGGGAAATGTACCAGCGGGAGCTGAAGAAGCTTCCGGGGGCCATTGCGAACGCTACGATTGACGACAACGGCTTTATTTATACCGTAACGAAGGAAATCCAGACCGGCCAGATCAAGAAGCTGAATATCGTAGGTCTCGACCAGTTGGAAGGGAAAAGCGATTTTGCGGAGCTGCAGACGGACCGCTCCTATGGAGAATATATTCATTACTGGCAGAGAGACGTAAGTCCGCAATTAAGCGATATCACGGTCGATGCGGCCGGCAATATAACCGTTGTCGATACGGTATGGAACATCATTAGCCAATACGATACGAATGGCAATTTATTGTTTTTCTGGGGGGGCGACGTCATTACGGCCACCTCCAAGACAGGGGTCGTCAAGACGCCGGCGGCTATTGCGGGCAATTCGAAGGGCGAGCTGCTGGTGCTGGACAGCACAAACAATCTGATTCAGGCGCTAAGGCCGTCCGAGTTCGGCGAGCTGGTGCATAAGGCGAATGCATTGACCCAGGAAGGGCGATACGAGGAGAGCGAACCGCTATGGAACGAGGTGCGCCGTTTGAATGCGCAGTACTCGCCAGCCCTGATCGGTCTGGCCAAGGCGGCTTACAAGAAAGAAGACTACAAACGTGCGGAGGAACTGTTCTACCAGGCGGGCGTAGTCGGAGGCTATTCTGAATCATTCTGGCAAAACCGATTGATATGGTTTCAAAAACGGTTCGGGCTGCTGATGAACATAGCGATCGGGTTCGGCATCCTTTATCTTATTTGGGCCAGAGTGTCCCGCAGGCTGCGTCCCAAGAAGGGCTGGGGCTTCCGCTTTCGTCTGAAGAGCTCCCTGGTTGAACGCCTCAAGCATGTTTTTTATTTGATGAAGCATCCGATTGACGGATTTTATGCCATCCGATACGAGGGGAAGGCCGATTTCGCCAGCAGTCTGATCCTTCTTGCCCTGGCCGTTGCAGCCTTTGGGTATATGCAGTCCGGCACCAGCTTCATGTTTAATCCCGCCATCCATGTCGGTGTCGATTTGCTGCCTTTAACGGTGCAATTTGTAGGCATATGGCTGGGCTGGGTCATATCCAATTATTTGATCAGCTCGCTGCTCAGAGGCGAAGGGCGGTTCCGGGACGTATTTTTCAGCAGTTCTTACGCTCTATTTCCAATTATTCTCATCGGAATACCTGTGACGCTGCTGTCAAACACATTGACTTTAAACGAGCTAGCGATTTTCAATTTCCTGAAGCTGACGATCTTCGTTTGGATTGCGCTGCTGACGATTTGGATGGTTCAGGGCATACACAATTACACCTTTATCGAAGCGCTGTTCATCATTTTACTATCGCTCCTGACTCTTGTGATCATCATTATTCTGATCTTTATTTTTATCAGCCTCAGCATCGAGCTGGTTAACTTCATCTATTCGTTATATCAGGAGGTGTTCATCCGTTGACAGGCCGCAGAATCGCTTATGTTCCTATAATTAAAATCACATTTGCTGCAGCGTTGCTGGCATTCATAGGATGGCTCGCCTTACAGCTTTGGAATCCATGGAGCAAGGAGGAAACGGCATTCGTTGATATCTCGGCTTTATTCGAGAAGCAAAGGGCAAGTCCTTATCGGGCGGGCTTGCCCGACGAGCGGAACTTTAAGGTGATCGCGGAGAACGACGCCTTCAGGCTGCTTGCGGATGCAACGACGGCTCACTTCCAGATCGTCGATAAGTCGACCGGCAAGCTGTGGCGCTCTTATCCGGATCCCGAGCATTGGCAAAATGAAACCATTCCGGGAACCTGGAAAAATCATTTGTCTTCCCCGATTATGATCGAATATGTAAACGCCAAAAATTACAAATCGTCGTCGGTTACAGCGGGATTAATCGAAAACCAGGGTTACCTGGAGCAGTTTCAAACGACCGGAAACGGGTTTACCGTGACGTTCGCCTTTCCCAAGGTACAGTTTAAAATTCCGGTCGAAGTGACGCTCCATCAGAACTATGTCGAGACGAAGCTGATAGATTCCGGCCTCGTAGAAGGTGAACTGAGCTTGTTGAATGTGAAGTTGTACCCGCTGTTCGGAGCGCAGCCGTCGAACGGCCAGGAGGGGTATATTCTGCTGCCGGACGGCTCCGGTTCGCTCATTCATTTCCAACAGGATCGCATTATGCCGCAGCTCACCTATAACGAAAGCGTATATGGTCACGATTTGTCGTATTACAACGAGAATACGGGCAGGCAGCGCATCGCGATGCCGGTATACGGGTTGAAATCGGGTGATCAGGCCTTCGTCGCCATTATTGCGCAAGGAGAGGAATTTGCCAATATTTATGCGGCGCCTTCGGGCGCAGTCGGCCTTTCCAACTGGGTAACGACCGAATGGAAGTATCGAAAGCGATTCTTCCAGAGCGTCAGCAGAAGTACGGGCGAAGGCTTCTATACTTACAGCGGTGACAAATTTCTGACGGACAGCCGGGCTACGAGATATTACCCGCTTGCTCCCGACAAAAGCGATTATGTCGGCATGGCGGAGGTGTATCGGCAGTATTTGATTGAGGAGCAGGGCGTGAACCCTGTGACGCCGGCCAGGCAGGACATTCCGTTGTATCTGGATATCGTAGGTGCGGATATTGAGCAAGGCTTATTTTTCGACTCCTATTTGAAGGCGACCACGACGGAGGAAGCGGCTGAACTCGTCCGGCACATTTACGATCTTGGCATCCGGCATCTGAACATTAACTATGCGGGCTGGCAGCAGGACGGTTACAGCACGCATGGAGGGTATTTCCCGGTTGACAAGCGGATTGGCGGCAACAACGGCATGAAGCAGTTTATCTCTTTCGCGCATTCGCTGGATATTCCCGTCTACTTAACGGCGAACTATACGATCAATACGAACGGGGATGACGGTTTCTGGTGGAGAAGGGACGGGCTGCGCAATTTGGCGGGTACGGTGCTGGAAAATCAGAAACATCCGGATCAGGATGAAAGTATTTTTGTAAGCCCCGGATTTTACGAGAAGGTCGTTTATTCGGATTTGGACGAATTCAAGAAGCTGGGTGCGGACGGCATTTATTTCGAGGATGGCATCGGCCAGCAGGTGAATACCGATTTCAACACCCGCTACCTGTCCAGCCGTGCCGATGTCGTGGATATCCAACGCCGAATCTTAACGCGATCGAAGGAGGAGCTTGGCTCCGTCATTGCCAACAACGTGAATTTTTATGCGCTGGACCAGATCCGTCATGTGCATCGCCTGACCAGCGACTATTCGTATGACGTGTTCATAAGCGAGGCCATTCCGTTCGCCCAGATCGTTCTGCATGGACTTCGCACGTATTCGCTGGAATGGTCGAATGTGCGGGACGAGTGGGAAAACGAATTTCTGCGCAGCGTCGAATACGGCGCTTATCCGGCGTATGTCTTGAGCGGAGACCGCGCCGATAATTTGAAGAGATCGTATTCGTTATGGCACTACAGTCTGAATTACAAGGACTGGATCCAACAGATCGCCCAGGAATACCAAAGAAGCAACGAAGCGTTGGCGGAGGTCCAGGATAAGTTTATTACGGGACACCGCACGCTTGCGCCGGGTGTTAAGGAAACGGAATACGGCGGAAATTACCGGATTATCGTCAATTACAACCATACGGAATTCCGCAAGGACGGCGTCACCGTTCCGGCAAGAGACTTCGTAGTCATGAAAGGAGAAAATACGCCATGAAATGGAATCGCGGATTGGAGACGAATACGCTTCGCAAGATCGAAGGTTCCCTGTTTATCGCGCCTTGGGTGTTCGGATTCTTAACCTTTGTCGCCTTTCCGCTCGGCTATTCGCTCTATATGAGCTTTCATCAGGTCAAAATTACAGTCAACAGCGTCAATTATACCTTTATCGGCTTTCAGCATTACAGGGAGATTCTTATCGCCAACGGAAGCCTACTGTATGAAGAGCTGCTGCCTTTCCTGAGGGAATCGGCGATGATGATCCCGATTATTCTGGTATTTTCCTTGCTTGTCGCGATTTTGCTGAATATGCGGTTTCCGGGGCGAACGCTGTTCCGGGTGATATTTTTTCTGCCCGTTATTTTCTCCTCGGGGCAGATTGTTCAGGAGTTTATCGCCCAAGGCGAAGGCTCGCTCAGCATCATGGAAACGCTGCGCATCGATTATTATTTGCAGCAATATATGCCGTCCGCATGGGTGGGGCCGATTCAGAAGGTAATGAACTCCTTCGTGCTGGTGCTCTGGTATTCCGGCGTCCAGATTCTGATTTTTCTGGCAGGAAGACAGACCTTGCCGCCCGCCGTCTACGAAGCTTCCCGGATCGACGGCTCGAGTCCGTGGAATACCTTCTGGAAAATCACGCTGCCGGGACTCGTGCCGTATATTTTCCTGAATCTGATGTATACGGTCGTCGACTTGTTCACCTTCCCGTCCAATCCAATCGTCAGCCGGGTAAACACAAGCAACTACGGCAGCTCAAGCGCGTTGGCATGGATTTATTTTTCCATTATTTTGACGTTTGTTCTGCTTACTTTATGGCTTTACAGCCGAGTGGACAAATCGATTTCGGGCAAACGATAAACGCGAGGAGGTGAAGGTTACGTGAAAATAGTCAGAAGAGAGAGCGGAACGGCGGCAAAATGGTTGTCGGAGGATAAGCTGCGCACCGGGCTTCAGGCGCTTCGCTATCGGACTTTAGGCACGGAGATCGACAAGGGGCTGCTCTTCAAAGCGACGGTATACATTATTCTGATCAATGTCGCTTTTATTTACATCAAGCCGATTCTGTATATGATGACGACGATGGTCAAGGATGCGAAAAACATTCTCGACCCTTCGGTTATCTGGGTTCCACGATCGATATTTTTGGGCCATCTGAAGGAAGCGAGCGAAATGCTCAGTTACGGTAGCAGCTTCCTTATCAGCCTGTCGCTTGCGTCTTCGGTGGCCGTACTGCAGGTATTTTCCTGCGCCGTAGCGGGTTATGCCTTCGCAAGACTCGATTTTCCGTTGAAAAAGCTGTGGGAAGCGCTGCTGCTGTTTACCTTTATCATGCCGCCGCAAGTTACGATTTTGCCGTCGATCATGCTCTTCAAGGAGTTTGGCTGGCTCAACACCTTTTTGCCTATGGTCGTTCCGGCTTTATTCGGGCACGGACTGAAGGGGGCGATGTTCGTCATTATTTATCGAGCCTTTTATTCCACGCTGCCCAAGGAGCTTGACGAGGCTGCGCGAATCGACGGGGCAGGACCCTTCCGCATGTTTTTCCGCGTGATGTTTCCAATTTCCAGGTCGGCGACGGTCGTCGTCATGTTGTTCTCGTTTGTATGGAACTGGAACGATTTTTATTTCCCGTCGCTCTTTATGTTCACCGCCGAGAATGTGCCTCTGTCGATTACGTTGGCGCGTATGGCCGGGGAAATGGCCGTCGCGGAGGGAGCGGGAGAAATTACCGTTTATGCCGAGGCGATCAAGATGGCCGCTTCTTTCCTGATTATTATGCCGCTGCTGGTCGTCTATCTGTTTGCACAGCGCTGGTTCATCGAAGGCGTGGAACGTACGGGGTTGGTGGAGTGAGAATGGAAACGGGAGGAAAAGGATGAAGAGTCAATCGGAACGAAAGCTCAACCTCAATGCTTTTCTTGCGGCTTCGGGACATCATCAGGCGTCCTGGCGGCATCCAGATGCACATCCGGAGAAGGGCCTGGACATTAAGCATTATTTGAAGCTAGCCCGAATTGCCGAACGCGGCTTGCTGGATTCCGTCTTCCTGGCTGACGGGTATTGGGCTAACGCCGGAACGCTGGAGCCATTCACAATGCTGTCGGCGCTGGCGGCGGGGACGAAGCATATCGGCCTGATCGCAACAGTGGAAACAACCTATAACGAGCCGTTCCACGTTGCCAGAAAGTTTGCTTCCCTCGATCACATCAGCAAGGGCAGAGCGGGCTGGAACATCGTAACCGGCGCCGGTCCGGCGTCGGAGCAGTTCAGCAGGGAGCGCCATCCCGAGCACCATGAACGCTATGCATCGGCTGAGGAATTCGTCGAGATCGTCAAGCGTCTGTGGGACAGTTGGGAGGACGATGCAGTCCGCAACGATAAGCACGGCGGCGTACGGATCGACGAGAGCAAGGTCCATACGATCGATTATGTCGGCCAAAGGTATACCGTGAAGGGGCCGTTAAACATTGCGCGCCCGCCGCAAGGCTATCCGGTGCTTGTGCAGGCCGGCTCCTCCGAGACGGGCAAGGAATTCGCCGCCAAGGTGGCGGAGGCGATCTTCACCGCGCAGCAGACTTATGAGGAGGCGCAAGCCTTTTACCAGGATGTCAAAGGAAGGCTTGCGAAATATGGCCGTGTGCCCGGGCAGTTGAAAATTTTGCCGGGGTTGAGTCCGATTCTGGCCGATACGGAAGCAGAAGCCCGGGATATTGAGCAGGAGCTGTTCGATCTGATTGACTTGGATCGGACCATCGATCAATTATCGTCCCGACTGGGTATCGACCTGACCGGTCACCCGCTTGATCAGCCGGTTTCGCTTGAAGGCGCCCTAACAACCGGGCAGGTCAACGGAATGAAAAGCCGTCACCAGTTGATTCTGGATTTGGTTGAGCGGGAGAGACCGACGCTCAGGCAGTTGATTCATCGACTGGCAGGGGCAAGAGGACATTTCACCTTCACGGGAACGCCGCTCCAGTTGGCGGATTTGATAGAGCGCTGGTTCCGGAACGGGGCGGCGGACGGCTTCAATGTGATGCCGCAGCTTTATCCCGGCGGACTGGAGCGGTTCGTCGATAAGGTCATTCCCGAATTGCAAAATCGTGGATTGTTTCGTACAGCTTATGAAGGAACGACGCTAAGAGACCATTTGGGACTGGCGCGTCCCGAAAATACAAGGCATGTCCATAAATAAAACGGAAAACGAGGTGTTTTTACAATGAGCGAAACGAATCGTAAAGTTCATTTGAACGTCTTTTTACGGGCAACGGGTCATCATGCGGGGGCCTGGCGGCATCGCGATTCCCGCCCGGATCTCGAGCTGGACATCGATTACTTGGCGAAGCTGGCGAGAATCGCCGAGAGGGGCCTGCTGGATTCCGTCTTTCTCGCTGACGGCTATGCGGGCGGAGGAAGCAAGCTGGAGCCGTTCACGCAGCTGTCCGCGCTCGCTGCCGTTACAGAACATATCGGTTTAATCGCAACGGTGGGAACGGTCTATAATGATCCGTTTCATGTTGCGAGACAATTTGCCTCTTTGGACTATATAAGCGGAGGCAGAGCCGGATGGAATATTGTCACGGGCGCCGGATCGGCGGCTCATAACTTCAGCAGGGAGAAGCATCCCGAGCATGCGGAGCGGTATGAAACCGGCGAGGAGTTTGTGGAGGTAGTGAAGCAGCTGTGGGATAGTTGGGAGGACGACGCCCTTCTGTTCGATAAAGAAGGAGGCAGGCTGGTCGATCCGAATAAAGTGCACGAGATTCATTTCAAGGGGCATACCTATTCCGTGAAGGGACCGCTTAACATTCCTCGTCCGCCGCAGGGCTATCCGGTGCTTGTGCAGGCTGGCTCCTCGGAGCAGGGCAAGGAGCTGGCGGCCAAGACGGCGGAGGTCATCTTCACGGCCCAGCAGACGTTCGATGCGGGGCGGGAGTTTTACAGCGATGTGAAATCCCGGCTGGCCAAGTACGGCAGAACGGCCGATGAGCTCGTTATATTGCCGGGGCTTGCGCCGATCGTGGCGGATACGGAAGCGGAGGCGCGCGATATCGAAGCGGAGCTGCATGCCCTGGTCGATACGAAGGAAGCGCTCAGGAGCTTGTCGGAGCGTTTTACGGTAGACCTGAACGATTACGATCTGGATGCGCCGGTGCCGCTCGATAAGGCAAAGCCGGCAGAAGAGTTCAACGGCATCCGAAGCCGCCAGGAGGTCATCATCGACGCAGCCCGGCGCGAAAACTTCACGATACGCCAGCTGCTGTATCGCAGCAACGGCGGGCACGGTCATATTACCTTTACGGGCTCGGTGCTCCAAACGGCGGACCTGATTGAAAAGTGGTTCAGAAATCATGCTGCGGATGGCTTTAACGTCCTGCCGCAATTGTTTCCTACGGGACTGGAAACGTTCGTCGACAAAGTGATTCCCGAGCTGCAGAACCGCGGTCTGTTCCGCACCGAGTACGAGGGCACGACGCTGCGTGAAAGCCTCGGGCTGAAACGCCGGGCGAATACGCGCCATCTTCAAAATATTTAACGGCGGAACAAAGGGCTGCAGGATGAAAAAGCAGGCAGCCGCCACTACGCCTACGCCTGAAGAGGTACAGGATTCCAAATTGACAGGAATGAGAGGGAAGAGAATGAAGAGAATGAAGAGAACAGGAACCATTTTTATCGTATTATTGATCTTAGCCATCGTTGCCGCATGCAATGGCGGAAACAAGGCCCCCGCAGATTCAGGCAGCGGAGGAGACGGCTCTGCCCAGGCAGACGGCGCTTCCTCGGGGGATTTTAAGAAGCTTGGGGAGAAACCCCTAACATTGAAATTCTATAGTACGGGAGCCACCTTCACGGACGTGGAATTTGAAGTCATGATTGCAGGGCCGATTCGGGCCAAATATCCGAATGTCACGATCGAGCGCATTACGCCGGCGGCAACGACTACGCCGGAGGAGGTACTGTCCACCCATGTGCCGGATATCATATTCGGCAGCGTACAGCAGCGGGTTATCCGTACGGGGGCTTATCAGGATCTGCGCGAGCTGATCAAGAAGCATAACTTCGATGAGCGCCGGCTAAAGCCGATCGGCTACAACTATATCAAAGAAATAACGAAAGGGAAGGGAGATGCGGTTCTGGCGCTTCCTTTCAATATCAATCAGCACGTGATGTACTATAACAAGGACATCTTCGACAAGTTTGGAGTGCCTTATCCGACGGAGAAGCAGCTGACATGGGATGAAGCCGTCGAGCTGGGGACGAAGCTGACGCGAACGGAAAACGGCGTGCATTACATCGGTCTTGTCGTCGATAACCTGACCGGCTTGGCCAAATCGTTAAGGCTGCCGTATCTCGATCGCCAGACGGGTCAAGCTGCGCTCGATACGCCGGATTGGCTGCGCGTATTCGAACTGCAGAAGAGAATATTTGAAATTCCGGGGTATGTCACGCCGGAAGGCACGTGGAACTGGACGCGCGACCATTTTATGAAGGATCAGAATATCGCGATACGCGTATCCTGGCTTGCCAATATGGTCGGACCGCTGGAAGAGCTGCGCCAGCAGGGCGTTGAATTTAACTGGGACATTGCGCCGGCTCCCAATTTCAGCGATCAGTTGGGCAAGACAAGGGAAGCGCAAATTCACGCCATAGCGATTAACAGCCAAAGTCAGCACAAGGATGAAGCCTTCCAGGTCATCGCCGAAATCTTGTCGGATGAAGGGCAGCGCATCATTGCGAAGAACGGGCGCGTGCCTGCCATTATCAATCCTGAGCTAGAAAAAGATTACGGAGCGGATATTCCTGTGCTGCAAGGAAAAACGGTGCAAAACGTCTTTGTCGGCGAGCCGCTTCAGGAGCATTATATTCACCCTTACGAATCGGAAATCAGCAAAAGGCTCCTCGAGGCGGCGGAAGATCTGGCCGTCAAGGGCCTCGATGTGAACTCGGCGATTCGCAAAGCGACGGAAGCCATCAACAAGGATGTCGAAACGTTAAAAACAACAATTGGACAATATTAATGATTCAAGGGAGTGAAACCGTATGAGCCAAAAGCACCGTCAACTGCATTTGAACGCCTTCTTGTACGGGACCGGCCACCATGAGGCTTCATGGCGGCTTCCCGAAGCCCGACCGGAGCTGAATCTGGACTTTAACCATGTGCTGCAAATTGTGCATACGGCCGAGCGGGGCTTAATGGATTCCGTCTTTCTTGCGGACGGGTACACAGGCCGCTCCAACAAGCTGGAACCGTTCACGGAACTGGCTGCGCTGGCCAGCCGGACGAAGCATATCGGCTTGATCGCCACTGTGGGAACGACCTATAACGAGCCGTTCCATGTTGCCCGCAAATTCGCTTCGCTGGATCATATCAGCAAAGGACGGGCGGGCTGGAACATTGTGACGGGATCCGCATCGGCCGCACACAACTTCGGCAGAGAGGAGCATCCCGAGCATTCACTCCGCTACGAGGAGGCCGATGAGTTCGTGGAGGTCGTGAAGAAGCTGTGGGACAGTTGGGAGGACGATGCGGTTATCAACGACAAAGCCTCCGGCGTACGCATCGTGCAGGACAAAGTCCATACGATCGATCACAGCGGGAAATATTATCGGGTCAAAGGTCCGCTTAACATCGCTCGCCCGCCGCAGGGCTACCCTGTGCTGGTGCAGGCGGGCTCGTCTGAGAGCGGCAAGGAATTCGCAGCCAAGGTTGCGGAGGTTATATTTACCGCCCACCAAAGCATTGAGAGCGCGCAGGAGTTCTACAAGGACGTGAAATCGAGGCTGCCGAAATACGGCAGAACCCCCGAGCAGCTTAAAATATTGCCGGGCATCAGCCCGATTCTGGCGGAAACGGCGGAAGAGGCGAAAGAAATTGAAAATCGGCTGTTCGATTACGTCAACAAGGATGAAGCTGTAAGACGGCTATCGGAGCGGCTTGGTTTCGACCTGTCCAATCAACCGTTGGACGAGCCGCTTTCGCTTGAAGGCGTGCGCGAAACCGGGGAGGTTAACGGCAACAAGAGCCGCCATCAGCTCATTCTCGACCTGATCCGCAACGAGAATCTGACGTTGAAGCAGCTTATTAACCGATTGGCCGGCGCGAGAGGACATTTTACCTTTACCGGGACTCCGCTTCAACTGGCCGATGTCATCGAGACTTGGTTTTTAAACGGCGCAGCGGACGGCTTCAATGTGATGCCGCAAATCTATCCGGCCGGGTTGGACATTTTCGTGGACAAGGTTATCCCCGAATTGCAAAATCGCGGATTGTTCCGAACGTCATACGAAGGCAGGACGCTCAGAGAAAACCTTGGGCTCTCCAGACCGGCCAATACACGTTTTTCGTTTAAGGCGGCACGGTAAGCTCCCAACCAAGCATTTTGATTTAAGGAGAGAATGTAATCATGAAGAAGCTCACACTGGGCATGACGGTGCTATTGCTGCTGGCTATATTGACGGCATGCACAAGCAGCGGAAAAAACGAAGGCCAATCGTCAAATTCGGCCGGGACGGATTCTCCTGCCAAAGCGGAGGCGGAGTTCAAAAAGCTGGGAGACGAGCCGGTTACGTTAACGTTTTTTAGTACAAGCGGAACGTTTCCGGATGTCGAATTTCAGACGCTGATCGCCGATCCCATCAAGAAGAAATACCCGAATGTAACGATTGAGCGCATTAAACCGGCCGCCTCCACCACGAACGAGGAAGTGTTATCCACGCATGTGCCGGACATTATCTATTCTTCTTCATCGTCGCATCAGAGAATTATCCGCACGGGCGCCTATGAGGACTTGCGGGAACTGATCAAACGCCATAACTTTGACGTGAGCCGCATCAAGCCGATTCTATGGGATTATATCAAGGATATCACAAAGGATACGGGCGGCGAGATTTATGCGATTCCGTTCAATGCCAATCAGCACGTATTGTATTACAACAAAGACATATTTGATAAATTCGGCATCGAGTATCCGACCGACAAACAGTTGACATGGGATCAAGTGCTGGACATTGCGGCGAAGCTGACCCGAACCGAAAACGGAATTCATTATATCGGATTGTCGGTAGACAATTTGACAGGGTTGGCGAAGGGGCTCGGCCTTCCTTATGTGGACCGCAAGACGGGCAAGGCTGCGCTGGATACGCCGGAATGGCGGCGTATATTCGAGCTTAACAAGCGTATTTTTGAAATTCCGGGTTATGTGACGCCGGACGGTACGTGGAACTGGGGGCGCGACCAGTTCATGAAGGACCAGGTGATTGCCATGCGGGTTACCTGGCTTGCCAATATGGTCGGTCCATTGGAGGAGCTGCGCCAGCAGGGCGTTGAATTCAATTGGGACATCGCTCCTGCCCCGAACTTTGAGGACCAACTGGGCAAGACGAGAGAAGCGCAAATCCATTCGCTGTCGGTTAACAGCCAAAGCAAGCATAAGGACGAGGCGTTCCAGATTATCGCCGAAATCCTGTCCGACGAGGGACAGCGTATATTGTCCAGAAACGGCCGTGTGCCGGCAATCATTAATCCAGAGCTGGAAAAGGAGTATGGACTGGACATTCCGGTTCTGCAGGGCAAATCGGTGCAGAACGTATTTATCGGCGAACCGTTGCAGGAGCATTATATCCATCCGTATGAGCTGGAAATTACGCCAAGGCTTACGGAGGCCGCCGAGGATCTGGCCGTTAACGGGCTGGACGTAAACTCCGCGATCCGCAAGGCGACCGATGCGATCAACAAGGACGTGGAGACGCTGAAAACGACCCTTGGCACGCCGTAAGCACGGTAAGTAAAGGAAAGACTTTAGAACCCTTTCCTTGCGCTTTGCTCTCTAGTATGCGCCAAATAAGGAATGATGGTGCGGCACGCTTGGCGAAGACCGGCTATAAAGCCGAATGCGGGTCCATGGGTATGGCTCGCTAGAGATCCGACAAAGAACAGTCCGGGTACGCTGCTTTCGAAATGCTGGCTAAGAAGCGGGAACCGTCGGAACGGGCCGTCTTCTCTCCGAATCGCTGCAAGCAAACCGGATGGCAGGAAAGGGAGCAGGTCGAGGTCGATGCGATAGCCGGTTGCGCATATGACATGATCGACAATACGCGTATCGCCGCTGGAAAGCGTCAGTCGAACCTTGCCGTCCGGGCCGGCCTCGGCTTGTTCGATAGAAGCTCCTCCGGTAGCCGGAACTTTGCCTTCCACGTAGGGTTTTAGAAATAAGGCGACGGTTCCCTGGCGCGGAGTGTTCCACCGCTCTTGCTTTTGCTCCAGCGGAAGCCGGTAGAACTGTTCGGCGGATTCAATCAGCCTCAGGCCGGACGCCGTGTTATCTTCCTCGGCGTAACGAACGGCATCCCTGCGGAACAGCAGTTCCGCTTCGCAGCCTGCGAGATGCAGCAGCGCCGCAGCCTCCCAGGCGCTCTGACCGCTGCCGATGACGGCGACCTTCTGCCCTTTGAAGCGGTTGAATTCGGTTTGGCCGAAGGTATGCGTACGGAGAGAAGGAGGCAATCCGGACAGTACATCCGGGATGTAGCTGAAGTGCTGCAGACCCGTAGCGACGATTGCATGCGCGCCGGTGAACCGGGTTCCCGATTCCGTTGTGACCGTGATGGCGGAAGCGGCATAGTCCAGCCGCACCACAAGCTCCGGAGTAAATTCGACGTTGGCATGACGCGCGAACCAGAAGGCATACTCCACGAAAGCCGGACGGGGGAAGGGCGATTCGAGCGGGGTTCCCGTCTCTGCGCAGAAGCGATCGATGGTCAGCGAATTCTCTTTGTCGGAGAAGCTGATATAACGCGGATTCGTGCGGATGAACATGTTTTGCGGCATTTGATCCTTCTAGAACTGCATAGGCAGGCCAAGCAACACATAGGATAAGCCGCTCGCATTCGCATGAGCAGCGAGGGAGATCCCGTAGGGACCGGCCCCGATAATGATCAAGTCAATCATGTGGAAGCCTCCTGTTCATCAAGTTCGAAATGATACCCAAAATTATACTATATTTACTATTAACGACAAGTTTTAATTTGATATTTTAATGATTGACAGCTGAATTATTCCATGATAAATTTTTTCATATTAAACAAATTGGAATAATTGGAAATTATTATCTACCGGTCAACCGGAGACACCAGCCTCATGTGTCTCCGGTTTTTTTGACAAGAAATGGAGAGGGATCCTGATGAATCAAACCATCGAATTGTTAAAAAAGCATCGCTCTATTCGAAAATTCAAGGAAACGGCGATACCCGAGGAGCATCTGACTGAAATCATACTGGCTGCACAAGCTGCATCGACCTCCTCGAATATTCAAGCCTACAGCGTCATTGCCGTCAAGGACCCTGAGAGGAAACGGCGGTTCGCCGGATTGGCCGGCAATCAGCAGCAAATCGTGGAGAGTCCGGTATTCCTCGTATGGTGTGCCGACCTAAACAAAATCAGAACGGCGATTCGCCTGCACGAGGACGTGGAGCTCAAGCAGAACGTGGAGCTCTTCCTGCTCGGCACGATCGATGCGACCCTGGCGGCCCAGAATGCCACCGTCGCGGCGGAATCGCTCGGCTACGGCATGGTCTATATCGGCGGCATCCGCAACAACCCGCAGGACGTGACGGACTTGCTTGAGCTTCCGCAGCTGGTATATCCGGTGTTCGGCATGTGTCTGGGCGTACCGGATCAAGAGCCGGATATCCGCCCAAGATTGCCGCTGGCGGCCGTCTATCATCAGGAGGTATACAGCAAGGAAGGGCTGGAAGATGAAATTAAAGCTTATGACGAAATTACACGGCATTATTACGCCACGCGCAAAGGCGGCGGCAGGGGCGGAGAGCAGGAAACCAAGTGGTCGAAGGAAATGCTGAGAAGATTCAACGGGGAACGTCTTCGCGGTCATATGCACGATTTCCTGTTAGGCCGGGGCTTTGAGTTGAAGTAAAAGGCGCACACATCCATGACGATATAGAAACGATGCGTTTCGCATGAGACACAGCGGCAATACGAAAAGGCCGGCGAGTGCGGGTTAACCCATCTTCGCGTTTCGCTGATCTTAAACCTACATTTACGAGGTGTTGAACATGAGTGATTCATCCTTGGACAAGAAAGCGCATTTCAACGTGTTCCTGCGGGGGTCCGGACATCATGCCGCAGCCTGGAAGCATCCGGCTTCGAGGCCCAAGGAAGATCTGGATCTGGAGTATTACGCCAATATCGCAAGAATAGCGGAGCGCGGCTTGTTCGATTCGCTGTTTATGGCGGACAACTACTCCGGTCTTGGCAGAAGGTTGGAGCCGTTTACGCTGCTGTCCGCGCTGGCGGCGCTGACAAAGCATGTCGGTCTGATCGCCACGGTCAGCACGACCTACAACGAACCTTACCATGTGGCGAGGAAGTTTGCTTCGCTTGATCATATCAGCAAAGGAAGGGCCGGATGGAATATTGTGACCGGTCATTCGCAGGCGGACGCGGGCAATTTCAGCAAACCGGAGCATCCCGAGGTGTCGCGGCGCTATGAGATCGGAGACGAATTCGTGGAGGTGACGAAGCAGCTTTGGGACAGTTGGGAAGAGGACGCTCTTGTGTATGATCGGGAAAACGAAGTGGCCGTCGATACGAGCAAGGTGCACGAGATCAATTTTAAAGGAACATATTATGCCGTGACGGGGCCGCTCAATATTCCAAGGCCGCCGCAAGGCTATCCGGTGCTGGTGCAGGCGGGCTCGTCCGAAAGCGGAAAGGAGCTTGCGGCGAAGACAGCGGAAGTCATATTCACGGCGCAGCAGACGCTGGGTGCGGCTCAGGAGTTTTATACGGACGTGAAGTCCCGCCTGAAGAAGTACGGCCGGACGCCGGATCAGCTTCTGATCATGCCGGGGCTCAGTCCCATTGTCGCGGATACCGAGGCGGAGGCCAAAGATATCGAGGATGAATTTAACGCACTGCTGAATACGAAACAGATGCTGCACAAGCTATCGAACTATTTTACGGTAGATCTGTCGGATTACTCGCTGGACAGCCTCGTTCCGGTTGACAAAGCAAAACCTTACGGGTCGATTACGACCGGCATTACGAGCCGCCAGGAGGTGGTCGTTGACGCCGCCCGCCGCGACAGGATGACCATCCGGCAGTTCATCGCCAGAAGCGCGGCGGGACACGGGCATGTGTCCTTTACCGGGTCCGTCCTGCAAACGGCGGATTTTATCGAGACGTGGATTCGCGAGAATGGGGCGGACGGTTTCAACATTTTGCCGCATATCTATTACAGCGGGCTGGAAACGTTTGTCGACAAGGTGATTCCGGAGCTGCAAAATCGGGGGCTGTTCCGTACGGCCTACGAGGGAAAGACGCTTCGTGAAAATCTCGGCCTTGCCCGGCCGGAAAACAAGAACAAGGCGATATGGGCATTGGAAAGGACAGCTTTGAAAGCTCAAAACGGTTAAAGCGAAACGATAACTTATAACGATCAGAGGAGGAATAAAGGTATGTCTGTACAATATCGTCAATTAGGAGCAAGCGGTCTTAAAGTAAGCGAGATCAGTCTGGGAAGCTGGTTAACCTACGGAGGCTACGTAGAGCGCGAAAACGCGGTCAAATCGATTCAAAAGGCTTACAGTCTCGGTGTAAACTTCTTCGATACGGCGAATGTGTACGCCAAGGGAGAGGCGGAGAAGGTGGTGGGTGAGACGCTTCGCGCCTATCCGCGCGAATCTTATGTTCTGGCTACCAAGGTTTACGGCAAAATCGGGGATGGCCCGAATGACCGAGGCTTATCCCGCAAGCATGTGATCGAATCGGCGAATGCCAGCCTGAAGCGGCTGGGGCTGGAGTATGTGGATATCTTCTACAGCCACCGATTCGACAGTGATACGCCGCTGGAAGAGACGCTGCGGGCGTTTGACGATTTGGTGCGGCAGGGCAAGGTGCTGTACATCGGGGTTAGCGAGTGGACGGCGGCGCAGATTACGGAAGCTTTCGCGATTGCCGATAAGTATTTGCTGGACCGCATCGTGGTTAACCAGCCGATCTATAATCTGTTCGAGCGGTACATTGAGAGAGAGATTATCCCGCTCGGGCAGAAGAAAGGCTTCGGTCAGGTTGTGTTCTCGCCGCTGGCTCAAGGCTTGCTGACCGGCAAATATTCGTCGAACGGAAAGGTGCCGGAGGACTCCCGGGCCGCCAAGCATGAAAATTTCAAAAACAAAATTACGGAAGAAAGGCTGGCTAAGGTCGATCAGTTGAAAGGCATCGCTTCCGAGCTGAATATTACGGTCGCCCAGCTTTCGCTCGCCTGGATATTGCGCCAGCCGAATGTATCCAGCGCGCTGATCGGGGCAAGCCGTCCGGAGCAGGTGGAGGAGAACGTGAAGGCGTCTGGCATCGTGCTTGACGATGCGGTCCTTGAGCGTATTGCCAAAGTTATCGATCTTGAACCTGCAGCATCGAGAAGAGGCTCATTCTAATCTGTTGTCAGCTGTAATGCGACAAACTCCAGTAAATGCACTTGATTTACTGGAGTTTGTTTTGGGGAAAAGCAGTTATAGATGCGGAATTTGGAAAAAAGGATTGCCAATTAACGATATATCGCATAAAATTCTAATTAATACGATATATCGTTAATGGAGGCAGCACAGCATGAAAAAGGAATGGCAGCAAGAGGAACGTTTATTTTTGTTTCACGGTCATGAACGGGAAGCCTTTGGTTCAGGCAGGCGGTATTTCAGCCGCGGCGGCGTGAAGTATGCGCTGCTGGAGCTGCTGCAGCAGGAGAATATGCACGGCTACCAAATGATGAAGGCGCTGGAGGAGCAATCGGGAGGTACGTATAAGCCAAGCGCGGGCTCCATCTACCCTACGCTGCAGATGCTCAGAGATCAGGGGTTTGTCGAAGCCTACAAGGTGGACGGCAAAAAAATTTTTCATATCACGGATGAAGGCCGCGCTTATTTACAGGAGGAGAAGGATCGTCCCGAGCTGTCCGAAGCCGGGGAGCAAGGCTGGGAGGAGCGGGAGCAAAGCCTCCCGGAAGAAGACAACGGACACTGGGAGGGCGTGCGAAGAAACCGGAGACTGACTCCTAAGGGAAAGGAACTGCTGCATCTGCTGAAGGCTGCGGAACGCGCCGCGCTGTCCGATGCGGACAAAGCCGTTGAACTGCGCGAGCTGCTCGATAACCTGCGAGATTCGCTGCGCCGGATCGTAGCGGATTCGGGCAGAAACGGCGGAGAGGGCGGGCGTCCATGAGTGACCATCCGGCGGGAGCCTTCCGGGCCGGCGGCGGATTGGGAGGCATGAGAAGATACGGCAGCGGCGAGAAAGCCAAGCCGGCCAGCATCTACGGTATGTTCGCGCGAATCTTTACGCATGCGAGGCTGGAATGGCCGGCTATCGTTACGGCGGTCGTGTGCGTGATCGCCGTTTCACTGCTTGAATTTGTCGTCCCCCAGCTTACGCGCTACACGATCGACCATCTGATTCCCGGCAAGCGTTTCGACGGGCTGGTTCTGATTGGCGCCGGCGTTCTCGGCGCGGCCGTCATGCTGGGCGTACTGCGTTATATAAGCACGTCGCTGATGGCCTCCATCGGGCAGAAGGTGCTCTACAAGCTCCGCAATGATCTGTATCGCCATATGCAGAGCCTTGATGTCTCATTTTTTGACCGCAACCGCACCGGGGATCTGATGTCCCGCGTAACCCATGACGTCAGCATCTTACAGCAGTTGATCTCTTCCAGCATGATGCAATTGTTTACCGATTTTTTCACGTTTACAGCTATCGCGGTGTATATGCTCTGGATTGATTGGAGGCTGACGCTGCTCCTGCTTGCGATCTTCCCGGTTATGATTTTGACGACGAAGCTGTTCGGGAAAAGAATTCGCGCCTCGTTTCGCAAGGTGCAGGAATCGATTGCCGATGTGAGCGACCATCTGCAAAATACGCTGACCGGCATCCGGCTGATCAAATCGTTTACGGCCGAAAACTACGAGTCCGAACGATTCTCCCATCGCACCAGGGAAAACATGGACGCCAATATTCAGGTCGTCCGCTTGCGGGCCGCGTATGAGCCGATTATCGATTTTCTTAATTTTACGGGATTGGCTATCGTGCTTGTGTTCGGGGCCTGGCTTTCGATGAAGGGACAGATGACGGTAGGCACCATCGTTGCTTTTACCGCTTATTTGCGCCTGCTGCAAAATCCGATTCGCCATTTCAGCCGGGTGATCCATACGATCCAGCAATCGGCGGCCGCGTATGAACGCATTATGGAAGTAATGAATACGAAGGCCGATATTTGGGAGAAGGAGGACGCGATTGCGCTGCCTCCCGTGCGCGGGCATATCGTATTCCGGAACGTGAATTTTGCTTATTCGCGCGAGTCGGAAGTGCTGTCCGGATTCAATCTGGAGCTGGAGGCCGGCAAGGTTACGGCTTTGGTCGGTTCATCAGGCTCCGGCAAGACGACGATCGCGCATCTGATTCCCCGCTTCTACGATCCGCAAGCCGGGGACATTACGATAGACGGTTACTCCCTGAAGGATGTGACTCTCTCCTCCCTTAGAGAGCAGATCGGCATCGTATCGCAGGATATTGTATTGTTCAACGGGACGATCATCGAAAACATCCGTTACAGCAACAGCCATGCGACGGAAGAGGAGGTCAGGGCGGCAGCGGGGGCGGCCAGCGCCAGCGGATTTATCGAGGCATTCCCGCAGGGCTACGATACGCCAATTGGCGAACGCGGCGTCAAGCTGTCGGGCGGGCAAAAGCAGCGGATATCCATCGCAAGGGCCATCCTGAAAAATCCGCGCGTCATTATTCTCGATGAAGCGACGGCTTCGCTCGATACCGAATCGGAGCAGCATATCCAGGAGGCGTTGGCGCGGCTGCTGAAAGGGCGCACCTGTCTGGTGATCGCCCACCGGCTATCGACGATCCAGCAGGCGGACCGCATTCATGTGCTGGAGCAAGGCCGCATCGTTGAGAGCGGGACGCACGAAGAGCTGCTGCGCCTGCAAGGCCGCTACAGCCGGCTCTATGCATTGCAATTTCCGCAAACGAAAGCGGTGAGATAACGAACCTTCAGACAGGAAGTGATCGTTTTTTGAAATCCCAACGAATACTGGCCGATTTTTTTCGGAAAACGTGGTACATCTACTTGTTCTCGTTGATATTTCATCTGATTTCCAACCTGATCCATGTTTATTTTCCCAAGCTGTTGGGGCAATTCACCGACAAGCTGCAGTTGGGCGAGCTGACCCGCGGCATGATTGTCGATTACAGCTTGCTGCTTTTGCTGGTCGGCATAGGTCATGTGCTTTTCCACGGAACGGCCCTCTATTTGGTCATGTATGTCGGCAGAAAGTTCGAATATCTTGTCCGTGGCCGCTTGTTCCGGCATTTTACGCAAATGAGCGAGCGGTTTTATTCCAAAAACGGCGTCGGCAAACTGCTCAGCTACTTTATGAATGACGTGACGGCTGTCCGGGAATCGATCTCGATGGGATTCAATTCAACGGCCAACGCAATCATGCTGCTGGTGGCGGCTGTCACCATGATGATCGTCAGCGGCATTCCCTATTATTTGATTGCCGTCTCCGTATTCCCGCTGCTGCTTATTCCGTTAATCGTCGTTTATTTGGGACCCATTATAAGGAAGCGATCCCTGGAGGTGCAGGAGGCGCTTGGCCGAATGACCGAAACGGCGGAGGAACAGTTCGGCGGCATCCGCGTCACGAAGAAATTTGCGGTGGAAGACATTATGGAGCGGCGCTTCGGCAAAACGGTGGAGCGTATTCGCCAAAACCAACTGCGGCTCGTGCGGGTATCGTCCTTCTTTCAGGCGCTTATTCCGTTTCTCGGTACGATCGCGCTGATTACCGCGCTTGCTTTTGGCGGTTATCTGACGGTTACGAAGCACATTACGCTCGGTAATTTCGTTGCCTTGACGCTCTATGTCCGCATGCTGATGAATCCGCTGCAGCAGATCGGCAACGTCATCAATACCATCCAGCGCTCCCGGGCTTCGCTCGAAAGGCTGAATGAGCTGCTCTCGCAGCAATCGGATATCGTGGAGCCGGAGAATGCGAAGTCCATCGATCTGTCTGCGGCGGGCATAAGGGTGGAGAATCTTTCGTTTGCATACGGCGCATCCTCTCATCAGGTGCTGAAAAATATCAATTTGCATATCAGGCCCGGGAAGACGCTCGGCATCATCGGCCGTACGGGCAGCGGAAAGACGACCCTGATGAAGCTGCTGCTGCGCACCTACGATCCGCCGACGGGAACGATATGGTACGGAAATACGGATGTCAGGGAGATGTCGCTTGAGAGCTTGCGCAGCCAAGTCGCGTACGTTCCCCAAGACGGCTTTTTGTTCAGTACGACGATTAGGGAAAATATTGCTTTCTATCAGCGCGATACGGAGTTTGAAAATGTAGAATCCGCCGCGCGCCAAGCCCAAATTTACAACCATATCGTCGATTTGCCGGACCGGTTCGAAACCAGGCTGGGTGAGAGGGGATTGACGTTGTCCGGTGGACAGCGGCAGCGGACCAGTCTGGCCCGCGGGCTGATCAAGAACGCTCCGGTTATGATTCTGGACGATAGCGTCAGCGCGGTAGACGCCGTGACGGAGAAGGATATTATCGATTCGATCCAAAAAGAGAGAAGAGGGAAAACTACGATTATTATTGCGCATCGCATCAGCGCGATCAAACACGCGGATGAAATCATAGTGCTCGATGAAGGCGTGATCGTACAGCGCGGGACGCATTCGGAACTGCTGCAGGAACAAGGGTTTTATGCTGAGCTTCATGCCATACAGGAGGAGGGGAGCCAGCATGCGACCGCCACAAGCCATTCATAATTGGCAGATGGATCAGAAGGCCGATCTTAACCAGCCGGAACAAAAGCCGCAATATATCTCGGCCTTTCGGGCTTTGTCAGGGTATATCAGGCTGCATCTATGGGCGTTTATCGGCGTTTTTTGCTGTACGCTCATTGCGATTTTATCCGAACTGCTGCAGCCTTTCTTAATGAAAATCGCGATTGACGACAATCTGCTGGCGGGCAAAAACGACTACAAGGGCTTGCTTGTGATTTGCGCCATTTACCTGGCCTTGTCCCTGTCCAGCTTTGTGTTCACTTATCTGCAAAGCAATTTGCTCCAGCATATCGGCCAAAGCATTGTCGCGCGCATTCGCAACCAGCTGTTCGGCCATATCATGAAACAATCGATGCGTTACTTCGACCGGATGTCCAGCGGCAGTCTGATCACCCATGTATCGAGCGATACGGAAGCGTTGAACCAGTTTTTCAACCAGGTGCTGCTCAGTTTGTTCCGGGACGGCCTTACGCTGATCTTTATTATCGTGATGATGTTCCAGCTTGATACGACGCTGGCGCTTTACTGCCTGATCTTATTGCCGATTATATCGCTGGTGGCCATCGCTTTCCGCTCCTTTATGAGAACGACCTATCAGCTTGCAAGAACGAGGTTGTCCCGAATGGTGGCGTTCGTAGCGGAAAATCTGTCCGGCATGAATCTGATCCAGGTGTTCCACCAGCAAATGGAGCAGGAGAAGCAGTTTAATGAACGAAACGGATCGTACTTCAAAGCCAATATCAGAGAAATTCGGACCAATGTCGTGTTTGGCCGGACGTTTGATATTTTGAGCAATCTCTCGATTGCGTTCGTCACTTGGATCGGGGGAAGCGCCGTACTGGATCACAATCTGGAATTTGGCGTCCTCTATGCGTTTATTACTTACATCCGGCAGTTTTTCCAGCCGATCAATACGATTACCCAGCAGTGGAATACGCTGCAATCGGCTACCGTCGCCGTTTCCCGGATATGGACGGTGTTCGACAGCAAGCCGGACATTACCGATCGTGCGGAGCAGCGGGAGGTCCTGCTTCCGGAGAAGGTGAAGGGGCGCATCGACTTTGACGACATTTCTTTCTCTTATGAAGAGGGCATTCCGATTATCCGCAAGCTGGATTTGCATATTGAGCCGGGCGAGCTGATCGGCGTGGTTGGGACGACCGGCGCGGGTAAAAGCTCGCTCATCAGCCTGCTGTGCCGCTTCTATGATGTGAAGGAAGGCCGTATCCGGATTGACGGGACGGATGTGCGCGATATTCCGCAGTCTACGCTTCACAGGGTCGTCGGCCTGGTCCAGCAGGAGCCGTTTCTATACTCGGGCAGCATCATCGATAACGTCCGAATGTTCGACGAATCAATCACCCGCGAGGAGGTTATTCAGGCTTGTGAGTTTGTGGGCGCGGATTCCATCATTCAAAAGCTGCGCAACGGCTATGATACTCTGCTGTCGGAGCGGGGCAGCGGCTTGTCTGCCGGGGAGCGGCAGATGATCTCCTTCGCCAGAATTATCGTGTTCAAACCAAAGATTCTCATTCTGGATGAGGCAAGCGCCAATCTGGATTCGCATACGGAGCAGCTGATCCAGAACGCGCTTCATGTCGTCTCGCAGAACCGGACGACGATCGTGATCGCGCACCGGCTGTCAACGATTATGCAGGCCGACCGGATTATCGTGATGAGCCGCGGCGAAATTGTGGAGCAGGGCAGCCACAAGCAGCTGCTGGCGTGCGGCGGCCATTACCGGGAGCTGTATGAGCATTCGCAGGGGCATGTCGCGGTTTAGCGTCATTGCCGCTGCTTCCAAATTATATCGGCACATGCCGCGAGGTCATTTGATCATAGAGGAGGCTGGAGACATGAGTTTGGTTGTCAACAATATTACCGATTTAATCGGCAGAACCCCGCTGGTCCATTTGAACAAAGTGGTTCCTGAGGGAAGTGCGGACATTTATCTCAAGCTGGAGTTTTTTAACCCCGGCAGCAGCGTCAAGGACCGCATCGCGATCAGCATCGTCGAGGAGGCTGAGCGGGAAGGCAAGCTGAAGCCGGGAGATACGATTGTGGAGGCGACAAGCGGCAATACCGGAATCGGGCTTGCGATGGTTGCGGCAGCCAGAGGGTACAAGGCGCTTCTGGTTATGCCGGAAACGATGAGCCTGGAGCGGCGCAATCTGCTGCGCGCCTACGGTGCCAGCCTTGTGCTGACGCCCGGAGCCGAGGGGATGAAGGGCGCGATACGCGTGGCCAAGGAACTGGTTGACCGCCACCCGGAATACTTTCCCGCCCGGCAGTTTGACAACCCCGCCAATGTGAAAATCCACAGGGAGACGACGGGGCCGGAGATCGTCAAAGCGATAGAGTCGCTTGGCGGCACGCTGGACGGATTCGTTGCCGGCATCGGCACCGGCGGAACGATTACGGGCGCTGGAGAGGTGCTGCGCAAGCATTATCCGTCCATCCATATCGCGGCGGTCGAGCCTGCGGCATCTGCGGTGCTATCGGGCGGCAATCCGGGCTCGCACAAGATACAAGGGATTGGAGCGGGTTTCGTGCCGGGAATACTGGACACGAGCATCTATGACGAAATTATCCAGGTGACGAATGAAGAGGCGTTCGAAACTGCACGGCGAGTGGCGAAGGAAGAAGGCATACTGGGCGGCATATCTTCAGGAGCGGCTATACATGCGGCACTGCAGCTGGCGGCCAGACTTGGAAGCGGCAAGCGAATCGTCACGATTATTCCAAGCAATGGAGAACGTTACCTCTCTACAGTGCTGTATGCGGAGGAACAACAGATATAATCGAACAGAATTCAAGCCCTCTGTTTTAGTGAAACAAACACCGGGGCGCCGGGGATTATCCCGTAGTACAAAAGGTATCCCGCTTACAGGCTTTTCACAGCATAAGCAAGCGCAATATCATAGCAAATACCACCTTTCATCGGGTGGTATTTTTTATGGTTTATGCCGGTTTTGTACGGATTGCGTTGTCACGAAAGCCATTTGGTTGAGATCCGGCCGAACTTCTATATATTCCTCGCTCTACCTTTGTTTCCTGTATGTTTTTTTATGCAAAGGGAACTGGGATAAAATCGCATCCTATCTGTCTGATAAAGCCCAAATATTTACAACGTATTATGTATCGGGCAAATAGCTCGCAACACACCTTTGTTAATTCAGCTATTTTTTCTGTACTTTGCTTTGCCAAGCCTGGGCATAAAGATTCCGGGTGATACAACGGCGATTATTGCCATGACTTTTCTCGGAGGGGGCTACATGACAGAGGTGTTCCGTTCGGGGTTGGAGGCGGTACAGAAGAGTAAGGTCGAGGCTGGACTAGCCATAGGACTGTCTAAGGGACAACTTCTAAGATTTATTTTGCTTCCGCAGGCCGTCCGAATTTCTATTCCTGCGTTCATAGGGAATTTCATTTTTCTGCTTAAGGAGACATCGGTCGTCTCCGCCATCGCTATTCCCGAACTGCTTTATACAACAACGGATCTGATCGCGACTTATTATAAAACGTTTGAGATGTTTATCATGCTTGCGGCATTTTACCTTATCCTCATTCTTCCGTTGTCCCTGTGTTTATCCTTTTTCGAAAGGAAGTTAACCTATGGACAATTCGGTAATTAGTTTATTGTTTACATCCCTTCCGTTATTGTTTAACGGAGTTATTCAAACTTTATGGATTGCTGTTTATTCTTTATGTATAAGTACAGTCTGCGGTATTGTATTTGGAATTTTCAGAATGTCCTCTATCCGGGGAATTCAAATGAGAACCTATGTAGAAATATTTCGGGCAGTACCCGTTCTTGTATTTATGTTTTTCTTTTTTTCGGACTTCCCATTCTGTGGGGGATAGAAGTCCCCGGTATGCTGGCAGCCGTTCTTTTGCATAAACTTTATGACGAATACCTGAAAAAAGAATTTGGTCCTGAAATCAATCCGGATGATATTGTTGTTGAAGGCGGAAAACTATAAATATTTACCTAACAAAGAAAAAAGAAGTGCATCCGTTTTCTTCATGAATCGGATGTACTTCCCATTTTTGGTATTTACTTGATCTTCTTTGATTATCCGTTCACTAAGAGATCTTTAAGCAGCTTAATTTGCTTTCTTTCTCCAGCTATAACAAGCGTCATATCCGCCGACAGCCGGTCATCCGGGCCGGGATTGATTTTCTGTCGATGCTTCTCCACAATGGCAAGGATCGTGGCTCCGGTCCTTTGACGAACTTGCAATTCAGCGATAGATTGATTAATGCATTTAAAGTGCGACTCGACTTTGCACCATTCAATAACCAATTCGTCTAGGGATACCTCAATCGTTTCCAACGCTTGGGGTTTATAGTTCATTCCGCCGATGATAGCCGCGATCTGTCTGGCTTCATCGTCATCCAGGGTGACCTGGGAGATGGTCTTGTCCGGGTCGTCATCTTCGAAATGGTATAGTTCCCTTCTGCCGTCGTCATGAATGACAATCACCATTTTATCCCCCGATCTCGCTTCCAACTGGAATTTTTTTCCGATCCCCGGCAGATCGCATTCTCTTATCGTACTCATTATCAATATCCTCCGTTCGGATTACCCCATATTTTTAAGCTTTTCTTGTGACTTGCTCCATTTGAATATTTTATTTAAGCCATTATAAATGTGTTTCGACTCTTTTGCCAACAGGGGTCCAACAATTGCCAATACCAAGACATAAAGAGCGGAAAATGGTTTAAGCAGCGGCATTAGCCCTCCGGCTACGCCTAAGTTAGCTACAATGATGGTAAATTCCCCACGCGCCATAACGGTAAGCCCGATATTCATAGAAGCCTTATGGGACAGACCTGCCTTGCGACCGGCTATCATTCCGGAAATCATATTTCCCAGGATGGTCAGCAGCACGGCTCCAATAGCTAACCATGCAGCATTGCCAAGGG
Source organism: Paenibacillus naphthalenovorans (assembly GCF_900099895.1). Taxonomy (GTDB): domain Bacteria; phylum Bacillota; class Bacilli; order Paenibacillales; family NBRC-103111; genus Paenibacillus_G; species Paenibacillus_G naphthalenovorans. The sequence continues at coordinate 46,892 of NZ_FNDY01000003.1, forward strand.
TTAGAGGATCAATACTTAAACCAAAGCTAAAGAAGAACACGGCACCGAAGAAATCCCGGAATGGAATAACCAGATGCTCAATTCTCTTGCTATGCTCCGTTTCGGATAAAGCCAAGCCAAACAACAATGCGCCGATCGCTTCGGCTACATGTAAGGTTTCTGAGAATCCGGCAATGAAAAATAACGTAGAAAATACGACAATAATAAAGATTTCATTTGAGGTGATATTTAACAATTTGTTTAATACAGGAGTTCCTTTTCTGGCAATCAGGAAAAACAAAAGCATATACCCGATGGAGATCCCTACAGAAAGAAGGATTCCTCCGATGGATGTCGCGCCTCCCAGAAGCAGGCCTGACATGACCGACAGGAATACGGCAAGAAAAAGGTCATCGAACAAAATCATACCCAGGATTAACTCGGTTTCGGAGTTCCCGGTACGTCTGAGGTCAACCAGAACTTTAGCCACGATCGCCGTAGAGGATACGGACAGCATGCCAGCGATGATTAAAGTTTCATACAATGGGAAATTGACCAAAAAACCATAAGCTAACCCAATCGAGAAGTTCAGTAGAACGTATACTGTTCCTCCAAAAACAATGTTACGGCCGGATTTGATCAATTTGGAAACAGAGAACTCCAGTCCTATGTAAAATAGAAGAAAGAGTACCCCGATTCGCCCGAGGAATGAAATCACTTCCTGGCTTTCTATAAATGTAAAGTCAAATATACCGAGTGTCGGCGCATGCGGGCCGACGACCATGCCGAGAATAATTAAAAAGGGTATGATGGAGAACTTTAGTTTGCCGGCAATGACGGAAGCAATTGCAATTAACATTAATGCGGTTCCAACCTCAAAAATCATATGATCCAATGTTTATCCCCCCTGTTGTTTCTTACTTGGTAACCTGAAAGAAAGTCTTCACCCCTTTTGCATAAAATATTCTGTCCCGGTATAGACACAGCCTTAGTATGACCCGTCAGTAGTTGTAATATCAGTAAAAATATCCATTTCGCGCTTCATCGCAACGCCTAGGGTTCAAAAAAGGCAGCACCCCCGTTTCCGCTGATGGCACACACGAAAGCTTGATTCGAAAACGCCATTTTTCTCATGACTAATCCCTCCATACGATAAAATAACCCCTATACGGGGCTTACCAACATCATAACAAATTCCCTGCTTTTGTCCAGTTCAATTCCATATCGCACGTCCTTCCAATCTTTTATACAAGCCTTATTGAAAGAGGTTTTCAAAGCGACAACGTTTAAAGAAAGCCACAAGATGGTTCTATCATGTTCAAACCGGCGAAATGTGTCAGATGTTGTGAAATTTTCTCTTGAAACGATGGAGAAGAGTGTGTACTATATACAAGGTAAAACCTCATACAACAACTCGTATAATTTTGGGAATATGGCCCATAAGTTTCTACCGGCCGACCACTATAATCGGCCGACTATGAGTGAAAGCGCATCTAGGGTTCCGTTTCTTTTTTTGATTTTACAAAGAAAGAAAGGCTGGTCCAAGCGATGCGGACACTTTTGTGTTACACCAAAAGGGATAAAAACCCAGAAGGACAGGCTTCACTTGAGAGGAACTGCTCAAGGAGCCTGTCCTTTTTCAGTTGGAAAAGGAGCGATAAACGCAGAATGGAATTATTGATGGAACGTATTCGTCAAGAGGGATTGATTCTGTCCGACACGGTGCTGAAGGTGGATTCGTTTTTGAATCATCAGGTGGATACGCAGCTCGCATTGGAGATTGGACGGGAGTTTGCGCGGTTGTTCGGCGATAAGCCCGTAACCAAGGTGCTGACCATCGAGGCCAGCGGCATTCAGTTTGCGATGGCGACGGGAATTGCGCTGAATGTCCCCTTTATTTATGCAAAAAAGAAGAAGGCCGTCACGCTTTCCGAGAAGGTGTATTCGGCACCCGTATATTCGTTTACCCGGCAAGAAATGTACCAGGTTAGCGTTTCGCAGAAATACCTGAGCCCGGGCGATAAAGTGCTGATTATAGATGATTTCCTGGCTACAGGCGCGGCGCTGGCGGGGCTGGTCGATATCGTAAGAGAATCGGGAGCCGAGCTGGTAGGGGTAGGCTGCGTGATCGAAAAAAGCTTTCAGGAAGGCCGCAGTCTGCTGGAAAAAAAGGGTGTCCTTGTACATTCCTTGGCCCGGATTGCTTCGATGTCGCCGGGTGAGATTCATTTTGTGCAAGACCATCGTTTATGCCATCAAGGTCAAGGGAGAATGTAGCATGTTAAGCAAACAAAAAGTCATTACCCTGGGTTTTCAGCATGTGCTGGCCATGTATGCCGGGGCTGTTATCGTACCGCTGATTGTCGGGGGAGCGCTCAATCTGACCAGCTCGCAAATCGCATATCTGATCGCGGCCGATTTATTTACATGCGGCATCGCCACGATCCTGCAGGTGATGGGAACAAAATATTTTGGCAGCGGGCTGCCCGTTATTTTGGGATGTACCTTTACGGCAGTCGGTCCGATCATTGCCATCGCCTCTACGTCGAATTTGGCGACAGCGTACGGAGCCATTATCCTGTCCGGTTTATTCGTTATTTTAGCCGCCCCGCTGTATGGAAAGATGCTTAAATTTTTCCCTACCGTTGTGACCGGTTCGGTCGTGACGATTATCGGTCTTTCCCTGATTCCGGTAGCGATGAACAACGCCGCTGGCGGTCAAGGGAGCCCCGATTTCGGCCAGCCGGGCCATTTGCTGCTCGCGCTGTTCACGCTGCTGGTTATTCTTGTAGTGAACCGGTTGGCTACCGGATTTTTACGGGCCATTTCCGTGCTTGTCGGGTTGATTGCCGGAACGGCCGCAGGCTATGCCATGGGTATCGTCAGCTTCTCGTCCGTTTCGTCAGCGTCATGGATTAGCGTTGCCCAGCCTTTTTACTTCGGCATTCCTGAAATCAGCATCACCGCGATTATTACCATGATCATCGTAAATATCGTCAGCATGGTGGAGTCCACAGGCGTTTATTTTGCCGTCGGCAAAGCCACCGATCAAAAAGTCGAGAACAAGCAGATCGTCAACGGGCTGCGTTCCGAAGGTCTTGCCATTATGCTGGGCGGGATTTTCAATGCGTTTCCTTATACCGCTTTCTCTCAAAATGTCGGCTTGATTACGCTCACTCGCGTGAAATCACGGGATGTCATTTTTGCTGCGGGAGGCATCATGGTTGTTCTGGGCTTGCTGCCTAAGCTGGCGGCCTTAACGACCGTCATTCCCAATGCGGTGCTTGGGGGTGCGATGATCGTCATGTTCGGATCGGTCGCTGCCGCGGGGATATCGATTTTGTCGGGTGTTGACCTGCGCCAGGGAGACAATCTGCTGATTGCCGCCTGCAGCATCGCTGTCGGTCTGGGCTCGGCCACCCTTCCCCAGATGTTCGACCAGCTTCCGGGCTTCGCCAAAATGTTAATGCAAAACGGCATCGTGTCCGGTTCCTTGACCGCCATTCTTTTGAATCTGTTCCTGTCCAAGCGAAATGCCGCCGCCGCGGAGGTTGTTCAGGAAGCTTAATACGTCGTTGCCAATCGCTCCCGTACCTGGTTTTGGGGGCGATTTTTTTTATGAAGCCGGGAAAGTAACAAAAAAGGAAAAATTTTAAAATTTATCATTGAAATGAAAGCGCTATCGTTTTATAATGAGTTCAATGAAACGTTTTACTGACAAACGGACCCATTTTATTCATTTTTTAATAACGTTTCATTAAGGAGTGGATCATGACGCCGACTATAAAAGATGTAGCCGCCGCCGCGGGAGTTTCCATCGGTACGGTTTCGAAGGTGATTAACAAATCGGGCTTTGTCAGCGAGAAGATCAGAGAAAGAGTCCTGCTTGCAATTACTCTATTAAATTATAAACCAAATGCGGTGGCCAGGAGCTTGAAACAATCCAAGACGCATTTGATCGGCATCATTGTCGATGATATTTCCAACCTGTACATGATGAAAATCATAAAATCAGTCGAGAATCTGGCGACGGAAATGGAGTACAATCTCATTTCCTGCTCTCACAATAACCGGCCGGAGGAAGAAAGGAAGGCGCTCCAGCGGCTGATGGAAAAGCGCGTGGACGGTATTATCATGGTGCCTACAGGAAGCAACTTGGATGAACTCAATATGCCGAATAACATTCCCGTGATCTTGATTGACAGAAAGGTTGAAAATGCCCGCTTCGATACGGTAGTCCATGAGAACATCAATACTTCGATCACGCTGGTTCAGCATTTGTATTTGCATGGCCGCCGCAAATTTCTTTTTATCCATGGGGCCCTCCGTCATTCGGTCGAGATCGAAAGAGTTAACGGTATCAAAAAAGCGATTCATCTTCTGGGGCTCGATATGAGCGCACAAGTGTTTCTAGAAGTCGGAGCGGCGCTCGGACACATTTCGGCAGAAGTGCGAAAATATCTGGAGCATTCGGGATTGCCGGAGGGCATATATGCGACGAATCACTTGGCTTTAGCCGGAACGGTTAGAGCTTTATGGGATATGGGCGTTCATGTGCCGGAAGAAGTATCGGTGGCGGGCTTCGGTGATATTGATACCTATGGCCTGTTGCGTCCAAGCTTCACTTTAGCGAAGGAAGACCCCTGCGAAGTAGGGAAAATCGCTTCCGAGCTCCTTTTTGAAAGGATCGAATTCGATAAGCAAGTTGACCAGCCTAAAGAGTTTCTTGTAACGCCTAAAATAACGATCGGGACTTCTTGCGGTACTCACGTCAGACCATAAAGTACCACAAGAAGTTTTATTTAAGGCATGCAGTAAAACGTTTCACTCTAATTGAAAGCGATTACATCAAGGTTGGGAGTGATGCAGGGTATAAAAATCAAAATACTGGTCGCTACATTCGGTTGGATTCAGGCATGGTAAAAAGGCGGTTCTCATTACAACATTATGGAGGGTGATGTCGATGAAAAAAATGTTTAGTTTGCTTTTTGCAGTAACCATGGTGGTTTTGCTGGCTGCTTGCGGATCGAACAGTAGTAATGAAACGGGTAATTCTTCCGCTAAAAATACTCCGGAGCCCGGCACTAATGCGGAAAACAAGCCGGATCATGGAAAGCTGACCATCGGGATGTCGAACTCCATTTTAAGCATAGATTTTTTCGTTGCGCTCAAGCAGGGTGTTGAGCAGGGGGCCGCTAAAAACGGGTACCAAGTCATTAATACTAATGCCAACGGTGATGCAGCCAAGCAAGTTGCCGACATTGAGGATATGATTCAAAAAGGCGTGGACGCGATTATCGTAAACCCGCAGGATGTCGATGCTATTGTTCCTGCGATTGAAAAAGCGAATCAAGCGAAAATCCCCGTGATCGCCTTGGACCGGGGTGCCTCGGCCGGTGAATTGCTGTCCTTCCTTGAAACGGATAACGTGGAAATGGGACGTAAAGCAGCAGATTATATTGCGGAAAAATTGAAAGAAAAGAATGGGGATTACATAGGAAATGTGGTGGAATTGCAAGGGCTGTTAGGAACGACTGCAGCCCGCGACCGAGGCAAGGGATTTAATGATCAGATGCAGCAGAAATACCCGGACATCAAAATCGTTGCACGCCAAGCGGCGGACTTTAACCAGGAGAAGGCGCTGAATGTGACGACGAATATTCTCCAGGCCAACGCCCAAATCGATGCGATCTTTGGACATAATGACGACAATACGGTAGGCGCTGCCAATGCGATTGATCAAGCCGGACGATTTAAGCCGATCGGAGATAAGGAGCATATCGTCATTATTGGGATTGACGGCACCCGCCAAGCGATCCAGGCCATTAAAGATGGACGAATCGATGCCACGATTTCTCAAGTTCCCATCGAGATGGGGGAAATGGCTGTAGAATATGCGAAGCAGGCTCTGGTGGATCAAAAAACGGTAGAAAAGCATACCTTTACCCGTAACTTCCTTGTCACCAAGGAGAATGTAGATAAAGAAAAATTGTGGGCAACGGAACTGAAGAACTGAGCCATTCGCGAAATTGAAATTTAAAGGGGTACAGCTTCGCCATTCGTACTCTTCTAAACCAAGATAAGGGGGGCCAATGGTGGCTGAGTCAGCAACCTTATTGAAGATGACGGGGATCTCCAAATCCTTTGCCGGGGTCAAAGCCTTGGATCAAGTTCATTTAGAATTGAACAAAGGTGAAGTCATCGGTCTTCTCGGGGAAAACGGAGCCGGAAAATCGACATTAATGAAAATATTAAGCGGCATCTACACACCGGATACCGGCGAGATCTGGTTAGAAAATCAGAAATTATCTCTGCGGGGTCCCAGGCACTCCCAAAGCGCAGGAATCAGCATCATTCATCAGGAGCTCAATTTATTGCCTCATTTGACCGTAGCGGAAAATATTTTTATTCAATCCTTGCCGCAAAAAGGAATCGCATTGGATAAGAAAAAGCTGTTCCAGGATGCCCAGCAGCTTCTTGATGAGCTTGGATTCCATATTCATCCGAAGACCCTTGTCGGTGAGCTCACCGTGGGCGCCCAACAGATGGTAGAGATTGCGAAAGCCTTATCCTTTCAATCGAAAGTGATCATTATGGATGAGCCCACATCAGCGATTACGGAACAAGAAACGGCAAAGCTGTTTGAAATCATACGTTCTTTAAAGGCAAAAGGAATTGCGACGATCTACATCTCCCACCGCATGGAGGAAATTTACGAAATCTGCGATCGGATTGTCGTTCTTCGCGATGGCTGCAATGCCGGAGAAGGGTTATCTGCCGACCTGAAGCCGGAGCAGATTGTGAGGATGCTGGTCGGAAGGGAAATGACGCAAATCTTTCCCCAACGAAAGGGACGGCCTGGCGGGGAAGTGGTGATGGAAGTAAAGGACTTCACTCGAAAGGGCGTATTTGAGAATATCTCTTTTCGGCTGCATAAAGGGGAAATTCTCGGCTTCTCCGGATTAATGGGCTCCGGCCGAACCGAGTTAATGGAATCTGTTTTTGGAATGGAGCCGGTTACCGGTGGGGAATTCATGGTTCATGGGAGCCGGGTCAACATCCGATCGACTCAGGATGCGATCGCAAAGGGGTTCGCCCTGGTTCCGGAAGATCGCCGAAAGCATGGCTTGATCGGTCATTTTACCGTGATTCAAAACGTAACGATCGCGACCCTGAAAAATATATCCGGATTTCTTCAAAAAATCAATTTTAAGAAAGAAAGGGAAATTGCCGATCGGTATATTGCCCAACTCCGCATCAAGACCCCCAGCGGGGAAACCGTGATTTCCAACCTGAGCGGAGGCAATCAACAGAAGGTCATCATCGCGAAATGGCTGGAGTCCCAACCAAGGATTCTGATTCTGGATGAACCTACGCGAGGCATTGATATCGGAGCTAAAGCCGAAATTTATCACATCATCCATGAGCTTGCCGCCCAAGGTACGGCTATTATTCTTATTTCTTCTGAATTGCCGGAGGTGATTGGCCTGAGCGATCGGATTCTGGTGATGGCCGGCGGAAGAATCACCGGCGAATTCCATCGGGAGGAAGCCACGCCTGAAAAAATTATGCTTTGCGCTACAAGAGGGGGGTACACATGAACGAAGAAAACTTGGCAGCCAATCAGTCCTCCACAGACAAAATAGGTATTGCCGGCAAGAAGGCACTATACGCGAACCAACAGAATCAGATGCTTGCCTGGTTATCGAAAAATAAAGTGCTTATCGCGTTATTGCTGCTTTGCGTATTTTTTTCTATATCTACAGAACAATTTTTAAGGATGGATAACATTCAAAATATCTTTTTGCAAAGCGCCATCATGGGAATTGTTGCCATCGGCATGACTTATGTCATTATTACAGCCGGCATCGATCTGGGGGTCGGTTCGATTGTTGCAGTCACCGGAATGGTCATTGCAGGTATGATTAATTCCGGCGTACCGATCATCGCAGCCATCCTGGCGGGGCTGTTGATCGGGATGATAAGCGGCATCATCAACGGATTCTTCATTACCAGATTTCATATGGCGCCGTTCATTGTCACTTTGGGAATGATGGCTGCGGCCCGTTCGGTTACCCTTGTATATTCCGATGCCCAAACGATCTCGGTATATAAGGACCCGTTCCTGCAATATCTCCGAATGGGCAAAATCGCGGGTATTCCGGTGATGATCCTGATTACCGCGGTATTGTTCCTGATCGCCGGCTATGTGCTGTCTAACACGGTATTCGGCCGTCATGTATATGCGATAGGAAGCAACAAAAAGGCGGCTGAAGTTTCCGGTATTCCTGTAAAACGGATCGAAATGATGGTATATGTGATTGCCGGCACATTGGCTGCGGTCGGCGGACTCATGATGACCGCGAGGCTGGGGTCCGGGACGCCTCTCGCCGGAGTAAACCTGGAGTTAATGGCCATCGCCGCTGTGGTGATTGGCGGAACGAGTCTTTCCGGCGGAAGGGGAACTATTTTCGGCACGCTGATCGGGGTTCTGCTCATTAACGTATTAAATACAGGCATGAACCTCATGAATATATCTTCCCACTACCAGGGATTAATCATGGGTGCGGTTATCCTCTTAGCTGCGCTGATTGATTCTGTAAGCAATAAAAAATCCAAATAAATGGATGGCCTGCATTTCTATAACATTTAATTATTGGAGGAAGATCAATCATGGAGCAAAAAACCAATGGGATGAAAAAATTTATTAACGATCCTGAAACCGTAGTGGATGATATGCTGGAAGGCTTGCTTATTGCCCATTCCGATCAATTGAAGAGCGTCCGAAGCGATAACCGCGCCCTGGTTAGAGCTGATTCCCCTATCCAGGGGAAAGTGGCTATCGCTACCGGCGGGGGCTCCGGGCATCTTCCTTTATTTCTTGGTTATGTCGGCAAAGGAATGCTTGACGGCGTAGCGGTAGGAGACATTTTTGCTTCTCCAAGCTCGCAGCAAATGCTGGATGTCACCCGTTCGATCCATGGCGGAGAAGGCGTCTTATATATTTACGGGAATTATGGCGGAGATGTCATGAATTTTGATATGGCCGCTGAATTAGCCGATTTGGACGGTATTCGTGTGGAGACGGTCGTGGCCACCGATGATGCGGCCTCGATGCCGAAGGGATATGAACACCAACGCCGAGGCGTAGCGGGGATGTTCTACCTGTACAAATTAGCCGCTGCCAAAGCGGAGCAGTTTGCCAGCCTCGATGAGGTGAAACGAATCGCCGAGAAAGCAAATTCAAACGTGCGTACCATGGGGGTTGCCCTTACCCCTTGCATTCTGCCTGCCGTCGGCCGCCCTACGTTCGAAATCGGAGAGGGAGAAATGGAAATCGGGATGGGAATTCATGGGGAGCCGGGCATTCAACGCGGAAAACTTCAAACCGCCGATGAAGTGGCGCAAACCCTGGTCACCGCCATTCTTCAGGATATGCCGATCGATAAGGGCAGCGATGTGTCTGTTCTGATTAATGGACTGGGCGCTACGCCGTTAGAAGAGCTATATATTTTTTACCGGTCTGTTCATAAGCTGTTAGAGGAGAAAGGGATCCATATCTATAACCGTTATATCGGCGAGTATGCCACATCCTTGGAGATGGCGGGTCTCTCCATATCCATCCTGCGTCTTGACGATGAATTGCGCGAACTGCTGGATGCCCCATTTGCCACTCCGTTTCGAATTCAGAATTAAATCACTTCCTGCAAAGATACAAAGGCTGGCGACAAGGAGAGATCATATGAAAGAAACACTGAATGTCCAAGACATCAAAAACATTTTACAAGAGATCAGCAGAATTATGGATGAAAACAAAGATTACCTGTGTAAGCTGGATGGCGCTTTAGGAGACGGCGATATCGGATTGACGATGTCGAAAGGATTTCGGGCCGTGGTTGAAAACTTGCCGAATACCTCCAACGAGAATATCGGTGTCGTATTGATGAATAGCGCTGTGGTGATGGGGGAAACGGTAGCTTCAACGATGGGAACCTTAATGGCTTCCGCCATCATCCGTGGCGGGAAAGTGACTCAGGGCAAATCGGAATTGACTGCCGAGGATTTGCTGACAATGACCAGAGCGATGGTTCACGCTTTAGTGGAGCGCGGTAAAGCGAAGGCTGGCGAAAAAACGGTTTTGGATTCGATTATTCCGGCGATGGAGGCATTAGAGGCGGCTGCGAAAGAAGGCAAGTCTTTGAAGGAGACGATTAACGAGGCTTATGCTGCGGCAGACAAGGGTGCCAGGCACACCATTGAAATGCAGGCCAGACACGGCAGGGCCGGGAGGTATCTCGAACGTTCCATCGGGCTTCAGGATCCGGGAGCTACGGTCGGCGCACTCTTCTTTAAAGGATTTTCAAACTATGTCAATGCCGGGACGTTTACTTCAGCATAGAGGTGCGGGTTCACACTGCCGCTCATGCACACCCGTAAAATGAAGGTGAATTTCACTGCCGTTATCGTTTCGGCACCGAAAGGAGCTCTCCTGAATGAAAAACCGGTTTGGAGGTGAATGTCCCGAATGAATCCGGATGAGGCCAAAGCCATGATTCTTGATATTGGACAACGAATGTACAGCAAAGAGTGGGTGGCGTCCAACGACGGGAACATCAGCGTAAAATTGGACGCCGACCGGGTATTGGTTACCCCTACCCGGCAAAGCAAGGGCTATATGACCGCTGGGATGCTATCCATTGTCGATCGGCAGGGGCATGTCCTCGAGGGTACCTATCAGCCCACTTCAGAGTTAAAGATGCATCTTAAAATTTACGAAATGCGTCCGGATGTCAACGCTGTCGTGCATGCCCATCCTCCATTCGCCACCTCATTTGCCGTTGCAGGCATACCCTTAGACCGATATATTCTGGCCGAAGCGGTATTTGAGCTGGGGAAGGTTCCGATTGCTCCCTATGCTACGCCTTCCACGGATGAATTAACGGACTCTTTCGTCGATTTGCTTTCAGAGCATGATTGCTTTCTATTGAAAAATCATGGAGCGACAACGATGGGGATCGATCTGATGACGGCTTATTATAAGATGGAATCGTTAGAACATTTGGCAAAAATCATGAACTATGCATCGAGCCTGGGGAAGATGGATGAAATCCCGCAGGACAAGGTCCGGGTGCTTGAAGGGATGAGACAGAAGTACGGCATTCATGGCAGACAGCCCAAGTCAACCGTATAATTCGGAAATCAAACCGGGAACAGCGAAAAGCATCTTCCTTCAGCTTGACGAGGGAAGATGCTTATTGCTGTCAATGCCGTCTCAGTCACGAACCGCAGCCAAGCCGGAGATTTCCCGCAAAATTTCATCCTTGATCTGATCTATCCGGCGGAAATCCGTGGACTGGGCATAGATTTGCTCCAGTTCATCCTGAAGCGATTTGGCCTGCGCCAGGTGCTGTATGGATGCTTTCATTTGTACGGCGTACCGCGCTTTGATGCCGCTTAACGCATCCGCATGGGCTTCGTCCGTACCCGGTTGGATGCAGCGCTTATACATATCCACGATCTCGTCGGAAGCGCGGTCGGGATCATACTCATGCGGCGCCGTGCTGTCAAAAATGGCGAAGCCCAACTCCCGCACGATGACCATATCCAGACTGTTCGGGTCGAAGCCGCAGTGGTAGATTTCCACATCGAAGCCGCGTTCCATCCCTGCGGCCGCGAGCTTTTTCAGCAGGGTGGACTTACCTGAACCGGCCCGGCCTTTAATGAAGTACCTTTTCAGATTTTCGGTCAGATTCGGAACAAAATCGACCGCGCCTTTCGGAGTGGCCGCTCCCAAAAAACGGTGGTCTACCCGGCTCCGCTTCTCCAATCTCCGATCGCCGTAGAGGAGCTGTATATACTCATTCGTCAGTTCATCGGCTGCTTGAAAATTCATGTTGGCGATATAAACCGTTTCCCATTCATCATGAATGCGCAGCGCTTCCGCAAACCCGGCATATGCGCGTTCATGGGCCTGCTGAATGGTCTCATGCAGGAGTTCGATCTCCGTTTGCCGGGCGGTAAGCCGTGCCGCATCCACGGTCTCTTCCAAGTTCACGTATCGCACAACCGTCCCCGGCTCCAGGGGTTCTATTTCACGCAGGGCCGTCCCATCGATGACTCCCGCCTTTAGAGCGGGGATAATCAAACCGTCCAGCGCGTCATTGTCCGAAGGGCTATGAATCAGCCAGATATCATAGCACTCCTCAGCCAAGCGGCTTCCTATCGTCCGAATCAAACTCGATTTTCCTGTCACCGGCCCCCCTTTTAAAATAAAAAGCCGCTCCAGACCTTGTATGGATGAATCGAACAGGTTGGCAAAGCCGCGAGCGGTATTTCCGCTCGCATAGAAGTTTTCGACGATTCCACTCATCACCGTCACACCTTTCCGGGCTAATGTCATGGCGCATAGTTTATCGTATGACAACCCTGTCAAAAGGGTGCAGGAGAACTCAGCGTTATCCATGGAGCCTGAGTATCCTTTTTCAACCGGGGGAGATATAATGATAATAGAGTGATAGATTTCCAATACTACATAATACAGGAGTGGTCTAGCGTATGTATAGCGGTTTTTTGAGAGGCTTTATGCACCGGCACGAATCTCCGGTTCAATATATATTGCGGCTGGATGAAAACGAAGTTCAACTGAATGACTGGATTGGAGAGCAGCTTGAAATCCGGTTTTTACATGAAATCCGATGCATTCATTGCAGCAGAAAAATAAAAAAAACATATAATTCCGGCTACTGCTATCCATGCTTTATCGCTTTAGCCGAAAATGACCTGTGCATCGTAAAACCGCATGAATGCCACTTTGATCAAGGAACATGCAGGGATGAAGCTTTCGCCCAAACCCATTGCATGGTTCCGCACTATGTTTATCTGGCGGTAAGCAGCGGTCTCAAGGTGGGTCTGACCCGAAAGGGCAACCAAATGAAGCGCTGGACGGATCAAGGAGCCGTACAGGCGATTCCGATTGCCGAGCTGCCGACAAGAAAGCTTGCGGGAGAGCTGGAATTTGAGCTCAGCAAGCATGTGATGGACAAAACGGACTGGCGCAAAATGCTGAAGGGCGAAGTCAGCGAGATTGAACTGCTTCAAAGCAGAGATGAAATTCTCGCTCACGTTCCGGAAGCCTTTAAGCCGTATCTGCTCGACGACACGAAGGTATTTGAATTCCTCTATCCGCAATTGGAGCCGGTTCAGAAAATCAAGACGTATGACCTGGACAAATCACCGGTCATTACGGATCGTCTGATCGGCATCAAGGGCAGCTACCTCATGTTCGGGCAGGCGGTCATGAATGTAAAAAAGTTCAGCGGATACAGAGTATCCATATCGCGCGGCGTTGAGCAGGCGGCGCAGTAATGTTCCGGATACTCCCGAAAGCCAAAAGCACGATACACCTGAACCTGGTTGTATCGTGCTTTTCATTATCCTTCCTGCGCCCATTCCTTGAGGATGCGGTCACGCGGAAGGAAGAAGGTCAGCAGGCCGATCAGCGGAAGGCAGCTGACCATCTGCATGACCGCGGGAAGGTGCAGGATGTCGATCAGTCCGCCGAGCGCCACGGCTCCCAGTGCCCCGAGACCGAAGGCCAAACCCGTGATGAGTCCGGATACGGTGCCAATCTTGCCCGGGATCAGTTCCTGAGCGTAAACTACTGTGACGGAGAAGCTCGACAAGAGGATAAACCCATTGATGAGCAGAATGACGTACGCCCAGAATGCATTGGCATAAGGCAAAAGCACAGCCAGCGGCGCGGAGCCTACCATGGAGAAGAAGATCAGGTTGCGCCGTCCGAATCTATCGGACAGCGGACCGCCCATGAAGGTGCCGAGCGCGCCCGCCGCGGCGAACAGGAAGATGTAGATTTGGGCCTTTTCCAAAGGAATGCCGAACTTTTCCATCAAGTAAAACGGATAATAAATGGTCACGCCCGCATGATACCAAGACCGGGCGAACACGAGAAAAATCAATGTCACGACGGCGAAAGTGATTTGTTTTTTGCGCAGAGGACTCATCACCCGTACGCCGTTCTTTTTTGCGGCGGGCCGATGAGCCGCGATATACCCGCTGTACCAGCGGGAAATGAAGAGCTGGACAAGAATGGCCATTCCGGCTACGGCTGTGAACCAGATCGCTCCGAATTGTCCGAGCGGTACGAAGATAAGGGCAGTCATGATCGGAGCCAAGGATTGGCCTGAGTTGCCGCCGACCTGAAAGATCGATTGCGCTAGTCCGCGCCTAGAGCCCCCGGCCATGTATGCCACGCGCGAGCCTTCCGGGTGGAAAACGGCGGAGCCGAGTCCGACGAGCAGCACGGACAGCAGAACCATCCAATACGTCGGCGCCAGAGCCAATCCCAATACCCCGATGAAGGTGAACCCCATTCCCAGGGGCAGCATGTAGGGAGAAGGGCGGCGATCCGAATAAAGGCCGATGACCGGCTGCATGACCGAAGCGGTCATGTTTAACGCAAACACAATAAGACCAGACTGCATGTAGGTCAAATTCATGGAATCCTTCAAAATAGGCAGAATCGCCGGTATAATCGATTGAATCGAATCGTTGAACAAATGAACTAAACTGATGGCAAGCAGTATGCGGAATACGGTTGGTTTCACGTTGGACTCCGGGGCCTTCTGAAAGACCGGTCCTGAAGCCGCTGCTCCGGTTTGTACCTGCATGGCAGGAAGCTCCTTTCCCGATTAGGCGCTAACGGCCTAATCCTTCCGTTTCGTTGTTCCGAGCGCTTCTCCCATGGCAACCCTGCTGCCGACCTTCAAATCCTGGCGCGGGTTAAAGGTGCCCGATTCGGTCAGCAGCACGACGGTGGATCCAAATTCGAAGTAGGCTAACTCGTCGCCGCGGTTTAGCTCTGCCGGAAGCGGGGTAACGTATTGGATGCTGCTCACATTCAGCGCCCCTACCTTCACGACGGCGACTTCCCCGGTTTCATGCTGAATATACGTAATCAACCGCTCATTGCGGCTGAGAACCCGGCGCATATGCTTGAGTCCGAAATCGTTCACCGGATATACCTTGCCTGCGACATGCTCCTTCTCCAGAATCGTCCCTGTTACGGGCGAATGGATCCGGTGATAGTCGGTAGGACTCAAATACAAGACAAAATAGAATCCGTGTTTGTAATTGATCGTGCGGGGACTTTGATTAAGCAGCTCATCAATCGTATAGTCCTGGCCTTTGACATTGACGATCAACCCCTCCTGAACGCCGCCCATTCCTGTAATCAGGGCATCGACGGGACTGACCACCGTATCCGGCGTTTCATCGATCGGACGCAATCCGCTTTTTAACCTGCGGGTAAAAAAATCATTTAAAGAAGCATACTCATGAACCGCTTTTTCCGCATCCTGTTCGCGAATGCCATAAGTACGAATAAAGCGTGGAATCAATGCTTTGCTGGCTCTGGATTTGGCGAATGCTCCTGTCAGCTTTGATACGGTCTTGCGCGAAGAAAGCTCGGTCAGAAGCCGGAATAGCGAAATCTTCATAATCGAAAGGTTCACCTGTTTTCTCTTCATAATGTTAAGTAAGCGAATCTAACGCTTATCTTGACACAGAACGAAGCACAAAGCAAACATAAATCGACCCTTAAAAAGGAAGAAAAGCTCCTAAAGGAGCTCCCTTGTCAACTTATAACTACAGATTAAGCCTAATAGGCGTTTTTTTGTATTCTCCGCAGGTGAGGCAAGCGGCCAGGTTCACCTGAATCGGTTGGCATGAACCGGAGTATTTGGTGCAGTACACGGGTGTTTTGTACAGAGGGTCGGGAGAAACCATGGTGCAGTAAGAGCAGTCGGATACCATCTCTGCAGTGATCAAGCTTTCTGCTTCCCGTTCCATTGAAATCATTTCATCCATTCCTTCTCACCCTTCCGTAAAGATAGCGCTTCCAATAAAAGGCGTCTCCGAATAAAAATTTAAAACGCTAGGCAAGGATTATTGTAGCAGAAGAGGTAAGTATTGGCTATAGAGTTTTTGCGATATCTCGGTATTGACAAATATTTCAATCGTGATAATATGATGTATATCACTAGGGGAGCCGAATAGGCTGAGATTGGATCAATAGATCCTAGACCCTCTGAACCTGATCTGGGTTATACCAGCGTAGGAAAGTGGAGATCATTGGCGCACACGCCTTTATTTGTGCCTATATGGCCGCTTCCTTCATTGGGGAGCGGCCTTTTTGGCGTCATTCTCCCCAAGGCTCCCGTGAAATAATAGAAAAGGAGAGGGGATACCATGTCCAAACGATTGAAGCTGACGGATATTTTGGTCACGGTCGTCATTGCGGTTGTGTTCAGCATCATTTATCGGGTATGGACCGACATCTACAATCTGGCCAAGCTTCCGGGTATTCAGCTTGATCAATTGATGTACGGTATGTGGTTTATGGCGGCGACCGTTGCGTTCCTGATCATCCGCAAGCCCGGGGTGGCATTTCTGGCGGAAGTGGCCGCAGCCTCTGGCGAGCTGATCACCGGTTCGCCATACGGAGTCGAACTGCTTACCTACGGAGTGCTGCAGGGGATCGGCGCCGAGCTGATTTTCGCTGCATTCCTGTATCAACGCTACTCCGCGGCCGCAGCCGGTCTGGCCGGGGTTGCGGCTGGCGCAGGCGCGCTGGCGCTCGATTTTTTCAAAGGCTATCTCATCGAATTGCAAACCTGGAATCTTATTCTTTACATCGTTATGCGGTTTATCGGCGGCTATCTCTTCTGCGGGCCTCTGGCCTACCTGCTGGTGAAGGCATTGGAGAAAACCGGAGTCACCCAGCTTGTGCGCCCGGCAACCGCCGAAGATTATCAGGCTCTGGACAGGAAGAACGTGCATTGAACGGGGCGGACTGCGCTGTCGCCTGGGTTTCGCGGCTTAGGCTGAAATTTCCCGGCAGTTCCTCGCTTTTGTTCGACGATTTGACGGCGGGCGTGCCCGCAGGGCAAAAGGTGCTGCTGCTTGGCCCAAGCGGCTGCGGCAAATCCACGCTTCTGCAGGTTTGGAGCGGGCTGATCCCGGATGCGCTGGAGGTGCCGCTCAAATATGAAGACATCGGTATTCCGCATTCGTGGGGATATTTGTTCCAGGACCCCGACGCCCAGTTCTGCATGCCCTATGCAGATGAAGAGATTGCATTTGTGCTTGAGAATATCGGGGTGCCTCACGAACGGATGCCGGAGACAATCAGGCGATGCCTGGAGCAGGTCGGGCTGGTGCTGGATGATCCGCATGTGCCGATTGCTTCGCTTTCCGGGGGAATGAAGCAGCGGCTGGCTATCGCTTCGCTGCTGGCGCTCGAGCCGGACGTCTGGTTTCTCGACGAGCCAACGTCGCTGCTCGACCCGGAAGGGACGGCGGAGGTATGGCAAGCCGTGAAACAAGTCGCTCATGATAAGACGGTCATTATCGTAGAGCACAAAATTGACGAGATTGTAGATTTCGTCGACCGGGTGATCCTCTTTGACGCTCACGCGCGCATTGCGGCAGACGGAAGGCCGGAGCAGGTTTTCCGGGATTTTAAGCCGAAGCTCAAGGAATACGGAATTTGGTATCCTGGCGTGTGGGAAGACGAAGAGGACCGGTTCCCAAAAGATAACGACCGATTCATAAGCGGTACACCCGGGGAGATGGAGCCGCTGGTCCGGCTCCGCGGATTTACCGGTTACCACGGGAAGGCGCCGAAAATCGAAGCGGCCTCGGCAGCCCTGTATCCCGGGGATTGGGTTGCCGTGGTGGGGGAGAACGGCGCGGGCAAAAGCACACTGCTTCAGTCCCTAATGCAGTTGATTCCAACGCGCGGCGACTATGTGCTTGCAGGAGGGCCGGTTCGAGGCTTCGACGATGTCTCCGACATGGCGGCTTATGTTTTTCAAGACCCGGAGATGCAGTTTGTGACCCACAGCGTTTATGATGAGTTGGCCTTTAATTTCAGGCGTGACAGGGATTCCGAAGAAACGATCCGGGTGAAAACGGAGGAGCTTCTACAGCGGTTCGGCCTCGATCAGCACCGCAATCTGCATCCGTATCAGCTGTCGCTCGGGCAGAAGCGCCGACTCAGTGTAGCGGCGGCGACGGTGAAAGCCCAGCGGCTTGTCCTGCTTGACGAGCCCACCTTCGGCCAGGATGCCGCAAATACGTTCGCGCTGCTGGAGATGCTGGAATCATGGCGCCGGGAAGGGATCGCCATCGTCATGGTCACGCATGATCTGGAAATTGTAAGAAGGCTTGCCACCCGGGTATGGGAGGTACGGCAGGGTCGTCTTGCCGCCGAGCTCAGTCCCAAGGAATATGCAAGCCGATTCGCTGCGGCATGCCCGCCGCTCACCGCAGAACTAAGGAGTTGAGGGGCTTTGTCATGGTCTTACAGGGAAACGTGGCTGCACCGCGTCAACCCCGCCTTTAAGCTGATCGTCTCCGTCGGCATGTTTATGGTCGTACTGCTGACACATCATTTGAATGTTCTGATCCATGTGACCTGGATGCTTGCGCTTTTGTTCTTTGCTGCAGCCGGCCACCCGGTGCGCCGGCTGCTGCTTTTGACGCTGCCCTTCGCACTGATGTTCGTCTCCTCCGCGACGTCCATGGTATTTTTTGGCAAAGGAGAAACGACCTGGCTGCGCTGGGGTCTCATCCATATTACGGAGGAAAGCTTTTATCGCGGCATGCACATCGGGCTGAAATCAGTTAATATGGCGCTGATCGGCCTGTTGTTCGGACTGACGACAAGCCCTGTCCGGTTGTTTTATTCCCTTATGCAGCAGGTGCGGCTGCCGGCCAAGTATGCTTACAGCTTTATGGCCGCAATGCGGCTTTTGCCGATGGTGGCCAGCGAGTACCGGACGCTTCAGATGGCGCTCAAGGTCCGCGGTGTGAAGAGAGCCAAAGGGATCCGGGGCTGGATGGAATCACTGAACAGGTATGCCATACCGCTGTTGGCTCAAAGCATTCGCCGGGCCCAGAGAATCGCGGTGGCTATGGAGGCCAAGCGTTTCTCCTCGGCCAAGCGGCGGTCCTATTATTACCTGATCGGATGGTCGGCGCGGGACGGGCTTCTGGCCGGTGTAATGCTGCTGATCTGCCTCGCGGCGTTCTGGCTCGGACGGGATTTCCCGTATTTCAACATAGGGGATGTTAGAACGGGATAGGTAAGGCGGTTAACGAATCTTACGGGAGAAATGGAGAGGATTACTTATGAAATTTTCCGAACACCTTCGCCAGGCGGCAGATGCCAGCTGGCAGGCCAGCTTCGAGCATCCGTTCATTCGCGGAATCGGCGACGGTACGCTGCCGTTGGACTGCTTTCGTCATTATGTTCTGAACGACGCCTATTATTTGTCCCAGTTTGCAAGGATTCAGGCCTTAGGGGCTGCCAAGGCAAACGATTTATACACGGTGAACCGCATGGCTGTACATGCACAGGGTACATATAGTGCAGAGCTGGCGCTGCATGAAAAGTTTGCGAAGCTTCTCGGAATCACCGAAGAGGAACAAAAAGCGTTCGAGCCGGCGCCGACGTCTTATGCGTATACGTCGCATATGCTCCGGGCGGCGTACACCGGACAGCTGGGCGATATTATTGCCGCCATTCTGCCGTGCTACTGGCTCTATTACGAGATTGGAGAGAGACTTGCAGGCTGCACGCCGGAGGAGCCGATTTACCGGGAATGGATCGCCGCGTACGGCGGTGAATGGTTCCGCGAGCTGGTGGAGGAGCAAATCGCAAGAATTGATGACATCGCGGAGCAGGTGACGCCGCAGGATCGGGAGCGGATGCGCAACCATTTTGTGATCAGCAGCCGGTATGAATATATGTTCTGGGATATGGCTTACCGTAAAGAAGCCTGGCCGGTATAATACGAAACCGCAGCGGTTAGCGCTGCGGTTTTTTATCGTTTTGTCTAAACGCCCGGCTGCTGTCCGCCATCGATAACGATTTCCGTACCCGTTATCGACGGGACGCGATCGGACACCAGCAGCAGCGCCATTGCCGCGATTTCTGCGGGATTTACGACATGGCCCAGCGGAATGTTGGCGTTCTGCTCCGCGATTTGAGCATCTACCGTGATTCCCTTGGCCTTCGCATGCTGCTCCGCCATCCTGTGCATGCGTTCCGTAGCCGTGATGCCGGGCGAAATCGCGTTAATTCTGACATTGGATCGGGCCAGTTCCTTGGAGATCCCTCTTGTAAAGTTCAGCAGAGCCGCGTTGGCGGTACTGCCGGCAAGAAACGTAGGGCCCGGTGTACGTCCCGCTGCTCCGACAATGTTGACGATGCGCCCGTCACCTTGACGGATCATGTGCGGGGCGGTTTCTTTGACCATGCGGATGTAGCCGAGCAGCTTCAAATTCCACGCTTCCAGGAAGGCTTCCTCAGGCATCTCAAAAAACGATCCGGCCTTAGCCGATCCGGCATTGTTGATCAAAATATCGATGCGGCCAAAACGCTCCATC
Source organism: Paenibacillus naphthalenovorans (assembly GCF_900099895.1). Taxonomy (GTDB): domain Bacteria; phylum Bacillota; class Bacilli; order Paenibacillales; family NBRC-103111; genus Paenibacillus_G; species Paenibacillus_G naphthalenovorans. Next base: position 67,343 of record NZ_FNDY01000003.1, read on the forward strand.
GCGGCGGACACCGTTTGCTTCACGGTCTCCGGCTCGCGTAAATCTCCCTTTACTGTGACGATGCGCGAAGCGTCCTTCTCCGGATAACCTTCAAGAATTGCGGCAACGGCTTGCTCCATGCGCTCCGGGTCCCTCGCGACCATGACAATGGAAGCGCCCTCATCAAACAACGCTTTAGAGCAGGCCCATCCGATTCCGGCGCTTGCTCCCGTAACAATGGCTATTTTCCCGCCAAGTCCTAATTCCATCCCATTCTCCTCCTTTATTGGCTGGGGCTTCTTGCTTCCTTCTATTTTACAACATATGCCTGCTTCCGGCAGTTGAAAATTTGAAAGTATGATACATCCAAAGGGCGGGGCCAGTTCTTCGCCTTATTAATCGTTCACGAATGCTTAACATCTAATGTGACTTAAATCATAGTTGGGGATGAAAAGCAAATTTTACAATGTATACATCAAATATTTCCGGGAAGAAGGAGGAAAAGACGATGACAAAGCCGCAAAACGTGACGAAGCATGAACATTACCAAATGACGCCATCTCAAGGGAAGCATAGTGAAGAATCGTTAAAAGGCACCTTTGTATCCGTGATGTTGCTCGGATTGTTCTTGGTGCTGTCTTGGGTCGGTGTGTTTCTGTTGTTCATGGCAAGACACTAGAGGAGAAGGAGTCGAACTTACATGCACATTCATCGATTGGAAAAAATTTGGCTGATATTCGGCATATCCATGCTTGGCCTGTTTTTGACCGTTGTGGGGGTTGGCGCTTTCGCGCTGGGGATGGAGCCTCCCGGCGATCATCGTCATACCGTAGATCCGGAGAAGCTCAGCACGACCGCACCGTTCGACAAGCCGGGTATAAAGCAAATCGGGGATCAGGAGTACGAAGCCAATCTCGTGGCGTTTGCCTTCGGATACTCGCCTGATCAAATGGAAATACCGCTCGGGGCGAAGGTTCATTTTCAAATCACCAGCCAGGACGTCGTACACGGATTTCAAGTCAATGGAACGAACATCAACATGATGGTGGTGCCCGGGGAAGTGAACCGGCTAACCTACACGTTCACCAAGCCCGGGGAATATTTGGTGCTTTGCAATGAATACTGCGGGGCGGCGCATGAAGTGATGATGATGAAAATCGTTGTTAAATAAGACAGCCGGCCGACATGAAGGAGTGTATACGATGATTAACGATATCAAGCGTTTTGACAGCCGGGATTCCGCGCTGGTGCTTGCTCATATTTTGTTCGCCTTTTTCGCCCTGTTTCTGGGCGGTGTAGCGGGCGTGCTTCAAGGACTGGTGCGCGGGGGAATGATCCATCTTCCGATGGAGATCGGCTACTATCAACTGCTTACGGCGCATGGTCTACTGATGGCGTTAGTGTTCACCACCTATTTCATTATCGGCTTTATGCTTGCAGGGATTGCACGGACGCTGGGAGGGCACCTGCTGCCGATTGCCCGTAAGCTGGGCTGGCTGGGCTACGGACTGATGACGTTCGGCACGATCCTGGCCACCATTCTGATTTTGTTGAATAAGGCGACCGTGCTTTACACCTTTTACGCCCCGATGAAAGCATCGCCCTGGTTCTACATCGCGCTGGTTTTCGTTGTGGTCGGCAGCTGGATGAGCGGCCTCGGCATTTTTATCAACTACCGCTATTGGAAAAAGACGCATCGCGGCCAAACGACGCCGCTGTTCGCTTATATGGCCGTCATCACGATGCTCTTGTGGATTATCGCTACGCTGGGGGTTGCCGTTGAGGTGCTGTTCCAGCTCATTCCGTGGTCGTTCGGATGGGTGGACACCGTCAATGTGGTGCTCAGCCGTACATTGTTCTGGTATTTCGGCCACCCGCTTGTTTACTTCTGGCTGCTGCCGGCATATATGTGCTGGTATTGCGTCATCCCCAAGGTCATCGGCGGCAAAATATTCAGCGATGCCTTGGCCAGACTATCCTTCATTATGTTTTTGATATTCTCTATTCCGGTCGGGTTCCACCATCAGCTGATGGAACCGGGGGTTTCTAACATCTGGAAGTTTGTGCAGGTGATTCTGACGTTTATGGTGGTTATTCCTTCCTTGATGACGGCGTTCTCGCTGTTTGCCACCTTCGAATTGCACGGACGCTCCGTCGGCGCCAAAGGGCTGTTCGGCTGGTTTAAGAAGCTGCCATGGAAGGACGTGCGCTTTTTCGCCCCGTTCATGGGCATGCTGATCTTTATTCCGGCGGGGGCCGGCGGCTTGATTAATGCAAGCCATCAGCTGAATGCGGTCATCCACAACACGCTCTGGGTTACAGGACACTTTCATTTGACGGTAGCTTCCAGCGTCGCATTGACCTTCTTCGGCATTACTTATTGGTTGATACCGGCGATTCTTGGCCGCCAGATGACACCGCTCATGCATCGTCTCGGCATCATTCAAACCGTGATTTGGGCAGTAGGCATGTTCTTCATGTCAGGCTCGATGCACTCCGTCGGTTTGCTCGGATCGCCCCGGCGTACGGCATTCACTACCTATCAGGATCATCCGGATGCCATCATGTGGATTCCTTATCATGTGGTGATGGCGATTGGTGGAACGATTTTGTTCGTCGGCGTCGTGTTGATGATCATCAACATCGTCATGCTGCTCAGCGCGCCGAAGGGGGAGACCGAATTTCCGATTGCCGAGGTCAGCGAGCAGGCGGAAAAAACACCGGCCGTCTTCGAACGCTGGGGCGTGTGGATCGGCGTGCTGGTCGTCTTGATTCTCGTGGCTTACGCGATTCCGGTAACAGAGATGATCACCAATCCCGGAGTCGGCGCCAAAGGCTTCGTCACCTGGTGATGTTCGGTATACCGAATAGCATTACTTCTAAAGCTTTCGCCCATGGCTTTTGCCCCGGCGGAGGCTTTTTTTCTGTTGAGCGGAATTAATAAAATCTTTATATCGCTTTTACACTCCGCTAATCCAATTCGATTATGATAATGATGTCTAGACACCCGCTGACCACAGCTGACGCTTCCAAGCGTTGGCTATATTAGGGGAGGATGGGATTGGTATGGGAAAGAAAAGGATCCGAAGCTGGCTGTTGGCCCTCGTCATCACGCTGGGAGTGGCGGGAAGCGCATGGCCTCCGGCCGTACAGGCGGCTTCCGCCGCCGAGCTCGCTGCACATTGGGCGCCGGAGTTTTATCAGGATGTAAACGCAACCTACGGCTATGAAGCGGACTACATCACCAATTTTAATTATGACGGGGATTGGAAGGGCAATAACAACTGGGAAAATCTTTATTCATATCCGTTGAAAGCCTATGCCTACTATTCCGTGGTGGAAACCGTAACGCATTATTTTATCGGCTACTATGTGTACCATCCCCGCGATGACGGACCGTTGACGCTGGACCGGCATGAAAACGATCTGGAAGGCGTGCTGCTGGTCATTCGCAAGGATGGCTCATCCTACGGTGCGTTTCAATTGATGGAAACCTGCGCGCACAACCAGTTTTATCAGTACACCAACGATCCTTCCATTACGACGGGTACGGATAATGTGGACGGAGGCGTGCTGTTTAACGGCTCGCATCCGAAAGTGTTTATTCAATCCAACGGGCAAAGCCCATTGGGCGGACACGGGGTTTATGCCTACGACGGGAGCTCTGCGCCCGGAGGCGACGGCATCGTATATCAACCCGGCACGACAGCGGATGTAGTAACGGATGCAACAGGCAATTATACCAACAAATACGAATATGCTCTGCTGTCCTTTAATGATTTCTGGGACCGGCGCACCGACATTGGCGACGGGAAAACGTTCGGCGCGTGGGGGAAACTGGACGGGGATACATACGGCACGGACGCCGCCGCCATGCCGTGGGTGTGGGATGATGCAGACGACGGTCCGACATTCAAAGGCGATTTTTTAAGCGACCCGGCTCATATGGTCGATACGCATGTAAACGGATTGGGGGATTTCTCCCATCAATATGTGAATCATTCTTATTATACGCACAGGCTTCAGGTCTCCAGCGTAACCAGTCAGGCTGACCGGGACCCGTTTGGGGGCAAAAGCGATATCTATGTGAAGTGGCAAGCAAACGGCAACAGTGTAAGCGATGACCGGCTATGGAAAAAGAACGATGCACCGATTGGCTCGGTTTATCAAGTGCTTTGGGGAACGGTGGATGCCGTACTCGGCGGCCAGTATAGTTCCGCTTATAACGACCGCTATGTCACCGAGCCGGCAGGTACGGAGATGAAACTGCTCGTCAACGACTCGGACGGTACGAGCGGAGACGACGAAATGGGGTTCCTGAGCGCTTTGCCCGGTGTGGGTCAAACCGTCAACTGGAACAACGCCGATACTTCAAACGGCCAGGCGAGAGTAACGGCAGAGATACAAGCGGTAAGATAAATCCAGGGAGGCCGAAAGGCTTCCTTTTTTCGTTACGGTTTGTTACGATTTAAAAAAACGAAAGCGAAGAGAAACGATATGGCACACGAGTATATCCGAATAAAGGAAGAATTGGAGAGACAAATGGAGTCCGGTGAGCTTGTCGCAGGAGAGAAACTGCCTTCGGAGCCGGAAATGGCCCGCAGATTCGGTGTAAGCCGTGAAACGTTCCGTTCCGCAGTAAAGCAGTTGGAACGGGAAGGGAAGCTTCGCGTCAGCAAGGGGATCGGCCGCTTCGTCACGCGGCCGCAGGATTCGATCCCCAGCAGCTTGGACCGTTTGAGCTCCACATCGGAGATGATCCGTTCTTCCGGTTTAGGGGAAGGCGAGTATCAGGAATCGATTCGAACGGTTCCATGCGAACCGGAGTGGGCCGGCTTTCTTCATATCGAGTCCGGCGACCCGGTTGTCGTCAGCGAGAGAATACGGACGGCCGGTGGAGAGCCGGTATCGTTCAATATCAATATTTTGCCTTACGCCATTTCAGGGGAGGCATTCAAGCGAAGGCGATTGCACGGCTCCTTAATGCGTTTTCTCGAAGAGGAGTGCGGCATTCGTATTGTCAGCGCCAATACCGAGCTGATCGTACCGGCGCCATCCGACGTCCATGCGGCCAAGCTCAGGCTAACGGAAGAAACGCCCGTACTTCTGCTGAAGCAAACGCACTACGACGAGGATTTTCTGCCTGTCTTGTTTTCGTACGATTATTTCCGCAACGACGTGTTCAAGTTTTGGATCAAGCGCACCCGGTAAGGGGCGCTTTTTTTGGTTGCGTCACAAAAGCCGTACGGTTTGGGTACTTTTACTAATTCTTCACATCCATTTGACACTCTGCTAATAATCTCTGAGCATAATGTGATTAGTGGGTGTCTAGACAACAATCCATTAAAAAAGGTCTAAGGATGGGGAAAATGAGAAAAATTCGAAGCCTATCAGTTGTATGCTTGCTCACTGCGGCCATGCTGTCCGGCTGCGGACAAACGGCGCCTGCGGCGTCGATAACCACTTCCGGTACGGAAACGAAACCGGCGGATACGCCCAAACAGGCGGAAAACAAACCGCTTCAAGTCAGCTTGGCGGTTGCGGGCGACACCGTTATGACGGATCTGATGGAAAAAGCTGTCGCCCCCGATTTCAAAAAGAAATATGAGGGAGCCGAAGTGGCGGTGGTCGGAACAGGTCCCGGAGATGCGGGATCGCAAAAAATTGTGGAAAAGCTGAAGGCGCAAAAAGACGCAGGCAAAAAAGAATGGGATATCGATGTAGCCATCGTACACCAAAACCTGATGAAGCAAATGATAGATAATGATTTGCTGGACAAATGGGTGCCGCAATCCGCCAATAAGCAGTACGTGACCTCTTCGGACAGCAAAAACAGCCTCGGTACGAATGTGGAGGGATATGTGATCCCGATGTTCCACAGCCAAGTGGCGATCGCTTACAATCCGGACAAGGTGAAGCAGCCTCCGGCCAGTTTTGAGGAATTGGCCGCATGGATCCAGGCGAATCCCAAGCGCTTCGGCTACAACGGTATCAAGAACGGCATGAGCGGAGTAGCGTTCACGACCGCTTACGTCTACTGGAAAACAGGCGATTACAAAACGTTATCCGAGGGTCCTTACAATGCGGAGCTGGAGAAAAAATGGCCGGATATCATGAAGGAGCTCAAATCGCTGCCCGCGACCATCACCAACGGCAATAACGGTACGCTGGATATGCTGAACCGGGGCGAAATCGATATGGGCCCGGTTTGGGTCGACATGTTCTATACCTGGATAGACGAAGGACGTTTGAATCCGAACCTGAGGCTTAAGGTGATTGAACCGGGTCTGCCTGGCCAGCCGATGTACGTTGTGATCACGAAGAACGCCAAAAACAAGGAAGCGGCATTGGCCTTCGCCGATTTCCTTACATCTCCCGAAATTCAGGCAAAATATATTGTGGATAAAAACAGCTGGTACCCCGGTATCGACGCGAATGCCGTCATGGCCAACGTGAGCGAGCAGGGAAAGCAAAAGCTGTTTAAAGACGTCACGGCGGAGGATCTCAGCAAACGAGGCCAATCGTTTCCGATCTCGCAGTTCTTTACGAACTTGCAGTCGGCTTACGAAAAGAATTGAGACGGAAATCAGGGGTGCAATGGATGAAACTTGAAAGCAGCACGCCATCTTGGTTTAGCCCTGCTATCATTCACCGGTTGGCGGGGGCGGCGCTTGCCGCTCCTGCCGTCGGTCTTGTAGCTGTGCTGTTCGTCTATCCTTTTGTTCTCTCCGTGGCGGCGAGCCTGAGGACGGACCAGGGGGAATGGACGACAGCCCATTATCGGGAAGCCTTCGCTTTATACACAGGAGATTTGTGGTATACGTTATGGGTCTGTGCGGTCAGCTTGCTTTTGCTCCTGCTGGTATCCGTACTTCTCGGAGGCGTATTGCGTTTGCATGCCAGTCCGTTTATCGAGTTTTTGTTCAAAATTCCGCTGTTTGTTCCCTTTGTGGTGGTGGGCCATGCAATGCGCGTTTTTCTGGCTCCGCACGGAACGCTGAATTCGATGTTCATGTCGCTCGGGTTGTTCAATCCGGATTCCCTTCCTTCCATCGCTTTCAATACCGCCGGCTTAATTCTGGCCTTAGTCTGGAAAAATATCGGGTTCTCTCTGCTGCTCGTCATGGGTGCGTTCCGTGCCGTAAATCCGAGCTATTTGGAAGCGGCCCGCAATGTAGGGGCGGGGGGCCTTCGATTGATAAAAGATATTCTGGTGCCTATGAGCACGGGCTCGATCGGCGTCGTTGCCGTTCTGACGTTCACCTCGATGATGGGCAGCTTCTCCATTCCGGCGATGATGGGCAGCGGCAGCGGCAGCCAAATGCTCATGATCGATCTTTATTATCAAATGGTATATCAGCACAACAACGGAGTAGCGAATGCGCTCGGCGTGCTGTCTTATCTTGTTTCCATGGGTGCCGCCATCTATTACGTCAGGAGAGTGGCCAAAGTATGAATTCGACTGTTCAACCCGGAGCTCTGCCGTCGTCTTCCGGCGCTTCCCGGCTCGTTTCCGGCTATGGTCTGCTGCAAATCTCTCTCAGGCTGGTCGCCTATGCAGCCGCATTGTTCGTGATATTGGGGCCGCTGACAAGCCTTCTTCTGTGGTCGTTGGCGGAAAAATGGTTTTGGCCTCATCCGCTGCCGAACCAATGGGGCCTGCTCTATTGGCGGAAAGTATTCGAAGGAAAGATGCTGCAGTCCCTTATACTCAGCTTTGAAACGGCGCTGCTCGTCACTTTGCTGTGTCTTCTGGTGTCGGTACCGCTCTCCTACATCATCGCACGCTGCCGGATTCCGGGACGAACCCTTCTTTTGCTGCTGTTTTTGCTGCCGCAGGCGTTTCCCCAGCTCCCGGTATTTACGAACACCATGGTGCTCATGTACAAATGGGATCTTGTAGGAACGCTGACGGGCGTCATATTGATTCATCTGGTAGGCGCCGTTGTCTTTTCGGTGTGGACCATGGTATCGGTGTTCCAGTCGATCTCGCCTGCTCTTGAGGAGGCGTCCATCATGCTGGGAGCGTCGCGGCTGTATACTTTTTTTCATATCGCGCTTCCGCTTTCCCTGCCGGGCATGATCGCTTCCTCCTTGCTCGTCTTCCTGTATTCGCTTGATGAATTTACGGGCAGTCTGCTGATCGGCGCGCCGTTCATGGTGACCATGCCTATATTTATGTACAATGCGGCGAACGGATACGAGATGCAGGTGGCGTCCGTGACGGCCATTCTGCTGATGCTTCCCGGCATCGTATTGCTCCTGCTGCTGCAACGATTTATGAAATCGGAATATTTGAGTGCTTTCGGGAGGGTATGACCTATGCAGATCCATATTCAGGGCTTGACCAAAAACTATGCCAAAAGCCGCGGCATCACAGGTATCGATCTGCTGCTGCCGCAGCGGGGATTGACCGCTATCGTGGGTCCGAGCGGCTGCGGCAAAACAACGCTTTTGCGCACATTGGCCGGGTTCCTTCAACCGGATAGCGGAAGCATCCATTTCGGCGAAAGGGATGTGACGAGGGCAACCCCGCAGGAGCGGGGGGCCGCGATGGTGTTTCAAAACTACGCGCTGTGGCCGCACATGTCGGTGTTCGACAACGTGGCTTACGGCTTGAAGCTGCGAAAGATTCCCCCCAAGGAGCGGGAGGAAAAGGTATTTGACGTCTTGCGCCGGGTGGAGATTGATCTGACGGAGGTCCGCAAGAGAAAGCCTCAGCAGTATTCGGGAGGGCAGCAGCAGCGGATCGCCCTGGCTCGGGCCCTCGCTGTGCAGCCGGATCTGCTGCTGATGGATGAACCGTTGTCCAATCTGGATGCGAAGGTGAGGCAGCGGCTTCGCGTGGAAATCCGCAGCATCCAACAAGCCTTCGGCATAACGGCGCTGTATGTGACGCATGATCAGGAAGAAGCGTTGTCTATGGCGGATTATGTGGTCGTGATGAATGAAGGACGGATCGAACAGGCGGGTACGCCGGAAGAGGTATACCGCAAGCCGGCGACCTATTTTACCGCTCAATTTCTGGGAGAGAGCCATACGCTTCAGGTGATGCGGGACGGGAAGCGCAGCAGGCTGGTGCTGCGTTCGGATGATGCGAAGCTGATACCGGTGAACAGCCATGAGGAACGGGGAGCAACCGGCGCTGAAGCTCATCTTCCGGCATCCGGCGGACTGCCGCAGGTCCGCCGGGAGGATGGCGGCGTATTGTTCCTCGGTGAAGTAAAGAGCCGATTGTTTGTCGGCTCCGCTTACCGGCACATGGTAACGGTTAACGGACAGACCGTATTCGTTGACGATGAAGCTGCGCAGCCGGAGGGAACCTATTGGATTCGTATACCGGACGACAAAGCCTATTGGTTTGAAGAAACAGAGGAGAGAAACGAAACGGGAGGCAAGGAGAATGCGCAGGGAGATGAGGATAAGGAGGTGCGTTCGGCATGAAGGCTGAAGTGCATTGCATCCAGGTCGGATGGGGAGATGCGCATTTCATTCGTCTGCCGTCGGGCCATTTGACCTTAGTGGACGGCGGGGACTTGCCGGAGAATGTACCTGGGGGGGATACGGCTGCCGGCTGGATGGATCGTTGCGGAGAGGAACGGCTTGATTGTATGATCCTTACGCATTTGCATGACGATCATTTGAACGGTCTGTTGGAGGTGGCCAGGCGCAAGCGCGTATTGGAAGCCGTCCTGCCCTACAAGCCTTTCGTGCTGCCGGAATCGATTTTGGCGGGCCGGGAGCGGGAAGACCAGACCGGGCTTGTCTGCCGCTTGCTGGCCCGTTACCTGGAGCTGGTCGCTTTGCTTCAGGAGAATGGAACGCGGCTGATATGGCGGGACGGATATGGTCAAAAGGACCAGGCGGCCATTTGGCATCGGGAGGGCTATACGTTTGAGCAGCTGCATCCGCGGCAGGATGACCCTCTTCCGGCTTGGGCCGCCTTGACCGAAGCTTTGCTTGCATGCCGCGATGAGATCGGCGCGGCCGGGGCAGGTTGGCTGGAACGTTTTCATCAACTGTCCAACCACGACAGCTCCGTCTATCTCTTGACGCGTGATGAAGCGTCCGGGGACGGCGGCGTTCTCTTCGGCGGGGATTTGCTGGAAGAAGGCTGGAAAAGGCTGGCACAGCGGCTGCAGCTCCGCTGCAGGGTATGGAAGGCTCCACACCACGGTGTAAACGATGCCTTCAACGCCGCAACGCTTCGCTTGACCCGTCCGGAGGTCGCCATTATTCCGATTTGTTCCGAACGCGCCCAGGCGCTTCAAGCCCAATGGACCAGCTTGGCATCGGAGGAACTGGGTCAGGATGTGCAGCTGCGGATCACGGGAGATGTACCTCCGGGGACGTCGAAGCTCATCACGGATGGGGATATTCTTGTATATATAGGTTAAACCCATCAGGGAACCTTCCTAACGGGTGGCCCTCCCATATCACAGCCCCCTTGCTGCCTCGTCCGGATGACGGAGACTGCAAGGGGGCTTATATGCCGGCAAATATCCTATGGTTCATCCTGCGGCTTCCTCACCGTTCGTTTGTCACTCAGGGCTGCCCGTTTGAAACGGTTTTACCCCGTCGTCGTCCTGGCTCTGCTGATCGGCGTCATGCTTGCGCCGCTTCGCTTCCTGCAGCCATCGCAAGCGGTAGCAGTTCATGCCTACTTGCCCGAGCTCATCCAGCAGACCATAGTTGGCCCATGCTCCTACGAAAGCGCCGATACCGGGAACCAGCTGAAGCATTTTGCGAAAGTCGAGCGTATCCCGGTACTCCTGCTGCAGCTGCCGCCAATTAATGTACTGGGCGTAGGAAGCTTCGGGGGGCAGTGATTTCACGGTCTCCGGCCATTCCAGAATCGTTCGGAAGAGGGCCGGTTTTTTATTTTGGCTGGAAAAAGCGATCTGAAACACATAAAGGATAAAGAGCCGCTCCCGGTAATCCAGCGTCGAATGTCCGTAGATATGAGCGAGCTCGAACAGAAATTTCATCTTGATGCCGATGAGGATAGGAAAATCGGCGATTCCCAGCAGGATACCGCCTGCACCGGCGCCGGCGCCTTCTGCGGCCGCCAGCTTTTTGTAAAAGGAAATCTTCTCTTCGGCCTGGTGGTCGCGCATGGCCAGAGACATGAACGACAGCGGTTCATTCTTCGGAATGTAATCCATACTGAAGAGAGCGGTTTGGACAATGCCCTTTACCGCAGTAGTGAGCGTTGTATGGACTTTTTCCGGAATGACCTGATTTACGCGCGATTGGACCGCCCTGGACGTCTTTTCCAGCATCCCCGGAGGCTTGAGCAGTTCCTTTTCCCAACGGATCAGCTGTTTTTCCATCTGTTGTTCGTAAACCGTCAACTCATGTTTCATGGCAATCCCCCGCTTGAGGTAGGAATATAGCAATACCCGTTATTAATTATACGCTATAATAGAGAAAAAAAGGAGTTGGTCATCGGATGGTTTGCCGCTGCCGCTGGGTCAATGAAGATCCGCTTTATATCCAATACCATGATGAAGAATGGGGAGTGCCTGTTCACGACGACCGGAAGCTGTTTGAAATGCTGATATTGGAAGGGATGCAGGCGGGGTTAAGCTGGTATACGGTGCTGAAAAAAAGAGAACGGTACCGCGAAGCGTTCGACGGCTTCGACCCGGCCATCGTAGCCCGCTATGATGAAGCGAAGCTGGACGAGCTGCTTGCCGACCCCGGTTTGATTCGCAACCGCCTCAAGATGCGGGCCGCCGTTACCAATGCGCAGTCGTTCCTCAAGGTGCAGGAGGAATTCGGCAGCTTCGACCGTTATATTTGGAGCTTGGTCGGCGGAAAGACGATACGCAACGCTTGGCGTTCGCTTCAGGAGGTGCCCGCCAGCACGCCCGAATCCGATGCGATGAGCAAGGATTTGAAGAAGCGGGGCTTTACTTTTGTAGGGTCGACGATTTGTTATGCGTTCATGCAGGCTGTCGGCATGGTGATGGATCATACGACGGACTGCTTCCGTTATGAAGAGGGGGAGCGGGGCGTGTAGCTTGGTTTCTTGCAGCCCCGGGCTTCTTCGGCAAGAAAAGCCCAGGGCTTTCTCTCTCCGTCGGTCAGACAGTGCTCGTCTGCGCGCATTTCCTGTATAGTTGCCTATTTTTAACAGTTTGTATGACGTCCTTCTAGGTGAATGCATATGTTAGCAATGACTAATTGCGAAGGTTTCATCGTAGCATGAAAGGTCATTACGGAATATAGGAGGACACATATGAAAAAAGTGAGCCGCCGGAGTTCCGGCAAAGTCAGGCCGACACAAGGAAAACGGGTTGATGCGCTTACGAATGAATTGAGCTGGTTGGATTCGGGAGAAACGGCACGGAAGGAAGAAGCCGGCTTGAGCTCTTCTGCACCCGGACGCGTCAGGGAATCGGAGTCCGCTCAACCGAAAACGTTGCCGCCCGTCTCGAGGCGCCCTTCCTTGAAGCTTTCATCCCCGCTATCATCAGGCGCTATCATTTATACGGACGATCTGGCCGACGAGTCGGTAACATCGGAAAAAATAGCCCGCTATGCCGTGGACGGATCCAAAATTAAACGCGGCAGCATTGCAAAGGACCATATTTCAGATTATGCGGTAGACGGTACGAAATTGTCTAATGGCAGTGTAACCCAACAAAAGCTGGCCCCCGGAGCGGTAACAGAAGAGCATCTGGCGGCCGGCGCGGTTACCTCGGATAAGATCCAGGACCGTGCGATCAGCGGTTCGAAGCTTCAAAATAACAGCATCACGTCAGACAAATTGGCGGATAAAACGATCGATGCCATGAAGATCGCCGAGCATTCGATACACACCAAGCACTTGGCGGACGAAGTCATAACGGAAGAGCTGATTCAGAATCAATCCATCACATCCGATAAAATCAAAAGCGGCGCGATTCAAACGATTCATATGGCCAACGGGGCCATCAATGTATCCAAATTGGCTGATGAGGCGGTGACCACAGAAAAGCTGAGGGACCAGTCCGTGACGTCCGCCAAGCTGGTGGACGGGGAAATCACCTCCAGCAAGCTGGCGGAGGGGGCGGTGACGGAGGAGAAATTAGCGCCATGGAGCGTTTCGTCCGAGCATTTGAAGATGCACTCGATTGTTAACGAGCATTTGACGGCAGGGCTTGTTCGAAGCGAACACATTGCCGATAAGCAGATTCAACCCAATCACATTTCGGACGGAGCGGTGCAAAGCGTCCATCTCAAGGACGGTGGGGTGACTTCCGCGAAGCTGTCCAAAGGGACTGTACAAGGAATTCATCTGCAGGAGGCGGTCATTGAGGCTAAGCATATCCAGCAAGGGGTGATTGAGAACCGGCATTTGTCTCCGCGTGTGGTCACCGGTGATAAATTGGCAGCCTCCAGTGTCGGCGTATCCCAACTGATCGACGGGGCCGTGACTGCCGAGAAGCTTGCCGAGCAATCGGTCAACTCCCGTAAACTGGCGAAGGCTTCGGTAAAAGGCGAGCATTTGACGCCCGGGACGGTAGGGTCGGCGCATATTGCCGATAAAGCGGTGATTTCGGGGCATCTGGCGGAAAAAACCGTCGCAGCGGAACACCTTCAGGACCGTGCTGTGACAACGGAGAAGCTGCACGACCGCTCCATCACTTCCGAGAAGCTGAGCAACGGTGCGGTGCAGCAGCAGCATTTGCAAGAGGGAGCCGTTCATACCGGACATCTCTCGAATCATAGCGTAACGACCTCCAAAATATCCAGCGAATCGGTATCCACGGATAAGCTTACGAATCTGGCAGTCACAACGGCAAAGCTGGCGCATGCCAGTGTGACTTCGGAAAAGCTTGCCAAGGAAGCGGTGCAGGCGGATCATCTGTCCCCCGGATCGGTTCAGCATGTGCACCTTGGGACAGGATCCGTGAAGGCGCAGCACTTGGAGGATGGCGCGGTGAGGACGGAGAAGCTGGCCGAAGGCGCCGTGACGGGACTTCAAATCGCAGATGGAGCCGTGAGCGCCTCACATCTGGCCGAAGGCGCCGTCGACGGCCGGAGAATCGCTGCAGGCGCTGTGACATCGGAACATCTGGCTGAACGCTCCGTAGGACCGGAACATCTCACTGCCGAGGCCGTAGGTGAAGAGCATTTGATGTCCAATGCGGTAACGACGGAAAAGCTGGCATACGGCGCAGTAAACGGCAGTCGTCTGGCTTGGGGAGCTGTTGCAAGGGAGCACCTGACCCCGGGGGCTGTCGGCCCAACACAGCTCGAGCCTGAGTCGGTAGGTGAAGATCAGCTGAGTCCGAAGGCGGTGACCAGGGAGAAGCTGGCGCCGGGAGCGGTGGACGGGAGCCGTCTGGCCGCGGGTGCCGTCGGATCGGAGCATCTGGCTTCCGGTGCCGTCGGATCGGTCCAGCTTGCCGCCGGAGCGGTAGGCCAAGCGCAGTTGGAGGCAGAAGCGGTGACGACGGAGAAGCTGGCGCCGGGAGCGGTGGACGGAAGCCGTCTGGCTGCGGGAGCCGTTGTATCGGAGCATCTGTCCCCCGGTGCCGTCGGATCGCTTCAGCTCGCCGAAGGGTCGGTAGGCGAAGAACAGCTGCAACTGCAGGCGGTGACGACGGAGAAGCTGGCGCCGGGAGCGGTGGACGGAAGCCGTCTGGCCGCGGGAGCCGTTTCCTCGGAGCATCTGACCTCGTATTCCGTCGGCTCGGAGCACCTTACTTTCTATGCTGTCGGTGAGGTGCATTTGATGCCGGAGGCCGTGACCTTGGAGAAGCTGGCGCCCGGTGCGGTGGACGGGAGCCGTCTGGCTGAGGGTTCGGTCGGTTCTCAACACCTGACACCCGGAAGCGTCGGTCCCCTGCACCTCGCTTCGGAGTCGGTAGGAGAAGAGCAGCTTCAGCCGCAGGCCGTAACGGCGGAGAAGCTGGCGCCGGGAGCGGTGGTCGGCAGTCGTCTTGCCGCGGGCTCGGTAACATCCGAGCATCTGACCCCGGGCGCCGTTGCTTTGAAGCATCTCGCCGTCGATGCGGTTGGCGAAGCGCAGATAAGGCCGTATGCCGTGACCACGGAGAAGCTGGCGCATGGCGCGGTGGTCGGCAGCCGGTTGGCCGAAGGCTCGATCACGGCGAAGCATCTGACCCTGGGCTCTGTCGGTCCGGAGCACCTGGCCGAAGAAGCGGTCGGTGCAGCCCAGCTGGGTGCGGAGGCGGTGACGACGGAGAAGCTGGCGCCCGGCGCGGTGGACGGCAGCCGGTTGGCTGAAGGCTCCGTTGGTCCGGAGCATTTGGCCTTGGGCTCTGTCGGTCCGGAGCACCTGGCTCCTGAAGCGGTCGGCGAAGCACAAATCGGACCACAGGCCGTCACCGCGGAGAAGCTGGCGCCCGGGTCGGTCGTCGGCAGCCGGTTGGCTGCGGGCTCTGTCGGTTCGGAGCACCTGGCTCCTGAAGCGGTCGGCGAAGCACAAATCGGACCGCAGGCCGTCACCTTGGAGAAGCTGGCGCCTGGCGCGGTGGACGGCAGCCGGCTGGCTGAAGGCTCCGTCAGTTTCAAGCATTTGACGTCGGGCTCTGTCGGCTCGGAGCACCTGACCGAAGAAGCGGTCGGTGCAGCCCAGCTGGGTGCGGAGGCGGTGACGACGGAGAAGCTGGCACCCGGCGCGGTAGACGGCAGCCGGTTGGCTGAAGGCTCCGTTGGTCCGGAGCATTTGACCTTGGAGTGCGTCAGATTGGAGCACCTGGCTGCAGGAGCGGTCGGTGCAGCCCAACTGGGTGCGGAGGCGGTGACGACGGAGAAGCTGGCGCCGGGAGCGGTGAACGGCAGCCGGCTGGCTGAGGGCTCTGTCGGCTCGGAGCATCTGACGTCCGGTTCCGTTAAATCGAAGCATCTGACGTCCGGTTCGGTTAAATCGAAGCATCTGGCAGTCGATGCCGTGGGTGAAGCCAATTTGAGGCCGTATGCGGTGACGATGGAGAAGATCGCGCTGGGCGCGGTGGACAGCAGCCGGCTGGCCGACGGGGCCGTCACGTCGAAGCATTTGGGTGATGAAACGGTGGATGGATTCCATATTAAGCAGGAAACTATATCCGGATATCATCTGATCCCGGGAACGATCTCTCTGCTTCATTTGGAACCTAAGCTTCAAACGCTGCTGAACGGACTTTCCGTTAGAGAAGGAAAGCGGGAGACGAAGGGGCTTGCGGATAAGAAGCCTGCTGCTGAAATTCGTCCGGAGGAGGAACGTTTGGCCCCGAATCCGGCCGAGAACAAAGCGGAGGCTCCGGCAAAGGAATCAAACGAAAAGTCCGAAAAGGCGCATACCAAAGAGCCTGCGGCAGAAGGAACGGAAAAGCCGAAGAGCGACAAAATATATTTGCATGCGATCGATATAGAGACGGAGAACGATAAGGAAAATACGATCCTGGACGATAAGAACGAACGGCAGCATCCGTTGTTTTTCCCCGCACCGGAAAGAAAGCTGCTGACCACTTCGCAGCAGTTCGGTCTGAGCAGCTTCTCTTTCTCCAGTGAAACGGAAAGTGCGGCCATTCCCGTCATTTTTGATCGGCCGTACGCTGACGATAACTATGTTCTTGTCGGAACAACGAGCCACCCCGGCTGCTACGCCGTGATCCAGAGCAAACAGGATAGCGGTGCGGTTATCGAAGTCGTACGATGCAATGTTTCCGGCGAGTTCCAAGGGGTTGTCAACTGGATTGCCATCGGAAGCGTGTATGAATAAATCAATACAGGCTTGTTCCCGGCAGGAGCAAGCCTTTTATACGTCTCGTGCCTCCCGGCCTCTGGGTGGAATTCCGCTTGTTCCGGCATTTCGCTAAACTCAGTCAACGATCCGCTTTGCCGGCGTGAGGGCGATCGACTTCCTTGCCGGAGGTAAGAAGATGTTTGGCGAAAGCCATCGGATTCTCGTAGGAGGCTTTCCACTCTTTCAGCATACCGGCGTTAAGGAAGCTGTATCGCTGGTCCTTCCCGTTGCATTCAATGAACATAGGGACACCGTCTGTGGTCAAACCGATATCCAGTCCCAGGTCGGCCATGCAGGGGAGGCTTTGTCCCAGCTGATCAGCCACGCTTAGGGCCAAATGATGGATACTCCTTATCACTTCTTCGTGTGTCAGGTGGGGATATTCCTGCTGCAAAATCTCCTCCAACCGGTGAATCGTGCTGCCCTGGGATACATTGGTCAAAAATATCCGGTCTGAAGCCACTTTGGCGACGATTCCTGTAATTTTCCATTCGCCCGCAGCTCCTCGCTGGACGGCAACCCTGAGGTCGAACGGACGTTTCTTATAGGTTGCCAGGGCGACACACTGCTGAACGATATATTTTCCGTTTTGCAATCTGCGGCGCAGGACGGGGGGCAGTTTGAGGCCGTTGAATACAATCGAATGCCATTTGGTATTGCGCACATGAAGTGTGGACGGATAAAGCAATTTCCACTTTTTTTGCGTGCGGGATAATTTCATGACTCCGCGTCCCTTGCTGCTTCGGTCAGGTTTAATAATGATGGAATCAAATTGTTTCATCATCGATTTTACATTGGCGGGGGTGGCTTTGCGGGTCCGCGGCAAGTAGGGCTGCAAGCCGGGGTTTTTCATCAGCACATTGTGAATGAAGAGCTTGCCGTAACGGTTCCAAGAGTTAAAGAGCACCCTTCCTTCATCGGACCAGCTTCGAAGTGTGCGGAATTCCTTTATACCGTTATAAATGGCGCGATTATGAATGACTTGAGGCATAGGGACGACAGCCAATTCAAATTTGTCGTCGTCCGTTTGTACATAAGCTTTAATCCAAGCCTTTCCTGCCTTATAATCACGGATTCGAAAAAAGCATGGCGTAATCCCGAATTTCTTGCCCGCCTCTAGGTAATAATCGATCCTCTCGTATTTGGTTTTTCCTAAAGGTATTCCAGCGTACATCACATCGTTGACGAGGATGCCTACGTAGGGAGGCAGCATGGCTATCACTCCTTTGTCCCCGGATTCGGAGTAATACTTGACCATACAGCATATGTGACCGGGGGAAAGGGGGTTTGGACAGGTATCGTAGGCATTTAATGGGATCGTACATTGAGCATGCGGATTGACGTGAAGTAAAGTACAGAGAGGCAATAAAAAAACTATTCCTTCGCAGAAATAGTTTGAGGACGGTAATGAACCAGCGTTTGGTTGATCCACGGTTTTTGAGGGATTCCGCTGGTTTTTTTTCGTATTTTGATTCCAATCATTTTGACTGCAATCTGCCTTTGGTACTTGCTGAGCGCTTCCATTTGCTCAACAAGCCTCTCACCGGCCGGCTCCGTTTTTTCCGCAACGTCCGCTACGCTTTCCAAAATTCTGGACAGCGCACGCTGACTTCGGGCAAGCGAAATTAGAATATGAAGCTTTGTTCGCGCTTCTTCCTCATGCCAGTTCACTTTGAATTTCCTCCGAACGATATTGGATTGATCAACCTGTGATCCCCGGATCATTGGCGCCGCCTCCCTCTTGGTCCCCTAAAAGAGCCTGAAGATTCTTCGAAAGCGCCAGCTCCATTTTGGTTAAACCGTCAATGACTTCCAGCAGATGATCGTGGATTTCCACGGTTTTTGCAACCTGCTCACCTTGATTTTCAAATTGCATGGAGGATATGTGATGGCAAAGCCATTGGCTTGAACGGGAGGCTTCGATAGCTTTTGCTTCAAGAATTAGCGATATATTGAACTGTAATCGGGAAACGGATTGCAAGATTCTGTAATAAGAGTCCTCTCTGCTCATGGTTACCCTCTTTCCATTATCAACATACGTTATTCTTCCCCGTCGGAGCTTCGCTGTTCTTTCATGATCAAATTCAAATTATCCCCAATGGCGTCGGACAGATCGGCAAGGCTGTTCAGATAGGCCGCAACGTTTTTGGTGACAAGCAGAGAACCTTCCATCAATGCCGGAATATCATCAAAAGTCGGGTTATACTCGGGAATTTCATGAACGAGCTCGGCCATCCGTACGGCGACATGCCTCTCCGACTCCAGAATTTTCGACATTTCCCAATGCGAGGAGGCCATATGTTCGATAATGCTGGTTGCTTGCTGATGCATCATTCATCCTCCCTTATAAACAAAATTATGCCATAATATATGCTGCTCCGGTAAACGGGAACATTGGCATTGGCCCAGCGGAATCGCAGCTTTCGTCCATTTTGTAAAGGAGAATGTTCCAAATGAAGGTCCCTTCGCGGGGAAGGGACGCTATTTGTATAACATATGCCAGTGTTTATCTTTTGCTCAACGGTTCCTTCCATTTCAGGAGCAAACCTCCATGTACAAAACCTCCTCCGAAGCCGTACATAAGCACCTTGTCGCCTTCTTTCAGCAAGCCCTGCTTGATCCCCTGATGTAAAGCGAGAGGGATGGTCGCGGCCGAGGTGTTGCCAAAATACTCGATGGTATGCAGAGTTTTTTCCAACGGAATCCCCGTTCTCTCGCATACGGACTCGATGATCCGGAGATTGGCGCTGTGAGGGATAAACCAATCCACACTGCCGCTGGACAGACCGGCTTGTTTAAGCAGTTCGGCTACACCTTTGGGCACAGTCTGTACGGCGAACTTATATACCTCCCGGCCGTTCTGCACCAGCTTGCCGCCGGCGTTTACGGGTACCCCGTTCAAGGAGGAGGCGATGCCGGTCCGGTACAGGTGCACGCCCCCGGTGCCGTCGGAGCCGAAGGTAGACGCGAGCCAACTCGCTTCCGCCCCTTCGGCATCCCGTTCCAGCAGCACGGCTCCTGCTCCGTCGCCGAACAAAATGCATGTCGTGCGGTCCGTGTAATCCGTTATTTTGGATAAGGCGTCGGCGCCGATCACGAGCGCCTTGCGGTGCAGCCCTGACGCGAGCATGCTTCTTGCCGTATGCAGGCTGTAGATGAACCCGGCGCACGCGGCGCTGAGATCGAACGCGAGTGTCTGCGGAATGCCGAAGTGGGCTTGGACCAGGCTGGCGGTCGAAGGGAAAGTGAAGTCCGGGGTGCTGGTCGAAACGATGAGCAGATCCACGTCATCCAATGCGGCTCCGTACCGGTTCACGAGATCCTTGACCGCTTCAATGCACAAGTGGCTGGTATACTCTTCGGGCGCCGATATGCGTCTTTCGCGGATGCCCGTTCGCTGAACGATCCATTCGTCGTCGGTTTCCACCATACGCTCCAGATCCGCATTCGTCAGCCGGCGTTCGGGCGTGTAGCTGCCAACCGCCGTTATTCTTGGAACGAATTGATTCATGATCACATCACCTCAGTTTATTATATTCACGCTCAAAAAAAATTATAACCTGATATTAGTACTTGGTACCAAAAATGATACATGGGCTTTTGCATTCTGTCAATGCGTTTAATACGATAAGGAGTTACAGCTTGTTTTATTATGTTAGAATAGGGGTATCATTCGTTCGTCGATATCATACCGGCAAAATTCAGAGGGCCATACGGCTGTGTCTTAGAGAAGGGACGCCCGATTTCTATGCAGGTTCGTATATCCGTATAGAATGGAATCCAATCCATGCGCGAGCTGTGAGGTGAAGCAGATGAATATGTCCATGAGAAGCTATAAAATATTGACGATTTTACTGCCGCCGCTTATCATTGGAGGCTTTGAGTACATCCGGCATGATTTTTTGGGGTATTCGGATTTAATAGTGGAAAAGGGCTTATAGTTCGCCCTTCTCCAATTTCTCAATTAAGGTGGAAATGTCGACACCAAGAAGCTCGCCACGCTCACGTTCACGAACAACGCCAACGGGGAACATTTTCTCGAACATCGGATAGTTGTAGTCTCGAAGTTCGTAGTCATCCAAACGTTTCTGATACTTGGGTTTACGTTCCTTTTGAAGTCCTTCTGTAAAGAGTATTTTGGCTCGTAAAGCTTCGAAGGAGTAGCCCCTTCCTAAACGGTTTGTGACACGTATAAGGCTGTTCAGAGACTCCGTATAGGCGTTTGTAATGCGATGGTCGAAGTAGTTGAATATCTCTTCTTCCCAATTCGCCATAGCCTTTGTAAGAGGCTCAAAAGCGGATTGCAGTTCCTTTGGTATCTTGGCTTTCCAATCGTGGTATCTGAGGTACGCTTTCTGTCTGCTGTCGGTATCCCAAATATCGAAAAATGATTCCTTCAAGTCATAAGCAATACCGAGAGAGGGGTGATTCTTCGTCCATAGGTCAAGCGTTATCTTATCCATTTCCGTAAGCTCTTTATGGCGTTTCAAGAGGATAAAGCGGTCGTGCATAAGCCCGCGCCGTTCCTTCGGTGATAAGCCTTCTCTAAGCTGTTTGCGGATGGATTCTAAGGCTTGATTCGCCATACGGACAACGTGAAACTTATCGACGATGATAGTCGCCTTGGGCAGTACAGCTTTCACAGCGTCCTTATACGGTCGCCACATATCCATTGTGACGTATTGTATTCGTCCTCTGTTTGGAAGGCGTGAGAGGTAGCTTACAACCGTTTCCTTATTGCGATTGGGTAGAACGTCTAACAAGGTACGTTCCTCGATGTTGGTTAAAACGCATCTTGGCTTGATAATGTGAATTTCGTCTATTCCAAGCCAATTAGGTGTTTCAAATCGAAGCGTCTCTTCCAGGCGATTGATGTAATCACGAAAGATGTTCCGTATCGTCTTTTCGTTCAGCCCGACATCTTCTGAAATACTGACAAACGTGCGTTTAAGACTTTGCTTCTCGACGTAAGACAATAACCGTTTGGTGCAGTTTCGCTTCTCGTCTATGGTGTGTTCTAATCGTTCCCAAAAAGTTTGATTACATTCACGGCATTTATATCGCTGACGCTTTACAAGAAGCCCTACACGTTTTCCATGAATAGGCAGATCCATACAAAGATGGTCTCTGTTATCATGCTTATACAGATTTGCCACGCATCCACAATGTGGACAAAAAGAAGGTGGAGAGGCTGTCTCCACCTGGATCAGAAAGTCATGTTCATTTTCAGCAAATTGTTTGATATTGAAGTGGGGGAGGTTTAGAATCTCCATTGTGTCACCTTCTACATCTAGTAAGTTAGCTCTTTAAATACTAATCGTTTCTCGTATAACAGATTTTAAACTAATTGAATAATCGTTCTATTCATCTAGGAAACAACCGTTTGATTGAGGGCTTTACTTTTTGATAACGGTAAATCTTGCGTATAAGGCATATCGTAGGCAAGAGCTGTTTCAGCTTTCGCCAATTCTTTCCCCAGATATGCTGCGTGATCCAAACGAGAAAGCAAACCGCGCTTGATTGCTGTATTTGCAATATCACTGGCTAGTTTTCCTTCAATAACTTCATTCAGAGTCCCATCCAGGATGTAATGTTCACACCTAATTGATTTCTTATTTCGATCAAGAATAACTAGGAAAAATCCCTCTGGGTCATGAACCCACTCATCATTTTTAAGACGTTCTGCTTTCACTATTTTGGGTTCTTGAATTATCGGAAGAAGCATTACTGGGTCCCCATTTGGCTTGCCCTCATAAGCACGAACTACCTGATGCAATCGTTCGACATCTCGTGTTCCAATTTCATCAACGATTTTCACTCGTTGGCGAAAAATTTCGATCTCTTTCAAGGTAATATTCTTGAGCACCGGGCGAGGTCCAACTGCGCCTATAATCCGATACTTATCGTCTATCCCATTTTCTTTTAATGACAAAATGGCTTGCCCTGCTTGATGACCACGAGAGTCGCGCCCACATAGTATTAAGTGTGAAATATTGGGATTCGCGGTAACATTTCGAATCAAGCGTTCTATTCCTAGATTTTCTGTCGATAAGGTACCAACAATAGATATATGATTTAGTAATCCGGAACCTTGTATTTCGGACGGGAGATCTGTATCGGCTAAAGTACATATTGCAACAAAAGATGTATCATTTCCGACTAGATAATTTCCTTCTGCTATTGGCCATTTTTGTTCCTGCTGGGTCGAGGGGGAGGCCACATTGCTATCGTTGGGATCCACTGTTCCACAAACGGATTGTTTCTGAACTTCGGTTTTAAGTTCACAGCTGCAATTTGAGGGGTGCGTATTCTTCGATTTATTTTCATCACAACCACATGCTGTATTATTTACTTGTGGTTCACCTTCGCACGAATCGTCATCACACCCACACGCAGTACTGTTTACTTGGGGTTGACTTCCGCATGCATTGTCATTACAGCCACATGCAGCTCCATTGATTTCAATTTCATTCGATCCATTAATCAATGAACTAAAATGATTGTACGGCTTAATTGGGAAACAAACTTCACACCCAAGACAGTTATGTCTAACTTTGTTCCCTTCGTCAACCCACTGTTTTAAATCCAGTTGAACTTCTTTTGCAATCGGTTTATCTATATCTTCTAGATCTTGCTCAACGGCTGTCATCACGTCAAGTACACATTCACATCCTACACATTTAGGGATCTTTCGTATTGTGTCTAATTGTTTATGAATGCTTTTAATGCCTTCTGTTATGCCCATCATCAACTCTCCTTGTATGCTAATCAATTATTTTTGATTAGAATGCCAATCCATAGGTAAATCCTCACCAATGATAAAAAATTTCATCACTCGTTACCTATGGCATTGGCTTTATTCATCTGATACTTCCGGAGAACCATCGCATTTGCAATAACAACCAAGGCGCTTCCTTCGTTAAGAAGCAAACCTGTAGTCAGGCTCATCACTCCGGTCAAGGCTGTAACAATAAGGAGGGCTACAAGAGCTAATGAAAACCCGATATTTTGATGTATTTTCGCAACGGTCTTACGGCTAAGTTTGATCAGATAAACCAGTTGATCCAAATTATCCTGCATCAATGCGATATCAGCCGTTTCCAAAGCAACGTCTGTCCCTTGGACTCCCATCGCGATCCCCACATCGGCCTGAGCCAGTGCAGGCGCATCGTTTACACCGTCACCCACCATCGCAACAAGACCGTACTTCTTTTGCAGTTCTTTAATCGCTGTAATTTTATCTTCCGGCAGTAATTCTGCCCGTACCTCATCCACGCCAAGTTCCCGGCCAATGGCTTCACCAGTAAGCCGGTTATCGCCCGTAAGCATGACGATTCGTTTTACACCGGTAGTTTTCAGACGTTGAATCGCTTGTTTTGCGTTTTCTTTCGGTCGATCCGCTATCGCGATTAATCCAAGTACAAGATCAGCAGTTCCCAAAAGCGTGACGGTCTTTCCTTGTCCTTGAAGTGTTTCAATTTGTTTTAATTGATCTTGATTCAGTTTTACATTCAATTCGCTGAACAACCGGGGACTGCCGATATAGTATGTGGTTCTATTTATGCTGCCTTTAGCTCCCCGTCCGGTTAATGTGTCGAACTCTTCAACACCTGGAAGATTTATGTTTCTTTTTGAAGCTTCTTGAAGAATTGCCTCAGCCAAAGGGTGTTCAGAAAGTTTTTCAAGCGCACCGGCAATTCCCAGCAGTTTTTCTTTTGATAAATCGGAGACAGATACAATATCCGTTACCGAAGGCTTTCCGACGGTTAATGTACCCGTTTTATCAAATGCGACCACTTGGATGTGACTGGCCGTTTCCATATAGCTGCCGCCTTTTACCATAACCCCGTTTCGCGCCGCATTTCCTACACCAGTTACGACAGCTACTGGAACTGAAAGCACTAGAGAACAGGAGCATGAAACAACCAATACGATTAACGCTCTATATAGCCACGTGTCAAACGGTTGGCCAAAGAAAAGGGTTGGTATAACAACCATTAAAACGGCGATCACGAACATGATCGGCGTGTAGACTTCACCAAAGCGTTCACTGAAACGTTGTGCTTTTCCTTTATCTCCTTGTGCATTTGCCACTAATTCAATGATTTTTGACAAGGTGGTATCCTGCGCCAATTTCGTCACTTCAATTTCCAAAGCACCGCGGCCATTCATTGTGGAAGCATATACTTCATCGCCTGATATTTTTGCAACCGGAATGGATTCTCCTGTGATTGTCGATTGATCCGCTGTAGACGTACCGCTTACAACAACCCCATCTACTGGTATTTTCTCCCCTGGTCGGACCAGAACCCGATCGCCAATCTCGACTTCATCGGCTAGTATGCGAACTTCGCGGCCTTCCCGTAAAACGGTTGCTTCCCGGGGTGCCAGTTCCACAAGCGCTCGGACGGAATCCCTGGCTTTATTTACTGCATAAGCTTCCAACACTTCACCTAAGGAGAAGATGACCACAAGACCTGCGGCTTCTTCCCACAATCCCAGATAGATGGCCCCGATAACTCCGACAATAAGCAGAGTATTTATGGAAAGTTTTCTCCTTCTCAAGTCCATCCATGCACTCTTGGCTGGGTAAATACCCCCAATAATAATTGCAACACCATACAATGCAACAGCCCATATTTCCGGTAAACCTAGGAAAAGTTCTGAGATTAATGTAAAGACTGTTGTGATCCCTGAAATAATCAGCAATACCGTTCTTGGTTGTTTCCACCATTTTGACTTACTCATGTTGAGCCCTCCCTTTATCATTGTCTAATTTCAAGTCAAATCACTATTCATCAATTTTTTTGATTAGGAATTTATGTTTAATCAACTTTCCCTTTCTCCTAGGAAAATAAGCTTTCAATTATAACTGCAAGCCAAGTTTTTGATTACGCCAGGTAATCGCATATATATTAGGATCTCGGATCAATTTATTATTTAACGACTGGATGTCCGATTTTCTTTAAATTTTCCTCGATTTTTTCACGGGGCAATTGAGAATCATCATATGTGACGGTTAATTTCTCAGCAATAAAGTTTACCTCTGCTTTCTCAACCCCGTTTAGCTTCGCTACCGTTTTTTCGATATCCTTTGCACAGGAAGGACAATCCATACCACTTACTCGAAGAACTTCTTTCTTCATTTATTCCATTCCTCCTTAATTAAAGGTGTTTATCAACTTTTTTTGATTTGAATAACATAAGTAATTCCAATTTCATTCTAAAAGGCAAAAGATTACCTGGCATAACCAAAAACTTAATAATGCAGTAACAGTTGAACGGGTTTCATGAGTAACCGGGACATCGTAAGTTGTTAATCTAAGAATCCCCAATACAAGTCAGAGTATTATGACATCAAAAAAAATTGATGTGAATCTTAAAATAAAAAGCCAGCACCGAAACACTCGCTTTTTATCATTGGGACAAGGCATGAACCTGTTCCAATATTTTAGGATTTCGAAGGCTGTAATGACTCCATGAACCGTGGATTTCGCGATCGATAACTCCAGCGTCAAGCAATATTTTAAGGTGATACGATACTTTGGACTGGCTCAGGTCCAATAATTCTTCAAACTCACAGGTGCACAAATCAGATTGCTTTGAAAGCAAGTAAACCATTTTTAAACGAATTGGATCACTAAAAGCCTTTGTCACAGAAGCTATTCTTTGAATTGCCTCTTCTTGTGGAAGGGGCACATCACCTCGACGGACTCTTGGAATATCCGTTATGCATTGATCCAAGGCCCACACCCCCTAATCAATTTTTTTTGATATGTTTATGAATCCATAATACTCCTGTCGAAAACATAAGTCAACTCCGTCCTTGACCTCTAGTATATTCTTTATGCTTGCTGCATATAGAGGAAACCATCCGAAATGGAGATGTAAAATAATCACAGTTACTAATTGCAGTAACACAATCTAGCGCAAAAAAAAGTACGTTGATTTCAACTATTTAATCCGATTTTATACTTTAATATCTGTGCTTAACTTTTCACCATAAAATCCGAATAGCCATTTTTTGTTAGATGTGCTTTCTATGGAAGCAGGCAACTTCTATATGACCCTGCTCACGCTTTTGCTTTCTTATTTGTTCGGAACATGGATGTTCGGACGCATTCAAAGCATGAACGTGAAGCTGGCGGAAGAACAGGCCAAACGGGCGGTATATGAGGAGCGGGAAAGGCTGGCGCAGGAGCTGCACGACAACATTGCGCAGATTCTGTTTTTTATGAACGTGCAGTTAAAAAAAGGGCAGCTGGATGAGGCCCGCTCCGCCATATCGGAGATCGATCATCATTTGCGGCAAGCGATCTTTAATTTGAGAACGGCGCCGGAAGAAGGGGCGAGCTTTACTGCCAGACTGCAGACATGGCTGGAGGAGTGGAGCGGCATGAGCGGCATTGCCGTCGATCAGCATATCAGCGTGCCTGAGGATCGCATTCCGCCGTCTGCGGAGGTGCCTCTGTTCTCGATCATCCGCGAGGCGTTTACGAACATCCGCAAGCATTCCCGGGCAGACCATGCTTACATTGAGTTTGTCCTGCAGGAGGACGGGGCAAACTGGAGCTTGAGGATTGGAGATAACGGTAAAGGAACGGATCGTGAAGCGCCGGAGCAGCCTCAACGTTACGGGATTTCCATCATGCGAAAGCGGGCGAAGGAACTGGGGGCAAAGCTGGAAATCAGAACAGCGCCGGGTCAAGGAATGGAACTGCTGGTTACCGGGCCGCTGCGTGAGGAACTGGGAGGGAGAACGTCATGAATTACCGCGTACTGATCGCGGACGACCATCCGCTTGCGCGGAAGGCCGTCCGTACCCTGATCGAGGGCGAGAGCGGCTTCGAGTGGATCGGTGAAGCGCGCAACGGGCAGGAAGCCGTCGAGCTTTGCGGCGAGCTGCTGCCGGATCTCGTACTGATGGATATTCAAATGCCGGTGATGGGGGGGCTGGAAGCAACCAAACGGATTAAACAGCTCTATCCCCATATCCGCGTGGTCATGCTTACGGTATCCGATGACGTGGCGGATTTGTTCACCGCCATCCGCTATGGCGCACAAGGATATCTGCTCAAAAATATGGATCCGGACGATTGGATCGCCTACCTGCACGGGCTGCTTGATGATGACAGCGAAATCTCCCGCGGTATGGCGGATCGGCTGTTCCATTCGTTTCGTTCAGCGGACGCGAATGTGAGCGATGTACAGCCCGGTGTGCTGTCTCAGCGGGAGTGTGAAATTTTAAGCTGCGTGGCCAGCGGCCAAAGCAACCGGCAAATTGCAGAAACGCTCGTCATCACGGAAAATACGGTGAAAAATCATATCAAGAACATTTTGGCCAAGCTGTCCCTTGACAACCGGGTGCAGCTGACAGCGTATGCCGTACGGCACGGTTTGACACAGATCGGACAAAAAAACGGGCGAAAATAGCCCAATCGAGTCATTCTTTCAAGCGGCGGTTTGTTATACATTACACATGGATATACTGATCGCTAAGAAAGAAGGGATTCCATATGATGAAAAAATGGCATATTACGCTGGTATTGAGCCTGTTCTTATCGCTTATGACCGGAGGACTGGCCAGCGCGCACGTCACCGTGCTGCCAAAAGAAACGACGCAAGGATCTTACGAGAAATTTGCCGTCCGGGTCCCGACGGAGAAAGATGTGCCGACAGTGAAGGTGGAAGTGAAATTTCCGCTGGATGCCGTCTCCATCTCCCGTTTCGAGCCGAAGCCGGGTTGGAGCTATGAACTGACCAAAGACGACAACGGAAAAATTACCGGTGTGATTTGGACCGCAACGGGAGAAGGTCTCGGTCCTACAGAGTTCGGAGAATTTTATATGCAGGGTAAAGTAGCCGACAACGCTACAGCGATCCAATGGAAGGCTTATCAAACCTACAAGGACGGCAGTGTCGTCGAGTGGGTAGGCGCGGAAGGCTCGGACAAGCCGGCTTCCGTAACCAAGGTCAATGCCAAACCGGCAGGGGCAGCCACAGACAGCCACGGCCATACCGCTCCTGCCGCAGATGCCGGCAAAGCCGATTCTGCCGCAGCGCCTTCAGCGTCCGGGGAACCGGCGGCCGGAGCACCGGCAGCCTCCGGAGCGCCGCTGTACTTATCCATTGCCGCCCTCATTCTTGGTGCGTTATCTTTCGTCGTGTCCTTGTCGCGAAGAAAACGCTGATATCGTATGAACCGGTCCGTTTCCAGCATGGGAAACGGGCTTTTTTGTGTTGTAGCGCAGGTCTTTTACATATAGAGGAATTCTTATCTGCAAACCAAATCATAAAAATGCGGCCGGAAGGGGATGCTGGTTGTAGACTTGATTATTTAACCAGTTCAGGGGGGATTTGCGAAGATGCTGCAGCGTTGGCGCAACAAGAAAAACGCTTTGATATGGCTCGTCTGCCTGTTCATGAGCCTGACCATCGCAGG
Organism: Paenibacillus naphthalenovorans; assembly: GCF_900099895.1. GTDB lineage: Bacteria > Bacillota > Bacilli > Paenibacillales > NBRC-103111 > Paenibacillus_G > Paenibacillus_G naphthalenovorans. Next base: position 96,508 of record NZ_FNDY01000003.1, read on the forward strand.
CAAGGTTCTTGCGTTCGGCGAAGGTGCACAAGGTCCGGACGTTTATGCGGTTCAAGGGATGTTAAAATCGCTTGGCTATTTTCAGGGTCAGATCAACGGTTATTACGGACCCGATACAGCCAACGGCGTCAGGGTGTTTCAGAAGGCTAACGGACTTCCCCCTACAGGGGCGGTGGATGACCAAACCTTGCAAGCAATCCTCTGGGCATACGGAAACCTGAAAATTCCGAAGAAACCCGCTCCCGCCCCGGGTCCGATGCCGCCCAAGCCGGGTCCGCCGCCTCAGGAGAAGCCGCCCGGGCTTATGCCTGAGGAGCAGCAGATGATCGACCTGATCAACAAGGCCCGGTCCGAAGCCGGGTTGTCTCCGCTTGCCGTCGATTTGGAGCTGTCCAAAGTGGCACGGCTGAAAAGTCAGGATATGACGGACAAAGATTATTTTTCCCACGATTCTCCTACGTATGGCTCGCCTTTCGACATGATGAAACGATTCGGAATCCGGTACCGGACGGCGGGGGAGAATATTGCCTGCAATCAAAATGCGGAGTCAGCCCATCAAGCGCTGATGAATTCCGAAGGACACCGTGCCAATATACTAAGCAGGGACTTCACTCATATCGGCATCGGTATCGTGGAGGGAGGCCCTTGCGGCAAGATGTTTACTCAGCAGTTTACAGCCAAATAACGCCGGCAAGCCCAACCGTCCTGAAGCGTGCAATGCTTCAGGACGGTTTTGTTAGACTGACACAAGCCGCATCATTCGGTTCGAATTATTCTGTAATGCAAGAGGTGATGAATTTTGCATGGAGGCATTTCCATAAAGAGGTTGATTAGTGTAAAATAGGATGATAAACCGAATTTGGAGAAGAGAGGTTGTTCTGTTTTGGCATCAAGGCTGCTGAAGGAATTCAAGGAATTCGCCATCAAAGGAAATATGATCGAGCTGGCCATCGGGGTCATTATCGGCGCGGCTTTTGGCAAGGTCGTCACATCGATCGTCAATGACGTGATCATGCCTCCGATCGGATTGCTGCTTGGCCGGGTCAATTTTTCAGATTTATTCATCAGTCTGGACAGAGTGTCGTATACATCGCTCAAGCAGGCTCAAGAAGCAGGCGCGCCTACGCTGAATTACGGACTATTTATCAACAATCTGCTTGACTTTTTGATTGTTGCTTTTGTGATCTTTATAGCCGTGAAGCAGCTCAATCGTTTGCGCAGAAAGGAAGAGAGCAAGCCGGAACCTGAAGCAAACACCAAGGAATGTCCGGAATGCCTCTCCGACATTCCCTTGAAAGCAGTTCGCTGCAAATATTGTACTGCAATCCTTGAAGGGGAAAATGAATTGAAACCGTCCAACTAAGAATGGCAGTCTAAGGATTTCCATGAGGTGGGGGCAAGGAGTAATTTGCATCTTAAGAAATTATTCAGAAAATCCTTCACATGTTCTAAAGGTGTTTTCGTTAGCCTAGTGTTATCTGTGCAGGGAGGGTTTCGTGCAAATGAATCTCGGTTCGATCGTTCTGGAAAAATTCTTATTTCTAAACAAGTTTATTCAATCTCCCAAAGAGGTAGGGAGCGTGACCCCGAGCTCCGGGTTTCTGGCTAAGGCGATGACCAGGCCGGTGGCTTGGGACAAAATCGAAAGCGTGGCGGAACTGGGGGCGGGGACGGGAGCGCTGACCAAATATATTGAGCAGGCTGCCTCAGGCCGGGTCAAAGTGCTGCTGTTCGAGAAAGAGCCGGTGCTGCGCTATAAGCTGGCGCAAAAATACCCTGCGTTCGCTTGCTATGCGGATGCCTGCGGCATTCAAAAGGCGGTGCGCCGCGAAAAACTGGACGGTTTGGACGTTGTCATCAGCGGGCTGCCGTTCTTTAATTTCCCGCGAGAAGTACGCGATCGATTGATCAAACAAATTATCTCGTCCTTGAAACCGGGCGGAAGCTTCATTGCTTTTCAATATTCACTGCAAATGAAGCCGCAATTAAGGCGCTATTTTGATATCGAAACCATCCGGTTCGTACCTTTCAACCTTCCGCCTGCATTCGTATATGTGTGCCGAAAGAAAGCGGATCCGACTTCATGACATACGATACATTGCTTGATTTGATCGGACAATACGGATATGCAGCCTTATTCTTTGCCTTATGGCTGGGAATTGTGGGAATGCCGATTCCCGATGAGGTCATTGTGATGACCGGCGGTGCGGTAACGGCGGGAGGCCTGCTGCACACCATTCCAGCCTTCGTCCTGACTTATCTCGGAGTCGTTTCCGGTCTTACCTTGGGCTATGTTCTGGGGCGCTATATCGGGACACCCGTACTGGATAAACTCAGACGAAAGAAAAACATGAATCAATATATCGAAATGTCTCAACGGTGGAGCAGCAAGTATGGTAGTCTGGCGCTTGTGATCAGCTATTTTTTTCCTGTCATCCGGCACGTGATGCCTTACATTGTAGGACTGAACAAAATGCCGTTTAGCAGGTATGCTCTGTTTTCTTATACGACAGGGCTTTTGTGGACCTTGATTTTTTTCACGGCGGGACGTTTAACGGTCGACCATGCCGCTGAAGTGGGAATGACGATTTACCGGTACGGATTGAATCTGTTGTGGGTGCCTTTTGCGGCCTGTTTTATCTATGTCGTCTTCCGGCTGTTCCTTCGCAAAAAACGAGAGAGTGGCAGCACGATGGTAGAGAAAGAATAAAAAATGGAAACGCACGGAGAACCCATCCCTTTTTATGGATAGACCAAACTGTCCATGAAAAGGGATTTTTTTGTTTTGATTATAAAAAATGGATTAAAAGTCGTGTTGAAACATGTCGAATAAATACGATATTTCTCCAATTGGTACGATGAAAGTGCTAAGAAAGTTCTATGAAAGTGCATTCAACACCATCAGGATGCGAGAGGTTTCATGTAAACGCTATATGAAAGCGTTGCATGTAAGCGATACCTTATCAAGGAGGGATGACATGGGGAAGTAAACCATGGGAAACGACCTGATCACTTCTGAATCATTAAGGGGAGGGTAAACCAGATGCCTAAAATAAAGTATGCCTATAACGTACTGGTCTATGCAGGAGAAGAAATCGAACAGAGCATAAAAAGAATCGCGGGTTTTGGGTATGACGCGGTTGAGTTCGTCGGAGAGCCGGAAAATGTAAACGGTTCAGAGATTAAAAGCTTGCTTGAGAAGTACAATGTCGAGGCTTCCTCTATTTGCGCCATTTATACACCGGAGAGAGATTTGGTTTCAAGCAACGAATCAATCAGGAAAAACGCGGTGAATTATGTAAAAGAGTGTGTTGACTATGCCAAATTGATCGGGGCTAAAGGTATTTCTGTTACCCCGACGGCCAATATGAAAATCCACGCTGAAGCGGATATCGAAACCGAGCTGAAATGGGCGGCTGAAAGCATCAGAGAAGCGGGACTGTATGCCGGCGAGCATGGAATTCGTCTGACGGTCGAGCCTTGGAACCGTTATGAAACTTATCTGATTAACCGTTTGGAGCAATCCCTGGCTTTGGTGAACGAAGTGAACCTGCCTAACGTAGGCTGCATGGGCGATACGTATCACATGAACATCGAGGAAGTGAATATCGCTGATGCCTTCCGTCAAGTTGGCGATAAATTATTCTATGTTCATTTTGCCGACAGCAACAGGGCGGCCCCGGGCAGAGGACACATCGATTTCAAGCCGATTGCGCAAGCTCTGGTAGACATCGGATATGAAGGCTACATTTCGATGGAGCTGCTTCCGCCTTTTGCCGATCCGTTCAGCGGCATCCGCTGCGAGGAATTTTACGATCAATATACCAAAGAATCGATTGATTATTTGAAAAAACTGTTTAGCTCGATTGATTAAAGGAGGACTAGAACATGAAAAAGACAATGCAGGCTGCTGTGCTCCATCAGCCGCAAGACATGAGAATTGAAGAAGTGCCTGTACCTGAGATTGCAGACCACGAAGTATTGATTGCGACAAAGCGCTGCGGGATTTGTGGTACGGACCCTCATATTTTCCGTGGTCACTTCCCGGTGCCGACCCCGCTGATCCAGGGACATGAATTTTCGGGTGAAGTAGTACAAGTAGGCTCCGCCGTAAAAAACGTCAAGGTTGGCGATCGCGTGACAGCGGATATTAACATCAGCTGCGGAACCTGCTTTTTCTGCAGGGCCGGCCAAAAACTATTTTGCAATGAAATTGTGCAGCTTGGCGTGCATACCAACGGTGCTTTCGCCGAATATGTGAAGGCGCCTGCATCCAACGTCTATCTCATTCCTGACAGCATGACCTGGGAAGAAGCCGCATACATCGAGCCGTTGGCGTGCGCCATCCGGGGCCAGGAACAGGCGAAAATTACAATGGGCAGCACGGTGGCGATTATCGGTGCGGGGCCGATGGGATTGGTACACTCGCAGCTGGCCAAATTGAACGGAGCAACGAAGGTCATCATCAGTGAAATGAACCCGACCCGGATCGAAAAAGCGAAGCAGCTGGGTGCCGATCATGTCATCGACGCTTCCAAGCAGGACCCGGTTCAAGCGGTGTTTGATTTGACGGAAGGCCGGGGAGCGGATTTTGTTATTGAAGCCGTAGGTGCTATTCCGACCTATCAGCAAGCGTTTCAAATGGTTCGCCGTGGCGGCGTACTGGTTGTGTACGGTGCAGCTCCTGCACATGCGACGATGGAAATTAAACCGTTTGAAATTTACAGCAAGGAGCTTACGATTGTAGCATCCTATGCGGGAACATACAACACATGGACCAAAGCGATCAACATGATCTCCAGCAAACGCTTCAACCCGAACGATATTATTTCCAAAACGATTCCTCTGGAGCAAGTCGTCGACGGCATCCAGGAAGCGGCAAACAATAAAGACACCATTAAAATTATCGTCGAAATCTCGAAATAATATTCCATATCATAGACAGGAGAATGAGGATATGAAATTGAAGTCTAAGCCACTGGCGCTTGCGATGCTTTCCGGTGCTCTGCTGCTTTCCGCATGCTCTTCCAATTCCGGCGATCAAGCCGGACAGGCTTCCGGCAGCAATGGCAGTGACGGCAAGCAAGTCACATTAAATACGGTATTTCTCGGCTCTTCCTGGGGACAAGCCACTCAAGAATTGGCTAAAGAATACGAAAAAGAAACGGGTGTTAAAGTCAACGTCGAATTGGTAGGCCGGGATGTCATTTATCAGAAGCTGGCGCTGTCCATCGCCGGTCAAGCCAATTATGATTTGTTTAACGTCGATTATAACTGGATTCCGGAATTTGCTTCGACAGGAAGCCTGCTGCCTTTGGATGACTATCTGAAAAAGAATAACGTGGACACTTCGAAATACCTGCCGAGAGCTTTGGCTTTATCGCAGTGGAATGACAAAAACGGATCCTTTGGCGAAGGAGGAACGATCTATGGACTGCCGCAATCGATCCATCCTCAATTGCTGTGGTATCGTTCCGATTTATTCAATGACCCGCAAATAAAAGAGGAATTTAAAGCGAAATACGGTTACGACCTGGTACCTCCAAAGGATATGAAGCAGTTCAGGGATGCGGCTGAATTCTTTAACGGTAAAGAATATAACGGGCAAAAATTGTACGGATGGGCCGCCCAGGCAAGTAAAGGATTCGGGAATGTGCATACCTGGCTGACCTTTATGTACTCGAACGGTGCGGACGTGATTGATTGGAATACGATGACTTCGTCCTTATCCACTCCTCAGGCGATTGAAGCAACCAAAACGTGGGTAGATTTACTGCAGTACTCGCCTCCGGGAATTAACGACTATACCTTTGCCGAAGTAGCGACGGATGCGGCTCAAGGGAAATTGGCTATGGCGATTCACTGGTCCTGGAGCGCTTTTGAAGTAGACAATCCCCAAACGTCCAAAACGGTCGGCAAATGGGATTTCGTGCAAGTGCCGGCTATGAAAAGCTCTACGCCGCATATCGGCGGATGGTCGATCGTAGCTCCGAAATCAACGAAAAATCCGGATGAAGCGGTTAAATTTATGATTTGGCTCGAGAATAAGCAGAATGATGTGCGTCAGGCGACCATGGGTGGAGGAGACCCGGTTCGAGAAGAATCTTATTCCGACCCGGCGTTAACCAACGAACTGATCGAAGGTACCGATGTGAAGAAGTACCGCCGTTATGAAGCGCTTCAAGAAGCGATGAAAACGGCCAAGGCCCGTCCGTTCTTCCCGCAGGAAGAAAAGTGGGAGAGTTTTGTTTCCGAATATTTGAGCGCCGCACAATTGAAAACCATGTCTGTAGAAGATGCATTGAAAAAGGCTGATGAAGCCGTTAACAAAATGCTGAAAAAATAGTCGCTTGATCTAGATGAAGGAGGGGGACTCTCCCCCTCAATTATGCAATCGGGAGAGTTGGAGATGAACAAATTTAAGTTAAGCCGGAGCGGTCCTTATTTGGTCATGGCCCCCGGAATGATACTCCTGCTGTTATTTGCTATATATCCTACAATTTTCCTGTTTAAGATCAGTTTTCAGGAATATAGTCCGATCAGTATAGAGAAACCATTCGTCGGGCTGAGTAATTATATCCAAGTGTTTCAGGATCAAAGTTTCTGGAATTCTCTGAAAATTACAATTATTTTTGTTCTTAGTACGGTTTCACTGGAGTTTTTTATTGGTTTGTTTTTGTCCATCGTTTTGCACCAGCTTGGCAAAGGGCAGAAGATATTTCAATCGCTGATCTTGCTTCCCATCGCTATGGCGCCTACGATTGTAGGGCTCATGTTCCGTTTTATGATGAACGATCAGTATGGCGTATTTAATTATTTTGCTGAAAGTCTTGGTTTTTCAAGGATATCCTGGCTTTCCGATCCCCAGCTGGCTTTACCGGCTTTGATCTTGACGGATGTCTGGCAGTGGACGCCATTTATGATGATTATCCTGCTTGCCGGACTTAAAGGTATACCGAGTGATCCTTATGAAGCGGCTAAAATAGACGGGGCAACGGCATCGCAAACCTTCTTCTATGTCACCATTCCGCTGTTGTCCAAGATTATATATATAGCACTGTTGTTAAGAACGATTGATGCATTCCGGATTTACGATACCATTTATATGATGACCAAAGGCGGACCGATCAATGTAACTTCAACCTTAAGCTGGATTGTGTACGACAAGGGCTTTAAATTCCTCGATTTTGGTTATGGCGCGGCACTATCCGTGGTCATGCTGATCCTGGTCGTGACCCTGCTGATGTTGTTCTTGCGGAAGGTTGATTTGTTTAATGTGGAGGGCAAGTCATGAGCGAATCCAAAAGTAAATCGTTTACGTTACTGCTATATCTCATAGTCATTATTGCTACGATTGTTTTTATATTTCCTATCGCTTGGATGTTTCTCACTTCTTTAAAAAGCCAAAACGATGCATTTACGGCGATTCCGAAATGGATTTTTACCGTTACTTATGATAATTACCAAACTGTTTTATTTGAAAGGGATTTTCAAAAGTACCTTTGGAACAGTTTGTATGTTTCGGTTTTCTCCACCGTGTTGGCGGTCATCCTGGGAAGCGGCATTGCCTACCCGTTCGCAAGGTATAACATCAAGGGAGCCAAAGACATCTTAACGTGGATTTTGACTTTAAGAATCGTTCCCCCGATTGTATCGGTACTGCCTATCTATTTGTTGTTTTCCAACATGAATATGCTAGATACGTATACGGCATTGATCTTAATGTATACATTTATGAATCTTCCGCTCGTGACTTGGCTGCTGTACGGCTTTTTCAAGGACGTGCCGGGAGAAATCGAAGAATCTGCGCTGGTGGATGGCTGTAACCGATTTACTGCATTTTTCAGAGTCATTTTCCCTATTATCGGCCCTGGGCTTGTATCGGCTGGATTGTTGTCGTTTATCTTTGCCTGGAACGAATTTTTGTTCGCCAATATTTTGTCAGGCCCGAATGTTCGTACGGCCCCTGTAGGACTCAATGAATATGCAACGCCGGTAAGTGTATTATGGGGACAAATTGCGGCAGCGGGAACGATGATTATTGTCCCTATCGCCATCATCACGTTAGTCTTGCAGCGTAAAATGGTCAGCGGACTTACTATGGGAGCTGTAAAAGGGTAATGGTTACGACAATAAGCAGATAGATATTAAGCGCGTTTTGGAGGGTAAGATGGAGAGAATAAAAGTAGGAATCATAGGGACGGGCTTTTCTGCGATGGCTCATATCGAAGCATTAAGAAGAATTCCTTTTGTGGAGGTTATCGCCATATCTTCCAGTTCAAAGGAAAAAAGTATAGAGTTCTCCAAAAAAATGTGCATACCCAAGGCATATGGAGATGCGGACGAGTTGATTCGGGATCCGGAGGTACAAGCCGTTCATAATTGCACCCCCAATTCCTTGCATTTTGAAATCAATAAAAAGGTGCTCCTTGCCGGCAAACATCTCTTATCGGAAAAGCCGCTGGCCGTAAACAGCGAACAATCTGGAGAATTGCTGAGGCTTGCCGGGGAAAGCGGAGTGGTTAGCGGGGTTTCGTTCAATTACAGACATTATCCTATGGTTTCTCAAGTCAAAGAGATGCTGGAATCCGGAAGCAACGGAAAACCGAATCTCGTTTACGGCGGCTATATTCAAGATTGGTTAAGCAACGATACGGATTACAGCTGGAGGCTTGAGGAAGATAAAAACGGTCCTTCCCGTGCGATCGCGGATATCGGTTCCCATTGGTGCGACACCGTTCAATATGTATTAAACAAAAAAATTACCGAAGTCTTTGCCGACCTGAAGATCGTGCATCCGATCCGGAAAAAACCGAAAGGGAAAGTTAATACATTCGAATCGTCCAATGATGTGGAAAGAGAAGAAGTGAAAATCACGACAGAGGATTACGGAAGCGTGCTAGTTCACTTTGAAGATGGCGTTCAGGGCGTATTTACGGTATCCCAGGTGACGGCAGGAAGAAAAAACCGATTGTATTTTGAAATTTCCGCGGAACGGTCTTCGTTTGCATGGGATCAGGAGAACCCCAACCGGCTGTGGGTAGGAAAACGCGACCATTCCAACGAAGAATGGCTCAGGGATCCGGATTTATTATCACCCAAATCCGTATCATTAGCCCATTATCCGGGAGGCCATCAAGAAGGCTGGCCCGACGGTTTGAAAAATCTGTGCATCGATTTTTATCAAAAAGTGCGAAACCGGGATCATGAAAGTTCATTTGCCACCTTCTCCGATGGACACCGGATCATGAGATTAATCGATGCCATATTGAAAAGTCATAGAGAAAAAAGATGGGTAAGTTTGGCGGAATAGTCAAAAAGATTGAAGTCATGCCTTCTCATCGTCCCGGGGGTGTTATATTATGGACTAGATAAGGTTATTTATTTTAGAGAAAGTGGTGTAATCCATGAAATTGCTCTCGATGACCGCCCATGTACTGCAAATCATAAGAAGAGCTAAGCAGCCTTTGTCCAAAACGGATATTGCGGCGGCTACCGGTTTATCCGTTTCCGCAGTATCTGAACATGTCGAACGGTTGATGAATGAAAAATTAATTCAAATTTCAAATATTGGCAATTCCAGCGGCGGCAGAAAGCCCAAGCTGTACTCTATCAATCAACATGCCGGATATATCATATCCATTGAACTAGGCACAAGTGCCGTACGTGTGGGGATTACTGATTTTGACTGCAATATTCTCGTCTCTCATGGCGCCCCGGTAGATATCGGCGAGGGTCCGGAGAAAGTTCTATCCTATATTCACAGCATCGTCAGCGAGATTCTGGACAAGGCTAAAATCGGAAAAAGCGAAATCAAAGGCATCGGCATCGGAATACCGGGACCGGTCGAGTTTGCCTCTGGTCTTCCTGTCTCTCCGCCGATTATGCCGGGATGGGATCGATACCCGATCAGAGATTTCTGGTCCCGGCATTTTGATTGCCCTTGCTATGTTGACAATGATGTGAACATCATGGCCGTTGGGGAATATGCCAAAGGCTTGCAGTTTGAAGTAGACAATTTGATTTACATTAAAATAGGGACAGGGATCGGCGCCGGAATCATTTATGACGGCAAGCTTTATCGTGGCGTAAGCGGCAGTGCGGGCGATATCGGCCATATCGATGTCGGCAAAGATGTCGTCTGCTGGTGCGGCAACCGCGGCTGTCTGGAGGCCCTGGCGGGCGGTAAGGCCATTGCCGCCAAAGCCAAGGATATGGCTTTGGCCGGCAAAAGCGAGTTTTTGTTGGAAAGATTGAAATCCAATGGCGAGATCACCATCAAGGATGTACGCATGGGAATTCACAGCTTTGACTCCGCGTCTGTTGAATTGATTCGCGAGAGCGGCGCCCTGATAGGCCAAGTGATCTCTTCTCTGGTTAACTTTGCGAACCCTTCCCTGATTTCGATTGGCGGGGGAGTTGCGGAGATCGGCGATATTTTGCTGGCCGCGATCAGACAAGGAGTTTATCAGCGATCCCTGCCTCTGTCTACGCGCAATTTGTTAATTAACAAGTCTAATTTGGGAAAGGCCGCAGGACTCGTAGGCGGCGCATTTATGACGATCGATCAGCTGATCATCAACAGCATTGAAAAATCGGATACCCTTCTTGATTTGAGGATGAAAAGCTGGTAGTGACTACTAAATTTATGCTGTTCGGGAGGAAAGCGTATGTTTCGTTATAGCGCTACGCAATGGATTTTTGGAGATGAAGGAATCGAAGCCAGCCTGAAAAGGCTGCAAAAATACGGATACGATGGTGTAGAACTTGCCGGAGAACCTTATTCCATCGATATCGAGCATACCAAACGGCTGCTGAAGCAGTACGGTCTGATCTGTACTTCCATTTGCGGCATTTATACGGCGGAGCGCGACCTTTCGTCTTCCAGACCGGAAGTCCGCCAAAAAGCGGTTCAATATGTGAAGGATTGCGTAGACATGGCCAGCAGCCTGGGAGCTGCCCATGTCATCGTCGTACCGTCCCCGGTAGGCAAGAGCCGTCCGGAGACGACGAGCAGCGAGGAATGGGCCAATGCGGTAAACAGCCTGAAAGAAGCGGGCGAGTATGCTGCCTCCAAACAAATCAATCTGGCGATTGAAGCATTGAACCGGTTTGAAACCTATCTTGTGAATAACCTGGAAACAGCGTTAGCCTTAGCCAAGGAAGTTAACGTGGACAGCGTGAAGATCATGGCCGATTTGTTCCATATGAATATTGAGGAACGCAGCCATGTTCAAGCCTTGAAGACCATCGCTCCGTACCTCGTTCATGTTCATATCGCCGATAATACCCGTGAAGCCGCAGGCATGGGACAGACCGATTTCGAGCCTGTGATAAGAACATTGATTGAGCTGAACTACCAAGGACCGATTACAATGGAATTTTTGCCGCCGGTCGCTAATCCGTATTTAGCGGCATCGAAGACCGGTTCCAGCGAAGTGTTCGATTTGTATACCGAACGTTCCATTCAAGAGATGAAACGTATAGTCCAAAAAATTACGGGAACGGCGTCTGCATAATCGGCCGTATCGGATCATCAGCCCCAAAATCCATGGATCGCCGCCATGGATTTTTTTTGCCTCGGCGCAGCGAAAGCCGTTAAGAGCCCATTTTTCCCCAGCCAATCACCACGCTATGCTGTCCTACATAAACTGAATTTGACTGTATCCCTAGACCTTGTAATGATACCAAAACCCGGGCAAGGAGGGGTGACATTGAAGGGCAACGACAATAATAAAAGTAAATTTTTGCTAACCAATCGCGAACGAGAAGTGTTTGAACTACTGGTGCAGGATAAAACGACGAAAGATATCGCGCAGCAACTGTTTATCAGTGAGAAGACCGTGCGCAACCATATCTCGAATGTGATGTGGTTTGAAATTCATACAAAGCCGCTTTCTGGAGGGGGACGGCGGCGAGGGTTCAAGCCCCTCCGACCGCATGCTGGGACAACCGTGCATAGCCGGGATCGGATCACCGGGAGCTTCTCAGGCATGTAATATTGTATTCTTCAATTTTTCTGTACAAGGTCGTTCTTCCTATTTTCAAAAGGGCCGCAGCCTTGCTTAAATTCCAGCCCGTTGCATGCAGCGCCTTTTTGATGGCCTCGATTTCCGCCTCTTGAAGCGACGGGACGGCATCATCGGCAGCCTGAGCCTCCGGTCCGCTTTGACAATCGTCTGCAATCTGCAGATGTTCGGGAAGTATGGGCCCTCCCTCGGCCAGAAAAGCGGCTTGCATAAGGGCGCTGTTTAATTCGCGGATGTTTCCGGGCCAGGCATGCCGCAGGAGCAAGTTTTCCGCTGCTTCCGACAAATAAGCGTTCGGATAGTTATGGCTTTGCAGCAAATGTTTGGCAAGCTCGACGATATCGCTTCTTTCACGAAGGGAAGGCAATGTAATTTGAATGCCTTTCAAGCGGTAATAAAGATCGGCGCGAAACCGTCCTTCCTTGATTTCATTTTGTAAGTTTCGATGGGTTGCCGCGATGATTCTTATATCGATGGACTTGCTTCTGGCGCTTCCGACGGGGGTGATGGTCCGTTCCTGCAAAACCCTGAGCAGAGCCGCCTGTGCGCGCAGAGACATGTCGCCGATTTCATCCAAAAAAATCGTTCCCTTATGAGCCGCCTCGAATTTCCCCGTATTTCCTTCCCGATTGGCCCCCGTAAAAGCGCCCCGCTCATAACCGAACAATTCGCTTTCCACCAGGTTGTCGGGTATTGCGCTGCAATTCACGGCTATGAAGGGTTGATTCGAACGTAAGCTGGCCGTATGAATGGATTGCGCAAACAATTCTTTCCCAGTGCCGCTTTCTCCCAGCAGCAGAACCGGAAAGTCGGTGAGAGCCGCTTTGTAGGCCAGTTCTTTTTTCTGTATGATGCTGGGGCACGATCCGGCGATATCGGAGAATGTATACAAGCGAGTTACACCGATCACTTTTTTTTGAATCGCTATGGAACGCCAAACCTTTTGATGATGATCGTGGATTGTTTCGATGGAAAAGCCCTCGATGCCCGAGAATTCCTTGCCGATGGCATCCTTGCCTATAATCTGGAGAGCGGCTTGGTTGGCACGAATAATTCTGTTGTCGTTATCCAGCGACAGAAGCGGAAGCGGATTATTTTTCATCGAGAATTCCAGTTCCTTTAAAGTGATGAGATGCTCCTTCTTGGAATCTTCGATGAGAAGCCGGTTCTGCAGCGAATCCGCGGCCATCGTGGCGAGAGCCAGGCTGTGGGCATTGTAATTTTCCTGTTTGCTGCTGAAATTGATGACGCCCAACAATTCCCCGGTCGGACTGAACACAGGCGACGATGCGCAGGTGAGGAAATGATTCAACTGATAGTAATGCTCATCGGCATGGATGCGGACAGGGAGCCGTTCCGTAATGGCTACCCCGATGGCATTGGTTCCCTTTCTGTTTTCCGCCCAATTGGCCCCTACCTGGAGTTGAACCGCTGCCGCGCGTTTGGAGAAATCGGGGTCGCCGACCGAATAAATGATATTGCCTTGAGCATCGATTAGAAGGGCCGCCTGTTTCGCTTGTTTGATGAAGCGCTCCATTTTCCCGAATATATGCGAGACGTGCTTGAGCAGAACTCCATTCTGATGAAGGATTTCATGAATTTGCCTGCCTGTCATCAACTGGTCGTCCACAAGATCCGTCCGTTTCAATCCATATTGCTGACAGCGCTTCCAAGAGGTTGCTACAACTTCGGAATGTTTCCTTGCTTCCAGAGACGGCAACGTAAACACCTCCACAAACCACTTGTGAGATATTGATTGTAGTATAACATACTTGAAATTCAGATGTGCTCTTTTGAACAAGAATGTTTCAAAATGTTACAGCTTAACGCAAAAGAGATATAATTGAATCCGTAGTCGGAAAAAAACACCATTACGCATTGGATCCGAGCGGAATGGTGATTCCGCTAAAGCCAATAACGTAACGGTGTTTGTGTGGCTCTGGCACCATGGACTCGTCGGCAAGCGCTTACATTATTTGAATGTCAAGACGATCCGTCCATTAATGTTTCCTTTTTCCATACGTTCAAAAATTTCATTGATCTTTTCCAGAGGCTGTGTTTCGATGATCGCTTTCACTTTGCCGCGGGCGGCGAAATCCAAAGCTTCCTGCATGTCTTTTCTTGTGCCGACAATCGAACCTTTTACTGTAACGCCATTGAGAACCGTATCGAAAATCGGGATCGGCAGCTCGCCGCTCGGAAGACCGACGACCACCAGTGTACCGCCGCGTCTTACGGAACGGTATGCTTGCTCAAACGCTTTTGGAGTGACGGCCACGCTCACGGCGGCATGAGCGCCTCCGACTTTGTTCTCGATTTCTTCTACAGGATTTACAGACTTGCCGTTAATGGTAAGATCGGCTCCCAACTGCTTGGCAAGTTCCAATTTATCGTCGCTGATATCGACGGCAATGACGTTAAATCCCATCGCCTTCGCATATTGGAGCGCAATATGTCCGAGACCTCCAATGCCATAGATCGCCACCCATTCTCCCGGTTTTGCATCGGTAACCTTCAGGGCTTTATATGTGGTTACGCCTGCGCATAGGATCGGGGCAATTTCTTCATCCGATACGCCGTCCGGGATTCTCGCGACATAGGCGGCGGGTGCGACGCAATATTCCGCGTATCCTCCATCGGCCGAATAGCCGCCGTTTAACTGGCTTTTGCATAGCGTTTCCCAACCGGTCAAGCAGTACTCGCATTCGCCGCAGGCGGAGAACAGCCACGGAATTCCAACCCTGTCCCCGATGTTGAGGGAGCTTACTCCCGGACCGACTTTTTCCACATAGCCAACGCCTTCATGACCGGGGATCAAAGGCAGCTTAGGTTTCACGGGCCAATCCCCATGAGCGGCATGCAGGTCGGTATGGCAAACTCCGCAAGCCGTGATTCTTACCAGTACTTCCCCTTGTCCGACCTCCGGTGTCGGCACTTCCTTGATTTCCAGCTTTTGATGAAATTGATTTACAATAGCAGCTTTCATTTGTATCCTCCTTTAAGATGAACGTTATAGGGTTGCATGCAACACTTTCATACAAACGCAAAACCCGTGCCAATCCTAAAAAACGCGGAAACGTTATGTTTTTTTGCATTGAAATGACGAAAATTCGGCCGTCAAGCCGAAAAAACGGCTATCCTATCAATTTTTCGGCTTTTTATAAAATATTTACCAAAAAGTAAATTACACAGTACAATAGCAATGAAGGAGGAATAGCCATGGGTATTTTCAAATTCATGACACCGGAAATTATTTTCGGCACGAATGCTCTGAGTCAAATCGGGGAAAGCCTGCTTCGACTGGGAGCGAAAAAGGTTTTTGTTGTCTCCGATAAAGGCGTTCTGAATTCCGGTTGGGTGGAACTTGCCGTCCGCTATTTGAAAGATTGCAAACTGGACTACTGCTTATGGACGGAACTCACCTCCAACCCCAAGGATTATGAAGTGGAAAAAGGCGTTCGAACCTATGTTGAGAGCGGTTGCAATTCGGTTGTCGGGATCGGGGGAGGAAGTGCAATTGACGCTGCCAAATCCGTTGCCTTACTTGCAACCAACAGCGGAACGATCCAACAATATGAAGGAGTCGATCTGGTAACCAGGCCGCTTCCGCCAATGGTCATGGTGCCGACGACGGCAGGGTCGGGATCGGAAGTTTCCCAGTTCTCCATTATCCGCAATTCCAAACATAAGGTGAAAATGACCATTATTTCCAAATCGCTGATTCCCGATATTGCTATCATTGACCCGCAGACCCTGATGACGAAAGATGCGCGATTAACGGCACATACGGGTATGGACGTTTTATCGCATGCCATTGAATCTTATATCTCTCTGGCGGCTACCCCGATGACGGAAGGGTATTCATTGCAAGCGATTCGCTTGGTTGCCAATTACCTTCGGCCCTCCGTGGCAAGCCAGCACAATCGCGAAGCGAAAGAAGCGATGGCCATGGCCAGCCTTCAGGCAGGGATCGCTTTTTCCAACTCGATTTTGGGAGCGGTTCATGCCATGTCACATCAATTAGGCGGTTTGCTGGATCTGCCGCACGGGGAGGTCAATTCGATTTTGCTGCCTTATGTATTGGAGTATAATTTGATCTCTTGTCCCGAGAAATTCAAAAACATTTCCGAGGCTTTCGGTGAAAACGTCGAAGGCCTCAGCCTGACTGCGGCCGCCAGAAAGGCGATTGGAGCCGTTAAGGAATTGGCCGGCGATCTCGGCATCTCCGATTCTTTGTCCGGTTTGAACCTGAAGGAAGAACAGATCGATTTTATGAGCCATAATGCGGTTCATGATGCCTGCATGACGACGAACCCGCGGGATATGAAGGTGTCGGATGTGAAAATGCTGTTCCGCCATGCTTTGGGGAGTGACTTCTGATGTCGGGCAAACAAGAGTTGATCGACAAGTTAACAGGGATTAAATCTTCAAGAAAAAGTTATTACAGCGAACTAAACGCTATCGTTGAAGAAATGAAGAAAAAGAACAAGCAGCTGGAAGTCATTAACCGGTTAACACAGATCCATGTGGACAAATCATGGGAGGAAGTCAGCAGCTATCTGGCCGCCCAATTATCACAAATTCTTTCTTTCGACCGGTTTGTCCTGACGCTTCTCGACCATTCCGATCTGCTGTTTTATATTTCGGAGCCGGAAGCGGCGGGCTGGTCCTGCCGTTTTGTCAAAAGGCGAATGGTGACGAAGACGGCCACGTCGATTGAAGAATTCAAAAAGCTGCTTAAAAAGGAAATACCGGATCATCATGGCACGTCCGTTTGTTTGCAATATCAAGCCGGAAACATCTACGGATTTCTTACTCTCTTGAATCGGGAGAAAGTGGAGTATCCCCGGGAAGAGCTTGAGCTTTACAGGCGTATGGGAGAGCATGTACGGATCTCCATTGAAAACATCCTCCTGTTTAAAGACGTGAGCGAGAAAGTCCACATTGAAGCGCAGCTGATCCAGTCTGCAAAAATGGCCGCTTTGGGAGAGATGGCTGCGGGAATCGCCCATGAATTGAACAGTCCGTTAACCGCCATTCTCGGGAATGTCCAGCTGCTGATGCGCGACATGAAAGACGGGCGTCCGGGCAAAATGCTGGAGGATATTTACCAGTGCGGCCTGCGCAGCAAAAAAATCATACAAAATTTATTGACATTCTCAAGACAGGAAGAATATCAGCTGGAAACCATGCACCTCTCCGGCTTGATCGATGACGTATTAGGGCTGGTGGGATATCAGCTGGCTGTTTCCGGTATTTCCATACAGAAGGAAATCGATCCGACACTCCCGGCCGTCAGAGGGAGCCGCAATCAAATCGAACAGGTGCTGATTAACCTTTTTCTGAATGCGAGAGACGCGGTGCAAGGAAAAAGCAACCCGGAAGTGATCATTGGAACATGCCTCGTCGATTTGGAGGACCGGCAATTCGTTTCGATCTATGTGCGCGACAACGGAGTCGGCATTGAAGAAGATAACGTCTCTCAAATATTCAATCCTTTTTTCACAACGAAGGAAAGCATGAAGGGTACCGGTCTGGGACTTTCCGTAAGTCTGGGCATTGCCGAGTCCCATGGAGGAAAGCTTCTGGTAGACAGCAGGGTCAACGAATACACCCAGTTTTCCCTTCTGCTGCCGATTCAAGAAAATGAAGGAGGGGAATCCTTTGAGTAGGGTGCTCGTCATTGATGATGAAATGGAAGTGACCTCTTTTTTTCGATATTTTCTGGAAGATAAAGGCTGTGACGTGACGATTGCGAATTCAGGAAGGGAGGTCGATGAGCTGCTTCACCGGCATCCGTCTCCGTTTCATCTGGCTCTTGTGGATCTGAAGCTGCCTGATGCCAATGGATTGGATTTGTTGGCCAAAATTAAAACCAGGTACCCCGACTGCGAAGTCATGATCATGACCGGTTACAGCACCGTCAAATCAGCTGTGCTGGCCTTACAAGCGGGGGCCAAAGACTATTTGGAAAAGCCGTTTGATGACCTGGAAAGCCTGGAAAACATCATCAATTCCGTATTGCTGAACCCGGTCGGCAATACGGAAAAACTGAACATGGAAGCTGCGCAATACGGAATTATTTTTTCAAATTCAAGTCCGCTGCAGAAGGTCATAGCCGTAGCGGAAAAGCTGGCCAAGAAAGCCATCAACATTTTGATCGAGGGAGAGACGGGGACCGGCAAGGAATTGTTGGCCCGATTCATTCACGGCTCCAGTCTGAGAGCCCCCTATCCGTTTGTCGGCATCAATTGCGGGGCCGTGCCGGAAAGTCTGCTGGAGAGTGAATTGTTCGGTCATGAAAAAGGGGCGTTTTCCGGAGCGATCAGGACCAGAAAAGGGTATTTCGAGCTTGCTAATAACGGAACGCTCTTCCTGGATGAGATTGGAGAGGCGCCGACTTCGATTCAGGTAAAATTGCTGCGTGTGCTAGAGACGGGAGAGTTCATGAGGGTGGGCAGTGAGGAGATCCAAAAGAGCAATGTGCGGTTCATCTCGGCCACCAATCGAAATTTGGAAACCGAGGTCCAAAACAAACAATTTCGCGCTGACCTCTTATACCGGCTGGAGGGAGTGAAATTGTCGATACCTCCGTTGCGGGAAAGACCCGGGGATATTCCGTTGATAGCGCAGTCCTATCTGGACAAAAAATATGGAGGCGAGTGCCGGCTTGATCCGGATGCAGCGGAGATGTTAAAAATGTACGATTGGCCCGGGAACGTGAGACAGCTCCTCAATGTGCTCAATCAGACGCATGCCATTCACGAATGCAAGTGTTTAAAGCCAGACCATCTTCCGCCATATTTGCTGCAAAGAGCGGAGCATCCCGACAACCCCATGCCGATTGACCGGCAAATCGAAGATTTTATTGAACGGGAAGCCAAGCAATTTGTGCAAAGTCTGGTCAATGGCCTGAGCCAAGCCGAGCAGCTCCATTTAAAAAAAGTATTGGACAGGATCAGAAAGATGGAAGGGGAAATCGGGAGAAAAGTGATTGAAAGAAAATTGTCCGAGACCAATAGAGACAGGCAGTTGTTAAGCAAAAAATTAAATATCTCCATGAGGACGCTCCGATATATTCTAAATGAGAAGTAACGAAAGCCTCAATGCGATTGTTCTATTTTGAACAAGATGAAACACCCGATCTGTTCCATTTCTATGCAAAGCGATATAAGCGCTTACAAAAAAAGCTGGCACAGCCGTTTATTTTCCATTGGCACGACTTTTGCTCTAGTTTTTATTGTCAAAAAATCAATGGATATAAGGAGGCTGTACAAATGATTTATGCACAACCGGGGCAAGCCGGCTCCAAAGTTACTTTTAAAAAGCGCTACGACAATTATATCGGGGGAAAATGGGTTGCGCCTGTCAAAGGGGAATATTTTGAGAACATCACGCCGGTAACAGGCCAGACTTTTTGCGAAGTGGCCCGTTCGACAGCGGAAGATATCGAATTGGCCCTGGATGCTGCCCATGCCGCCAAGGACGCCTGGGGACGCACATCGGCGGCCCAGCGCGCCTTGATTCTGCAAAAAATCGCCGACCGCATGGAAGCCAATCTGGAGCAGCTTGCCGTAGCCGAAACCTGGGATAACGGAAAGCCCGTCCGGGAAACGCTGGCTGCCGACCTTCCTTTGGCAATCGACCATTTCCGGTATTTTGCGGGCTGCATTCGCGCCCAGGAAGGAACGCTCGGAGAAGTGGACGGCGATACGGTTGCCTATCATTTCCATGAACCGTTAGGCGTCGTCGGACAAATCATCCCATGGAATTTCCCGCTGTTGATGGCTACATGGAAGATTGCGCCGGCGCTCGCTGCGGGCAACTGCATCGTGCTGAAGCCAGCGGAGCAAACGCCTGCTTCCATCCTGGTCCTGGCGGAGCTGATCGGCGATTTGCTGCCTCCAGGAGTATTGAATATCGTCAACGGCTTCGGGCTGGAAGCAGGCAAGCCTCTTGCTTCAAACAACCGCATCGCCAAGATCGCTTTTACAGGAGAAACGACGACAGGCCGCTTAATTATGCAATACGCATCACAAAACATTATTCCGGTTACGCTGGAATTGGGCGGCAAGTCTCCCAATCTCTTTTTTGAAGACGTTTTCGCCAAAGACGACGCGTTCTTGAATAAGGCCATCGAAGGGTTTGTGCTGTTCGCTCTGAACCAAGGCGAGATTTGCACCTGCCCGTCCCGCGCCCTGATTCAGGAATCGATTTACGAACCGTTCATCGAACGGGCATTAAAGCGCGTGGCTGCGATCAAGCAGGGTAATCCGCTCGATACCGAAACGATGATCGGAGCTCAGGCATCTTCGGAACAGGTGGAGAAAATTTTGTCCTATATCAGCATTGGCAAGCAGGAAGGTGCGGAATGTCTGATCGGCGGAAACAGAGCGTCGTTGAAAGGCGACCTGGAAGGCGGGTATTATATTGAGCCGACCGTGTTCAAAGGGCACAACAAAATGCGGATTTTCCAAGAAGAGATTTTCGGGCCGGTCGTTTCCGTAACGACGTTCAAAGATCAGGAGGAAGCGTTATCCATCGCCAATGACACCCTGTACGGGTTGGGGGCAGGGGTATGGACCCGCGATATCAATACAGCTTACCGTTTCGGAAGAGGCATACAGGCCGGCCGCGTATGGACCAACTGCTACCACGCTTATCCGGCGCACGCGGCATTCGGGGGCTACAAGGTTTCCGGGATTGGCCGTGAAACGCACAAAATGATGCTTTCCCATTACCAGCAGACGAAAAACCTGCTTGTCAGCTACAGCCCTGACGCTTTAGGATTCTTCTAAGAAGGTCATCGTCATGGAAGAAGTCCGAAAAGTTCTGGCCACTGACGCCGCTCTGGAACTGATCGAGTTTTTGAAAGCCAAATACGGTCCTGTCATGTTCCATCAATCGGGAGGGTGCTGCGATGGCAGCTCTCCGATGTGCTACCGCGAAGGCGAATTTCTGATCGGCGAATATGACGTGTTATTGGGGGAAATCGGCGGAGCCCGCTTTTATATGAGCCGGGCCCAATATGAATACTGGAAGTTTACGCAGTTAATCATTGATGTCGTTCCCGGCAGGGGAGGCATGTTCTCGCTGGAGGGACCGGAAGGACGCCGGTTCCTGACACGCTCCCGCGTTTTCACGGACGAAGAATTGAAGGCGCTTCAATTATAAGCAGGGGTAAATACAATACTATAGTCTAATGGCCATTTGAGGCAATGAATAGGGTACGCAAGGGGCAGGGGGATTTTCCTCCTGCCCCTTGCGTCGCTATTTTACATGCATAGTACAAGTTAAGAAACGAATACATTATGATGTCATGCGCGAAGGGAGAGATTCCAAATGATCAACCGACAGGAGGCCAAAACATATCGCTTGAATATTTTTTATGGCGAATCGGATTTGAATCGGATCATTGATGATTTGGCCAAACAAACGGTCCGGAAAAACGCGGGGGATTTTGTCTGCCGGGGAGTAAAAAAAAGCCGGGCGTTTAGACGAGCTGTGTAGTGGATGACGGGAAGAGGAGTATCATTCACCGGCCTTTTCCGGTTCGCTCCGAGAAATCCGTTTGATATATTCTGGAGGTCCGTAATGAGGGTTGCGAATGAGAAAGGAAATAAGACGGCCATTTACGTGAGGGTCAGTACGACGAAGGAAAGCCAAAAAGACAGTCCCGAGCATCAAGAAGCCGTTTGCCGGGAAAAAGCGCGTCAAATGGAATTGGAAGTTTTGGAACAATTCATCTATGAAGACAGGGATACGGGTACGACTATTGTTCATCGCCCTGCCATACAACAACTGATCCTGGATGCGAAAAGAGGGGAATTTCGAAATGTCATTTTTGCCTCATTATCGCGTTTTTCAAGAGATTCCCTGGATTCCTTATCGCTTAAACGAATATTGGTCGATACGCTTGGGATCAGATTGATTTCACTGGATGAAGGATTCGATTCTCTTATCGACTTGGACGAGTTAAAATTTCAGATCCTATCCGCAGTCAATCAGAAATTAAGCGAACAAATCAGCTTCAGCTCCCGTCGGGGAATAAGACAGTCCGCTCTGAAAGGAAATTTTATCGGAAGCGTGGCTCCTTATGGATATAAAAAAGTGATGATAGATAATAAGAAGACATTAATACCGGACGATCAGACCAAAGGAATTGTCCAATTAATATTTCAACTATACACCGCTCATAAAATGGGAGAGAAACAAATCGTTAAATATCTGAACGAAGAGAAGAAAATTGCTTCACCCAAAGGCGGTGTTTGGGGGCTTTCTTCCGTGCAGCGGATATTACAAAATGAAGCCTATACAGGAGTTAACGTATTCGGCAAGTATGAGTCCAAACTGATTTATAATAATACGGAGGATCTCTCGGACAGAACAAAGAAACTGGTCAAACGGGATCAAGAAAAATGGGAACGGGCAATTCATCCTGTGACTCATGAAGCGATCATCGATACAGAGCTGTTCAAACTGGCTCAAGAGATCCGGCTGCAGCGCGGTGGCGGGAAACGTGGCGGAATACGAAACAATAAAAATTTGTTTGCAGGTATTATACAATGCTCCCACTGCGGGGCGGCCATGGTCACCCTGCGGTCAAAAGGCCGGCAAACCCATCGCGAAGGCAAAGAATATCGATACTTGATTTGTTCCAAACGGAGGAGGCAAGGAGCTGCAGGATGCCATAATGATTATTGGCTTCCTTATCATCCGTTTAAAAAGGATTTGCTTGACATCATCTCCGATCATGTTGCGCAAAGCAGCTTGGCAGAAGATTTATTTGAAAAATATAAAGACTTATTGAACATCAATAATGACGATAGCGGTAAACAAATCCAATATGCTGAAAAGCAGCTTGAAAATCAACGCAAGCTATTATTTAAACTTCGAAAAGAAAAAATGCAGGGGACTTTGGACGAAAAGCAATATGAATTTGAGAAACAGCAATACGAAGCCGATATCTTTGCATTGGAAAAAAGGCTGGAAGAACTCAGGAATAACCATGAAAAGAAAAACAACTTGAATGAGTTATATGAGGAAGTCATGGATTCATTGGACGATTTGGTGACATTGAATTTCGATGACGAAGATGAATTTGAAGAACTCCGGTTGATTATTTTGAAATTAATTGAGCGGATTACCGTTGACCGCAAAGGAAACATTTCTGTTAAGACAACATTCGGACCCCAATGGAAAGATCTTGCTGCTCAGGAGGATGAAGCTGCCGGTGGGAAGCACTCATACTAAATGATGCCACTTTCAAACCACATCACGAATGTAATGCAAAAACTCAACGTAAAGGGACGTTCGCAGGCGGTTGTCGAGCTGATCAAGCTTGGGGAGTTACAGATCTGAAAAATTTCATTGACCCTAACAAAGCCTTCTTTTTGCGGTTCCTCTGCATAGAGGATCGTGAGACGAGGGCTTTTTGGTTTGGGGGAGAAAATTTGATATAAATACTTCAACATCTTACCCATTATGTGATATATTAGTACAGGACTAAAGTTCTAAAATATGCCAGCAGGAAAACCTGACGAAAGTAAGGAGGAACCAGATTTAGACTATTTTTGAGAACCCTTTATATAGATATGTATAGTAAGAAATGCCTATTAAGCATGAGATAATAAAACAAATGTATCATGAGGTGTACTGAATGAAGCTTACGATTGGCAAAAAAATGTTGGGTGGATTTCTTAGTGTTTCTTTACTTCTTGGAATCATTAGTTTTATATCGTATTACAACATCAAGAAGGTAGACGAATCCTATTCCGATTTGGTTGAGCGCCGGGTCATCATTTTATCCAATGCCAAGGATATGCAAATCAGTGCTTCGCGGCAAATTTCCGGTATGCGAGGGGTGTTGATGCAAGAAGAAGGTTCATCGGAGATAGTAGCAACCGCTATTAATGATCTGAGCGAGAAGATCAATGCTACCATCCAAATAGTTCAACGTGAAGAACTCAAGGCTAAATTACAAAAGCTGCAAATATTGAATGCCGATTTCAAATCGCAATCCGATGCGATAATCGCTTCGGTGAGAAGCAATCCCGAACAAGCTGTACGTCAATCAAACCAAGTTTTATTTCCATTAGCTAGAGAAATAAGGGACATGTCAGACCAAATCGCCAATGAACAAGCAAAATTGATGGAAGAAGCAAGTGCGGCTAACCGTCAGTTAGTAGACTCGGTTGTGACTACCGTTCTTTTTCTGAGTGTTTTTGCTTGTATTTTGGCCGTATTGATAGGGGTATATATTACTCGAATCATCAAAAAACCTATTTTAACTATAGCCGCCAGTGCAAAGGAAATTTCATCAGGGATTCTTACCGGGGACGATATTAAGGTGAAAAACCGCGATGAAATTGCGGATCTGGCAAACTCCTTCAATCAAATGAAGATGAACCTCCGGCATTTGATTGGTCAGGTAAGTAATAATGCCAAGCAGGTTAGTGCCACTTCACACGATTTATTTGAAAGTGCTGAACAGACCAGCAAAGCTACGGAGCAAATATCGATTGCCATTCAAGAGGTGGCATTGGGCTCTGAAAAACAGGTTCACAGCGCCGCGGAAGCGAATCAGGCGGCCGCTGAAATTTTAAGAGGAATGAATCAGGCGGCCTTGTCCATTCAATCTGTTGCTGATCTGACTACAACAGCTAACGAAAAAGCAACCGCTGGAAATAAAGTGGTGACGCAGGCTATGGAACAAATGAATGTTATGCAGCGCTCAGTGGGACACACCGCAGAGGTGATGAATGCGCTTGGCGAAAAGTCAAAAGAAATCGGTCATATTGTTCAGTTGATTACCGAAATATCCAATCAAACCAACCTGTTAGCTCTTAATGCTGCGATAGAAGCTGCGCGGGCCGGGGAACATGGAAGAGGTTTTGCTGTAGTTGCCGATGAAGTACGAAAATTAGCAGAACAATCCGGAGACGCGGCGGGCCAAATTCGTCAACTGATCGGCGAGGTTCAAGCGGAAGCGGACAAGGCTGTTCAATCGATGGACGAAGGGGCTACTGTTATACTTGAGGGTATTCAAATGGTTCATCAAAGCGGTGAAGCTTTCAGAGACATCGTCAAGGCGATCGAACAAGTTGCTGCCGAATCTCAAGAGGTATCTGCTATCATAGAACAAGTGAATTCAAGCTCACAAAGTATGGCGGAAATGATGGAAGGCGTGGCACATATCGCTGAACAATCGGCAGGAAATACACAGAACGTGGCTGCTTCAGCAGAAGAACAAAATGCCTCCATGGAAGAAATATCAGCCTCTGCGGAATCCTTAAGCAAGATGGCTCAAGATCTGCAGGAAATGATAAGTAAATTCAAAGTGTAATATCTATGATTCCTCAAAAGCTTTCTTTTTACGCTGCCTCTAAGTGGAGGGATCGTAAGACGGGGGCTTTTTTTTTGTTAATCGTTGCCTTAAAAAGTCATTTCCCATGCATATTGCAAACCGAAAATCAACATATTATTGGTAAATGAATGGTCTTGGGAAGGAAGTTTGTTATGAAATTTTGGACTGGATGTATAGCGGTGATGCTGATTCTTGGTTCCGTCTTGGTTGCTGAAGCGCAAGAAATTGCAATTCCGACCAAACAGGCTGCTATTGTTATTGACGATTTTGGTAACAACATGTTCGGAACCAAAGAGATGATGAACCTGCCTTTTCCGATTACCGTTGCGGTTATGCCATTTTTGCCAACGACCAAAAGGGATGCGGAATGGGCGCACCAAGCCGGTCATGAAGTGATAGTCCATATGCCGATGGAGCCCAAGTCAGGGAACAAAGACAAATGGCTTGGACCCGGGGCGATTACGACCGACCTCGCCGAAGAGGAAATCAGGCGGCGTATTAACGCCGCGATTGATGATGTTCCCCATGCTGTCGGCATCAATAATCACATGGGTTCAAAAGTGACGGCCGATGCTCGCATCATTCGCATCATACTGGAAGAATGCCAAAAAAGAGGGATGTATTTTCTGGACAGCCATACGAATTACCGGAGCATTGTTTCCAAAACGGCGTCAAAAGTCGGAGTCCCTTGTATTGAAAACCATATTTTCCTGGATGATATCAACACGAGGGAGCATATTTACAAGCAAATTACATTGCTTCAGGAGCATTTGAAGGACCATGACCAATGCGTAGCGATAGGGCATGTTGGAACCCGAAAGAAAACGGCAGCGGTTTTGGGAGATGTCATCCCTAAATTAAAGAAGGAAATTCAATTTTTGCCTGTATCCGCACTGGTCAAAAAACAGCCGCCCTTATAAGCAGCAAGCCGAGGGTCATCCGCTTGTTGTCTGCTAGTGGATCAAACGGCGGGCACCCCAATAATGCGCATCATAATAAGGCGTACCGAAAAGGGGAGTGATTTTGACTTCTTTGGTCCCTCCGTAGGTGCTTGCATGGAGTATTTTATTGTTCCCAAGATAGATGGCCACGTGAGAAACTCCGCTGGTATAGGTTCCGTACAGAAATACCAGATCGCCTTTGCGAAGATCGGATTTATTTACAGGCGTCCCCATTTGGCTGATCAATGCTGCAGAATGAGGAAGGTTGAATCCGTTTTGATTAAAGGCATATTGGACAAATCCCGAGCAGTCAAAAGCAACATACGGCGTATCTCCGCCAAATACATACGGTGTTCCAAGCTGTTTCAACCCCGTTGCAATGACGGCATCGGCTTTGGCTTCCCAGCTCTGTTTTTGAGCGGTGGAGCGGGGAAGATGGATCACCACGCCTGCATAAATGTTTTGCGGGTCCAGGTTAGGGTTGGCCGCTACCAGATCGGACAGTTTAATATTCAGCTTTTGCGAAACGGTCCAGAGCGTATCAGAGTCCGTGGCTATGTATTGATTGGGAGCGGTTGCAGCAGCGACTCCGCTAAATAAAAAGGTTCCGGCCAATACGGATGAAACGATCATTTTTTTCATTTGTTACCTCCTGTATGTTATTCTAGTTGCACTAACCATTCTATCAAGGATGAAGAAATAGAATAAAGGGGTAAATTCTGGAATCGGAAAAAGGAAACAAATGAGCGTTTTCACACGGTTTGGATGAGATAATGGATTTCATTAGCAAAATTCTATATAATGAATGGATAAGGGTTAAGGAGGGATAACCATGCGTATCAAGAATAAAGGCATACGGTTGTTTTTTTTGCTGTTCATTCTGCTTGCGCTGGCAGTGGCTTCGGTCAGTCCCTTCATTACTATCGATCCTATATCCAGAGGGTTGTCGTCATCCTTGGGACATTCAACGTATTCCTCAGGTACGATGGTTTTCCAGCAGGTCATGATGACATACCTGATCGCAGCTTTTTCTCTGGCTTGCTGTCGGGACCTGCTGAAATTCTTGTTGTTCCGAATGCCGATCAATCGTTTTGATTGTACGGTTCCTAAGCGGATGAGGAAGGTTCTGCTGTACCCGATCAAGTTTACTTCACATTTTGTGGCGTTTTGAAGCCTGCATGTTTGATCGATACATTACAATAACCGATTCGGATACAAAGTGAGCTTTCAGGAGGTCATTGATTATGCCAAATATCAGAGAAATCGATTTGCCCGGCATCGGCCGCAAATTTCAACTTATTACCCGTGGAGGAGACAAACTGGTCATCATTATCCACGACGACGGAAGAAGAGAACTTTATCATTTTGAACATGAAGATCCGGATGACAGCATTTCTATGGTAACTCTCGACGACGACGAAGCACGCATCATAGGCAGCATCATCGGCGGAATGAATTATAAGCCCAAAGCGCTGGAGACCATTGAAGTGGAACTGGATGATTTGACCATTGAATGGTACAAGGTCGAGCCGAACTACAAATGTGTCGGCCTGTCCATCGGGCAGTTGGAAATCAGGCAAAAGACGGGCACCAGCATTATTGCGGTGGTTGAGAAAGATCACAGCAAGAAAATCAATCCGGGTCCGGATTACGTGTTTAAAGCCGATTCCATGCTGATTGTTGCCGGAGAACGGAAACATTTAAAACTCCTCAAACAGATTTTGGTTAGCGGGAGTGAATAAGCATGGATCATACCGTTCTGGAGGTAGGTCTTGCTATTTCACTCATTGCTATCGCGGGCTTGTTATCCGCTAAACTGCGCTTTTCCGTTATCCCGTTTTACATTTTGGTCGGTATGGCGGTAGGTCCTCACGCCCCCAAAATCGGATTTTTCGATTTCCGCTTCATTGAGAGCGCGCCATTGATCGAATTCATGGGCCGTCTCGGAGTTCTTTTCCTCCTCTTTTATCTGGGACTGGAATTCTCTGTCGGCCGTTTGATTAAATCAGGTAAATCCATCGCCGTCGGCGGCACGATATACATCGCGATTAACTTTACTTTGGGCCTTCTGCTCGGCTGGATGCTGGCCCTTCCTGTAAAGGAAATATTAGTCGTTGCAGGGATAACCACGATTTCTTCAAGTGCCATTGTCGCTAAGGTTTTGGTAGATTTAAAAAGAACAGCTAACCCCGAAACCGAGATGATTCTTGGCATTATCATGTTCGAAGACGTATTTCTGGCTGTCTATATCTCGATCCTCTCCGGACTTGTCCTAAGCGGCGCTTCCTCGCTTGGCGGCGTATTGCTTTCCGCTTTAATGGCTTTGGGATTCATGCTCTTCTTTATCATCCTTGGCCGAAAGGCCGTACCATTCTTAAACCGTGCATTAAATATTCGATCCAATGAACTCTTCGCGCTTGTGATTTTTGGCACTTTGTTTTTGATTGCAGGCATTGGTGAAACAATTCACGTTGCCGAGGCCATCGGCGCGCTGCTGACCGGGCTGGTTCTGGCGGAGACAGAGCATATGAAGCGGATCGAGCACCTCATCCTTCCTTTTCGGGACTTCTTCGGAGCCGTGTTCTTCTTCAGTTTCGGCTTGTCGATTGATCCGCTTACTTTAGGCGGAGCCGTGTGGTACTCTCTGGCGGCCGTCGTCGTTACATTGATCGGAAACTTCATTGCAGGCATGCTCGCGGGGAAATACGCCGGCTTGTCATCCAAAGCGTCGGCGAACATCGGGCTTACGATTGTGTCACGTGGCGAGTTTTCCATCATTATGGCGAACATCGGCAAAGCGGGCGGATTGCTTGCGATTCTGCAGCCGTTTGCTGCGCTCTATGTATTGATTCTGGCGATCCTGGGACCGCTGCTGACTAAAGAATCCAAGCGGGTCTACACCATGCTGAACCGCATTATTCCGCTTGAGAATACAAAAAAAGAGCAGAAGACTCCTGCTCGGCAGATCGATGAATCTTGAAAATAAAAATGCAGATGAAAGATAAAGGCAGGCATCCGTACCTGCACATGCTGCTCCGGTATGGCTTGTTCGCAGCCGGTATCGTTCTCGTATCCGTAGGATTGGAGCTGTTTCTGAGACCCAATTGGATCGTGCCTGGCGGTGTTCAAGGCCTCTCGATCATGCTGGCGTATATCACCGAAATGCATATGGGGTTGTTTCTTTTTCTGCTTCACCTTCCGTTTGTTCTTCTCACGGGAGTGAGGCGAAAGGACATTTCCGCCTGGATGGCTTGGATCGGCCTGCTGCTGCTTACTTTCGTTACGATGCTGCTGCACCCCGTACCGCCGGTGACCGAGCATCCGCTCGCTGCATCGGTTGCCGGAGGACTGATGCTCGGGATCGGTACCGGAATGATGGTCAAATATGGTGCGCACACGGACGGAGTAAGGGAAACGGCAGTATGGTTAAAGAAAAAAACGAGGCTTTCCACCGCTGAGCTCGTGACTCTGATTCATATCGGCATTCTGGCTTTGGCCGGGTTCCTCTTTGGTTGGGAACAAGCTTTGTACTCCATTATTTCTTATTTCCTGGCTTACTGCTCGCTGCAGTTCATGCTAAGGAACCATTTTGATCTGATGATGGTGTGGATCAGGACCAATCATGCATCCGCCGTGAAAGAAAAGGTGTCCGAGGCATACGGCGATCAAGCGGTATGGGTATCTTCACCGGCTTATTCCAACACATCCCCGAATGAACTGTTTCTCATCATACCGCGTGAACTTATGACCCGGATCCAGCCGGTTCTGTCGAGCGCGGACCCTGAGGTCTCCGTGATTTTCACTCCGATCAAACCATCGGAAGCGGCGGAATATACGCGGCGATAGCGACAAAGAGGCACCCTCATGGGATGCCTCTTTGTCATTTATTTCTTTTTGAAAACGTTCATATTTTTATCAAAAAGCAGCCATGACTTTCAGGCCGTATGAATTGACAACCCTTTGAAAAGAATATACGATTAATTTTATATGCCTAACTATAACTTTGCAGTACCGGGCTGAGACCGTTGAAAGGCGCGGATCGCGCTTTTTCCAAGGGTTTTCTGTTGTCAAATGGTTTTTTTTGTGAAAAACCTGCGTAATCTGCCGGAAACCTGAATGTTTTGGGCATTTTCGGTGTATAATGGAATTATATCAACCTATTATAGTAAAATATACTTATATGCCTGACTGCAAGGTATCCAAGGAGGAAATGGATATGGATAACATCACATCTCTGTCGGAATTGCTGGCAGAGCAGAAGGCGTCGTCGTATATAGAAATTCCAGGGGTCGTCTCCAGAACATTCGGCCAAACGACGCTTTCTACAACATTGCCCATGAGCAAGCTTTTCGCCATCTATGAAGTGGATTTGGAGGTTCAGCGCTCCATCGTCCCGCAAAACTTGTCCAAAATGATGGACTATATCATGCTCTATCTGGATCACGGACAAGGGATTTATTTTCCGGGGATTATTTTGTCTGCCCGCGGTGCCGGTGAATATGATCCGGATTCACGCTTGTACAGACTTCAAGCCATCGAGAAACTGTACGTGGTCGACGGGCAGCATCGCTTGGCGGCATTCCGGCGTTTGATGGAAACGCTGCAAAGCGCTATGGCGCGGGCCAAAGACCGCAGAGAGTACGATCGTATGGAGGAGATTTCGGCGAAGCTGAGCAAGCTGTACACGTTCCCGATGTCCACGATGATTTATCTTGATATCAATGCGCGTCAAGAGCGCCAGCTGTTCTCGGATATCAATAAGCTCCCGCGCAAGATCGGCGGGAATTTGGCGGTTTTGAGAGAGCAGCGCAGATTTTATCATGTCCTTGCTTCCCGTTTGGCACTGGAGACAGAGGTGATGAAACAAATTCCGGTCGATATGTTTACCGAGCGTGGCAAAGGGCCGGAGTACCTGTTCTCTTATCACCTGCTGATCGAGATAATGATTGGTTTGTTTGAAGGGCGTTTGAAGTCAGCCGCCCGGAACAACGGGTATTACTTCGAGGATCAACAGGTGGAGGAGCACATGAAGCTGGCCGTCCATTACTTTGAGAGCCTGCTGAAGTATTTGCCTGCGCCGGAAAAAGGCGAATTGTGCTGGTCGGAGAACCTGCAAATCGCTCTGTCCATGTTCTTCCATGATGAAGTGACCAAAACCGGCACGTTTAACAAATATGCGCTTGACTATGCGCTTAAAATTTTGCCTCACATCGATTGGGATGCCATTTACACTGGGGATGAGAAAGACCGTTTGCCCAGACGCTCCCGCATTATGAAAGCATACCAGTATATTAAAGATTTTTATCAGGAGCACCATATGTTCCTGATTCGTGAAGACTCGCTTGCTGAACAAGTTTTCCAAACGGATAACACTAAGGAGGACGTTGGCTAATGGACGGCTTAAACCTACAAATGACGATCCATCCGTTTTGTGATCGTTTCGGACTTGCAACGGTAGCCATTCAAGTACAGGATTTGTTGAACTATACAACGATCGACCCGATGGTGCAGAGGAAGCTGAGCGCCGGTCAGCGCCGCAAAATTGCGAACTATTTGCAAGAACGCGATCTTGACCGCGTGTTTTTTGGCCCGGTTACGCTCAGCCTGCGGGATGTCAGCAGCTTGGCTAAGGCGGATAACGGTTTGTTCCTGCGCCCGGGTTCCAAGCTGAGCATACTTGACGGACAGCACCGTATTCTTGCGCTGGGGTATGTAGGCGAGCAAATGCTCAAAGAAGCCCGCAGCCTGGAAAAGAAGGTTGCCGCTTTGAAGATCAAGCATCGCAAGACGCCGGACAATGCGGAAATTGCCGCCGAGCTGGAACAGCTTGAAGGGCAGGTAGAGCAGTTGGAGCGCCGCCGTCTGGAGCTTATGGAAAGCGAGCTGGCGGTTCAGATTTATATCGGCCTTAGCGAAGAAGAAGAAAAGCAGCTGTTTGGAGACATTAACTCCAAGGTGCAGCTGGTAAGCAAGGAGCTCGGCCATTCGTTCGACTCCATCGACCCGCTCAACGTTGTTATTCAGCAGGTAGTGGATCATAACGTGTTCTTGAAGGGCGCGGGCGTGGAACGCAGGGCCAACCTGACCGCATACAACAAAAATTTCACTTCGTTCAGCTGGTTGTATTCTACGGCCACCATGTTGTTTACCGGGAAGATGCAGCCGTCTTATGAGCTGGCGCGTAAGATCAAGCAGGATCCTTCCACGTATATCGAGATTTTGCACCAGTTCTTTACCACGCTCATTCCGTTGATGCCGGAACAGCCTGGTCTGCCTCAGTACAGTTCGTCTTCGCGTGCCATGCAGGAGAGTATCGCGCTTTATGCGAACCGTTATTTGTTTGCGGACGGCAAATATGTGAAAAACTGGACGACCTGTTTGAACATTTTTGAAGGCTTCGACTGGACCCATGAAAACGAGCAGCTGATCGAACGTTTCGGGCTGCTTGACAATGGGAAGCTGAACCTCATTCATGAGAAATCGCTGCGCAAACACGCCAAACTGGTTGAATTGTTCCAGGAGATGCATGGCGACCCGGTCAATGAAGATGAAGCATCAGCATAATCGAAAATGAGAAAAGCTCCACGGCGACCCATAGGTTTCTGTGGAGCTTTTTTGGTTTTCGGAGCGATGTAAACTTAAACGCCGGTCAGTTTGTTGATGACCATAATTGCCGCACCGGTGGCAAGCGCATCTTCCCCCAAGGAGCCCTGGCTGAACACGACCTGGTACTTCGGATAGTAGTAGGTTCTTTGGATGGCGACGCGAGTGGCGGTATGGAAAAAACCGGGATGGCTGCCGATCAAAGCACCGCCGAGAATGACTTTCTCGGGATGCAGAATATTGAGCAAATTGGATAATCCGATGCCAAAATAAGTGGCGGCCTGAGTGAACAATTCGACGGTTAGAGGATCATTCTCGCGCAAAGCCTGTCCCAGATGAGCAAACGTGATTTTCTCCGGATCCGGCTCCAAACGGAGCAATAGGCTGTCACGCCCTTGCTTAAGCCGGCGCTGAGCCTGCCGCTCCAGCGCATGAATGGAGGCGTACGATTCCCAGGCGCCGAAATTGCCTTCATCCCACAGCCGGGTCCCGTCGGTTTGAATAATCATCTGCCCGACGGCTCCTTCCATGTCCACTGCCCCGTAAACGACCTGCCCGTTCGTCATCATGGCCGAGCGCAGGCCGACGCCGACATGAATATACAGCAGATGCCGATAATCCCGCCCGCGGTCGGACCAGGACTCTCCGATCAGGGCGGTATTGGCCCCGTTGTCGAGGAGAACGGGAAACCCGAGCCTCTGCCCCAGAACGTCGGTCACGTGCACCTGGTTCCAGCCCTCGGAAGGGAAATATAAGGGTTCCAGGATGGTGCCCGAGGCTCGATCGACCGGTCCTACCGCCCCGACACCCATGCCAAGCACTTTATTTGAGGAAATGCCGCGCCCGGACATCATCTTCTGCGCCGTCAAGACAATCTCATCAAACAGTACATCCGGACTAAGGCTCTCGGTCATCACCCAGGTTTTCGACTCCAGCTTGTTCATTTGCAGGTCGAAGAGCATCAGCTTGGAGTACATTCTGGATATATCCAGTCCGAACACATAGGCATAGTTGGGATTAATGGTGTATAGAATCGGCCTTCTGCCGCCTGTCGATTCTCCAAAGCCCGCCTCCAGGATCAGCCCTTGCGCCGTTAGCTCTTCAAGGGTTCGGGTCAGGGTGCTGCCGGTCAGGCCGCTCTTATCGAGGAGGTCGATTTTGGATACGGTTCCCACTTTTCGTATTTGTTCAAAAATATCTTTTGCTTTCCGGCCGGAAATTCTTCGTTCCAGGCTATCATGTTCCATGATCTTCCTCCGATGCCAGAATCATTGCTGATTAAAATATAATTATACTATACTCGTGACGGGTCGGAAACAATAACGTGATTTTTGAGGCCGTGTTCTGGTAAAATAGGGTGTAGTTTGCGGTATTCAATCGGCTGTATGAGATATGCGGGAAGGGACGATGGAGAGATGGCGGAGTGGTTTGAAAAGAGCTTTGGACAAGATTATTTGTTGGTATATAAACATCGTGATTTACAAGGGGCTTATGAAGAGGTTCATCGGATGATGGACTGGCTGGAGCTGCCGGAAGGAGCGAGAGTGCTTGATTTATGCTGTGGAATGGGCCGCCATTCGATGGCGCTTCATGACTTTGGCTTTCAGGTCACGGGAGTCGACCTTTCTGAGGTGCTTTTGGCAGAGGCGAAGAAGCTGGACAGGAAGGGCGAAGTGCGATGGATTCGTGGAGATATGCGCAGCGTGCCTTTGACGGAGCAGTTTGATGCGGTTGTTAATTTGTTTACGTCCTTCGGTTATTTTACCGAGCCTTCTGACAATGAAAGGGTATTAAGGGAAATTCAAAGACTGCTTAAACCGGAAGGACGTTTCATTATCGACTATTTGAATCCGTCTTATGTGGCCGCTCACCTCGTCCCGCATTCGGTGCGTACGGAAGGCGGGATTACCATCGACGAACGGCGTCGGATCGAGGATGGGTTCGTCCGGAAAACGATTGTGCTGCAGGATGAAAAGAACCGGGAAGAACGGGTTTATGATGAGCAGGTGAGGCTAATTGATCGGGAAACCTTTCTTCAGATGCTGAGCAGGGCGGGATTGGCTGTAGATGCCGTGTACGGCGGCTACGATGCTTCTCCATATGAGCCCGATGACTCCCAACGGATGATTTTTGTAGGCAGGAGGGAAGCGTAGGATGTCAAGTCGATTGTCGTTATCCACTACGGTTACGGAGCACGGCGATGTTCTGCAGGTGAAAGTTCCGCTTCCGTTTCCTTTGCGCTTTGTCAACAGCTATCTGCTGCCCGGGCCCGGCGGCTGGACATTGATCGATCCGGGCCTCCGGACGGAAGCGGCCGAATTGCTGTGGGAGTCGGTGCTCGCCGAACGTGGGATTCGTTTTGACCACATCGAGCGAATCGCGCTCACTCATCATCATCCCGACCATTATGGCCTGGCAGGATGGTTTCAGGAACGCTCGGGCGGCGCTCCCGTCTTGATGTCGCGGACGGCCTGGGAGCAAACCCGTCTCCTGTGGGGCGAGGGTCAGCCTATGACGGAAAAGCTGATGGCGCTGTTTCGAACCAACGGGCTGCCCGCGGAGCTGGAGAAGGCGGTGCGGGAGAATATGGACAGCTTCGTACAGGCCGTATCGCCGCAGCCGCAAGTCACCATTATTGATGAAGCGCAAAAAGTAAGGCTGGGCAAGGACGACTACGAGCCTATACATACGCCGGGGCATGCTTCCGGGCACCTGATCTTTTATCGTGCGGAGACGGCAACGATGTTTTGCGGCGACCATGTGCTGCCGCAAATTTCGCCTAATGTCAGCTATTTGCCCGGTATCGACGAGAACCCGCTTGCAAGCTATATGGCGAGCTTGGAGCTGATCAGCCGCTACGAGGTGCGCCTGGCGTTTCCGGGCCACCGGGAGCCGTTCGCTCATTTGCAGCAGCGGGCGAAGGAACTGATCGCTCATCACCGTCAGAGGCTTGAATCGATGCGTGTTCTCCTGACGCAGCCGCGTACGGCTTATGACGTATGCCGCGCCGCCTTCGGAGAGAAGCTGAGCACGCACCAGCTCCGGTTCGCTCTGTCGGAGACGGTGGCGCACCTGATCTGGCTGCGCGAACAAGGGGCGGCGCGGTGTACAGAGCGGGACGGCATCATCCGCTATGAGCAGCAATAAGCCGAGTGTGCCTGTTCCGGCGCGATAAGCAAGATCTGGTGCTTTCTGCATATTTTACTGCAAAATGGGAAATATGAGACCAGTAAGAAATGCAGAGCTCTTGCTCTCTGCCATGCGCAAAGGAAGGGGAAGGCTCAATGACAAAAGACGGCTTGCCGCCGAAAGGCGCATCGCTCCGGCTGCTGCTTCCGGTCATCGCATGCCTTGTTGCGGCAACCGGCTGCAGGGCATCTGATAACGAATCGATGAGGCCGCTTCCGTACGAAGGGGCGCGGCTGACGATGGCCGGAGTTGACGATGGTCCGGGAGGACTGCGCGTAACGACTTCGGAGCACTTCGCCCGCTTGGCGGGCGGGAAGCTGCAGACTTATGCGGCGGCGGAGCCGCGCTCGCAATCCTTTGCCACCTTCGCGGACGCAGCTTGGCAGTGGGAACAAAAAGCGTCTCCGCAATTTATTGCCGTCGGTGAAGCCTGGGTGCGTACTCACGGCTTCCCGGCATCCTGGGCCAAGCAGCTGCAGCGGCTTGGTGTGAGGCAAGGACGCAAGCCCTTGCTTGCCGTTGTGGAAGGCTCGGCCGAGCGATGGGTGCGCAGCCCCGGCGGAGCGGAAGGCGGTATGGCGCTGCTCGGCCAAAGCGGCTGGGCCTTAGACACGCTGGGCGCCTATGATTCCCGGTATGGCGACGACCTTGTCCTGCCTTATCTGCCTGCGGAGGCGTTATCCCGGTCGGGCGAGGGCAGCCGGAAGACAGCTCCTCAGGCCCTGCTGTTTAAAAATCAAAAGCTTGTCACCGTGCTTTCCGCCGGTCAAAGCGAACTGCTTTCCTGCTTGCGGGGTAGCGATCTGTCTCGGCTTGTTTGGCCGGGGACGGATCAGGCAGAATCCGCCGCCGGCAGATCCACAACGCTTCGGCAGGTCTCCTGCAGGGCGGATATAGCCGCCAATGGCGATTTAAAGCAGCCGAAGCTGAGGGTGGTTTTGACGGTATCGGCACTTTCGGACGGACGGTCAACCGCCGGGCAGTGGAAAGAAAGGCTGAAGCAGAAGGGGGCGGAGCTTATCCGTTCTCTGCAGGAGCTTCGGACCGACCCGCTGCGTCTGGGGGAAGCCGTCCGTAAGCAGTACAGCGGCTTATGGACGCAAGAACGATGGAGAGAAGCGCTGTCTCGGGCGGAAATCAAATTGGACGTCGACGTCAATTTACATGGAGGTATGTAAACAATGAATGCACGATATCCGTGGAAACTGGGAACGGTATGGTTCTTTGCACTGCTCCTCGCGTCATCTCTGTTTGCCTTAACGGCCTGCCAGAAGGATCAGACTACGCCCCCGCAGGGGCAAAATCAAAATCAAGGAGACCAGGCTGCCAACCCGCCGGCGGCTCAGGTGCAGCTTGTGCCGATCAGCTACACGGAGGCGGACAAGGAGAATATTCGAAATACTGCCAAGTTCACCGGAGTCGCTTCCATTTATGTACCGCAAAAAGCGGTTCCCGATGACAAGATCGACCAAGTGCAGGGCAACGGGAAGGTGATGACGGTGAAATTTAAACATATGGCTGTCCTGGAGTCGCCTGAAGAGCTCAGGCCGCCGGGGCAGGAGTCCGAGAAAGAAGTGAAGCTAAGTATTGGTACAGCCGACTGGTTAACGGTAAACGGACAGCGCGCGCTCTATCTGAAGCAGGGGGACACGTTTATCGCCATCCAGCCCCTCCAAGGCACTGCTCCGGAAGCCATAGAAGCCATTGCCGAAACGCTGGCGCCGCTCGAATAAACAGCCTGACCTGTAAACAAAGAGGGCGATGCTTCTCATCCATGAGAGGCATCGCCCTTGTTTTTACGGAGCGGTATTACCGCATTCCTTTCTCTTTTTCTTCCTGTTTGCGGTGTGCAATCCGACTGCTGGCCGATGCGGCGATGGCTCCGACGATATCGTCCAAAAACGTATGCTTGCGCTCGCCGTTTTTATCGTTAAGTTCTTTTACAATACCCGGTTTGAGCTTGTCGATATAGCCGAAATTCGTCAGACCGATGCTGCCGTATACGTTAACGATGGAGAGCGCCAGGATTTCATCGCAGCCGTAAAGCCCTTCATCGTTCTCGATCATTTCCTGCAGAGGGGACATCAGTTTGCCCTGCTCCGACAAGATATCCAGCTGAATGCCTGTCAGAATGGCATTTTGCACTTCCCGCTTGGACAACACCTGTTCCACGCTGGACAGGCATTCTTCCATCGTCAGGTTATCATAATAATCTTTTTGCAGAAAATACGTCAGTTCTGCAATATCCTCAGTCCGGACCCCGCGTTTCATAAGCCATTCACGGGAGGCTTCAGCCACTTCCTTGCTGTTCAAAGTGTATTTCATGAGGACGCCTCCTTCGTATTTTCGATCTGGCGATTCGCTTCTTTTTGGGGAAACACATTTTTTATTATAGGCTTCCAAGGACAGGAAAATCAAGGATTCTTCCGCTCTAAGAGCTAGAAAGGCAGATCCGAATGCGGCAGATAAATTATTGTCATAAACTTGTCTCTGTCTCGTATACATAGAGTAAAAAAAGGACAACACCCCGACAATCAAGGAGGAAAAGCAATGAAACAGTACAAATGGACACGGTGGGCCGCCGTTACCGGCATTGTGGTGCTGCTGGCTTCCGGCTGCTCGGAAGCGACAAAGGAACAATCCCAGCCGATCGATCCTCCACAGACCGGGACGGATGCCGGGGCCGCGGGGGCCAAAGCCGTCTTGGCTGCCATTGCCAATCCGATGCAGATTACGGTATATGCAAAGGATGAGAAAGGTTTTGTCGCACCTATTGCCTTACAGGTCGAGAAGACAGAAGGCACAGCCAAGAGAGCTCTGGAATATATGGTGGAAGGCGGGCCGTCACAAGGCCGGCTTCCGGCGGGCTTCACGAGTCTGCTGCCCAAAGGAACCGAAATTAAAGGCATCAATATTAAAGATAAGCTCGCTATCGTAGATTTCTCCAATTCCTTCACAGATTATAACCTGCAGGACGAAAGGAAAATATTGGAGGGCATTACTTGGACTCTTACGAGCTTTCCGACCGTGGACAAAGTGCAAATTCGCGTAGAGGGTAAGGCGCTGAAAGAAATGCCCGTCGGCGAAACGCCGTTGGACGAAGCGCTGACTCGGGAGATGGGCATCAACCTGGAGAAATCCGAACACGTGGAATACGGGCAGACGACTCCTGTGACCCTTTATTTCCTGAATCAAAATCAGGAAGAATACAGCTACTATGTGCCGGTGACCCGATTGATCAAGCGGACCGACGAGGTCACTGAAGCGGTTGTGCAGCAGCTTATAGCCGGTCCGAATGAGAAGACAGGCTTGAGCGCCGTGATGACGCCCGGCGCGGAGCTGCTCAAGGTTAGCAAAGCGGAGGATATCATCACGGTCAATTTCTCCGACAAGATGCTCGGACCGGATCATAAAGCTCCGGCCGAAGCGTTGAGAGCCGTTGTGCTTTCCTTGACGGAGAATGCGGGAGCGGCCACCAAAGTGCAAATTTTGGTCAACGGGAAAGCGGATGTGAGCACGACGGACAACCAAAGCTACGCGAAGCCGGTGTCCAGACCGCAGGCGGTCAATCAGATCAAATTATAAGTCTTATACTCACGAATATTTCCCCCTTTATGCGGCGGTGTCCGATAAAGGGGGAATTTTAACCAATTCTATTGATGAACAAGGGCGTCCTTAACGGAAATCGGTGCCGGTTGGTTTTCCGGATTTGCTCTGGTACAATAAGGAGCGTCAGAGCAAAAGGAGGAAGAAGCACTTGATGAGAAGCGACGGCCGAAGAGCCGATGAAACCAGGCCGGTAAAAATCACGGCGAATTATAATAAACATGCGGAAGGCTCCGTGCTCATCGAAGTGGGCGATACCAAGGTGATCTGTACCGCTACGATAGAAGAGCGGGTGCCCCCGTTTATGAAAGGGCAGGGCAAGGGCTGGGTAACGGCGGAATATTCGATGCTGCCCCGCGCGACCTCGGTCCGAAACCAGAGGGAATCGGCCAGAGGCAAGCTGGGCGGCCGAACCATGGAAATTCAGCGGTTGATTGGCCGTGCGCTGCGTTCTGTCGTTCAACTGGATGCGCTTGGAGAACGGTCCGTCACACTCGACTGCGACGTGATTCAAGCGGATGGCGGAACCCGTACGACGTCGATCACGGGGGCGTTTGTAGCGATGGCCATTGCGATCGATAAACTGGCAACCGACAAAAAATTAAGCCGTTTTCCGATCATTGATTTTCTTGGCTCGGTCAGTGTGGGCGTTATCCAGGAACAAGCGCTTCTTGATTTGAATTACGACGAAGATTCCAAGGCCAAGGTGGATATGAATGTGGTAATGACCGGCAGCGGCAAATTTGTAGAGGTTCAAGGGACAGGAGAGGAATCGCCGTTCTCCCGCAAAGAGCTCGATGAGCTGCTGTTGTTAGCTGAGCTTGGCATCCAATCCATGATCAGTGAACAGGAAAAAGTGCTCGGAGTGATCTCTGAACGGATCAGGGGGGCTGCCCATGCTGCTTACCGGGTCTGAAATCCTTATTGCAACGAAGAACGCTGGAAAGGTAAAAGAGTTCGAATCCCTCTTTCGGGACAAAGGCTTGACGGTTCGCAGCCTGCGGGATTACCCGGACATTCCGGACATCCCGGAGGATGGGGAAACGTTCGCGGCCAACGCGCTGATTAAAGCGAGGGCGATCGCCCTGCGGTTCGGAGTCGCGGTCGCTGCCGACGATTCCGGATTATGCGTAGATCGGCTGGACGGCGCTCCCGGAGTGTATTCCGCGCGTTACGCCGGAGAGCCGCCGGATGATGCGGCGAACAACCGCAAGCTGCTGGATGAACTGGGTAAGCGCGCAGCGCCTGCTCAAGGCCCCGCGCCGGGCGGGCCTGTATATCTCAGCCCGGCCCGGTTCGTGTGCGCCATAGCGCTTGTGGACAAGCATGGCGAGCCTGTAGCCGAGGTTGAAGGGGAATGCGAAGGCGTCATCATCGATTCGCCGAGGGGAGAACGGGGCTTCGGATACGACCCCCTCTTCTATGTGCCGGAGCTTGGCCGTACGCTTGCCGAGCTTACGATGGAGGAGAAAAACGCCTTGAGCCACCGCGGCCGTGCGCTGCGAAAGCTGTGGGACATGCTTGACCGCAAATAAATGACGGGACAAGCCTGCACGGTGAAACATTCCGGCAGTTCGTCCCGTCATTTTATTTAGAGGCCGATTTCCGTACGCCGTCAGCGAATGCCCACTTTGTAGGCGCGAAGCCAGGTGTCCACTTGGGCAAGGTAGGCCAAGAGCTGGGGTCCTGTCATCAGCTGTCCGAACCAGGGAAGGTCGAACCGGCTGCCGTCGTCCTCGGCTAACGCGCGGATTTTGGCGACATCGATAAATTGCAGCAGCGGCGAGGAGGAATCGTGCAAAATGTCCAGAACCCAGGAACGGACAGCCGACAAGTAATTTGGATTGTGTGTTTTCGGATACGGGCTTTTTTTACGGGTCAGCACGTCGTCGGGCAAGGAGCCCTTGAGCGCTTTCCGCAAAATGCCTTTTTCACGGTCGCCCGCTGTCTTGACTTCCCAGGGAATGTTCCAGACGTATTCAACGAGCCGGTGATCGCAAAAAGGTACGCGAACCTCAAGTCCCACCGCCATGCTCATCCGGTCCTTCCGGTCGAGCAGGGTCGGCATGAACCGGGTGATATTGAGATACGACATCTCGCGCATCCGGTTTTGCTTCCGGTTCTCGCCGGCAAGCCGCGGAACTTCGGATAACGCCTGGCGGTACCGTTCCTGAACATACTGCTCCGGCTTCACCCAATCGACAAAATCAGGCGACAGCAAAGCGAT
This sequence comes from Paenibacillus naphthalenovorans, assembly GCF_900099895.1. Classification (GTDB taxonomy): domain Bacteria; phylum Bacillota; class Bacilli; order Paenibacillales; family NBRC-103111; genus Paenibacillus_G; species Paenibacillus_G naphthalenovorans. The sequence continues at coordinate 138,469 of NZ_FNDY01000003.1, forward strand.
GCGCTCCGGAGTGGCGAGCGACCAGGGGAAGGTTTGCGCGTTCAGGGCATCGTCACGATGAAACCAGGGATAGCCGCCGAATATTTCATCCGCGGCCTCGCCGGAAATCGCCACCGTAGCGCCCTTTTTGATTTCCCGGCAGAACAAGTACAGCGAGCCGTCGACATCGGCCATCCCCGGCAAATCACGGGCGTACACTACATTTTTCAGGGAGTCTACAAGCTCCGGCGTATCAAATTCCAGCGCGTGATGAACGGTGCCCAAGTAATCCGTCATCCGTTGGATCCAGGGCGCATCGGCGTTCGGCTGGAAGGCGCTCGTTTTGAAATGCTTGTCATTATCCACGTAATCGATCGAGTAGGTATGCAGTGTGCCGAGCCCTTGCGCATGATAATGACGGGAAGCAAAAGACGTAAGCGCGCTGGAATCCAGTCCGCCCGAGAGCAGTGTGCAGACCGGCACGTCGGAAGCAAGCTGGCGTTGAACCGTATCCTCCAGAAGCTCACGCACCTTCCCGGCAGTGGCCTCGACGGTATCCTCGTGAGGCTTGCTTTCCAGCTTCCAGTAAGCGCGGATGCGAATGCCGTTCGCATCCAGGACCATGCAGTGGCCGGGCTTCAGCTCGTGCATATTTTTGTATACGCCGTGCCCGGGGGTACGCGCCGGTCCTAAAGCGAAGATCTCGGCCAGCCCCTCCCCGCTGATTTGGGCGGGAAAATCGGGATGTGCGAGAATGGCTTTAGGCTCCGAACCGAACAGAAGCCGTCCGTCCGTGTAGGAATAAAAAAACGGCTTGACGCCGAGCCGGTCGCGGGCCGCGAACAGAGTTTGCTCTTCATCATCCCAAACGGCGAAAGCAAAAATGCCGTTAAACCGATCCACGCAGGCCCGGCCCCATTCGATAAACGCCACGAGGAGCACCTCGGTGTCGCATGCGGTTAGAAAACGGTGGCCGCACAGCTCCAGTTCCTTTTTCAGCTCGGGGGCATTATACAGCTCACCGTTGTATACAAGGCTGTACGTATTGTCGCCTGCTCTCCGCGTCATCGGCTGCACGCCGTTCTCCGGGTCCATGACGCTCAGACGGCGGTGGCCGAGGGCGCAACGGGGCGTGATCCAGGTGCCGGAAGCGTCCGGACCGCGGGGGGCCAGCGTATCCGTCATATTTTCAAGAATGGACGGATACTGCGTCAAGTCTTTGTGCCAATCAATCCATCCCGTAATTCCACACATAGTCTTCATCCTTTCTGATCTCTGGAATTCCTCCAGGCTAACAAGCCTATCCAAGGAGCGACAGCAAGATGTTAAAGGTTATGCGGGAAAAACGCGATTCATGTCTGTCCGTAGCGGGCGGACGGCTCATAAACTTGACGAATAATTGGACAAACGATCGAATAAAAGTTACACTAAAGCGTATAAAACCATTGGGTAAGTTCTGCCTTGCGCGGCCTATGAAACAAAAAAGCGGAGTTTTGGTTCCCTTTTTTCATCACGGCGCAGGACAGGAAGGCAGAGAATCAACATGAAAGGTGGTCATAAGTATGAAAAAGACTTTATCGGAGCAGCAAAAGGAATATAAAGAAGCCAAGGAGCATTTTGAGAAAGTCAACAAAGAGTTCGAGCAAAAGCTGGCTACCACGAAGAAGCTGGGTACCGTAAACCAGGAAGTCATGGAGCGGCTTGTTGAAGATACCGGATTGCACACGGCCCTGAACCGTCTCGGAGCGGCGGAAGCTGCGCTTTTGAACTGGTCTCACCAGATGATTCAAAATGAACGCGACTACTTGCAAAACAAGGAAGCTGTCGACAGAATGTACGCCTTCATCGACAAAAATCCGCACATCAAGGCTCAATTGATCCAAGCCGCCATGAAAATGGACTAAGATCTGCGGACGAATGTCAAACCCCATACCAACGTACCAGTTGAAATTACATGCAGCCCGGATGGATGCCATCAGGGGCTTTTTTGTGATCAGCAGCCGCAGCAGGCAAATTTTGCTTTCGGCTTCTTTTTCGGGTACACTGGCATTCATAAGAAAGTCGCTTAAGGAAAGGCGGTGTCACATGAACGGACAATCGAACGATAATGTAATTCTATTTCCCAAAACCGTCGAGTACTATCAATATGAACTGACCCGTCTTCTGGAGTCGGAACAATACGGCGAAGCGATCAGGCTGCTGCGTTTCCTCCTTGCCTGCCAGTCCGGCGACGCAAGGGCGAGGGAAGAATGGCAATCGCTTCTGGATTGGCTGTATATGATGTTTCCCGATCTCATATTCAAACCCGAAAGCGACTTGGAGCAGGATCTGAGCGAGACGGATTTGCTGCGCGAGCATCTGAGCGCAAAAGGTGAACAGAGCATGGAGTATGCCCAAAAGCTGCTGGAAAGCCTGAAGGAACACAAGGACGTGGACAAGCTGATGCTGGCGCTGGATCAGCTCGCTTTTTTGGATCATCCGGATATTGATCAAGCCCTGCTCGATTGGCTTACGCAGATGCCGCTTCATCCCATTGTTCAATTCAAAACGCTCCAAACGTTAAAAAAGCGCGGTGTCACCGGTGTTGTGGCGCTCCATAAGAACGGGGAAACGGCGGAGGTCGATATCGAGGATACGCCTGCGGGTTTCGACCAGTTCCCTTCGCAAATTCAAGATATTATCCATCGGGTGCAGGAAATCAGCGAAACGCAGCACCCGGCTTTATCCTATTTTGCAGGGGAAACCTGGAACGAATTCCTCGCGTTTATTTACGGCACCTCGTTTTATGACCAAATGCTGAAGCAGGAAACCGATTGCGTGGATGTTTGGGCCGCAGCGCTGCACTTGACGCTGTTGGAGCATCTGTTTGAGGGCGGAGACAAAGCGGAAATTCTGGAGCAGTACGGCATTACGTCCGAATTGGCGTTTCAATGGGAGCAGGCGTACCGGTTGATGCAGCAGTTTGCCTCGACTGTATTTACCCGAAGGGTTTGATCGGCGTCTCTATCGTTTTGCAACATTCATTTATACCTTGAAAACGTAACTCATTCTAGTTATAATATAATGGTTATATCGAGAGGCTTGTCCTCAGTTCGTTGCGGTAACAAATCATGGATGGAACATTTTTGGAAGGGGAAAGCATAAAATGAAAGCAAGCTGGGAAAAAATAGAGAAGAACGTAGCCGTTCTTGATATTGAAGTCGAAGCGGAACAGGTGGCCGCCGCCCTGGACAAGGCATTCAAGAAAGTCGTACAAAAGGTGAATGTCCCGGGTTTCCGCAAGGGCAAAGTGCCCCGCGCCATTTTTGAATCCAAATTCGGTGTGGAGAGCTTGTATCAGGACGCGCTTGATATTATTTTGCCGGACGCCTATGTTGCAGCCGTGCAAGAAACAGGCATCGAGCCCATAGACCGTCCTGAAGTAGACGTCGAGCAGTTCGGCAAAGGACAAAGTTTGAAGTTCAAAGCCAAGGTTGCCGTAAAGCCGGAAGTGGAGCTTGGCGAATACAAGGGCATCGAGCTCGAAGCGGAAGAAGCTTCCGTAACGGCGGAAGAAGTCAACGAAGAGCTGGAAAGACTGCAAAAGCGTCATGCGGAGCTGATTCCGGTGGAAGAAGGCGCTGCGCAAAACGGCGACATTGTCGTGATCGATTTCGAGGGCTTTGTAGACGGCGCTGCATTTGAAGGCGGCAAAGCCGAAAGATATTCCCTGGAGCTCGGATCGAACAGCTTTATTCCTGGTTTTGAAGAGCAGCTGGTCGGTTTGGAGAAAGGCGGCGAGAAGGACATTACGGTTACCTTCCCCGAAAACTACCAGGCGGAAGAGCTGCAGGGCAAAGAAGCCGTATTCAAAATCAAGCTGCACGATATCAAGCGCAAAAACCTGCCGGAGCTTGACGACGAATTCGCTAAAGACGTCAGCGAGTTCGAAACGCTTGAAGAGTTCAAGGCTGATCTCGAAAGTAAGCTGAAAGAGCGCAAGCAAAACGAGATCAACGCAAAGAGAGAAGCTCAAGTGGTGGAGAAAGCTGCTGCAGCGGCTGAAGTTGAAATTCCTGAAGTCATGATCAATGACGAGGCCGATCAAATGGTTAAAGAATTTGAAGCCCGTCTGCGTACGCAAGGCATGAACATCGAGATGTACTACCAGTTTACCGGACAAAGCGTCGAGGACCTGAAAGGTCAAATGCGCGCCGACGCCGAGAAGCGCGTACGGAATAACCTGGTGCTCGAAGCCATTGCCAAGGCTGAGAACCTGGAAGCAACAGAAGAGGAAATCAATGCCGAGCTGGAGAATTTGTCCAAATTGTATGGCCGTTCCGCAGACGAGATCCGCAGCATCTTCACGTCCAACGGAAACATGCCTTCCCTGGTTCAGGACATTGTGAACCGTAAAACGGTTAAATTCCTGCTCGACAACAGCAAAACGGCGTAACGAGTAACGCTCATACCGCGTCACATACATTCAAAGGCACGTGTACTTCCATGCGTGCCTTTGTTTTACCCAAAAATTGCGTTTCTGCCGGCTGATGAATGCACATAAGAATGACATAGCAGTACAATAAGAAGTACATAGCTTTGCCTACGCCGTACATATGAACGTTGCGTAGTTGCGTACATAGCGGTATTTAGCCGCAAACGTTTAAACCGACATAAGAACGGCTTTGCTTTTAGTACATAGTAAGCTCACGGAGAGCGCATAATGAGCAGTAGGCGGTTGCCGTCGTTCAGCATGGCGATGGAAACGGCCGTGATGGTTGCAGGCGTGAGATGAGGGCGGGTTATTTGCATGAGAATGACTTTAGCCATTAAACGTGCTACAATGATTTTGTAAGTTCTTTGTATTGCATTAACGAAGTAGAGGGGTTGAGACGATGACTCTGGTACCTATGGTTGTAGAACAGGAAGGCCGCGGCGAACGCTCTTACGATATTTACTCGCGTTTGTTAAAGGATCGCATTATTTTCTTGGGCAGTGCGATCGATGACGATGTCGCCAACCTGGTTATAGCCCAATTGTTATTTTTGGCTGCAACGGATTCCGAGAAGGATATCCACTTGTACATTAACTCCCCTGGCGGTTCCGTTACCGCAGGAATGGGTATATATGATACAATGCAATATATCAAGCCGGACGTTTCGACCATTTGCGTCGGGATGGCTGCAAGTATGGGCTCGTTATTGTTAACCGCCGGGGCGCCGGGCAAACGCTTTGCTTTGCCGAACAGCGAGGTTATGATTCATCAACCGCTTGGAGGAGTTCGCGGTCAGGCATCGGACATTAAAATTCATGCCGACTGGATTATCAAGACCAAGCAGAAGCTGAATCAAATCTATGTGGAACGTACAGGACAGCCATACGAAAAAATCGAACGCGACACAGACCGTGACAATTTCATGAGTGCGGAGGAAGCTAAAGCATACGGGCTCATTGATGCGGTTATCACTCGCAGTGATTTGACATAGAAAAGGAGTGATCCCATGTTTAAATTTAACGACGAAAAAGGCCAGCTGAAATGCTCCTTTTGCGGCAAATCGCAAGAGCAGGTGCGCAAGCTGGTTGCCGGACCGGGCGTTTATATATGCGATGAATGTATTGAGCTTTGTACGGAAATCGTTGAGGAAGAATTGGGCCATGAAGAAGAGCTCGATCTGAAGGATGTACCCAAGCCGATGGAAATCCGGGCTATTTTGGATTCCTATGTTATCGGGCAGGAGCAGGCCAAAAAATCGCTCTCCGTTGCGGTTTACAACCATTACAAACGGATCAATACGCAGCAGGGCAAGCTGGATGATGTGGAGCTGCAAAAATCCAATATTGCGCTAGTGGGTCCGACCGGGAGCGGAAAAACGCTGCTGGCGCAAACGCTGGCCAAAATATTGAATGTGCCGTTTGCGATAGCAGATGCCACTTCACTCACCGAAGCCGGGTATGTAGGGGAAGATGTGGAAAACATTCTTTTGAAGCTGATCCAGGCTGCGGATTACGACGTCGAAAAAGCCGAACGCGGCATTATCTATATCGACGAGATCGACAAAGTGGCGCGCAAATCCGAAAACCCGTCCATCACACGCGATGTATCGGGCGAGGGTGTTCAGCAGGCGCTCCTCAAAATTCTTGAGGGTACGGTCGCTTCCGTTCCGCCGCAGGGCGGGCGCAAGCATCCGCATCAGGAATTCATCCAAATCGACACAACGAATATCCTGTTCATTTGCGGAGGAGCGTTTGATGGTTTGGAACAGATTATTAAACGCCGGATCGGCAAAAAAGTCATCGGGTTTGGTACGGATGGACACAAAGTCGATCTGAAGCCGGGCGAGTATTTGTCGCTTGTGCTGCCTGAGGATTTGCTGAAGTTCGGTTTAATTCCAGAATTTGTAGGCCGTATTCCGGTTATCTCCACACTGGAGCCGCTCGATGAAGCGGCGTTGATCCGGATTTTGACTGAACCGAAGAATGCGCTCGTCAAACAATATCAAAAGCTGCTTGAGATGGATAATGTTACGCTCGAGTTCGAGGACGAGGCGTTGGAAGAGATTGCCAAAGAGGCGATCAAGCGCAACACCGGGGCACGGGGCTTAAGAGCCATCATTGAAGGCATTATGCTCGACGTGATGTATGAAGCGCCTTCCCGTACCGAATCGTCCAAATGCGTTGTAACGAAGGAAGTGGTCCAAGCCAAGATCGCTCCGCAGATTACAGCCCTCGACGGCCAAACGGTGAAGAAAAAAGAAGAAAGCGCGTAAGCGCAGGATAAACAATAAAATCAAACACCTCCAATCCGCTGCCGAAAATTCCTTGTTTCACCCGTTCAGGGGCCAAGGAACACGCGCTTCGGAGCGGAGGATGTTTGGTATCATGGGAGAGAAGAAAACAGATGTTTCATAGAACGGAAACAATTCCGGTCAAAGTTGGAAATCTGACCATTGGCGGCAGCAACGACGTGATCATCCAAAGCATGTGCACGACCAAGACGGCGGATGTGAAGGCGACGGTAGCGGAGATTCATCGGCTCGAGGAAGCCGGCTGCCAGATCGTGCGCGTGACAGTAAACAATAAAGAAGCGGCGGAAGCCATTAAAGAGATCAAAAAGCAAATCTCTATTCCGCTTGTAGCCGATATCCATTTCGACTATCGTCTGGCGCTGCTGGCGATTGAGAACGGTATTGATAAGGTGAGAATCAACCCGGGGAACATTGGCCGCCGCGAGAAAGTGGAAGCCGTGGTCAGGGCTTGCAAAGAGCGGGGAATTCCGATTCGCATCGGTGTGAATGCCGGATCCCTGGAGAATCATCTTTTAGAAAAATATGGCTACCCGACTCCTGAAGCCATGGTTGAGAGTGCCTTGTACCATATTCAAATTTTGGAAGAGCTTGATTTTCATGATATCATCGTATCTCTTAAAGCCTCCGATGTACCTATGGCCATAGCCGCTTACACGAAAGCGGCGGCTGCATTCCGCTACCCGCTGCATCTGGGTATCACGGAAGCAGGAACATTATTCTCCGGAACGGTAAAAAGTGCCGCGGGTCTAGGGGCGCTGCTCAGTATGGGGATCGGTTCCACCATCCGTATCTCGCTTAGCGCGGATCCGGTGGAAGAAGTCAAAGTATGTCGCGAGCTTCTCAAATCATTCGGTTTGATCACGAATGCGGCCACGCTTGTTTCTTGTCCGACTTGCGGACGTCTTGACATTGATCTTTTCTCCATTGCCAATGAAGTTGAAGAATATATTTCCAAGCTGAAGGTACCGATTAAAGTTTCCGTGCTGGGTTGCGCCGTCAATGGCCCCGGCGAAGCTCGGGAAGCCGATATCGGAATTGCCGGAGCCCGTGGAGAAGGCTTGCTGTTCCGCTACGGCGAAATGATCCGCAAAGTCCCTGAAGCCGAACTCCTTTCCGAACTGAAGAAGGAAATCGATCATATTGTCGATCATTTTAATAAAACCGGTGAAATTCCCGGCAGAAAGCATCATGCCAATGCATAACAACGGCTTTAAACGAGAATGCCTTGGATCTGTCTTTTGCGAGACGGATACGAGGCTTTTTTTGCACCCTGCTTACATAAACGTATAAAAACGGGGATAAAGACCAATAACAAAATAAACCAAAGTCTAGGAGGGATTGGATGACGTCTTTAAATATTGTTCCAGCCCTATGGCAATATGATCGGCGATGGCTTGCTGCCAATCCGGCCGGACCAGCATTTCGCGGTCTTGATGATTCGTAATAAAACCCATCTCCACAATAACGGTAGGTATCCGGCAGTGCTTAAGCAGATAGTAAGTCTTTCCGTAGAAGGGTTTTTCGTGAATGCCGTACAAATGATTCAGCGAATGCTGAAGATGCTGGGCCAGCTGTTTGCTCTGCTCATTTTTTTGATGAAGAAGAATGGCTCCTCTTTTGGACGAATTTCTGGCCGAATTGACGTGTAAGCTGATCATCGCCTTAGGTTTGATTTCATTGGCCAAATGACTCCGCTGCGCCAAATCCTTCAAATGTCTCGATCTGCTTCTCAACCACAGATTTTCGCCGCTGAGCGCATAGTCTCCCGAACGGTTGAGAAGAACAATATAGCCTTTTTTCCGTAAAGCCTCGTAGGTTTTTTCGGCAATGGCCAAATTAATGTCCTTCTCCAACAGCTCCCCATACGAAGTTCCGCCGTCGATTCCTCCATGGCCTGCATCGATAATGACATCCACATTCGATATAGCCGGATGTTCGCTTATTGCATTAGGCTGCAAAAAGGAATCGGGAGCTGATGCCTGCACCTGCTGCACCTGCACCAAAAGTCCTGGCAACTTGGGCATAAGTAAGATCGATAGCGCTAATCCGAGTGATGCCATACGTTTAATGATGATTCGTGTGGCCATAAAACTCACCCCTGTCGTCCAATGAAATGTGCTGCCTTCTTTAGCATCCCCCAAAAAGTTTCTCGAGCTTTAGCGATTAATGCTACCACGACTGGGCAATAATACCATATATGTTATCAATGAAACTGCAACTGACCCCGGAAATATCCGCAAACAAAGCCCGGTCAGCTGAAATCATATGGAGGTCAAAACGCTATGAACATCAGTGTAGTTTTAATGGTGATCCAGTTGTTTTTTGCCATTGTAATCGGGATGTACTTTTGGAATTTGCTGCGCAATCAGCAAACGAACCGTACGGCCGTAGACAAAGAATCCAAGAAGGAACTGGAGAAGCTGCGCAAGCTTCGTTCCATCTCGCTCAATAAGCCCCTTGTAGAGAAAACACGCCCGTCATCGATGGAAGATATCGTTGGACAAAAAGAAGGTCTGCGCGCGCTGAAGGCCGCTTTATGCGGGGCTAACCCGCAGCATGTCATCATTTACGGGCCGCCGGGAGTAGGAAAGACGGCAGCTGCCCGTGTAGTGCTGGAAGAAGCGAAGAAGAATCCGGAATCCCCGTTTCGTCCCGACGCCAAATTTACGGAAATCGATGCGACCACGGCAAGATTTGACGAACGCGGCATTGCCGATCCTTTGATCGGCTCCGTTCATGATCCGATTTATCAGGGAGCCGGAGCCATGGGGGTTGCCGGTATTCCCCAGCCCAAGCCGGGTGCGGTGACCAAGGCGCACGGAGGAATATTGTTCATAGATGAAATCGGGGAATTACATCCACATCAGATGAATAAATTATTAAAGGTACTTGAAGATCGTAAAGTATTTCTTGAGAGCGCATATTATAATTCGGAAGACACGAATGTGCCGAGCTACATTCATGACGTGTTTCAGAACGGGCTGCCGGCAGATTTTCGGCTTGTCGGTGCTACGACGCGCAATCCGCAGGAGCTTCCTCCCGCCATCCGTTCCCGCTGCATGGAAATTTATTTTCGCCCGCTGCTGCCCGATGAGATTGGCATGATTGCCGCCAAAGCGCTCAAAAAAATCGGGTTTCCCGAGAACAGCGCAGCGATCGATGTGGTGAAAAAGTATGCGACCAACGGACGGGAAGCCGTTAATGTGATTCAGTTGGCGGCGGGCATGGCATTGACGGAACAGCGCCGCGAAGTGTCGGCGGCCGATATTGAATGGGTGGTCAACAGTTCTCAGCTTTCTCCGCGTCCGGAGAAAAAAATTCATTCGCAGCCTGAAATCGGTTTGGTGAACGGATTGGCCGTCTATGGCCCCAATATGGGAACGCTAATGGACATCGAGGTAACGGCAATCCCCGCGGCACAGCCGGGCGGCGGACAATTTACGATTACGGGTGTCGTGGATGAGGAAGAGATGGGAGGGGGCGCGCGGACGCTGCGGCGCAAGAGTATGGCTCGCGGCTCCGTAGAGAATGTGCTAACCGTTCTTCGAAGACTCAACATCAGGCCGCATGATTTCGATCTGCACATCAATTTTCCGGGAGGCATTCCGATTGACGGACCCTCTGCGGGAATTTCGATGGCTGTTGCCATCACATCGGCCATTAAACAAATTCCGGTGGACAACCATATCGCCATGACTGGCGAAATCAGCATTCACGGGAAAATAAAGCCTGTGGGAGGGGTTATTGCCAAGGTGGAAGCCGCTTTCCAGGCAGGAGCAAACAGGGTCATCATTCCCAAGGAGAACTGGCAGGAAATTTTTGCAGGTTTAAACGGTCTGGAGGTCATCCCCGTCGATTGCATTGAAGAGGCGCTGTATCATGCATTGGGCATGGAACTCCACGTTTCATCCGAATCCCTGGATTTGGTTCAGGAGCCCGCCTCTCCCGCTTCTGTAACAATACTGCACGCCGATGCGCTCGAATAGGGCGATTGGCGTCTCTTTTTGGATAAAGGCGCTGATTGGTGTTTTGAAAACAATTTTGATAAAATGTAAATCACAGCATGTATGTTAAGTCTGGAGGTGCTCGCCAATGGGACCGAGCAAACAGAAGGTGCGTCGTTTGCCGCTGCTTCCGCTGCGGGGATTGCTCGTCTATCCGAGCATGGTTCTACATTTGGACGTAGGCAGAGAGAAGTCGGTGCGTGCGCTCGAGAAAGCGATGGTCGAGGACAGCATGATCCTGCTGTGCTCGCAATCCGAAGTAAATATTGAAGAACCGAAGAACGAAGACATTTACCGGATCGGTACCATTGCCAAAGTACGTCAAATGCTCAAGCTACCCAACGGTACGATCAGGGTTCTTGTGGAAGGCGTCGTGCGCGCGGAAATCACCGAGTTTCTGGTCAATGACGAATATTATGAGGTTCACGTCAAGGAACTGCCCGAACAGGAAGTGTCCGATCCGGAAATCGATGCATTGATGCGTACCGTATTAAATCAATTCGAGCATTATATTAATCTTTCAAAGAAAGTGACCCCGGAGACGCTGGCCGCCGTCTCCGATATTGATGAGGCGGGAAGACTGGCGGACGTCATTTGCAGTCATCTATCTTTAAAAATTAAAGATAAACAAGAAATCCTGGAAACCGTGGATGTGCGTTTGCGGCTGGAAAAGCTGTTGAACATTCTGAACAACGAACGGGAAGTGCTGGAGCTCGAGCGCAAAATCAGCCAACGCGTCAAAAAACAAATGGAGAAGACGCAGAAGGAATATTACTTGCGCGAACAGATGAAGGCTATCCAGAAGGAGCTGGGGGACAAGGAAGGCCGCGCTGGTGAAGCGGAGGAGCTGCGCAGCCAGCTGGCGCAAAGCGAAGTGCCGGAGAAAGTAAAAGAGAAGATCGAAAAAGAAATCGATCGGCTTGAGAAAATGCCGGCTACATCGGCGGAAGGCTCGGTGATCCGCAATTACATCGATTGGCTGCTTGCCCTTCCCTGGTCGCATTCGACAGAAGACGATCTGGATATCCGCAAAGCGGAGGAAATCCTTAATCAGGACCATTATGGCTTGGAGAAGCCCAAGGAACGCGTTCTTGAATATTTGGCCGTACAGAAGCTGGTCAAAAAAATGAAAGGTCCGATTCTGTGTCTCGTAGGGCCTCCGGGCGTCGGGAAAACGTCGATTGCCCGCTCCATCGCACGCTCTTTGGAACGCGAATTCGTTCGAATTTCTTTGGGCGGAGTGCGGGACGAGGCTGAGATTCGGGGACACCGCCGTACTTATGTCGGCGCCATGCCGGGACGGATCATTCAGGGGATGAAAACGGCCGGGACCAACAACCCTGTTTTCCTGCTGGATGAAATCGACAAGATGGCGATGGATTTTCGCGGCGATCCGGCATCGGCGCTGCTGGAGGTCCTCGATCCGGAACAGAACAGCACGTTCAGCGATCACTATGTGGAAGTTCCTTTCGATCTATCCAAGGTGATGTTCATTACGACGGCCAATGGCGTGCACAATATTCCGAGACCGCTGCTGGACCGAATGGAAGTGCTGTATATCCCGGGCTATACCGAGATCGAGAAGCTGCATATCGCGCAAAATTATTTGCTTCCGAAGCAGCGGAAAGATCACGGGCTGACGGATGAGCAGCTGATCGTAGATGAAGCGGCGCTGATGAAAACGGTTCGCGAGTACACAAGGGAAGCCGGCGTCCGCAACCTGGAGCAGCAAATTTCATCGATTTGCCGAAAGGCCGCCAAGCAGGTCGTCGGCGGAACAGAAAGCGTGCACGTACAGGAGGACAATCTTAAAGAGTTCCTGGGTCAACCCAAATTCCGTTTTGGGATGGCGGAAGAAAAAGACCAAGTCGGAGCCGTCACGGGACTTGCCTGGACAGAAGTCGGCGGAGACACGCTGGTGATCGAAGTGACGGTCATGCCCGGCAACGGCAAGCTGACTTTGACGGGCAAGCTCGGCGATGTGATGAAAGAGTCCGCTCAGGCCGCATTCAGTTACACACGTTCGCGGGTTGAGCAGTTCCATATTCAAGCCGATTTTCATGAAAAATTTGATATTCATATACACATTCCGGAAGGAGCCATCCCGAAGGATGGGCCCTCTGCCGGAATTACGATGGGCACGGCGTTGGTCTCGGCGCTTACCGGTATACCTGTCTCCCGCCATGTGGCCATGACAGGAGAGATTACGCTTCGCGGCCGCGTGCTTCCGATCGGCGGATTGAAGGAAAAGTGCATGGCTGCCCACCGGGCAGGCATCCGTACGGTCATCTTGCCCAAAGATAATGAAAAGGACATTGAAGAAATACCCGAAAGTGTGCGCAGCGATTTGAACTTTATCCCTGTTTCCCACATGGACGAAGTTCTTGAACATGCTTTAGTCAAACCTGTAGGAGTCTAATATATATGCGCCGATTGAATCCGCTGCGCGGAGATCGGTTCGGATCAATCGGCATCCGTTAGAAATGAGTGAAATGGCATGAAAGTAAATCAGGCTGAATTTGTGATCAGTGCCGTCGGTCCAAGCCAATATCCTTCCGATGCCTTGCCGGAAATTGCTCTGGCAGGGCGTTCTAATGTCGGCAAATCTTCATTAATCAACCGTATGATCAACCGTAAAAATCTGGCCCGCACCAGCTCGAAGCCCGGCAAAACGCAGCAGCTTAACTATTACCGGATTAATACCGATTTATTTTTTGTCGATTTGCCCGGTTACGGCTATGCGCAGGTGTCCAAAACCGAACGGGAAAAGTGGGGGAAGTTCATCGAGGAGTACCTGCTGAAGCGGGAATATTTGCAGCTTGTGCTGCAGGTTATTGATCTTCGTCACCCGCCTTCGAAGGACGATCAGGCGATGTATGCCTGGCTCAAGCATAAAGGGGTTCCGGTGTGCCTCGTAGCCACGAAGGCGGACAAAATCCCGAAGGGCAAATGGCAGAAGCACATGAAGATCGTTAGAGAGACGCTGGGTGCGGACAAGTCCGACCCGCTTGTGCTGTTCTCTTCCGAAACGGGACTCGGTAAAGACGAGTTGTGGTCCGTCATCGAGCAGCGGATCGGAGACGGCGCAATATCGGAGCCTGAAGATGCAATAAATAACACCAAAGAAAATGAAAGCCGATAAAAGAAGAGCCCTGGTCTTGAACACAGGAAAGACTGCGGGCTGCTTCTTTTTGCCTTTTTACGGCATTGGTACGGGGAACTGCGAAACAAAGGGAGGGAGAAAGAGTTATTTACCCGTTCCCCCGGTCTTCTGAGGGGAAAAAGCGAATTTTTCTAATTTCCGGCGAAATACAAAACCTTGGGAGCAGGAATATTAAATAATTATGTAGTATAATGTATAGAGAACAACTGAAAATAGGCTCAAGCTTAGGTTCGAAAAAAATGAATCGAGGGATTTTTATGGCAAATAGGTTAGCGACTGAATACGTCAAAACCTGCCTAAAGTTAACGGAAGCCGAGATGACCCAATTCATTCAAATGTTTGTCGACCAGGGGGCTTCTTTGCAAGTCAAAGTTCTTGAAAATGGAAATCAAGAGGTTGTGCTGCAAGACGACGCTGGTGAAGAAATCGTCCTGCCGTTTGAGCGGCAAATGAATTTGTATGTATGTCAAGGCACTTGCCGGATGAAAAATAGAAATCTGGTTAACGCCATGCGAAAAGCAGTATCCGTCTTTAAAGGGGATGCTGTCGTTCACCGGATTTATCATGCTTACACCATGGTCTACACATATAAACAAGGCGCAGTCGTCAAGATTGTGGAGAAGGCGAAGAATGCCGAAAAAGTGGTTTATGAATTTAAGGATACGCTCGGTCAATTGGAGCATTTGTTCCATAAGAATGAGGTGGAGCAAGAGATCAGGTGGCTCAAGGAGCAAGTGAACAGCCTTCTTGACCTTCGCAATGAGATCACGGAAAATTACGTTCGCGACCAGATCGATGTCCGACTTCGCAAACTGACGCATCGTTTGTTTGTACTTGAAGCTTAAGATAATGCGTTTATTCATAGGAACTCTTTCCGGTTCGGCTTTGCTGTGCCGGGGAAGGGTTCCATTTGCATTTTTATACACCTTTGTTTATACCGGTTCCGGATATCGCCGTTACAGCCGCCAATGGGCTTGGGATGAAGGCCATCGTCAATTCACATGGGACATGTTTTGTACATATTTTGTTGTTGGGTGTTCACGGATGATAGGGAAAAACGAATTTGCAAAAAAAAGTATTGCATTTCTGGTCAATAGATGTTATTTTTATTTTCGTTGAAAAAATAATAGGAACCAGGATTCACTCAGGACATGTAATGTTGCGAGAGATTATTCCCTCGAGAAGTGAATGACGTAGGTCCTAGCGGATGAAATTTTCAAAACATTTTATTCCTAGGAAGGGGGAACCGGAAGATGGAATACTCAACTTTCGGAAGACACGTAGCTGTAGATACATGGGGAGTCGATTTCGAACTTCTCAATAATGCTGAATGGTTACAAGCACAAATGGTAGAAGCTGCCGAGGTTTGCGGGGCGACCGTTTTGTCGGTGCAGTCCAAGCAATTTGAACCACAAGGCGCAACGGTTCTTGTATTACTGTCAGAAAGTCATCTCTCCATTCATACGTATCCTGAGAAAGGCTTCGCAGCGCTCGATTGTTATACCTGTGGCGAGACGGTCGATCCTCAGCTAGCGATTGAACATATGCTCTCCGTTCTGAAGCCGGAGGTTGCACACGCTAAAAAACTGGTTCGCGGTGTGGGTGAACTGCAAGTCGAAACACCGGTATTGAAGCAAGCGGAATTGGTTAAATCATGAATTGAACATATCATAACCACGGAATCGTTTCCGTGGTTATTTCTTTTCATTCCCTCCCATACATATCAAGTAATTGCTTGGTTGAGAGGGGATTCGGCTGCATGCAGGCAGTCATCCGGAGGCCAAGAAAAAAATGAAGCCGGCAAGTATACGTCCCGGTATTCCGGAGGAAAATAGAAATGCGGTCTTGAACAAGAAAATTTTGAAAATAAGCCGTGAATGTGAAAAAAAGTTCATAAATTATGTCGAAGAAGCTCGGACAACTATGCTATAATAAATTCAATTTAAAAGGAGGAGGCAGGTGAACCAGATGCATATCGTCGTGGCAGGTTTAAATTATCGAACAGCGCCGGTATCGATCAGAGAAAAATTTGCATTCGCCGAGAAGGATTTGCCGCTGGCGCTGAAAGAGCTGAAGAACATCAAAAGCGTGATGGAATGCGTCATTGTGGCCACCTGCAACCGGACGGAATTATACGTTGTGGTTGACAGCCAGCATTTGTGCGGACATCTTTTACGGGGATTTATTGAAAAATGGTTCGATGTGCCGAAAGAGCAGTTCAATAAACATCTTTACGTTTTGGAGAATGAGAAAGCCATTGAGCATTTGTTCCGGGTGGCGAGCGGACTGGATTCGATGGTGATCGGTGAGACGCAAATTTTAGGCCAGGTTCGTGATGCTTTCCTTTTGGCACAGCAGGAGAAGACGACGGGTGTCTTGTTTAACACGCTGTTCAAGCAGGCTGTTACCATGGCTAAACGAGCGCACACCGAGACGGGAATCGGGGAAAATCCGGTATCTGTCAGCTATGCGGCGGTGGAACTCGGCAAACGCATCTTCGGGAGCTACCAGCGCAAGAAAGTGCTGATTATCGGCGCCGGGAAGATGAGCGAGCTGACGGTAAAGCATCTGTACGCCAACGGAGCGGATAAAGTCATCGTTGTGAACCGTACGCTAAGCCGGGCGCGGGAGCTTGCAGATAAGTTTAGCGGCGTCGCAAGCACGATGGACCGTTTGATGGCTCATCTCGAAGAGGCGGACATCGTCATCAGTTCCACAGGGGCGTCCGGTTATGTATTAACTGCCGGGCAGGTGTCTTCCATATTGCAGCGCCGCCGCTCCAGACCTCTGTTTATGATCGACATCGCCGTTCCGCGCGACCTGGATCCGCGTTTGGGTGAAATGCCGAATGTTTTCTTATATGACATTGACAATCTTCAATCCATCGTCAATTCCCATTTGGAAGAACGCCGGAAAGCGGCGGTACAGATTGAAGAGATGATAGGGATGGAGATCGCGGCTTTTGAACAGTGGACGAAGACGTTGGGTGTCAGTCCTGTTATTCAGGCGCTGCAAACGAAAGCGGCCTCCATTCATGAGGAAACCATGGACAGCTTGCTGAAGAAGCTGCCCGAATTGGATGAACGCGAATTGAAAGTGATTCGCAAATTAACCAAAAGCATTGTCAATCAAATACTGCGCGATCCCATTGTCCGTATTAAAGAAATGGCAGCCGAGCGTCATGGGGATGATGCGCTCGAAATGTTCACGAAAATTTTTGCCTTGGAAGAGCAGTTGGCCGAGCAAAAGCGGATGGAGCAAGCGGCGCAGAAGCAAGAAGAGGAAGCTGCGCAGGAGCGGATGAAAGAGGAGCTTCTTTCCAAGGTAAGGGCATCCGCCACGCCTGCTGATGTTCTGGCCAAAGCCTAACCGGAAAGGGAGGCCATGGTTACGCAAACTTGGTTGTATGATGCCATTATTTATATCTATGCCCTGAGCCTCCTGTTTTACTTCTCGGACTTTGTCGGTTCGAACCGAAGTGCAAAACGGATGGGAACAGGGTTGCTTTCTTTTGTATGGGTGTTGCAAACGGCATACTTGGTTTACAGCCTGGTAGAACATAGAAATTTATCGACCTTTTCGATGTTCGAAACGCTGTTTATTTTTTCTTGGCTGCTGGTGACTGTGTCCATTCTTATCAATCGTTTTTTTCGGATCGAATTGTTTGTCTTTTTGGTTAATGTGCTGGGATTTGCTGTGCTGGCGGCCAACTTTTTCAGCAGGCCGGGAATTTCTCCTACACTGTCGCATTGGAATATTAATGACGAGCTTTTATTCATTCATATTACGTTGGCGGTGGGAGGCTATGCAGCCTTCGTCGTCTCGGCGGTATTTTCCGGCATGTACTTGTTTTTACATCGCATGCTGAAGGAAAAGAAGTGGTCCCAGCAGATGCTGCGGCTTCCAAGCTTGGAGAAGACGGATCGCTATGCGTTTGTGGCTGCGGTGATCGGTGCTCCGCTGCTGCTGCTGAGCATTTCCCTTGGTATTGTATGGATTGCGCTTGAGGGTGATTTTACACTCTTTTTCGACTCTAAAGTAGTGAATTCATGGTTTGTTCTTTTGGCTTATGTTTTTTATTTATTTCAACGGATGCTGTTGAAAGCACCGGGCAACCGGCTGGCGCTTTGGAATTTGGCGGCATTCGTGATCACCCTGCTTAATTTCTTGCTGGCGAATTACTATTCCGGCTTTCACCAATGGTCGTAAGGGAGGAAGTGCGGATGGCGGCCAAATCCAATGGACCGGCTGCGGGACGGAAAGACGGAGCCAAAATATGGTACCCGGTGCTGCTTGATCTTGAGGACAAGCCGTGCCTTGTTGTCGGCGGCGGAAGGGTCGCCGAGCGTAAGGCTTGTACCCTCATGGAAGCCGGGGCGAGCGTGACAGTGGTCAGCCCGCGGCTTACCCCGCAATTGGAAGCGTGGGCGGAGCAAGGGCTTATACGGACGCAGCGTGAGGAATATACCGCCGGTCTTCCCGTACTGGCGCAGGCGTTTCTCGTGTTCGCCGCTACCGGCGATGCCGAGGTGAATGCGCAGGTATGTGCCGAAGCGGAAGCCCTCGGTAAGCTTGTGAATTCGGCCGATGATGCGGAGGCCGGAGGGTTTATTGTACCGGCGACCCTGAGGCGCGGCCGGTTGACGCTGGCGGTATCGACGGCAGGCGCAAGCCCATCGCTGGCCGCCAAAGTGCGCAGGCAGCTTGAAGACATGTTTGGAGAAGAGTACGCGCCGTATCTGGAGCTGATGCATGAACTGCGCATGACCGTCCAGACTGTCGTGTCCGATACGTCTGAACGCCAGGAGTTGTTTCGGGCCATGCTGGAGTGGAAGCTGCTTCCTTTGTTTAAGTCAGGGAGACTGCCATATGATCATCTCCGATCGGAGCTGCTGCGCCGCGTGGCGGAAGACCCGACAATCGACGGGATCTGCAGCATCGGAGATTGGTTGCTGAGTCTACAAAACGCTTGGAATGGGCATGAATGAAAAGAAAAAGAAGACCAGACGGATGGTTAAAATACTGTCTGATCACAAAGGGTTATTCAAGCGGGCTTCGCTCAGAAGCTTCTTAATTTATATCAGGTCATTAGCTATAAAGGCTGATTGAGTGGACAAGGGGTTGACCGAACGCATGCGTAAAATCGTTGTAGGTACCAGACAGAGCGCGCTCGCTCTGACACAAACCGGACAGGTGATCGATCATCTTAAGGAGTTGTGTGAGCGGAACGGCATCGAAGTGGAATTCGAATTGAAAAAAATCGTGACCAAAGGCGATCGGATTCTCGATGTAACGCTTTCCAAGGTAGGCGGTAAAGGCTTATTCGTTAAAGAAATTGAACAAGCGCTGCTCGATGGCGAAATCGATCTGGCGGTACATAGCATGAAGGACATGCCCTTCGAGCTTCCGGAAGGCTTGGTGATCGGCGCTATACCTGAACGGGAAGACCCTCGCGACGGGTTGATTACGATCGGGGGTCGGGGGTTGGACGACCTTCCCGAGGGGGCAAAGATCGGGACAAGCAGCTTGCGCCGCTCAAGCCAATTGCAAAACTATCGGCCGGACTTCCGGATCGAACCGGTAAGAGGCAACATCGATTCAAGGCTGGGCAAGCTGGAGACAGAAGGCTTCGACGCCATCGTGTTAGCCGCGGCCGGTTTGCGTCGTATTGGCTGGGAGGATCGGATCAGCGCATACCTGCCTCCCGAGTTGTGTCTCCCGGCCGTAGGACAGGGAGCGTTATGTATCGAGTGCCGCGGCGATAACGAATTCGTGCTGGATCTCCTGGCCGGGTACCGCCATGAGCCTACAGCGATTGCGGTAAGCGCGGAACGAAGCTTCCTGGGCCGCTTGAACGGCGGCTGCCAGGTTCCGATCGGGGCTTATGCCCAATTGGGCGAAGTGAACGCCGACGGTAAACCGGAAATCACGCTGACCGGTATGGTGGGATCGCCGGACGGCAAACGGATGTTAAAAGAAACAATGAACGGAACAGATCCGGAAAAGCTGGGATTAGCTTTAGCCGAGGCACTAATCGCCAAAGGAGCTGCAGAGCTGCTGTCCATAGCTGGGGAATAGGGGAGAAACGGTTGTGAATAAGGGTGTCGTTTATCTTGTCGGTGCCGGACCAGGGGATCCGAAGCTGATTACGTTGAGAGGCTTGGAGGCAATACAGCGGGCCGATGTGGTTGTTTACGACAGACTTGCCAGCCCGCGTCTACTGAAGCATATGAAGGCCGGTGCGGAGAAAATTTTTGTGGGCAAGCTGCCCGACAAGCATATGATGAAGCAGGAGGAAATTAACCGGCTGCTGGTCGACCTTGCGCTTCAAGGAAAGACCGTGACCCGGCTCAAGGGCGGAGATCCGAGCGTGTTCGGACGCGTGGGAGAGGAAGCGGAGCTGCTCGCGGACAACGGGATCAAGTTTGAAATTGTTCCCGGCATTACTTCCGCCATCGCCGTGCCGGCTTATGCCGGAATCCCGGTAACGCATCGCGATTTTACTTCTTCCTTTTCCATCGTGACGGGGCATGAATATAAAAATAAAACATACTCCAGCGTGAATTGGGATAACTTGTCGCAAGCGTCCGGCACACTTATTTTTTTAATGGGTGTGGCTAACCTAGAGCAAATATGCAACCGGCTGATTCATGGCGGCAAATCTCCGGAGACTCCTGTGGCGCTCATTCGATGGGGAACTTGGATGGAGCAGGAAACATTGACGGGAACATTGACGGATATCGCGGAAAAGGTGAGAGCAGCCAATTTTCAATCGCCGGCGGTTACGATCGTTGGCGAAGTCGTGAAGCTAAGAGACAAGCTCTCCTGGTTCGAGAAGAAGCCGCTCTTCGGACGGCGAATCCTGGTCACCCGTGCGCGCAGTCAAGCCAGTGATTTAGCCAACCAAATCGATGAACTGGGCGGAGAAGCGGTGGAGTTTCCGGTGATTCGTACACAGCAGACAACCGATCCCGCTGCTCAAGCGCTGCGGGATGACGCCATAAGCTCTGTGGAACAGTTTGACTGGATTATGTTTACAAGCGTAAACGGTGTGGAGTTTTTCTTTCAAAGAATGCGGGAGCTGCGTAAGGATATACGCTCTCTTGCGAAGGCGCGTATTGCGGCCGTCGGTCCGAAAACAGCGGAAGCGTTGGAGGAGCGAGGCCTGATGATTGAAACGATCCCTTCACGGTATCAAGGGGATGCGCTGCCCGAAGCATTGGCTGCCGAGCTGCAGCCGAATCAGCGTGTGCTTCTTCCTACAGCGAATATCGCCAGGGACGCGCTGCCTCATAAGCTCAAGGAACTCGGTTTGCATGTAACCAAAATCGATATGTATGAAACGGTGCTGGAAACCGATCACGGTGATGAAATCATCGAGCTGCTCAAGCAGGGTAAAATTCATATTGTCACGTTTACAAGCTCATCTACAGTAACAAATCTGCTTCGCGCATTAAAGGAGCTTGGCGAGCATGAGCCGGTTGAATTGCTCCGGGGCTGCAACATTGCTTGTATCGGTCCGTTAACCGCCCAAACTGCTTTGGATGCAGGACTGAATGTAGACTATATGGCCAAAGAAGCGACGGTTTCGTCGCTTGTGGCCAGCTTATATCAACAGGATAGCGGCGAATAAAGCCGACTAACCGCAGCTAGGAGGAGAACTTATGAGTTTCCCGCTCGTTCGAAATCGCAGACTGCGTACGTCCCACGCAATACGTAATCTGGTAAGAGAGCACGCTGTTTCCACGTATGATTTGATTTATCCGATATTTGTAACCCATGGTTCCGGAATTAAAGAAGAAATCAGCTCAATGCCGGGCGTATACCATCTGTCAATAGACCGGTTGGAAGAAGAAATTCGTGAAGTGACGGCTCTTGGTATTCAAGCCATTCTCTTGTTTGGCGTACCGGAGCATAAAGATGCTCACGGAAGCTCGGCTTATGACGCAAACGGCATCGTTCAGCAGGCTGCCCGCCGGATCAAAGAATGGAATCCCCAGCTTTTAGTCATTGCGGATACCTGTCTGTGCCAATTCACGGACCACGGCCACTGCGGCATCGTTCATTTTGATGAAGCCAAAGGGCGTGCCGAGGTGTTGAACGACCCTACGCTGGAGCTGCTCGTCAAAACGGCGGTGTCTCAAGCCGAAGCCGGTGCGGATATCATTGCACCGTCGAACATGATGGATGGTTTCGTGTATGCGATCCGTCAAGGGTTGGACGAAGCCGGCTATGAGCACGTGCCGATCATGTCTTATTCCGTCAAATATTCTTCTTCATTCTACGGACCGTTCCGTGATGCAGCCCATTCGGCGCCGCAGTTTGGCGACCGGAAGACGTATCAGATGGATCCCGCCAATTCCCGCGAAGCGCTGCGTGAAGCGGATGCCGATGTCGCGGAGGGCGCCGATTTTCTCATGGTGAAGCCGGCGCTCGCTTATATGGATATGATTCGGATGCTGCGCGACCGTTATGATCTTCCGATTGTCGCTTACAACGTCAGCGCGGAGTATTCCATGGTCAAAGCCGCGGCCGCACAGGGCTGGATCGATGAGAAGGCTATCGTGATGGAAACCATGGTCGGCTTTAAGCGGGCGGGCGCGGATCTGATCATTACTTATTTCGCCAAGGACATTGCCCGTTGGCTGAAAGAAGAATAACCGAATCGGTCTATCGTGTAATCAAACGTTTGTCTTCCAGCTCAGCTGCAGGACAAACGTTTTTTCATTAGATTTGCCGCCTTCATCGAAGGGGCCGGACGTTGGCCAATGGGATGACTGCCATGGCGGCTCTCCGTTCCCGGGATGAGCGAGATATTTTCCTTGAAATCAGCTGTCATACATTTGTCGGAAAACGGCGGCTGACATACGTTGTTACCTGCTTTCAAATAGGGCATAATGGAAAGTATACAACGGGAATGCGGAAAAGAGGAATCCAATATGAGCTATAATGATTTGTTTATCCGTGCTTGTAAAAAGCAGGAAGTGGATACGCTGCCGGTGTGGTATATGCGGCAGGCGGGACGGTATGACCCGGATTATCGCAAAATCAAGGAAAAATACAGCCTTCTTGAAATTTGCAGGCAGCCGGAGCTGGCGGCGGAAGTGACCATGATGCCGGTGAAAAAGCTTGGCGTCGATGCGGCGATTTTGTATTCGGATATCATGAATCCCGTCGCTTCGATCGGAATCGATTTTGATATTGTCAAAAATATCGGTCCGGTGATCCATAACCCGATTCGCACGTCTGCGGATGTGCAAAGGCTGAAGCCGATTCAGGTGGAGCAGGATTTATCACACGTCCTGAAGACGATTGAAATTCTGGTTGGAGAGCTGCAGGTTCCGCTCATTACGTTTGCGGGTGCGCCGTTTACCATTGCCAGCTATTTGATTGAAGGCAAGCCCTCCAAGAGCTACATCCGCACCAAAGGGCTGATGTACGGTGAACCGAAGATTTGGTTTGAGCTGATGGACAAATTGGGAGACATGGTCATTACATATCTGAAAGCCCATATCGCTTCCGGCGCCAAAGCGGTGCAATTGTTCGACAGCTGGGTCGGGGCGCTGTCTCCGGCCGATTATCAAACCTATGTGCTGCCGACGATCCGCCGTATTTTTGCCGAGATGGAATCTTATGAGGAGCCGAAAATTTATTTCCCGGGCGTCAGCTCCGGGGAGCTGCTGCCTTATCTACGGGATGTCCAGGCTGACGTTATCGGACTGGATTGGCGTGTTCCGATTGCAGAAGGACGTCGGCGCGTAGGCAGCCGGTTTGCGGTGCAGGGCAATTTGGACCCTTATGTGCTGACAGCTCCCATGTCCGTCATTGAGGCACAGGCTAAGGCCATTATCGATGAAGGCATTCAAAAGCCGGGGTACGTGTTCAATCTAGGGCACGGCTTGTTCCCGGAGGCTTCCTTGGAAAAGCTGAGGGAGCTCACAGCGTTTATCCATACGTACTCCCGTCAGGCGCTGAAAGCGCAGGGAACTTTCAAACAGGAAAGCGGTGTATAACATGAGTGCGACGGAGATCAAACGGATTGGTGTTCTTGTCTTGTCTTACGGAACGCCCAAAAGCATCGATGACATTGAAGCCTATTATACGCATATCCGGAGAGGGCATCCTCCGACGCCGGAGCAGCTGCAGGATTTGAAAAATCGCTATGAAGCGATTGTGGGAGGCGTATTTCCGCTTAGGGAGAACACCGACAAACAAGTGAAGGCTCTGGAGGACCGGTTGAACGAGAAATATCCGGACACCACGTTTATTTGCTATCAAGGCTTAAAGCACGCGGCCCCTTTTATAGAGGACGGCGTAGAGCAAATCGTTCAGGACGGACTTACGGAAGCGGTCGGCGTGGTGCTGGCTCCGCATTATTCCTCGATGAGCGTTGGGGGGTATATGAAACGGGCGCAAGCGAAGGCGGATGAGCTTGGTTTAAACATCCGGTTCGTTCGCAGCTACCATTTGCATCCCAAGCTGATCGAAGCTTTGGCGGAGCGGGTGGAAGAAGCCTTGAACCGATTCGAAGGGGTGGAGAAGGACCGGATCAAGGTGATTTTTACCGCACACAGCCTGCCGGAAAAAATACTCGAGATGAAAGATCCGTACCCTGAGCAGCTGCTGGAAACGTCCAGAGCGGTCGCCGCTAAGACGGGTCTGACGAATTGGCAGTTCGGCTGGCAGAGTGCGGGACAGACCGGAGAGCCATGGCTTGGTCCCGATGTCCTGGACGTGCTGCGCACCATCAAGCAGGAAAAGCAGGCGGAGCATGTACTGATCTGCCCGGTCGGATTTGTTTCCGATCATCTTGAAATTTTATACGACCTCGATATTGAAGCGCAGCTAACGGCTCGCGAGCTCGGACTGCATCTGGAACGTACCCGTTCCTTGAATACCGACCCGCTGTACATGGATGCGTTAAGCGACGTCGTTTACGCGCAGTTGGAGAGGAATTGATGGTATGGACGGCAATGCCAGACACGTCGTTATTGTTGGCGGAGGCATAACGGGGCTTAGCGCCGCTTATTATTTGAAGAAGAGTACGGCCGCCCCCTTGCGGATTACGGTGATGGAAAAAGGCGGGGCGTTCGGGGGGAAAATCGTCACATTAAAGCGGGACGGCTTCGTTATAGAGAAAGGCCCGGATTCGTTCCTGGCGCGAAAGCAGGCGATCATTGATTTAACCCGGGAGCTAGGGCTGGAGGACAAGCTGACCGGTACGAATCCCAACGCGAAAAAAACGTACATTCTATCGGGCGGGAAGCTTCACCGGATGCCTGACGGCCTTATGCTGGGAATTCCTACTCGGCTAGTTCCTTTCATGCGGACGGGTCTTCTGTCGCTGTCCGGCAAGGCGCGTGCCGCACTGGATTTGGCGCTGCCCAAACGAACATCGCCGGAAGACGAGTCGCTCGGGCACTTTTTAGAGCGGCGGCTGGGGGCGGAGGTGCTTGCGCAAATCGCCGAACCCCTGCTTGCCGGCATCTATGCAGGCGACACGTACAATTTGAGCTTAAGAGCGACCTTCCCGCAATTTCACTCGATTGAGCAGAAGCACCGCAGTCTGATCCTGGGCATGATGCAAAACCGGAAAGCGGGCGGCGAGGAAAGCCGGACGCTGCCCGAGGCCGCACGTAATACGATGTTCCTCACCTACAGGGATGGACTGGAGACACTGGTTGACGGGCTGCTGGAAGCGCTCGATGATGTGCGTCTTCTAAAGCATTGCGGTGTTTCGCGGGTGGAGAAGGCGGAGGAAGGTTACCGCGTCATTCGGGAAGACGGAGAGATAGAGGATGCGGCTGGTGTCATTATAGCGCTCCCTGCCTACGGCATAAGCGAAGTGCTCGGTTCCGGGGTTCCTGAAATACGGGAGCTGGACAGGATCGAATATGTCTCCGTCGCGAACGTTATCCTGGCATTCAATGCCGAGGACATGGTACGGGAGCTCGACGGTTCGGGATTTGTCGTGCCAAGGCGGGAAGGGCGGTTTATTACGGCTTGCACCTGGACGTCCAAGAAATGGCTGCATACCGCGCCTAGCGGCAAAGTGCTTCTGCGCTGCTATGTCGGACGTTTCGGAGACGACCGTTGGCTTCATATGACGGAGGACGAAGTTTTCCGTGAGGTACGTAAAGATTTGAGAGAAACGATGGGCATTACAGCCGAGCCGTTATTTATGGAAATGACGAAGCTGATGCGTTCGATGCCGCAATACCCTGTCGGCCATCTCGAGCTAATCGGCCGCGTTCGCCAAGGGTTGTCCGAGCGCATGCCCGGTGTGCTGGTGACGGGAGCGGCGTTCCAAGGCGTAGGGCTGCCGGATTGTATTCGTCAGGGAAAGGAAGCTGCGCAGCAAATGGCGGCACAGCTTCAGTAGCATTGGAAAAAGCCCGACCTCATCGGGCTTTACATTTTTTGATTAAAGGGAAGAAAAGATGTGGCGGCCTGCAATGGGAATGGTATAATGGCTGTGAGATTGTCCAGTTACCGGGATACCGGTTTTAAGATGGGTTTAAGTACAATTATAGAAAAAGGTGGGGCCTAAATGAACGAAAAGCGCAAACGTTCCGACACGCGTTCCGCTGAAGCTTTTGCGGAAGCCAAAAAATACATACCTGGCGGGGTGAACAGCCCGGTCCGCGCCTTCAAATCGGTCGGTCTCACACCGCTGTTTGTGGTTAAAGGAGCCGGTTCGCGTGTCTATGATGTGGACGGCAACGAGTTCATTGATTACATCGGATCCTGGGGTCCGCTTATTCTGGGACATGCTCATCCGGAAGTGATCGAGGCCGTAAAACGCACGGCGGAGCTCGGAACGAGCTTCGGAGCGCCAACAGAGCTGGAGACGGAAATGGCCAAGCTGGTGGTTGAACGGATTCCTTCGATCGAGGTTGTCCGGATGGTGAATTCCGGTACGGAGGCAACGATGAGCGCGCTTCGGCTGGCGAGAGGCTACACAGGCCGCAATAAAATCCTCAAGTTCGAGGGCTGCTACCACGGGCATGCGGACTCTCTGCTGATTAAGGCGGGTTCAGGAGTTGCCACGCTGAGCCTTCCGGATAGTCCGGGCGTACCGGAATCCGTAGCGGTCAATACGATAACGGTTCCATATAACGATCTGGCGTCGGTGCAGCTCGCGTTTGAAAAATTCGGTGAAGAAATCGCCGCGGTCATCGTCGAACCGGTAGCCGGTAACATGGGCGTCGTTCCGCCGCAGCCGGGCTTTCTTGAAGGTCTGCGTCAAACGACCTCCTCCTACGGCAGCCTGTTGATCTTCGACGAGGTCATGACCGGTTTTCGCGTCGGCTTACACAGCGCTCAAGGGCTCTACGGCATTACGCCGGATCTTACCTGTCTCGGCAAAATCATCGGCGGGGGTCTTCCGGTAGGCGCGTACGGCGGCAAACGGGAGATCATGGAGCATATTGCTCCGGCCGGACCGATTTATCAGGCGGGTACGCTGTCGGGTAATCCGCTTGCGATGGCAGCCGGCTACACGACGCTCAAGCTGCTGGGAGAGCCGGGCGTTTATGAGGAGCTGGAGCGGAAGTCCGCCAAATTGGAGCAGGGCTTCAGGAAAAACGCGGCCGAGCTGGGAATCCCGTCTACCATCAATCGCGTGGGCTCCATGGTATGTCCGTTTTTTACAGACACGAAAGTGATCAATTATGAGACGGCGAAACGTTCCGATCTGGACCGGTTTAACCGTTATTTTGCCTCACTGCTTGATGAAGGAGTCAGCATCGCCCCTTCGCAGTTCGAAGGGATGTTCGTGTCCGCCGCTCATACCGACGCGGATATCGATGCGACGATTGAAGCGCATTACCAGGCTTTGAAGCGCTTGTGAACCT
This sequence comes from Paenibacillus naphthalenovorans, assembly GCF_900099895.1. Classification (GTDB taxonomy): domain Bacteria; phylum Bacillota; class Bacilli; order Paenibacillales; family NBRC-103111; genus Paenibacillus_G; species Paenibacillus_G naphthalenovorans. Next base: position 166,256 of record NZ_FNDY01000003.1, read on the forward strand.
TCAAACCGTTTTGGTCAAGAGACGCAACCCAATGAAGCCGCCCCGTATTCTTTCTGCATTGAGGAATACGGGGCGGCTTTGATTATCGTCAGCCTGGAACGGCTGCAGAGTTCGGCGGTTGCTGTTATTTTGCTGCAGGAACGGTTTCCGTCACGGTTCCGGCGGGAACTTTGCCGTTGGAGTCCCCGACAACAACAGGCGCCGGAGCCGGACCGGAAACCGGGGGAGGCCCGGTTTTGTCCACAGGGACGCCGCTGCCATCCGTGTTTTCCGTTTCTTTCTGTCCTGCAGGGGCAGGCGAGGGGGAGGAAGCGTCTCCCTCATGGGCACCGCTTTGCTTTGGCGGCGCCGTTCCGGCGGCGGTGCGGGTTTTGCCGCTGTCGTCCCGCTGATTTCCGCCCGCTGCGGGCTTGGTCTCTGCTGATGCGGACCCGCTTTTCGCTTTTTCACCGCCCGGGGATTTGGCAGGTACGGCAGCACGGGTTTGTTGTTGGCGCGCTTTCTTCTCCGCCTGTTCCCGCAAATATTCGGGATGGTCATGGGAGCCGCCCGGATCGATTTTATCGATGCCGTCCCAGACACGGTTGGCGACAACGGATGACGGATTGTCATAAACGAGAAACGCGGACGGCAGTCTGCGCTCGCCATAGCGGCTGGACGGATGGGTAATCAGCTCGCCCCCGACTACCATCTCGGAGGAGGCTCCGCCATCCAGATTTCCGGCGTTGACGGCCCCTTCGTTGAGAAGCAAATCTTGAACCTCCTTCAAGGTGGCTCCTACGCTGTTCGCCTGGCGGCCGTCGATGACGATGAAGATGACGGTTCCGTCGGTTCTTTGCCCGACGGCTGTCCGCGGCGCACGGCCCCATCCGCCGTCGCCGCTTGTAATAAGCGGCTTGCCGTTGGCAATCAGCCTTGGATAAAACGAAACGGCTTCGGATATCCCCATATCCCTCAGCTCGAAAATATTATATTTGCCGATGACTAGCTTCCCTTCCCTGGTAAAGCCGACAATATGCTGCGGAATACTTCCGTCTTGATCCGTGAAGACGATATCGCCGCCCGAAATGATGACACCGATGGCCGCAAAGCCGTTGCCCAGTCCCTCCGGATCATCGAAGCTACCTCCGTTGACGCCGGCTACAGCACCGGTACGGGTAACCATGGACGTGATTCGTTCCCCTTCCCCAGGCTTGGATGGGGTCATGACGCGGATCGATTTGGGATCGTATACGTACAACTTTTTTCCTTTCCATAACGGTCCCGAAATATCCTCTACTTTAATCAGTTCGTCTGCGGAGCGGCGGTTTCCGATGTTCACCATGCCCAGATCCTGCTTTTCCCTGGCGGCATCCTCAATCGCGTTCTGCATTTTTTGAACCAGTAAGTCCCGCCGCTCGGCTCCGACAAAAATCCAGGCCCAGCTCCGGTGCTGCGTGGTAATGACCGTTTCTGCGAGCCGTTCCCTTATTTCGCTTCCCGGCTTGGTCAAAAATAAAAAACTGGAGACCCCAAAGGCGAACAGAGCGACCCCAAACAGCGTTCTCTTCAGCCTGCCCCAGTTACGAATGGTCCGCAAGACAGTAACCAATCGAAGTCTCTCCTGTTATTGATGTAATGGAAAATGAACATAGGTCAAATCATATATTTTCCTCACATTCTATCATAATAAAGAAACCATGAATAGAGATTTGATATAGCAAAATAGAGGAAGTCCCGGAAGTATAACTGCTTTGAGAAAAAGCTGCGTTTTGGTAGAATTGACGATAGGTCAACGGATGGAGGAAGTTACGTGCTCTTGAAAAAATACAGTTTTTATGGAATTACCCTGGAAATGATTATCGTCATGGGGCTGTTCTTTGTCCTGCTTTTGGTCATCATGGCGGCGGCGGGGATGGAGCGGAAACGCCGCCGAAAGCATCTTGCTGCCGACGGTGCCAAGGAGGATTCCCCGAGATGAATGCGCGGCGCCGCAAAGGGGAGTGGCTTGAATGGACAGTCAAACGGGACGTGCATTCCATAGAAGATATCCGCGAGGAACTGGTTGAAACGATAGGCGGCCGATTTCTTACAAAGCTGAACCGTTCCGGCGGTATTCAATGGAAAGGACGCAGGGTGATGCTCCGCTTGTTTCCCGAGGAAACGCTCCAATATGAGCCGGAATGGGCGGACATCGAAGTGCTGTATGAGGACGATTTCAGCCTTGTGGTAAACAAGCCGCCGGGTATGAAGGTGCATCCTACGCGGGAGGGGGAGTCCGGTACGCTGCTTCACGCGCTGGGTTGGCATCTGGAATCGACGGGACAGCGCTGCCGTCCGCGACCTATTCACCGGCTGGACGAGGATACGACAGGACCGGTGCTGGCGGCCAAGAACGAATGGGCGCAATATCGGTTGGATGAAGCGATGCGGGACAAACGCGTAGAGCGGATATACGTCGCTCTGGTTCAAGGACATCCTTCCGACAACAGCGGCATGATCGACGCGCCGATCGGACGCGACAGGCACCATGCGACGAGAAGACGGGTATCCCGAACGGGGGATGCGGCAGTGACACGTTACGAGGTTTTGGAAAGGTTGCGTTCTGCCTCGCTTGTACGATTAAGGCTGGAGACGGGCAGAACGCACCAAATCCGCGTTCACATGAGCCATTTGGGACATCCCCTGTTGGGAGACCTGCTTTACGGCGGCCGGGCGGCGGGCATGGCCAGGCAAGCGCTGCACGGGGATGTGCTGATGTTTCCGGAGCCGCTCACGGGCGAAAGGGTGCAGGTGCGCGCGCCTTGGCCCGAAGACTTTGCGGCTCTTTATGAACAATTGAAAAAATAGTAGTCATGCTCCTCCCGCAGCAGCCATATAAATTGTAAAGACCAATGCGCTGACGATCTTTTCTTTTTTACGGAAAGGTGCAATAGGGAAGGGAGGAAGTTACTTTGACGAATCAGCATAACGGGATTAGGTTTGACATTTACGAGCGTGTGCATTTATCCGAAGGTGTGCTGGGTATCAAGGAACTGGAAGGGGTAGAGCTGACTCCTCACATTCAAGTGCTTCCACAAGGAGAACAAGCCGTGCTTCGCGGCAATTTGCTTTTGACGGGGACGTACGTCGATGAGCATGATCGGCCGGAACAGACGCTGCAGCATTTAATTCCGGTAGAAATTACGCTGCCGCTGAATCGTGTACAGCATGTCGAGGACATTGCCGTTGAAATCGAAAATTTCGACGTGGATTTGCTGTCGGAGCGAAGCTTGAATGTGACGGGAGTATTGTCGCTTGGAGGCATCGAGATCGTTTCGAGATCGGAATCCGAACCCTGGAGGGAAGCCGAAGAAGAGGTCGTGTTTATTCACGAGGTCTCGGAGCACCGTTCGGGAGTACAGGATGAATGGCCGTCGGCCATAAATTCCTCTGCAGAGGCCATCCCTCAAAGGGAACAAGCTCCGGCATCGGAGGTGCGGCAGGAGGCGGATGAGCCAATCAACCGGCACGAACCGGTTGCCAAAACCAGTGAACCGGTAAAGGAAGAAAAGCCGGTACAGGAGCCCAAAGCTGCGGAGACCGCCAAGCCGGAAGAAAAGCCGGTGCAGGATCTCAAAGCTGCGGAGGACGCCAAGACGGAAGACTTTGCCGCTGAAGCGGAGACCGATACGGATGAGAAAAAAGAATTGAAAGTCGCCGTGGGCAGCAAAAAAACGTCTGAAGCACCCGAATCCTCCACGGAGCCGGTCTACAAATCCTTTGGGCTGGCATCGCTGTTGAATTTTGCTTCCAAAAAATCGGATTCAAGGCCGCCGGAGGATGGACAGCCGACGCAGCAGGAGCTGTCGCCTTCCGAAAAAGCAGAATGGAAAAATTTGCTCCTTCATTCCGATCGCGAGCAGCAGCAATTCAAGAAGCTTCGGATGTGCATTGTGCAAAAGGAAGAAACGCTTGAAACGATTGCCAAACGCTATGATCTGAATCCGAGAGAAATCGCGCTCTACAACCGGCTCGGAGAAGGCGAATTAACGGAAGGACAAATTGTCTACATACCGAAATAAGGCTCAAAAATCCCCGATCCGGCCTAAACAGGCTTGAACGGGGATTTTTTTGGTTATACTTGTCTTAAGGCCAGTCTCAGAATAGGCGGGAGTAAAAACGGTTCTTGTATTGACTCTCACCTGATGATTGTTTATCATAGTACGCATAGATGCAGTAATAACGTTGAAAGGGAATAGTAGACAGCGAACCCTTCAGAGAGCGGAGCCGGCAAGAGGCTGGAAGGTTCCGCAGGACGTACCTGTTGAAGTCGCCCCGGAGTTGCCGAATTGAAAGCGAACCCTAGATTCGGCCGGTTACAGCCGTTATCTGTTTGAGTGCCGTATTTTGACCGGAGAGGACTCCGCGAGAATTTATGCCTAAGTACGGAATAAAGGTGGTACCACGGAAGCGAGAGCCTTTCGTCCTTTGCGGCGAAAGGTTTTTTGATGTGCTGCGGTGATGCGTTTATGCGAAAGATGCGTCCCTGCGACATATAGCCCCAACTGAATTCGAAAGCATATGGAGGTATTGCTGGTTATGGATGAAACAAAACAAGCGGCGGCGCCGGCTACGTCGATGCCGACAACGTACGATCCCAAAGAATCCGAGAAAAAATGGTATGATTACTGGCTGAAGGGCGGCTATTTTCAAGCGGGACAGCGTAAGGACGCGAAGCCTTACACGATCGTCATTCCGCCGCCGAACGTGACCGGTATGCTACATATCGGCCATGCGCTGGATTTTACGCTGCAGGACATCATGATTCGGACCAAACGGATGCAGGGCTATGACGCGTTATGGCTTCCGGGCTCCGATCATGCGGGAATCGCTACCCAAACGAAGGTGGAACAAAAGCTTCGCGAGGAAGGCGTGACGCGTTACGATCTCGGCCGGGAGAAATTCCTGGAGAAAGTATGGGAATGGAAGGAGCATTATGCCGGTACGATCCGTGAGCAGTGGGCCAAAATGGGCTTCTCGCTGGACTATTCCAGAGAACGGTTTACGCTGGACGCAGGATTGTCCAAGGCGGTGCGCGAAGTATTCGTGCGTCTATATGAAAAGGGCCTGATCTATCGCGGCAAATATATCATCAACTGGGACCCGGCCGCCCGTACGGCGCTATCGGATATTGAAGTGGAGTACAAAGAAGTGCAGGGTGCGCTCTACCATTTGAAATATCCGGTCAAAGACAGCGATGAATATATCGTCGTGGCGACGACGCGTCCGGAAACCATGCTGGGCGATACCGCGGTGGCGGTGCATCCGGAGGATGAGCGTTACAAGCACCTGATCGGAAAAACGCTTGTCCTGCCGATCATCGGAAGAGAAATTCCGATTATCGCCGACGAGTATGTGGAAAAAGAATTCGGAAGCGGCGCCGTCAAGATTACGCCGGCGCATGACCCGAACGATTTTGAGGTGGGCAAGCGCCACGATTTGCCGCAGGTGCTCGTGATGGACGAATCCGGCACCATGAATGCGAACGCGGGAAAATATCAGGGGCTCGACCGCTTCGATTGCCGCAAGCAAATCGTTGCCGATATGAAAGAGCTGGGTGTGCTGATCAAAATCGAAGAGCATGTGCATCAGGTCGGCCACAGCGAACGCAGCGGCGCCGTCGTGGAGCCATATTTGTCGACGCAGTGGTTTGTGAAAATGAAGCCGCTGGCGGAGCGTGCCGTAGAGGCCCAGAAATCCGCACAAGGCGTCCATTTTGTGCCGGACCGGTTTGAAAAAATCTATTTGCACTGGATCGAGAACGTGCGCGACTGGTGCATTTCGCGCCAACTTTGGTGGGGCCACCGGATTCCGGCGTGGTACTGCGGCGACTGCAGCGAGATCATCGTCTCCCGCGAAGATGCGACCGTGTGTCCGAAGTGCGGCGGCACACACCTAAAGCAGGATGAGGATGTGCTTGATACCTGGTTCAGCTCCGCGCTGTGGCCGTTTTCTACTCTCGGCTGGCCGGAACAAACGGAAGACATGAAGCGTTATTACCCGACGGACCTGCTGGTAACGGGCTACGATATTATTTATTTCTGGGTCGCCCGCATGATTTTCAGCGGACTGGAGTTCACGGACAGCATACCTTTCAAGGATGTGCTCATTCACGGTTTGGTGCGCGATGCGGAAGGGCGTAAAATGTCCAAATCGCTCGGCAACGGCGTTGACCCGCTTGAAGTCATTGAGAAATACGGCGCCGATGCGATGCGCTTTATGATTTCAACAGGCTCCACGCCGGGGCAGGATCTTCGCTTCCGTTGGGAGAAGGTAGAGCAGGCACGTAACTTTGCGAATAAAATTTGGAACGCATCGCGTTTTGCGCTGATGAATCTCGGAGATTTCAAAGTTTCCGATATCGATTTGAGCGGAGAACTGGGTACGGCGGACCGGTGGATACTGCACCGTTTGAACGAAACCGTGCGGGATGTGACGAGACTGATTGATGCGTATGAGTTCGGCGAAACGGGACGTCTGCTGTACAACTTCATTTGGGATGATCTGTGCGACTGGTATATCGAATTCAGCAAGCTGTCCTTGTACGGAAACGATGAGGCGGCCAAGAAGACGACGAAATCCGTACTCGCTTATGTGCTTGACCGGACTCAGCGCCTGATCCACCCGTTCATGCCGTTCATCAGCGAAGAGATCTGGCAGCATTTGCCGCATGAAGGCGAGACCATCACGCTGGCTGCCTGGCCGGCATTCGAAGCGCGCTTTGAGGCTCCGGAGGCTGTGCGCGAAATGGAGCTGCTGATGGATATCATCCGTACCGTCCGCAACATCCGCGCCGAAGTGAACGTGCCGATGAGCAAGAAGGTGGATTTGCTTGTGAAGCCGGCCGGCGCCGAATTCCTTGCTATCCTGCAGCGCAACGAAGAATATGTGCGCCGGTTCTGCAATACGTCATCTCTGGAAATCAATTTGGAGTTAACGTCTCCGGACAAAGCGATGACAGGAATTGTAACCGGAGCGGAGCTGTACTTGCCGCTGGCGGGCCTGATCGATATCGCTCAGGAAATCGCGCGGCTGGAAAAAGAACTCGGGACGCTTCATAACGAGGTGGCCCGCATCGAGAAAAAGCTGTCAAACCAAGGCTTTATAGCGAAGGCTCCGGCTAAAGTGATCGAAGAAGAAAAGGCAAAGCTTGCCGATTACGCCGATAAACGGGATAAAGTGAATGCCCGTCTGGCGGAGCTGAAAGGGTGAACTTGCGATGAGCGAAGACAGGCAATCTGCTCCGGCAGGATCGTTCCAGACGGCTAAAGAAGCGGTGGACTGGCTCGTAAGATACATTCCTCTGGCGGGCATCAAGCCGGGTTTGGAACGGATGGAGAAGCTCATGGAGCTGCTCGATTATCCGCATCGCCGGTTAAAATTTATCCATGTGGCCGGAACGAACGGCAAAGGCTCGGTATGCGCCTATCTGTCGGAAGTGATTCGCCAGTGCGGATACGATGTGGGGACCTTCACGTCCCCTTATATCGAGAGCTATAACGAGCGCATCCGAATCAATGGGCAGAACATATCCGACGAAGATCTGCTTCAGGTCATCAATAAAATCAAGCCCGTGGTCGACCAAGTGGCGGCAGAGTACGGGCAGCCCTCGATGTTCGAGATTTCCACCGTTGCGGCGATTGAATATTTTGCGCGTATGGCCTATCCCGATTTCGTCGTTTGGGAAACGGGCCTGGGCGGACGATTGGATTCGACCAATATCGTTACTCCGCTGGTTTCGGTGATCACCAACATCGGTTATGATCACATGGATTATTTGGGAGAAACGCTGGAACAAATCGCAGCGGAGAAAGCGGGCATCATCAAGTCCGGCGTTCCGGTCGTAAGTGCGGTGAAGCAGCCGGAGGTTGTGGATGTCATTGAGCGGAAGGCCAAAGAAAAGAACAGCAAGCTGTATTTGCTGGGGCGGGAATTCCGCTATGATACGGTCTCGTCAAAAGAAGATGAACAGACGTTTCACTTCCGGGGATTGTTCCGGGACATACCGGACGTGAAGATCTCTTTGAACGGGTTGCATCAAATCGAGAATGCATCCGTCACTCTGATGACGATTGAAGTCCTGCGTCAATATTATGCTTTCATTGTAGACGATGAGGATCTGTATCTCGCTATGAAACGGACGCAGTGGGCAGGACGTCTCGAAATGATATCTGCGAAACCGAGGATTTTGATCGACGGCGCGCACAATCCGGAGGGAGCCGAATCGCTGGCAAAAACGCTGAAAGAGACATATTCTTTTAAAAACCTCCATTTTGTCATGGGAATGCTCGATAACAAGAATCATTCCGGCTATTTTAGGCATATACTGCCAATAGTGGATACTCTCATCCTTACCGAGCCGGATTGGCATAAGAAGGCCTCGGCGGAATCGCTTGCCGGACTGGCTAGAGCTATGCTGCAAGAGCATGGCCGAAGTGACGTGGAAGTGATCGTGGAGCCTGACTGGAGGGCGGCGCTCGAGCGAGCCAAGGGCTTGGCGGAAGAGGACGACCTTACCGTCGTCTCGGGCACGTTATATTTGATAGGGGATGTTCGTTCCTGGATCAAGCATAAATCCGATTCTGAAAAAGGCTGGTGAGAACGCGAGTGAATACATCGGAGCACATCCATTTTATCGGCATCGGAGGCTACGGCATGAGCGCCATTGCCAAAGTGATGCTGGAAATGGGCTACCAAGTTTCGGGATCCGATTTGGCTCAGCAGGAGCTTACAGAGAAGCTGGCGGCCAAGGGGGCGCAGGTGTTCATTGGACACGAAGCGCAGAACGTGAAGGGAGCGGACGTCGTCGTATACTCTACGGCGCTGTCCAAAGATAACGTAGAAATGGTCGCGGCTGAAGAGCTGAACATCCCGATTTTGCACCGGGCTCAAATGCTGGCGAGACTGATGAATGCGAAGAAGGGCATTGCGGTAGCGGGAGCGCACGGAAAGACAACGACGTCATCCATGATTGCCCTGGTGCTGGAACGTTGCGGACAGGACCCGACCTTCATCATCGGCGGGGAAATCATGAACGTCGGAAGCAACGCCAAAGCGGGCAAGGGTGAATGGGTTGTCGCGGAAGCCGATGAAAGCGACGGTTCATTCCTGCAGTATCAGCCTTCCATCGCTTTGGTCAACAATATCGAGGCGGACCATCTTGAAAACTATGACGGCAACTTTGAAAATCTGAAATATGCCTATGCCCGGTTCTTAAGCCAGGTGAAGAAAGACGGCAAAGCGGTTGTTTGCAAGGATGATGTCTATTTGCGCGATATGATTCCGCAAATCAAGAGCAAGGTCATCACCTATGCGATCGAAACGGAAGCCGATGTGATGGCACGGAACATCTGTCTTGGCGACAGGAAGGTTACGTTTGAATTGGTGCGGGAGGGGAACGTGCTTGGTACGGTTCGTTTATCCGTGCCCGGCAAGCATAATGTGTATAATGCGATGGCTACGATCATTACCTGCATGGAAGCGGGTCTGACGTTCGAACAGGTAGCCGAAGCGATTACGGAATTCCGCGGAGCCAAGCGGCGGTTTCAGGTGCTTGGGGAAGTGGACGGCATTCTGGTCATCGATGATTATGCGCATCATCCAACTGAAATCGAAGCCACGATTCAAGCGGCCAAAGCGACGGGTAAACGCATTATCGCCGTTTTTCAGCCACAGAGATACACTCGTACGTATTTCCTGTTTGAGCAGTTCAGCCGGGCGTTCCCGGATGCCGACGAAGTGATCATCACGGACATCTATTCCCCGGCGGGGGAAAAGCAGATCGAAGGGATCAGCTCCGCCAATCTGGTGGAACTGATCCGTAAGAACAGCAACCCGAACGTGCGGTATATACCGACAAAGGAACAGGTGCAAAGCTATTTGTTCGATACCGTAAATCCGGGAGACCTGGTGCTGACCATGGGGGCAGGCGATATTTGGAAAGCGGCCGACGGTTTGGCCAAATCTCTTATGGAGCGTGCAAAGCAAAACTAAATTTGCAAAGCGAAGCCTTCGGTCCATCCTGCCGCGTGCAGGACGGTATGGTGCCGGAGGCTTCTTTATGTACAGTTCTATTTCCTCTTTAACTCTCATAGTCTAGTAATAAGATCATGGACAAGGGAGAGTTGACGCCGGTGAACAAAGCCAGGATGACGTTTCGTTTCAATGACCAAAAGCCGCGTGAGAAGCAGGAGCAAAGTGAACAGGGCGGTCGGCGCGATCAGCTTATGGAGCGGGAGAATAAGGAACAGGCAAAGGGGATTCCGATGAGTACAGAGGAATACCGTGTTATAGAAGAACGACCCGGGCAAGGGCCGGCAATGGGCAATGAGGAACGCAAACCTGTCGAGGTCAGACCTTTGAACGAATATACCACCGATTTTGGCGGCTGGCACAGCTCATTCGATACGGACACCTACCGGATTGAAGAGAGTATCCCGCCATCGGAGAAGTTGAGGGCCGATCCGGAATCGGGATACGTGGAACGGGAATGGAATCGGGGACGGGGGCAGACGCGGGAGTACAGGGCTTATAAGACCAAAGACTCATTCTACTATCCGAACCCGTCCGGCGGAAACTCATGGATGAAAATCGCCGCCTCGGTAACGGGGGCTGTCGTGACGGGCGTCGCTTTCGGTTTTTTGGTGCTCTCTATGTTCTCCGGAGACGTCTCCGACTACGGGAAGGTACAACCCGTGGGCGGGACGACAGCGCCGCAGCAGCAGGATAATGCCGCTGTACAGGATGGCAACAGCGGTGCAGCGAAAGCGCCGAATGCGGCCGTGAATGAAGCCGTGGCCGACTTGGCTGTCAACCTTCCTGCCAAAACATATTCTTTTCTGCAGGGAGGCGTCTTCAGTAGCTCCCAGAGTGCGGATTCGGCTGTAACCGATTTTCGCCAGAAGGGGCTTGCTGCGGTCAGCGATGCGGGGGAAAAGTTCCCTGTATACGTAGGCATGGCTCTGAGCCGGGATGAAGCGCTTGAGCTTACCCGGACGTTTCAGCAGAGACAGCTTGAGGTGATGATCAAGCCATTTGACATTCCGGCCGCAGCCAAAATCAAATGGAAAGGCAATCAGATCCATTTGTTTGAAAGCTATATGAGCCAGGGAAATGAGCTGGTACAGCAGATTGCATCGCAGACGGTCGTACAGCTGGGCAAAGAAAAACCGGAGGCGCTCGATCCGAAGGCGCTGCAGTCCATCAAAGCGACCCACCAGAGCTGGGCTGGCACGGCTTCGGCCGTCAGCGACGGTTTAGGGGAGGTTGGCCGGGCGTCGCTTCCCAAAATGAACAGCGCGCTCAATACCGCCGTAGTTTCGCTTGAGGAATATAATAAGAATCCGTCGCAGGCTCTCCTTTGGGAAGCTCAGTCCGCTTTAATGCAGTATCTCGTGGCCGAGAAGGCGCTGCTGAACAGCGCTTCGGTACAATAAAAAAAGCAAGCTCACCTCTGATTCGCCGTGACGAATGAAAGGTGAGCTTGTTTTATTCATGTACGATATGAAGAGCCGATTTACCGTCCGTTTTACCGTCAACCCCAAGCAGATACAAGGCACTGGCGTCCCTGATAGGGTTACTTGCGGCTTGCTATGTAGCGGTCGATCAGTGCGGCGGATTCGGCCCGTGTCATGGAGCGTTCAGGCTCAAATCGCTCTGCCGTTACACCGTCAATCCAGCCGGCCTGCTTCAACGCGGCTACCTCTCCCTCCGCCCAGTAACCTGCTGGTATGTCTTTGAACGGCCGCTGCGAGCCCGGCGCAAGCTCAATCAGCGGCAGCTTCGCGAGCCGCTGGAACAGCGCGGCCACCTCCGCCCGGGTCACGGGCTGGTCGGGCCGCAGCGTGCCGTCGGGGTAGCCCTCCAGCACGCCGGCCTTCACCGCCCTGTCCAGGTCGGCGAAGGCCCAATGCCCCGCGTTCACGTCGCGGAACGCGGCAGCCCCCTGCGCGGCGTCGCATCCGCCGTCGCGGTAGACGGCGCCGGCGACCGTGTCCTTGCCGCCGTCGCCGCAAGCGCCCCCTGCCGGCTTCGCCGCCGGCAGGTCGAATATGCGTCCGAGCAGCGTCATCCATTCCGCTCTCGTCAGCATGCGGTCCGGCTCGAAGTTCTTGCCGACGCCCTCCACCACGCCCTGCGCATTCAACCGCAGGATGGCTTCGCGCGCCCAGTGTCCCCGGGTGTCGGGGAACTGTATATTCGGCGGCAAATAAGCTTCAATGCCGCTGGCAATGCCCTGAGCCATGATTTGGCGCATCTGATTCGATGCCAGGAGAGCCGCATCCTCAGGGTTCGACAGGAACGCCGTCTCCACGAGGATGCTCGGAATGTTGCCCATACGTACGACATAGACCGCGCTCGGTACAATGCCCCGGTTTTCCAGCCCCGCCGTTTGGACGAGGGAGTTCAGCACCTTGGTCGCCAGCTCCCGGCTTTGAGGCGTAAGGGCCCTCATCTCGGGACTTGCAGGATAGCTCGATTGAGGATACGCATCGTCATAATAAAGCACCATCGCACCGCGCGTTCCGGGACTGGAGATCGAATTCGCGTGGATGGAAACAAACAAATCCGCATGCTGCGCCTTCGTAAAGTCGACCCGTTCCTTCAGGGTGAGATACACATCGGAATCCCTTGTCATCGTAACCTCGTATCCCCGCTGTATCAGGAGATCTCTCAGCTTGCGGGATATGTCCAGATTGACCGTTTTCTCCTGAAGACCGTTTACGCCAATGGCGCCGGGGTCACGGCCTCCGTGACCGGCATCGACGACAATTTTCGCGGCCATCGCCTGGCCGGGCAGCACCAGAAGACCCAGCGCCAAAATAGCGGTGCGCATCCACGGTTTTCGCAACGGCTTGCCTTTTTTTCTTACCATGATCCAAGTTCACCTTTTCTTCCGTAAGCAGATAGCATTCCTCATAATTCCTTTCCAGACAATACTCGTTCGTCGCCACGGACAAGTGTGATATAATAGCCAGTGGCATACATAGAAAATCAGATTAGTAATTTTTTCCCGAAAGAGGTATCCTACACTTGAAAAAGAATATGCTTACGCTCATTCTCTTCCTGATTGTCGGATTGGTTGCCGGAACGCTGGTCGGCCAGCTTCTTGCCCCATATCCGGGATTGTCGTTCCTGACCAAGTCGGTGCCGCTGAGCTGGCAGCCTAAAGCCGATCTGATTGTGATCCAATACGATCTGGATCTTCAGATCCGTCTGAATCTGATCAGCATTGCGGGCTTGGCGCTCGGATTCTGGGTGCATCGCAGGCTGTAGACAAGGAGCTGTCCGCTTCCGGTGAAGGAAGCGGATCGGCATGCGCGTTTCACATAGAGGATTCATCAGGCTTCATTCGTTTTTCCTTCATCCGTCATGTCCGGACAGCCGGGGATTTTCGGGGACAAACCACCATATAAAATTTCGAAACGAGGGAACGTTTTATGTCGATAACCACAACCAAAACGCTGATTCTGGCTTCCTCATCCCCGCGGCGGCAGGAGCTGATCCGCTCCTTGCAGCTGCCCTATCAAATCATCGCCAGCGACGCGGACGAAACGATAGAAGCGGGACTTGCGCCGGAACACATTGTGGAGCGGCTATCCGGTCGCAAAGCGTCGGCTGTATACGAACGTTGTAAAGCGGATCGTTCGGGGGTCAGGGACGGCATTATCATCGGTTCGGATACGATCGTCGTTTTGAACGGTGAAACGCTCGGCAAGCCAAAGGACGAAGAAGACGCTTTCCGCATGCTGAAGTCCCTGCAGGGAAGGGAGCACCATGTCTACAGCGGCGTGGCCTGCATCGATTTGCAGACCGGGGAGAGGCATGTAGACCATCAGCGGACGTCCGTTTGGATGAAGGCACTCACGGATGAACGAATTCGTCGTTATATCGCAACGGGAGAGCCAAAGGACAAAGCCGGAGCCTATGGCATTCAAGGACTCGGCGCTACCCTTGTGGAGAGAATCGAGGGCGATTATTTTACCGTCGTGGGTCTTCCGATGTCGCTGCTCTCCGATATGCTCGAACGTTTTTCTGTGGCTGTTTTTTGAGAGGGTGTCATGATATAATGGATGCTCGAACAAAGACTATATGAAAGAGGGGAATGCATGGAATCGCTCAATTATACATTGCGCGATGTCCCAAACGAAGAACGACCTAGAGAACGCATGATACAGTATGGGGCTCAAGCATTAAGCAACGCGGAGCTGCTTGCGATTTTGCTCAGAACGGGCACGTTTCAGGAATCGGCCGTCCATGTCGCGCATCGGTTATTGAAGGAAAGCGGCGGGCTGAGGAGCCTGACCGACATGAGCATCGAGCAGTTCACCCAAATCAAAGGGATCGGCGCGGCCAAAGCGCTGCAGATTCAAGCGGGCATCGAGCTGGGCCGCAGGCTTGCCCGAAGCGCCATGAACGAAACGGTTACGATTCGATCTCCGCAGGATGTGGCGTCAGTTTTGATGGAGGATATGCGTTATTTGCAAAAAGAGCATTTTGTTTGTCTGTTTCTGAATACCAAAAATCATGTGATCGGTCAGGAGACCGTATCGATGGGCAGTCTGAATGCGTCCATCGTTCATCCCCGCGAGGTGTTCCGCGCAGCCATTAAGCGCAGCAGCGCTTCCATTGTTTGCGCTCATAATCACCCGAGCGGCGATCCGACTCCGAGTCCGGAAGATGTCCAAATTACGAAGCGGCTTGTGCAAGCAGGCGACATCGTAGGGATCGATGTGCTGGATCACATCGTGATCGGCGATCAACGCTTCGTAAGTTTGAAGGAGCTTGGATTGATGTAATATAATAAGTAAGGCTTCTTGATCAAAGACGATTCGGCAAAGCTGCACGGAGGTTGCGGCGGGGGCTTTTCTGAAAGCATCAGAAAGCGAATCCCTCCGAATCTTATTTTGACGGTCAGAGGATTATAATGCCAAATCACGGAATTGGATGGGCTTATGTTGGGAATGACGCTTCATACTTAAGGCGGTACCTGAAATAAGCGGCTGAAAATCCGTTTTTTTAATCAAAATTGAAAACTAATTCCGCGGAATGCGCGTCTTTTAATAGAGAAGGGAGCACCAACCATGTTCGGAGGATTTACAAAAGATCTGGGGATTGACCTGGGGACGGCCAACACATTGGTTTATGTCAAAGGCAAAGGTATCGTCGTTCGCGAGCCTTCTGTCGTTGCACTTCGCACCGATACGAAAACCATCGAAGCGGTAGGCAACGACGCAAAGAAAATGATCGGGCGCACACCGGGCAACATTCGGGCCATCCGTCCGATGAAAGACGGTGTGATTGCCGATTTTGACACAACGGCGACGATGATCAAATATTTTATACGTCAAGCGCAAAAGCAGCGCTTTTTGTTTCAGCGTCACCCCAGCGTGATGGTGTGTGTTCCGTCCGGGATCACTGCAGTGGAAAAACGCGCGGTGGAGGATGCGACGCGGCAGGCCGGAGCCCGCGACGCCTATACGATCGAGGAGCCGTTCGCAGCGGCGATCGGCGCCGATTTGCCGGTATGGGAGCCGACCGGCAGCATGGTGGTCGATATTGGCGGCGGTACGACCGAGGTGGCCGTCATTTCCCTCGGAGGTATTGTCACAAGCCGTTCCATTCGTGTAGCCGGCGATGAGATGGACGAGGCGATTATTCAATATATCAAACGCACCTACAATTTGATGATCGGTGAGAGGACGTCGGAGCAAATCAAGGTGGAGATCGGTTCCGCGCTGCCGTTGGACCCGCCGCAGAGATTTGAAATCCGGGGCCGGGATCTGGTGACGGGGCTGCCCAAAACGATGTCCGTGACCTCGGATGAAATTACCGAAGCTCTTGCAGATACGGTGAACAGCATTGTGGATGCCGTAAAGATAACCCTTGAGAAATGTCCTCCGGAGCTTGCGGCCGACATCATGGATCGGGGTATTGTGCTCACGGGCGGCGGAGGCTTGCTTCGCAATCTGGACAAGCTGCTTTCCCGTGAAACGGGGATGCCTGTGCTGGTGGCCGACAATCCGCTCGATTGCGTTGCGATCGGCACAGGGAGGGCGCTTGACAACATTCACTTGTTCAAGACGAGGTCCGGTCCTGCCGTCAAAGCCCGGCGTTAAAAATTACAGCCTCTCGTATTGGAAGGTGTAAGCATTGAGATTAATGGGGAATAAGAGGCTGCTCTTGCTGATGCTGGGCCTGATTTGCTTTATTGTGCTGATGGGTCTTACGTCCGGGCAGCGAAATTATAATACATGGCCGGAAAAGTTTCTGAAGGATACCATTTCTTGGACCCAGGGACTGGTGTACAAGCCTGTCGGCGCCATCGTCGGGTTTTTTCAAAATATCGGACAGCTGCGTACCATCTATGAAGAAAATCAGGTGCTGCGTCAGACGTTGACCAAGTATGCCCGCGATACGACCCGATTGAACGACCTCGAGCAGCAGAACAAACGGCTGCAGGATGCTCTGGGTTTTACCGAACGGCAGAAGCAAATGAACGATTATAAATTCCGGATAGCCGAGGTCGTTTATTTCAATCAGGGCAATAAGATGATGACGGTCAATCTGGGCGAAAAGGACGGAATCCGGCCCAATATGGCCGTCATGTCGGTGGAGGGCCTGATCGGAAGGGTGGTCGGCGTATCTTCTTTTTATTCCGACGTACAGCTGCTTACCGGAATTGACGACAAAGCGGCGCTGGAGTCCAAAGCGATCTCCGTAACGGTGAAGGGCAAGGAGAACGAATCGTTCGGCTTCATTGAGACGTTCGATTCTGATTCGCAGACGCTGCTGATGACCAAGATTGATCCGAAGGATCCGATTCAGCCCGGCGATACGGTCATTACTTCGGGAAGAGGTCTGGTATTCCCGAGCGGCATCGAAGTAGGAAAGGTGGTCGAGAAAAAGCAAGGCGAATTCGGCATCACCTACGTGGCCAACATTCAGCCTTTCGCTTCGTTTAACCATCTTCGCGAAGTGTTCGTCGTAGAAGTGCCCGAGCTGGGTGAGTCGTCATGAATCATACGAAGCTTTGGTTGATTTTGGGCGGTCTGTTTTTACTTGAGAGCAGCCTGGTGCCTTGGTTGATTCCAACAGCCTGGCAAACGAAGGTATATGTCGTTCCGCACCTCCTGCTGGTCATTGTTCTATATATCGGGCTGTATGTTCATCGTCATACGGCACTTATGTTCGGACTTATTTTCGGTATGCTGCAGGATTTCATTCATTATTCACCCATGCTCGGCCCGGTTTCGTTCGGACTTGGTCTCTCCGGTTATTTGGCCGGTCTCCTGCAGGGCCGGGTGTATTCCAGCATCGTGATCAGCATGCTTGTGATCGGTATGGGAAATTTGTTTTACGATTCGGTCATATTCGGTTTGTATCGTTTGTTTCGCGTTATTCATACGGAGTTCCAGTGGGTATTCTTTTATCAAATGCTGCCGAGCATGCTGATTAACCTGCTGTTTGCGCTTGCTGTTTATGTTCCGATACGGAAGCTGTTTGAGGGACTTTCTTTAAAGCAGAGGAAAGAAGAATAATTTTCTGCGGAGGAGCAGGAGAACGCCGTCGCCAAGCCGAATTGTATAGGCTTAGGGGGTAAGAGCGGTTATGTCTGCAAATAAGCATCATGTGACGATAAAAGGCGTAAAAGACGGACTCGTATTTTTGCTTGACGATACCTGCGAGTTCTCTGATGTCCTAGCGGAATTAAAACACAAGCTGGAAAAAACGCATCAACAGATTTTGACCGGGCCGATCATTCATGTGCATGTGAAGCTGGGAAGCCGCGCGGTAACGGAAGAGCAGAAAGAACAGGTACGCAGCATCATCAGCTGCAGAGGCAACCTGCTGGTCCAATCGGTCGAAACGCAGGACCCGTCGCTGGAAAGAACGGAACCGGACCCGGGGAACGTCAAATTGGTAAGGGGAATGGTACGATCGGGACAGACGCTTTCGCATGAAGGGAATATTTTGTTCTTAGGAGACGTGAACCCGGGCGGAACCATTCTCAGCTCGGGAAGCATCTATATTATGGGCTCGCTGCGCGGTATGGCGCATGCGGGCGTGGACGGGGATGAGAAGGCTGTCATCGCAGCTTCTCATATGCGGCCTACGCAGCTTAGAATTGCAGGAATTATCAGCCGTCCCCCGGATGAGTGGGATCTTAGCGACAGCTTCGATACTTATATGGAGTTCGCTTATGTAAAAGACGGTAAAATGGAGATCGACAAAATCCATCACTTGTACAAGTTCGGGTTATTTGGGCGCACTTGAAGGATAAGGAGAGGAACCTATGGGAGACGCAATCGTCATTACTTCAGGCAAGGGGGGCGTTGGCAAAACGACGACGTCCGCCAATATCGGGACGGCTTTGGCGCTGCAGGGGAAGAAGGTCGTGATGGTGGATACGGACATCGGTCTCCGCAACCTCGATGTGGTCATGGGTCTCGAAAACCGGATCATTTATGATTTGATCGACGTGGCCGAAGGCCGCTGCCGTCTGCCGCAAGCTTTGGTGAAAGACAAGCGGTTTGACGAGCTTTATATGCTGCCTGCGGCACAGACAAAGGATAAGCATGCGGTATCGCCCGACGCGGTGAGACAAATTGTACTGGAGCTCAAACGCGATTTCGATTATGTGATTATCGACTGTCCGGCAGGTATCGAGCAGGGCTTCAAGAACGCAGTGGCAGGGGCCGACAAAGCGATCGTCGTGACTACGCCGGAAAACGCCGCCGTACGGGACGCAGACCGGATTATCGGGCTGCTTGAGAAAGAGCCGAATGTGGAGTCGCCGAAGCTCGTCATCAACCGGATTCGCCCGAACATGGTCAAAAAAGGGGAAATGCTCGATATCGATGAGATCTGTTCCGTGCTGGCCATCGACCTGTTGGGCATCGTGCCTGACGATGAATATGTCATTAAAACGGCGAATATCGGAGAGCCTACGGTCATGAACCCGAACTCGCGCGCCGCTATTGCCTACCGGAACATTGCACGCCGTATTCTTGGAGATTCCGTTCCGCTGATGCCTATGGAAGAAAAAACCGGTGTCTTCACTCGAATGAAAAAGTTTCTTGGGATAGGATGACGCAAGGTGCTGCACAAACTAAAAAAAATCGACTTCACCATCGTGCTTATCCTTATTTCTTTCATGGTGATCAGTACGCTTCTGCTTTATAGCGCGACGAGATATAATCACTCCGAAGTATTCGACCCTGTGAAGCTGACGGTGATCTATATTATTTCGCTTACCGCCTTTTTCGTTACGACCCTTTTGGATTACAGAGTGTTGGCGAAAATCTGGTATTATTTATATGGTATCGGAATTTTTCTGTTGGTTGCCGTTTATTTCTTCGGCGCCAGAATTAACGGAGCAAGAGGCTGGTTCAAGCTGCCGTTTGGACTTGATTTTCAGCCGGTCGAGCTCGTGAAGATCATTTTGATCATTAGTTTAGCGGCTTTTATGGCGCGCAACAAGGGGGAGACGCTGGGATTGACTCAGGATGTCCTCCCGATCCTCCTGCTCGGCATACTGCCCATTGGCTTGGTCGTCATTCAGCCGGACCTGGGTAATGCGATAATATTGGGCGTTATCCTGCTCGGCATGATTTGGATCGGCAACATCCGTTGGACGCACGGTGTTATTGGCGGGGGCTTGATTGTCGGGTTCGCTTATCTGTTTTTATATTTATTCAAGCTGTACCACGATCCCCTGAAGGAATTCCTTGTGGCCAAAGGCATATCCACGCACTGGATGCCGAGGATTCTTACCTTAATCGATCCTTCCGCCGCGACCAACGATGCGAAATATCATGTGGACAATGCGATTCGCGCCATTGGCTCCGGATCCTTGGTAGGGGAAAGCTATCTGCAGGGAACATCCATTCACAGCGGGTTTATTCCCGTTGCCTATACGGATTCCATCTTTGTAGTGGTAGGAGAAGAGTTCGGTTTTGTCGGCTCTTCGATTTTGCTGCTTATGTATTTTGTCCTGATTTACCGCATGATTCTGATTTGTCTTTATTGTAATAATTATACCGGCTCATACATGATTATCGGCATTGTCTCCATGCTGGTCTATCAAGTGTTCCAGAATGTCGGAATGATGATCGGCATTATGCCGCTCACGGGAATTACGCTTCCCTTCATCAGCTACGGGGGCACCTCGCTGCTGATTAATATGGTCGCGATGGGATTGGTGATGAGCGTCCGTCTGCATGACGATAAACTGCTCGATGAGGAATGATGCGGCATCGGCAAATTCGGAAGTAAAGGGACTTTGCGGCAAGTGGTCCGCCAAGTCCTTTTGGCATGCCGTCATCATCGCTAATTCTAAAAGCAGGGTGGGGAGCCGTGTTCACGGCGCCTCATCCTTTTTCATTATAAGGTGCGGAAAAGGACCGCAAACCTTCTTGCTGCCGAGTGCCGTTGGAACTCGTATATTTGCGGGTACAAGCTCATAGGATGGAATAGGCAAGCTCTTGCGGCAAGGGGGAGTATTGGGATGGAGACGAGGAAAAACGTTCGCGAGCGGCGGATGGAAAAAATCCGTAAGCTTCAGGAAGGCGGTCCGCGCCGTAGGTATGGGGGGCCGGAACCTTCTTATATGGAATTTCCGGCCGAGAGGAGCTTAAATGGGCCGGAAATGGATTGGGGCAGGGCGATAGAACATCGGCATGATCCCGAGGTGGAATGGAAGCGCAAGCTGCAGCGGGAGTGGTCGCGGTATGAGCATTCCTACGAAGAAAACGGCGGAGGCCCGTCAGAGCCTCGGACAAACCGTTTGGCCGTCCGAATCATGCTGAGCGGTGTTTTATTTGCTTTGGTGTGGGGCATGTTTCAAGTGGAGCACCCGTTGGCTAATAAAGGAAAAGAAGTGGTAACGGGCGCGCTGACGGAGTCGATCGACACAGCCTTCCTCTCCGCTTGGTATGAGGTTACGTTCGGCAGCGTACCGTCCTTCCTGCCCGTATTCGATTCGTCAAAGCATCAGGATGCGCAGAAAGTGTCCGCTGGCTCCAGGCATTATTTCCCTCCTGTCCAGGGGAAATTGATCGCTGCCTTTACTCCCGTTCAAGGAGGAGTACTTGTAGAGGCAAAGACGGGAACCCCGGTATCGGCTCTGGACACGGGGCTCGTTACCTTTGCGGGGCTGAGGGAGGATACGGGGTTTACGGTCGTTCTTCGCCACTCGTCAGGCATGGAATCGGTCTATGGGCAGCTGGAGCAGGGGAAAGTGAAAGTCGGGGATTGGATCAAAGGAGGAGAAACGATCGGAACGGTATCCCCGCCGCGGCAGGGACAATCGTCCGGATCGCTTTATTTTGCCGTTTCAAAAGACGGCAATCCTGTCGATCCGACGGACGTGGTCCCTTTTGATTAGGGGAAAAAGGCTGTCCTGGAATGTCTGGTACGGGGTCAAATACCGTTTTCACCCGCTCTTTTCCATCATGCTGCTGATCTCCGTGCTGACGGGATATTTTATCGAAACAGCTACCTTATTCGGCATCGTATTTATTCATGAAATGGGCCATGTCGTTGCCGCCAAAAGCTTCGGCTGGCGTGTGAAGGAAGTACAGCTTCTGCCTTTCGGCGGGGTGGCGGTAGTAGAGGAGCCGGGCGGCGTACCCGCCGTCCAGGATCTGGTTGTTGCCTTGGCCGGACCTCTGCAGAACCTTTGGATGATGCTGGTCGCGGTTGTGCTTACGGCTTATGGCCTGCTCCCGGCGGAATGGGGAGCCTATTTTGTCAAAGCGAATCTGCTTATTGCGCTTTTTAATCTTCTGCCGGTGCTGCCGCTGGACGGCGGGAAGGTCATGCAGACACTGGTCGGATTATGGCTGCCCTACCAAAAGACGCTGCAGGTTGCCGCCGTAGCCAGCCTGCTGCTCAGTGTGCTGCTGATCGCCGCATCCGCCTTTCATTTGTCGACGGAGCAGGGCGGCATTCAGCTCAACTGGCTGATGATTGGTTTATTTTTATGCTTCTCGAATTGGTACGAGTTACGGGGACTTCCTTACCGGTTCATGCGTTTTTTGGTTCACAGGGAGTCGCGGCTCAAAAAAGCATGGGTGCAGGGGGCCCCCGCCGGACCGATTGTGGTTCACGGCCGGCGCAAAGTGGCGGACGTGGTGCGTTTGTTTATGCGGGATCGCTATCATTTGATTTATGTGCTTGACGATCACGGGTATATCAGCCATGTTTTACCCGAACGTACGCTGCTCGAATCTTATTTTGACGAGACAAAAAGAGGAAGGGCGGTTTCCGAGCTTTTCGTCTGAGGAATATGGTACAATAAGGCCGAGGTGTTGCTGGACATGAAACGGATATGGGTCAATAGCGATGATGAGCATACCGAGGTCGCCGTTCTGGAGAGCGGCAAGCTGATGGAATATTATAAAGGAAAGCGGAATCAGGGCCAGCTGGCCGGCAACATTTATATCGGGCTGGTCGTCCGGGTGCTGCAGGGCATGCAGTCGGCCTTTGTCGATGTCGGCCTTGAGAAGAACGGATTCCTGTATATCGACGATGTATTGCCGGCCCATATGGACAGGCAGCCGAAGGAAAAGCCGTCCATTCATGATTTGGTCAAGGAAGGACAGCAAATTATGGTACAAGTCGTCAAGGAACCTGTCGGAAATAAAGGTGCCAAGGTGACGACGCACTATTCCATCCCGGGCCGTTACGGGGTGTACATGCCGCATGCCGATTATATCGGCGTCTCACGCAAGATTGAAAACCCGGCGGACAGGGACCGGCTGAAACGGATAGCGGAGCGGCATTTACAACCTGGCGAAGGCTTTGTCGTACGGACGGCGGCTCTCAGGGAATCGGAAGAAGCGCTTGCCGCCGACCTGATCGAGCTGCGCGGACGCTACCGCCAGCTGGAGGAAGCCGCCAAGCTGGACGCGCCGGCGCCGCGTTTGCTATACAGCGATTTGGAGATGCTTCCCAGACTCATTCGCGATTTGTTCCGGGACGATGTTCAGGAGCTCATTGTGACCTCCGAACGAACGCTGCAGGAAATTCGCGGACTGATTCCCGCCGGTTCTTCAGGGCTTGCGGACAGAGTGAAGCTGCAGTCGGCAACGGATCGGTCCATCGGGGAATCGGTTGCC
The DNA here is from genome assembly GCF_900099895.1 of Paenibacillus naphthalenovorans. Taxonomy (GTDB): domain Bacteria; phylum Bacillota; class Bacilli; order Paenibacillales; family NBRC-103111; genus Paenibacillus_G; species Paenibacillus_G naphthalenovorans. Next base: position 189,400 of record NZ_FNDY01000003.1, read on the forward strand.
AGGCAGCTGGAGAACGGGTTGAAACGCAAGGTATGGCTGGATAACGGGGGGTATTTGATTATAGACCGGACAGAAGCGCTGACCGTATTTGATGTGAATACGGGGAAATATACCGGAACGATCGATTTGGAGCGCACGGTGTTCGATACGAACATGGAGGCGGCGCGGGAAATTGCCCGGCTCCTGCGGCTGAGAGATATCGGGGGACTGATCATCATTGATTTTATCGATATGGAAACGGACGATTACCGGCAAGCGGTGCTTGAAGAGCTCATTCGGGAAACGAGGAAGGACCGTACCAAAACGGTGGTTGTCGGCTGGACTAGGCTTGGTCTTGTTGAACTGACCCGCAAAAAGGTCCGCGACAGCATGGAAACGACAGCGCCGGAGCCGTGTTCGGCTTGCGGCGGCAGCGGCTTTGCCGATTTCATAAAATAGGCGTTGCATTGAAAGACCGTTATGTGATAAGATATTTTAGTGTGTTGCTATAGCATGCTGTAACCGCGCGAAGCGGGTCATGAAGCATAAGGCCTTAAAGGTCTTATCACCTGGCTTTAGGCGAGTCTGAGACATGGGGAGGTGCAACAATGTACGCAATTATTGAAACAGGTGGAAAGCAGTACAAGGTTCAGGAAGGCGATGTTGTATACGTCGAGAAGCTGAACGCAGGCGAAGGCGAAGCGGTGAAATTTGACCGTGTGCTGGCCGTTTCCAAAGATAGCGGTTTGGTGGTTGGCGCTCCGCTGGTTTCCGGCGCTTCGGTTTCCGGGAAAGTGGAGAAGCACGGCAAAGGCGAGAAAATCATCGTTTACAAGTATAAAGCGAAGAAAAACTATCGCCGCAAGCAAGGTCATCGTCAACCTTACACGAAAGTTGTCATCGAGAAGATCGAGGCGTAAGAAACCGTGATTCGGATCGAGATTTATCGTGGACAGGACGGACGGATTGAACGCTTTAGCGTGGAAGGTCATGCAGAGTATGACGAACCCGGTAAGGATATTGTCTGTGCCGGTGTCTCTGCCGTTACTGTCGGGGCGGTAAATGCCGTTGAAGCTTTAACGGGACACGTGCTGGGCACCGATATGGAGCATGGTTTGCTTCTGGTGACCATTCCCAAAGAGCTGGAAGCGGAAATTGACGCAAAGATGCAGCTACTGCTGGAAGGTATGGTAGTCATGCTGCAAACCATAGAACAATCGTATGGCGCATATATAGCAATAACATATCATTGAAGTAAGGAGGTAGTCAGACATGTTGCAATTAAATCTTCAGTTGTTCGCATCCAAGAAGGGTGTAGGTTCCACGAAGAACGGCCGTGACAGTATTGCGAAGCGTCTTGGCGTGAAGCGTGCCGACGGGCAAAAGGTAACGGCAGGCAGCATCCTGGTGCGTCAACGCGGAACGAAAATTCACCCGGGCAACAATGTGGGTATCGGCTCCGACGATACGCTTTTTGCAAAGGTTGAAGGCATTGTGAAATTCGAGCGTTATGGCCGCGACCGCAAGAAAGTGAGCGTCTACCCTGTGACGACTGCTCCGGTAGCCGCCGCGGTAGAAGTGTAAATTACCCGTCAACGACCAAAACCCTGGCGATCGATGTTCGCCGGGGTTTTTCTGCTTCTGAAACGGATTTGTTGCCGGGGACTGAGTCGTCGGATGAAGGTCCGGTTTGAACGGTTTGGACAATAGGATGAGTTTTGATGGCCGAAATGATATACTGTATGGATGAAGGATGAACCGGAAACGGAGAGATAAAGGCATGACATTGGAACCTCAAGGCCGTACCTCTATAACCGATCCCTTGAATGACGATCCGGACCAGCGTATACTTCGTTTGTTTAACCACTACCGTCACGATTGGATGAACGATATTCAAATTCTCATGGGATACGTGCAGTTAAAAAAGTATGATAAATTATCACCGTTAATGGAGAAAATAAAAGCGAAAGTACAACAGGAAAGCTATATTTCCAAGCTGGGAATTCCCCATCTGATCCTGCATCTGCTGACATTTCAAGCCGAGGTGAAGGAGCTTGCGCTTGACATCCGGTTAGAAGAAGAAGTTCACCTTTCGGAGTTGGAGTATCCGGAGGCATCCGCCGAAGAGATTATTGCGGTGCTTGATGCATTTAAAGAAGAGGCGACAGCTTCAATGGAAGATGAAAGCTTTCTTGTTCTTCGTCTAAGCCGCGAAGGGCAGCGGCTGCTGCTGACGGCTGTATATGAAGGAGCTTACATCAACGAGCGCATAGCACAAAAGGAAGCGCAGCTAAATGCCAAACGGCTGGCTGAAGGCGGTTCAAAGCTCGAGGCGCAAAATGGGGAACGTAAGATCGTATGGAAGCTTTATTGGACCTACGCGGATGTGATACATAAAGAGGGTGACTGTGATGTTTGTTGATAAGGCCAAGATTTATGTGAAGGGCGGCGACGGAGGCGACGGATTGGTTGCTTTCCGGAGGGAAAAGTACGTTCCGGAAGGCGGTCCCGCAGGAGGCGACGGAGGCGACGGAGGCGACGTCATTTTTCGTGTTGATGAGGGACTTCGTACCTTGGTTGATTTTCGCTATCAAAAGCATTTTAAAGCGCAGCGCGGCGAAAAAGGCCGCAACAAAAGCCAGCACGGAGCGAATGCGGAGGATCTGATTGTACGAGTGCCTCCGGGCACCGTTGTTATCGATGATGATACGCAGGAAATCATCGCCGATCTGACGCGGCACGGCCAAGAGGTCGTTGTTGCCAAAGGAGGACGCGGCGGCCGTGGGAATACCCGCTTTGCGACGGCGAACAATACGGCTCCCGAAATCGCTGAGAACGGTGAGGAAGGCGAAGAGCGCTGGGTGGTGCTGGAGCTCAAGGTAATGGCCGACGTGGGCCTGGTAGGCTTTCCGAGCGTGGGGAAATCGACCCTGTTATCCGTTGTATCCGGGGCCAAGCCGAAGATCGGGGCGTACCATTTTACGACGCTTACGCCAAATTTGGGCGTTGTCGAGGTCGGGGACGGACGCAGTTTTGTGATGGCCGATCTTCCGGGCCTTATCGAAGGGGCGCACGAAGGCGTCGGCCTGGGGCACGAATTTTTGCGTCATGTCGAGCGCACCCGCATCATCGTCCATGTCGTGGATATGGCGGGTACGGAAGGCCGCGATCCTTTCGAGGATTGGGAAAAAATCAACGGTGAGCTGAAACTTTATAACGCCAAGCTGGAAGAACGCCCTCAGATCATTGCAGCCAATAAAATGGATATGCCCGGTGCGGAGGAGCATTTGGCCGAGTTTAAGCGGCGGCTTGCCGAAACGGGCCGTGATGTGACGATATGCCCGATCTCGGCTATAGCGAAAAGCGGTGTGCAGGAATTGCTGTATAAAGTGGCCGACCAGCTGGAAACGATTCCTGAAATGCCTCTGGTGGAAGAATTGGCTGACTTATCGGAGCGTAAGGTATATCGGCTGGAAAGGGAAGAAGGGGAAGACTTTACCATTCGCCGGGATAACGAGGCTTTTGTTATTGAAAGTCCAAGTATAGAGAAACTGATCAAACGGACCAACTTCAGCACTCATGAATCCGTTATGCGATTTGCCCGTATTTTAAGAAAGAAAGGGATCGACGCAGCACTTCGCGAACGCGGCGCCAAGGATGGTCAAACGATCCGAATCGGTGATTATGAATTTGAGTTCGTGGAGCAGGAATAGGATGACCGATAGCGAACTTGCCGCCAACACCAATCTTTCATGTCACAAACATGTTAGGTTGGTGTTTTTTATTGTGAATAAACACGTACATTAATATTTAGAATTGAATCTAATGTTCGTCAATAAACAGAAATAAGTAGTAAAATATGAATCATTAAAATATTCATCAAGAAAAACATGAACTTTTTTTCGGGAAACCTATTGAACTTTCTGTTTTCCGATTGTATAGTATAACCATGTAATTAATCTTTACACAAACTAGACAAAAAGAGAGAAAACAAGGTAAAATTATGGGAGGTAGAGTGGAGTGGATCTAAAAAACTTTCGCAAGGCAGGTCATTTCCCAAGTTTATTGTCATCATTCCTCTATTTTGATGTCAGTTTTATGATTTGGGTTCTTTGCGGGGCGCTTTCGCTGTACATTACTAAGGATTTTAACCTGACGGATGCCCAGAAAGCGACGATGGTCGCCATTCCGACGCTCGGCGGCTCCCTGTTCCGGATTCCGATGGGGATTCTGGCCGATCGGATCGGCTCCCGGAAAGCAGGCATCATCGGGATGGTGCTGACGATCATTCCGCTTCTGTGGGGTTGGCTTGGCGGCACAAGCTTCAGCCAGCTGCAAGCTCTGGGCTTTCTTCTGGGTATTGCGGGAGCAAGCTTCGCCGTATCCCTCTCTCTGGCCAGCCGCTGGTATCCGCCGCAGTATCAAGGGCTTGCGATGGGAATCGCCGGAGCAGGCAACAGCGGTACGGCACTGGCAACCTTCTTTGGACCGCAGCTGGCGGCCTCGTACGGTTGGCACAACGTATTCGGAATGGCGATCATTCCGCTTGTTCTCGTACTGATCGCATTTACCCTGATGGCAAAGGACAGTCCGAATCAGCCGGAACCCAAAAAGCTTAAGGATTATTTAGCCGCCTTCAAATATGCCGACACCTGGTGGTTTTGCGTATTCTATGCCGTTACGTTCGGAGGATTCGTCGGATTTTCCAGTTATTTCAGCATTTTCTTTTACGATGTGTACGGGGATCAAACGGTACAGGGCGGAATTACCCGGGTGGAAGTCGGCTATCTTGTGACGATTACGGTCATTGCCGGCAGCTTCTTCCGGCCGGTCGGAGGCTATATCGCCGACCGTATTGGCGGCATGCGCTTCATGCTGGGGTTGTATTCGGCCGTGGCGCTCTGCGCTTTCGCCATCTCGACAATGCCGGGCTCCTTTATGGTTATGCTGGTATTGACAAGTATTATGATGGCATGCCTGGGCATGGGCAACGGCTCGCTGTTCCAGATCGTGCCTCAACGCTTTCCTAAAGAAATCGGAGTGGTGACGGGGATCATAGGGGCAGCGGGCGGTTTGGGCGGATTCTTGCTGCCCAACAACATATTGGGTCCGTTAAAGCAGGCGACGGGAACACACGTGACCGGCTTTATCGTGGTGGCTTCCATCGTACTGGTCGTTACGCTTGTGTTTTACGCGGTGACCCGCAGCTGGAGGAAGTCCTGGGCTACGACGGACTCGGGCGTCAATTTTTAATCGAAAGCTACTTAGGTGAACGATAAGGTGCGTGAAAGAACGATGAGCGAATTTCTGAGGCATTTTCAAAAGAGGCAGGCTGCTTTGGCATCCAGAGAAAAACCGGTCAAAACCGAATGCCCTTACTGCAGTGTGCAATGCACGATGAATCTGCATGAGGAAAAGTCGATCATGGTAAGCCGCTATTCGGTCACCCCGAACAAGGAGGATCCGGTTACGGACGGCAGGCTCTGCGTCAAGGGGTTGAACGCGCATGTGCATGCGACCCACGACCGGAGGCTGCGATACCCGATGATCCGGATCGGCGGTACGCTCAGTCCTGTATCCTGGGATCAGGCGCTGGAGAGGGTGAAAGCGGAAATCGAAGGCATAAGACAGCAGTACGGTAACGATGCCATTGGCGTCTATGGCGGCGGTTCATTATCAAATGAAGAAAGCTATTTGCTGGGGAAATTCGCGCGGGTCGCATTGCAGACCAAATATATCGATTACAACGGCCGCTTCTGCATGTCGGCGGCCGCCGGGGCGTCGAACCTCACCTTCGGTGTGGATCGCGGGCTGACGAATCCGCTGTCGGAGGTGCCGTTAGCCAAATGCATTATTCTGGCGGGCACGAACATTGCCGAATGCCAACCGACGATTATGCCGTATTTTCGCAAGGCAAGGCAGGAGGGCTGTAAAATCATCGTGATCGATCCGCGGGAAACGGCAACCTGCTCCATTGCGGATCTTCATCTAAAGATCAAACCCGGCTACGATGCGGCCCTTGTGAACGGGCTGCTCAAGGTCATTGTGGAGGAAGGGTATGTCGATCATGCTTTTGTGAAGGAGCGGACGAACGGGTTTGCGGAGCTCGCGGATCATTTGATGCAGGTTTCCCTGGACGAGGTTGCCGAGCTTACCGGGATTCCTTCCCGGCTGATTGTCGAAGCGGCCCGGATGTACGGGCAGGCGGAGACGGGGATGGTTTTCACGGCGCGGGGCGTAGAGCAGCATGCCAGCGGAGTCGCCAACGTCAGAAATTTCCTCAACCTGGTGCTGCTGACGGGAAAAATCGGAAAGCCCGGCTGCGGGTATGGAGCGATTACAGGTCAGGCCAACGGACAAGGAGGACGCGAGCATGGTCAGAAGGCGGACCAGCTTCCGGGCTACCGCTTGATAGAAAATCCCGAACACCGGGCTTACATTGCCAAGGTTTGGGGAATCCCGGAAGAAGAGCTGCCCCGTCAAGGGGTGTCCGCCTATGAAATGATGGAGGCGATTGACCGGGGAGAGATCAAGGGCCTGATTGTTCTTGCGTCCAATCCGGTCGTATCGAATCCGAACAGTCATTTGGTCGAACGGGCGCTGAAAAAGCTCAAATTTTTGCTTGTTATCGATCTGTTCGAAACGGAAACGGCAAGGCATGCGCATATGCTGCTGCCGGGTTCTTCCTATCTGGAGGATGAAGGCACCATCACACAGTTGGAGGGCAGGGTCATGGTGCGTCGGGCGATCAGGCCGCTGCCCGGCGAAGCGCGGTTGGATTGGAAAATTCTTTGTGACATCGCGGAGGTTCTCGGTAAGGGGCCATATTTCCGGTACGCAAGTGTCGAGGATATTTTTAACGAGCTGAGACTGGCCTCCAAAGGAGGAAAAGCGGATTATTACGGGATGACCTACGATCGGATCGAGAAGGAAAGCGGGATATTCTGGCCGTGTCCGGAGAAGGCGCATCCGGGGACGCCCCGGCTGTTCGAACGGCGCTTTGCACATGAAGACGGCCGGGCGCGGCTTGCACCCATAGCGCATCAGAGCCCGAAAGAACCAGCCAGCAGGAAATATCCTTTTCTGCTGACGACAGGCCGGGTGCTGCAGCATTATTTATCCGGTGTACAGACCCGCAGCACGCCGGAGCTGAACTCCAGATATCCCGAGCCGCTGCTGGAGATTCATCCCCAAACGGCGGGGGAGATCGGACTGATCAATGGCGGCCATGCCAAGGTAGCCTCGAAGCGGGGGGAGATCCGGCTCAAAGTGAAATATTCCGCCAAAATCCGTCAGGACACCGTGTTTGTCGCTTTTCATTGGGGTGATGATCTGAGCATTAATCGGCTGACTAATCCGGCGCTTGATCCGGCCTGCCGCATGCCGGAGTTCAAAGTATGCGCGGTAAACATTATGCCGGGTTAATTTGTAGGCGCGTCTTCACGCGCTCTTTTCCATTTTTGTTTAGACTTTCCCGGGGGAGGAGACCATCATGAAGCAATGGATTAAAACGGTAGGCACCGGAAAAACGGGTTCAAGGCATTTAACCTACGACGAGGCGGTAGCCGCCGCTCATGCCATCGCCCGCGGCGAGTCTACGGATGCGCAAACGGCGGCCTTCCTGATGGCCATGCGGATGAAGGGCGAGGCGGATGAGGAGATGATGGGTTTCATCGATGTGTTTCGCAAATATTCCCTGCCGTACCGTTCTTTTTCGCATTCGTTGAACTGTGCCGGACCTTACGATGGAAGGGTGTACTTTCCCGTGACGATCCCTGTCAGTTTGCTGCTGGCATCCGTCGGGTTCCCGCAGGTGCTGCACGGCAGCGATTCACTCCCTCCGAAGCTCGGGCAATCGTTGAAAGAGCTTCTTGAAGGCTTGGGGATTCGGGTCGGACTGCAGGCGAAGGAGTGGGAAATGATCTTTATGAGCATCAATATCGGATTTATATGGACCGACCTGATCTGTCCGCCCTTTGGCCGCGTAAGGCATGTGAGGGAGCAGATGGGGCTCAGAACCTTTTTCAATACAGTGGAGAAAGTGATCAATCCGGTGCATTCGCTCAATATCATTATCGGAGTCAATCATAAGACGGCGATTGATCATCTGATCCATCTGCTGCCGAAATCGGGCTTCGAGACCGCCTACATTGTGCAAGGTATGGAGGGATCCGAGGATTTGCCCATCTACAAGAACAGCTCCATCCGTAAAGTAACGCCTTGGGGCGATGAAGCGAGCACGATCGATCCGGCCACCTTCGGCTTTCACGGGGTCCCGCTTGAAAAATGCGGCAAAGAGCGGCAGCTTCAGCTGTTGACCCGAATCGTACAAGGAGACGATTCCCCGGAAATTGCCAATGAGCGGGATCATGTGATCTTTAATGCCGGACTTCGTTTGTATTGGTTCGATAAGGTGGGATCGTATGAGGAAGGCTTTCAGCTCGCACGATCGCTGCTGCAGCGCAAGGAAGCGCAGAAGCTGCTGGACAAATGGCGCGATTTAAGCAGCCGAAGCGACTATGGAGGACGGCTTCAGGCGAACGGATGAATAAAGTGAATCGGACGCTGTAGTGCTTGATTTGCCGGGCCTGCGGCCCGGCTTTGTCAAGAGGCTTACACTACGGCAAGCCAAGCCCGGCCGTTTCGGAAGCGCACCTCCACCGGCATCTCGTAGAAGTCGGATAGCGTACCGTCGGTAAGCAGCTTCCCGGTTTCTCCGGCTGCGAACATCTCACCGCGGCGCAGCAGGAGGACGTGGGTGAAGACGGGCAGAATTTCCTCCGTATGATGCGTGACATAGAGCATGGTAGGGGCATCAGGCCGCTCCGCCAGGCCCGCAATGCTCGACAGTAGCTGCTCCCGTGCAAAGAGATCGAGTCCGTTACAGGGTTCGTCGAGAATCAGCAGCCGTGGATTGGCCATCAATGCACGGGCGATCAACAGCTTCTGCTTCTCCCCTTGGGAGCACGTTTGGTATGTCCGGTCCCACAGATGGGAGCAGCCCAGCCGCTTCATCAGCTCCGAGGCTTGTTCATAGTCCTTCTCGTCGGGTTTATCGTATAAACCGATGGTGGCGTATTTGCCGCTCAGTACAACGACCTGCGCTTTATCGCTAGCGTATAGTTTTTCCTGGAGCGAGGAACTGACCCAGCCGATCGATTTGCGCATCTCCCGCAGATCGACGGACCCGTACGTTTCCCCAAGAATGCTGATGACGCCTGTGGTTGGCCACAAATAGCCTGTAATCATATTCAGCAGCGTTGTTTTACCGGAGCCGTTGAGCCCGAGCAAAGCCCAATGCTCTCCTTTGCGGACCTTCCATTCGATGCCGCTCAGCAGCGTTTTGTCGTCCCGGCGGTAGCTGAGATTTTTCACTTCAATCGTATAGGCCGTATTCACAACTGTTTTTCTCCTCTCTTCTTGTCCGATGTTCTCCCTCAAGCGCTTTTACTTTATTCAAGCAGCGGCCGGGCTCTTTTTCAAGCCGCCGCCTGCTCACACCTGCTGCGGGTCCGCCAGTTCGGTCCAGTGAACCGTTGCCTTTCCGTCTCCGTCATAACCGGCCGTTCCAACCCACACATGACGGCTTGGACCCCGTTCTAAATAATGCTCCAGCAAACGATGAAAAATAAAAGGGATTTCGCGGTTCAGCACCTGTTCGCGGGGGATCCAATGGAGTTCCCCTTCTTCCGTCAGGCCCACGTCGCGCCGCAGGGCGCTGGCTGTATAAATAAACTGCTGCCGGACCTCCTTCTGGTTCAGTCGAAGCAGGATGTACTGCAGCCTGAGGTCGGCGATATCTTCGGGAAGCAGTCCCGTCTCCTCGTGAATTTCTCTGAGGATGGCGGCTTGAGGGTCATTGATTTCCTCCGGCTCCAAATGTCCTCCGACTGCGGCCCACAGACCTGGTGAAAGGGTGCGTGTCAGTGACCTTTTCATCATCAGCAAATCATTATCGTGAAAAAGAAGCGCAGTAGCGATCATGCGGGCTCGAATCAATCCGGCTCTCTCCTTTTGGCGCATTTATACTTCTTTACCAATTTATCATATTTTACATGGGAAAGCCTATTGCCCGAACACTGCTTTTTACGTTATAATGTCCACTAGGTAAAAACAATCGTCTTTATAGAGAGGACTGTTACCGTGCCGGACAAACATGTCGCAGAGGAAAAGACGGATGGCGTCGAGCGTTATTTCTTGGTGCGCGAGGATATTTTGCCGGAGGCGCTGATCAAGACGGTGCAAGCCAAGGAGCTTCTGGCCCGCGGAGAAGTGAAGACGATTCACGAAGCGGTGGAGCAGGTCGAGCTGAGCCGGAGCGCCTTCTATAAATACAAGGATGGCATTTACCCGTTAAGCAAGCTCGACCGTGAGCGGATCGTCACGATCTCCATGGATTTGGAACACCGTTCGGGTATTTTGTCCCGGGTTCTTGCCCTAATTGCGGGACTCGAGGGCAATGTGCTGACGATTCACCAGACGATTCCGCTTCAAGGAGTGGCCAATGTGGTCATTTCCGTGGAAACGTCCATGATGGGCGAGAATGTCGCTTTTCTGCTTGACAAGCTGCGGAGCCAGGAAGGCGTCAGCCGCGCCGCGGTTGTCGGGCAGGGCTAATGATAAGGAGGAAGCGTATGAAACCGATCAAAGTAGGATTACTTGGTCTCGGTACCGTAGGAACCGGGGTCGTTCGCATTGTAGAAAACCATCAGCACGATCTGCTCAGCCAGTCAGGGTCTCCGATTGAAATCGCTAAAATATTGGTGCAGAATAAAAACAAGACCCGCAATATCAGCGTGTCTTCGGATATACTGACGGAAAATCCGTGGGATGTGGTCGAAAACCCGGAAATCGACGTCATTGTTGAAGTCATGGGCGGCATTGAGCTGTCGAAGAAGCTTATTCTGACCGCCCTTGATCACGGCAAGCATATCGTTACGGCCAATAAGGATTTGATGGCGCTGCACGGGCCGGAGATCTTGGCGAGGGCGGCGGAAAAACGATGCGACGTGTTCTATGAAGCGAGCGTAGCCGGAGGCATTCCGATTATCCGTACGCTGGTCGAGGGCTTTACGTCCGACCGGATTACGAAGATCATGGGAATTGTCAACGGTACGACCAACTATATTTTGACGAAAATGAGCCAGGAAGGCGCGGCTTATGAGGATGTGCTTAAGGAGGCACAGCAGCTCGGGTATGCCGAGGCTGATCCGACCTCCGACGTGGAAGGATTCGATGCCGCAAGGAAAATGACCATTCTGAGCACACTCGGCTTCCGGGCGAACGTGGCGCTCTCCGATGTAGAAGTAAGAGGCATTTCGAAGGTAAGCAAGGAAGATATTGCCTATGGCAAGCGTCTCGGTTATGAAGTGAAGCTGCTCGGCATTGCCGAGCGTCAGGACGACGCTATCAGCATCAGCGTGCAGCCGACCATGGTCAAGCATTCGCATCCGCTCGCATCGGTTAATGGCGTATTTAACGCCGTATACGTGTACGGTGAAGCGGTAGGCGAAACAATGTTTTACGGCCCGGGCGCAGGCGAAATGCCGACGGCGACCTCGGTGGTGGCCGATCTTGTGGCGGTCGTCCGGAATTTGAATCTCGGGATCAACGGCCGCCGCGGATTCGTCCCTTACAAAGAAAAGAAGCTCAAAACCGACGAACAGATCGTCTCGAAAAACTTTATCCTGCTCCATGTAGAGGATAAGGCGGGCGTATTGGCGCAAATTACCCAGGTGTTCGCCGAATACGAAGTCAGCCTGGAGTCGGTGCTGCAGCACCCGAATCGCACGAATTCGCTGGCTGAAATTATTGTCATTACCCACGACGCCAACAAAGCCGCTATGACTAAAGTGCTGAAGCGGTTCGAGTCGATGGACGTCGTTCAAGCGATCAAGAGCGTATATCGGGTTGAAGGCTAATCATTTTTTAAGATACGTTGGACTGCTGCGAAAGTATAGCGCGGGAGAGCCGATGATCAGCAAAGGCTTTTGAAGCGGCGGATGGAAGCGATTCGGAAGCCGAAAGGGTAGGAGCGATTAAGAAATGGAGAACAGCAGCAGGAAAGTACTCGTTAAGGTGCCGGCCAGCACGGCGAATCTGGGCCCCGGCTTCGATACGCTGGGCATGGCGCTGGACTTGTATGCATGGATTGAGATGGGCTTTGCCGAACAAACCGTCATTGAGTTCTTCGGTGATCAGGTCAAGGGTGTGCCGGCGGATAAGAGCAACCTTATCTATAAGGTGGCGCAGATGGTGTTCGAGCGGGCCGGTGTAAGCCACCCGGAGCTGTACATCGGCATGTACAGCGAAATTCCGTTGACACGCGGCCTCGGCAGCAGCGCATCGGCCATTGTGGGGGCGCTCGCTGCGGCCAACGCGCTCATCGGCAGTCCGCTGTCCGATGACGAGCTGTTTCAAATGGCGACGGGCTTGGAGCAGCACCCCGACAACGTCGGGGCGTCGCTGTTCGGCGGACTTGTCGTCGCCTTCTGGGACGGCACGCGGGCGGAGCACATTCGCGTGGAACCGCACGGACAGCTGGAAGTGCTGGTCGCCATCCCTCACTTCCAACTGTCGACGGAAAAGGCGCGGGGCGTACTGCCGCGCAAGCAGAGCCTCGAGAATGCCGTTTTCAACGTCGGCCATTCGTCGCTGCTTGTCGCCGCCCTGTGCACCGGGCGGCTCGATATGATCGCATGCGCCATGAAGGACGCGCTGCATCAGCCTTACCGGGCGGCTCTTGTGCCCGGTCTGGGTCAAATTCTCGACGAAGCGACGGACCGCGGCGCCTTGGGCGTGGCTCTTAGCGGCGCGGGTCCGACGATCCTCGCGCTCGTTGACCGGAGAAGCTCCCGCAAAGCGGAGCTGGAGCGGTTCATGGTGGACACGCTGAAGAAGGAGGGGATCGACGCCACGACCATGTGGCTGAACCCGGACAAGCACGGTGTACAAGTGCACCCGTTGACACCTGAAGATGAAAGGTGTACATTACTGGAAAAGATAAAAGGAGAGGTCCGTGCATGAAGCGAGTATCCCTCCTGGGTCCAGGCACGTTCACCGAGGAATCCGCCCATTACTTTCTCGGCAAAGACGGGTTTGAATATGTGAACTGCAAGCTGATCGCCGATGTATTCCGCGCGACCGTGGACGGAACGACCGATTTCAGCGTCATTCCGATCGAGAATACCTTCGAGGGCTCGGTCAGCCTGCATGTGGATTGGCTGGTCCATGATGTGGACCTGCCGATTCAAGCGGAATGGGTATACCCGATATCCATTAATCTGCTTTCCATTCCTGCTGTGGAGAATGAGCCTGACGCATTCGAGAAGGGCTGCGGCCGGATCCGCAAAATCTATTCACACGGTGTGACGCTGGCCCAGTGTCAAAAGTTTTTGCGTGAGCATCTGCCGCATGTGGAGCTGGAGCAGGTCGGCAGCAACGGCGAAGCCGCCAGGCTGGTGAGGGAGCTGAATGACCCGGCTATAGCGGCGCTGGCTCCTCAGGCCGCGGGCGAGCTGTACCGTTTGCAGACGCTTGCCGCAGGCGTACAGGATCATCAGAACAACTACACCCGGTTCGTACTGATCGGCCGCGAGAAGCCGGTCATGAAAACATCGGCCGGCTGCAAAACGACAATCCTCGTGACGCTGCCCGAGGATTACCCGGGCGCACTGCACCAGGTGCTGTCCGCGTTTGCCTGGAGACGGATCAACTTGTCCAAAATCGAGTCGCGTCCAACCAAGAAAAAGCTGGGGAATTATTTTTTTTATATCGACATTGAGGCTTCTATGGACTCCGTATTGCTCCCGGCAGCGCTTCAAGAAATTGAAGCGATCGGCTGTCAGGTGCGCATCCTGGGTTGTTACCCGACTTACTCCTATGAGCCCGAAACTTCGGAGGTGTAATCAGACGTGGCGCAAGTCATCTACCTAAATGGGGAATACGTCAACAAAGAAGACGCGAAAGTATCGGTTTACGATCATGGTTTTTTGTATGGCGACGGCATTTTTGAAGGGATTCGGATTTACAACGGGAACATTTTTAAATGCAAGGAGCATCTGGACCGGTTGTATGACTCGGCCAAATCGATCATGCTCGACATTCCTTTGAAGCAGGACGAGATGCAGGCCGTTCTCGCGGAAACGATTCGCCGCAACGGGCTGCGGGACGGATATATTCGTCTGGTGGTTTCCCGGGGTCCCGGGGACCTGGGACTTGACCCGAGACGCTCGCCCAAAGCGAATGTAATCATCATTGTGGAACAGCTGTCGATTTATCCGGAAGAAGCTTATGTGAACGGTCTGAAAACGGTATCCGTCTCGACACGGCGCAACGTTCCGGATGCGCTCAACCCGAAGATCAAATCGCTGAACTACCTGAACAACATTTTGGTCAAAATCCAGGCGAACCTGGCCGGCGTAGGCGAAGCGATCATGCTCAATTCCCAAGGTTATGTGGCCGAAGGTTCATCGGACAATATCTTCATCGTGAAGCGCGGCGTTGTATATACTCCGCCTTGCTATTGCGGTGCGCTGGAAGGCATTACGCGTGGCGCCATTATCGAAATTTGCGGCAAATTGGGGTATACGGTCAAAGAAGAGCCGTTCACCCTGCATGACGTCTATGTGGCGGACGAGGTGTTCTTTACCGGTACAGCGGCGGAGGTCATCGCGGTTCGCGAAGTCGATGCCCGCATCATCGGCGAAGGCAAAGCCGGTCCAATCACCACCCACCTGCTGAAGGAATTCCGCAAGCTGGTCGAGATTGACGGCCTGAAGGTTTACGAATAATGGATAAGCGAGGACCCGTCTAAGACGGGTTCTTTTTGTTATCCCGGAAAAAGCCGCGATTTTTTCTGGAATTTGATGGTCAAATGCCCACTTTGCTGCATAAACTGTAATATCATTTTGTTTCGCATCGTTTGCGTGCGGCGAGACACAGCGGACGTTACCCGAACGATCATACTTCCGCAAAATTTGAAGGAGGTTTATGCAGTGAAGATTCATATCGTAAAAAAAGGCGACTCTCTCTATGAGATCGCTCAAAAGTACCATGTCGAGCTCGACAAGCTGATTGCGGCTAATCCGCACATCCCTGACCCGAACGTGCTTGACATCGGCACGAAGGTGAAAATCCCTGCTTCGCCGAAATCGATTACGCCGCCGACGGATTATTTGTATAAACACATCGCCGTGCAGGGGGATTCGCTCTGGAAGTTGGGTAAAGCGTGGGGTATTCCGCTGGCAGATATGATCGCCGCCAACCCGCAGCTCAAAAACCCTAATGTTTTGATGACAGGCGAAGCCATTTATATTCCGAAGCTGAGTGCGGCCCCGTCACAGAAGCTGAGTACGGGCGTCAAACCGAAAGCGGACACGTCTCAGATTATTCCCGAAGCTCCGCTTCCGGTGGAAGAACCGCCGGCAGCGGAGCAGGAGGCAGAAAAGCCGAGCATAGAGATTCAGCAGGAGCCTTCCAAGGAGCAGCCGAATGTGCTCCAGGCGGAAAAGACTCCCGAACAGCCTAACGTAGAGATACAGCAGCAGCCTTCCAAGGAGCAGCCGAATGTGCCGCACATTCAGTCGGCCCCGCAGTGGCCTTATGTGGAGAAACAGAAGGAGACTTCGAAAGAGCAGCCGAATGTACCGCACATCCAGGCGATCCCGCAGATACCGAACGTGGGAATACAGCAGGAGCCTACGAAAGAACAGCCGAGTGTGCCGCACATCCAGTCGGTTCCGCAGTGGCCGAACGTAGGGATATTGCAAGAGCCTTCGAAAGAGCAGCCGAATATACAGCACATCCAGTCGGTCCCGCAGTGGCCTAACGTGGGAATACAGCAGGAGCCTTCGAAGGAACAGCCGAATGTGCCGCACATCCAGTCGATCCCGCAGTGGCCGAACATAGGTATACAGCAGGTGCCCTCGTATGAGCAGCCGAATGTGCCGTACCTCCAGTCGATTCCGCAGTGGCCGAACGTAGGTATACAGCAGGTGCCCTCGTATGAGCAGCCGAATGTGCCGTACCTCCAGGCGATTCCGCAGTGGCCGAATGTGGGTATACAGCAGGTGCCCTCGTATGAGCAGCCGAATGTGCCGTACCTCCAGTCGATTCCGCAGTGGCCGAATGTGGGGATACAGCAGGTGTCCTCGTATGAACAGCCGAATGTGCCGTATATCCAGTCGGCCCCGCAGTGGCCGAATGTGGGGATACAGCAGGAGCCTTCCAAGGAGCAGCCGAATGTGTCGTACATTCAGTCGGCCCCGCAGTGGCCGAACGTAGGTATACAGCAGGAGCCTTCCAAGGAGCAGCCGAATGTGCCGTACATCCAGTCGGCCCCGCAGTGGCCGAACGTAGGCATACAGCAGGAGCCTTCCAAGGAGCAGCCGAATGTGCCGTACATTCAGTCGGCCCCGCAGTGGCCGAACGTAGGTATACAGCAGGAGTCTTCCAAGGAGCAGCCGAATGTGCCGTATATCCAGTCGGCCCCGCAGTGGCCGAACGTAGGCATACAGCAGGAGTCTTCAAACGAGCAGCCGAATGTTTCTCCATTTGACGCCATTCCGCAAATCCCTTACTTGGGCGTCCAGCAAGCGCCAGCCATACAGCTTTCCAATATCTCGCCCTCTTTTGGGGTTCCGCAGTGGCCGAATACAGCGCATGCACTGACGGCAGTGGAGAGCAATGAGCCGTTCGGGTTACATGAGGCTGTCTTGCCTCATTACACGGTGCCGCAATCGGATTGGCAGACGGGGATTCATTCGGGAGCGGGGAACCTGCCGCCTTCTTCCGATTTGTTTCAGCAATATCATGTGCCGGCGACGGAAGTCATGGCTCACGATACGGAATCGTCCAAAAGCAAAGGAAAAGAAGAAGAATGGAAGCAGCCGGAGCACCTGCCGTTGCCGCCCGTGCATACAATGCCGACGGCCGAATCGCTTCCTGCGCTGCCGAATCTGCCTTCAAGCGCGGAGATCCCGTATTATACTCCCCATGCGCCTCTTCCTTCATTTCCTTACGTGGAAGGACCGCATTTGGGAGGAGGTTGCGGATGCGGCAAGGGTCAGCCTCAACTTCCCTACGCGTTGCCTTTGGCGGCAGGCTATCCCGGTATTCCTACGGCGGGAGATCCGTTCTTATCGTATCCGATTCATCCTTATGGCGTGCCGATAGCGCCTTACGGAACCGGTGGTTATTCTTCATTCGAGCCGTTAGCGGCAGTCAACGCTTATCCGGGAATTTCGCCGTACGCGGACACGGCCGGTCCGGGATCTCCCCTTAATGTACCCTATCCCTGGGGCGGGCAGGACTGGGGCGGGCAGGAGGCTTACGGTTACCATGACCAATCCAAAGGGGATAAGGAAAAATCCCGGGAGGAGAAGGCGGAGGTTTCTCAAACGGGACCTCAGCCGGTTCCCAGGCAGTCCAAAGCCTCTGCGAAACGGAAATCGCCGCGCGTTTCGATCAGCAGTCTGATCAAACGCCATAACCGAAGAACACGGAAAACGGAAACAGTGAGAAAGGCGTCTCCTTGGATAAATAATTAAAATGCAAGGGGGTGTCCCATAAGTCACCGAGGTGACGGGGGTACCCCTTTTTCATTTTTGTAAAACAAAGGCTCTGTTAAAGGTACATGTTGATATTTGATACCTGCCCAAATCTTTATATAATTAACATAGGAACAAGTATTCGGGGGGGTTATAGGTGAGCAAAGCGTTTAGAAACTTGTTAAAATATATCGACAAATTACCACACACCCAAAAAGAGCAAGTCTATCAATGGGTTAAACGCTATGTCGAGCCTTCTTCCTCTGCTGGTGGTCGTTTAATCAATGAAATAAGAGAAACTCGCTTCAAGGAAGGATTTGAATGTCCTCATTGTTCATCAGAACACGTTGTTCGGTTCGGAAAATATAATGGTCGACAACGGTATCGCTGTAAATGTTGTGGCAAAACCTTCACTGACACAACCAATACCGTCTTGTACCGTACCCGAAAAGGCAACGAATGGATTACATTTGTTGATTGTATGTTCAAAGGATATTCCCTGCGAAAATCGGCTGAAGTCGTAGGAGTTACTTGGGTTACACTTTTTTATTGGAGACACAAACTGTTAAACGCCTTGAAACAAATGGATTTTGACCATTTTGAAGGTATCGTTGAAATTGACGAGACCTATTTCCTGTACTCTCAAAAGGGGCAACGTGGCATTACTGACCGTAAACCTCGCAAACGTGGCGGTAAATCCAAGCATAGAGGGATTAGCCACGAACAGGTTTGTGTTCTTGTTGCCAGAGACCGTACAAAAGCAACTGTCTCCAAAGTTGCTTGTATGGGTCGGGTTGTGAAAACTAAGGTTGATAATATGATTGGTTCTAAACTAACTTCTGATAATGTACTCGTTACTGATGCTTGGATAGCTTACAAAACCTATGCAAAAGAAAAAGGTTTAGAGCATTACCGAATTAAATCAAATGACGGTAAGCACGTTATTAAAGGCTTGTATCACATCCAGAATGTAAATGGTCTCCATTCTCGTATGAAACAATGGATAGACCGCTTTAAAGGTGTGGCTACAAAGTATCTTGACAACTACCTTGCGTGGTTCTTGTTTGTAGATAGTCGTAGTAACGAAAGCACTAATCAGCATATTAAAGAATTTCTATTAACATCATTTGTTTATGAAATGACTGACACTTATGACAGTTTGAGGCTATCAAAATTCAATGTGTAATCCTTATTCAATTAACGAAGCGGATTTGCTCAACAAGAAGTCACAATAGGAATGTTCTCCTGCTGTAAAATATAATTAGACGTATTAATGTTCCAGAAAATAAAACAAAAATCAGAGGATTAATATCCATTAGCAGATAAATGTGAATAATGATGATTTATATTTGGGAGGGTATAAATGAAAGACTTCTTGAATGAAATTCGAAGACCAATAAATATATCGCTATCAAGAAAATTTTTATATTTGACTTTAATATTTATCGCAGGGATTATTTTAGGCATAATTTCAAAGTTACTTGATGAAACCGCCAGTAATTTATTACCATATTTTCTTGAAACGTTGGATTTAAGGAACTTCTTTTCTCGTATGGGGGTTTGGATTTTCCTTGCGGTGCTAATATCTGTGTATTGCAAATCACCTATTAGGTCTGCTATAAATGTTTTTTTGTTTTTTGTAGGCATGGTAGGTAGCTATTATCTTTATACTATTTTGATAGCTGGTTTTTTTCCTAAATCATATATGATGATTTGGATTATCATGACTATTATCTCGCCATTTTTGGCTTTTGTATGTTGGTATGCAAAAGGGAAAGGTATAATTGCTATTTCTATTTCATCTATAATAATTATGTTTATTTCAAGACAGACTTTTGCATTTGGGTTTTGGTATTTTGATATTTTAAACACTTTGGAATTGTTGCTCTGGATAGCCACGATTTTTGTTTTATATCAGTCTCCAAAACAGATAAGCAAAGTGACTACCATAGGATTGCTTCTTTACTTTGTAACTGCTCAAACAAATTTATTCTGGGGAATGTTGTAGGAACCCCTAATGCCTTGGGGTTTCCTTTATTTTGATATAATTATCAACATTGAAATATAACAGAGCCAAAACAAAAAGAAGCCAAACCTTGGTAAAATGGAAGTGACGAGCAACCATTCAAAGGAGGGCTTCTTTTGTACATTCAATATAACACAGCCGTCATCCGCTGGGGGGCCAGATTCAGATTTTTATGCCCAAAATATGACTGAACGGAATGAAGCCGATCTCGCGGCTGTCCTTACTGTGATTGCGATTGTCTCCCATCACGAAAATATTTCCTTCCGGCACAGTCCACTTCCGATTGGGCTCAGGCTGCATGGCTTCTTTCAAATACGGCTCTTCCAGCAACTCGCCGTTTCGGTACAGCTTGCTGTTTTTGAGCTCGAGCACGTCTCCGGGCTTACCGATGACACGCTTCACATACATGTTCGGATCGTTATCCCCGCGAATCAAACGAAGCAGCGGATGCTCGAGCACATCGTCCTTGAAGGAACGCACGCGGTCGACCCTGCTGTCTATGATAACAATGTCGCCGTAATCGGGCTGGTAACCAAACGTATGCGACAGCTTGGATACATAAATACGCTGTTCGTTATGCAGAGTGGGATCCATGGAATGGCCCAGTACTTTCGTCGGTTGGAATACAAACAAACCGATCAAAATCGTCAGCACGAATGCGGCGGCAAGAGAGCGAACCCAGGCCCAAATTTCTTTCATGACCGGTTGCATCGGGAACGGATCCTTCCTTTCAGTGTGTTAGTTGCTGGTTTCGTCCTAAGTATACATCCAAATAGTATAAGAGTCGATCCTTACGGGAAAAATAGTAAAAACAATCCAGCATTTAAAGACAGAAGGGGATCGAATGAATTTGCTCAGCTTCTGGAACCAGTTTAAAAAACAATTGAAAAAAAAGCTGCGTGTCAGGCGCCGTTGGATGAATTTGGCGGGTTTTCTGTTTGTGGCAGGCACACTTGCCGCCGGCTTCTGGCTGTTCAGTGACCGGTTGGCGGGACCTGCGGCTTGGAAAGAGCAGGAACAAGCAGTATTCGGCCGGAACATGAAGGAATTTAGGCAGCCGGAGGATGAGGTCCTTAAGATGGTGGCGGGAATGGACGGCCAAAGGGAGGCCTACATGAAAAAAGCTTATGTATGCGGCGAGGAGTTTCAACGGCTCGGTATGATGAGCTCGACGGATATATTGGCCTATCACCGGACACATCCGTCCTATAAGGTCAGCCTGGATGAAGGAAACAAAGTCTATTTTACGGAAACGGTGGACGACTTGTCTCCACAGTGTAAAGAAAACGCCTACTTCGGACTGGATACAAAAGGGAATCTTTCTCTGTTCGAGGGCGTGCCTGGATCCGGCGGGGAAAGTATAATCCGGACGTTTTTCCAGCTAAACATTGAGCACTTGGAAAGCAGTCTTCCGCGGGAAACGGTGAAGCAGCTGTATCGCGGAATCCGGGTAAGAGATCTGGATGATTACAACAGCGTGCTCTCGACTTTGAGCGATTACGCGATGGAAGAGACGGAGAATGTGCTGCAAAAATCATCCAATCGTTAGCCGGTCGGGCAGGACTGCAAATCAATGCCGTGCTGCAACCTTTCCACGGGAAGTTGCGTTTATTTAGGTAAGGATGAGACGCTTCATCCGACACTTGGATCGGAAGGGGATGGCGTGATGAAACGAGCCGTATTACTTGGTCTGCTTGCGGCCGGTCTGCTTGTTCTTTCGGCCTGCACTCCGAAAGCGCCCGGCCATGTCCCGCCTTCCCCGGAAAACCCGGCAGCGCAGCCGACTGATGCCGATGCTCCAAATAAAGAGGGGCAAGCATCGGATGTGGCGGAACAAGCCCGCAAAGCCGTTCAAGCGCTGAAGGAAAAGAATCTGAAGCTCTTGTCCGGTTTGGCGCTCCCGGACAAGGGAATCCGGTTTTCGCCTTACGGGTTTGTCGACACCCGGAATGATCTTGTGGTCAAGCCGGAGCAGCTCAAGGAGCTATTTACCGTCAAAACCGTTTATGAGTGGGGCGTTTACGACGGATCGGGCGAACCGATCCGACTGACTTTTGCTGATTACTATGCCAAATTTATTTATGACGCGGATTTTGCAAAAGCGCACCAAACCGCTGTCAATCGGCAGATCGGGCAAGGCACGACGCGTTCCAATCTCACGGAAGTGTATCCCCCGGACCGGTACTCGTTTGTCGAGTTCCATTTTGAGGGCTTCGAGGCGCAGTTTGAGGGCCTTGACTGGAGGAGTCTGCGGCTCGTTTTTGAAAAAAACAATAACATTTGGCAATTGGTCGGGATCATTCACGACCAGTGGACTATATAACCGGAGGGATGGCTGTGGCCGCCCTTTTTTTGCTGTGCGGAGATCTTTATGAAAGCTGTGGTTGCTCCGGAAGCAAATCTGATATAATTGAAAAATGTCAGGATTAGGGAAGAAGGCGATCCAAAGGAGAGGAGGGCGGCTATGCAACCGGGCGCGCATTGCCTGCTGCACAAGCCTTGCAGCCGGTGCGGACAAACGAAATATTATCTTCAGTTTCCCACCAAAGGCTCCAGAAGATCTCGGAACGGGGCAAGAAAAAATATTTGCCGCAAGTGTGCGAGAAAGAAAGCAAAGCCGAAGCTTTCGGATATTGAAGCGCTTGGCGTGAAGAAGCCGACGCATGCCGGTGCTGCGGAAACGATGGAGACACCGGCGAGACGGTTAGCCCCTCCTGCTCCGCCTCCTTCAAGCAAAGAAGGCGCGGCAAAGCTGCTTCGGCGGGACCGGCAGGGCATCATCCGGATGAGAGGAAAAAGCAATAACGGCAAGCGGTGGATTCAGGACATCGATTGGAGCTTGGCGGTGCTGCTCGTGGAGCAGCGGGCTGCAGTTGTCTTGAATCCCTACATGATCCGGAGACTGTACAGCAACGACGATTTCCGCAAAATGATCCTGCAGCGGGATAGATACACCTGCTACTACTGCGGTAAAATCGGCGATACGATCGATCACATCGTGCCGAAATCCAAGGGCGGCCATACCACGCCTGTCAACTGCGTTTGTTCCTGCTACGACTGTAATCAGAGCAAAGCCGACCAAGACGCGGACCGCTTTATCGGAGGGCGCGTTTCGGAAGGAAGAAGAGAATAATCTTCGTTTATTTGTTGCTAATCCGCCGGTTTCATTCAAGCCTCCAGAACTTTTTCGGCTTACTGAACGTTTTGCCGCACGGCGTATTCATCCCTCTCATTATCTGATATAATGGCAATGGAATACATATGTTCGCTTATTGGAAAAGCGGCGAAAAGAGCAGAGCAGGGGAGTTGCGCAAAGGTGCGGATTTTAGGCATTGATCCCGGGATCGCCATTGTCGGTTTCGGATTTATAGATAAACAAGGACATAGGCTGGTGCCGGTCCAATACGGCTCGATCCAAACGGAAGCCCATACGGCTGAATCCCTACGCCTGAAGCAAATCTATGAAGCGGCAGTTCAACTGATAGATAAATACAAGCCTGATGCGGTGGCGATAGAGAAGTTGTTTTTCAACCGCAATGTTACGACGGCTTTAACCGTTGGTCAGGCGCGCGGCGTGCTGATGCTGGCTGCGGAGCAGAAGGGCCTGCCAATTGGAGAATATACTCCGCTTCAAGTGAAGCAGGCGATTGTCGGTTATGGAAAGGCGGAAAAGAAGCAGGTACAGGAGATGGTGCGGATGTTTCTGCATCTAACCGCAGTGCCCAAGCCCGATGACGTGGCCGATGCCCTGGCCGTCGCGATCTGCCACGCTCATTCCTCAGCTTTACAACAAAAATTGAACGGAGCCTATAAACGATGATTGACTTTTTGAGAGGAACGGTAGCCCACCGGGAAGCAGATTACGTCGTGCTGGACGTGCAAGGCGTGGGGTACCGTGTTTTTTGCGCCAATCCTTATGCCGTAGCCTCTGGAAAGGACGGCGGCGAAGTCACGATGTACATCCATTATCATGTACGGGAGGACGCGCACCTGCTTTTCGGGTTTACGTCCCGGGAGGAGCAGTCGCTCTTTCGCCTCCTGCTGGATGTCAACGGCATCGGTCCGAAGGTGGCCATCGGCGTGCTTGCCGGCGGACGTCCGGAAGTGATTGCTTCGGCCATACGGCAGGAAAACCTTGCGTTTCTCACGAAGCTTCCGGGAATCGGGAAGAAAACGGCGCAGCGGATGGTGCTTGATCTCAAGGATAAGCTTGGGGCATTATCCTCTGCCGATGAAAGCTCTGCCGTTCACGGCATAGAGGTTGCGGCGGCTGCCCTGGCAGGCGGCGGGGCTTGGGCCGAGGCCAAAGCGGCGCTGCTGGCGCTCGGATACACCGAAGCGGAAGCGGACCGGGCCGGCCAAATCGTCAAGCCGAAGCTCAAGGGTGATGAAACGGCGGATGCCGTAACGAAGCTAGCCCTGCAGGCGCTGTATCAGCAATCCCTGATGAAATGAGAACACCCGGATAAGGGCTTGCCCGCCAGGCAGGCTTGAACCCGGAGAAAGGAGCTGCAAGATGGAAGACCGCATCATTTCGGCAAACCTGATGATGGAAGACCAGGGGATGGAGTTCAGTCTACGGCCAAGGTACTTGGCGGAATATATCGGCCAATCGCAGGCGAAGGAAAATTTGAAGGTTTACATAGAGGCGGCCAAAATGCGCAAAGAGGCGCTTGACCATGTGCTGCTGTACGGCCCTCCCGGCCTGGGCAAGACGACGTTGTCCAACATTATCGCCAATGAGCTGGGCGTCAATCTGCGCACGACATCGGGACCTGCGATTGAGCGTCCTGGCGATTTGGCCGCCATTCTGACGAATTTACAGGAAGGCGACGTGCTGTTCATCGATGAGATTCACCGGCTTCACCGGACGGTGGAAGAGGTGCTCTATCCTGCAATGGAGGATTACGCGCTCGATATTATCATCGGCAAAGGACCCAGCGCCCGTTCGGTGAGGCTGGATCTGCCGCCGTTTACGCTTGTGGGCGCCACGACCCGCGTGGGGCTGCTGTCGGCGCCTCTGAGGGACCGCTTCGGCGTCGTAAGCCGCTTGGAGTACTATACGGTGGATGAACTTTCTTACATCGTCAGCCGGACCGCTGACATTTTGCAGGTTGAGATCATCGGCGAAGCCTCCCGCGAGATCGGGATGCGTTCCCGCGGTACGCCACGGATCGCCAACCGGCTGCTGAAGCGCGTCCGCGATTTCGCACAAGTCAAGGGGGACGGCATCATCACGCTGGAGATCACCCGGGCGGCCCTTGCCAGCATTCAAGTCGACGCGCTCGGCTTGGACGAAATCGACCATAAAATGCTCCGCGCCATTATTCTCGGCTTTCAGGGCGGCCCGGTCGGACTGGATACGATAGCCGCTTCGATCGGTGAAGAAAGCCAAACGATCGAAGATGTATACGAGCCGTATTTGCTGCAAATCGGCTTTCTTCAACGCACCCCGCGCGGCCGCATGGTAACGGCCAGCGCATGCAAGCATCTGGGGCTGCCTATGCCCAGCCGTTCCTGACCTGACGGAGAGGGACGAGTAACCGTACGGTTGGAAAGGGGAATATTCATGATGAAAGGTATCAAACGGCCGTTCTTGTCGGAGGAAGCGTCTTCGGGAGCTTCCAATCAGACCGTACGACCGCTTTGCGGCATCGTGTTGAAAATGACGGCTGCGGCGGCGCTGCTGCTGTCCGGAAGCATCGGTGCGCCGGAAGCCGCTCTGGCTGCGGCGCCGGCCATTCCGGCAGCACAAGCGGCCGTACCGAAGCTGGATACGATCCGTGTCGCGCTGTTTATTGACACGGGCAAATACGTCAGCCGTGCGTCAGCCGTGACGCTGTCCGCCGATGCCGGACTGACGCTGAGCCTGCGGGGAGCCGCGGGCGTCACGCCTGCCTATCAGGCGGCGGCGAAGGAACAGGTCCGTGTGTCCGCGGACGGCTATTATGCGCTGCTGCCGGAAACGGCCAGCGCCGCTGAAGCCCGGACACAAGCGCAGCAGGCCGCGGCTGGCGGAGCCGATGCCGGCATCGTGCAGAACACAGCGCGGGGCAAGCAGGCCTATCGCGTATATCTTGGTCCTTTCGCGACCAAGGAAGAGGCGGCCGCAGCCGCGGCAGCGAGGCCGGGCGCGGTACTCGCGGGCCCGCTGCGCTGGAATGCGGGCACGTATGCCGCAGCCGCGGAAGCACAGGCGCAGGCGGCAGCCATCGCGCAGGCCGGGTTCGACGCCAACGTAGCGCAGCTGAGCGCAGGAAGCTATGCCGTGCTGGTCGGCGGCGCCGCAGACAGCGCGGGGCTTGAAGCACTAAGGGCCCAAATCGCTGCGGCGCTGCCTGCGGTAGTACTGACGCCGATGGATGCCGCTCAGGGCTATGTGCTTCTGCGCACGGAGCTTGCCGCCGATGCCGATAGTGCAGCGCAGCCGCTGACCGCAATGGTCTTCGGCGGAAACGCAAAGCTGTGGGCGGCTTCCAACGATCCTCAGGGTGCAGTCTATGTCAAAGAGCGCTTTGGGCGGATGTACCGCGGCGGCCTCGAACTGTCTCTTCACAACCATAGGCTGGCCGTGATCAATGAGCTGCCTTTCCAGCAGTATTTGTATGCGGTTCTCGGCTCCGAGCTCAACCCGGCTTGGCCTATAGAAGCGCTGAAGGCTCAGGCGGTCGCCGCTCGCACCTATGCGCTGAAGCAAGGCGTGAAGTATCAGATCGCCCATGTTTCGGATACGACACTGGACCAATCCTACAAAGGCATGGCCGTGGAATTTCCGGCTGCGCTCCAGGCGGTCGATTCAACGGCCGGAGAGGTGCTGACTTATAACAATGCTCTGATCGATCCGCTTTACTATTCCAATGCAGGCGGGCAAACGGCAGACTCCACCGAGGTGTGGGGCAATGAAGTAGCTTACCTGAAAAGCGTTTCTTCTCAGGATAAGGGAGCCGAAGAGGGCAAAAAGAAGTGGTACCGTATCGTGCTTCCCAATGGCATGTCCGGGTATATTCATTCCGATTATGCGCGGGATACGGGACTGAAAAACCCGGCAGGCCTGCCTTATTACGAATCCGTGCAGGACGGGGTGAATGTCCGCCCGGCTCCTTATGTGGATAATGCAGGCAATGCGGCGGTGTTTAAGGTCGATGTCCGTGACCGTTTCGTTGTGATCGGCGAGGAAACGGAATCCAACGCCTATGCCTGGATTCGCGGGCCTTATGAGGCATCGGAGATGAAAAAGCGGTTAGGTTCCGCGATGACCGCGGGGGGGGAGCTGCAACGGCTGGAAGTAACGAAGCGCGGCGTTTCCGGAAGGGCGCTTGAGGTTGCGGCGAACGGGCAGCCGCTGGCTGCCGCATATCCCGATGCGCTTCGGACGCTTCTGGGAGGATTGCCCAGCACGAAGTTTGAAATTGAAGAAACAGGACGGTATACTATATTGGGAGCGGACGGAACCGTTCGTACCCAATCCTCCTCCGCACAGCCGGTTTATACTTCAGGAGGGGGTCAGACGGTGCAGGAGCACCGCGATGAGGAGCTGTTCTTGCTGAACGCGGACGGAACGGTTCGGGTTGCAACCCGGAGCCCGCAGTTTGTTTTTCGGGGAACCGGCTTTGGCCATGGTTTGGGCATGTCCCAATGGGGGGCCAAAGGGTATGCGGAGCTCGGCTACGATTACCACAAAATACTCCAGACTTACTATATAGGGGTCTCGATTTCCAAGGGATGAAGCGATAACGATGCAGGTAGATTTGTTCGATTACGATCTCCCCGAGTCGCTGATTGCGCAGACGCCGCTTGCCGATCGCACGGCATCGCGGCTTCTGACGCTCGATAAGCGCACCGGACGGATCGGTCACCACAGGTTTGAACAATTGGAGCAATATTTGCAAGCCGGGGATGTGCTGGTGTTAAACGACACAAGGGTCATTCCAGCCCGGCTTTTTGGCGTGAAGGCGGATACGGGCGCAAAGGCGGAGGTACTGCTGCTGAAGCCGTTGGAAGGGGACCGCTGGGAAGCGCTGGTCCGTCCCGCCAAACGGCTGAAAGTGGGCGCACGCCTTCATTTTGGCGGCGAAACCGGCGAACAAGACTCTGCGCCGCTGCTGACGGCCACGGTTGAATCCGAAGGCGATATGGGCAGCCGGGTGCTTCAATTTAGCTACAAAGGCATTTTTAATGAAATTTTGGACAGGCTCGGTCATATGCCGCTGCCGCCTTACATTAAAGAACAGCTTCCCGAGAAGGAGCGCTACCAGACGGTGTACGCCAAACACCGGGGGTCAGCTGCAGCGCCGACGGCAGGGCTTCATTTTACAGAGGAATATTTGCATAGGCTGGAACAAAAAGGTATACAATTAGCCTATGTTACGCTGCATGTCGGGCTGGGCACCTTTCGGCCGGTCTCCGTCGAAAACGTGGAAGAGCATGAAATGCATAAAGAGTATTATGAGGTTTCCGAAAAGACGGCCGAAGTAGTCAATGCGGCCAGGCAAAAGGGAGGACGGGTTGTCGCTGTAGGCACGACCTCGGCCAGAACGCTGGAATCGGCCGCGCGAGAAGACGGTACTTTGGTGTCCGGAAAGGGGTGGACAGGTATTTTTATATACCCCGGCTACCCATTTCGTATTGTCGATGCGCTGCTTACCAACTTTCATTTGCCCAAATCGACATTGTTGATGCTGATCAGTGCCCTTGCAGGAAGAGAACGTGTACTGGCCGCTTACAAAGAAGCCGTGGAGCGGGAATACCGCTTTTTCAGCTTCGGCGACGCCATGTTCATTTATTAGATCGAGGCAATGCCCGGAAAGAAGTGATTTTTAATGGCTATCACCTATGAACATATCAAAACGTGCAAACAATCCGGAGCCAGACTCGGCCGGGTTCATACCCCGCACGGGATCGTGGAGACTCCGGCCTTCATGCCGGTAGGCACACAGGCCACCGTAAAAACGATGAGTCCCGAAGAACTCAAGGAGATGGATGCGCACATCGTTCTCAGCAATACGTATCACTTGTTTCTCCGTCCCGGACACGACATCGTGAAAGCGGCGGGAGGGCTGCACCGGTTTATGAACTGGGACAGGCCGATACTGACCGACAGCGGCGGATTTCAAGTGTTCAGTCTTAGCGAAATGCGCAAAATCAGCGAAGAAGGCGTGCAGTTCCGCTCGCATCTGAACGGGGACAAGCTGTTTATTTCTCCGGAAAAATCGATTGAAATCCAGAATGCGCTCGGCGCCGATATTATTATGGCTTTCGATGAATGCCCTCCGTATCCGGCGGATCACAGCTATGCCAAACAATCGCTGGAACGGACGACCCGTTGGGCGGAACGCTGCTTGAAAGCGCACAGCCGGCCGGAGGAGCAAGGGCTTTTTGCCATCGTTCAAGGGGGCATGTACGAAGATTTACGCAAACAAAGCGCCGCCGAGTTGACTTCCATGGATTTCCCGGGGTATGCTATTGGAGGGCTGAGTGTGGGCGAACCGAAGCATCTGATGTTTGAGGTGCTGGATTATACTGTTCCTCTGCTGCCTTTCGGCAAGCCCCGTTATTTGATGGGTGTAGGTTCCCCGGATGCGCTGATAGAAGGCGCCATTCGCGGCATCGATATGTTCGATTGCGTTCTTCCGACGCGCATTGCCCGTAACGGGACCGTGATGACCAGCTCTGGAAGGCTTGTGATCCGAAATGCCAAATTTGCGGAAGATTTCGGCCCGCTTGATCCGGAATGTTCCTGTTACACCTGCCGCAACTATTCCCGCGCCTACGTCCGTCACTTGATTAAGGCCGATGAAACGTTCGGTATCCGGCTTACGACGTATCATAACCTCCATTTTTTATTAGAGTTGATGCGTGGGGTGCGCCAGGCGATTCGCGAGGACCGGCTGCTTGATTTTCGCGACGAGTTCTTCGCCCGATACGGAATCGACGAAAACAGCAAAGGGTTTTAACCAATATTACATAGATATTACAAGAAAGGGGAAAAGTTAATGTGGTTAGCGGCAAGTGATGCTGCAGCGGCACCGGGAATCGAGGGATACTTGGTTACTTACGGTCCGCTTGTTTTGATGTTTGTCGTCCTGTACTTTTTACTTATTCGTCCTCAGCAAAAACGCCAGAAGGCACGCAATATGATGCTGAGCAATTTGAAAAAAGGGGACAAGGTCGTTACCATCGGAGGTTTGCATGGTACGATTATCGAACTGACGGACGATACGGTCATCCTGCGCGTCAATGACGTGACAAAGCTGACATTCGAACGTTCTGCGGTGAACACCGTACAGAGCTCGTCAGGTTCGGCGGAATAAAACAACTTGGCAGCGGGATATCCCGCCGCAAATAAAAGCCCGTTCTATCGCGATTGACGCGAGGCACGGGCTTTTATTTAATTTAAATCACCGTTTCAAATTCACCCCGATCATACCGCCGATGGCTCCGGACGGCACCGCCAATCCCGCCAAAATCAACGTGTCCTTTGTAAGCCCCGAGTCATAAGCCAAAAAGCCGACAAGCCAAACCACGGCGACGTACAAGGCTCCGAGCAGTATGCCTTGATACCAGCCTCTGCTGCCGCTTCGCTTTCCGGATACCATCCCTCCGATCAGCATGGCCAAACTATGAATCATCCAGGTTGTTTTGCGCCAAGAGTCTTCCGGAATATCGGTTGCGAGCAAGATGAGCGAGGCGATCAGCGTGCCGATCAGCATAACACCGACAGCATACGTTAATCCGGATAACAAGGGTGATTTTTTCATAGTCACCTCATTCCTCCTAATCCGATCCGTGATCCCCTGAAGTATGGTTCAGGGCTGCAAGCTCGCTCCTGCTCGCCGGGACAAGAGGCGCTGCACCGCAAGCTCGCTGCTTCACTCCCATTGTATGGGCATGTACCAGAAAATAGTACAGGTTCCTCAGACAATTACCAACAATTCTCCCGCATGACAAGCAGCGGCCAAGGTCAAAATATTCCCTGAAGAGTAACCGGGAGGAAGAGCCAATGGAGATATGGACATTATTTGTTCGAACAGTCTTGGTCTATCTGATCGTGTTCTTGATGATGCGGATTATGGGGAAAAGGGAAATAGGCAAGCTGTCTGTTTTCGACCTTGTCATTTCCATTATGATCGCGGAGATTGCCGTGTTCGTGCTGGAGGACTTGAACAAGCCGATGCTGGAGGGGATTCTTCCCATGGTGACGCTCGTGGCTATCCAGCTTCTCATTGCGTATATTTCATTGAAAAGCGAGAAATTACGCCGGTGGTTTGAAGGCAAGCCGTCGGCCATCATTGACGGCGGCAAGCTGAACCGTGAAGAGATGCACAAGCAGCGCTACAATCTTGACGATCTGCTGCTTCAGCTTCGTGAGAATAAGGTGATGAACGTGGCCGATGTGGAATTTGCCGTTCTGGAGCCTTCGGGCAAGCTGACGATCTCGGAAAAGAAAGATCATCTGGATCGCTCCTCGACAGGACAGGCGTCCATTCGTTATGAAGGCCTGCCGCTTCCGCTGATCATGGATGGAAAAGTGCAGGACGAGAGTCTTCAGAAGCTGGGAAAAACAAGGTTTTGGCTGAAGCATGAGCTGCAGTCTTTAGGGGTAAAGGATTTTAAAGAAGTATTTTTTTGCTCGATCGATCATCGGGGCAAATGGTTTATCGATAAAAAAAAATAAAATGCGGCGTACAGCTTTACTTTACGAACCTTTTGCCGAGCCAGATGACACGGAACAAATCATTTCGGTCGATGAGCCTCACCAGGATGGCCAAAAGCAGATAGATGATCATACCGATGATACATGCGGCAAAAAAGCGGGCAAAACCATCTGAGATCCAATTCGATTGCATGACGGTGTGACTTGCGAATGCCGTGCCCGCCATGCAGAAGGCTGCTTTTATGAAATCGGAAAGCTGCATCCGGAAATGCAGAAGCCGTACGATGCTGTGCCAGTGCAGGGTTGTAACGAGCATAATATTGACCGTAATGGCAATGACGGCACCCAAGATTCCGTATTCAGGACGGCTGGCCAGAAAATAGATCAGCGACAGCTTGACTGCTGATCCGATGAGCGTATTCATTAGAGCGCTTCCGGGTCTTTCGAGCGCCTGCAAGGCGGCCTGAAGCGGGGCCTGGAAGTAAATGAACAGGGCAGCCGGGGCCATCATCTTCAGCATGGAACCGACTCCGGGCTGACCGTACATATATAAGCATATCGGTTCGGCCAGAACGTACATTAATACCGCGAAGGGGGCGCCCGTTACCAAAGCGAGCTTTAGCGATTGGTGCAGCCGCATATGAATGGTGAGCATATCGTTCTTGGCGGCGGCTTCCGATAACGACGGCACCAGCGATACGGCAAGCGAGAAAGTAAGGGCGCTCGGCAGCATGAGTACGGGAATGACCATCCCTTGTAGTGCTCCGTATTGCGCTGTCGCAAGCCCTGTGGCGATACCGGCCATGGCCAGGCTTTGAACGATCAGAACCGATTCCAGAAAGTATGAACCCGAGCCCACCAGCTTGCTCCCGGTGATGGGGACAGCCAGCTTAAAGATCTGCTTCAGATTGGCGATACGTGAAAGCGAGCGGTGGGAACCGATTTGTCCGCGGGGCGTGCGCTGCTTGCGGCTCTGGCGGTAATACAGGATCAGGACGAGCAGGGCGCAAATTTCTCCCGCCACCACCCCGACCATCGCTCCGGCAGCGGCGTATTCGATCCCGTAAGGAAGCATCCAATAAGCGAAGGCCAGAACGGTTATGATCCGAACGATGGTTTCCATGACTTGAGAGAGCGCTGTCGGAATCATATCTTGGCGTCCTTGAAAATATCCGCGAAAGACAGAGGATACAGCGACAAAGAGAACGATTGGCGTCATGCACAGGAACGTAAAGTATACGCGCGGGTCGGTAAACAGGTGGTCGGTGATCCAGCGCGCGCCAAAGAAGATCACTGCCGTAAACAGGATGCCGAGTAAGAGAGCCACGGCAAGGGCCAAGCGAAATATGCTTTTGGCACGCGCCTCGTTTCCTTCCGCTTCGGCGGCGGCGACCAGCTTGGCCACCGCAATCGGGATCCCGCCCGTTACGACGGTAAGTATAACCACGAGGAATGGCCAGCCCATTTGATAGAGACCGATGCCTTCGGGACCTATGACCCTGGGAAGGGCTATCCGCGGAATAAACCCCAGGATACGGTTAATGATACCGGCTGCAAGCAGTATGAGCGTACCTTTGATAAACGATTGTTTTGTCAAGGGAATGACCTTCTTTCTTTCCCATGGGCTTGGACCCTGGTGTTACTAAATGGATATGCATAACCTGTCCTTGCGCATGCAACAATTTTTCTGAGTGCGGAAATACCGGCGGCGGCAGGAAAACGAACGGCGGCAGCGAATAGGTAGTTAAGACAAGGCTTCGCATGCGGGAGGGATGCTGGATGGATAAAGACGAATGGAAGCCGGGTCATAGCGGCATAGACCCGGAACCGGATGAACAAGGTCCGGAGGAAGCGGCGGATTCGGCTTCCGAAAGGAAGGCCGAAAGCATGGTGCCTTATATGGAGCTTCATTACATGGGAGCCGCAGCCGCAGCGGAAGCCGGGGAGCAAGAAATGGCGGAGCACGATACAAAACGGCCGTCGGCCGAAGACGCGGAAGCAGACAAGGAAGAATCAGATGCGAGCAGCTCCGGTACCGGAGAAGAAGGAACCGGGGAAGACGAGGAATTGAACCGGGTGATTGAAGATCTATGCCGCAGTAAAGCTCAGGAATTCCGTATGCTCGGTTACGAGCATGTGACCGGCCAGGAAATTTGGGAATGCGTAAGCGACAAATACAACAAGACCGGCATCCCGCCGCTGCACCGGATCGTGAACGATATCCTGTCTCTCAAAGTGACGCAATTTATGAATTGGATGACGATGAGCATATATAAGGACAACGCCCATTTTCGATGATAAATGGGCTTCTTTTTTTGCACTGCTCCCCCTATCTGCTACAGCTCTCCTTAAATTGACTCGATTTTCGCAGGTAGGTATAATAGGAATATTGAGTTTGGAAGGAGATAGCTATGGACATCAAAAGAATCGTGGCGTTTTTCGTGAGTGTAGCGATCGTCTTCGCTGCAGCCATTTGGACGAGTCCTCATCTTGTAAGCAATATAAAGTTGGGTCTTGACTTAAAAGGCGGTTTTGAAATCCTGTACGTTGCCGAACCGGTTGAACCGGGACAGCAGGTGACCAAGGAGTCGCTGCTTGAAACCGCCCGGAGCATCGAACAAAGGGCAAACGCTCAGAAGGTAAGCGAGCCAGAAGTGACTACGGAGGGAAAAGACCGGATTCGTGTGCGGCTCGCCGGTATTGAGAATGAAGCCGAGGTCCGGGAGATATTGAAGAAGCCTGCGGAGCTGTCTTTCCGCGGTCCGGATGGCACCAAGGAAATGGTCGGGAGCGACTTTGAAGTCGGTGCCGCCAAACTCGGCTTCGACGAGGCGAACAGACCGCTCGTTAATATTAAAGTAAAAGATCCCGAGAAATTTCGTCAGGTGACGCAGAAGCTGCTCGGGCAGCCGCTTGCGATCTATTTGGACGAGGTGGAGCTATCGGCTCCGATCGTACGCCAGGTACTGACGGACGGCACGGCCACGATCAGCGGCAACTACACGTATGAAGAAGCAAAGAAAATTGCCGACACGATCAACCTCGGCGCGCTTCCGCTAAAGCTTACGGAAAAGTATACGCAAT
Source organism: Paenibacillus naphthalenovorans (assembly GCF_900099895.1). GTDB lineage: Bacteria > Bacillota > Bacilli > Paenibacillales > NBRC-103111 > Paenibacillus_G > Paenibacillus_G naphthalenovorans. The sequence goes on from NZ_FNDY01000003.1 coordinate 223,691, forward strand.
CCGTCGGGGCATCGCTTGGCCAGCTGTCGCTGCAGCAAACCGTTAAAGCGAGCATCATCGCATCCATATTGATCGTTTTGTTCATGATCGTGTATTACCGGGTGCCCGGATTGGTTGCATCCATCACCATCGTGACTTTTATCTGGTTAATGCTGCTTGTCATCTACCTGATGAAGGCCACATTGACGCTTCCGGGCATCGCCGCATTTGTTCTGGGGGTCGGAATGGCGGTGGACGCCAACATTATTACCTATGAGCGGATCAGGGAAGAACTGCGCAGCGGCAAGAGCATTATGTCCTCGCTGAAAGCGGGCTCCCGTCACTCGTTCCGTACCATACTGGATGCCAATCTTACGACAATTCTTGCCGGAGCTGTACTTTATTTCCTTGGAACGGGCGCGATTCAAGGGTTTGCACTGACACTGATTTTTACCATTTTGGTGAGCGTATTGACGAACGTCTTCTTCTCAAGATGGCTGTTAACCCTTCTCGTACGCAGCAACATTGTAAAAAAACCAGCTTATTTTGGGGTAAAGGAGTCCGAAATCAATGCTCTATAACGCCAAATATGATTTAATGAAGCACCGCAGGAAATTTTTTGGCATCTCAATAGCCATCACCGTCATCGGAATCGTTATGATGCTGATATTCGGTTTGAATCTCGGGGTCGATTTCAAAGCGGGTACGACGCTTGATATCTCAACGGGAGGCAAGGCGATTCAGCAGTCGCAAGCTGTTGAACTCGTCAGAAGCGCCGGTCTGGAGACAGCGACACCCCCCGTTGTTGGAGGAGCGGCCGGGGACCGGGTCACGCTGCGTTTCGATAAGGAGCTCACTACCCAGGAAATCGATCAGATCGAGGCCAGCTTCAAAACGGCATTCGGGGATCAAATTTCCAAGGAAGAAAACACGGTGGATACGGAATTAGCCAAAGAACTGGCGCTGAAAGCCATTTATGCGGTATTGATTGCCAGCTTGGGGATTATGCTTTATGTAAGCATTCGTTTCGAATGGCGTTTTGCTGTTGGAGCGATCGCCGCACTGCTTCATGATGCGTTTATGGTCATAGCTATATTCTCCATTTTCCAGTTAGAGGTCAATTTGCCGTTTGTCGCGGCCGTACTGACCGTTGTCGGTTACTCTATTAACGATACGATCGTTATTTTCGATCGAATTCGTGAAAACATGCGGTTTGCCAAGGTGAAGACCTTTGACGATTTGTCCCAGGTCGTTAACCGCAGTATTTGGCAAACGATGACTCGTTCTATCAATACGGTGCTGACCGTCCTGATTGCGGCGGTGCTGCTGTTCGTTATGGGAAGCGAATCCATTCGCCTTTTCTCGCTTGCCATGATTATCGGGCTTATAAGCGGTATGTATTCTTCCATCATTATCGCAAGCCCGATCTGGCTGGTATTGAAATCCAAGACGTTAGGTGCTAACAAGAAAGCCGCAGCTTAAGCGGTTTAGCAAGCGCGGCCGCGCGAAACGGCGAGTTTCGGCGGCCTTTCTATCAATATCATGGAGGAGTGGCCCCATGACGGAAGAACGAAGCAAACAAGCGGCCGCCCACGTGCGGATCGGTATAGCAGGCCATCTCGCCTTGGCGGTCTTGAAGGGCACGGCAGGATATTTGTCACAAAGTAAAGCGTTGATTGCGGACGCGCTCCATTCCGCATCGGATGCATTCAGCTCCATCGCGGTTTTACGCCCCGCCGCCAAAAGGTTTTCGGATGGAGACCTTGATTACGGGCAGATCAAAGCCATATCGAAAGGGTCAATCCTGATCGCGGTACTGCTGCTTATTTTGGGCCTGGAAACGGGTATTTCTTCCATAAAATCGGTTTATTACGGTGTCGACAAGGCGCCTGAGGCCTTCGCTCTGATCATTATCGTTATCTCTATTGCGGTTAAGGAAGCACTGTTTCAATTTAAATACCGGAGGGACAAAAAGCTTTCCGGACATGAACGAACCTCCGGCGCAAGCAAGCACCGCTCTGATTTGTATGCCTCCATTGCCGCGTTTATCGGTGTCTCGGGTGCGCTGCTTGGCTATTACCTGGGAAATACTGCGCTTTATTATCTTGATCCGCTGGCCGGGCTGGTCATTGGGGGGCTTATCGTTCGCACGGGATATCAACTTCTGATAGAATCGATACATGACAAGCACGGCCATGAGCTGCATCAAGAGGATTCGGCGGAGATGCTTGATACGGTTCAGCGCGTGAAGGGAGTCATCACGATCGATGATTTGCGCGCAAGGGAACACGGCCATTACGTCATCGTCGAGATCAAAATCAGCGTAAACCCCCGAATCAGCATTCAGGAAGGCCACGATATCGCGAAGATTATCAAATTTACACTGATGAAGCGTTTTATTCATGTATCTGACGTTTTCGTTCATGTGAGCCCGTACGATCCCGGATATCCATACAAAAATCATGACTTGCAGGCCGACGAAATGCCTACACTGCTTCACTAAATGATGGGAGGGAAGGCATGCTACCAACAAAAGCCAGATGGAGTATCGGCAGCGTAGATCCAAAAGCGGCAGATGCGCTTTCCCAAGCATTGAATGTTTCGCCGCTCATTGCCCGTCTGCTTGCGGTACGAGGCTTGACGGATATCGGACTTGCCGCCCGATTTTTACATGGAGGAACGGATCAGACCCATGATCCGTTCCTTTTAGATGGTATGGCCGATGCTGTAAAACGTATTCGCCGGGCCATGGAGGCCGGCGAGAAGATCCGTGTGTACGGTGATTACGACGCGGACGGAGTAAGCAGCACGACACTGATGGTTCATCTGCTGCGACAAATGAACTGCCGCTTTGACTATTACATACCCCATCGGATCCATGAAGGATATGGACTGAATATCGCCGCGTTGGACGCGGCTAAAGAGCAGGGAGTCAAGCTGATCGTAACCGTGGATACCGGGATCAGCGCTGTGGAGCAAATTGCATATGCCAATTCGATTGGTCTTGATGTGGTGGTCACCGACCATCACGAACCGCCGGATGTGCTGCCGCCGGCGTATGCTATCATCAATCCCAAGAAGCCCGGGTGTCCTTATCCGTTCAAGCAGCTTGCAGGCGTGGGCGTGGCGCTGAAGCTGGCGCAAGCGATCTTGGGACGTTGGCCGGAAGAGCTGCTGGAATTTGCGGCGATTGGGACAGTAGCTGATTTGATGCCGCTGACGGAAGAAAACCGCATCATTGTCAAGCAAGGACTGGAGCGGATGCGGCAGACTGCGAATTTTGGTATCCGGGCGCTTTTTCGTGTGGCGGGAATCCCGCTGAAGGACGTAAATTCCACTCATATCGGTTTTGCTCTTGCTCCGCGCATTAATGCAAGCGGGCGTCTGCTCAGTGCGGATACATCCGTAAGACTGCTTACGGCGACCAGCGAGCAGGAAGCGGAAGAACTTGCGGTTGAATTGGACCAGTTGAACAAAGAACGGCAGCGCATCGTGGACGAGATGGCAAAACAGGCCGTTGCGATGGTCGAAGAGCAGCGCAGCGTGGACGGAGAACTCCCCAAGGCGATTGTGCTTGCCCAGGAGGATTGGAATGTCGGCGTCATCGGTATTGTTGCTTCGAAAATCGTCGACAAATATTACCTTCCGACAATCATACTGGGGATCGACAAAGAAACGGGGATGGCGAAAGGCTCTGCACGTTCGATAGCCGGGTTCGATATGTACCGGGCGCTTACCCATTGCCAGGATCTGATGGAGCATTACGGGGGGCACCAAATGGCTGCCGGAATGACGCTGGCGCGGGAGCATCTGCCTGAGCTTGCGCGGCGAATGTCGGCATTGGCGATGGAGTGGCTCGCTCCGGAGGATTTTATTCCCGTGATGCATGCGGACATGCTTTGTGAATTTAGCGAAGTCGATCTGGAAAGCATCCGCCAATTGGAGCTGCTCGGTCCGTTTGGCATGGGCAATCCTTCACCCCGGTTCGTATTCAAGGAACTGGCGCTAAAAGATATGCGTACGATAGGGAAAGAACAGCAGCACTTAAAGCTGTCCTTGCAGTGCGCAAGAAACGAGACGGCCGCTGCTGTAGATGCCGTCGGCTTCGGCAAAGGGCAGCTGGCTGAATGGATTTCCCCATCCGCCTCCATCGACGTTCTTGGCGAGCTGTCCGTCAACGAATGGAACGGGGTGCAGCGGCCTCAGATCATGATTCAAGACTTGGGGGTTCATCGCGTCCAATTGTTTGATTGGCGCGGGACGCCAAGGCCCGACCGGAAGCTGTCGGAGCTGTGCGGACGGCTTAAACGGCACCCTCAGGGAGCTGGACGGCCGCCGGCCGTGGTGGTGTTCGGTCCGGAGCCGCCCCCTAACCTGAAACCGTCCGGAGCCGGCTTTGCTCTCTGGTGTGCCTCATTGCACGGCCGGTTCCGTCCGTGCAATGAGGCCGCCAAGGACAACGCATTATCCGAGGCGCATGATGTGATGCTGTATTCGCTGCCGGATCGAATGGAGCAGCTTGACGCTCTGGCGGCGGAGGCCGCATCGGTTCAACGGTATTACGCCGCTTTCGGCGGCACGGAAGAAGATAAGCAATCCGGGATCTTACCCGGCCGGGATATGTTTAAATCGGTTTACGGCGCGGTCATGGCATTGAAGCCGAAACCCGCGAGCGCAGAATGGACAGCCAGGCGTTCCGGAGTGCCGCTTCCGCTGACCCGTTTCATATTGGATGTATTTACAGAATTGGACTTGATGGAATCTCTGGGTGACGGCTATAGGATCATTGAGTCAACGGAGAAGAAGGATTTGACCGCTTCTTTACTTTATCAAAGCCGGATGAAGCGGCAGGATGTGGAGCAGGAACTGATGTACTCGTCAGCAAAGGAACTGCTGTCAAGGCTCTTTGCCCGGCATAAGCAAACCCAAACCATGTTGGAGGGAATCATATGAATTTCAAGGAACATATTCGAGTGATTGAGGACTTTCCTCAGCCGGGGATCAGCTTTAAGGATATTACCACTTTGCTAAAGGACGGAAAGGTATACAGGGAAGTGATCGCCGAAATGACAAGACGTCTGGAAGGCGTTCAGATCGATTGTATTGCCGGCCCGGAAGCGCGCGGATTTGTCATTGGAGCTCCTTTGGCCGTGGCGCTGGGCGTAGGCTTTATCCCGATCCGCAAAAGCGGAAAGCTGCCGGGTGAAACGATCGAGGCGGATTATGCTCTTGAATATGGCAAAGACAAATTGTCCATGCATAAAGATGCCATTGCGCCGGGACAAAAAGTGCTGATTGCAGACGATCTTCTCGCTACGGGCGGCACAATCGCGACTTCGATAAATCTGGTCAAGCAGCTTGGCGGCGAAGTTATCGGCGCGGCTTTTCTGATTGAACTGCTGGAGTTGAAGGGAAGAGAGAAGCTGGAGGGCATCGAAGTGCTCTCGCTGGTGCAATATTGATATAAACAGCGTGTCCATCCATTCGCCATCCTTGAAATCGCGCCGGGCGTGACAGATGCCGTGGCAGAAGTTCTTCAGGGCGAATATCCTAAAGCAGCACAAAAAGCCTATTCCTTACGAATAGGTTTTTTGTCTTTCCCAAGGAAAGGCGGAACCAAAGGATGGCTGGGGAATTGCCGGCAAGGCATATTGTGATCGGAAGTCAGCAGCTGAAGCAGCTGCAAAAGAATGTATGGAGCGACCGGTATGTTCAAGCGGTCATGACGGCGGGCGGGAACAAGGCGAACATACAAATCCGTTATCGGGGCGGACATACGCGGGAGTACCCGAAGCGTTCGTACGAGGTAATACGCGGAGGCAAAACGTATCATTACAACGCGGAATATGACGATCCCTCCCTGATTCGCAATGCGCTTTCTTTCCGGTTTTTCAATTGGATTGGTGTTCCGGGCCCGGCGACGAAGCACTGCTTGCTTTTTGTTAACGGGGTGTGCTTAGGCGTTTACCTCGAAATCGAGGGGGTGGACCGGTCGTTCTTTCGCCAGCGGGGAATCTCTGTTCAATCGCTCTTTTATGCGGTGAACGATCATGCGAATTTCGATCTGCTAAAGCCCGGATCGAAACGGAGGAAGGCGGAGCTGTTCTCGGGCTATCAGCAAATCATGGGCAACCCTGCGGACAGGCGGAAGCTGAAAAGGTTCATCCATCGGCTGAATACAACGAAAGGCGCCCATGAACTGAAGGCTTATCTATATCGCAGAATCGATATCGATAATTATCTGCGATGGCTTGCCGGAGCTGTGCTGACGGGGAATTACGACGGATTCGAACAAAACTATGCGATATACCGTCATAGGGCTGCGCAAAAATACAGGATGATTCCATGGGATTATGAGGGAACATGGGGCCGCAACTGTTACGGAAAGCCTTGCGGCAGTGATTTGGTACGAATTACGGGCTATAATCGGCTGACACGCAAGCTGCTGCAATATGCTGAAGTACGCAGGAAATACAAACGGCTGTTGGTCAAGCTGCTGCAAACCGAGTTTACCGTATCCCGGATTCTTCCGGCTGCCGAATCCATGCATAACCAAATCAAGCCTTATATGAAATGGGAGCCGGTAAGGAAATGGCCTATTCATGTGTTTGACGGGGAACTGCAGTTCATTCGCAAATATATCGAAGAGCGTCGTACCCTGGTGACCGAGGCGATAAAAGAGCTTTGACCCAAACGGCGGACAGCGCACCGTCAGAAGACAGTGAGCTGTTTTTTTGTGCCCGAAAAAAAGCAGGATGCATGGCCTTCATTGCCATTGAAATCGCTTGCGTTTAAGAGAAAAACGGCTAAGCTGGTTCTATTTGGCGCGCAAAATGTCGGTTTGTCCCGTATTTTCTTGACGGAGAGCCTATTCCAAGGGCATAATGGATTAAAATCAATTTAAGGGAATGGATGGACGGATGGGGATAGAGCAGCTTCTTGAGAAGGCATCCACATATTTAAAAGAGTATGATTTGAACCGGATACGCGAGGCTTACGAGTTTGCCGATCAGGCCCATTACGGGCAGGTGCGCAAATCCGGGGAGCCCTATATTTTGCATCCGCTCGCGGTGGCTGACATTCTCGTCAATATGCAGATGGATACGACTTCGGTGATTGCCGCACTGCTTCATGACGTGGTGGAGGATACGACCGTTTCTTTGGAAGTTGTACATGAGAAGTTCGGCGCGACATGTGCGATGATCGTTGACGGGCTGACCAAGCTGGAGAAGATCAAGTTCAAAAGCAAGGAAGAGCATCAGAATGAAAATTATCGCAAGATGTTCGTCGCCATGGCTCAGGATATTCGCGTCATCTTGATCAAGCTGGCGGACAGGCTGCATAACATGCGTACGCTGAAGCATCAGTCGGAGGAAGCGCAGCGGCGCATTGCCGACGAAACGCTGGAGATTTTTTGCCCGATCGCGCACCGGCTCGGCATATCGGCGATCAAGTGGGAGATGGAAGACATCGCACTGCGCTACTTGAATCCGCAGCAGTACTATCGGATCGTCAACCTGATGCAGAAGAAGAGGGCCGAACGGGAACAATATATCAATGACGTGATTTCCACGGTACGCGACAAACTGCATGAGATGGGGATCGATGGAGATATTTCCGGCCGGCCGAAGCACATCTACAGCATTTATAAAAAAATGACCGTAAAAAACAAGCAGTTCAACGAGATCTACGATTTGCTTGCTCTGCGGATCATCGTGGACAATATTAAGGACTGTTATGCGACGTTAGGCATTATTCATACGCTCTGGAAGCCGATGCCGGGCCGGTTTAAAGACTATATCGCGATGCCGAAGCCGAATATGTACCAGTCGCTGCACACGACGGTCATTGGCCCCAAAGGCGAACCGTTGGAGGTGCAGATCCGTACATTCGAAATGCACCGTACGTCCGAATACGGGGTTGCGGCTCACTGGGCGTATAAGGAGGGCACAAACGTACCGTCGGGCAGCTATGAAGATAAAATGCATTTTATTCGTGAGATTATTGAGCTGCAAAACGAGACGCAGGATGCCCAGGAGTTTGTAGAATCGCTCAAAATGGACTTTTTCTCCGATTTGGTTTTCGTTTTCACGCCGAAAGGGGAAGTCATCGAGCTGCCCGCGGGATCCGTACCGCTGGATTTTGCTTACCGGATCCATACGGAGGTCGGCAACCGGACGATCGGTGCCAAGGTGAACGGAAGAATTGTGCCTCTGGATCATAAGCTTAAAACAGGCGACATTGTGGAAATTCTCACCTCCAAGCATTCGTACGGCCCGAGTCAGGATTGGGTAAAGCTGGCCCAATCGTCTCATGCGCGCTCGAAAATCCGCCAATGGTTTAAGAAGGAGCGGCGTGAGGAAAATGTCTTAAAGGGCCGGGAGATGATCGAACGCGAGTTGAAGCGGCTTGGTTTGGAGCCATCCGCGCTGATGAAAGACGATGAGATGCTGGAGGTTGCCCACAAATTCAACTTCCAGGAAGTAGAGGATATGCTGTCTGCTGTCGGCTTCGGCGGGATTACGGCGGCGCAAATCGTTACGCGCTTGACGGAGAAGATCCGCAAAGAGGCCCAGGAAGCGCAGCAGCAAGCGCTGCTCACCTCCGAAGTCAAGGAGATGAAAGCTCCTGCGGAGAAGGAGCGCAAAGGCCGTCCGACGAACGGAGTTCGGGTCAAGGGCGTGGACAACCTGCTTGTCCGTTTTGCCCGCTGCTGTAATCCGGTTCCGGGCGACAGGATTATCGGATATATTACCCGCGGCCGCGGGGTCTCCGTCCATAGGGATGACTGTACGAATATTCCTTCGCCCGAGTTCAGCGATGAAGGAAACCGCGTGATTGAGGTCGAGTGGGTGGAGGATGTCGAAGCCAACTATAACGTGGAGATTGAAATTACCGGCCATGACCGGCGCGGCTTGCTCAACGAAGTGCTGCAGGTCGTGTCCGAGAGCAAAACGACGATATCCGCCGTATCCGGGCGCTCGGACAAGAACAAGATGGTGATGATCCACATGACGATCCTGATCAAGAACATTGATCATTTGCATTCGGTTGTCGAGAAAATCAAGCGGATCAAGGATGTATACTCGGTTCAGCGCATTATGCAGGCTTGACCCGCGATCTACTACGATAGGAAACGGAGATTGTTGATACATGAGAGTCGTATTGCAGCGCAGCAAGAACGCCGCGGTAACCGTGGACGGCCAAACCGTGGGCAAGATTTCTCACGGGCTGGTGCTGCTCGTCGGAATTGCCGACGGCGATACCGAACAGGATGCCGCCTATATCGCGGAGAAAGTGGCCGGATTGCGTATTTTTGACGATCAGGCCGGCAGGATGAATCTTTCCGTGCTGGAGACGGGAGGGCAGGTGCTTTCGATTTCGCAATTTACCCTTTACGGGGACTGCCGCAAAGGACGCCGCCCGAATTTTATGGGAGCTGCGCGTCCCGAACACGCCGAGCCGCTGTACGACCGGTTTAACGATTTGCTGCGGGAGCGGGGGCTTCAGGTGGAAACGGGACGCTTTGGAGCGAGGATGGACGTATCGCTCGTGAATGACGGGCCGGTGACTTTGATTGTGGAAAGCAGGCAAGCCTAACCGCGCTTTGCCGGGCAGGAAGGATAAGTCCGTAAGGTTTTGGGGAAAATGGGGACATGGCGTAGATGTTGCCGATTCGTATCTAAATAAGGAGCTGACTCCATACCATGTACCGATCTCCAAAAGAACAACGGATGTTATTGCCCGAGCTCCAATTGAGTTTGGGTTCTGGACGTACGGAAGAAGCGGCTGCGCTGCTGCCTTCCGGGCTTGCTGATGGCGAAGCGGGCTCAGCCTTTTCTTCCGTAAGCGAGCAGCTTAAGCGGACCATGCGCAAAACTTCCCGCTAACCCTTCGAAACCGCGGGCGTGTTCCAGAACTAAAGCAAACGAAAAAGGGCTCCGGATGGGGCTTTTGTTTTGTCAATATTTCATCATGGCAGGGGGATGATGGATGAAGATCGAATTTGAACGGATTGGCTTTGAAGGGCAGACGACGGAGATATTCCATATCTGTAAGCTGTTCTTTGATGAAGTCGAGGCGGTATACGAGCCTGCGTCCGATGCGCGGCTGCACATGCTCATCCAGGTGCAAGCGGATACGTCGGACGGGATGATGACGGCCTACGTGCGGATGGTCGACAGAATCGGCCGACAAACCTATGAAAACCGGCACAGCCGGGCGATAAAGTCCGGTGACGAAGGGGTTAAACGTTCCGTGAAGCGGGCCGTCGGCTATGGCCTCCTGAAAGTGCTTGGCGATTATACGGGGATGGAACAGGCCTGGGGGACGCTTACCGGCGTTAGACCTACCAAGCTGATGCACAACATGATGATGACCAAAAGCATCGAGAGCTGCAAGCAGATCCTGCGTGACGAATATTTGGTTTCGGAGGCTAAGTTGGAACTGCTTGCAGGCATTGCCGAACGTCAGCTTAGGGTGATTCCGGATTTGTTCCGTCTGGAACGCGAGGTGAGCATTTATATCGGCATCCCTTTTTGCCCGACCAAATGCGCTTACTGCACTTTTCCGGCTTATGACATCCGGGGCAGCAACGGATCTGTCGAAGCTTTTCTGGAGGGGCTGCACTATGAAATTCGCGAAATGGGACGCTGGATGCGCGAAGCCGGTGTTGCGATCACTACGATATATTGGGGCGGGGGCACTCCGACGAGCATTACCGCCGAGCAGATGGACGCGTTGTTCGTTGCGATGCATGAAGCGTTTCCCGCGATCGATAAAGTGCGTGAACTGACGGTCGAGGCGGGACGTCCCGATACGATTACCGAGGACAAGATCGAGGTGATGAAGCGCTGGAAGGTAAACCGGATCAGTATCAACCCGCAGAGCTTCACCCAGGCGACACTGGACACGATCGGGCGTCATCACACCGTGACAGAAACGATTGACACCTTCAAGCTGGCCCGTAAGCTCGGCATGAACAACATCAATATGGATCTGATTATCGGGCTGCCCAATGAAGGAATGAATGAGCTGCAGCGGACGTTGGATGAAACGGCGAAGCTGATGCCGGAGTCGCTTACGGTGCACACGCTGTCGTTCAAGCGCGCTTCCCGGATGACCAAGAACAAGGACGATTATGAGGTGGCCAAGCGAGACGAGATTACTGAAATGATCCGGGCTGCTTCGGAGTGGACGGAGCGTAACGGTTATAAGCCGTATTACATGTATCGGCAAAAAAATATTCTCGGCAACCAAGAAAATGTAGGTTATTCTTTGGAGGGCTTTGAAAGCTTGTACAATATTTTGATGATGGAAGAGCGGCAGACCATTATCGGGCTTGGCTGCGGAGCGGTAAGCAAGGTGTTGTTTCCCAAGGTAGCACACGAGGACGGCTTCGAGCAGCGTATCGAGCGTTTCCCAAATCCGAAAGAGCCGTCTGTCTATAATCAGGCCTATAAGGAATATATCGGCAAAAAAATTCGACTTTTGAATGAAGCTTACGATGTTGCGGTGAAAAAGATGTAATTTTTTGAAACCATTTGCGCCCGTTTACGTATAAACGCACTGTCTGTCCCCCTATGGCTGACTTCCGAGGCATAATTTGGAACTTACATTTTCTTTATTACATGATTAAGAGGTGTTGTATGGCGGTAAAAGCGAGAATTTCCAATGGCGGCAGCGCAAAAGGATATGTTTTGTTACTGGCGCTGATGGTGTTGATTGCGGCAGGAGCCAGCGGTTTGTATTGGTGGAAATCGGAAAGCACAAAGGCGTACGAAGGCCGTACAGGCGTACCCCAAAAGCTTACTGATGTGAAAACGGTGGAGGTTCCTAAAGACAGTTATGACGTCATTGTGGCCGGCACGGATCCTGAAGGTGTTGCAGCAGCGGTTTCCGCATCCCGCAACGGGTTGAAAACACTGCTTGTCGATGGGCACAACCGGGAAATTCTCGGTGGTTTGATGTCCCTGGGTTGGCTGAACAGCCTTGATATGAATTATGAGCCCGATAAAGGGGTGCTTCATAAAAGAGAGATTTTGAATAAAGGTATTTTCGCAGAGTGGTATGCCAAAATCGAAGGCGATTCTTTTGATGTGATTACGGCGGCAAACGCCTTCAATGAGCTTGTGGCCAATGAGAAGAACGTGGATGTGCTGCTCAAGGTGAAAGAGATGGAGCCGGTAGTCAGCGAGTCGGGATCGACGTCTACCGTCACAGGATTGAAGATCACCTTGGCTGACGGCACCGTCAAAACGGTTCAGACCAAGGCTCTGATCGATGCGACCCAGGATGCGGATATGGCCGCGGCAGCCGGCGTACCTTACACCACGGGCCGGGAGGATTTGGGCGATCAAAAGTCGCGCATGGCCGTTACGCTTGTGTTCCGTTTGAAAAATATCACGCCCGAGGTTTGGCAGAAGATGGCGCAGCGGCTGCAAAACGACAATGATCCCGGAACGGGCATCAACGAAATGAGCGCTTGGGGTTACAAGGATATGAAGGATTACCCGCCGATGAACAAGGAACGGGTCGCGATGCGCGGGCTCAATATCGGCAGGCAGAACGACGGTACGATGCTGATCAACGCATTGCAAATTTTTGGAATCGACGGCACGGATCCGAAATCGAAGGAAGAAGCGTTTCAACTTGGCAAGGAAGAGCTTCCGCATATCGTTGATTATATGAAAAAGAAGTATCCCGAGTTTGCCGGCATCGAGCTGGACGCGACTGCCCCTGAGCTGTATGTTCGTGAGACGAGGCATATTCAGGGAGAATACAGGCTGAGCATCATTGACGTGCTGGAGAACCGCGATCAATGGGACCGGATCGCCTTCGGCTCCTATCCGGTTGATATTCAGCGCATGTCGCCTGCGGATACCGGAGCTGTGGTAACCGTACCGCAGCAGTATGCCGTTCCTTTCCGCAGCATCGTTCCGCTCAAGGTGGACGGATTGCTGGTCGTCGGACGCTCGGCAAGCTTCGATACGCTTCCGCACGGTACGGCCCGCGTGATTCCTGTCGGGATGGCTACCGGTGAAGCAGCGGGAGCCGCAGTGAAGATTGCCAAAGAAAAGGGACTCACGTTCCGGCAAATGGCTGCGAATAAAGATGCGATCACGCTGCTGCAGGAAACGTTGAACAACCAAGGCATGGTGCTTCAGCCTTTCAGCATCAAGCCGCAGCCGTTCATGGAGCACAAAGCGTATGACGGACTGAAGGTTGCGGTTTCGCTGGGGCTTGCTACCGGCGGGTATGATAACAATTTTGCCCTGGACGACAAAAGCAACCAGCAGAGGGTGGCGAATATGCTGGAGGGTATGCGCAAATTCAAGCCGGAGACGCTGTCCGGCAGCCCTTCGGCTGCTTTAGGAAAAGACACGGATCCGAAAAATCTGCCGGTTTCCATCGAGCAAGCGGCATATATGGTTGCTCTGATGCTCAAGGTGGATGCCACCCGGGAAAACGCGGTTGAAGTTCTGCAAAGCAGAGGCTTCCTGAAGCCGGAAACGGTCGAGGCCATTGCGAATAAACAGGAGCTTACGAACGGTGACACTTACTTGATGATCAGGGATGTGTACAATGCCGTAAAGGATTTGAAATAACTTGTCGAATTCGTTCGATACAGAGTTAGTTTTGGCTTGACTTTGGAAATCTTCATGATTAGAATATAACGTAGTCGATTGAGTCATATTCCATGATCCGTTGAAGGGACAAAGTACTTCGAATCTTGCATAGTCAGAGAGGGAAGCCGCGGCTGCAAGCTTCCTTATGCGAATCGGACGAACAGACCTCCCGGAGGACAAGCGGGGAACACCGGAATAAGAGCAGCGGAAAAACGTACCTTGGCTGCAGGAATCTTATTCGGACAGTAGCCGTTCTTGCGCAGGCGGGCGTTATCCGCTGCTGAAGTGTGAATGGAGCTTGTGGGCCAGGCTGCCGTAAGGCCATGCGCCGCAGGATTCGTTCAAATCGTGGGTGGCACCGCGGGAGATCAAACGGTTGGTGAATCTCTCGTCCCTGAATCAAATTCAGGGGCGGGAGTTTTTTATTATAGAAAGGCGTTTTCTTGTGGTCGATAAAGAAAGGAGCGGTCGATAGATGAGTATTCAAAAACCGAAAGGTACGCAAGATCTACTCCCCGGCGAGATCGAGAAATGGCAGTATATCGAGTCCAAGGCCAGAGAGCTGTGTCTGCGTTTCAATTACCGTGAAATCCGTACACCGATTTTTGAGCATACCGAGCTGTTCAAGCGCGGGGTAGGGGAAACGACGGATATTGTCGAAAAAGAAATGTATACGTTTTTGGACAAGGGCGACCGCAGCATCTCGCTTCGTCCTGAAGGAACGGCCGGTGTCGTTCGCTCTTACGTCGAAAATAAGCTTTACGGCGAACCGGATATCAGCAAGCTGTATTATATCGGGCCGATGTTCCGGTATGAACAGCCGCAGGCGGGGCGCTACCGCCAGTTCCACCAGTTCGGCATCGAGGCATTCGGCTCTGTGGATCCCGGGCTGGATGCGGAGGTCATCGCGCTTGGGTTCACCTTTTACAAGGAACTGGGGCTCAAAGACGTGACCGTGGAGATCAACTCCGTCGGCAATCCTGCGGTGAGGGAGGTCTACCGCGAGCACGTGCAGAGATTTTTCGCTCCGGTGAAGGATCAGCTCTGCAAAGATTGCCAATCCCGTTACGACCGCAACCCTATGCGCATTCTCGATTGCAAAATCGATCAAAAGTACTGTGAAGGCGCTCCGACCATTCTGGAGCATCTGGATGAAGAATGTTCGGCGCATTTTCAGGCGGTGCAGGACCATCTCCAGGCGATGGATATCCCGTTCCGCATTAATCCGCGGCTTGTCAGAGGATTGGATTACTATACGCATACTGCCTTTGAATACAAAGCGGCGGGGATCGGCGCGATCGATACGATCGGAGGAGGAGGCCGTTACAACGGTCTCGTGGGACAGGTCGGCGGAAGCGACCAGCCTGGCGTGGGGTTGGGTCTCGGGATAGAGCGCATCCTGCTTGTGCTGCAGGCGCAGGGGATTGACATTCCGGCGGCGAAACCGCTGGACGTGTATGTCATCGGCCTGGGCGATGCGGCGGAGAAGGAGTGTGTCAGGCTTCTGCAAAGCTTGCGCCTTGCCGGTCTGGCGGCGGAGAAGGATTACCTCGGCCGCAAGATCAAGGCGAAGATGAAATCGGCCGACCGGTATCATGCGACCTATGTAGCCATTCTGGGAGACGACGAGCTTGCACGCGGTGAAATCACCGTGAAGACGATGGCTACCGGAGAACAGGAAACGCTGCCGCTTTCCAGCTTTGTTCAAACGCTGCAGAGCCGGATTCGATCATAGTTGCATCAGCTTATTTTTTATTAAACTTGGAGGTAGAAATCAACATGACCCAGATGTTAAAAACGCATCATTGCGGAACATTGAGCAAGGCAAACGTCGGAGAGACGGTCATTCTGAACGGTTGGGTGCAGCGCCGCCGCGATTTGGGCGGCGTGCTCTTCATCGACCTGCGCGACCGCAGCGGTATCGTGCAAATCGTGTTCAATCCTGCTTTTTCAGGAGATGCCTTGGCTGTGGCCGACCGTGTGCGCAACGAATATGTTTTGGCGGTTCGCGGGAAAGTCGTCGAGCGGGATGCAGAGACGGTGAATCCGAATATTCCGACAGGCGAGATCGAAGTGCAGATTACGGAGATCGAGATTATGAATGCGGCCAAAAATCCTCCGTTCTTCATCGAAGACGGCATCGAAATCGATGAATCGCTGCGTCTCAAATACCGTTATCTGGATCTGCGCCGTCCGGAAATGCAGCGCACCTTAATGCTCCGTTCCAAGGCGGCCAAGGTATTCCGCGACTTCCTTGACGAGAATGGGTTTATTGACGTCGAAACGCCGATATTGACGAAGAGCACGCCGGAAGGAGCGCGTGACTATCTTGTGCCAAGCCGCGTTCATCCGGGAGAATTTTTCGCGCTGCCGCAGTCGCCGCAAATTTTCAAGCAGCTGCTGATGGTCGGCGGCTTGGAGCGTTATTATCAGATCGCACGCTGCTTCCGCGACGAAGACCTGCGCGCCGACCGCCAGCCGGAATTTACGCAGGTGGACATCGAGACGTCCTTCTTGTCGCAGGATCAACTGCTTGAACTGATGGAGCAGCTGATTGTAAGGCTGTTCCGCGAAACGGCCGGCGTGGAAATTCCCGCTCCGTTCCAGCGCATCAGCTATGCGGACGCGATCGGCAAGTACGGCTCCGACAAGCCCGATCTCCGTTTCGGACTTGAGCTGAAGGACGTGTCTGACATTGTTGCCGATTCGGGCGTTCAGGTCTTCGCGAGCGTCATCAAGAAGGGCGGCCAGGTGAAGGCGCTGAACGCTAAGGGATGCGCAACATGGAGCCGCAAGGAGATCGACGATCTGGGTGTGTTTGCGGCCCGCTACGGTGCCAAGGGTCTTGCCTGGATGACGTACAAGGAAGGCGAGCTGAAAGGGCCGATCGTTAAGTTTTTCAGCGAGCAGGAGCTTGAAGCCCTGAAGGAACGTCTGGAAGCCGAAGAAGGAGACCTGCTGCTGTTCTCCGCCGATACGAAGAAAGTAGTCGCGGATGTGCTGGGCAACCTGCGTCTCAAAATCGGACGCCAGCTTGGGCTGATCGACGACAGCCAGTTCAAATTCGCTTGGGTCGTTGATTTCCCTCTGCTCAGCTATGACGAAGAAGAGAAGCGCTATGTGGCCGAGCACCATCCGTTTACACGTCCGAAGGAAGAGGATCTGCACTATTTCGATACGGACCCGGGCCAAATTCGCGCTCAAGCCTATGACCTCGTGCTGAACGGCTACGAAGTGGGCGGCGGCTCCATGCGGATCTATCAAAGGGAAGTGCAGGAGAAAATGTTCGCGGCTCTGGGCTTTTCCAAAGAAGACGCTCAAGAAAAATTCGGCTTCCTGCTGGAGGCTTTCGAGTACGGCACACCGCCGCACGGGGGGATCGCCTTCGGTTTCGACCGCCTGGTTATGCTGATTGCCGGACGCAGCAACCTGCGTGAGACCATCGCATTCCCGAAAACAGCCAGCGCGACGGATCTGCTGACCGATGCGCCGGGAGCGGTGGACGACAAGCAATTGGAGCAGCTTTCGATACGATTGGCGTTAAAGCCGCCGACGAACAAATAAACGAATTGGAAAAGGAGTGTGAGCTTCCCTCATGCTGCACCAATTTTCCCGAACGGAGCTCGCTATCGGTCCGGAAGGGCTTGAGGTCATGAAGAACAGTACGGTAGCGGTACTGGGTATCGGAGGCGTCGGTTCGATCGCCGCCGAAGCGTTGGCCCGCACCGGCATTGGCCGGGTCGTGATGATCGACAAGGATGTCGTCGATATCACAAACATCAACCGCCAAATTCACGCGCTGATGTCGACCGTTGGCCAGCCGAAGGCGGAGCTGATGAGAGACCGTATTCTTCAGATCAATCCGGAATGCGATGCTGTCGCTCTGCGCATGTTTTACACAGAAGAAACATATGAGAAGTTATTTGAGTACCCGCTTGATTATGTGATTGACGCATCGGATACGATCAGCTATAAGATTCATTTGATCAAACAGTGCTTGCAGCGCAAGATTCCGATCATTTCCAGTATGGGCGCAGCCAACAAGATGGACCCGACCCGCTTTCAGGTGGCCGACATCTCCAAGACCTCCGTCGATCCGCTTGCCCGTGTCATCCGGCACAAGCTGCGCAAGGAAGGCATCAAGAGAGGTGTGAAGGTGGTTTTCTCTACGGAGGAGCCGGTGAAGCCGAGAGTGGACGTGACTCAAAAAATCGTTCCGGAGAATGCGCCGGATATCCGCAAAGCCAAGCAGCCTCCGGCCAGCAATTCCTTTGTGCCGCCCGTTGTCGGACTGATCATGGTGAGTGTCGTGGTGAAGGAACTGCTGGAGAAAGCCGGCATCAAGTAAAACATCGCTCGACTGAAAAAGCAACCTTGAGCCTAACAAACTCAGGGCTGCTTTTTTTGCAATATTTGGAATGCGATAAACAAGGCGGCATCGGTTTGCGCCGCGCGTCGCGGGCGTGACGGTCTGGCGGGTGTGCTCATGAGAGGGATTTTTGATATAATAAACAGCAAACGGTAAAGTTTGAATTTATCGATGCGATAAGGCAAATGAAGCTAAGAGGTTGTGTTGTGAATGGATATGGATTTGTTTACGATGGCGGCCGAACAAAATTCGTCCGGCAAGCTGCTTGCCGACCGGATGCGTCCGGTGACGTTAGAGGAATATATCGGACAGGAGCATATCGTAGGACCGGGCAAACTGCTCCGCCGAGCGATCGAGGCCGATCAAGTGACTTCCATTCTGCTCTACGGTCCGCCCGGGACGGGAAAAACGACACTTGCCCATATTATTTCCCGCCGTACCTCCGGCATCTTCGTCAAGCTGAACGCAGTGGATGCCAGTGTCAAAGATGTCCGTGAAGTGATCGATCAGGCCAAGCGTAATCGGTCATTGTACGGCAAAAAAACGATTCTGTTTTTGGACGAGGTGCACCGCTTTAATACCTCCCGCCAGGATGCTCTGCTGCCTGCGGTAGAACAAGGGATCATCATTTTCATCGGAGCAACGACGGAAAACCCGTTTCATCATGTGAACGGTGCGCTGCTGTCCCGTTCGACGCTGTTTCAATTGCAGCCGCTCACGCATGAGCATTCCCTTATTGCGATGAGGAGGGCGCTGTCCGACAAGGAGCGCGGACTCGGATATATGTCCATCGAAGCAGAGGAAGGGGCGCTGGAGCACCTGTCGAAGATGGCGGGCGGTGACATTCGGCGGGCGCTGAATGCCTTGGAGCTTGCTGCGCTGACGACGCCGCCTGATCAGGAGGGTAAGGTTCGAATTACGCTGGCGGTGGCGGAGGAGTCGATTCGCCGGCCTACCATTAAAGCGGACGAGTCTACGCAGTATGATGTGCTGTCGGCGTTTCACAAAAGCTTGCGGGGATCCAGCGACGCAGCGCTGTTCTGGTTTATGTATGCAGTGGAGAAGCTCGGGATGGACCCGATGACGTTTTTGCGGCGTCTCATCGTCATGTGCAGCGAGGATATCGGCCTTGCAAACCCCCAGGCCATGGTCCAGGCGGTGACGGCGATGGACGCCTACCATAAAATCGGGTGGCCGGAGTCGAAATATGTGATTGCCCAAGCCATCCTGTTTGCGGTAGAAAGTCCGAAATCCAATGCCATTCCCTTAGCGCTGTCCAAGGTAACGGAGGCTATGGAAAGGTTGAGGTCCGCTGAAGTACCGCTGCATTTGCGGGACACGCATTATCAAGGGGCGGAGCAGCTCGGACACAAAGGCTACCTGTACCCGCATGATTATCCGGGGCATTATGTGGAGCAGCAGTATTTGCCGGGTCCGATAAAACACGAGCGTTTTTATATAGCCACCGGTCAGGGAACGGAAGATAAAATCCGGCAAAACCAAGAAAAGCGCCGGTCCTCCAACTCCAAACGAAATGAGTGAATAACATGAAACGAAAACGGCTTATCGCAATGATCTTGATTTTATCCGCTGTTACCGTGGTTGTTTCGGCATGCGGGAGCAAGCCGGAGCAAGTCCAGACACCAAGCGGACACCAGGGGCATGAGCATACGGCAGTTGGCGATATTCAAGAAAAAACGGCTTCGGCCGATATCCTGCCCTCTTTTTTGGACAACCAGCAAGAAGAGATACGTCTCGTGTATCAAGCGGCGGGGAAAGCGACGGACATTCTCCAATGGATGCCCTGCTACTGCGGCTGCGGTGAGAGTGCGGGACACGTCAGCAACCTGAATTGCTTCATTCAAAAAGAAAATGAAGACGGCTCCGTCGTGTGGGATGATCACGGCACGAGATGCGGTGTCTGCCTGCAGATCGCCGTTCAGTCCATCAAGATGACTCAGGAGGGCAAGTCTCTGCCGGAAATCCGTAAAGCCATCGATCAGGCTTACATGAAAGGCTTTGCGAAACCGACCCCGACGCCGATGCCGATATAACCGCATAGAGTATGAATCGTCCGGCTAACATGTGAACTTAAATAGCTGTAAGCGGGTCTAGTTGCAGTAAAAAATTGCAGTGCCAAAATGAATCAAGCCTCCTGTCCATTCGCGAACAGGAGGCTTTGTTTGCTAGCGGAGCGGAAGTCTATGTGCTATTAATGCGGCTGCTCCATTGGGACATTCACTTGGAAAGTAACCCCGAATTTGTCCTTTATGATTCCGTACATAGGGCTCCAATCCGTCTTCTGAAGGGACATGACGACTTGTCCACCGTCTTCCAAAGCGGCGAAGATTTCTCTCGCTCTTGCCTCTTCTCTGGGATGGATGGCAATCTGAACCGTATCGCCTGGCTGATAAGGCATGCCTGGGAACGTATCGGAGAACATGAGATCCGAGTCGCCGACTTTCAAGTGCGCATGCATAACGCGATCCTTCATGTCATCCGTCAACGGATGATTCGGGTCTGCCGGCATATCTCCGAACGTCATGATGCCTATCACTTTCCCACCCAGCGCTTTCTCGTAAAAATGGACCGCTTCTTTCGTGTTGCCGTCAAAAATCAAATACGGGTTCAAACTGATTGACATTGTTTAACAGCCCCTTTGGAATAATTTAAACAACCAAACTCGCAAAAGTTTTTTAATCTTCTTTTTTTGCAGTTTCCACATATTTTTTGAAATTGTCTAAAATCGCCTGCCATCCGGCTTGTTGCATCTCGATGGCGTTGGTCTCTTCCGCCTCGAACAATTCGATGATTTGCGTGTCGTTGTCTTGGCGAATAAATGCGACCTTCACTTTCCTGCCGTCGGCGATCGTATAGGAGATGCTCTCGTTAATGCTCACCTCGTCGTATACTCCGCCGAAATCAAATCCAAAGCTGCCGTCTTTGGCTTCCATTCTTGAGACGAATTTACCGCCGACCTTTAGATCATTCTCGGCGTAAGGGGTGTGCCAGTCATCGGAAGCCTTATTCCATTGCATGATATGCTTCGGTTCCGTCCAATATTTCCATACGCTTTCGACGGGACAATGAACGATCGTTTCTACTGTTATCGTTACTGGATTACCTGTTCCCATAGTTTAACCTCCTTATGAACAATTTACTACACTTATATTAGCATGTAAGTGGCAGCTAGTTTTCTTTTCGATTGCTATTGTACACAGGTACATAAGTAGTACTGTCCCATAAAAGATGTGTCACATCTATGAAGATCCAGTAAGAGGATTTACTGTCGGCCGGTCGGTTGTCATTTAATAAACTCCACTGCCGGACGTTTTTTTGTTCCGGCACCAGCTCGTCCGATGGAATAAGCTATGGCGATTTTTCGTTCTAGTCTGACGGTGGATTGTATAGTGTATTAATGTATTTGTGAAATATGATTCTGGCGAAAGCCGTCGAGCGGTTTGAAGCAATTGTAAATCCAAGGGAGGTGCGCCTGTTCGCCTGAAGCGGGTGGGTAGGTAAAAGCCATTGAGTAGCGATCCGTTGACGTTGATTTTAAACGTTAGTTTTGTTCTGTTGCTGTTGTGTCTGAACGGTTTTTTCGTTGCTGCCGAATTTGCGATGGTAAAGACGTCCCGGAGCCGGATCGAAACGTTGGCGGAGAAAGGCCCGGAGAGGGCCCGATGGTCGAAGTCCGTCATGGGAAACCTCGACGCCTATTTAACCGCTTGCCAGCTGGGCATTACGTTGACCTCACTCGGGCTCGGATGGGTAGGGGGATTTGTTGTCGCAAAATGGCTGGTACTGGCTTTGGGGCCGCTGCAGCTGCCGGATGCCGTTGTACAGACGATAGCCTTCGTCGCCGCGTTCACACTCATCACCGTACTGCATATCGCCCTTGGAGAGCAGTTGCCCAAATCGTATGCTATCCGCAGGTCCGAGCAGGTGACGCTCTATGCTTCGATTCCCTTGGCAGGCTTTTACAAGCTGATGTACCCGTTCATCTGGTTTATCAATGGGTTCTCCCATGCGCTGCTTCGTCTGGCCGGAATCGAACCTCATGCGGAGCGCCCGTCGGCTCATACGGAAGAGGAGATTCGCGTTATGATGAAGGAGAGCAACCGGAGCGGATTTATTGATAGCACGGAATTGACGCTGGTGGACAATATTTTCGATTTCTCGGAGACGAATGCAAGAGAAATCATGATTCCCCGGACGGAAATGATATGTCTATATGCAAATCGAACTTATGAAGAAAATAAAATGATCGCTATCAACGAAATGCATACGCGCTATCCGGTATGCGACCCGGATAAAGATAATATTATCGGTTTCGTACATATTAAAGACTTGTTGAAATTGCCGGAGACCGCGGAAGATATGCAGGTGATCATAAGAGAAATAATCAAAGTGCCCGAATCGATGCAAATCAGCGCATTGCTTAAATTAATGCAGAAGAAAAAGACGCAGATGGTCCTGTTGATCGATGAATATGGAGGAACATCCGGTCTTGTCACCTTTGAGGATATTATCGAAGAAATCGTCGGGGAGGTCCAGGATGAATTTGACGAGGAGCGGCCAAAGATGGAGTGGAGGGATGCAGCAACCTGTTCCATCGACGGGCGTATGCTCCTCGAGGAGGTGAACAGCTACTTTGGAATCCGGATCGAAACGGATGACTATGATACGATCGGCGGATGGATTTACTCTCAGGTGGAGATGCCCCCGCAGAAGCATCAGCAGCTGACTTGGAATGATGAATACGATTTTATTATAGATGAAATCGACCATTTGCGGATTTCGAGAATATTGGTGAAACGAAAGGCATCGGATGTCGGCCCCGATCCGTCCGCACATGAAGGATGAGCCCGAGGCGGATAAACAAAGAAGTTATGTTCATGAAGGCGAACATAACTTCTTTGTTGACGTTACAGCATTTTTAAGTGTTCAAGAGAGCGTTAAAAGGAATTTTTCTTTTACAGATTATTGTATGATTTTATCGATGGTTGCGCCGCCCAGACACTCGTCACCGTCGTAGAAGACGACCGCCTGGCCCGGTGTGATGGCCTTTTGCGGCTGGTCGAACACGACCTCGCAGGCGCCGCCTTCACCGAAATGAACGGTGACGTCCTGATCCGGCTGCCGATAGCGGAATTTCGCTGTACAGCGAAGCGGTTCCTTCGGCGCCTCTCCCTTGATCCAGGTCAAATCGGTAGCCTGGAGACCCGTTGAATAGAGGGCAGGGTGTTTTTCTCCTTGAACGACATATAAAATGTTGTTCTCAAGGTCTTTGCCGGCGACAAACCATGGTTCTCCGCTGCCCGAGCCTCCGATGCCGAGTCCTTGACGCTGGCCCATCGTGTAGTACATGAGGCCGTCATGACGGCCTTTGATCTCGCCTTCGAGCGTTCTCATCTCGCCGGGCTTGGCCGGAAGATAGCTGCTGAGAAACGCCTTGAAGTTGCGTTCGCCGATGAAGCATACCCCGGTGCTGTCCTTTTTCTTGGCCGTAGCCAATCCGGCCTTCTCTGCGATCGCGCGTACTTCAGGCTTCGGCAGATGGCCGATCGGAAACATTGCCTTGGAAAGCTGGTATTGATCCAAAGCATGGAGAAAATAGGTTTGATCCTTGTTCGAATCCAACCCGCGAAGCAGCCTGTACGCTCCGTCCCGGTGCTCCACACGGGCATAATGCCCGGTTGCGATATAATCTGCGCCGAGCTCCAGCGCTTTGTTCAAAAATTCCCCGAATTTGATTTCCCGGTTGCACATGACGTCCGGATTCGGGGTGCGGCCTTTGCGATATTCGTCCAAAAAGTATGTGAATACCTTATCCATGTATTGTTTTTCAAAATTTACCGTATAATAGGGAATACCGATTTGGTCGCAAACGCGCCTTACATCTTCCGCATCGTCCTCTGCGGTACAGTGGCCGAATTCGTCCGTATCGTCCCAATTTTTCATGAAAACGCCGATAACCTCATAGCCTTGTTCCTTAAGAAGGAGCGCCGAAACCGAAGAATCGACGCCTCCGGACATGCCGAGGACGACGCGTGCTTTTTTCGTCATATGTCTCATACCCCACTTTCCTTGACTGGCATTCTTGTATTATACATCGAATTGCAAAAAGAATAAAATTTTTCATTAATATGTCACGGTTTTTCTCCCATAATACATGGTTTTATGTTACGATAGAATCGATGCAAAATGCTTATTTAACTGAAAATTGTTTTATTGCATTTATTTCAAAGATGCCAGACTGTTAATAGAGGCAGTTTGGATTGGTACACAACGACAGAAAGCTGATCAACCAGATCAAATCTATACTTTCTGATGTCATAAACGAGGTGCTCGATTTGAAGATATCCACTAAAGGCCGCTACGGGCTTACAATCATGATGGAGTTGGCCACGAAGTTCGGAGAAGGCCCTACCTCTTTAAAAAGCATCGCGGAGAAGCACCAGCTTTCCGAGCATTATTTGGAGCAATTGATCGCACCGCTTAGGAATGCGGGGCTGGTCAAGAGCATTCGCGGGGCTTATGGAGGATATATATTATCCAAATCGCCGGAGGAAATCTCTTCCGGAGATATCATCCGGGTGCTGGAAGGACCGATCAGTCCGGTTGATTTCACAGAAGAGGACGATCCTGCAAAGCGAAACTTATGGATTAGAATCCGCGACGGTATTGCACATGTGCTTGATTCCACCACGCTCGCCGATCTGATCTCCTACAAGGAAGAAGGCAGCCAGAACGACAGCTACATGTTTTATATTTAGCCTCAGCAGATTTTTCCTCCGATCAGGTTCATTCCTAAATCCTACTAGACAGATGTGGTGAAACGCTTTGAAGTTCATTTATTTGGATCACGCCGCTACGACACCCGTACATCCGGAAGTCGTGGAGGCGATGATTCCCTATCTATCTGAAATGTACGGCAATGCCTCCAGCACGCACGCGGCAGGACGGCAGGCGCGTACGGCGCTGAATGCGGCAAGGGATCGCATTGCCGCATTCGTTGGCTGCTCTCCTTCCGAACTGGTGTTCACCGGAAGCGGGACAGAGAGCGACAACATGGCATTGTTCGGTGCGGCAGAAGCGTACCGGTCCCGCGGCAAGCATATCATTACGACAAGCATAGAGCATCACGCGGTTCTTCATGCTTGTGAGCGGCTGGAGCAGCTTGGCTATGAGGTCACCTACCTCCCGGTTGACCGTTTCGGTCAGGTTTCCTTAGCGGATGTAGAAGAAGCCATCCGTCCGGATACCATCTTGATCAGCGTCATGTATGGCAACAACGAAACCGGGACACTGCAGCCTGTTGAAGCGATCGGGCGCCTGGCAAGAGAACGGGGGATATGCTTTCATGTCGATGCCGTTCAAGCATTGGCGCATATTCCGATGGATCTGAGCCGACTGCCGGTCGATCTCATGAGTTTTTCCGCGCACAAGCTGAACGGTCCCAAAGGGATTGGTGCTTTATATATATCAAAAACAACTAAGATTTCGCCGCTTTTGTATGGCGGTTCGCAAGAACGCAAGCGCCGGGCGGGAACGGAGAATACGGCAGGCATCGTCGGCTTCGCGAAGGCTGTAGAAATCATGCAAAAAAACAGGTATGAATTGAAACAAAAGATGGAAAAACTACGTCAAGGAATGGTGAAGGAGTTAGAAAGGCGTCTGGCTGCCGATGCTTTTGTTATCAATGGCCATCCGACGGAGGTGCTCCCGCATATTTTGAATGTCAGCTTCCCGGGGATTTCAACGGAAACGATGCTGATGAATCTCGATTTGGCGGGCGTGGCTGCGGCAAGCGGGTCGGCCTGCACCTCGGGTTCATTGGAAGTCTCCCACGTGCTAAAAGCGATGAAGCTTCCGGAGGCAGTGACGGCATCGGCCATTCGTTTCAGCTTCGGCGCCGACAACACTGAGCAGCAAATTGCAGAAGTTGCGGGTATCCTTGAAACCATTGTCAGCCGTTTGCGTACTATTCGTTAAGCAAATGTTTAAAAATCTCAAGGAGGCAAACCTTGTGAAGAAAGCGCGGGATGTCATCGGTTTGCCGATCATTTGCGTTGAAACTGGTAAGCAGGTAGGCCATACGAAGGATCTCCTTATGGATGAGGGATGGCAGGTGGAGGCGCTACTTTTGGAGGCCAGGCATTGGTTTTCCGACATGACTTGTATTGCTTCGGCAGACGTCGTTGCGCTTGGCGACGATGCCGTCACCATCAGGTCGGAAGAAGCGGTTCGTTCCATTGAGGCCGACAAAGTTTTTCGGACCTTGCTATTCGGCGATTCCAAACTCAAGGGCCTTCCGGTCATTACCGTAAACGGACAGCAGCTTGGAATGGTAGAAGATGTTTATTTGGAACCGGTTGTGGGTATAAAGGTAATAGGTTATGAATTGACCGAAGGTTTCATTTCTGATTTAAAGGAAGGGCGCAGATGGCTGCCTATGCCGGATTCGGTTAAGATCGGTAAGGATGCTTTAATTGTTCCCGTACAAGCAAGCGATACGTTGGAGGAAATCTTCGTACCAAAAGAAGAATAGGGTGATTGTATGCTACGTTGTCCAAATTGCAATTCCAAGGATATTGGAAAAATCGGTTCGCACCAGTTTTACTGCTGGGGCTGCTTTATCGAATTAACCGTGAACGGAGAGAAAATGTCTGTCTTTCAAGTGGAAGAGGACGGGACTTTGAGCTCCTTGGACGATTTGTTCTTTGAGGAAGAAATAGCGCAAGTACATGCCAATTAACAAAGTCGTTGGGGTCGCCGGACCCATCCGATGAACACCGTTGCCGGGAAGCCTTAGGTTTCTTGGGGGAACGGTGTTTTTGTCTTGTCCGTAGGCTGCTTTTTATGTATTGTATTCGCCGGAAGCTCAACTATGCTAATTTTCGCGGGAAATGGCAGAACAGGGTTAAGACCGTCAGCTTGTACATATACTGTAAAGGGTGGTTTTACCCTGTTAAGCTTACAAGGTGGTGGAGGAGTCTATGGAACAGTTTCCGAAGCATCGGGTGTTCATCGGGATGATCTATACGCTGCTCGGGCTTGCCATATTGTTCATGCTGCTTCAGCTTCGTCCGATCATCGTGGGCATTTATTTATTTTTGCGCGAAATCCTGACGCCGTTTATCATTGCATTGATTATTTCGTATGTGCTCAATCCTGTGGTTTCGCTGCTTGGGGCCCGCAAGGTACCGCGTACGGTCGCTGTGCTTACGATCTATGCGGTGTTTATCATTTCCGCTACGGTAGTGCTGATGAATGTCATTCCTATGCTGGTCAAACAGCTTGCCGAGCTGAACCAGCATATGCCGGATGTGGCGTTTAAAGCACAAAGTGTCGTGGACAATTTCAACGGTCTTAAATTTTTGCCGGACAGTGTGCGGGAGGGCATCAATCAGTCGCTGGCCAAGCTGGAAAACAGCATTTCGCTTGCGATCGCCGGTTATTTGGGCGGGATCGGGAGCACCATCAATACGATGTTTCTTGTTTTAATCATTCCGTTTGTGGCCTTCTATATTTTAAAAGATCTGCAGCTCATTGAGAAAACGACACTGGCGATCGTCCCTAAAGCCCATCGCAAAGAAATTGTTTCGATGCTGGTGGACATTGATACGGCGCTGGGAAATTACATCCGCGGACAATTTACCGTATGCATGATCGTCGGACTTCTGGCGTATATCGGTTACTGGTTGATTGGACTCCCTTATGCATTGCTGCTGGCATGCGTGGTTGCGGTGTTTAATATTATCCCTTATTTGGGGCCGTTTCTGGGCGCAGCCCCGGCGCTAATCGTGGCATCCACGATATCATGGAAAATGCTGCTGCTGGTCATCCTGGTAAATACGATCTGTCAAATCCTCGAGGGCAATGTCATTTCGCCGCAAGTCGTTGGCCGCTCTCTCAACATGCATCCGCTGTTCATTATTTTCGCACTGCTGGTGGGCGGAGAAGTTGCAGGGATTGCAGGGTTGATCCTGGCTGTTCCGTTCTTCGCGGTGATGAAGGTGATTCTTCAGCACGTATTTCTGTACTTCATTCATCGCAAAACCGTCTAACCCTTTTTAGGCGGTTTCATTCTTGTCAGAAAGTGAGGTTAGGCGTATAATGTTCCATGATAACGGCTCAACGTCGATACATAGCTGGCGTACAGAGAAGGAGCTCATAGCGTGGGGCTTTTTTTCGTTTTTAAGTAATATACGTCTTACAAACAAAGCTCTGGAAGGGGTTACATTTCATGAGTCAGCAAGCGATCACTGCACTCGGATTATTTCTAATTTCTTATGCTTTTATCATTTCCGAGAAAATTCACCGTACCATCGTTGCCATGATCGGTGCCATTTTCGTAGTGGGACTTGGCATTCTGGATCAGGAGACGGCATTTCAACATATCGATTTGAATACGATCGGCCTTTTGATCGGGATGATGATTATTGTAGCAATTACGGCGAAGACGGGAGTGTTCAAATACGTGGCGGTATGGGCGGCCAAAAAAGCAGGCGGCTATCCGGTCCGCATTTTGGTTGTCCTCGGTGCCGTTACGGCGTTCTGTTCGGCATTTTTGGATAATGTCACTACGGTCCTCCTGATCGTTCCCGTCACGCTCAGCATTACACGGCGGCTGCAGGTGGACCCGATTCCTTTTTTCATCTCGCAAATTATGGCCAGCAACATCGGCGGTACGGCTACCTTGATCGGAGATCCCCCGAATATTATGATCGGCAGCGCTGTGAAGGAACTGACCTTCAATGCCTTTATTGTCCATTTGACGCCGGTCGTCATCGTCATCATGGCAGTCATTCTGCCTATATTCGCACTGCTGTACAGGAAATCGATCCAAACGACCGAAGAACTTCGTTTGAGTATCATGGAGCTTGATGAAAAGGCGGAGATCCAGGATCCTGTGCTTCTGAAAAAATGCCTGACGGTTCTCGCGCTGACGATTTTGGGTTTCTTTCTTCATCAGATCGTTCATATCGAGTCCGCCACTGTAGCGCTGGCCGGTGCCTTTCTGCTTCTGCTGCTGACAGGTGAACGTTACCTGGAGGAGGCGTTCCATCATGTGGAGTGGACAACCATCTTTTTCTTTATCGGGCTCTTCGTACTCGTAGGGGCATTGGTCGAAACGCAAATCATCGCTTCTCTGGCGGAATATGCCGTCGGGATTACAGACGGTGATCCTGCACGCTCGGCGATTCTGATCCTGTGGCTTAGTGCACTGGCTTCGTCGTTTATGGATAACATTCCGTTTGTGGCCACGATGATTCCCTTGATCCAGGAGATGGGAGCCATGGGAGTGGGCAACGTCGAACCTCTGTGGTGGAGCCTGGCGCTTGGCGCCTGCCTCGGGGGCAACGGCACGATAATCGGGGCCAGCGCCAACCTGATTGTAGCCGGGATTTCAGCGAGGGAAGGACATCCGATGACGTTCATGGGCTACCTGAAAGTGGCCTTCCCGCTCATGCTGGTGACCGTCGTGATTGCCAATATATATATCTATGTGAGATATTTAATGTAAACCGTTCCTGGAAGGCTGGGTGAGATATGCTGCAGTATGAATACGATAAAGAGCTGCTGACGATAGAAGAGCACATCAACGGGCCGGATGTGGAATTCCGGATGAAGCTGCACCGGCCCGACGTCGGGGTGGAGATAGCCGTCAAACAAATACGGGCCTTTTTCGATGATAATGATATCTACACCGACGTCCTGTTTTATGCACATCATAATGAAGAGTACCAATGGATTGTCAGAAAGGATTTCTATGTGGATTTTGTTATCCATATGTTTAAGCATCGGCTGGTAACCTGGGTCGCCTGGGCAGAGTAAAGTAACGAAGCTTTGTTGGGCTGCAGCGGATGTTGACAGCGCTGCTTGGGATCAGTATAATTTTGGTTTGAATAGGTCAATTTGATTATACAAGAAAGCGTCGAAGAAATTCAGTAGGTCATAGGCCCATTAGCCAGAGAGAAGGCTTTGGAGCGGCCCGTTCTTGCGCAAGGCGTTGAGCGATCGTTCCAGCTGTGAAAGCCTTTCTGATGAAGGATGACCGAACGCTCATTTCAGAGTGCGGATAAACTCCGCCGGTTGGACCCGTTAACGTCCGTTCAGAGGAGATTGTGCAGACGCCGCCTAGCTGCAAGCCGCACAATAACCAGGGTGGTACCGCGAGCAAATCGTCCCTGTTTATCAGGGGCGTTTTTTTGTTTTAAAATCAAGGTTGATGGAGGAACAACATCTCATGAAAGCAAGTGAAATCCGCTCCAAGTGGTTGGAGTTTTTTGAAAGCAAAGGACATAAAATCGAGCCTAGTGCGCCGCTTGTACCGCATAACGACCCGTCGCTGCTGTGGATTAACGCCGGAATGGCTCCGTTGAAGCCTTATTTCGACGGCCGCATCGTGCCGGACAATCCGCGGATCGCCAACTCGCAAAAATGCATTCGCACCAACGATATTGAGAACGTAGGCAAAACGCGCCGTCACCATACGTTCTTCGAGATGCTCGGGAATTTCTCGATCGGAGATTATTTCAAAGAGGAAGCTATCACCTGGGCATGGGAGTTTCTCACCAGTCCCCAGTGGATCGGCTTCGACCCTGACCGGCTGTCCGTCACCGTCTACCCCGAGGATACGGAAGCGTTCGAGCTTTGGAACAAAAAAATCGGTCTTCCGGAGGAGCGCATCTACAAGCTGCAGGATAACTTCTGGGATATCGGCGAAGGCCCTTGCGGTCCTTGTACGGAGATCTTCTATGACCGCGGCGATGACTACGGCGATTTGAATGATCCGGAATGCTGGCCTGGCGGTGAGAACGAACGCTTCCTTGAAGTGTGGAATCTGGTGTTCTCCCAGTTTAACCACAATAAAGACGGCAGCTATACGCCGCTTCCGAGCAAGAACATTGATACGGGAGCAGGACTGGAGCGCTTTGCATCCATTTTGCAGGACGTTGATTCCAATTTTGATACCGACCTGTTCCAGCCGATCATTCAGCAAACGTGCAAGCTGGCGGGCGTAACTTATAAGCAGAATGAAGAAACCGACGTTGCGCTGAAGGTCATTGCCGATCATATTCGCACGGTGGTGTTCTCCGTAGGAGACGGCGTGCTGCCGTCCAACGAGGGCCGCGGTTATGTCATCCGCCGCTTGCTTCGCCGCGCGGTTCGCTACGGCAAGGTGCTTGGTCTGGACAAACCGTTCCTGTACACGCTCACGCCGGTAGTCGGCGAGATCATGGGCGTTTATTACCCGGAAGTTGTAGAAAAACGCGAGTTCATTGAAAAAGTGATCCGGACCGAAGAGGAGCGCTTCCATGAGACATTGTCCGACGGATTGGCCATCCTTGCGGAAATGGTAGACAAAGCGCGTAAAGCAGGAAGTTCCGAAATCAGCGGACCCGATGCGTTCAAACTGTACGATACCTACGGCTTCCCGTTTGACCTGACCGAGGATTTCGCTTCCGAGCAAGGGATGACTGTCGATCGCGACGGCTTTGATCAAGCGATGCAGGAGCAGCGCGACCGTGCCCGTGCGGCCCGTCAAGATGCGGACAGCATGAAGGTACAGGGAGGTCCTTTGGCCGACTACACGGTTAAAAGCGAGTTTGTTGGTTATACTGATCTGGTAACAGCGGCTAAAGTGCTGGCGATCGTTCATGAGAATCGGTTTGTCGATTTGGTAGGGACCGGGGAGACGTGTCAGGTGATCCTTGATAAGACGCCGTTCTATGCCGAAAGCGGGGGGCAGGTCAGCGACCACGGTTATATCACCGCCGGAGATACAGTGCTCAAAGTAGAGGATGTCGGCAAGGCTCCGCATGGTCAGCATGTGCATACGGTCGTAGTGGAATCGGGCGTGCTGCGCAAAGGCGATCAGGTGCAGGCGACCGTAACCCAGGAAGTGCGCGAAGATATTATCAAAAATCACACGGCGACGCATCTGCTGCATAAGGCCCTGAAAGAAGTGCTCGGCGATCACGTCAACCAGGCGGGTTCTCTCGTGGCGCCAGAACGTCTGCGCTTTGACTTCTCTCATTTTGGCAGCATTTCGGCAGAGGAGCTTCAGGATATTGAGCGGCGCGTCAATGCGCAAATCTGGAGAAGCATGGATGTCGACATTTCCTTAAAGCCGATAGCGGAAGCCAAAGCCATGGGAGCCATGGCCTTGTTCGGTGAAAAATACGGCGATATCGTCCGTGTGGTGCGCGTAGGCGGTTACAGCCTTGAGCTGTGCGGAGGCTGCCATGTTCAAAATACAAGCCAAATCGGGCTGTTCAAGATTGTCGGCGAATCCGGTATCGGTTCGGGCGTGCGCCGAATTGAAGCGGTGACGGGTCGCGCCGCTTATGAATATTTGGACGGCCAACTGCAGTTCCTCAGAGACGCCGCGGGGCTGCTGAAGTCCAACATTGCAGACGTGCCTAAACGGATCAACGCATTGCTTGCACAGCTGAAAGAGATATCCCGTGAGAACGAATCGCTGAAAGCGAAGCTGAGCGGTATTGAAGCGGGATCCCTGACAGAACGGGTGAAGCAGGTGAACGGCGTGGCTGTTCTTGCTGCGGAAGTATCGGCAGGCGATATGGAGACGCTTCGGAACATCGTGGATCAGATGAAAAGCAAATTGGGCTCAGCCATCATCGTGCTTGGAGCTGCGGCAGACGGCAAGGTGAATCTTGCAGCCGCGGTTACGCCGGATTTGGTATCCAAAGGCTATCATGCTGGCAAGCTGATTAAAGAAGTGGCTGCACGCTGCGGAGGCAGCGGAGGCGGGAGACCGGATATGGCTCAAGCCGGCGGTAAAGATCCGTCGAAGCTGAAGGAAGCGATCCAAAGCGTTGAGAAGCTCTTAGAATTAAAATAATTTTGTTTGTCAAGAGGAATATTTAGGCAAATGGCGAATATGTGGAATATGTGGGTTATGATGAATACAGGGGGGTGCTTTTCCAGATGAGTTCAATGGATAAAACGATGAAATATAACGTCAAGGCGGAAGAGATCGAGACATCACCCAAAGAGGTCATTTTAACGGTGTTTGACGCGCTTCAGGAAAAAGGCTACAACCCGATCAACCAAATCGTCGGTTATCTGCTTTCCGGCGATCCGGCCTATATCCCACGTCACAACAATGCAAGGAGCATCATCCGCAAGCGGGAGAGAGATGAACTGATCGAGGAGCTCGTTCGTTCTTATCTCCAACAGTATAAATCTTAAGGTGCAGACAGGCCGATTGGAGCAGCTATGCGTTACATGGGATTAGATTACGGTGACAAGACGATCGGTGTCGCTGTCAGTGATGAGCTCGGCTGGACGGCACAAGGGCTTGAGGTGATCCGCCGAACGACGGCACAGCGGGATATGGACCGTATCAAAGCGTTGGTTCAGCAGTACGGGGTAACGGAAGTTGTGGTCGGG
The DNA here is from genome assembly GCF_900099895.1 of Paenibacillus naphthalenovorans. Taxonomy (GTDB): domain Bacteria; phylum Bacillota; class Bacilli; order Paenibacillales; family NBRC-103111; genus Paenibacillus_G; species Paenibacillus_G naphthalenovorans. The sequence continues at coordinate 257,096 of NZ_FNDY01000003.1, forward strand.
CTTCCGAAAAATATGAACAACACGATCGGACCCCGTGGGGAAATTTGCATCGCATTTTCTAAAGAACTGCATGAAACCCTACAAATGCCGGTGCATTTGTGGGACGAACGGCTGACGACGGCTGCGGCGCAGCGAACGCTGCTGGAGGCGGACGTCAGCCGCAAGAAACGGAAACAGGTCGTTGACAAGATGGCTGCTGCACTCATTTTGCAAGGATTCATGGATTCCCAATCTTACTCGAAGAGGTGATGGACTGTGTCCCAGAAGGATCAAGGTTCCAATCAGGAACAAGTGCTTGAAGAGCCGGAAATTATTTATATTCCCGATGATGAAGGCAATGAAGAAGAATTTGAAGTGATCATGAAATTTGAAGTGGACGGCTCGGACAATAAGTACATGATGGTTGTTCCTGTCGATGCCGATGAGGAATCCGACGAAGTGTATGCGTTCCGTTATGAAGAAGACGGCGACGACCTGCAGCTGTATACGATTGAAGATGAAGACGAATGGAATATCGTGGAGGAAACCTTCAATACGCTGATGGACGAATTCGACGAAGATGAGGAAGAGTCCAAGTAATCTGCGAAAGGAGGCCTTCATTTGAACCGCATGTCGGAAGCCGAACCTACACGTCAGTTGCGGGAAGTCTACGGAAATGATATTATTTTGTATGACGAGCATCAGGAATCCGTTGTTTACCGCATCGTCTCCGAGCTGATCGTAAACGGTCAGGCCTATGCTATGCTGGAAAAAGCGAAGCCAGGCAAGGATGACGAGCCGGAAGTGTACCGCGTATCACGCAAGGACGATGGAGAACTGGAGCTCGAAACGATCGAAGACGACGATGAATGGGAGAATATCTCCGAGCTCTTCGACGAATGGACTTTTCCGGCTGACGAACAGTTGTAAGCATACAACTTTTTACCTAATGCGTTGCCTGGAGCGGAGATAATCCGCTCTTTTTCGTTTGTTTTGCCGGGCTTGAAGAAGGGGCGGGATAGCATCATTGTGGAGAGAAGAAGGTCGATGAAACGTATCGTCTTATCGGGACTGATTATTATTATATTCCTGATGGCCGGGGCCGGAGCCGGTCTTGCTTTATATGTGGTGAAAGCGTTGGAGCCCATGCCGCCATCGGCGGAAGCGCAGCGGATTTCTTTCCCTCCGGGAACCGGAGTGGCGCAGCTGGCTCTGGAGCTCGAACAAAAGGGGATCGTGCGCAATGCCCGCATTTTTACATGGTACCTGAAGTATAAGCGGGAGGGCGCACGCTTCCAGGCGGGAGAATACGACATGACGCCGGGGATCTCGCCGGATGAGATTATCGGTCAGCTGAATCGGGGAGAGACGGTCAAGGAAGCGGGACTGCGGCTTACCGTTCCCGAGGGTTTTACGCTGCGGCAGATCGCCGAGAAGCTGGAGGCGGAACACGGAATGGACAGCACGGCCTTCCTCCAGGCGGCGCAAAGCTATAAAGCTGCGGAAGGAACGGTTGGAGCGTCTATTCCGGAGGATGCATCCATCCGTTATCGCCTTGAGGGATATCTGTTTCCCGAGACGTATGAATGGAAGAAGGACGCCGATGCGAATGAGATGATCGCCTCGATGATGCAGGAGCTCGACAAACGGCTCGCCCAGCTGCCGCAGGACTGGAAAGAAGTCATGGCGCAGCGAAATTTGACGTTCCATCAGATGCTGACCATCGCATCGCTGATTGAAAGGGAAGTGGTGGTGGACGAAGAGCGGCCTATTGTCAGCGGAATTATTCATAACCGTCTAAAGCAAGGCATGCCGCTGCAAATTGACGCCACGGTTCAATATTTATTCGATAAACAAAGGGAACGGCTGCTTTTCCAGGATTTGCTTATCGAAAGCCCGTACAACACGTATTTGAATAAGGGGCTTCCGCCAGGCCCGATTGCAAGCCCGAGTCTTGCTTCCATTCAGGCGGCCATTTATCCGGCAGAGACCAATTATTTGTTTTATGTGACCAAGAAGGACGGGACCAGGAGGCATTTGTTCGCCGAAACGTTCGAGCAGCATAATAAAAATATTGCCGAGAGCAACAAGACGGGCAATCCGTGATTCTAGATAAAGCAGGTGAGGCTGAAGATGAAGAAACCCGAGCTTTTGATCTCCGCAGGCTCCGCCGAAGAGGCTCAGCGCTACATTAAAGCCGGAGCGGACGCCGTGGTTGTCGGCGAGCACAAGTTTGGCATACGGCTCCCGGGAGAAGTGACAACGGAGGAGCTTCGCAGGCTTGTTCCCTGGGCTCACGGGCATGGGGCTAAAGTGTATGTCGCGGTAAATAATATTATGGATAATGGTGTGCTTCCCGATTTGGAGGCTTATTTGAGCAAGCTGCAAGAGATCGGGCCCGATGCGCTTGTCTTCGGCGATCCGGCTGTGTTAATGGCTGTCCGCAGCGCCGCACCCGGGATGCCGCTGCATTGGAACGCGGAGATGACATCTACGAATTATGCCACCGCCCGGTACTGGGGACGTAAGGGCGCCGTACGGATGGTGCTGGCCCGCGAACTGAACCTGGAGGAGACGATCGATATCAAGCGGCAGCTGGCCGATGAAATGGAAGTGCAGGTACAGGTGCACGGCATGACGAATATTTATCATTCCAAGCGGAGCCTGCTCACGATTTATAAAGAGCATCGGGGAAGGCCCGAGGAACTGCAAAAGTTGTCGCTGGGAATGGAAGAAGGGCTGTTCCTGATCGAACAGGAACGCCAGGACGAACGTTATCCGGTTTATGAGGATGAGAACGGTACGCACATTATGAGCTCGGATGATATCTGCATGCTGGATAGTCTTCACGAGCTGATGGAGGGCGAAATCGACAGCTTCAAGGTGGAGGGGCTGCTCAAATCCGCCGAGTACAATGAAACGGTGATCCGAAGCTACCGGCAAGCGATCGACGCTTATGTCGCGGCTCCGGAACGCTACGAATTCAATGAAGAGTGGCTGGACGCGATCCGCGCGCTGCATGATCCGCGGCGTGAGCTTTCTTACGGGTTTTTCTTTAAAGAGCAAGTGTATTAAATCGATCAAAAGAAATCAAAGCGAGGTGGAAATGATGACATTATTGCAGCAGGATCTGCTGGGCAAGCGCATCCGGCTCGAGAAGCCGGAGCTGCTGGCGCCGGCGGGCAGCTTGGAGAAGTTGAAATTTGCCGTCCATTACGGTGCGGATGCGGTATATATCGGCGGCCAGCAGTACGGTCTTCGTTCGAATGCGGACAACTTTACGTTCGAAGAGATGCGGGAAGGCGTCAAGTTTGCCGAAAAGTACGGGGCCAAAGTATTTGTGGCTACCAACATTTTTGCTCATAACGAGGATTTGCCTGGTCTCGAAGAATATTTAAAGGGAATCCAGGATGCCGGGGTTCACGCCATCATCGTTGCGGATCCGGTCATTATCGAAACGTGCAAACGCGTGGCGCCGCGGCTTGAGATTCATCTAAGCACGCAGCAGTCCACGATGAACCGTCAGGCCGTACAGTTCTGGAAGGAAGACGGAGTGGACCGTGTCGTATTGGCCAGGGAAGCTACGATGGAAGAGATCCTGGAGATCAAAAAACATGTGGATATCGAAATCGAGGTATTCGTGCATGGCGCGATGTGCAGCTCCTACTCGGGCCGCTGTGTGCTCTCGAACCATTTTACCGACCGGGATTCCAACCGCGGCGGGTGCTGTCAGTCGTGCCGCTGGAAGTACGATTTGTTCACGTCTCAAGAGGATGTGGAGCAGGAGATCGGCATGAAGGAGATCCCGCTGTTCCAGGAAGGAGATAACCCGTTCTCCATGAGCTCCAAGGATTTGTGTATGATCGAGCATGTGCCGGAACTGATTCGTGCGGGCGTCGACAGCTTCAAGATCGAAGGACGGATGAAGAGCGTACACTATGTGGCAACGGTAGTGAACGCTTATCGACAGGCGATTGATGCGTATTTTGCCGATCCGGAGCATTACGAGATGAAACCGGAATGGCTTTACGAGATCCAAAAAGCGGCTAACCGGCCGCTGAACACAGGCTTCTTCTATGGCGAGCCGGACCACGAAGACCATATCTTTGAGCCGGAGGACAAGGCTGCACCGTACGATTTTGTTGGCGTAGTTACGGATTACGATGCCAATACGCAAACGGCGCTCATACAGCAGCGCAACCATTTTAAACCGGGTCAAGAGGTGGAGTTTTTCGGACCCAAGGGAACGTTCTTTAAGCAGATCGTTCCCGAACTGCGTACGGAGGACGGTCAACCGATTGATGCGGCACGCCACCCGCTGCAGCTTATTCGAATGAAGGTGGACCGGCCGGTTCAACCGCTGGATCTGATGAGAAAGAAGATAGGCAAATAAACAGAAGGTATGGCATAAAAGGGGCCGTCCCAAAAGTAGCTTTTAGCTACGCAGGGACGGCCCTGTTTTCTTAACTTCTCGTTTCCATACAGAAAAAAGGTCGAGTAGGGGCTATACGTACTCTCTTACTCGACCTTTTTGGTTCATCGCCGCCCACTTTAATAAATTATGGGCAAGGGAAAGCCACCCGACCTCCAGGCTCACTTTGGGCAAGCTGCGAAGCAGGAAACGCCGGAAGTTCCGGTTGTTTTTCATTTGTCCAAACACACTCTCCGGTTCGATCATACGTCCATACGTCGAACCGACCACGCGTAGCAAGAAAAAAAGTGAGGGCAAGCCCCATAAAGTAGCCGTGATCGCTTGCGCCAACAAGTTATTACATCACGTCTACGCTATGCTAAAAAAAGGGCAACCCTACACTTTATAAAACACCAATCATAAGTAGAAACAACCATAAACTTCCATTGTATGGAGGTTTATTTGTCATGCTTAGAAAATAGTATACAAACTATTTATCTGTCAAGCAATCAAAAGTGTTGACAAACCATTAGCTGGTTTTTATTTGTAGTCTAAAAAGACTATAAATTTTTTGTTGATTTGTCCCGATATATAATAAGTCAGCTGTGTTTTTTGTCATATTCGCTGGAAAACTCTTTTATTGGATTGGGGCGATAGAACTATATTTTTTTGAATTGTGCAGGAAAAAGAAAAGGATTATGGCTAAACTTGTCGAATACCTATAAGCTGTGTTTTTACACATTCAGCTAACTATACCAAATCTAGGTGGTGGTCTCTGTGAAGAACTACTGGTCTTCACTCAAAGCCAGCCTGCAAAAAGCCGGCAAAGCATTTACAGCACAGATTCGTTTGAAATTTTCCAACAGGCGTAACCGTCAAGGGGCGCCCAATGCTTCACGTGCCATCGATGCGATAAAGGGGATCAGGTTGAATAACTTGTTCAAGTCGGTTGGAACAAAGCTGTTTATCATTTTTCTTTTGAGTATCTGGTTTTTCGTCTTGAGCGTGGGTTTCATTTCTTATTTCATTTCCAAAGACGTGATTCAAAGAAAGGTGGCCGAAGCCTCCGAACAGACGATTGTTCAAGCGGGGCAAAAGCTGGATATTCTGTACAATACATATGAAGATTTATCCATGCAAATTTTAATTGACGAAGATCTGAGGAACGTGCTGAAGGAGTTGAATCAGCTAGACAAAAACAGCTATGAATATCTCGTGCTTCGTCAAAAGCTTGGAGAAAGGCTAAACGTATATTCATATTCGAATAAAGCCATTACCTCCATACAATTAATGAATTCCGCCGGAGATCCGTTGGCAGGGTCAGGAGGCACCCTTAAAAGCGAGGGCTTGGGACAAGAAAGCTGGTTCAAATCTATCCTGGACAACAACGGAGCCGTTTCCTGGCTGGGGACCAAGCAGGGCGGATTCTCACAAAACGTCGGAGTCCCCGGTGCGGCCAGCTTCGCATTGGGACGGCTGTTGAAGGTTACCAACGATTATCATGTGGTCTTGTTGATGGAGATCAATCTGGACGTCATTGATAAAGAATTAAGCTCCATTAATATGGGCGAAGGCGGAAGAACGATTATTGCCGGTCCGAATATGGAATTGATTTATCATGCAGATCGGACGACCATCGGAAATGACAGCAATCTCGACGTTGCCAAGGAATCGTTTGAAAATGACATGGGCAGGCTGCTCAGCGACAATAAAAACATGCAACTGGTGTACTACAAATCCCAAAAGAACCATTGGCTGCTCGTGGGCGAGATGCCTGTGGACGAGCTGGTCAAAGACGCCAAAACGATATCCAATATGACTTGGCTGATGACCGCTGTCGCAGCGGTGATTGCAGTCATCATCGGTTATTTTATCGCCCAAATGATCGGAAGGCCGATCATTATGCTCCGGAACTTGATGAAACAGGGAGAGCAGGGAGATTTAAGAGTCCGGATGACGGTCAAACGGAATGATGAAATCGGCCAGCTGGGTGAAAGCTTCAATCAAATGATGGAGAAAATCACCGGACTCGTGCAGCAAACCAATCAGTCTGCGCAGGATGTGCTCAATACCGCCGGTGAATTGTCCGAGGCTTCGAAGCAGACGGCCATTTCCGCCAAGGAGATCGCCGTCGCAACGGAGGAAATAGCCAACGGGGCATCCAGCCTGGCTGCGGAATCGGAGCGGGGGAATGAATTAACCCACAACATCGGCTTGCAAATGAAAAACGTGGTGGATGCGAACATCGTTATGGGCTCATCCGCATCGGAAGTTCAGAAGTCGAGTAAACAAGGGATTGAATATATGTCCCAGTTGATCGGCAAGACGAATACGACGGAAGCGATGACCCGGGAAATGGTGGAGAAGGTAGATAACCTGAAGGACAGCACCAGCTCCATCCGAAAAATTCTGGAAATGCTGAACAGCATTACGAAGCAAACGAACATCCTGTCCTTAAATGCGACCATCGAGGCGGCCAGAGCGGGTGCGGCAGGCAAAGGATTCATGGTGGTAGCCGACGAAATCCGCAAGCTCGCGGATCAGTCCCGTCAATCGATTGCGGTTGTGGGTGAAATTACCGAGAAGATACAAAAGGAGATAGACGAAACGGTAAGCGTACTTTCCCAGGCTTATCCGATATTCCAGGAGCAGATTCAATCCGTTAAAGAGGCGGATTCCATCTTCAAGCAGGTTGATTCGCAAATGGGCGGGTTGATTGACAGGCTCTCGGAAGTGACGGAATCGATCAGCCAATTGGAATCTTCGCAAATGATATTGAATGACGCGATGACGAATGTGAGCGCTGTGGCGCAGCAATCGTCAGCGACCTCGGAGGAGGTTGCTTCCTTAAGCTCGGAACAGCTGAACATCAGCAGCAGTCTTGTGAAGCTGTCAGACAAGCTCGAAGAGCTGTCCAATTCGTTGAAGGAGTCTCTTTCCAAATTCCAGGTATAGCCTAAAGCCTTTCCCTGTAAGCGGGGGAAGGCTTTTTTTGCCGTCCATCGCCGTCAAGAAACGTTTGGAGCTCATGACAACTGAACATACTGTTACTAGATTATAGGCATTAAAGGAGATTCCGGCATGAATGACGAAACCGAGCTGAAAAAGCATCGCATGTTCCTTGCTTTACTTCTGATTGTCGGTCTTTTGGCCGTCTGGAACATCAGATTATTCTGGATTCAAGTCGTCGCCACCCGCAGCTTCACAGGCAGGGGCATCGATTTACTGGCGAACTCTGTGATTCAGCGAGAAAACGGAATAGTTCTGGACAGCGGCAGAGGAGATTTCGTTGACCGGAACGGCGATCCGCTCACCGGTAAAGAGTTGAAGGTGCTGACGGTGTTTCCTGTACGCGAGGAGGGCAGTGCGGGAGGACGGCGGGAGGAGTCGCTGAACCGGATTGCAGAATGGATGGGAATTCCGGGGAAAGAATGGAAAATATTCGTAAGCGGGCTAAAATCACCGGAAATCTGGTCCGAATCGGGCCGGCCCGTCGCGCTTACGGATTCCCAGGCAGAGCGGATTGAAGCGCTCGGATTACCGGATGTCCGAGTGATGCGCTACAAGCAGCGATATGCACAGCAGCAGCCGGCAAGTCATGTCATCGGTTTTATCGGACAAAATCCGGAGCGGATCATGGAGCAGTTTTCGGGCCAAATCCAAAAGGGAGAGCTTCAGCTCACAAGTAAAATCGGGAATGCCGGTCTGGAGAAAACGTTTGATTATTGGCTGCAAGGCATCGGAGCTACCTCGGTTTCTTTATTTACCGACGGGATGAAGCGGCCTTTACCCGGTTTGGATGTGAGAATAATATCGCCCGACAATCCCTACTACCCGCTAAAAATGGTTACGACACTGAACAAAGGCATTCAGAGCCATATTGAATTTCAGATGGAGCGGCTCGGGATTGCGGAAGGAGCGGTTGTCGTGCTGGATATTCGGAACGCGGATACGGTAGCCATGGCAAGCCGTCCTTCGTTTCATCCCGGACACGTCGATCCGACAGAAGGCCATTGGAGCAATAGAGCACTAAAAGCAACCGTCCCGGGCTCGATATTCAAAACAGTGACGGCTGCTGCCGCGTTGGAAGAAAAAGCGGTGCATCCGGACGAAACGTTTGAATGCAACGGAGAGCTTGGAAAGTATGGATTCACCTGCTGGAAAAAGGGGGGACATGGACACTTGACGCTGGAGGAAGGCTTTGCGCAATCCTGCAACATCGTTTTTGCGGAAGTTGCGAAACGTATCGGCGCGGAGAAGCTGGAGCAATATGCGCAAAAGCTCGGGTTGGGGACTCTCGTGGGCTGGTCGGGAGCGGTGCCGGGACAAGCGGACTTCAGGCAGTGGGACGGAGAAGAGAAGGGACAGGTGTATCACCTTTCGACCGATAAAAGAGATGAGGGGGCTTTAGTGCAGACGGCGATCGGGCAGCGGGACGTCCAGGTGACTCCGCTCCAGGTGGCCAATCTGGTCGTAAGCTTATATGCGCAAGGAAAGGTACTCTCGCCGCGCATCGTCCAGGAAATCCGGTTTCAGAACGATCGGCTTCATACCTCTTTCCCTCCAAGAGGGCTTGCACCGGAAGGTGCCGCTCCGATCAGCCCTGATACGGCACAGCGGCTGCTCGCTTGGATGAAAGAGGTGGTAGACCATGGTACCGGTACGGCGCTGCAGGCGGCCAAATGGCCGCTTGCAGGCAAATCGGGAACGGCTCAATTGACCTTGAAGAACGGGAAGCCGGGAGAAAATCATTGGTTCATCGGGTATGGTCCTGTGGATCAGCCCCGTTACGCCGTCGCCGTTCTGGTACAGAATGTGCCGCAAGGATACGGCAACAAGTCCGTTCCTTTGTTCAAGGAAGTCATGGACATTCTTGCTGCTCCGTAAGTCTAGTGATAAGCGGATGAGTGCAGGGAAGGGATCAGAATGGAAAAACAGGTGCCTTTTCCTACTTCGCTTGTCACGTCTATGCGGCCCTGAATGTTCTGAATGGTCCGATAAGTAACCATCATGCCGAGTCCTGTTCCCTTAACGCGCGTAGAATAATATGGCGTCCCCAGCCGCCTTACCTCGTCGGCCGTCATCCCGACGCCGTGGTCGATGATATCGATACATACGGTTTGATTCTGTACTACGCCGACGAGCTGCAGCTTGCCTCCGCCCGGCATCGAATCAATTCCGTTCCTGCACAAGCAAACGATGCACTGCATGAATTTATCCGTATTGGCGCTGATCATCAGCTGATCCTGCAAATGCGTCTCGATGGTCACTCCTTTAAGCTCGGCATACGCTTGCAGCGACTCTACTGCGGCAGCAATAACCGTCTTGGCATCGAACAGCTGCGTTGCATCGAATTGCGGCTTGGCGAATGTCAGGTAGTCGTTGATGATGGATTGGGCTTTGTCCATTTCTTCCAAAACCAGTTGGTTGTAAAATTGGCGTTTGTCTTCGGGCAAATGGCTTTGGCTCATCATCTGCACAAAACCGCGAACAACGGTCAACGGATTGCGAATTTCATGGGCGAACGATGCCGCAAGCTCGCTCAGCATGTTCATCTGATCGTTGTGCTGTATTCGTTTACGCAGATCAAGGTTTTTCTTTATCTGGCGAATGGTATACACGACAAGGATCGAAGTGACCGTGAATATTAAACAGTATAAAGAAAAAAAGATGAAGAAATGACTGCCCACAGGAACACCTTGCAGCCACTGGGTTAGCAGGGCGACAAAGGCCGATATAAGGGAGATCGCAAGTCCCAATAAGGCCCCCTTGACAGGGTGGAGCAGATTGGACGCATCGCCAAGCCTTTTTTGACAATACCACAGCAGTATCAGAATAAAGCTTAATAATATCGGAAGCGTATGCAGATCGGAGCTGTTCAAGTGCCAGCCGTACCCCATGATGACGGCGGAGACGCCCAGCGCCGGAACCGGGCCGGCATAAAAAAAGCAGACTGCCAGCGGAATCATGCGGAAGTCGTAGCGGTAGTCCGGATGCCATTCTAACGGGTACGACATACTGAATACGGCAACCAAAGCACAAATAGCGGCTGCGATCCAACGTTTGCTTCTTTCGTCTGTTCGCTGCAGCCGGTCGATCCAAAAAAGCTGGTAAAGCAGTACGGGTGTTATAATAATAAACATGTGAAGCAAAAGTTGACAGATCAGATTCAAAAAACATCACCTTTTAAGGGTTTAATCAAAAAACGTATATTCTTTCTTATTCGACAAAATCTTTTAATTTCCTACATCATGCCAAAAAACCTTTTTCTAACCGAAACGCATACCGGTCTGAAAAAGGTTATTGCTGGAAGAACGGGAAAGCCTAAGGATGAGAGCTCAAGAGACAAATCATTGTGGCGGACAGGATGAGTTCGATCCGTAGAGGCGGCTGTAGTATTCAATCGTTTCACGGAGTCCGCTGCGCAGCGTGACACGGGGCTCCCACCCAAGCTGTTCTTTGGCCGCCGTGTTGTCAAGCCGACTGTGGATGATGTCGCCGGCGCGCGGAGGCATGTAGCGGGGAGCGAACGGCTTGCCGCACAGCTCGCTCATTAGCTTCAGCAGATTATTTACCGAGGTCTGCTTATTCCAGCTGATGTTGTATATTCCTTTGCTCCCGCGTTCAACGGCCGCCAGGTTGGCGCTGACGATATCTTTGACATAAATGAAATCACGGGTTTGCTCGCCGTCCCCGAAGATAACGGTTTGCTTTCCTTGCAGCAGCTGATCCACGAAGACGGACACGACGCCGCCCTCTCCTTTGGGATCCTGACGAATTCCATATACATTGGCATAGCGCAATATGGTGTAATCGATTCCGAATAAATGAGAGAAGATCTCAATGTAATGCTCTGGCGTTTGCTTGGAAATGCCGTAAAAGGAAATCGGGCGGAGTGGATGCCGTTCATCCGTTCCAAGATACTCCGGAGGTCCGTACACAGCGGCAGAAGAGGCGTAGATCAGTTTGCGCACTTTATGCTCGCGGCATTGCTCCAGCAGGGCAAGGGTACCCAGAATATTGACTTTTGCATCGAGCAGCGGACGCTCTATGGAAGTTTGCACGTCGATTTGCGCCGCGTGATGAATGACCATATCCGGTTTGGCTTGCTCAAAAACAGCTCCGAGCTGATCCCCTGTAATGTCGATAAGATGAAATATTGCCTTGGGATTCACGTTCTCCCGACGGCCTGTCGTTAAATTATCGACAACATGCACCCGATGTCCCGAATCGATGAGCGCATCCACGATATGTGAGCCAATAAAACCCGCGCCTCCGGTGACCACAAAATTCATTTTCTATTCCTCCAAAGTATAAAATACAATATCGTGAATGGAGGCCAATCACGCCGCACGTTGCTCAGGTTGACTTGCCCGGAAGCAGAGGAACCTTCCAATGCGCTTCTTCGATCCAAGTCCGGGTACTGAATTCCCGTCCGCGAATCACGACTTCATGCGGGTATACCTGTACGTACATTCCCTGTACCGGCGTTCCCGATTGACCGGGGACGGGCCTTGTTTTGCCTACCGAGGCATTGTTGAACCAGTGAAAGGTGTTCTGCCGGTTGTAATGGTCTTCTCCGACAAAGTTGCGGTGACTGTGTCCGGACAGCACGAAGACGTTGATGTAAGGCTCCAGAATGGCGCGGAATCGCTTGGCGCGAATCAACCGATGCGTACCGCCGTCCGTGCCCGGCTCCGGAAGCGGTTGATGGATAAAGACAAAAACGGGCCTCCCGTCTTTGTGGGCTTTCATCGTTTCTTCAAACCAAGCCAGCTGTTCGTCGGAATACCATGCTCCTTCTCCGACCTCGGGCGTTTCCTGGACGTAAGTCTCCTGGGACAGCATGATGAGATGAACGCCCTTGATCCATACCTCATGATAAGGTTTGTCCTTATACCCGATAAACCGCATAAACCGCTCGCGTGACATGGCGTCCGTTTTGCCGTTGGGCATCGTCTCCGTAGAGAAAGCTCCTTTGGCGTTCAGCCATATATCGTAATAATCGTGGTTGCCCATATTCCCATACAGCGGTGGAAGCTTATACTCATGGAGTATCGATTGCAGACGTTTGTACTCCGACTCTCTGCCGAAGTCTGTCAAGTCGCCTCCCAGCACGATCGTGTCCACATCCGATTCGAACTTGCTGATGTCTTTCAGCGCCAAATGCAGTCTGCCGTCGAAGACGGAATCCGCCGCGGAAATGTGCAGATCGCTGAGCAGAAAGAAGGAAAGGACAGGGACGGAAAGATCGGAGGAAGCCGTCCGAGCCTCGGGCTGTTGGGAATGATTTCCTCCGGATTTGGTTTCAGTGTATGTATCCGAGGCGCCATTCCATATTTGAGATGCAGTCAGGGCGCCCCCTGACATCAACGTGAGGATGGCCAGCATCTGTTTGACAAAGAGTCTTCTGGACATCATATTCGGACTTTCCCTCCGGGTATTGTGCTAATTAGCTTCATTATAATGGAGCAGGCATAAAAATAGAATAAGCGTTTTGTAAATTTAATGTCGAACGCTGTAATAAATTCGCAGGCGAATGAACGGGTACTATAAGAAATTAGTACTTCCGTTCTTATCCGGCTTGGATATACTAAAATGAACAGTACCTTGCCGGCAGGCAGGGTCCGGGACAAAAGGTGGTGTGGCTTATGAGCAAAAAATGGGTGGAAAACCAAGCGCCTCTCTGGATCGAGCGGGGAATTGTAACCCGCGAGCAGGCGAATCAGATTCTGGATTTATATGAAGATAAAAAGCATGCCGTCGGTCTGCTTCCGATTCTCGGAAGCATTCTGCTCGGGCTTGGGATTTTGAGCTTTATTGCGGCCAATTGGCAGGATATTCCGCAGCTCGTCCGGTTGTGCCTGGTGATGGCGGCGATGGCGGGCTTCTACGTTGCGGGGGAGATCATGGTGCGCAGGGGCAGCGATAAGCTGGGCATCGCACTTGTCGCTCTCGGTGTTATTACCTTTGGCGGAGGCATCATCCTCATCGGTCAAATGTTTCATCTGATAGCTTACCATGCGGGAACGTTCATTTTGTGGTCGGCCGCGGGGGCGCTGGCAGCATTCCTCTACCGCAGCCGTTATTTATATTTGCTGAGCTTGCTGCTGGTCAATATTGCCCAGTGGTACAGTGTCAACGAGTTCGATACGTTCAGCTATACGGCTTTCGGTCTGCTGGTGCTGGCACTTGGGACTTATGTCTGGAAGCGGCGCAGCCATCTTCTGATCTGGCTGTTCAGCTTCAGCGTAACGCTGCATCTGCTGATGTGGACGACGTCGGGGCAGATTCCGTTCCTGTGGATGTTCATTCCCGCTATGTCGCTTTATGTGCTGGGCGATTGGCTTGAGGAGCGCCGCGGCGGTTACGCACTGCAGTCGGCGCCGCTTACAGCCGCGTATATATTCGGTGTGTATATGGTCCTGTTCCCGGGCGAATGGAAAGACGGGATGATGGAGCAGCTTCGGCCGGAGCCGCTGTTTTATATCGGAGCACTGGTGCTTCTGTTCGCCGTTTCGCTCGCGGGCAAAATGAAGAACGGAAAAGCTCAAAGCGCGTTCGAATGGGTATTGCTGGTACCGTTTATTTACATGCCTTCGGGGATCGAATTGTTGTACCTGCTCTCGCTGTTCTTTTTCTCGCTGTATGTTTTATGGTGCGGGTATGCACAGGAGTGGCGCTTCAAAATCAACTTCGGCACGCTGCTCTTCATCTGCAGCACGCTGGTGGCTTATGGCAAATTGACTTGGGATTTCATGGACAAATCGCTGTTTTTCATCATCGGCGGAATGATTCTTCTCGGGCTTGGCTGGTTCCTGAACCGCCGGAAAAAACAGGTTTTGGACGATACGAAGGAGGGGATTCGGCATGAGTAACGGGAGCGCGGTTTCGGTAAAGCGCCGTTCCTTGCTTGTGTATGGACTGGTGCTGCTGCAGGCGCTGGTGCTGGCCGGAGTCGCCGTATCGTATTATGCCGTCGGCTGGTTCGGTCAGGATGTCCGCGTCCGAACGGTGCCTGTCGATCCGAGAGATCTGCTGTATGGGGATTACGTGACCTTAAGTTATGACATCAGCCGGCTGGATCCCTCCTTATGGAAGGATCCCGGCAGCCGGGCGGAGCGGGGCAAAACGATTTTTGTAGTGGCGGCGCCCGGAGCCGATGGGCTGTTTGAGGCCAAGGCGGCCTATGGGTCGAAGCCCTCCGCCGGGCAGGGCGAGGTCGTCCTGAAAGGACGAATCAATTACAACTGGGACGATGCGATTGCCGTGAAATACGGGATTGAAAAATACTACGTTCCGGAGAACACAGGCCAGGCGTTGGAGGAGAAGGCGGACCGGTTGATTGTTCACCTGAAAGTGGCTCCATGGGGCCAAGCAGTGATTCAGGGGTTGGAGGACCGAAAAGACTGAGAGAAAGGGGGCGGATACGCGGATGCGCCCGCTTGCAACGGAGAGTGTTCCCTTTTACAATAGGGGGTATCTATTTTGAGACGTACTTTGAGACGTACATAAAGGGGATAGATCATGAGCGAATTCACCGATCTGCTGATCCTTGATCGGTCCAACGATCTGACGGAACCGGATGTGCTGTATCCTTTTGCCTTGGAGGAGCTGCTGTGCAGGCATGTCGGCGAGGGCGGAGCGCCGCTTGTTCATCTTTGGCGGCATCCCCGGGCGTTTGTCATGGGCCTGCGCGACAGCCGTTTGCCGGGAGCGGGGAAAGCAGCCGAATGGCTCGAAAGGGACGGCTATTCCGTGGCCGTGCGCAATTCCGGCGGTGCGGCCGTCCCGCTGGATCTCGGCGTTGTCAATCTATCGCTGATTCTGCCTAAACGCAGGCAGGGAGAAATTGATTTTCGCGATGACTTTGAGCGAATGGTCGAACTCATCCGGCTCACCCTGCAGGAAACCGGGGCGAGCGTGAGTACGGGTGAAGTCCAGGGCGCCTATTGTCCGGGTGATTTTGACCTGAGTATCAGCGGGCGCAAATTTTGCGGCATTGCCCAACGGCGTCAAGCGCACGCTTATGTAGTGCAGGCTTTTGTGGTGGCCGAAGGAACGGGCAGGCAAAAAGCGCGGCTGGCCCGCGAGTTTTATCAACGCGCATCGGATCAAGCGGGCGGCGGTTCGGATCACCCCCGGGTAACGGAGGAGAGTATGGCCAGCTTGGAGGAGCTTACCGGCATCGGCGCCGCCGCCGCGGCGAAGTTTGCCGACGGCGTCAAGCGGGTGATCCGTGACCGGCAAACTCCGGAAGGGATGGAGCGGGCCGCCTCCGGACTGTGGCTGCCTGAACGCGATCAGGTGATAGAGATGATCTGTATGCTGAAGCAGCGTTACGGCATACGAAAAGGATAGCGGCAGCTGCAATCACTTAAGAAATTGCTTCAGCATCCATGGCAGCTCGTTCTGCCAGAAGCCCCATATATGCTTCCCCGGCTTTTCCTCATAGTTGACCAAACAGCTTCTCGCTTCGAGAAGCTGTTTGGTCATTCGATTCGCTTCCACAAAATCGAAGGTCCCCCGATCCGTATGAACCTCTGTTTCATCCAACCCGATCACCATGGACACGTGCAGCCTGGATAAATCGTCCTCCTGCGCAATGCGGTCTCTTGTCGATTGGAAAAATGCGCCCGATAAGGATATAACTTTACAAAATAGGCTAGGATAATCTAAGGCGAGATGCAGGGATACGGTTGCACCCAGAGAATCGCCCGCGATCATCCGTTCGTTTAAGTCCGCCCGTACAGGGTAATGATGTTCAAGGTAGGGCACCAGCTCCCGGGCGAAAAAACGGCAGTATGCGGCAAACCGGCTGCCTTCGGGAGCGTATTCGGAGGTGCGGACCGACTTATCCACGTCCACGCCTACGATGATGGCCGGTTCTATATTCTCGTCATAAATCAAGCGGTTCATGGTGGTGGCGATCCGTCCGAAATTGAAAAAGTCTTCTCCGTCCTGACAGTAAATCACCGGGTATGACAGCAGCTCGTTGTAACCGGGCGGGAGATATATTCGCAAGGAGCGGTCTTTGCCGAGCTCAGCCGAAGATATCGTTTCTTTTACAATGGTCCGTTTGTAGTACAAGCTTTCGTCCATGATAGCCATCTCCTTTGTATTATAATAGTTTTGTCGAAAAGAGGCATCTGTATTACTTATTTTGAGAAACTGTTATAGTGTTATGCATGTGTATATATCATATTTTTCAAGTAAGTTATTGTCTTATTGATAAAAACAGGTTTATAATAATACTATAACAGAAATTTTAAATAATCGACATTTTCATGTTTCTAAAAATCTATCTTAGAGGTGAATTTGATCATGAGCAAGCCGTATATAGTTGACGTGCAAGAAGTTCAGCCGTTGTCCGTTCTGGCTGAGGATGGTACGGTAGTCAATCCGGAAGCGATGCCGAAGCTCTCCGACGATCAGTTAAAGGAAGTTATGCGCCGCATGGTATTTACGCGGACGTGGGATCAACGTGCCGTAAACCTGACCCGTCAGGGCCGTCTTGGTTTTTATGCGCCGGTATCGGGTCAGGAAGCGACGATGATCGGCAGCGAGTTCGCTCTGAATAAGGATGATTTTATTTGTCCGGGGTATCGCGACATGCCTCAGATCGTTTGGCATGGCTTGCCGATGTACCAAGCGTTTTTGTATTCCAGAGGACATCAGCATGGCGGTCAAATTCCGGAAGATGTGCACGTGCTGATGCCGCAGATTATTATCGGAGCCCAGTATCTGCACGCGATGGGTGTAGCCATGGCGTTCAAACAGCGCGGGGAAAAGCGTGTCTCCATCACGTATACCGGCGACGGCGGTTCCTCCGAGGGTGATTTCTACGAAGCGATAAACTTTGCGGGGGCCTTCAAGCTGCCGGCGATTTTCGTCGTTCAAAATAACGGTTATGCCATTACGACTCCGTTCTCCAAGCAAACGGCTGCGTTGTCCATAGCTCACAAAGCGGTAGCGGCGGGGATTAAGGGCGTGCAAGTGGACGGAATGGATGTGCTGGCTGTCATCAAAGCAGTACAGGATGCAGCGGAACGCGGACGCAATGGCGAGGGAGCCACGCTGATTGAAGCGGTAACGTACCGGTTCCTGCCGCATTCCATGTCCGGCGACGATCCGTCCAAATACCGTACGAAAGAGGAAACGGCGGAATGGGAACAGAAAGATCCGTTGAACCGCTTCCGCAATTACCTCGTGAGCAAGGGCCTGTGGTCGGAAGAAGAAGAGGCCGCTGTGATCGAGGATGCGAAGAATACGGTGGCGGAGCAAATCAAGAAAGCCGAACAGACGGAAAAAATGACGGTGCCGGGATTGATCGACAGCATGTTCGAAACGACGCCGCAGCATTTGGAAGAGCAGAAAGCGGATTATTTAGCGTAAAGGGGAGGAACCATCAGCCATGGCTCAAATGACAATGATTCAAGCGATCAAGGACGCGATGCGGGTTGAGCTTCAGCGCGATCCTAACGTGGTAATTTTCGGTGAAGACGTGGGGAAAGTCGGAGGCGTATTCCGGGCGACGGAAGGTCTTCAGGCGGAATTCGGGGAAAACCGCGTATTCGATACACCGCTGGCCGAATCGGCGATCGGCGGAATGGCCGTCGGTATGGCGATTCAAGGCTTCCGGCCGATTATGGAAATCCAATTTATCGGGTTTATTTTTGAAGCGTTTGACCAAATTGCGGTTCAGGCGGCCAGAATGCGCTACCGTTCCGGCGGCCGTTACCAGGCTCCGATCGTCATTCGCACACCGTTCGGCGGCGGAGTGAAGGCGGCGGAGCTGCACACGGATCCGCTGGAGGGTCTTTTGGTGCAAACGCCAGGGATTAAAGTGGTCGTGCCGTCCAATCCTTATGATGCGAAGGGCTTGTTGATTTCGGCCATTCGCGACAATGATCCGGTCTTTTTCATGGAGCATCTGAATTTATACCGCTCGTTCCGCGCCGAAGTGCCGGAAGGCGAATATACCGTTCCGATCGGCAAAGCCAACGTGGTTCGCGAAGGTTCTGACGTCACCATCATCACATACGGAGCTATGGTGCATACTTCGCTGAAGGCTGCGGAAGAATTGGAAAAAACCCGCGGCGCGAAGGCGGAAGTCATCGACCTGCGCACGCTGATGCCGCTGGACATCGATACGATCGTGGAATCGATCAAAAAGACGAACCGTGCGATCGTGGTACAGGAAGCGCAAAAAACGGCCGGCATTGCGGCGGAGGTCATCGCTCAGATCAACGAAAAGGCGATTTTGCATCTGGAAGCGCCCGTGCTGCGTGTGGCTCCTCCGGATACGGTATATCCTTTCGCACAGATTGAGGATCAATGGCTTCCGAATCCGGCGCGCATCGTAGCCGGTTTGAATAAGGTTCTGGATTTCTAATTCTGATAAATCGTAAGGACGGTGACTGACCGATGGCAAAGTTTGAATACCGTTTTCCCGAGCTGGGCGAGGGCATTCATGAGGGCGAAATTGTCAAGTGGCATGTAAAGCCAGGAGATACGGTAAACGATGAAACGATCCTGATGGACGTGCAAAACGATAAATCGACTGTAGAGGTTCCTTCCCCGGTGGAAGGCAAAATCGTCGAGCTGAAGGTTGACGAAGGCACGGTGTGTACGGTTGGCGATTTGATAGCCATTTTTGAAGTGGAGGGTGAAGTTCCGCAAAGTGCGGGCGGACACGGCGAAGCGCCTGGCGCCGCTGAAGCGGCAGCGCCTGCTGCGGCTGGGGCGGAAACCGGCGCCGAATGCGCGGTGGGCGGAGCTGTTGCGGCGAACGTGAACGCTGCGAAGCTGGATACGCCGATGGCAGGCGGCTCGTCCGCGGCGGCCGGAAGCCAGAAGCGTGAGGTATTGGCTACGCCGAGCGTCCGCAAGCTGGCTCGCGAGAAGGGTGTGAACATCGCGGAAGTGACGGCAACCGGGAAGAACGGGCGCGTGACGAAAGAAGATGTGCTTGGATTTGTGAACGGCGGCGGGAAAGCTGCAGCACCGGAAGCGGCGGAAACGGCGGCTCCTGCAGCATCGAAAGCTGCGCCTGCGGCTTTAACAGCCGCAAGCGGAGACCGCGAGGAAGAGCGCGTACCGCTCAAAGGCATCCGCAAGGCGATCGCCAATGCCATGGTGAAGAGCGTGTATACGGCGCCGCATGTGACGCTGATGGACGAAGTCGACGTGACGCAGCTCGTCGCGCTTCGTACGAAAGCAAAGCCGATTGCCGAGAAGAAAGGCGTCAAGCTGACATACCTGCCGTTCATCGTGAAGGCGCTGGTTGCGGCGGTTCGCCAATTCCCGGTAATGAACGCGATGATCGACGAAGAAAAGCAGGAAATCGTGTACAAAAAGTACTACCACATCGGGATTGCTACCGATACGGATAACGGTCTGATCGTTCCGGTTATTCCGGATGCCGACCGCAAGAGCATGTGGGCTATCGCCGAAGCGATTAAAGATTTGGCGGCGCGCGGCCGCGAGGGCAAACTGGGACCCAACGAGCTGAGAGGCTCGACGATCACCATTACGAACATCGGCTCCGCCGGCGGCATGTTCTTTACTCCGGTCATCAATTTCCCTGAGGTGGCGATTCTTGGAACGGGCCGGATTACGGAAAAGCCTGTAGTGAAAAACGGAGAGATCGTTGTCGCTCCTGTCATGGCATTGTCCTTAAGCTTCGATCACCGTATTATCGACGGTGCTACTGCTCAAAACTTTTTGAATTATATCAAGCAGCTGCTGGCCGATCCGGAACTGCTTGTCATGGAGGTGTAATCCGTTATGGTAGTTGGAGACGCATCAGTTGAAATCGATGTGCTTGTCATCGGAGCCGGTCCCGGCGGGTATGTCGCCGCGATCCGTGCCGCCCAGCTCGGCAAAAGCGTGCTGGTGGTGGATAAGGCCGAGCTTGGAGGCGTCTGCCTGAACCGCGGCTGCATCCCGTCCAAAGCCTTGATATCCGCGGCACATCAATATGAGCTGGTCAACCATGCCGCTTCGGTCGGTATCTCGGCGGAGAATGTCTCGATCGATTTTAACAAAGTCCAGGAGTGGAAAAACGGCATCGTCAAAAAGCAATCCGGCGGCGTCGGCATGCTGCTCAAGGGCAATAAAGTACAGGTATTCCATGGCGAGGCGCTGTTCATCAACGAGCATGAGGCGCGCGTGTTTAACGATAACGAAACGGCCCGGTACCGTTTCAACCACTGCATCATTGCGACGGGGTCCCGTCCGATCGAGCTCAAGGCGTTTCCTTTCGGCGGCAGGATCATCTCCTCGACAGAGGCGCTGTCCTTAAAGGAAATTCCAAAGAGCATGGTCGTGATCGGCGGCGGCTACATCGGAATCGAGCTTGGTCAAACCTATGCCAAATTCGGTACGAAGGTTACGGTGCTGGAGGGATCGGATTCGATTCTTCCCGGCTTTGAGAAGGATCTTACCCAGCTTGTGGCGCGCAACCTGAAAAAGCTGAATGTAGACATCGTGACGGAAGCGTTGGCGCAGAGCTCCGAGCAAACCGACAAGGATGTAACAGTGACCTACACCGTAAAAGGCGAGGAAAAGAAAATCACGGCCGACTACGTGCTTGTTACGGTAGGCCGTCGTCCCAATACGGACGGCGACCTGTCCCTGGAACTCGCCGGAGTGGAGGTTGGCGAGCGCGGCCTGATCAAGGTGAACGAAAAATGCCAGACCAACGTGCCGCACATTTATGCTATCGGCGACATCGTACCGGGTCCTGCGCTTGCGCATAAAGCTTCCTATGAAGCAAAAGTGGCGGCGGAATCGATCGCAGGTCTGCCCAGCGCAGTGGACTATAAAGTCATTCCGGCCGTCGTATTCTCCGATCCGGAAATCGCGGGCGTCGGTCTCAGCGAGACGGAAGCAAAAGAGAAGGGCATCAATGTCGTCGTAGGCAAGTTCCCGTATGGAGCTAACGGACGCGCGCAATCGATGAACGCCACCGACGGCTTCGTGAAGCTGATCGGCGACAAAGACAGCGGACTGTTGCTTGGCGGGTTTGTCGTCGGTGCAGAAGCGTCCAACCTGATCGCCGAGCTGACGCTGGCCATTGAGATGGGAGCCACGCTTGAAGATATCGCGCTCACGATCCATGCGCACCCGACGCTTGGCGAGATTACCATGGACGCTGCCGAAGGCGCGCTTGGCCATCCGATTCACCAGTTAGGGAAGTAAGAAAGAATGAAAAGCCGAGGATGAATGGAAATCCATGTATCCTCGGCTTTTTGCGTTTAAAGCAGTACGGATGCCGAGGCGCTATTTGTCCTTGTCTCAGCATGTCCGTTCCATGCAAAAGGATGTATAATAAAGACAATGACCAAGGGATAAAGGGCGTGTTCAACTATGCAAGCGCATACCTGTTTATTGGCGGATCGGGACGAAAACAAGCAAGCCGCGGACGAATGGGATCGGGAGTGCGGGACAAGGTTTATGGCTGAGCAGTTTTTGCAGTTGAATCCGGGTGCCGGCAAAGCGGAGCCGGAAAACTCATGAAGGGCGGCTCCTTTGCAGGCATTGACGGCTGCCCGGCGGGCTGGCTGACGGTGGAGCTTACGATTGACGGAAGCTGGACGGCGGGGGTGTTCGAGGACCTGGAAAGCCTATGGGCGGCGTATCGGCAGGCAGCGTTGTTGTTGATCGATATGCCGATCGGTCTGGCCGACGGCAGCGAGCCGCGACGCTGCGATGTGCTGGCGCGGCAGCTGCTGAAGCCCGGACGGGCGTCCAGCATATTCCCTGCGCCCGTCCGCGAGGTGCTGAGTGCCACGGATTATGCGCAGGCGAATGCGCTCCAGCGCAGGCTCAGCGGTCGGGGATTATCGCGCCAAACCTGGGCGCTTGTCCCGAAGATTCGCATGCTGGACCGGCTGCTCCGGCAGGATGAAGCGGCCCGCTTAACGTTTCGCGAGTCGCATCCGGAGCTTTGCCTCGCACAGCTTTTCGGCGGCCCGATGCGCAGCGGGAAGAAGAGCCAGGCGGGCTTTGACGAGCGTATGGCGCATCTGCGGGGCGTGTATGCACAAGCCGACGAGGTTGTCGAAGAGCTGATGCTGCGGTATCCGCGCAAAGCGGTGGCGCGGGACGATATCGTCGATGCGCTTGTGCTCGCGGTAACGGCATGGTTGAGTGAAGGCAGACCGAGGCAACTGCCCGAGGGCGGAGATGGGGACCGCTTGGGAATACAACGGATCATAGCTTATTACTGTTTTCTTAAAGAGGAAAGGTTGGAAAAGCACAATGCCGAATCGTTGGGCAAGCTTGATGGTTGAAAAGGCTGCGGTTGGCATCTGTCTTTGCAAATGGGATGGCCGTCAATTCATGGTCGAAGAGGCGAATCCGGCTTTTTTCCAGATCATCGGCTATACAAAAGAAGAGCTGGGGCAGGCATCCTTCTTATCTTTTCTATCGGCTGAATACAGGGATTGGGTATTGAAGCGCCCGGAGTTTTTTGAGTATGATGAGGTTCTGTTTTCGGAAGAGAGATGGACCGTAAAACACGGGCATCAAGTGGATGTGGAGCTATCTTTACGCGAAACGGTTATGGATGGGGTCTATTACTATATTATGGTTGTCAGAGACGTCAGCGACAAAAAATGGATTTTACGGCAGGGTACGGGGTATGAGGTAAGCGGAACGCTGACGACGAAATTCCGCTTTACCGATTGCTCGCTCCACGGCCCCTTGCTGGATCTGCAGAGAAAAGATTTGTTAGCGCAGCCGTTTCTTTCTTTTGTCGGATCCAAACATTTGCTTCAGGTAAGGCACTCGCTCCGCCAGGCCTTATTGTCCGCATCCGGCTTCAGTATGGCGCTGGAGTGGGTACATAACCATCGACAGGCAGATATGGAATTTCGCTTTCAACCTCTGTTAAACGGCAGGCAGGAAGTCACCCGAATTGCCTTTGTCGGCAAATGCCTGGCAAACGGGCAAACACGGGAACCGTCGGGAATAGCTGTTACGCTGCGCATGCTGATGGCGGAACGCCGTATGACGGCAACCAGGCTTTCTGAGCTGACCGGACTGTCCGTGGGCACGATCTCCAAAATGAGAAACGGAAAAATTACAAACCCGCATAAATATACCATACAATGTATTGCGGATGCACTGGGTGTTCCGATTACCGAGCTTTGGCGCGATTAGATCTGTAACAATATGTAAAAACGGGCGTAAATAATGCAATGTTTTAACCTTTTTGTCGAATCTTAGCGAAAAATGACACATAAAATACTTTCTACAAGCATGGATTAGTCCTTTTGTCTTATATCGTGTTGTCGTTTGCCGATCTGCTTGATTATAATTTAATTATAAAACGGAATATTTCATTACGATAATGGCAAACTTGTCGAAAGGCAAGGACGCAAAGCAATGGGCCTAAAGTATTTCATGCTATGGCAGCCATGCCGCCGATAATGGAAGGAACGTATTTTTCATGCACCTTTCCCCGGCTGGAGAAGGTGCATTTTTTCTAAGCTGCAAAACGCTTGATTCAGAGGAAGGAGGTAGTCCGGATGTCCGACTCTATTACGGAAATGGAATTGGTCAAAATGATAAAATCGTTGGCGTTGGATTCAGCGCCGAATGGTGCCGGTTTGTCGGATTATTCCAAAGAGGAAGCTCTCGGCGGGCATAAAGAAAATACGAACCGAGGCTGGTTTAGTGTAAGCGGAAATGAAATTTTTGTACATACGTCGGATGACGAGATGTCGCCCCTTACCATTGAGGCTATACCCCCGGTCAAGCTGACTGTAAATGGAGAAGCGGTCTCCGGTACGGTAACCGTAACATCCAAGGACAAGCTGGAGTGGTCCGTAGAGGAATCTCCATTGTTTGAAATTCAGGTATCCGAGGATCGTATGCAAGCCTACCTGCTTGTGCATTCACCCGTCAGGTATGTATGGAAGCTCAGCGAGTGCGAGCCTGCTGCCCATTTGGTTCTCAGAGCGGAAGAAGACCAATCGATTATTCTTAACAAACTGGAGTTTAACGATATTATTCTTGAGCTGGATCGTTTGTCGATCACGAAAAACCGGAACATCGGGGCAGTGTTTGAGGAAGTGCTTAATCCGACATTCGAGCCGATTTTGATCGCGCGGGGAAAGCCTCCGGTTCCCGGAAAGGATGCGGAGCTGCAGCTCTTTTTCACAGAGCAGGTGGAAAATCAGTATGTGGAAATCGGGGGCGTGGTCGATTACAGAAATCATTTAAATATTCCTTCGGTCACTCCGGGAGATGTGATCGCCCGAAAAATTCCGCCGGAAGAAGGGACCGTCGGCTACGACGTATATGGCAATTTCATTCGGCCAAAAGAACCGAAGGATATTGTTATTGTAGCCAAAGACGGGGTGCAAATCCGGGAGGACGGCTTCGTTATCGCTCTTAGAGAAGGAAGACCGCGCATCACCGGCAACCAAACGAAGTTTTTTGATATTACGAAGGCTTATATCGTACCCGGCGATGTCAATATTGAAACGGGACATATTGTTTTTTCCGGCGACATTATCATTTATGGAAACGTGATGGAAAGCATGATCGTCGAGTCGCTTGGCAATGTGTATATCTCAGGCAGTGTCTACAACGCTACCGTCACGGCAACCGGCAGCATTTACATTCAAGGCAATGCGATCAAAAGCAATCTGTACTCCGGTTATTTCGGGGTGTTGTATAACCGGCTTTACAACAATTCCAAATTGTTAATGTCCCAATTCGAACAGCTGCTTGAAGCAGCGAAGCTTCTTTTCGAGATGGTGGAAAAGAAGGGGCAGAAGCCCCATTACGGACAAATTATTTTACTGCTCGTGGAAAACAAGTTTAAAGATATTTATAAACTGGCCAAAGAAGCGTTATCGGTAATTATCAATATCCGGTCCCGAGACAAGACGGCTTGGCTGAATCTTAAAGACATGCTGGAACGGTTCCTTCAGCTCTCCCGGATGCCGCAATTGATTTCTCACGGAACGATTCTCGGCATTTTGAATTCTCTCAGGGAGACGGTCCAGCATGTCGGCAGCATGCAAGAAGCCAAAGTACGGATCGATATCGGGCAGTGCCATTTATCCACGCTCAAATCCAACGGCGACATTTTGATCCGAAAAGAAGGGGTGCTGCAAAGCGACCTGTACTCAGCGGCCAATATTGTATTTTATGACAAAGATGCCGTATGCCGAGGCTCCCGTTTGGAGGCGGACGGCATGATTTCCGCCATGATGGTCGGCGGTCAGACGGGGGCTCCGTCTGTTTTGAGGTCCAAGACGAAAATTATTCTGAAGAGCATGAGCTCCGGCAGGGTATGCATCGAAAATTACTGCATCGAAATTCTGGATCACATCGAGAATCAGACGATCGAT
Organism: Paenibacillus naphthalenovorans; assembly: GCF_900099895.1. Classification (GTDB taxonomy): domain Bacteria; phylum Bacillota; class Bacilli; order Paenibacillales; family NBRC-103111; genus Paenibacillus_G; species Paenibacillus_G naphthalenovorans. The sequence goes on from NZ_FNDY01000003.1 coordinate 282,860, forward strand.
ATGGAATGGGTAAAAAGCCGCGTATATTCCGCCAGAGGCATTCAAAATCAACAGACCAACGGTAAATTGGCGTGATGACGGACGATAAAGGTTTACACCCGTTGATAGAAAAATCGCATCTGCTGGGCAAGAGGTTGAATAAAAATATATATAATCGAAATGGACTATTAATTCTGCCAGCTTCCTCCATTCTTACAACGGAAAGCCTTAAATCGCTTCAAGAGCACGGTCTTAAACTTGACAGTACGGATGTGATTCTCCCGGAATTTGAGCCTGAGCAGCTTGTACGGCTTGCTATCCGTGAGATGAAGGAGATGTTTGCGGATATCCGCGCCGCCGGAAGGGTTCCTGTCGACAAGGTATGCCGTACGGTTCTGCCGGCCATCATGCGTATTTCGGGCCGTTCGGATACGTACCGCATTTTGTTGACGCTGGAGAAGCAGGATGAAGATACGTACAAGCACAGTGTCGGAGTCGGCGTGATGGCGGGATTGCTGGCCAAATGGCTCGGCCTGTCCGTAAATGAACGGGTTCGAATCACCTTGGCCGGCCTTCTTCACGATGTGGGCAAGCTGTTCGTTCCGCAATCGATCCTTCAAAAGCCGGGCCAATTGGATGAACAGGAGTTCCGTGAAGTCAAGCGCCACGCCCGGTACGGTTATGATCTCCTCGTTCGCGAACCGGGGCTGGATCCGGTGATTGCTTTGGCCGCGCTGCAGCACCATGAACGGGAGGATGGCAGCGGCTACCCTGCGGGGTTACCGGGAAACCGCATTGAAAAGGTTAGCAAAATCGTGGCTGTGGCCGACGTGTTTCATGCAATGTCCTCTAAGAGGGCATACCGAAATGCTTTGCCTTTATTTGATGTGCTTCAAAGCATCGCCGATCATGCTTATGGTATGCTGGATCCGGGTATTGTCCGCTGCTTTGTCCGGCATGTGACCGAATGTACGATTGGAAGCCGTGTAGACTTGTCTGATGGAACGCAAGCAACGGTAGTCATGGTTCATGAAGCGGATCCTTGTCGTCCCCTGGTGTATGGGTCCGGTCAGTTTATCGACCTGAGGAAGCGGCCGGGGTTAAAGATCGGAAGGCTGCGCGACGGGGGAACCGTTTCTGTATAGTGGATGATCATCGAGGGCGCCGGGCGGTTTCTCCGCCGATAAGGGCGCTTTTTCGCGTTTTATGGCTTTCTGCGCCGATCGTCAACAATGAATATTTCCACAGAGCCTCGTAGAGGCGGCCTGTTGAGGACAACGGAAGGTGAAGGAAAGTCATATCGGGTTAGCCGGAATCATATATTATCCATTACAGGAATATGTAAACGTTTTCGGACGACCCTGGCAAAACATCAGTTGATCCGGAAGCGGTTTGCTTACCAAGCGCAGCTTGACATGACTAGCCCGATGTGGAGGTGGTTTCAATGACCAGCAAACCTTGGCTCAAGCATTATCCTGCCGAGGTGCCACCGACCTTTGATTATCCGAAGCAGAATTTGGCACATTTCTTGAAGGAATCCGCCCAGACCTATCCGAAGCATATCGCTTTAGATTTTTTGGGTAAAAAAATATCTTACCGGGAGCTGCTCGATTCAGCCTACCGGTTTGCGAATACGCTGATCCGCCTCGGCGTCAGAAAGGGCAATCGCGTAGCGATCATGCTGCCCAATTGCCCGCAGACCGTGATCGCTTATTATGGCACACTGCTGATGGGCGGAGTGGTAGTGATGACGAATCCGATGTATACACCGCGGGAGCTGGAGTACCAGCTCAAGGATTCGGGGGCGACCGTGATCGTAACTTTGGATTTGCTTTTCGACCGGGTTTACCAGGTAAAGGAGAAGGCGGAAATCCGGCAGATCATCGTCACGTCTATCAAGGACTATTTGCCGATACCGCAAAATTGGCTGTATCCCCTATTTGCCAAACTGAAGAAGATGAAACGGGATGTTATTTATGGGGAAGGCGTATATTCGTTCGTCAAGCTGCTGCGCCGGGCATCCCCGGAGCCGTGCGGCGTCAAGCTGGATGCGGAGAATGATCTCGCACTGATTCAGTACACGGGCGGGACGACAGGGCGGGCCAAAGGCGTGATGCTTACGCATTATAATCTGGTCGCCAATACGATTCAAAACCGGCTCTGGTCTTACCGTTCAAAGCAGGCAGGCGAGGTTTATTTATCTGCATTGCCTTTTTTCCATGTTTTCGGCTTAACGGTGCTGTTGAACAAATCGGTCTATTTGGCTGGAACGATGGCTCTGCTGCCGCGATTTGAGATCGCCCTGCTGGTCGAGACCGTACGACGGGTGAAGCCGACGATCTTCCCGGGCGCCCCGACGATGTATGCGGGTTTGATCCGTCATGCGCTAACCGGCAGTACATTGTCTTCTCTGGAGGTGTGTGTCAGCGGCGCGGCTCCTCTTCCGGCGGAGATTCAGCAGAAGTTTGAAGCCATGACGGGCGCCAGACTGGTCGAAGGCTATGGCTTAACAGAGGCGTCGCCGGTCACTCATGCGAACAATATATGGGAGAAACGTAAAATCGGATCGATCGGCATTCCGTTACCCGACACGGAGGCCCGGATCGTCGATCCCGATCACGATACGGAGTTGCCGGCGGGGGAAATCGGCGAGCTGATTGTTCGCGGCCCTCAGGTTATGAAAGGCTACTGGAATCGTCCGGAGGATACGGCAGCCGCTTTGCGGGATGGCTGGCTGTACACCGGGGACATGGCGAAGATGGATGAGGATGGTTTTTTTACCATTTTGGACCGAAAGAAAGATTTGATCATTGCCGGCGGCTACAACGTTTATCCACGGGAAGTCGAGGAAGTGCTTTATGAACATCCTGAGGTTGAGGAGGCTGTGGTGGCAGGAGTGAGCGACCCTTATCGCGGGGAGACGGTAAAAGCCTATTTGGTGATGAAAAAAAACAGTGAGGCAGGTGCGGAAGAATTGAACCTCTGGTGCCGGCAAAGACTCGCAGCATATAAGGTACCGCATGTTTATGAATTCCGCGAAACGCTGCCCAAGTCTCTAGTGGGCAAGGTGCTGCGCAGGAAGCTTGAGGAAGAAGAAGCGGAGAAGACGGATGACGATACGGTGGAAAGCTGATCTGAAACGATTTCGATGGGGAACAACGAGCAAGCTTGCCGGCGGAAAAGGCTTGACCGGAGGCGGCACCGGACATGTTCTGAAATGCCCGGCGGTGTCTTGGAAGAGAGCCAGCCGGAACGGGTGACGGTACGTTTCATTTGGTGTTCCGCCACTTGAATCCATTGATCTTCGAGGTGAGCTATGGCCATTCGGGATGAGCTTCAGCGACTTGTGGATCGAATGAACGGCAGCCCCGAGGCGATCCGGTCGCTGAATGCGGTATATCAATTTCATCTGGCAGATGACAATGTGCTGCAGGTACGCTTTCATGGAGGACAGGTGAGCCTCAAGGAGGGGGCGCCGGATCCTGCGGATTGCAAGCTGACGATGACGGAGGCGACGCTCCGCAAGCTGATGAACCGTCAACTGAACGCGGCAGCCGCGTATATGTCGGGGGATCTAAAGGTGGAAGGAAAAATGACGGTCGCCTTCCGGCTGCAAGAGGTATTGAAGGCTTATTCATAAATTTCAGGGTAGTTCTGACTTCAATGAGGGTGCTCCGACAGGTCGAATCCGGCCTGAGGGACACCCTGTTTTGATATGGAGACATAGATCCGGAGCCAATTCAATACAGCTGATCAAAAATGGGGAAAAAATGCGGCTGGCCGAAAAGAACGGAGTATAGGGACCGGGTAAATCCGATTCCTAAAGGCTGTCGGTAGAGCATCATTTGCGGTATGTTGAGCAGCGGTTCATGATCTGGAAGCCGACAGAAGCAAGGCCGATTGCTGCCGCCCATAAATTGCAGTTGTCAACCCGAAGTCATATTGCTATAATTCATAATTGATAATGATAACCATTATCAATTATGAAATGATCGAATCCGTACATTCATAAGCGGACAAAGCGTACCAAGTGAACAAGGCGGACAAACCTATTTGTCAGCATGATTCGGTTAAAAGGAGAAGGTGAAGGCCGATGAATTCGATCCGGACGGAAAGCACAGGACCGTGGGCTCATGAGGCGGAGGGTTTGATGGTTCATCTTCTGGACATCGATTTGATGAAAGGCGGCTGCGAATGGAGGATGGAACAGCGGTTCACCGAATCATATGTCTTAATCGTTGCCACGTTAGGGCAAGGACGGTTATCGATCGGCAGCCAACATTATCGGCTGAGGCAGGATGCGGTTTATGTTTGTCCTCCGGGAGAGACGTTCGGGGCTGCGGCGAAGTCCGAGGATGGGCTTGGATTGTTTCTGCTTCGCTACGAGCTTTACCGCATAGCCGGTTCAAATCGCGATGCCGTACGCTGCAGCGGCGGAGCCGGCTTCTTCCCGGAGCGTGGCGAAATCCCGGTTCCATCCGGGGCTCGTTTGGCCGCATTGTGTCATACCGCCTATCTGCACAGGCAGAGTCGTGACAGCCTGGAGCGTTTCCGCGGGCAGCTTGTGTTCCAGGAACTGCTGTACTCTATCTTGGAGAACAGACGCCACTCGGCCGAAGATTCGCATTCGGCGCTGGAGCGCGCGAAAGCGTACATGGACAGCCATTACCAGCAAAATCTTTCGATCGAGCAGCTGGCCCGTCTGGCGGATATAAGCCCTAAGTATTTTGTGGACCTGTTTAAAAAATTGTACGGCATCAGCGCCGTCGATTATTTGACAGCCCTGCGGATGAACAAGGCGAAGCAGCTGATGGCAAGATCCAACGCGAGGCTGAAGGATATCGCCCATCAAGTCGGCTATAACGATGAATTTTATTTTAGCCGCAAATTCAAAAAGGAGACGGGCTGCCCGCCGACGACCTACATGTCGAAACGCCGCCGCAAGATCGCTGCATACGGTGCCGGGGTGACCGGGCACCTGCTTGCGCTCCATATGATCCCTTACGCCGCTCCTCTTAACCCCAAGTGGACAGCGTATTATTACCGAACATACCGTTCGGATATACCGGTCCATCTTAGTGCGTACCGCCATAACGAGCACTGGAAATCCAATATTGAAACGCTGTTTCAGGTGCGCCCCGATACGATCATCAGTACCGACGAACTGCAGGACGGGGAGAAGGAGATGCTCGAACAGGCGGCTCCCGTATATTATATCCCGCGGAAGCATACCGACTGGCGGGAGCAGTTGAGGCTGACCGCCGAATATCTCGATATCCCCAAGGAAGCGGAGCTGTGGCTTAACAATTATGACCGGAAAGTCAAAGCCGTACGGGAGCGTTTGAAGCACAAAACGAAGAACGAGACGTTCCTGACGCTGAGCATATACAAGGACCGCTGTCAGGTTTATGCCAACCGGAGCATCATCGAGGTATTCTACGGGGATCTCCAGCTGACTCCCGCGCATGCGATCGATCAAGTTTTTACTGGAGAACCGGTAACCCCGGAGCGGCTGCACGTTTACGATGCGGACCATATCCTCGTAAACGTATGCCAGGAGACGGAATCGCTCCTGCATTGGGAATCGCTGCAGCTCTCTCCGTCGTGGCAAAGCTTAAAGGCTGTAAGCCGCAATCAGGTCTATGTCATCTCTTCCGATCCTTGGCGTGAATATTCGGCTTCCTCGCACGACCGTCTTGTGGACGAGACGCTCAGGCTGCTAACAGGAAATCGTCCATGTTAATTCAGGATTTCGTCCATGGTTCAGGCCAAGGCGATGTTTTATAATTGCGAATGAGAATTGTTATCAATTGAATCGAAGAAGCTTGGGAGGAGACATCAGCATCATGAAAACGAAGTTTGTAAGCTTTAGCTTCATCGTATTACTCATCTTGGTTTTAGCCGCATGCGCAAACCAAGCAGCGCCGGCGACGGGCGGCGCCCCTGCGGGGAATAAAACATCGGAAAGCACTGCCGAGAAACCGAAGGAACCGCCAATTGCGGGTCAAACGAAAACAATCATTTATTTGGACAAGCAATATACGGTCACCGTGCCCTCCGGCAAAATCGTCATAACGGGCGCTCTGGAAGCGATGGAGGACGCCCTTGTGCTGGGGGTTGAACCGATCGGCGCTATAACGGTCGGCGGTAAGTTCCCCGACCTGTTCAAGCCGATTACCGGGTCTTCGCAATCGATCGGCGAGAAAACGCAGCCGAACATGGAAACGATTCTGAAGCTGAAGCCGGATGTCATTCTCGGCACAACTAAATTCCAGCCGGAGGTGGTGGAGAAGCTGGCGAAAATCGCTCCGACGATTCAGGTATCCCATATTGCTACCAACTGGGAAGCGAATCTGCGTCTGATGGGCGAGCTGACCGGCAAGCAAGCGGAAGCCGAGAAAGTGCTGAAGCAGTATAAGGACGATGTCGAAGCGGCGAAAAAGCAGCTGGGCGAGAAGTGGAAAGGGAAGAAAGTCGTGACGGTCCGGATTCGCAACGGAGCCCTGAATATTTATCCGGCTGACGTTTTCTTCAACCCGACGATTTATGGAGAGCTTGGAATGGACGTGCCGGATGAGGTCAAGGCAGCCAAAGCGCAGCAAACCATTTCTTTAGAACAGTTCAGCGCCATGAACCCCGATGCGATCTTCCTTCAATTCTCCGAGGACGAGAACAAGGATCATTTGAAATCGCTGGAGGAGCTGCAAAACAACCCGATCTGGGGAAGCATCAACGCGGTGAAAAACAATAAGGTGTTCGTCAATGTCGTGGATCCGCTCGCACAAGGGGGCACATCCTGGAGCAAAATCCATTTTCTGAAAGCAGCTGTTCAGAAGCTGTCCGAATGAGAGGGATCGGTTGACGTATGAGGCTTCGGATTTCTTACACCGCGTTTTTGCTCGGCATTGCCCCCGTTATGATCATGCTCATCATGCTCTTATCCATACGCTACGGGGCAAAATCGATGGATGTCAGCACGGTGTGGAACGCGTTCTTTCATTTCGATAAGGGAAATGTGGACCATCAGATTATTATGCATTCCAGGGTTCCCCGGGCTGCCGGGGCACTACTTATCGGAGCCTTCCTCGCCATATCCGGGGCCATTATGCAGGGGATGACAAGGAATTACTTGGCATCCCCCTCTATTATGGGGGTTACGGACGGCTCGGCGTTCGCTATTACGCTGGGAATGGTGCTGCTGCCGGAGGCCTCGTCAATGGATTTGATCGTATGCTCTTTAATCGGCTCCGCTTTGGGCGTCGGGATCGTTTTCGGCATTGCATCGCTGCTGCCCGGCGGTTTGTCCCCGGTTCGAATGGCAATTATCGGGACGATTATCGGAACGTTTCTGAGCAGTGTTTCCGCGGCGGTAGCGACGTACTTTCAAGTTTCGCAAAATATCAGCTTCTGGTATAACGCAAGGCTTTACCAGCTCGATCCGACACTGATCAAGCTTGCCATCCCGTTTGCTGTTGTCGGCATCGTCATGGCGTTGTGCATTTCCCCGTCGGTCACGATTTTATCGCTAGGCGAGGAAGTGTCCGTCGGTTTGGGCCAGCGTACTCTGCTTGTGAAAGCGGCCGCTACAGGAGCTGTCGTCATTCTGACGGGAATTTCCGTCGCTTTGGCCGGCAAAATCGGCTTTGTCGGGCTGCTGATTCCGCATATCGCCCGATTTTTTGTCGGCGTCGATTATCGCCGCATCATTCCGTGTGCGGGGGTGCTGGGCGGACTTTTTCTGGGGCTGTGCGACATTCTCAGCCGGTTTCTCAACTATCCGTTCGAGACGCCTATCGGGGTGCTAACCGCACTTTTCGGCGTGCCCTTCTTCCTCTATTTGATTCGCAAGAGAGGAGGCGGCAAGCATGCGTAAAGGCTCAGAAAGGCCCTTGTGGCATGTACAGCTTGGCTGCTTCGTCGTCATCGCGGCGGCGGTATACATCCATCTGACCAACGGCGAATTTGACATGACAGTCTCTGAAGTGCTGCGTACGCTGCTCCGTATTCACCCGCAGCCGGATCACGATATGGTACTGTTTGAGTTTCGTCTGCCGCGCATCGTCATTGCGGCGTTGGTCGGTTTCGGCCTCGGTATCGCAGGCGCGGTGATTCAAGGCGTGACCCGGAACGGCCTTGCGGATCCGGGGATTCTCGGCATCAATGCAGGTGCCGGTGCGGCGATCGTATTATTTATGTTTTTCTTTCAAGGGAATGTCATCCGTACCGGATGGACAGCCATTATGATGATGCCGCTCTTCGGTCTTATCGGAGGTTTGGCCGCCGCCGCACTTATCTATTTCTTTGCCTGGCAGAACGGACGACTCGATCCGCAGCGTTTAGTTTTGACAGGGATTGCGATCGGTTCTGGTTTCGGCGCGTTCACCATGTTCCTTTCCCTGCAAATGAACGCCAAAGATTTTGAAATGGCAACCGTCTGGCTGACGGGAAGCATTTGGAATGCCAACTGGGTCTATATCGCATCCATGCTGCCGTGGTTTATCGTGCTTGTGCCCGTTCTCATGCGCAGGGCGCCTCTGCTCGATGTGTTTCAGCTGGAAGAAAGCTCGGTTAAAGGTCTCGGCGTTCGCGCGGAAAGAGAGAAAAGCTTGTTTTTGCTGGGCAGCATCGGACTGGTGAGTGCCTGCGTGTCCGTGTCGGGCAGCATCGGCTTTGTCGGATTGCTTGCCCCGCATATTGCGAAGCGTCTTGTCGGTCTGCGCCATCGGCGGGTGATGTCCGTCTGCGGACTGATCGGGATGATGATGGTCATTGTCTCCGACCTGATCGCCAAAACCGTGTTCTCGCCTGCCGAGCTGCCTGTGGGCATTGTGATTTCGATAGTTGGCGTCCCGTATTTCGTCTACTTGCTGTTTAAAGCCAAAGCTTAGGATATAAAGAAGGGAGAGCGGGCAATGAAGGGCAAGATCGTTCGGGAAAAATTCGAGGGCAGGGAACTCCTGATCTACCTTCCCCAAACCTATGAAACGGACTCGAAAAAGTATCCCGTAGTCTATGTGCATGATCTCGGCGATGTGTTTGATCCGGCCAAGAGTGAAGCCCTCTATGAGCTGGAACGCATGTTTGCGGATGGGTCGCTGTTGGAGGTGATCCTGGTCGGGGTGGAATCCAAAAACCGGATGGACGAATATACGCCCTGGTTTGCGAAGGCCCTTTCCACACCATACAATTACGGCGATTTCGGCGGGAAGGGCGGCGAGTACCTCTCTTTTCTCGCCAACAAGCTGAAGCCATACATGGACGCCTCTTACAGAACAGCCGCGGACCCGGAGCATACAGCCGTCATAGGCAAATCGCTCGGCGGGCTGATCTCGATGTATGCGGCTTACCTGTACCCCGGCGTGTTCGGTAAAATCGGTTCCATCTCCGGCTCGTACTGGTTCGAAGGGTTTGTAGACTATATGCGAACGCATGCGATGGACCACGGCAAAATGAAAATCTATATGGATGTAGGAAGCCTGGAAGGGGTCGGCAAGCAGACCGTTCAAAAGGACATGGTTCCACTAACCGGACAAGCGCATGCGATCTTGAGACAAAAGGGCTTTTCCGAAGAACGATTGACGCTGGTGACAGAAGAAGGAGCTGTACACGAACACTCCTATTTTTGCAGGCGATTTCCAAGTGCGTTGAGGTGGTTGTTTGATGCCGTATAAAAAAGCAGCTTTAGAACCCGTTCCGCCGTATGCCATCGTCCATACGGAAGCGAGAGTCATGTATTCGCGGAACGGGAACCGGGAGTACCGGATTTTTGTGTTCAAACCGGCGCATGAGGCGCCTCCCGAGGGGTTTCCCGTCATCTACGTGCTGGACGCCAATGCCGTATTCGGAACGATGGCTGAAGCGGTCAGGCTGCAATCCCGCAAGCCGCACGGGTTCGGCCCTGCCGTCATTGTCGGGATTGGCTATCCGACGGATGAGCCGCTGGATTCAACAAGAAGATTTTACGATTACACGAAGCCCGCCTCCGCCAAGCTGCCGGTCAGACCCGACGGGTCCCCTTGGCCCGAAACCGGAGGAGCCGATGCGTTCCTGTCTTTCATTGAGGATGAGCTGAAGCCGGCGATCGAACGGGACTTTCCGATTGACAGGAACCGGCAAACCCTGTTCGGCCATTCGCTTGGCGGGCTTTTTACACTGGATGTGTGGCTGAACCGGCCGGAAACGTTCCAAACCTATGTGGCGGGCAGCCCGTCCATCTGGTGGAACAACCGGTATCTGCTGGACGCCGCACGCCGTTTGGCGGATAGGCGGGAGGACGCGGCCCTGCCGGCAGCGGTGTTGATGGCCGTGGGCGGCAGGGAGAAGCCGTTTATGATCCAGGATGCCAGGGAGCTGTTTCAAACGGTAGAGCCTCTTTCTGGACGGGGAATTCGGCTCCAATTCATGGAACTGGAGGACGAGGGGCACATTACCATACTGCTGCCTCTGATCAATAGGGCACTGCGGTTCGCTTTAGCGGAGAGCGGGGAGCCTGGAGGCAGACTTTAACCATTTATCATTTGAAGGGAGGTCGCGGACTCATGGAGCTCGCGCGATTAATCAGGGAACGCCGTTCCATTCATGCTTTTGAACACCGGGAAGTCCCGCCCGAGCTTATTATGGAGCTCATGGACACTGCCGTCTGGGTACCCAATTATCATATGACCCAGCCTTGGCGGTTTATACTGACCTACGGCGAGGGCCGCAGGAAGATGGCCGAAGCGGTCCGGACGATGAAGGAAAGCAGGGAGCCCGACCCGGCCCTGAAAAAAGAGGTCGGTCAGAAGTTTTACAATAAAATCATGGCTATCCCGATGATCATGACCGTCATTATGAAGGAAGATCCGAATCTGGTCGTCAGGGAAGAAGACTACGCTTCGACCAGCTGTATTATTCACAACCTCAGTCTGCTGGCTTGGGAACGGGGAATCGGCATGGTATGGGAGACATACGGTTGGCTGCATCACCCCGTATTTCGCGAGACGATGGGGATTTTGCCTGGAGAAAAGGTGCTGGGCAATCTGCACATCGGATACCCGGCTCAAATTCCTAAAGCTCAGCCGAGAATTCTGGCGGCGGAGCGCATTACTGTGGTTGATAGAGTGTAATGGCGGAAGGAAAGACGAAACAGCAAGTGCACAGACGTCCCTGATTACCACTCGGGGACGGTACTTTTATTTTTACGGACGTTTTCCGCATGCTCAAACTTATTTCCCGGCCCAGTATCTGAAACCTAAAACAACCCGACCGGAGATTCCGATCAGGTTCACAGGCCCCGAATTATGGCTGGGCGACGATGACATGAATGCCTTTATTCACAAACTCCTCAACCAGATGTGCAGGGGTTTGCCAATCGGTGACCAGGGTATCGATTTGTTCAATTGAAGCAGAGGTGGCCAGAGCCGTACGTCCGATCTTGGTATGATCGGCCACCACAATTAACTTTTTGCTTATGGAGACAAGCGATTTTTTCACTCCCAGTGCAAGCAAATTCGTGTTCATGGCCCCCAGTTCCGGCGATAATGCGTTGCATCCGATAATGGCTTTGTCGCAGCGGTATTTTAATAGCACTTCTTCGCATAAATCCCCAACCAGGGAAAGGGTTTTACTCCTCAGGATTCCCCCGGACAAGATTACGGTTATTTCTTCACGATCCGCTTCGCCAAACATTTGACCAATGGTAAGCGATGGGGTCACGACAGTCAAGGGTTGAATGTTCACTAAAAGCTTGGCTACCTCAGTGGTTGTTGTCCCGGCGTCCAAAGCCACGATTTCACGCGGCTGAATCAATTGTGTCACTGCTTTCGCGATGGCTTTTTTTTCGACAGTGCAATCCCCTACACGCATACTATATGAAGGCTCGTAGCCTACGGATTGAATATCGATTGCTCCTCCATAAGTCCGCCGGAGCTTGTTTTTTTGCTCAAGTCTCTCCAGATCACGACGGACGGTAGCCGGAGAAACTTGTAATATATCGATGAGTTCATTCACGGAAACTGTCCCGTTTTTTTGCAGAATTTCCAGAATCTTTTCTTCACGTGCTATAGCCATTGATAATTACACCCCTCATTTGATTCGATATTATCACAATAATCCCGGCTTCATGCTTGCCATCGGTTTGACCATTGCCTGGTATTTGGTTGTCCGCAAATCGAACTTTAAAGTGTTTCCCAAAAAATCAGGGAAGAAAATTGTGACGGCGACCGTCAAGGCGCTATGGGCGCTTGTTTTGCCGGCCATTATTATCGGCGGCCTGAAATTCGGCATATTCACACCCACTGAAGCGGGGGTCGTAGCGGCGTTTTACGCATTGTTCGTCGGACTCGTCGTGTACCGAGAACTCAAATTGAAGAATTTGTTTCATGTCTTGGTCGCCTCGGGCAAAATGACCAGTATCGTTATGTTTCTGGCAGCAGCGGCAATGGTATCGTCATGGTTGATCACCGTAGCTAACATACCTGGCGAGCTGACGGCCATGCTCGGTCCGTTGATGGAAAATAAATTGCTCCTGCTTTTGGCCATCAACCTGGTCGTTTTCTTGGTAGGCACGGCGATGGATTTGACCCCTACGGTTCTTATACTGACGCCGGTGCTTATGCCAATCATTACGGCCGCAGGGCTGACGTTCGAAAATGCGGTTGTTCGCGATCGTGTCATGAAATGGCCGAAAATCCTATTGCAGTAGTGGGTAATATCATCACAGATGGGACCTGCGATGGAAAGTTATAGTTGAGGGAGTAAGGGTATAGTATTTTTGTTCTGTACAGGCACTGATAGGCTGCGGCCCACATAGAATAGTACTACTTTCATCATGGGGGTGGCTTGAGGTGCCTGGATTTTTTTCTGCAATTGCCTTGTTTATTAAAGAGTTAATGCTGCTGGTTTCGTACGTTAAAAATAATGCGTTTCCCCAACCGCTCGCTGAAGATGAAGAAGAGAAGCATTTACGATTAATGGCTGAAGGGAATCAGCATTCCCGCAATTTGTTGATAGAGCACAATCTGCGGCTCGTGGCTCACATTGTCAACACGTTGTGAACACGAACCGACGTCAGGAAGCAGCGCGTTTTGTGTGCAGCGGGCGGTTTGTGCGGTGAGGGTGGACGAGCTATATGGAGCCTGAATCAGCCGGTCCGAGGGGGCCGGTTTTCTGCTTCTTCTGGAGTTAATACCGATACTTGAGAGCCTTGTACGGCAAGTATTCCGTATACCAATGGAGCTTGCCATTAAGATTGAAGGGAATAGCCGTATTCTACCATACTTCATATCTTCCAAATCTAGTATAATAAAGTATCGACATTTTTCTCCGAAAGGGTATGCGCGCGGTATGATGAACTTGTTTGATGTAGTACCGGAAGGATTATTTCATCTTCTGACGGGTTCCAATCGGAAGATATATGCGGAAGCACTGCTGCTTTTATACGAGCATTCGCAAAGGGAGCGGTTCGGCATTCGCTATGAAGTCATGCGGGATCTGCTGCAGGAGCTGCTGGAGACTCAACAAGAAACGGGTATGGTCATTTCTGCCGATGAGGATGAGCCGGTTGGAGCTGGAAGAGAGGATCAGCTTACGTTAGAGGATGTCTCCAGAGCTCAGGCCAATGCATTGCTGCGACGGCTGGAACGGGCGAAGTGGATTGATGTGGAAACCCGCAGCCAGTTCGAAGCTTATATTGTACTTCCCCATTATGCCAGCCGGCTGATTGCGGTGTTTCAGGAATTATGCGAAGCACGGACGGTCGAATATCAACGGTTTGCTTTTGTAACTTATCAGCTTCTTACCGGCGAGGAGGCCAAAATGCGCCCTTGTTTCGCCGTAATGGAGGCGGCACAGGTAACAAGGCAATTTCGCCATGAATTGATTGGGTTATACAATAATATGAAGCATCACATGGAGACAGTTGTTCAAAAAACTTCGATTCGCGAAGTGCTGGACCATCATTTTGAAACCTATAAATCGCAAATTGTAGATAAAAGCTATCACCGGCTCAAAACGTCGGATCATGTGGCGCGCTATCGTTTTCAAATCCTTCATACGGTTCAGAAGTGGCTCCTAGATCGGGGTTTGCTGCAGGAAGCTGCAATGGACGGCGTCAAGAGCGAGCTGTATGAAACGGTTGAACAAGCGGAATATGCCGTCAAGGAAGCTTTATTCTTCATTGAAGAAACCTTTGTCGGGCTGGAAGAGATTTTCTATCAGATTGATGTGCGGCATAACCAGTATCTTCGTTCTTCCTACGACCGGGCCAGATATTTGAGTCAGCAGCATGAAGGATTGGACCGCCGGTTGACACGTCTGCTGGAGTTGCTCGGCCAGCAAAAGCAGGATGCGGAATACTCGCTGTTCGCGATTAATCAGGTTCGCGGATGGTCAGAGCAGTCACTCCTGCCGCCGCGCCGCCGAAGGATGGCTCATCAGCCGGAGACCCATGTTACGGTTCCGATTCCGGCACACGTGATGGAGGAGCTGCGACAGAGGAACGTAGAGAAAATGCGCAAGGCCATTACCCGTAAAAAAGTGGATGATTACGTCATGACCCGGCTTGGTGACCGAAAGCGCATGGAACTGATCGAGCTCGCTCCAAGTAGTGCCGAGGAATTTCTTATGCTGGGGTATGTTTATTTGTATGGCTCGGATGGTGGCTCGCGTTTCAGCTTGGACCGGAAAGGCAAGCGGCAGACGGTTAGTGTCGGAAGATATCGATTCCACAATCACGACATTGTCCGTAAAGAGCGGGGAGGATAACGATTCATGATGTTTCAAGATTTGAGCGACTCTGAACAATCGAAGGTCAAAGAAGTAATCCAGCGACTCATGGAGGTTAACCTTCTGATCAAAGACAAGGACCGGGAGTTGTATGCGACAATTCGTCGCTACCGTACCGCGTTGGAGGGCTATTATCGATTCCTTGGTTGGGAACTTGTCGTGGACGAGCGGCATGAATGCGTCTATCTGCATATTCCCGATGGCCGTCTTCGCCGTAGGCTTGACCGGGAACAGACACTATGGCTGCTGGTGCTGCGCTTACTATATGAGGAGAAGAGGCAAGGCCTATCGCTGGCGGATTATCCTATGATTACCCTTTATGAAATTCGCAGCAAGTACGAGACGTTCCGGCTGGAATGGGTAAACCGTACCGCATTGGACAGGCTGGTTAGATTGTGTGTACAGGCCCAATTGATTGAACCGCTGGATTCCGACATTCGTTCCGATGATGCCCGGTTCAAGCTGTTCCATACTTGGATCTATATGATTCAGACGGATGAGATGCAGTCGTTACTTGATAAGCTAGAATTGTACCTGACGAACGCGGAGGGAGGATTGCTGGATGAAATGGATGAAGCGGCTGCGTCTGATTAACTGGCATTATTTCAAGGACGAGGAGCTGGAATTCGGAAAACAGACGTTGATCACTGGACAGAACGCCGCGGGAAAATCGACGATTATTGACGCGCTGCAGGTGCTTTTCGTTGCTGATCATCGAATGATCAAGTTCAATGCGGCTGCACACGATGACGCCAAACGCAGCTTTATCAATTATCTTAGGGGAAAAATCGGCAGCGACGAGCGCTCCTTTTTGAGGGACGGCGATTTTACGACTTATATTGCAGCTGAATTCCGGGACGAGGACCGTAAGGAATGGTTCGTTGTCGGGGTAGCGATTGATGTATACCGAGGAAGCACGACCGGGGAAGAAGAGTATTTCATTTTGTCAGATCGGCGGTTGGATGATTTGCAGTTTGTCAAATCCAACGGCCAGCTGCTCAATCGAGACGAATTCCGCAAGCGCTACGGTGGGGAAAGCGTCAGGGTCAGCGGGCTCTCCGGAAAAAAGGCTTTGTTTGAAAGGAACAAGACCAACTATCAGAAAGCCTTACTCGCCCGGATGGGACAGCTTCATGATCGGTTTTTCACAATATTCACCAAAGCGCTCTCGTTCAAGCCGATCCAGAATATCCGTGCATTTGTCAACGATTATATACTCGACCGAAAAGAGCTGCAGTTGGATTTGATGCGGCAAAATTTCGAGATCCACGAACGGTATCGCCAGGAGCTGGAGCATCTTCAGGAGAAGAAGCTGCACCTGCAATCCATACGTGAGTGTTATGCCCAGTATGCCAAATACAAGGAGACTGCCATTGAGCAGGATTATGTGATCCGGCGCTTGAAAGCGGATTACGAGAGTGAGAATCTGGAGCAGACCGAACGGGACAATGTCCGGCTGGAAGAAGAGCTGCGACAGCTTGCGGATGATATTGACCTTGCCGCCCGGTTGCAGGCGGAAGCCCGGGACAAGCAGCAGGATGCTTACCAGCGCTGGCAGAACCATGCTGCGGAGAAGCGCAAGAAAGAGCTGCACGAGGACATTGCCCGGCTCACCGCTCAACAGAGCGAGGGAGAGAGGCTCTTGCTCACGTATCGGAGACAAATTGAACGGGAGCTTCAGCTATTGGCGAACTTGTACGATTGGCCGGACAATCCGTACTGGACATGGAAGCCTGGAGAGAGGGAGACGCTTCGCAGTTATCAGGAGAGCCTGGCGCGTCTTGACGCTGTGGCACGTTGCGGAATCATTGAAGTCCATGAGGAAGAAGAGTGGACACGGGATCTGGCTGAGATTGGAGAAGGTCTAACGGCGTGGCGTGACAGGATGCTCGTTCAACATAACCAGTTGCAGGAAAAGCTGGGTGAAACGGACGCTCGAATCGAAGAGTTAAGAACGATCATTCGTGATCTGGAGCAGCAGAAGCGCAGCTATGCCGAACCGGTGCGCCAGTTGAAGGGCATCTTGGAGGAACGGCTGCGGGGCCGCTCGGCGGTTTGGGTGTTTTGCGAGCACATGGAGCTCAAGGAAGAGCTTTGGCGTAATGCGGTGGAAGGGTATTTGAACACCCAGCGCTTCGATCTGTTGGTTGAACCGGAATGTTTCGCAGAGGCATTGTCTATTTATGAAAGGGAGAAGCGAACCTATCGGCTGGAAGGCGTCGGTCTCGTCGATACGGAGAAGGAGAAGCGGTATTTGGGAACGGCCGTAACCGGTTCCCTGGCACTCGAGCTGCAGGCGGAGCATCCCGTAATCCAGGCGCACGTCGAGCATTTGCTGGGCAAGGTGATGAAGGCTGCAAACGAGCAGGAACTGCGACACCATCGTACAGCGGTGACCCAATCATGCATGGTTTACAACAACCTGGTAGCCCGGCAGATGCGCAAGGAGCAATACGAGGTTCCGTTCATAGGCGCCAAAGCGATCGCCCGCCAGTTGGAAATCCGCCGCTCCGAGCTGGTGTCTGCCCAGGACGAACGGCGCATGCTGTATGCTTGGGGTGAACACCTTTCCGAATGGATCGGCAAATTGAAGGAAACGGGCTGTACCAAGCTTGCCGACCATCTTGGCCTGATGCGGCATATCCACGAATGCTCGGAAATGCTATTGCAGAAGACAGAGGAACTGAATGGTCTCGATTTCAGCGAAGCGGAGCGGCTGCAGGCGGAGTATGAGCAGTGGAAGAAGGATGAACAGAAGTGGCAACAAAAATGGGGATCCTTACTCCAAAAGCAAACGGAAACCGAATCGAAAAAGTCCGAAGCGGAAGGAAAGCTGCACTTGCTTCGGATTAAGGTGCAAGAGTACGAAGCCGCATGGCGGAATTGGATCAATGAGCACGGCAGCGAGCGGGAAGCGGGAGCGATGCAAAGATACGAAGAAGCATGCAATTCGTCCGCCTCCACTTGGCAGAAAATCCAAAATTGGGAAGGCAGCTGGAAGGGTCAGCAGACACTGCGCGACAGCCAGTTCAACAAGCTGCAATTAATGCGGCAAAAATATAATATCGATCAAAATTTTATCGCCGACATCCAGAAGGTCACGAACGAGGATTACGATCGGCTGCTTGAAACGATCGAACACCTGAATATTCCGGAATATCAGGATAAAGTTGCGGCGGCTTTGAAAGAATCGGAAGAGGAGTTCAAGTCCCACTTTATTTTTCGGTTAAGGGAAGCGATCGAGATGGCCCGTAGGGAGTTTCACGAGCTGAACTATGCGCTGAGGCATTTTCCTTTTTCCGACGACAAGTATCATTTTGAGGTTTCCCCTAGTGAACGTTACAAGCGCTTCTATGATGCCGTGATGGATCCCATGCTTTTGGAAAAGGGTTCATTGTTCGAATTACCGGACAATGATCGTACCGAGGTTCTGCATGAGTTGTTCGATCTTCTGGTCAAAGGTGAGGCCGGACAATTGGAGGAGTTCTCGGACTATCGGCAATACTTGGATTTCGATATTATCGTAACATCCGGCAACGGCAAATACCGCTTCTCGCAAGTGCTGAAGGAGAAATCGGGAGGCGAGACGCAGACACCGTTCTATATTGCGATATTGGCTTCCTTCCACCACTTATATTCCGGAAAAAGCACGCGGCTTGTCATTTTCGATGAAGCGTTCAATAAAATGGACGAGCAGCGGATTCAATCCAGTCTGCGGTTGATTAAGCAAATGGGTCTGCAGCTGATTGCCGCCGTTCCCGATGAGAAGATGCAGCATATGGCTCCTGAGGTGTCCACCACGCTGTTCGTCAGCAAGCATAACTACCAGTGTTATGTAGACATGATTGACAAATGGGACAACGGGGCGGAAGACGAGATGGCGAGAGCGGGAGCCGTGGAAATAGCGGAATATGAGGCTGAGGCGGCTGCCGCATCGAATTTATCGAACGTTGACAACGGGAAATCCCCCTCAGCCGATGATGCGGATGAAGGAAACGGTCAAGGCTTTTTATTCTAGATTTTATGGTAAGGGGTGATCTGCTTGGAGATTCATGAAACGCCATATAAATCCAAATTTGTCTCCCAGCTGCTAAACCTCCTGTTGGACAAATACGAGTTAAGCCAGTCTTTTGTAACCGGGCAGCCTTCCAAGCAAAGGCCGCAGCTATCTCTTAACAAAAGTCCATTCTGGCAAGATTATACAGACGAAATGGATTTCCGTAAACGAATTTGGATCAACGAAGCAGCTTCCGAGTTGGAGCGGCTCGGACTTGTTGAACTCAATTGGGCCCGGTTTCGCACCGGCGAGCAGTTGGAAAGAATCTATCTGCGATGGAGTGAGTTGAAGACGGCTTATCGCGTTGCGGGGCGGATGCCGAAGCGGGACAAGCTGGAACGCTTGCGGCACATCCTTACTCCCTTATCCCGCCATCCTTGGGAATGGGTCAGGGTGTGGTCTGAACAAGCCGATGTATCGCTAGCCGAAGGTAAAACTGCCCACCTGGAGGTGGACGATCCAGAGGGGTATAAGGATCTTGTTTGTGTATTGCTGGAGCTTCCTAGGCTCGAGCGAGCCGTTCCAATAAGATTACTTAGCCAGAGGCTGTTCAAGGACTCCAAGCACATGGAAAGAAACGTTCAACGAAGGTTGCTTTCGCTCGCCAAGCAGGCATCAGGAGAGGAGCGTGAAACCGAGGAAGAATGGCTTGATTTCCTCGGGGTGGCCAAAAATCCACAAATTGTGCTGGTAAGCGGGCCTCTTTCATTCCGTACTACCGACAGTCGTAAGGTTGATATTGGAGTGTTTGCCGGTGGGGTTGGCTTATCGGATAAAACGGTGGAAGAAATGTATCAAGTGCAAACAGTTGCCACTCGGATAGTAACAATTGAAAACTTGGCGACTTATCATCTGTGGCTCGAACACGCTTCCGAGCTCCGCGACACAGAGCTTGTTCTATATACCGGGGGATTTCCCCATCGGTCATTGCAATCCTTTTTGTGTAGACTGGCAGAGCATTTGGCCTCGGCATCGGAAAAGAACATTGAAGTGTATCATTGGGGTGATATTGATCTGGGAGGAATCCGGATTTTTGAATACCTGCGGAAGAAATTCTTTTCTAATCTGAGGCCCATGCTAATGGATGCGGAGACGCTTCTTCGTTACGAGTCCTCAGCGGCGTCAATCAGCGATGAATATGCCGGAAAGCTTGAGGAGGCTCTAAAGGATACCCGACTGACCCATTGGAGGCAGGTGCTGCAAACGATGCTTGATCGAAGGATACGCTTGGAACAGGAAAGTATTGTGGAATTGGATTAAAGAAGAAAACAATGGACATTAACTTTCTGACTTTTTGTTATGGAGGAAAACCAGACCACTCATCTTTGACGAGGGGTTCAGGTAACGTTCTTGTATTCACGAATCCGAGAACCTTAAGGCAGCGTAGCTGCCGGCCGCGACGCGGTTAGGTTCGCAGGGTTGTCTGCATGAATCTTCTCCCCCGAAATGCCTCGGGCAGACCAAGGGCCGTATGGCCCGAAGCGTGAATACGGTGTTAGCTGATGTTGCTGACTACCTTGAAATAGCCCGTACGATCTTTATGAAATTTCATTAAGTACGTGTTATAATAAAATTAATTTAGCTTTTCTAGATAGGGGTTGATCGAATGGCAGTTTCAAAAGATCATTTGAACAAATTAATTCAACAATTACCTGAAGAAGCCCTTCCAATCGCTGCTGATTTCTTGGAAAAATTAGTCACAAATAAAGAGTATCGTCATATCCCTTGGGATGATGAGCCAACTACTCAAGATGATATTGAAGCAATTAAAAAAGCTAAAGAATCCTTTAGACGTGGCGAGAGTATTAAACTTAAGGATGTTATCGATGACTTACTCAATTGAGTTCTATAAAGATGCTCTTAAGTATTTACAAAAATTAGATAGGACGAATCGTATTCGAATTACTCAACATCTACAAATTCTCTGTGAAGACCCTTATCATCCAGAGCTCGATATCAAAAGGATGCAAGGAACAATGGACGAATATCGATTACGAGTGGGTTCTTATCGAATTATTTATTCAGTTGAGAATGATAAGTTACTTATCCAAGTAATTAAAATTGGCTCTCGTGGTGATGTATATAAATCTTAACTTCTAGGTCTATTCTTACAGGGTAGGCCTTTTTACTTTTCTTCAGATCTTCAGCAATTTCAGCTAACGGCGCGGTTTGCGAAGTAAGGGTGGACGAGCTACATGGGCGATATGCCGGTCCGTGGGGACCGGTTTTCTGCTTCTACGCGCGCCTAGCCAAGCTAGGCACAACTAGCCGGTGCAAGTCCGGCCGAGGTAAGAGCCAAGTCGCCTCGTAGCTGACGGGCAACTGGTGGAGAGA
>NZ_FNDY01000099.1 GCF_900099895.1 Paenibacillus naphthalenovorans
TTGAATTGTTTTGGCCAGAGCATTATTTAATGCTTCTTTGGGTTACACCCAGACCAGAACTTTACCAGGTCTTACCACGAACTGCATAGGTCATGTAATAGACCAAAACAAGGAGATTATTTCGGACAGTTTACCCGAATGATAATGAGACTTCAAAGTAGGTTGAATGATCGAAGATATGATTTAATATTTAAACCTAAAATGTATTCTGATTCAAAATCAATGAGTGAATTATTTAGGAAAATTCTCGGTGAAGGAAGCCCGCCAAAAAAGCTTGTTGTTCTTGATATTAGCCCAATTCCATTTGATGTTAGAAATTCAGTAATTTCTTTAATTTTACGATTGGTCTTTGATTTTTCCTATTGGCATAGAAGGGCGAAAGAAATACAGTATCCTATATTTGTAGCATGTGATGAGGCACATATTTATCTGAACAACGATCCTTCTGCATCAGCAGCAAGATTAGCAGCGGAAAGAATCGCAAAAGAAGGGAGAAAATACGGTGTTGGTTTAATGGTGATTAGTCAAAGACCTAAAGACCTATCATCAACGATTCTTTCACAATGTAATACCTTTGTTTGTATGAGACTTACAAATCCAGATGACCAATCTTACGTGAAAAATCTTTTACCAGATTCGATAAAAGGTATTGTTGATATGTTTGCCAGTCTTAGAAGGGGGGAATGTATCATTTTAGGGGAGTCAGTGATGATGCCGACTAGAGTGAGAATTGATAAGCCAAATCCTACTCCTAATAGTAACGATGTATCGTTTATTAAACTTTGGAAGGAAAAAGATGAAATTGATTTAGACACAGTTATTGACGAATGGAGAAGACAGGGAGTCAAAAATTAATTCTATCCTATAAAGTTGAAGCTATTTTTCCAAGTTAAAGGTATCCGTAAAAATCTTCACAATCAACGAGTTTATTTTTGCGAATACAAAGACGGTTACATTCCCTATATCCTATCTAGGGCTTGCTGAATAAACCAAAAATTCTTAATCAACAAGGATTTCTCACCATTACTGTCGAATTTATCTGCAAGGGAAATATGGAAAATCGGTA
>NZ_FNDY01000002.1 GCF_900099895.1 Paenibacillus naphthalenovorans
GAAAGAACGAAGCAAAGCGCTTACAAGGAAGAGGTTCCTTCGGGGTTCGCGTTCCAGGCATCTTAAATGACTGCCCACGCTAGCTTGACACTGACAAGCATTCCCTAAAGATTGCGGGAAGCGGTCATTTTATGCTATAAAAGATGTAGTTCACTATCAACCCGAACTTTGGTGACGGATATCGCCCATCGTTCACGGTACTATACATAGAGGAGTTGGAAATGTAGCTATGTCGATTGAAATGAATACAGAAGAAGTTATTAATCTTATTAAAACGAGCAAGAAAAAGACCCCGGTTAAAGTATACTTGAAAGGCGACCTCGAGTCGATTTCCTTTGGCGAAAACGTTCAAACGTTTATTACAGGCAAAACCGGCGTCATCTTCGGAGACTGGGCGGAGATTCAAAGCGTGCTTGATGCGAACTCCTCCAAAATCGAGGATTATGTGGTCGAGAACGACCGCCGCAACTCGGCTGTACCGCTGCTGGACTTGAAGGGCATCAATGCCCGCATCGAGCCGGGCGCCGTGATCCGCGATATGGTCGGCATCGGCGATAACGCCATCATCATGATGGGCGCGGTGATCAACATCGGAGCTTCCATCGGCGCAGGCACGATGATCGACATGGGCGCCGTCATCGGCGGCCGCGTGAAAATCGGCAGCATGTGCCACATCGGCGCAGGCGCCGTCCTTGCCGGCGTCATCGAGCCGCCTTCTGCGCAGCCGGTTGTCATCGAGGATGACGTGCTGGTCGGCGCCAATGCCGTTATTCTCGAAGGCGTACGCGTAGGCAAAGGCTCGGTTGTTGCCGCAGGCGCCGTCGTCGTAGAAGACGTTCCGGAATACAGCGTAGTTGCCGGTACGCCAGCCCGCGTCATCAAAAAGGTGGACGACAAAACGAAGTCCAAAACCGAAATTTTGAAGGATTTGCGCAATCTGTAAATCGGTCGAATTCAGGCTCGGCGTCGCGACGCCGGGTCTTTCTATTAGTATCAGCCTTTGTCAAGGTCCGCCAAAGTAAAGGAGGTTAACCCACCGTGAGCGTCACTGCCACTCCAAGCCGTTATGTGAAACTGCGCCGCGACCTGCATCAGATTCCCGAAACGGGCTTTCAAGAATTCAAGACGCAGCAGTACTTGCTTGACTATATCTCCACCCTTCCGCAGGAACATATTGAAATCCGCACGTGGAAGACAGGCGTCCTGGTCAATGTCCGGGGCACGCAGCCGCAAAAAAGGCTCGGCTACCGGGCAGATATGGACGGCCTGCCGATCCAGGAGGATACCGGCTACGATTTCCGTTCCAAGCACCCCGGCTACATGCACGCCTGCGGCCATGATCTGCACATGGCAATCGGACTCGGTATCCTGACGCATTTTGCAAGCCACCCCGTCCAAGACCATCTGACGTTTATCTTCCAGCCGGCTGAAGAGGGTCCCGGCGGCGCCAAACCGATGCTCGAAAGCGAGGAGCTGAAGGATTGGATGCCGGATGAAATTTTCGCTCTGCATATTGCACCCGAATATCCGGTGGGAACGATTGCCACAAAGCCCGGCATTCTGTTCGCCAACACCTCCGAGCTGTTCATCGATTTGACCGGCAAAGGAGGCCATGCGGCGTTTCCGCATAACGCCAACGACATGGTGATCGCCGCCTGCCAGTTGGTGGGCCAACTACAGACGGTCATCGCACGAAACGTGAATCCGTTGGATTCAGCGGTAATCACCATCGGCAAAATCGACGGCGGCACGAAGCAGAACATTATCGCCGAGAAGGCGCGTCTGGAAGGAACCATCCGTACGCTGTCGGCGGACACGATGACCCTGGTCAAGTCCCGCATCGAAGCCTTAGTCCATGGGTTGGAAACGGCATTTGCCTGTCAGGCTCATATCGACTACGGCTCCAATTACCTGCAGGTGTACAACGAGGAAAAGATCACCAGCGAGTTTATGCAGTGGGTACGCGAAACGCAGCAGTCTTATCACATCGACCTTATCGAGTGTAAAGAAGCCATGACCGGTGAAGATTTCGGTTATTTTCTGGAATCCATTCCCGGCTTCATGTTTTGGCTGGGCGTGGGCACGCCATACGGCCTGCATCATGCCAAGATCGAGCCTGATGAACGCTCGATCGATCTGGCTATCGGCCTCATGACTCGTTACCTGACCTGGAAATCGAATCGTTAAAATAAGGAAAAAAACCGAGAAGGGCCGCGCCCCTCTCGGTTTTTTTCTTTATTTTAAGCCAGCTTCCACTTCTTTAGCCATTTCCGCTACCGATATTAACCCGCCGCCGGAAAGATACCAATAGTTAGGATCCAGATAAACGATCGTTCCGTTTTGGTAAGCTTTGGTCTTTATCACCAGCTCATTTTCAATCACCTGCTTGGCCGGCGATTCGTTGCCGACAGCGGCATCCCGGTCAATCACAAACAGGTAGTCCGGATTTTTTTCAACGATAAATTCGAAGGAAATGCTTTGGCCGTGAGTGGAAACTTCAATATTTTTCTCCACAGGAGCAAACCCAAGCACATCATGAATAAGACCAAACCGGGAACCCGGTCCATAAGCGCTGACTTTCCCGCCGGTAACCAAAACAATTAAACCGTTTTTACCGCTTGCCGTTGCTTTTTCCTTGACATTATTGATCGTAGCGTCAATTTTGGCAAGCTCTTCCTCGACAGCGGAGGCTTTTTCGAAAATCGATCCCAGCAACGTCATATTTTGCTTGAAGGACTCCATATATTTGGCGTTATCCACGCCTACAAAAATCGTTGGACCAATCTTCGACAGTTCTTGATAAGCCTCGGATTGTCTGCCGGAAATGATAATTAAGTCCGGACCAATCTGATTGATTTTTTCAAAGTCAGGCTCTTTCAAACTGCCTACATTCACATATTTTGCATCCTGATATTTGGACAGATAAGGAGGAATGTTCGCTTGAGGTACGCCTGTCACTTGAACCCCCAGCTTGTCTAAAGTATCTAAAGCGCCAAAGTCAAAAACAACCACTTTCTGAGGATTTTTCTTGACCTTGGTTTCACCCAGCTGGTGCTTGATCGTCAATTCTTCATCAACCTTCGGTGCCGGGGCTCCATTGGAGCTGCCGTTAGAAAGGTTTGCAGCCGTATCGGTCGTTCCGCCGCCCGTCGTACCGCACGCGGTAAAAACAACGGCCAGCAGCACGGTCAAGAAAATCAAAGAAAGCTTTTTACTCATTCATGTCACTCTCCTAAACAAATGGTTTTATGAATTACATTGATGATGCTTCAACATGGGACTCATGATGAATACCACCAAAATAATGCCTGAAAAATACCGGATCGATTAAGCAAAATAAACACAAATTTTATTCTGGTTGATATCCTCTATGTGAATATCCATATCATAGACTTCTTTCAATACCGACGGATGGATGATGTCATCCGTATCTCCCACTTTAACGACCTTCCCGTCTTTAAGAGCGACGATGTAGTCGGAATAGCAGGAGGCAAAATTGATGTCATGGATGACCAGAACAATGGTTTTGCCCAGTTCGTCTACCATTCTTCTCAACACTTTCATAATTTGAACGGAATGCTTCATATCCAGATTGTTCAGCGGTTCATCCAAAAGGATATATTCTGTATTTTGGGCGATGACCATCGCAATAAACGCCCTTTGCCTTTGCCCGCCGCTTAATTGATCAAGATATTTATGCTGTATATCCTCCAGCTCCATATAACGGATCGCCTCATCGACATACTCCAGATCCTCCTTGGACAGCTTTCCTTGGGAATAGGGGAAGCGTCCGAATGAAACCAATTCTCTGATCGTCAAACGGATATTGATATGGTTGGATTGTTTCAAGATCGATATTTTCTTGGCGAGCTCGCCGCTTTTCCAGCGGCCGATTTCCTGACCGTCAATGAAAATTTCTCCGCGATCCTTCGGAATCAGACGGCTGATCATGGACAAGACCGTGCTTTTTCCCGCTCCGTTAGGTCCGATTAAAGAAGTGATCCTCCCTTTGGGGATGCTGATACAAACATCGTCGACCACCGATTTATTGCCGTATTGTTTAGATACTTCCCTTACTTCTACCACGACTTATTCTCCTTTAATAGAAGATAAATAAAGTAAACGCCGCCTATGAAATTGATAATCACGCTTAACGTCGTAGAGAAGGTGAATACCCTCTCGACAATCAATTGACCTCCTGCCAAGGCAATCATGCTAACGAGAATGGAGCCTGAAATCAGATAGGTATGCCTGTACGTTTGTATAAATTGATGGACGATATTTACAACCAGCAAGCCCAGGAATGTGATCGGGCCGACTAAAGCAGTCGAAATGGAGATCAGCACGGCTACGATGATCAGCAGTCTTTTGACAACCAGATCGTAGGGAATCCCCAAATTGACGGCATGCTCTTTGCCCAGCGACAGTACATCCAGGAACTTGGCATATTTCATAAAATAAACGGCTGTCGCCAAGACCACCAGGAACGAGATCAAAAGAAGATCCGTATTGATATTATTGAAGCTGGCAAACATCCGGTCCTGCACCACCATAAACTCATTGGGATCGATGAGCATTTCCATGAATGACGAAAGGTTCGAAAATAGCGTCCCGAATATAAACCCGACCAGCAGCAAAAAATAGATGTGCTGCCCTTCTTTTCTGAACAGAAATTTATACAAGACTCCCGCAAACAGGATCATCGCCCCGACCGAGATGAGGAATTGAACGTTGCTGTTCATCATCGTGAGCGTCGTGGCGCCGAACAAATAAACCACAGAAGTTTGAACCAACAGATATAACGAATCCAACCCGATCATAGAAGGCGTCAATATCCGGTTGTTGGTGATCGTTTGAAATACCACCGTAGAAAAAGCGATGGCAGCGCCGGTCAGCATAATCGCAAGAATCTTTTTGAGCCTTCGGGGAAGGACATAATCCCAATTGGATCCGGCATCGATGAATAAATACAGGATTACTAACAGGACCGCAGCCATTGCCAGAAAACCAAGCTTGCCTCTATAAGCCATGTGCCTTTCTCCTCATGAGTAAATAAAGAAAAATACCGCTTCCGATCACGCCGACCGTAAGGCCTATGGAAATTTCATACGGATAAATAATGACCCGGCCGAGGATGTCGCAAAATAATACAAACACAGCTCCCAATAAAGCGGTATGAGAAAGGTTTTTTTTCAGATGATCTCCCTGATAAATCGTCACGATGTTAGGGATAATGAGACCCAGGAACGGTA
This sequence comes from Paenibacillus naphthalenovorans, assembly GCF_900099895.1. Lineage (GTDB taxonomy): Bacteria > Bacillota > Bacilli > Paenibacillales > NBRC-103111 > Paenibacillus_G > Paenibacillus_G naphthalenovorans. The sequence goes on from NZ_FNDY01000002.1 coordinate 5,253, forward strand.
ACATGCCGACCGTAAGCAGCACGACAGAGGATACGGCCGCTACAATGATCAAGCCTATGTATACCACCTGTTTATAATTCAGTCCCAAATTGACGGAAAATTCCTCACCCATCCCCGCAATCGTAAACCGGTTGGCGAACAAATAAGCGATGACCACCAACGGAACACTGATATACAACAGCTCATAGCGCCCCGTCATCATCATGGAAAAATCTCCGTGAAGCCATGTGGAAATACTTTGAATGAGATCATGCTTATAGGCAAAAAACGTAGTGATCGAGCCCAAAATATTTCCAAACATAAGGCCAACAAGAGGGATGAATATCGTATCCTTCATCTTCACTTTGTCTAAAATTTTCATGAACATCAGCGTTCCGAGCAGCGCAAAAACAAAAGCGACAAGCATCTTTTGCAAAGGAGTGGCTGAAGAAAAAATCAGCATGGACACCAGTATGCCTAATCGGGCCGCGTCCATCGTTCCGGCTGTCGTCGGGGATACGAATTTGTTTTGAGTCAGCTGCTGCATAATCAGACCAATGATGCTCATGCTGGCACCTGCGATAATAATACTTATTAACCGGGGCAGCCTGCTGTCCATCAGGATGTGGGCTTGGTCCTCGGATAAATGGAATATATCCAGGATCGAGATGTTCTTAACCCCGATAAATACGGATGTGACGGATAAGACGACGAGAGCGAGCAGTAAGTATCTTTTTTTCATAACGGTTCCTTACTCGATAAATTAGGATTACGCGCTTTAAAATCAATAAAGATAATCATTCTCAATTTGATCCCAAAAAAAATGATGCTGAGCGGTCACCGTCATCATGGAACGGCTGCCTATTGCAATTTTTCGCTGCCCTCCCTATAAAAAGCATCATAACAAGCACGTATGCAATCGATGATTAAAAGTGATAATGATTATCACTTTTTCTATTTTACATAAATTCTCCTCAACATGAATGGATATTTCTTCTTTGGAGTATGGATTTTCCTCATTTCCCCGAGGTTAGCAGCAGTTGATTAACGGTTTGATCAAGCAAGCTTTCGTGCATGGAAGGATTGTACAACAAGGGTTCAACATAACGTATAAAAAGACAGTGCTTCTTCTTCCCGTTCCGTTTAAGCCGCCGCCATTCTTCCTCCAGCTTTGCACAGTAATCGTCTGAAGCCGTGGACGGCACCAGAAACAGGACATTATTGCAATCCAGCGACGCCACCTCGCCAAGCGTCATGACTTCATGAAAGTTGACCTTATTGGCCTGGGCAGGCGGCGTAACCTGCAGCTCGTCGTAAAACAGATCTCTCATTTTTTTGTGCTGCATACCAAACACGCGAAACTGTTCCTCGAACGAACCGACCAATAAAAAGGGTTCGTCCCCCAACTGCCGGCGAATATGAAATTTTGCGTTTTCCACCTTCATATCAAAATAAGCCAGCCACCGCTCGGCAACGGTTGACAGACCCAGAATCCCGCTGATTTTCAGCAGCCGCTCCTTCCAGGACATCCCTTTCCAATGAAGCATGACGACCGGGGCGATTTTGCATAATCTCCGGTACAAATCTTCCGGTACGGGAGAGCAAAAAATAAGCTCAGGCCTGCAGCTTTCGATTTGGTGCAAATATTTCTCCGGGTGATCCGACCAGCCTCTTCTTAACGTAAGCTTCGGTGTAATACCAAGAACGGATAAATCGCCCTGAAATACCGGAGATAAATTGGCAATGCGTATTTTGGCGCACGCGGCATATTCCGTCGGCGACATCCCCATATGCTTTTTAAACACCCTGCTAAAGTATAATTCATCGGAATAACCGACGGAGTGCGCCACTTCCATGACCGATGACGGCGTATTCGCCAGCAGGCATAGCGAGGCATTCAATCGGATCGTGGTCATGAATTTGTGCGGGGTGAGCCCTGTATGCCTCCTGAAAGACTGATAAAATCGATTGGGGCTTACCCCCGACAGACGGGCGATCTCTTCAATATCCATCGGCGTATTATAGTGTTCAAGCATATAACGTTTGGTCTGTTCCACGTAATCGGTCAGAACGTCATCCACTGCCCCCGGCTTTTGAATATAAGTCATCAATGAGGAAACCATCGCGTATAAATGCGATTGCAGCTGGTAGAACAGCACCGGCTCATCGTCACCGCAGTCACTCATGAAATCTTGAATCCAATGGCGGATTTGCGGCATCCTAAAGCTGTATAAGTGAAATTCATCCGAAGGCCTGAAAGGTCGGGCCGATGGCGCCGGTATGGATAAGCGGCTCCAATCCCATTCAAACCGGATTATGATGACTTGGGAGGCCGCAGCTCCCCGATTCTCAATCGTACACTGGCAGTGCGGAGGAATGAAAAATAATTCCCCGCTCCACACTTTGCCCGACCGGCGTCTGCTCTCCGATTCCAGAGTCACCTTCAAGCTTTCCTGCATGACGAAGCCGAAAATTGATACATGATCGGCAGACAGCTCTATGCTTTGCAGACTGTCCAGTTTAAACTCCTCTGTCCCCATATAATGCAGAGAAGACTTACGAACAGGTTGTACAGGTCTCAAAGGCTTCACTCCTTGACAGTCAGAATGGCTTGATTCTTATGAAAATGATTATCATCTTCAATTATATCAAAAAATACCCCGCCACAACACTCTTTCAGTGTATCGCGGGGCTTCTTATCAACATTGTTAAATGATGTTCATTTTTAACTGCCTTGCTGCTTAACGAACTTTTCCAGCCGTTCCATCCCCTGCTCCAATACTTCCATGCTGTATGCATAGGAAATACGGACATATCCTTCGCCATAAATGGAAAAGGCATCGCCGGGTACAACAGCCACTCGCTGCTCTTCCAGCAGCTTCATTGTGAAGTCCATGGATGACAACCCGAACCGCTCGATGGAAGGAAATAAATAAAAAGCTCCCTCCGGTCTGTCCAGCTCAAACCCCATGCCAATCAGCCGGTCATACACATAATCGCGCCGCTTCCGGTATTCTTCTTTCATCGGCTGCGCATCGTCCATTCCCGAGGTCAACGCCTCTACCGCGGCATACTGGCTGATCGAACTGGCGCAGGTGACATTATATTGATGCACTTTGACCATGTGCTGCGACAAATAAGCGGGCGCCAGCGTGAAGCCGATCCGCCAGCCGGTCATCGAATGCGATTTGGACAATCCGTTGATCACGATCGTTTTGTCCCGCATGCCCGGCAAAGCGGCAATCGACCGATGAGGCGCGTCGTAAATCAGCTCGCTGTAGATTTCATCGGATATGACGAAAATATCCCGCTGCGCAAGCAGCCGCGCCATCTCCGACAGCTCCGTTTCCGACAGGACGCGACCTGTAGGATTGGACGGATAGCACAAGATGATGCATCTCGTCTTCCCGGTGATATGCGGCTCCAGCAGCTCCGCCGTCAGCTTGAAGCCGTTGGCCCGTGTATCCACGTATACGGGAACGCCCCCGCACAGGCGAACCAATGGCTCATATCCCGGATAAATCGGTCCGGGCAGAATCACCTCGCTGCCTTCGTCCAGAATCGTACGCAGCGTAATATCGAGCGCTTGACTTGCGCCCGTAGTTATAATGACTTCATTCGCCGCACCGTACGTTAACCCGTACTTTTTCTCGATAAAAGCGCTGGCTGCCTGTCTCAGCTCCAGAATACCCGGATTAGGGGTATAAGTGGTCCGGTGGTCTGCAATAGCTTGCTCGGCAGACCGCAAAATATGCTCCGGCGTCGGAAAATCGGGCTGGCCGATCGTGAGTGTGATCGCATCCTTATAGGTCGCCACCAGATTGGATATTTTGCGGATGCCGGATATTTGAATGTCCTTGACTCTCGGATTAACTAGACGCTCTAAATGCTCCATGTCCGTTTCTCTTCCTCTACCTTGTTTTTAATACTTCGAGTACGTTCACCATATCCTCCGGCATCGGAGCTTCAAACTGCAGTGATTCTCCCGTCCGCGGATGCTCGAAACCAAGCACAGCGGCATGAAGCGCCTGGCCTTCCATATGGACTCCCCTGCTTTTCGACGGGCCGTAAACCGGATCGCCCACCAGCGGGTGGCCGATAAATTTCATATGTACCCGAATCTGGTGTGTCCTCCCCGTTTCCAGCTTCAGCTCGAGCAGGGTGTAATCCTTGAAACGTTCGATGACGGCAAAATGAGTGACCGCATGCTTGCTGTTCCGTTCCGTAACCGTGTACAACTTGCGATCCTTCGGATCGCGGCCGATCGGAGCATCCACCGTACCATTATCATGGGGCACGTTCCCATGAACAAGCGCCAAGTATTTGCGGTTCACCGTATGAGCCTTCAGCTGCTCGGCAAGACTATTGTGGGCCAGATCATTCTTGGCCGCCATCAACAGCCCCGACGTATCTTTATCGATGCGATGAACGATCCCCGGACGCATGATGCCGTTAATACCAGACAAATCCTTGCAGTGGTAGAGCAGCGCATTCACCAGCGTCCCTCCCGGATGTCCCGGTGCCGGGTGCACAACCATCCCGCGCGGCTTATTGACCACAATCACATCGGAATCTTCGTAGACGACCTCAATCGGGATGGCCTCCGGCGCCAACTCCAGCTCCTCAGGCTCCGGCATCATCAGCACAACGGTATCTCCATCCGACAATTTATAATTGGGCTTCACGGTCTTTCCATTGACGGTGACATGTCCGTCTTTGACCCACTGCTGCACCTGTGTACGGGATACTTCTTCCTCCAATACTTCCGTCAGGAACTTATCAATTCTTTCTCCCGCTTCTTCAGGCTCGGCAATCCATTCAAACCGGTTGTCCGAGGATTCACGTTCTTCCCCTATGCTCATGATTTACGCATCTCCGCCTTCCGTATTGCTTTGTGCATTTTGTTTGCTTTCCTGACGCCAGCTGATGAACGAATCTACGAAAATCAGTACAACGCCGATGACAATGGCCATATCGGCCACATTAAAAATCGGATAAGTATAATCTACAGGAGTACCGAACCAGTTAAATTGAAACCGGAACATCAAAAAGTCAACCACTTCACCGAATAACGCCCGATCGATAAAATTGCCAAGTGCGCCGCCAAGCAGCAGGCTCAAAGCAAACGGGAGCAGCTTTTTGCCTTCCTTTACCGTTTTTTGCAGGTACCAGATCACTCCTACGGCAACACCGATCGTGATCACAATAAAAAACCAGCGCTGATCCTGCAAAATGCCAAAGGCGGCGCCGCGGTTCCGATGTGACGTGATCTGAAAAAACTCGCCGATGACTGAACGAACTTCTCCCAGCGCCATTTGGCTGACAATGATCCATTTGGTTGCCTGATCCAGCAGCAGCACGATCAATGCGTAGATGTAATATTTCAACGTACCAGCTCCTTTATCCGTTTCCGTGCTAACAACGATTCCCTTGCCTAAGAACAGCCGGAACCGTGAAAAATAACGTTACTTGCGATTGTGTAAAAAGGAGGCTACTCAATGACGAGCGGACCCGTACCATCCCATTCGCTTACAGCGCAGCAGCTTCAGGAATTGACGAACACGCTGCGTGAAGAGAAGCATTGGCTCGAAGAGCATTTGCAAGACGGCGAACATTTCGGTTTGGGCGACGAGATGCGTGTCCAAACCGGTGATCTGTCCACCAATGACAACCATCCCGCCGATTTGGGCACCGAGATGTTCGAACGCGGCAAAGACATTGCGCTGCTCGAGAACGCCGAGCGTCATCTGTCCGACATCAAAGAGGCGCTTCAACGTATTCAGGACGGCACTTACGGGGTATGCCGAACATGCGGCGCGCCGATTCCGTTCGAACGTCTGCAGGCGGTCCCGACAGCAGCTTACTGCGTCGATCACGTACCGGATCCGCACGCGTCCGACCGTCGTCCGGCAGAGGAGGAGCTGCTGGCTCCGCCTTTCGGACGCACCAGCCTTGACGAGCTTTCCAAACAGAATTCATTCGACGGCGAGGACGCCTGGCAAATTTTAGAAAGCTGGGGCTCATCTAACTCTCCGGCCATGGCCGAAAACCCGAATGAAGCGGACAGCTATAACGAAATGGAAATCGAGGCCGATGAAGCCGTCGGCTATGTGGAACCGTTCGAAAGCTTTTTGGCCACCGACATGTACGGTCAGCATGTCACTGTTGTCCGCAATAAAGCTTATAAAGATTATATGCGAAGCGGTGAAGGCTATGGGCTGCTTGAGCCGGATCGAACCCTGGAGGACGAGGATAAGTCCTAGAAATAACGAGCTTATCCTTGGGTTTGATTCCCTCGGATCAGCTCGTTGATCTGTTTTACGCTTCTACACCCGACTCCAAAACTTCGGCACAACGTTTGCAAAGCGAAGGATGCGTATCATGATGGCCTACTTCCGGCGTGACGATCCAGCAGCGTTCGCACTTCTCGCCTTCCGCTACGGAAATGCTCACCGACATGCCTTTATAGGCATGAGCGTCCTCCGGAATCGCAGCGCCGGCCTCATGTACATGTACGGCCGATACGATAAACAGCAGATCCAGCCGGTCGAAGCCGCTCAAAAACTGCTGCGTCTCCTGATCCGGGTACAAATGAACCGCCGCGCTGAGCGAATTTCCAATCAGCTTAGCCTTACGGGCCTCCTCAAGCGACTTCAGCACGTCGTCGCGCAGTTCCGTGAACTTCTCCCACTTCTCTTCCAGCTGGCCGTCAAACAAGCTTCTGTCCACCTGCGGAAGCTCTGCGATTTGTACGCTGGGCAGCTCTATTCCGGGGATATAGTTCCAAACCTCATCGGCCGTATGCGGCAAAATCGGTGCGATCAATTTAGTTATTGCCGTGAGGGCATCATATAATACGGTTTGTGCCGCTCTTCTTTGCGGATCCTTCGGCGCGCTCGCATACAGACGATCCTTCAGAATATCGAGATAGAAAGCGCTCATCTCCACCGCGCAGAAATGGTGCACAGCCTGATAGACCACATGGAATTCATAGTTGTCGTATGCTTCGATGACACGTTCTGCCATCCGGTGCAATCGCACCAGCGCATAACGGTCCAGCTCGTTCATTTGATCCACGCTTACCCGGTCTGTCGCCGGGTTGAAATCATATAGATTCCCGAGCAAGAACCGGAGCGTATTACGGATTTTGCGGTATCCTTCGGAAATTTGGTTCAGGATGTTATCCGAGATGCGCACGTCCGACTGGTAATCCGTAGACGATACCCACAAACGCAAAATGTCGGCGCCCAGCTTATTCGATACCTGGTTCGGATCTACCGTGTTGCCCAGCGATTTGGACATTTTGCGGCCTTCTCCATCCAGCGTAAAGCCATGGCTCAAAATTCCTTTGTATGGTGCAGAGCCCTTGACCGCCACCGAGGTAATCAACGAAGAGTTGAACCAGCCGCGGTATTGGTCCGAGCCTTCCAGGTACAGATCCGCAGGCCACTGCAGCTCTTCGCGCGTTTCCAGTACAGCGGAATGGCTTGAACCGGAATCGAACCAGACATCCATAATGTCGGTTTCCTTGCGGAAATGATCGTGCCCGCATTTCGGACATACGGTCCCGTCCGGAAGCAGCTGTTTCTCATCCTTCAAGAACCAGGCATTGGAGCCTTCCCGTTCAAAAATCAATGCCACATGCTCAATCGTCGCTTCGCTGACCAGGGGCTCGCTGCAGCTCCGGCAGTAGAAAATCGGGATCGGAACGCCCCAGGCGCGCTGCCGTGAAATACACCAGTCTCCACGGTCGGCAATCATGTTATGCAGGCGGGTTTCCCCCCACTCCGGCGTCCATTTGAGTCTTTTGATTTCATCCAGCATGGCCTGGCGGAATCCGTCGACAGACGCAAACCACTGTTCCGTAGCACGGAAAATCACCGGTTTTTTCGTCCGCCAATCGTGCGGATATTGGTGCTGGATCGTGGTCATATGAAGCAGATGCCCGGATTCCTGCAGCCTCTCCGTGATGATCTTATTTCCTTTTTCATAAAACAGCCCTTCAAAGCCCGGGGCCTCCGAAGTAAAATGCCCCTGATCATCTACAGGACAAAGCACGCCGAGGTTGTATTTTTGCCCGATCACAAAGTCGTCCTCGCCGTGGCCCGGCGCCGTGTGCACACATCCGGTACCGGCATCTAGCGTTACGTGCTCGCCAACCATCACAAGTGAAGTACGGTCATAAAACGGATGCTTGCAGAGTACATATTCCAGCTCGCTTCCCTTTAGGGTGGACAATACCTTAACATCGGTCCAGCCGATTTCCTTGGAGACAGCTTCCAGAAGTCCTTGGGCCAGCACATATTTTTTGCCGCCGGTTTCCACCAGAGCATAATCGAAATCCGGGTGAAGGCTGATCCCCAGGTTAGCGGGAAGTGTCCATGGCGTTGTGGTCCAGATGACGATGGACGCATCCTCCGGAAGCTTGCCCTTACCGTCCTTCACTTCAAAAGCAACATAGATCGAAGTGGACGTTTTGTCTTTGTACTCGATTTCAGCTTCCGCCAGGGCGCTTTCGGACGACGGAGACCAATAGACCGGCTTCAACCCTTTATAGATATAGCCTTTATTCACCATTCCGCCGAAAACGCGGATTTGCTGCGCCTCATACTTCGGCTGAAGCGTGATGTAAGGGTTGTTCCAATCCCCGCGGATCGAAAGACGCTTGAACTGGGCCTTTTGCTTTTCAACCCATTCCAAGGCATACGCTTTACAGTAGTCCCGGAATTCGGGCACGCTCATCTTCTTCCGGTCAACCTTGCCGCTGTTGGCAATCGCCTGCTCGATCGGCAACCCATGCGTATCCCAGCCGGGCACGTAAGGAGCGTCATAGCCCTGCATCGTTTTGAAGCGGACGATAATATCCTTGATGATCTTGTTTAACGCATGACCTATATGAATATCGCCGTTCGCATACGGCGGGCCGTCGTGCAGTATAAACTTCGGTTTGCCTTTACGGCTCTCCTGAACCATACGATAAATGTCCATTTCTTCCCAGCGCTGCTGCATCTTCGGTTCGGCCTGCGGCAGATTTCCGCGCATCGGAAAATCGGTCTGCAGCAGGTTCAATGTTTTGCCATAATCCATTGCCATTGCACCATTCACTCCTTACTTGATATAAACGCAAAAAAGACTTCTTATCCCTTAGGGACGAGAAGTCTCGCGGTACCACCCAAATTAAGACACAAACGAATACAGGGCGATCGCTTGACCATTCAAGCCAACCTGCCCTTTCACCGAAGCGTCTTCGCTCCATGATCGATAACGGGATCAGCCGATGCTCTTTACTTCTAATCGGTTCAAGAGATGCTCATGGGTGATATTCCTTCGCCGCCAAAGTCCGGGCTCGCACCAACCCCCGGTTCGCTGACATCAGCTTGACGCCAAGTACTCGTCCCAATCATCGCTTTCACTCATGTTCACTTATAGAGTGGAGTATAGCGGAAATCAGCGGCGGCGTCAACATCCGAGTGCAGCTCCGGTCAAAAACAGGCATGAACCCGGGTGCAGCCGTATATGTCACTGGTTTTGCTTTATGGCTGCTCTACTTCCATGCGTTCCAGAGAAGTCCAGTCTTCTTTGCTGAGCAGTTCCAGCTGCGCCTCAATCAGCGTGCGGAAACGCGTGCGATAAATCGAAGCCTGTTTCTTCAGCTCTTCGGTTTCCATGGCGATTTTGCGTGTCTTCGAGAGGGCTTCGTTGATGATGCGGTCTGCATTCTTCTCCGCTTCCTTAAGGATCAGCTGCGCTTCCTTCTTCGCATTCGTCTTGACTTCATCGGCCGCTTCCTGCGCGACGATGATGGTCTTGCTTAACGTTTCTTCAATGTTGGCAAAATGATCCAGCCGTTCTTGAATCGCGTTCAGCTGATTCTGCAATTCTTTATTTTCACGGATTAACACTTCATAATCCTTGATCACCTGATCCAAAAACTCATTGACTTCATCCTCATCATAACCGCGAAATGACCGTTTGAATTCCTTATTATGTATGTCGAGCGGGGTTAAAGCCATTGTTGCACCTCCTGCAAATTTAGCAACCAACCTAATCACGTATTGCTATATTCGACAATTGACTGCAATTTCCTGCAATCGCAAACAAAAAAAAATCGGCTTAAGCATACTTGCCGATTTTCACGCGGTACCTCCCCTTTTTGGTCACACCCTCGACCTCAAGCAGCTTGAAGCGTCCGAAGCCCTGAAGAGATACGACATCCCCTTGTTTTAGCGGCTTACTCGGATCTTCCACCTGCTTCCAGTTAACCTTGCACCGCCCCGCTTTAATCGGGATCAGCACTTTGGCGCGACTCAACCGGTATACATCACTGACAATACCGTCCAGGCGCAGTGAAGCGACAGACAGGCTCATCTCGTCCAGCTTGACCTCTGTGCTGATAAGACGGTCCAAAGGCAGCAGCTCGGTTTGCACATGCACACGATGGACAGCGTTCAGGTTCAGCCGGATATAATCGGCGACCTCGGCGGCGGCGAGAAAATGGCAGCCGTCCGGTCGGACATAGATGTCGCCCACCTTATCGCGCTTGATGCCAAGCCCTAAGATCGCTCCCATATAGTCCCCGTGATCGAGCTGCTGCAGCTTCTCGTCGGGCGAAGTCACTCCGATCAGGCGAATGCCCATGTCTTCGTCGTCCAATACGCGGTAATCCGGAGCGATGAATGCCCGTTTGCGCTCGGCGCCGGGATGGCCTCCGTCAAAGCGCACGTGAACATCTGCACTCCGGTTCACCAGCGACGTAACGATAAATGCCTGGCGCGGGTCCAAAAAATCGGTAAGTTTGACAGCGTGCTGCTCCGCCCGCTCCACCCATTCGGCCGCTTTGTCCACAAACCGGTGTTCATCCGGATGGAAGTGGGCATAAATATGTTCATTCATTCGTCAAAATCTCCTTCGACTCCATGCACCGTTCCGCCCGATGACTTAAAAAATAGCGGACACGATCGCGACAATCCCTTCGCCAACGAACCGGAGTGCAATCAGCGCCACGATCGGAGAAATATCGATCATCCCGCCAATGGGCGGAATAAAGCGGCGGAAGATGCTCAAATACGGCTCGCACAGCTTTCCCAGAAATTCTCCGATAAAGCTTTCCCGCGCATTCGGCAGCCAGGAGAGCAGAACATAGGCGATGAGTACGTATTGGTAGATATCGACCAGAGTGCGTATGTAACCCTCAATCAAGCTGTTCACCTCGTTTTGTTTAGTGGGGGCTATCCTTCGTCATGATTCATGGTTTCCGAGATCGAACCGTGAATTTCTACGGTATCCGGAGTACACAAAAAGATGTTGGGGCCAATTTTCGATATCGAGCCGCTCAGTGCGTACACGGTTCCGCTCAAAAAATCGACGATCCGGGTCGCCTGGTCCGGACGAACGCGATGCAAATTGACCACCACCGGACGCCGGTAGCGCAAATGATCGGCAATTTCCTGCGTCTCTTCATAGGTGCGCGGCTCGTTCAGCACGACCCGGACATTTTTTTGCGAGTGAATGCTCACAACGTTCCCCTTATGTTTACGTGTATCCTGCGCCGGGGTTTCAACTTCTTCATGCTGTTCTACGATACGTTCGCGCTCCACTACTTCTTCTTCTTCCTGCAAACCGATTAAATTCATGAATTTGTTCATGACGCCCATGTCCACTCCTCCTTCGTGTTTCTTACAGTCTCACTCTTTTCCCACCAGAATAGAACCGAGACGCACCCAAGTCGCCCCTTCTTCAACCGCGACTTCAAAGTCGTTGGACATCCCCATCGATAGGTGACCGACTTCGTAATCGAGCAATGCTTCCCGATTCAGTCGATCGCGCCACTCTCTTAACCCCCGGAATACGGGACGGGTTTGCTCCGGCTCCGTCTCATAAGGCGCCATTGTCATTAAACCTGCAATTCGGATATGGCGATATTCGCGAATTTCTTTGACGAAGTCGAACAGCGCTTCCGGCTCCAGACCGTATTTGGTTTCTTCCCCGGAGACGTTAAGCTGGATGAAGCACGGCATCTCCATTCCCAGGGAAGCCGCTTTTTTTTCTATTTCTTTGGCAAGCGACAGCCTGTCCAATGAATGAATGTAAGCGAACCGGCCGACAACATCCTTGACTTTATTCGTTTGCAGATGGCCTATGAAATGCCAGGTCCCCCGATCGCCGAAAGCTTCCCATTTGGCCGCGGCATCCTGCCAGCGGTTTTCTCCGATATCGGTCAGCCCTTGCTGCAGAACCTGCCCCGTTGCAGCCAGCGACACGTACTTGGTGACGGCGATGATCCTCACCTCTTGCGGATCTCTTCCCGCCCGCGTGCACGCCGCAGCAATCTTTCCTTTTACCTCGTTTAAGCGAGCTTGCAATTCCAATGTCATTGTAAAGATTCACCTACCTCCCGGCTTGCGTCAAGCGTGAGTTCAAAAGCCCCGAATGGGAAGATCCTCAAACCGGCTTATTCCCGCAAACCGATCCATGCGGCCATGCGGCCCGTTGACCCGCCATTCTTGCGGTGCGAGTAAAACAGATCGAGCCGACAGCTTGTGCATAAACCACTTATTTCGATATTTGATGGCAAAATTCCTGCTTTTATCATAATTTGTCGGTTTATTTGTTGCAAGTTTAAATTATATTTTCCGTTCGGTTTTCGGGTATACAGCGGAGGGACTTCCCCTATGGCTTCATCTTTGTACCTCAGCCCCGGCTCTCCGATCACTTTGTCCATCCGCACAATGACTGCATCGTCCACTTCATAGCAGCACATGCCAATGGAAGGCCCGATGGCCGCCTTCAGCTCGCGGGGCTTTGTGCCATATGCGGCGCTCATCGCCTCAGTAACGGCCTTGGCAATCTCCAGCGCCGTCCCTTTCCAGCCCGCATGAGCCAATCCTACAGCCTTATGTACCGGATCATAAAAGTACAGCGGCACACAATCGGCAAAAAGTGCATGCAGGTAAACTCCCGGCTCGTTGGTGATAAAGCCGTCTTTGTCCTGCAGCGCTCCTTCTCTGGAATCATGGCCCGCTCCACGCTGCCGCCTCGTTACCACTTGGACCTCTTTGCCGTGCACCTGCTCTGCGTAGGTACAGGACTCAAAAGGCACGGCAAGCGCTCCGGCCAGCCGTCTGCGGTTCTCCACCACATCCTCCGGAGCATCCGCCACATGGAGCCCGCAATTCAAGCTGTCATAATCCCCCCGGCTGACTCCGCCGATCCGTGTCGTAAATCCGGCGGTCAGCCTGGGATTTAAGCGCATGAAACCGGTAAGCAGCAGCAGTCCGCAGCCATTATCGGCCTTGTCAAGTACGAAAGGCTCCGACGTTTGCATCAACATCCATCCCCCTGCTGTCAGAATATTAACAAGTATACACGAAACGGAAAAAAAGAGCATCCTGTTCTGCTGTCAGCCGGGACAGGAATCCTTCAAACCAGTTTCCTAAGCCTTCAAGATCCGGTTCCGTTTAATCGCGGTGCTGCCGATAATATTCATAAGCAAAATTCGTCTCGTCATGCCGGCGGTAGCTTGGAATATCCTCCAGCTTGACCAGTACGACATCCATTCCGATCTTCACAATGTTTTCCCACGGTATGATCACATCCCCGCCGCCGCTAAGCAGGCCGAAAAAACGCGTTCCGTTCGGCACCACGACGGCATCAATCCGGCCATGCCACAAATCGAGCTCCAGGTCGCTGATCTGCCCCAGCTTTTTGCCGTCTACAATATTGATGACATCCTTCATTTGAAGGTCGGATATTTTCATGCTGTTATCCACCACCGTGAAGACTTGGTTATTTGAACCAGCCTTTTTTACTATATATATGAGAAACCTCTGCAAAATACCTTACCGGCACAAAAAAAGACCGTTCCCTTCATCGGGGCAGGTCGGATTTTCGATCGAAAGTCATTTTAGTTTTTAACGTGCTTTTGCATTTGCGAGATCGCCGACTTCTCCAGCCGCGATACTTGCGCCTGAGAAATGCCGATCTCGTCGGCCACCTCCATCTGGGTCTTCCCGTCGAAAAAACGCATGGACAATATCATCTTCTCACGGTCATTGAGCTTGTGCAGCGCCTCCCGAAGCGCGATGCCTTCGATCCAGGAAACGTCTTTATTGCGGTCATCGCTGATTTGGTCCATGACATAGATCGGATCGCCGCCGTCATGGTAGATCGGTTCGAACAACGATACCGGATCCTGAATAGCATCAAGCGCGAATACCACATCCTCCTTCGGTACGTTCAGCACCTCGGAAATTTCATATATCGTCGGTTCGCGCGAATTTTGATTCGTAAGCTGATCCCTTACCTGCAGCGCTTTATAAGCGATGTCACGCAAGGACCGGGAAACTCGAATCGGGTTGTTGTCCCGTAAATAACGGCGAATTTCACCGATAATCATCGGTACCGCATACGTTGAAAACTTCACATTTTGGCTCAAATCAAAATTATCAATCGCCTTCATCAGTCCAATACATCCTACTTGAAACAGATCGTCGACAAATTCCCCGCGGTTATTGAAGCGCTGAATCACACTCAGCACCAGCCTGAGGTTGCCGTTGACTAATTTCTCTCTTGCAGATCGTTCATGATTCGTTTGCAGCTGAACGAAAAGTTCACGCATTTCCGCATTGGTCAAAACCGGAAGCTTAGCCGTATCGACGCCGCATATTTCGACTTTGTTTCGGGTCACCGCGATTACCTCCCAAGGAGAAACATTACTGTTAATTATCTCCTGGGGACGCATTTTTATGCGCAAGCCTACGACCTCCCGACGCGCCTGCGGGGAACACAAATCGACCAAAGTCATACCCCGCAAGGAAGATTTCGCTTTCACGGAAAACGAAAAAAAATTTTACCAGTTTACACCATTTTGTTGAATTCTTTGCGCAGCCGCTTAATAATACGTTTTTCCAAACGGGAAATATAGGACTGTGAAATGCCCAGCATATCCGCTACATCCTTTTGTGTCTTTTCCTGGCCGTCCTGCAAACCAAAACGCAGCTCCATGATGATCCGCTCCCGTTCCGACAGCTTATCGAGCGCTTTATGCAGCAGCTTACGGTCTACCTGCTCCTCGATATTGCGGTAGATCGTATCGTTCTCGGTTCCAAGCACATCGGACAGCAGCAGTTCATTGCCATCCCAATCGATATTCAAAGGCTCGTCGAACGACACCTCCGTACGGATCTTGCTGTTGCGGCGCAGGTACATTAAAATTTCATTCTCGATACAGCGGGATGCATAGGTGGCCAATTTAATCTTTTTTTCCGGGTCGAACGTATTTACGGCCTTAATCAAACCAATCGCACCGATCGATACGAGGTCTTCAATGTTAATCCCGGTATTCTCAAATTTGCGTGCGATGTAAACCACGAGCCGGAGATTTCGTTCAATCAGCATCCCTCGTATGGCCGCATCACCGGACGGAAGCTTCTCCAGCAAATATTCTTCCTCTTCGCGGGTAAGCGGGGGCGGAAGCGCTTCGCTTCCTCCGATGTAGTATATTTCTTCTCCCTTTAACCCCAGCAGCAGCAAAAGACGGAAATACGCGATCTGCATCATCAGCTTCCACTTGACTAACATATTAAACCTTCCTCCTACCCTGAATGTCTTCTCAGGTTGGCCGTCCCGCTCATCTGTGCATTCGTCTGGTGTTTCCGAGCGATATGGCCACCTAATCGGTACAGTTGATTTATGCGGACCGGGCGAGAACCGGGACGACCGTTCCTGAAAATCAAGGCCGGTCGATTTCCATAAGCGCAGGATGAATGATGGCTTGATAGGCATTGTCTGAGCTGAGCCTCCCGCCGTCCAGACCGATCAAAACCTTCGTCGCCTCGATCTGTTTGCCTTCAGTTGTGATGACGACCCGATCCGGTTTGATCGCCAGCATAAATTGCGTACTGCGGTTCACCCCCCGATAAGGGACCAGCCGAAGCCGATCCTGCCATATAAAAGGCTCCGTTCCGATCAACGAAACCAATTGATCGACTTCCGCACGCCGGATTTTGGCCATCCACGTTTCCGGCAAGTGCTCTCCCCATTGTGCGGCCTCCATCACCATTACAGGCGTCTTGGTTAAGGGGTCGTACAGCTGATTTCCCGTATCAATCAGTCCGGTACAGCTGGAAGCATAATCGTCGATATGTACATCCACTTTCACTGTAAACGCCGCCAGCTCCTGCTTCCGCCTGAGCGCCTGCGTCACCTGCCGATAAATCCATACGGTAAAAGGGATCGAAAACAGCAGCAGCGGGAGCGTCACCTTGAGATCACGGCTGATCAAAATCCCTTGCACAAATTCGCCCGACGATTGCCAAAAGTACACACACCCGACAACCCCGCCGGCCGCAGCAAAATTAATAAGGTAAAAGGCTCCGAGATTTCTGACAAAATGCTGTAATCCTCCAAATCCGAATGCCGTGAGCAGCATCAGCAAGGACAACACAAACTTGACCGCAAACGTGTATAAGAACGATAACGGCGGGAAAAACAGCAGGATGGCGTAGCTGCCGCCGATCGCCGCGGAAAGCGCGAGTCTCCACCAGCGAAAGCTGAGCTTGCGCGACCAGGCTGTCGTCCATAGCAAAATGCCGTCAATCAACACGTTAAACAGGAAAATGACATCGATATACACGATCATTTCCCGTAACCTCCTGCCATCTGCCCCTTCTCCGTCGCGAATGAGACAAGTATATAGCAATCCTATTCCAAAGTCTGTCTAAACATGCCGATAGCGGGTGACTTTTTTTGTCGTATAGCGGAAGGGTATGAAAAGTTCGCCAAGAGAATGCAAGAGATAGGTGTAGTCACGCTGGAATAAAAAAGCCGCCTCTTATGCAGAGGCGACTGCTCGTTAGTACCTGAAATATTGAATTTACTTGTCAAAACCGCCCCGGTTGCGATTACGCAGGAAAGCGGGAATATCCAACTGATCTCCGGAGGGTTGTCCTCCGAAAGGCCGAAGATTACCCAATCGGGAATCCGACTGTTCCTGTTGAACGTTGCCCGTTCCTGCAGGCTTTCTTGCGCCGGGATTTGCCGCAGGCTTGTCCTCGAAGCCGGTGGCAATCACCGTTACCATAATCTCATCCTTCAGGGATTCATCGATGACGGCGCCAAAAATCATGTTGACCTCCATATCGGAAGCGGACGCTACGATATCGGCCGCTTCATTCACTTCATACAGCGACAGGTTGATCCCGCCGGTAATGTTCATCAGCACGCCGCGCGCGCCGTCAATGGAGGTCTCCAGCAGCGGGGAACAGATTGCTTTCTTTGCCGCTTCAGCCGCACGGTTCTCGCCCGTGGCCACGCCGATCCCCATCAACGCGGAGCCGCGCTCCGTCATGATCGTCTTCACGTCAGCAAAGTCCAGGTTAATCAGACCGGGAACTGCGATCAAGTCGGAGATCCCTTGAACCCCTTGACGGAGCACGTTATCCGCTTCGCGGAACGCTTCCAGCATCGGAGTCTTCTTATCGACAATTTCAAGCAGAC
This sequence comes from Paenibacillus naphthalenovorans, assembly GCF_900099895.1. Lineage (GTDB taxonomy): Bacteria > Bacillota > Bacilli > Paenibacillales > NBRC-103111 > Paenibacillus_G > Paenibacillus_G naphthalenovorans. The sequence continues at coordinate 22,728 of NZ_FNDY01000002.1, forward strand.
GGTCATTCGGAATAACGATCAGCGTATCGACCTTTTCTTTCAAGGCCGCGATCCCCTGTTCCGCCTGTATGTGCCGTTTGCGCCCTTCAAACGTAAAGGGTCTGGTAACGACACCTACGGTTAAAGCGCCGCATTCTTTAGCGATTTCGGCAATGACCGGCGCTGCGCCGGTTCCCGTGCCGCCGCCCATTCCGGCTGTAACAAACACCATATCGGAACCCTTCAGGGCGTTCAAAATCAGTTCGCGCGATTCCTCCGCCGCTTTCTTGCCAACCTCGGGATTCGCTCCCGCTCCGAGACCGCGCGTCAGCTTATCCCCGATCTGCAGCCTTTGCTCCGATTTGGCAAGATGCAGAGCCTGAGCGTCCGTATTGACGGTAATAAACTCGACGCCCCTCACTCCGTTGTCGATCATTCGGTTGACGGCATTACTGCCGCCGCCGCCGACGCCAATGACTTTTATTTTCGCTAACTGGTCCATGTCCATGTCAAATTCAAACATACTAGCGTCTTCCCCCTCATTAGGCTTTCATCGTGCAAGCTTTTTCGATCATATAAATTCGCTTAACCAGTTTTTAAACCGTTCCATGGCCGATGGCTTTTGCTCTTGACCGGAAGACGTCTTTTTGCTGACCAGCTTTTTCACGCCGGTGTTTTGTTTGGAGCCGCGCAAATATTTGGATGCGTATTGAATAATTCCTACTCCGCTTGTAAATGCGGGATCCCGAACGCCGATATAATCCGGAACGGCGATTCGGACAGACGATGCCAGCTCCAATTGCGCGACAGCCAGCACCCCGGGCAAAGAAACGGTCCCGCCGGACAATACATACCCGCCCGGCAAATCACTGAATCCCAGCCTTAGCACTTCCATCTTTATCAAATGAAATATTTCCTGTACGCGCGGTTCGATAATATTCGCCAAATCGACCTGTGAGTACTCCTTGTCCACATTGCTGCCGAGACGGTTCACCTTGAACACTTGATCATCAGCCGCATGTTCCACCATGGCGCATCCAAATTTCTGCTTGATTTTCTCGGCGATATCCGCTTGCGTCCTGAGCCCGTATGCAATGTCATTGGTAATATACTCGCCGCCGATCGGAAGCGTGGTTGTCGCAACCAAATTGTTTTCATTAAACACAGCAATGGTGGTTGCTCCCGCGCCGATATCCACCAATGCGGTGCCAATCGCCTTCTCATCCTTGGACAAAGCCAGATGGCCTGCGGCCAGCGACAAAAGCACCAAGCCGGCTACCTTCAGACCGGACTTCTCAACAACGCGGAGCAAATTATGAATGGCTGTTTTGGTGCCGGTTATAATCGTCGCTTCCACTTCCAGCCTTACGCCGATCATGCTTCTGGGATCATGAATTTGATCCGTGCCATCCACCACGTATTGATTGGGGACAACACCGATAATTTCCCTCTCGGGAGCCAAAGGAATGACCCTGGCGGCTTGAATGACACGTTCTATGTCATCATCCCCGATTTCACGGTCTTCATTTGACACGGCCACGACGCCATGACTGGACTGCAAAGAGATATGATTGCCGGAAATACCAACATACACTTCCGCTATTTGAATGCCCACCATCCGCTCCGCATGATCCACCGCACTTCGAATCGATTGCACCGTTTGGTCGATATCAACGATTGCTCCCTTGCGGATTCCCTGCGAGTCGGCAGATCCAACTCCAATTATATTAATGGTGCCGTTAACGACTTCCCCAATAATAGCACGAACTTTGGATGTACCGATGTCCAAACTAACAATGATGTCATTGCTGCTCAACCTGTGGCACCTCCTGTGATATGTAATGTAAACGAGCCTTGGCCAGCAAACCTCCTGTAGTTATTCCACACAGCTCGTTCGTTTCCTCTTTTTCTCGCAATTTTTTTCGGAATAAGCGCATAAAATATACCATAATTACAATTCTATCATTTTTTTGTAAGGTTGAGTAGCCGGATTTTTCAATTATTGGCTTGAAGCCGGGTATTGGCGTCTCCCTCTTTTCTGCCCTGTTCGAACGGTAAAGGCGTGTGGGAATCGGCTTCCAATAACCTCAATACTCCGCCTGACTGGTTATTTTCTTTTAAATTAGCAATATACGTGTTTAAATGTATGATTTTTTCCGGCAGATATCCTATCGTGGTCTGAACTTCGAATTGCGAGCGGGTATACATCTTAATTTTGTCCGGATACGATGAGCTCGGGTCAGGCTTGATTTCCGATACGTCGGCAAAATAAGCAGCGGACAGCTTGGACATCGTTAGGCAAAGCTGGGTCTTGAGCGGATCATCCTTGCCCCAGCCCGTTAACAACGGCTTGTCCGGCACAAATCCCTGAAGCGTCACCGGAACCACGCTGGCATCCGCAAGCAGCGCTTCGATGCGGCCGTCCTCACCGATTTGATAGGCCACCCTCGGGTATTCCTTTATTTCGATCAAAATCCGCCCGGGAAAATGCTTGGACACCTGCACGGATTCTATCATTCTTAAGGCTTTGACCTTCTCTGCAATCCCGCTGGAAGAGACAGAGAAAAAATGGTCCCCCGGCTTTACCGCGGCGGCTGCCTTGACGTCTTCCGCAGACACAAGCTCTTGCCCTTGAACTTCGATTTCCGTAATCTGGCTCAGCGATGATTGAAAGAACAGCACGAGAAGCAGCGTAATGAAGAAAACGAAAAGAAACAGAAGCAGCCTTTTGCTGCTGCGGTTTCTCGGTGCAGGTTTTTTGATGACCGGAAGCCTGTCTTCTGAAGTCATGGAAATCCTCCCGAGCTCAGGAATAATATGTAAACCGCTGAATTCCCTTCCCGCAGGGGAAAAGGGATATTTCAACGGTTATGGTCATATGGATGAATATAGCTACTCCGCCCTAACGGGAGTAATCCGTTCAATACTGGCGCCCAAAGCGCTCAGCATGTGCTCGATATGCTCATATCCGCGATCGATATGGTGAATCTGCTCGATGATCGTCGTTCCTTGGGCGGCAAGGCCTGCAATGACCAGTGCGGCGCCCGCACGCAGATCGGTTGCCTCTACCGTGGCCCCGTACAACCTCGACACCCCGCGGATAAACGCCGCATTCAGATCCACCCGAATATCCGCACCCATGCGCGAAAGCTCATCGACATGCTTGAATCTGCCCTCAAACACGGTTTCTTTTATAATGCTGGCGCCGTCCGCCAAGCTCAACAGTACCATAATTTGCGACTGCAGATCCGTCGGGAATGAAGGATAAGGAGAAGTGACGACCCACCCTACGGCTTTGGGCCGGGCTTTGGCACATATGTTCATTATATCACCGTTAATCGTGATTTGAACACCTGCCCTCTTCAATACGTGAATCGCGGAGGTCAGATGAGAGGGATTTACCCTCTCCAACGTGACGTTGCCTTTTGTAACCGCAGCGGCAATCATCAGCGTTCCGGTTACGATCCGGTCAGGGATAATCCGATAAGAACAAGGAATCAATTCGCGAACGCCTTCAATCGTAATCGTATCGGTACCTGCGCCGATAATTTTGGCGCCCATGGCATTCAAAAAATTTTGCAGATCCTGGATTTCGGGCTCTCTGGCCGCATTGGTGATCGTGGTCATTCCACGAGCCGTCACGGCGGCCATCATAATGTTCTCCGTAGCCCCTACGCTCGGATAATCGAGCACGATCTCCGCGCCCTCAAGCTCATCGACCGTGCAAACGATTTTGTTGCCGCTCTCCTCAATGCTTGCCCCCATGGCAGCCAATCCCTGCAAATGCAAATCGATCTTTCGTTCTCCGATGGCACAGCCTCCGGGTTGATAAAGCTCCACTTTCCCCAGACGGGACAGCATCGGACCCATAAGGAAAATAGAAGACCTCATCTGGCTCATCAGGCTCTCGGGAATGTGAAACTGATGAACGCCATGTGTGTTCACAATGACAGCATCGCCCTTAAGCTCGGCTTGACAGCCGAGGGCACGCAAAATACCCAACATAACATGGATATCGGACAAATCGGGCACATTTTGAATCATTATTGTACCTTTTGCCATGATGCTTGCCGCAAGTATGGGCAGTGCAGCGTTCTTTGCGCCGTGAATTCTGATGGCTCCCGATAGAGGTTTCCCGCCTTCGATAACCAACTTTTCCAAAGTCCCACCTCCGATTTACCGCTCACCCACCACCAATACTTCAGGTACAAGACGAACTCCGAACCGCTCCGAAACGGCATTTCGCACTTGTTCGATCAGGGTGAGCACGTCGTGGGCTGTCGCTTGCCCGGTGTTGACAATGAAGTTGGCGTGCAGTGGCGATACTTGGGCGTCACCGACCCTTAAGCCCTTGAGTCCGGCCTCTTCAATCAGCTTTGCGGCATGATGCCCTTCCGGGTTACGAAATACGCTTCCCGCGCAGGCAAGCTGAAGCGGCTGCGTTCTCAGCCGCCTGTCTTTATAGGCTGCCATGGCCGCTGCGACCTCCTTCCGGTCCCCATAGCTAAGCTTAAAGACAGCTTCCGTCACAATCCCCGGATTCGTGTGCAGAATCGAATGCCGGTAAGCGTACGCCAAATCATCTTTTTGCATCGTCACCAACTCCCCTGTCGGGAGCAGCACTTCAACCCGCTGTAAAATGCGCGACACATCCGACCCATGCGCCCCGGCGTTCATGTAAACGGCGCCTCCCACGGTTCCCGGAATGCCTCCGGCAAACTCCAACCCGGTCAATCCTTGCTTGCCTGCCATGACCGACAGTTTGATGAACGAATATGCGCCGCCGGCAAAGGCGTACTCTCCTTCGAAACGCACGGTCTCCAGCGCATGCCCCAGTTTGATCACGACCCCCCGGATGCCTTTATCGGTTACAAGCAGATTAGAGCCTCGGCCGAGCGCAATCCATGGGATATCGTGCTGATGGAGCAGCTTAACGGCGCTGATCAATCGGCTTTTGTCCTGCGGAATGAGCAGGACATCGGCCGGACCGCCGATTTTCCATGTGGTATAAGGGGCAAGCGGTTCGTTCAATCGAACTTCACCATACGATCCTTTCAGCAATTCTGTTATGACCTGTTGCATGGGAAAACCTCCTTCACAGAACGACAAGACGATGGGCTTCCGGTACATCCCCGGAAGCACGAGAGCCTCAGGCCATGCGCCTCTTTTGTCTTTTATCGCACATTGCGGCATGCGGCTTCGTCAGGTGTCTGTCACGGTTATAGTGTAGTTTATGTGAATCACTGCAGAGTGTGACAAATGCCCAGGCAAATTTGTCATGCTTCAGGCAACCGGCAAGCTTCGATCAGCTCTACAATCCTTTGAGTCCCGTTGCCGAAGGGGTTGCCGGACATTTGCTCTTGTATGCGGACGCGTTCTTCATAAAGATCGGAGACGGCGGATACTAACGTTTGCGGGGAAAGGTTTTCCTCATAAAGCACTTTGCTGTAACCCATCTTACGGAAAGATTCCGCATTCAATATCTGGTCTCCCCGGCTGGCCTCGCGGGACAGCGGGATCAGAAGCATAGGCTTGCGGAGCGCCAAAAACTCAAAGATGGAAGTAGATCCCGCCCGGGAGATGACCAAGTCCGCACAAGCCAGCAAATCGGGCAGCTCGTCTTTCACATATTCGAACTGCCGGTAACCCGGCACCCCGTCCAGGGAAGGATCGGCGTTGCCTTTACCGCAGATATGGATGATTTGAAATTGTGTGAGCAGCGTCTCCAGCGTTGCTCTGAGCGCTTCGTTAATCCGCTTGGATCCCAGACTGCCGCCCATCATGAGCAATACAGGCTTATTAGAGTGAAAATCACACATTTGAAGTCCACGGGAAGCTTGGCCCTGCAAAATTTGTTCGCGAATCGGCAGTCCGGTGCATACGGCTTTGCGGCTGCGAATACTCTTAAGCGTCTCGGGAAAGGTAACGCAAATGCGAGAAGCAAATGGCAGGGAAATTTTGTTGGCGAGCCCCGGCGTCAGGTCCGACTCGTGGCAGATCACGGGAATGCCATTCAGCCTGCATGCCAGAATGACCGGAACGGTCACGAATCCCCCTTTGGAAAATACAATATGAGGCTTGATTTTTCGAAGCAGATGATAGGCTTGCCCAATGCCCAGAAGCACTTTAAACGGATCTTTCGCATTCTTCAGATCGAAATAGCGCCTGAGCTTTCCGGAAGCGATATGATGGAACGGAATGCCCTCGTGATCGATGATTTCTTTTTCAATACCGTCACGGGAACCTATATATTCAATCTCCCACCCCTGCTTGCGCAGCTCAGCCATCACCGCCAAATTCGGCGTGACATGGCCAGCCGTTCCGCCGCCGGTGAAGACGATTTTTTTCATGTCAGGATCACCTCGAAAACCGGGAAATGTTAAGCAATACACCGATCGAGGTCAGCATCAGCGTAAGTGATGAGCCTCCGGCGCTAATAAGCGGAAGCGTGATGCCCGTGACGGGGAACATGCCGATGACGACGCCGATGTTGATTATCACCTGTACGGCAATCATCCCGACGATACCGGCAGCCAGCAAGCTGCCGAACGTATCCGGAGCCGTGATAGCCGTACGCATGCCGCGCCACAAAAGCAGTATGAACAGGGCAAGTACGAACGTTCCCCCGATAAAGCCGAGCTCTTCGGCGATAATAGAGAAAATAAAGTCGGTCTGCGGCTCGGGCAGATAGCTGTACTTTTGCCGGCTCATGCCCAGTCCGAGGCCGACTAGACCGCCCGGACCGATCGCATACAGCGATTGAATCGCCTGATAGCCCGCTCCGAGCGGGTCCTGCCACGGGTCCAGAAAAGCCGTAATCCGCTTCAAACGATAAGGCGCCGCAGCGATCAAACCGACCAGGCCGAGAACCCCGACAAGACCGAGATAAGATAAATGAACAAGGCGCGCTCCCGCCGTATAAATAATCAAAAGCGAGGCTCCCACCAGCACAGCGCCGGTGCCAAGGTCCGGCTGCAGCATGATCAGGCCGAAGGCTAGTCCTACAAGCCCGAGCGGAGGAAGCAAGCCTTTGCCGAACAGCGTAATCGTGTTTTGTTTTTCGGAAAGCCAGTTGGACAAAAAAATGATCATGCCGATTTTCATAAATTCGGAGGGTTGAATCCCGAACGATCCGATGCCAAGCCAGCTGCGCGCGCCGCCGCGAACCACGCCAATGCCCGGAATAAGCACCGCTACAAGTAAAATGAAGCAAATGATAAGCACGAGTTTGGCATACTTTTTCCAGATCCAGTAATCTGTGTTCATTGTAAAAACCATGGCCATAATGCCTAAGGCCGCGAACAGCGCCTGCCTCTTCAAGTAATAGAAGGCATCGCCGAATTCCCGAAACGCCAGCACTGCGCTGGCACTGTACACCATGACCACGCCGATTCCGAGCAGGAGCAGCGTGGAGCCCAGCATCAACATGTCCGGAGCCGACCGTGCTTTAACCATAACCGCCCACACCTCTAACCTTGAGTTTGATGGGAGCGTCTGTCCTCAACAGCCTGCAGCCGCGGCATTTGCCGTCTTTTTAGGCGGCGGCAAGCTTGTTTACTCCCTCTTTACAGGTTATGCACGGTCTGCTTAAACATTCTTCCCCTTTCCTCGTAAGAAGGAAACATGTCCCAGCTGGCGCAAGCCGGGGACAGCAGCACCACATCACCCGGCTTTGCCATGGCAAAAGCGGCTCTCACCGCTTCTGCAACCGTATCCTGCAATTCCTTAGCAGTATCGACGGTTTTGATCCGGCTCATGCCTGCAAGCCGGGCCACGCGGGCGATTTTTTCCTTTGTTTCCCCCAGGACGACCAGTCCTTTCACCTCCTGCTGAAATGCGGGAAGCAGTTCCATGTAATCGGATCCCCGGTCGAGTCCGCCGGCAATCAGGATAATGTCTTGAGAGAACGACTCGATGCTTTTGATCGTTGCCGTCGGATTGGTTGCCTTGGAGTCATTGTAAAATAAAACTTCATCTTTCAGAGCCACATACTCCAGACGGTGCTCCACCCCGCGGAATTCTTTCAATACCCGGGCAATAACGTCCGTCCGCACGCCGGAAACGAGCGCCATACAGCTGGCGGCGAGCGCATTCTCCACGTTGTGCTTGCCGGGGATGCCCAGCTCCCTGACGGCAATAACGGGATGCTCCGCGCCATCATGATCGCGGTAAACGATCATGCTATCCGCGTCCTCCCCCGTGCCGAACGGAGACGACACATACATGCCGTAAGAAAGCTCCGAGCTGACCGAAAATGGAAACACCCGGGATTTGATTTCCCCGGCAGCCTTCCGGCATACGGCATCGTCCCAATTCAACACCGCAGTGTCTTCCTCGGTTTGATTCGCAAACAGCTTCGTTTTGGAAAAAACATAATCTTCCATGGTATCGTGGTAATCCAGATGAGTTTCATATACGTTAAGCAAACAGCCGATGCGGGGCCGGAAGCTGCGAGTGCCCTTCAATTGAAAGCTGCTGAGCTCAACGACCATCCAGTTGTCTGCCTCGGCCTCCAGAGCCGCCTCCGTCAGAGCGCGGCCGATATTGCCGGCAACAATCGGCTTCAAGCCGCCGGCTTCCAGCATCAGTCCGGTCAAGGTCGTTGTGGTGGTCTTGCCGTTAGAGCCTGTAATACCAATGATGGGAGCCTTACAAATATGATGGGCTACTTCGACCTCGGTAACGACTTCGATACCAAGCGCAGCCGCCTTCTTCAATGGTTCGATCGTGTATGGGATGCCCGGATTTTTCACGATGAGCGAAATCCCCTCATGAATCAGCCCCGCCGGGTGACCCCCGCAAACAACAGAAATACCCAGAGCCTCCAACTCATCGGCTTCAGGGCATAGTTTGCGTTCCTTTTTATCATTAACCGTCACCAACGCTCCCTTGTCGTGAAACAGCTTTGCAGCAGCGACGCCGCTGCGCGCAAGGCCCAATATGACCACCTGGCGGCCGCAATAATTCTGCGGATGCTCCATCATTACAACACCTCGTTAATATATAGTCCGACGCCTGCAAGAATCAGACCGGCCGTCCAAAAGGAAATCACCACGCGCCACTCCGACCAGCCTACAAGCTCGAAGTGATGGTGAATCGGGCTCATTTTGAACACTCGTTTTCCCCTCGTTTTAAAGGAGACGACCTGAATGATAACCGATAGTACTTCGACGACAAATACGCCGCCGATCAAGGCCAGCAGTATTTCCCCTTTGGTCAGGATCGCTACCGCGGCGAGCCCGCCGCCTATACCGAGCGAACCGGTATCCCCCATGAACACTTTGGCCGGATGAGCGTTAAACACGAGAAAGCCCAGCACCGCCCCTACCATGGCGGCGGAGAAAATCGCAATGTTCGGCTGCGAGTTGTTTAAGGCAATCACCGCGTAGGCCCCAAAAGCAATGGCGCTGGTACCGGCCAATAGTCCGTCCAAACCATCCGTGAAATTCACCGCATTGGACGTGCCCAGCATCAGAAACACCACAAAAGGAAAATAAAGCCACCCGGCGTCAAAAGAAAAGTCGACGTAAGGAATGCGTATTTCGGTGCTGTGCCCGGACTGTACGAGCAAAAAACAAACGATGCCCGATAAAACCAGCTGCCCAAGCAGCTTTTGCCTGGCGGTAAGCCCTAACGAACGCTTAAACAATATTTTAATGTAGTCGTCCAGAAAACCGATTAATCCGTAGCCAAGCGCAGCAACCAGAAGAATGACGGTTTCGAGGTTTTTTTCCCCGAATCGAAGCACGGCAACCGCCAGCGCCAGCATAATGATGATCCCGCCCATCGTCGGCGTGCCTGCTTTTTTCAAGTGTCCCTGCGGCCCTTCCGTACGAATCTGCTGCCCGAATTTGAGCCTGCGGAGCAGCGGAATGAATAGAGGCCCCATAATCACAGCAAGTAAAAAAGCCACGCCGAGCGTGATCAACACAATATTAAAATCCACGCGTTATCCCCCCAATTGCTTAAACCCCATCGCTTCCCGATGAACGAAAGCGATTCATGATTGCTTCTTTGGCTACCTTGCGGTCGTCAAAAGGATGCTTGACGCCCATGATGTCCTGATACGTTTCGTGTCCCTTCCCCGCAATCAAGATGCAGTCGCCCGGAGCTGCGCGATCGACTGCTTTTTGAATCGCTTCTCTGCGGTCGGCAACCAGCTCGTAGCGGCCGGGGTCATACCCTGCGGTACGAAGCCCCGGAACAATGTCCTGAAGAATGCGCTCCGGGTTCTCGGTACGCGGATTGTCGGAAGTGACGAATACATAATCCGCATACTTGGCCGCCACGCCACCCATCAGGGGACGTTTGGCGCGGTCGCGGTCTCCTCCGCAGCCAAAAACGCAGTATACCTTGCCTTCGGCAAATTGACGAATCGTCGAAAGGGCGTTCTCCAGACCGTCAGGGGTATGCGCATAGTCGACAAGAACAAGAAACTCCTGTCCGGCATTCACTATCTCCATCCGGCCTTCAACCGAATCCACCCGGCCGAGGCTGTCGGCAATCCTTGCAAGCTCAATCCCCTCCGCAAGCGCGCAAGCGATGGCTGCAAGCGCATTGTATACATTAAACCGCCCGACAAGCCGCATGCTCACCTCGGCGCTTCCGCGAAACGTTACACATTTGAACCGTGTACCTTTCGAAGAAATTTCGATCGCTTCAGCTCTCACATCCGCAGACGGATCCTCGATTCCATAAGTTATGATTTGTGCGGCAGTCAGTCTCGCATAATCCTTCGATGCAGGATCGTCCGCATTGAGCACGGCGAACCTGCTTTGGTTCGGATCATCGGAAAATTCATTGCCGAGACGGGAGAAAAGCAGTCCTTTGGCCGCCTTGTACTGTTCCATGGTATGGTGAAAGTCCAGATGATCCTGGGTTAAATTCGTGAAAATGCCCGTACGGAAACGACATCCTTTGACCCGGCCCAATTCCAGTCCGTGCGAGGAAGCTTCCATGATACAATAATCCGTTCCTTCGTTCACCATCTCACGTAAAATCCGCTGAAGCTCCACTGCTTCCTGCGTATTCGTCATCGCGTTTGGAATATATCGGGAACCGATCTTGACATGAATGTTGCCCATCAGCCCGGTTCGAAACCCTTGATCGCTCAAGATTTTTTCCAGCAAGTAAGTTGTTGTTGTTTTACCGTTGGTCCCCGTGATCCCGATCAGCTTCAGCTCGCGGCTCGGATAACCGTAATAATGGTTCGCAAGCACCGCCATCGCATATCGCGCATCCTTTACGATCAACACGGGAACGCCTAGCTCCATCTCCCGCTCGGCAACCAAGGCAACAGCTCCCCGCTCAACCGCTTTCCCCGCATAATCGTGTCCGTCTACGGCAAATCCCGGGATGCAGATAAACAAATCGCCAGGGTTCACCTTGCGGGAATCCGTCTGCAATCCGGTAATATTGATGCGGTCATCGCCAACGAGGCGGCTCACCGCAAGCTGAGAAGCGAGTTCCTTCAGTTGCATCAAGCGTCCTCCTCCGTTTATGCACATGGTATCTATTATGGACAAAAAAATGTGCCGTGAAAAGCCCCTTTTGAAAAAAGGCACGGGGGACGGCGAACTTTTGTTCAAGGCGTATGAAAGCGGCCGGACATAACAGACTCCAAGCCTGTTAAATCGACCTTACGTACAGACCGGGCGAGCGGATCGGACGCTCAAGTCTTCTCCACTCACCACTCGCAGATTCAGCATCTCCCAAGCCGGCTCTGCCGGGGCAGCGCTATTGAACTTGCGGTCTGGCCCCTCTATCGGGCACCGGCTGCGTATCCGACAAATAGATCCGGATCGTAGAGCCTTGTTCGATCCTAGTACCGGGCTTCGGCACTTGGTTGATCACCGTGCGGCCGACGCCGGATTTGGCAAGTTGGAAATTCATATTGAGATCTTCGTAGATATCAGTAAGGGTCATGCCGACCAGATTCGGCACTTCCACAATTCTTTTGTCTCCGTATACGTATTTGCGTTCCATTTGATCCTTACGCGGCGGAATTTTCATATATTGAAGCGTATCCTGCATGATATTCTTAACCAGCGGAGCAGCAATCAAACCGCCGAATTGGATTCCCTGCGGATTATCCACGGCCGCATAAATGACGACCTTCGGATCGTCTGCAGGAGCGAATCCGATGAAGGAAACAATATGCTCACTGGAGGAATAGCGCCCATTGATGACCTTTTGTGCCGTTCCCGTTTTCCCGCCTACGCGATAACCGTCGACAAATGCATTCCGCCCCGTACCGTTGGCCACAACGCTCTCCAACGTTTCGCGCACCATCCTGGAGGTTTCCGGAGAGATCACCTGACGGACCAGTTCCGGGTTCACAGTCTCGACCACGTCGCCTGTTTCAGGCTTATACCAGGCTTTGGCTACATGCGGCTTAAACAGCCTGCCGCCGTTAATGGCTGCGGATACCGCCGAGATTTGCTGAATCGGCGTGACCGAGACGCCCTGCCCGAACGAGGTCGTCGCAAGCTCCACAGGGCCGACACGTGAAGGCTTAAACAAAATGCCATTCTCTTCGCCGCCAAGATCGATACCGGTTTTTTTACCGAAGCCGAAATTGTAGATATAATCAAACAGCTTCTCCTTGCCCAGCCGCTGCCCCATGACCACAAAGCCGGGGTTGCAGGAATTTTCGACCACTTGAAGGAAGGTCTCGCTTCCATGTCCGCCCCGCTTCCAGCAGCGAAGCCTTGCCCCGGCGACCTCAATCGCGCCGGGATCGTGAAACCCTTCGGTCAGGCTTATTTTTTTCTCCTCCAGGGCAGCTGCCAAAGTGATAATCTTAAACGTCGACCCCGGTTCGTAAGTCATCCAGATCGGAAGATTCCGGTTGTAATTCTCCACCGGATAATTTTTATAATTGCCGGGCTCAAAGCCGGGTCTCGAACCCATGGCCAAAATTTCTCCATTGTTCGGATCCATCGCAATGGCAATGACATGATTCGGCTGGTACTTCACCATGGCTTGATCGAGCTCCCGCTCCATGATGGATTGGATATGACTGTCGATCGTAAGCTGCAGGTTCATACCGGCCAACGGCTCTTTGTACTCATCCGTCGACCCCGGCATCAGCTTGCCGGCCGCATCGGACAAATACGATATGCTTCCGTCGATCCCTGTCAATCTGTTGTCATATTTCAATTCTATGCCTGTCAAGCCTTGATTATAATCGCCCGTAAATCCAAGCACATGGGCAGCCAGGCCGCCGAACGGATAGTACCTCTTGTTGTCCTCGGTCACCCAGATGCCGGGAAGCTGCAAATCGCGAATCTCATCCGCTTTTTCTATCGTAATCTTTCGTCCGCCCGGCTTAATGTATACACTGGCTTTCCGGACTGTAATTTGTTTGTATACCGTTTCCTCGCTGATTTGAAGAACCGCGGCCAGTTTGGCGGCCGTTGCTTTCGGATCTTTAATTTGCGCCGGTACGGCAACAACGGTCGGTGAACTGACGTTGTAAGCCAGGCGATCCCCGTTGCGGTCTAGAATCTCTCCCCGTTTGGCCGTCACCTTGATATCCCTTCTCCAGGAATCCTCCGCTTTGTCCGACAGCTCCGGACCTACCCAAATCTGCACATACGCGAGCCGCACCACCAGCGCCAAGAAAAGAAACGTGCCGACGATCAGTGCGGCGAATAGACGTCGACGAACCGTTACGTTCGATGCCCTCATGCCCGCTTTTTCCCCCTCCCGAAATGCTGCAGCCGTTACGGCGTTACAGCCGCCGTCAGCTGTCAACAGTGCTACAACCTTTACAACGCTTCTTCCACGTTGTCCGTTGTAAACAAAAATCGTTTCATAATCATCCCTATTCAGGACAACCAGGGGTTAGAACAAGCTGTCGCGGCGGTGCGGCATGATATGCGGATTAATTGCCGTGGGGGGCCGAGGGTGCGGACTCCTCTTTATTTTCTTTATTTTCGGCACCATTCTCAGCGCCGTCATGGTTCGGGTTGGTTTGCGGTTTCTCCGATTCGGCATTCTCCTCCGTCTCACCGTAAGGATGGAGCCGCAGGTGCAGCACCCGGTCTTCCCCGGCGCCCTCCAACGTCTGGCTCGTTACATATCCTTCTCCCTCGGATTGACATCGCAGCTTGAGGAAGGAGCAGAGTCCGATCGCATCGCGAAGCGATTTGCCGGTCATGTCCGGTACCGGAACATCTTTCGTCTCCTGCATCATTACATACATTCGCTGCAAGCCTCCGATTTCGGTGCCAGGGGCGGGATATTGTGCAATCACGCCGGCTCCTTGGCCGATCGCCGCTACCGAAATGCCGAATTTGTCCATCGTCTTCCGGGCTTGATCAAGCGACAGGCTTGTCAAATCGGGAACAGCGGCAAGCATCTTCTGTTCCGCCGCTTGAGCGTGCTGTTGAGCCGCCGTATTCGGCGCGATGCCCATATAACGCAAGGTTTGCGAGACGATTTCCTTGAACGCCGGGGCCGCTACATCCCCTCCAAGATGGTAGTTTCCCCCCAGGTCCGGTTCGTCGACGATAATGGTAACCAGAATTTGAGGATTTTCAAGCGGTGCATACCCGGCAAACGAAATCACCCATTTGCCTTCGGCATACCCTTTCTGACCCGGAATAACCTTATTCGCCGTACCTGTCTTACCGGCTATGCGATAGCCGTCGATATAAGCTTTTCTTCCCGTACCTATCGATTGGTCGGCTACAACCTGCTCCAGATATTCACCGACCTGCTTGGCCGTGTTTTCCGAAACGACTCTGCGGATTTCCTTGGGTTCGAATTTTTTTATAATTTCTCCCGTTTCCGGGTTATAAATTTCTTTGATCAAATGAGGCCACATCAATTTGCCGCCATTGGCAATGGCCGCATAGGCCGCCGTCTGCTGTATCGCCGTAGCCGTCAGCCCTTGACCGTAAGTAGCTGTGGCAAATTCCGCCGGATAACGCATATTTACGATTCCGGCGACTTCTCCGGCAATATCCACACCGGTCTTTGCGCCGAAACCGAACTTTTCGATATACGCCCGAAGCTTATCCTGCCCGAGCTTCTCATACCCCAGCTTGACAAATGCGACATTACTGGACCGCTTCAAGCCTTCGAGATAGGATATTTGTCCCCAGCCCGAGACGTTGTGGTCATGCAGCCTCCGACCCGGGACGGCAATCGAACCAGATTGATAGGTTTCATTCGGATTGAAAATGCCTTCCTCCACCGCTGCAGCGAGCGTGACCAGCTTGAAGGTCGATCCCGGTTCGTATTGGGAAGCTACCGCATGATTGACAAAATCGCTTTGCCGCTTTGCTTCCCAATATTTATTGGGGTTGAACGAAGGCATATTGGCCAATCCGAGAATTTCCATGGTATGGGGATCCACCGCGATCGCCGTCACGCTTTTCGGACGCCATTTTTCGTACACTTTTTGGATGGCGCTCTCCATATAAAACTGGATGTTTTTGTCCAGCGTCAGCCTCACGTTGTCTCCGTTGACGGCCGGCTGGTACTTTCTCTGGGAATGGGGCAGCTCCACGCCGTAGCGATCTTTCTCATAGCTCAGCCATCCGGATTCGCCTTTTAGATATTCATCCAGCTGGGATTCCAAACCCATGATCGGTTTGCCATCTTTATCCATGTAGCCGAGCAGATGAGCCGCCAGACCTCCGGACGGATAAAACCGTTTGCTCTCGGGCAGCAATAGAATGCCCAGGCTTTTTTTCGTATTCAGCTTCTGTTGAAGCTCCTTCTCGAGCGCTTTGATTTTATCGGCAATCTCCGCATCGATCTTCCAGCCTTCATTCCGAATTTCCACTTGGGTATAATAGGAACCGTCATCTCGCTTCTGATTGATCCGGGTACGGATTTTATCCGCAAGCGCCGCCAAAGCGCCGGAATCATTCGAATTGCCCAAAATTTCAGATAGTCCCTGAACGATTTCGTTCTCGATGCCCTTATCATGAATGATTTTCGGATTCAGCGCCAGCGTATAGGCGGGCGAATCCTCCGCAAGCACTTTATCATTGCGGTCCAAAATCGTGCCACGTACCGGCCTGAGCTCCTTGTCTGTCGCCCACATCATTTTTGCGTCCGACAGCAATTCCGCCCCCTGGACCACTTGAACCCAATACAATCGGGTAACCAGGACAACAAAAAGGAGGGTGAAGGCCCCTCCAATAATTAACGACCGCAACTTTACTTTTCTAGTCATCGGCTGCTCCCCCTATTCGAATAGCAGATCAGGGTTGATCCTTTGATTTGTTCGTATTTGCGGCTATACCTTGAGAAGATACGGACGATGTACCCGTTTTGGCATTGCCGGACGGTTTGACCTGGTTGTCTCCGGGAACTCCGTAACCGAGTTTTTTGGCTTCCTCTTCCAGCCTTCTCGGATCAGACAATCCATCCACCCGCTGCTTCAAAATACTGTTCTCCGCTTCCAGTCTACTGATTTTCTGTTCAATGGACTTGATGTCCGCATTCATCTCATAGATCAGTGCATATCTCCAGATAATCAATCCCGCCACCACTACGCAAATGAGGACGGTGAATAAATAAAGAAGCTTCTCCTGCAGCGGCAGCGCCTTGCTCCGGTAAACGACTTTCTTCGTTTCCCTGATCTTCACTTTGGGCTGCGTTTTTTGTTCTGTCGCTAAATTCCCATGCATGTAGGCTGGCAACGTCATCTCCCCCTTAAGAAGGTAATTTTTCAGCTATTCTCAGCTTTGCCGAACGCGCTCGCGGGTTCTCTTCAAGCTCTTTTGCGCCGGCTTCGATCGGTTTGCGGTTAATCAACTTGACAATACCTGCGGGGTTGCATACGCACAATGGAAAATCCGGCGGACATGTGCATTTCCCTACGTATTTGGCAAACGTTTGTTTGCAGATTCGATCCTCGAGCGAATGAAACGTAATGACTGCCACTCTGCCTCCCGGAGCCAGACAGCGAATCGTTTGCTCGAGCGCTTCTTCAAAGGCTCCGAGCTCGTCGTTAACGGCAATGCGCAGCGCCTGAAAGCTCCGTTTGGCCGGATGAGGCCCTGTGCGGCGCGCGGCTGCAGGGATAGCTTCCTTAATCAGCTCGACCAAGCGGCCAGTCGTTTCGATCGGCGCTTCGGCCCTCGCAGCAGCGATTTTGGCAGCGATTCTTCTGGCAAACTTCTCCTCGCCATATTCGAATAGAATGTCGGCGATTTCCTGCTCAGACCATTCATTGACAATATCTTTGGCTGTTAACGGCGATGTCCGGTCCATCCGCATATCCAGCTCGGCATCATGGTTGTAGCTAAATCCTCTGTCCGCCTCGTCAAGCTGAGGCGATGAAACGCCCAAATCAAACAGTATGCCGTCCACCTGGGGGCGGCCGTCTTTTAACGCCCGGGGGATACGTTTCAATTCCCGTTCAAGATAACGGAAATTACTCCGCACCAGCTTTACCTTGTCCGCCGCTCCGGCCAGACGCTGCCGGGCATGATCCAGCGCCGCATCATCCTGATCGAATGCGATAAGCAATCCCTCCGGACCCAATCGCGAGGCGATCTCCAAACTGTGCCCCGCACCGCCGAGCGTACAATCAACATATACGCCGTCCGGTTTGATATGCAGACCTTCCACTGCTTCGTTCTTTAGTACGGTTACGTGATGAAACATGCGCTTGATTCCTCCTGAGGCGTCCGTAAACACGAATTACAAATCAAAGTTAAAGTCGACCAATTTTTCAGCAATCTCATTAAAGGATTCCTCGGACTCCTGGAAATAGTTTTCCCAAATCGGCTTGCTCCAAATCTCCACCCGATTGGAAACGCCGATCACAACGCAATCCTTGTCCAGCTTGGCATGTTCAATCAAATTGTTCGGCAGATTTACTCTGCCCTGCTTGTCCAGCTCGCACTCGGTGGCGCCGGAAAAAAAGAATCGGGTAAAGGCACGGGCATCGGACTTCATGAGCGGCAGCGATTTGAGCTTTTGCTCCAGCACCGCCCATTCCTGCATAGGGTATACAAACAAGCATTGGTCCAGGCCGCGAGTGACGATAAACGATGTTCCGAGGGCTTCACGAAATTTCGCCGGCACGATCATGCGGCCTTTCTCATCGATGGTATGTTGAAACTCCCCCATGAACACCACTCGCCACCCCCTTTTCCACCACTTTACCCCACTTCTCACCACTTTCAATATAATATTTCGCCATGTTAACAAAAAATCCTGCTCCGTCATCAGACGATCGCAGGATTTTTTTAAACCCATTATTCGTTTTTCGGTTCCTGAAGCTGATTATGTTCTGAAAGTCTGGCACGAATCTCCTCCAGCCTGGCCTTTCGCCGCCGCCTCATAAGATAAACGGGAACAATAGCCAAAGCAAGAAGAAGCAGAACAGGCAGTGCCCCTGCTACGATAACAATCACCCATTGGAACAGGAAACCAAGCATCGTTGCCGTTCCGTTCAGCGCAGCTGCCGCACGCTCCATCAGAGGGCCGCGCTCCTGTGCCTTGATCGCTTCCGCAGAACCGATCTTTTGCGTAATCCGGAGTTCGATGGTCGAATAGGCCACGTTTTGCTCCAGGTATCTCATTCTTCCCTGGATGCGCTCGATCTCCTCCTGCACCTTGCCCAGCTCGTTGGAAAAAGCGACCAATTCATCTGTTTTCTCCGCCTTTTCCATAAAAGCGACCAAACGTCCTTCCATCACCTGCTTCGCCTTTAACCGGGCCGTCAAATCGACGTACTCTTCGGTGACATCCTGGCCCTGCATGTTTTTTTGCATGCTTGGGTTGATTTTCTCCAGAAGATCGAGCAACGATTGAAATCCGTTTGCAGGTACTTTAATGGTAAAAATCCCGTACTTTTCCGACGAAGACGTATTTTCGTTGAATTGCAGAATATACGCGCCCGACTGTTTGACTGCCTCCTGCACCCGGGACTCCGCTTCTTCATAATTCTCCACCTGCATAACCAAATTGGCGGTGTAAATAATCTTGCGGCTAAACGGCTCCGCCGCCAGTGCCGTTTCCGCCGCAGGGCCGCCGGCTTCCTGACCTTCCGAAGCCCTCCCGGCCGTATTGGTCTGACTGTCCGCAACCGCGCCCGGGCTTGCTTTCGCATCAGCGGCCTGGTTGTGGCCGGAAGCCGCCGACGAAGACGATGCCGCTGGATCATTCGAAGCGCTGCAGCCTGCCAGTAAAGCTGCCAAAACTGCGCTTAACGCCATCCCTCGCCATAAACGGTTCCAGCTTGTTCGAGCCGTCCTTCCCAACCATTCCTTTTCGCTTCGCATGAAAGATCCCCCTTGTTTTTTTATCTTCGTACGCTTCGCTGAAAAACCGATGGTGTTAATGATATGACGCAGGGGATGGCGAGGTTGTTGCAGAAGAATGGAAATTTTTATCCTGATTAGCAGATGTTTGGAGGGGGCGGATGTTTGGGTAAGGGTTCGTTTGGCGGCAATGCAAAAAAATCCCCCTGCGCTGAGGCAAGGGGAAGTACGGTTTTGAAAAGCTGGAATATTAATGCTCCGCCCAGCTATCCAAATAGCTTTTTTGCTCCTCGGTCAGCGAATCGATCCCGATGCCCAAGGATGCAAGCTTGAAGCGTGCCACTTGCTCATCCAGTTCATAAGGCACATTCACCACTTTATTGCCGATCTGCTTGTAGTTATCGTTTACGTATTTCAGAGACATGGCCTGCAGCGCAAAGGTCATATCCATGATTTCCGCCGGGTGACCGTCGCCAGCCGCCAGGTTGACCAACCGGCCTTCCGCCAGCACATAAAATTTGCGCCCGTCCTTCATCGTATACTCCTCGATGTTGCGGCGAACCGTCCGCTTGGAGACGGAAAGCTCTTCCAGCTCCACTTTATTTACTTCAACGTCAAAGTGTCCGGCATTGGACAAAATCGCTCCGTCCTTCATTACCTTGTAGTGCTCTCCGCGGATCACGTCCCGGTTGCCCGTTACGGTGACGAAATAGTCGCCCACTTTGGCGGCTTCCAGCATCGGCATGACGGCAAAGCCGTCCATATAGGCTTCCACCGCTTTAATGGCATCAACTTCTGTAACGATGACGTTGGCGCCAAGTCCTTTTGCCCGCATCGCCACACCTTTACCGCACCAGCCGTAGCCCACAACGACAACCGTTTTACCCGCAACCACCAGATTCGTCGTCCGGTTGATGCCATCCCATACCGATTGCCCGGTACCGTATCGGTTATCGAACAAATATTTGCAGAACGCATCGTTGACAGCCACCATCGGGAACTGCAGCTGTCCTTCTTTTTCAAGAGACTTCAAACGAAGAATGCCTGTCGTTGTTTCTTCCGCGCCGCCGCGTATGTTCTTCAGCAGGTCTTTGCGTTCGGAGTGCAGAATCGTAACCAGGTCGCCTCCGTCGTCGATGATGAGGTCCGGTTCGGTTTCCAGCGTTTTGATCAGCAGCTCCTTATATTCCTTCGGATCCGGGTTGTATTTGGCAAATACCGTGATGCCATCCTCGACTAGTGCGGCGCACACATCATCCTGCGTCGAAAGCGGATTGCTGCCGCAAATCGTTACATCCGCTCCTCCGGCCTGCACTACTTTGGCGAGATAGGCGGTTTTAGCCTCCAGATGAAGCGAGATGGCCACTTTCAACCCTTTAAACGGCTGCTCTTTCTCAAACTGCTCCCGAATGCGGTTTAATACTGGCATATGGGCATTCACCCAATCAATTTTCAAATGCCCCTCAGGCGCTAGCGCGATATCGCGAATCACGCTTTTTTCAATCGTACTTTTCATGAGCAGCTCCTCCTCGATATATCGTCGAATGGATGATTCTCTACATATAACATATATAATGCTTTCCGTCTATGGTTACCGGCAGCTCCAGCAGCTCCTTCAGCCAGCCGTCACCGTATTTATTCAAATAAGCGGATATGTTATACACTCTTTCCTGCGGTTTGCCGCCAGGCGCAATCGTAAGACCGATCCGCTGGAAATGCCGCAGTCCCGACTCATTCTGGGAACGCAGCCCGTCTTCGGCCTTATGCTGTAAAAATTCGATCTGTTCGATAATTTTGCCCAAATTGGTCTCTCCTAATTTCCCGAGACCCGGATTAATACCGGAAATCGCCGCGATCAAGGGCTCATAGCCCGAACGGAACTGTTCTTTCACTTCTCCGAACCGGGCTTCGAGCTGCAGCCGGTCTTGGGCACGCAGCCATTCCTGCTGTTTCTCTTCAAGACGCAGCACCACATCTTCGAACGTGAGACCATATTTTTGCATGTTTTTGTGGACCGTGCCTTCCACAATGGTGAATCCGAGGCGCGGAACCAATAGCGGCATCCTCATCCCCAGCAGATGAAACGCCTTGCGCGTCAAGCCCCAATAGGCAATTTCCGCAGGGCCGAGTACGGTGGCCAGTACAGGAAACAAAAATTCCTGCATCAGCGGCCGGGTCATGACATTATTGCTCAGCCGCTCCGGCGCGGTGTCCGCCCAATCCAGCAGCCGTTCCCGCGAGAACCTCCGCACGCCCTTGCGGTCGGTGAAGCCCCCACTGTCATCGGCATACAACAAAATCCGTTCGCCTTCTTCATCGTATACAAATAAATTGGCTGCATTCGTATGGAGCTCCGCTTGAGGCTGATAGCCGCATGCCATCAGTTGATCACGGTTTTGGAGGAAGGCTTCGTTCAACTCGCCGTTTTGCTCAATGAGCGTCCGAAACATGGATCCTTCCACCTTGCGCAGGGCGGGATCGTCGGAGTCCAGAAGCACGAGCCCTTGCGAGCCGAACAGCCGAGCCATCAGCCTGGCGAATAAATCCACCAGCGTGGCCGACTCTTCCACCGCAGCCCGAAACGATTGGACTAATTCATCCTTAAACTCGGTTGTCATTAACGACTGCTCCAGCTGCCGCAGCGCATCCTCCCACTGCTGGCGTCCAAGCTTCGTTCGGCTGACCGACGTTCTCAAGCCAGTAGGATGCTCCACCTTAATTTTATCCACTTGAAGATTCGGCGTCAGATAGTTCACGTGATTGACTTCATCAAAATCATGATCCTCACCGGCAATCCAAAACACCGGCACCACCGGCCGGTTCAGTTTCCCGGAAGCTTCTTTCGCCAACCGGAGCAAGGTGACCGCCTTATAAATCACGAGCAGCGGTCCCGTAAACAGCGAAGCCTGCTGGCCTCCTACCACGCACAGCGTCCGTTTGTCTCTCAGCCGCTCGATCGCATCCATCGCTTCGCCGGCGTTGCCGGCCCGCTCATTGAACTGGCGCAGCGCATCCGCCAGCCGCTGACGATCCGCTCCGGTCACGCGCTCCTGATCAAGCCAGGATGCTCGGGCCCGCCAGCTTTCCCATTCCCAAGGATTATAGTCATAAAGCTCGCCCGTCTTCTCAAAACGGCTCACATAATCGTCCGTCAAAGGCTGGCCGGATTCCCATTGTATTGCTTCCAAGCGCACGTTTCCCGCCACCTTTCCCATACTTGATCCTGCTTATACTTATGTAAAGAAAGCCGCTTTCGCTTTGTAATCGCAAGTAGCATCTATATTGTACACATGTTGAGAAAAATCGTCAAAATGTACGTCCCCGCTAACAGCAAGAACCGTCCGCCAACTGCCCGCGGACGGTTATCTTCTTTATATAATACAACCACGCTGCAAAATCGACGAGCTTGCCGAGGTCCGTTATGCCGATCCGGCCGGAAATCGGCTTGGCTATCGCCAACCAGGCCATGTTCTATTCGCTGTCGGCCCGCAATGCAAACTTCCTTTCCGAATTCAACACCACATGTATGGCATTCGACAGCTCCCGGTATACATCGGTCTCCACCTGCATCCGCAGCTGGGTTTTGGCGAATACCTCTCCCTTGACCGTCGAAACATATTTGGCCGGAAGTTTATTCAGTGCAATCGCGATGATGTCGCTTTGTTCAATTTCCGTTAGATCGGCCAAATACTCCTGGGAATTCATCAATTCTTTCAGGCAGCTTTTCACAACGTCTTCCATTAAGTTATGTACGTTCATTAGGCTTCTCTCCTCAAGAGCTAATCATATACTTGCCGATGCCGAAAAATAACAGCAAAACATAGCAGGCTCCAAGCAGCAAAAAACCGAGTCGTCCAAGCGTCCGGACAATTTTGACAAGGTCGATGCGCCCCTTAATCCGGTTCTGCAAATTTCCGAGCAATCCGGCCGCAATTAAAAAAAACAGTATGATCGTCCACAACAGCATTCCCGATCCGAACAGATTGCGGCTCATATAGGCTACGGAGCCGATTAGGAACAAGGTGGTGATGTCCATGCTGACATAGGTCGCTTTACGTTTATTCCGGCCGCAACCGTAATAAACGATCAGCCATGTGATCAAAAAAGCCACGAAGGGGACAAAAGCAATCACCTTGTAAAGCTGATGGAGCCACTCTAATATTTCGTTCAACCCTCATCACCGACCCTCAAATAAGTTCAACGTCTAATCGGCGGCAGGCGTCCTTCCAGCGCTTTCACAAGCCGGTATACGGCAAGGTGCGTCGGCATGGAAAGGCCGATCGCCTCGGCTTTCTTAAGCAGCCCCCCGTTGATCGCGTCCAGCTCGGTAGGACGGCCTGCAAGCACATCCTGCAGCATGGAAGACCGATTGGCCGAGGTTCTTCGGCATACCTCGAGCAATTGTTCCCATAGATCCGGTTCCAGCTCGATATGAAGCGCCGCTGCCAAAGCGGTTCCTTCATCGAATAAAGCACGCATCAGCTGCTGCGCTTGCGGCAGCCCCGGCAGTTCTCCATTGGTCACTTGCAATATGGCTGTCAGCGGGTTGATGATGGAATTCACGAGAAGTTTGTGCCAAATTCGGCTAGTGATGTTTTTCGACAGAAAAGCCTCGAATCCTGCAACCTCCAGCAGCTTTACCCATTTTTTTTGCGCATCCTCAGCACCTTCATTGTAATGAGGAGAAGCGCTCCCGATCCAGGTGCGTCCTCGGCCGGTATGCTCCGCTTCCGTTTCCGAATGCTTCAAAGCGGCTTCGGTCGTTACGGCAAGCAGGATCCGCTTTGCAGGAATGAATTTTTCAAGCGTTTCCACGTGGCCGATTCCGTTCTGCAGACAAATCACCCAGGAATGAGGGCCCATTCTTTGTTGTACCGTATAAGCCAAGTCCATTGTTATCGCCGTTTGCTTCACTGCGAGCACAATCCAATGCGTACAGCCCTCCCAAGCTGCTTTGCTGCAATCCTCTTCGTTCATTAAACTGATCTTGGGAAAGATCTTTACCATTTTTTTCGATCCATCCGGCCAAGCGCCGGCTTCGGTTAAAGAAACCCCTTCAGACATCAAGAGATGCTTTTGCTCCGCTCGTCGAACTACAAGTTCCATATTGGGAACGGCGCTTGCAAGCTTAACAGCAAAGAGCATACCCAGCGCCCCTGCCCCGATGACCGTGATCCGGTTCACATCTTTCACATCCTTTTATTGTAAACGGCTATCTGAACTCTATCATAACAAAAAAAACGGAAGCCGTAACAAAAAAACCCCCAAACGCTGAAAACGTCCAGGGGGATGCTTATGTAGGAATTGTCGGATATGCGGTCTCTTCGCCGGACTTATTCAATCCGTTCGAGATTTCCGTTCTCATCCATTTTAAAACGCGCCTTGATCTCCTCTTCTTCCTCCGTGAGAAAAGCCAGCTTCCTCGCTCGGTCCATGATTTGAATCAAAGCTTTATAATCGTCATTGACCACACGATAATCGGTGGAAACATCGCTGACCTTCCTGCTTAGCTCGTCATTGATCGTACGAAGCCGCTCCAGCTCATCCTGCTTCTCATTCACTTCTTTTTCCAGCTGCCGCACATGGCGGACCATTTCTTGATAGCTTCCTTTCCACTGCCGCAAAAACCGGATCACCGCGTCGATGGACAGCTCTTCTACGATGCCGTCGCTGCGGACGGAGCCTCCTTCCACTAAAGGACCTGCGATAGCGCCGCCCGCCACGGTAGCAAATGAGCCCGTATGCTTTCTTTGCTGGTTGCGTTTTTGCCGCTGTGCCTTGGCGATTTGGATCGCCGCTTCGTATTTTTTTCTGACAAAGCTATTCCAACGGAAGCCGCAGGCTGCCGCGGTTCTACCGATCTTCTCACCAACTTCTTCGAAAGCGGAGAGCTGAGTGCTGCCCTCCCGGATATGCCTTAACGTCACCTCCGCCAATATTAAATCGTCTTCCTCGCTCCATGCATCTTGTCTGATTGCAGTCATCAAAGCCGTCCTCCTAACCACTATAGGTTCATCCACATCTATGATAGGCAGTGCATGAAATATTGCGTTACTTTATCTCTATGCCCATGGTAGAGTTCATAGAATACTTTTCTAGTAATTTGTATTGCCATTTTTACAGGAGGTCATACATCATTTTATTCAAAAATGGGGATGATATTTATCAAGCGGGCATAAATTGACTTAATTTCGTCACCGTTTGGACGTTTACACGTCAATCCGGTTTCGCTATAATGTTGAGTAGTAACGTAAAAAATGCAACGTATTGTGATGGAAGAGAGGGGGCTGCAGAATGGATCGCATGTTTCGTGTTCTCGGTTTTTGGACGCTTGTCATCGGACTAGCCGCGCTGGCCGGGGAGATGATTCCGTTCGCTATGATCTTTTTCGCCCAAACGGCGATTTTCGTACTGTTAGGATACATGAAATTGTCCGAACGTGCCTACATATTGATTTTTTGGGGGTACATGATTCTTTCGTTTACCGGATTTACGTACTGGTCATTCTTCAAAATGTCCGTATAATCCTGAAACGAAACCGCTATCGCATAACGCTAAAGGTGAACCGTTTTTTACTGCGGTTCACCTTTTTTTTTGGATCAGCACCTTAAACAGCTCGCTCATTTGATCGCTGATCAGCAGTTGTCGTATGGCGCGGTTTCGCTTGGCTGCCGGAGAGAACGGATCGGCGGCATCGTGCGGCTGCAGCCTGTTCAATAATCCGTTTTCCACCAAAAATTGCTTTTGGGTCATCAACTGGAATTGATTTAGGCCGCACTCCCGCCCTGCATCGATCAGCATACTGAAATTAACATGAGAGGTCATATCCTGCTCGCCCGGATACAACAAAGGCAGATCATAAGCCTGATGCTTCCGGTAGCACAGGAACGTTCCATTCATGCGATGCGGGGCATAAAGCTCTTCCCGGACATCTCCGTAATCGATCGTAATCAGCTCGGCCCGTTCTCCCAAGCCCGCGGCTACGTTTTTGAGCCACCGTACGGACGCAAGTCCCGCCTCAAACCTTTGTCCTTCCCGCATAGGCATCTGTTCTTTGGAGATAAAATCCAGCAGCCCTTGGTCCGTCACGGGCATCTCCCGTTCTACCAGCGTCTGTTCCCGATCGTCCCACGCTACGAAGGTTTCCATCCAACCGTCTTTCCGATATGTAATGCGATGCACCGGCAGGGCATCCGGGAGCTCATTGGAAAACACAACGCAATCCTTCCAAGGACCTTCCTCCACCCACTCGTCTTCCATCAGCCAGCGCACCTTCTCTATATGCGGCGCCAGCGTCTCAGCCTGAAGCCTCCGGTGATAGGCACTCGCCTCTATGCTGATATACTGAAGCCTGTCGTACAGATCCGGAGAAGACAGCTGAAGGGCGTTGAGCAGATGCAGCGCCAGCATGCCCCGGCCTCCGCCCCACTCGGTCAGGCAGATCGGTCCCGATTGACCGGACGCTCTTCGGCTCACATATTGCGCCAATACCTCCCCCAGCAGCGTACCTACAGAAGCTGCGGTATAGAAATCACCGTCTCTTCCGATTTTTGTCCTCTCTTTCATATAGTAGCCGTAATCCGGATGATATAGACACAAGTCCATGTATTCAAAAAACGAGATGGCCCGCTCCTTGCGTTTCTCCATACGTTCGCGGATGATCGCCAGAAGCTCGCGGCCTCCTGATGGTTCCATATGCATATGCCCTCCAAGTATCACGCGATTTTAATTACAGACAAAGCATCTCCTGCCCGATATGATGAATGAAGACGACAATGGAAGGAGCGCAACCTTGCTGATTACTCGAAAAATGTTACCTTTACTGCTTTTATGCTGTATCCTTGTCCTTGCCGCCGGATGCACGGATCATGAACAGCTGAAGCAAGATCTGCTGCAGGCCGCAGCCAAGCAAAAACAGGTACAGAGCTACCGATTCTCCAGCCAGGCCAACCTCGACCCCTCCCTCTTTCAGGGAGCGCAGCCAATGACAGCCGCAATGCTAGCTTTGTTTAAGGAAAGCACAATTCAATATGAAGGGATGGTCTCGCTCCCGGAACCGGTCCGAATGGAAGCGACATTCACCCTGACGCCAAAGGGCGCAGTATCGCCGATTGTACTGCCGGTCCTTCTTAAAGATAACAAAATGTACCTGCACTTGCCAGCGATCAGTCCAACGGATGAATATATTATGCTCCCGCTTGAGAATGCTCAGAGCCTATGGAATGCCGATCGCGGGCTTGCTTCCGGCATCTTTGCAGAGCAATGGAGTCCGGCCGCGCCCTCTTCCGTAAGCACCGTGATCGATGAACAGGGCTTTATCCGTGAGCAATCCGGCAAGCTGAGCTTTACGGATAAAAAGAGCTGCAAAGCGGTGAGCGTGATCGAATGGACACAACAGATAGACGATGTGAACCAGACGCCGAATTTTACCAAAGAAGAGCCGAAACAGGTGAAGAGTCACCAGGATATCCTTCGGCTTCTCCCCGCGGCGCCCAAATGATAATATCTTTCCGCTGCTTTTCGCCGATTTCCGTGTCAAAGCCATTTTTTTGTCATCATTTTCCCATTCGTATGATAATCTTTAGGTGAGAGGATGGGAGGGAAACTCGGGTGACATCGCCATTAAGACAATTAAGACGAGCCATCACTGGTTTTATTCTGGTTGGCTGGTGCGTTCTTGGCTTGGAATTCCCAATCGCGAAGGCCGAAACGATTCAGGAAAACAAAGAATTGCTGCAAAAAGGTCTGACGATCTACGAGATCGACCAGGAGCTCATGCGCATAACGGAGCAAGAGGCAAAGCTGCAGGAGGAGCTCAAGACCGCCGAAGAACAGCTTAAGCTGGCCGAAGCGTCGTCGGCCGAGGCGAGGGCCCACGCGGCCAAGGTCATTCGCGCTTATTACATGGGAGACCGGGATTCGCTTTGGGCTTTGCTGTTTACGATCCGCAGCTTCTCCGAAGCGCTGGCCTCGTTGGACTACCTGCAAATGATTCTAAAAAACGATCAGCAAGCGCTCAGGCGTCACACCGAGACCTGGCGGCAGTTAACGGAAGTGAAAGACAGGCTGACCAAGGCGCAAACCGGACTGCGGCAAACCAAATCGAATTATCAGGAGCAGCGGACGCGTCTTGCGGCTTTGCAGCAGGAAGTGGACGATACCCTGGCAGAAAATAAAGAAACAGCTGTTCAGCTTCAGCAGCAGATGCTGGAACTAAACCGCTTATGGCATGACAAGGGTGTGCCGATGCTCAGAACCTACTTTCAGGCGCTGGGGGATGCGTTGGAGCAGCTGCCTGAACTGGTGACCTCCGGGTCAGGCTCGGGCAATAATTTGATCATGAATGGATTTAACTATACTTTTCAGATGTCCGACCGGGAGCTGAACGACTATTTAAGGCAAAAACACGAGCTGTTCACGGATATGACGTTCCGGTTCGCGCCTGACAAGATGACGGCTGCCGGAAGCCGGGACGGCATCTCCGTGCAGATGTCCGGCAGCTACGAGCTGGCTTCCAGGGACGATCGCCGAAATGGAGCGTTTTTGCGTTTTCGGATTACAGAGCTGCAGTTCAACGGCTATATGCTGCCCTCCACGACGATCGATGCCTTGGAGAAAGACTTCGATTTGGGACTTTATCCGCAAAACATCGCATCGTTTCTCCAAGTGACAGGGGTGAAAATCGAGGAAGGAAAGCTTAGCATCATGCTGAAGCTGGCCTTGTAACGCAAAGGTTGCACCGGCCGGCTTTTTTTGTTCATAATAGTGAAATAAGAAACAAACGGAAAGAGAGGAACGGCAGGTATGACAGGATTACAAATGAAATTCGGTTTGGCTATGGACCTGCCTGAGGACAAGCGGGCGGGTTACTACGCACAAATTGTAAAAGCGCTGGCCGGTAAAGCAAGCCTATTCGACCGGGATAAGGAGCTTCTGATCTTCTCCACCCCGCAAGAGCGCGAGCAGGCCAAACCGATTATGAACCAGTATTCCGTACCCTGCGAGGAGTTCGATTTGCTGCTGCTGCCTTCAACGGTGCGAATGAGCCCTTCTTTTGAGGATTACGGTTTTATCACTCGGCTGGAGAACGCTTATCTCTACGCCGATATGGCCGTCGTATGTAAGCTGAATAAGCCGGAAGAGCCGTCCAGCCGCGCTTATGAGCCGGAACAAGCGGCTGCGCAGCTTGAAGAACACCTGCTGGCGTATTGGAGCTCGGATGATGACGGCGCCGCGGTTTACACCCTGGAGAAGCAGCACGCCGAACTGGCCGAAGGCATTGCCCGTGCCTACGGCTGCAGCGTCGAATGGATCTGCGGTCCGTAAGAAAAGCTTCTGAGCGAAGCCCCTTTGCTGAAGGAAACCGGTCATAACCTGATAGGCAGCTTTGTTTTGGGAAAAGGAAGGTTTAGGCTCCGCATGAATCTCGTATCATAACAACATCGGCCGCAGGACGATAAGAATATCGCTGCGGCCGATGGGTATGGGAACTGCCTTTGCGCTGCCTATAGGGTTGAACCGGATGCGAAGCTTTCCCCCGCTTTTCTTTACAGCAAATCCGCTGCAAGCTGCGCCAGATGGGAGCGTTCGCCCCGCTCCAGCATAATATGCCCGCTGATGCTCTGATCTTTAAAACGTTCCACGACATACGTAAGTCCGTTGCTGGAGGCATCGAGATAAGGATGATCGATTTGTTCGGGGTCCCCGAGAAGAACGATTTTGCTGCCTTCCCCAACGCGGGAGACGATGGTTTTGACCTCATGCTTGGATAAATTCTGCGCCTCATCGATAATGATGAATTGGCCCGGTATCGACCGCCCGCGGATGTAAGTCAAGGCTTCAACTTGAATACTTCCGAGCCCGGCCAATATTTTATCGATATCTCCCGGCTTTTTCGTATCGAACAAATATTCCAGATTATCGTAAATCGGCTGCATCCAGGGGCGCAGCTTCTCTTCCTTCTCACCCGGCAAAAAACCGATGTCCTTGCCCATAGGAACGACGGGACGGGCGATCAGAAGCTTCTTGTACTTCCTTTCGTCTTCCACCTTCATCAAGCCCGCTGCAAGCGTCAAAAGCGTCTTTCCCGTACCGGCCTTGCCTGTCAAAGTAACCAAAGGAACCTCATCATTGAGCAGCAGTTCCAGAGCCATCCGCTGCTGGGCGTTTCTTGCCGCAATGCCCCAGATCGGGTCGTTGCTCAAAAAGAGCGGCTCGAGCTTCTTGCCATCCGCATTCACCTTCAGCAGAGCCGATTTGCTGGTCCCCATTTCATCTTTTAGAATGACGAACTCGTGAGGATGCAGCCGGTAAGTCAAGTTTAAAGAGCTGACGCTCAGCTGGCGGTACGTATAAAATTCATCGATAACGGATGGATGCACACGAACGGTAAGATACCCGGTATAAATATCATCAGCCACATTCACAATCCGGTCCGACAAATAATCCTGCGCCGTAATGCCCAGGACGTCGGCTTTAATCCGGACCAGCACGTCTTTGCTGACCAGAATAACCGGCTTCGGTTCGGGCTTCTCATTTTCCTCCAAATGATAATTCAGCGCAACGGCCAGAATTCGGTTATCGCTGGTCGCATCCGCAAATACTTCCTGCAGCCTCGCAAAGCTTCTGTGATTGAGTTCCACCTTCAAGCTTCCGCCGCTCTCAAGGTCAATGCCTTCAAATAGTCTTCCGCTGCTCCGCAAGCCGTCCAGCATCCGGGAGATCTGGCGTGCATTTCGCCCCAGTTCGTCTGCGTTTCGCTTTTTGGAATCGATCTCCTCCAGCACTACCGCCGGAATAATCACCTCATTATCCTCAAAAGCATATACGGCATTTGGATCATGCAGCAAAACGTTGGTATCCAGCACATAAATTTTTTTCACCTTGAGTCCCTCCCAGGTTTGGTGTTCGGTAAAAGCTAAATACATAGGAACTAGCCAGTCAGGACAAACTAAACCTAAGCAGATCATGAACAGAAAGGAACGAAAACAAGTGAGGAAATTTGTTGCGCTTATTATGCTGTTGTCCGCTGTGCTAACAGGTTGTACCCAATCACCAAAAAATGGAGCAGCCCCTCCTCAAAACGTTGATCCAAACCATCAGGTGCAGGTTAATCAAACGGCTCCTCAAAAGAAAGAGATTACAGATCCCGCGGGCGTTGCCCAAAGGCTGGAGCAAATCGCCGGCAGTGTGCCGAATGTGGAGAGCGCCAATTGCGTCGTATTCGGCAATACGGCCGTCGTGGGAATCAACGTACCGCAAGGTATGGATCGAGCCAAAGTCGGTACGGTCAAGCTGTCTGTCGCAGAAGCTTTAAAGCATGATCCTTATGGGGTGGACGCGCTTGTGACGGCCGATATGGATCTGGCCGAACGTTTGCGCCGCGTAAGGGATCATGTCATGAACGGCAGACCGATCAACGGATTTGCGGAAGAAATGGCGGCCATTATCGGAAGAATCGTTCCCCAAGTGCCGCGGGATGTGGTTCCGCCACAAACGAACCCGAACCGTTGATCTGTGTAGAAAAAAAGCCTAGAACGCATAACGATTCTAGGCTTTTTTCATGGCGTCGAACACCTGCGTGTCCAGCTTCTCGGCGGCACGCTTATCGTACGTCTTTTCATATTCAGGCGCAACGGAAATGCGAGCTCCGTAGAACATGGCATCCCGTACCGCAGAAATGTCGATGTCATAACAGGCCAGCTTAAACGGAACCCCGTCTAATGCTTCAGCAACAAGACGTGCAGTACCATAAACAGCATGTACCGAGCCGGCACCGATGAAGGTCAGATTCACTAGCGGTTGTTTCTTCAGGTTGGTTCCGATACGCGAACGCTGGTCCACGGCAAAACGAATGGTCTTCTCATCCTTGGCATAAAGCCAGGAAATAGCATTCATGGCCGGCGCACCGGTTTCATGATCAATCGTGCTTAACAAAGCAAACGATTCCTTCTGCAATGCGTCGAAGAGCTGTTCCGAAAGAGCTGTGATCGTTTCGGCCATGGATTCCCCTCCTACAGTTATTCCTGCTGCTGAGTTCATTATATCATACGTGAATACTGACAGCTACAAACAGTTGTCATGGCCACTCCTTTCCATTGTTAATATTTTATTTTATCTACCTGTTTAACGGATTATGTCATTCATTGTATTTCGGGTTTGAACGAATATCCTCCAGCAGCTGCTCTGCGGACTCACGGTCAAATTGCTGTGTACGTTGTTCCTCTGCTGTTTCATATTGAACCCGGTATACGTGATCGTCCGCGGTATACCCGAATTGAGTCAGGTGATGGTCTTCCCGCAAGATCACTTCAAAAAACGCTTTCGTCTCCGCGGCTGCACGATCTTCCGGACGAGCTTCAGCGACGATACTGATTTGCAGCCAATTGAACAGCGCATCCTGTAATTTCAAAACGCTTTCAGTCCTCTCTCAGCAAAATGACGAAGCGGCCCTGCTCCAGCCATTGCCGCATTGTCTCCAACCACGGCTCCGCTTCCTTGCCGGCGTCCGTTTGCGACAGCAAGGATAAAGCCTCCTGCGGTGTCATCAAACGATTGAAATACGCTTCGGCACAATGGGACAAAGGATAATCTTCCCCCTGTTCCGGCTCCTGTCCCTTCTGTTCACCGGCTGCAAGACGGATCGGTTGTCCTTGTCCCAAATCAAACGGAAGCGCGTCTGTTCCGCATGCTTCAAGAGCTTCATCGGCGAGCAGCAGCTCCGCCTTAAAGCTTAACAGCAGCCTGGGATGAACCGGGCGAAGCGCTTCGACAAAACGGATACGGGCTTGTTCCGGCTCCAGCAGCAGCCTTTCTTCACCCAGCACAGCGTAACTCCCGTCCCACTGGACCGGCATCAGCCAAAATTTAGCCATAGGATCCACTCCCATCCGAACACCTTGTGCAAGGCGGCTCTATTCCTTTTTCTGGCTCCGCTCCTGAATGAAATAACGGATCTTCACCATAAACATCAAGGCTACGGCAACAGATAGGCTCGGTACGATCGGCAGACCCGCCAACTGAAAGAACAGCAGCATGCCGGAGCCTAATGCGAGCATCAAATAGATGATCGCGTCTTTTAAGATCGGCAGCTTCCGTACCCGAAACACTTTATTGTAAACATAAGTGATAAGAACGAAAATCAGAACCCAAGTGATATAAGGATGAGCACGAAACCAATCCGTCATAAAATACACCTCTCTTCGGGAGCGATTATTCTATCATGATGGAAAAGAAAGCTCTGATCCCTCAGAGCTCTCGTCATGAAGCATATGATCATTACACGCGGGCTTCCGCCATTTTGCGGTGTTTCTCAGCCCGTTCACGCTCATTCTTATTCAAAATCTTCTTCCGCAAGCGGATCGATTTCGGTGTAATTTCACAGTATTCGTCGTCGTTCAAATATTCGAGCGCCTGCTCCAGCGAGTAAATGCGTGGCGTCTTCATTTTGACGGTGTCTTCCTTCGTAGCGGAGCGAACGTTGGTCAGCTGCTTCTCTTTACAAATGTTAACGATGATGTCGTTATCGCGGTTATGTTCGCCAACGATCATTCCTTCGTAAACCTCCGTTCCCGGTTCCAGGAACAGTGTACCCCGGTCTTCAACCGACATCATGCCGTAGAACGTGGAGACGCCGGTTTCACTGGAAATCAGCACGCCTTCATGACGTCCGCCTACGCCGCTGCCTGCATAGGGACCATAGCTGTCGAAGGCGTGGTTCATAATGCCGTACCCGCGGGTTAGCGTCAAGAAATAAGTCCGGTAGCCGATCAGACCGCGTGCGGGAATCAGAAACTCAAGCCGTACATTCCCCGACCCGTTGTTGATCATATTGACCATCTCGGCTTTACGCGTGCCCAGACTTTCCATCACCGGGCCCATGCTCTCTTCCGGAATATCAATGATCAGGCGCTCAATCGGCTCCATCTTTTGTCCATCGATTTCTTTAATAATAACCTCCGGTTTCGATACTTGAAGCTCAAATCCTTCGCGTCGCATATTTTCGATCAAAATCCCCAGGTGCAGCTCGCCGCGTCCGGATACGATGAAAGCGTCAGGGCTGTCCGTCTCTTCCACGCGAAGACTGACATCCGTCTCCAATTCTTTGAACAGGCGCTCGCGCAGCTTTCTGGACGTCACCCATTTGCCTTCCCGTCCGGCGAACGGACTATTGTTCACCAGGAACGTCATTTGCAGCGTAGGCTCATCAATTTTGAGCACCGGCAAAGCCTCCGGATGGGCCGGATCGGCCAATGTTTCCCCGATGTTGATATCTTTGATGCCGGCAATGGCAATGATATCGCCCGCACCGGCTTCTTCGATCTCCAAACGCTTCAAGCCCTGGAAGCCGAACAGCTTCTCAACGCGCGCTTGCTTGGTTTGTCCTTCACGGTTAATGACAGCAACCGATTGGCCTTGACGGACCTTGCCGCGGTTAACCCGACCGATGGCAATGCGTCCCAAATATTCATTATAATCCATCAGCGTGACGAGGAACTGCAGCGGCTGCTCCACATCTTCCTTCGGATATGGGATATGGTTCACAATGGTATCATACAGCGCCTGCATGTTCCCGTCCTGACGGTCGGGCTCCAAACTGGAGGTTCCCATCAACGCCGAAGCATAGACGACCGGGAAGTCCAACTGATCGTCATCGGCTCCAAGCTCGATAAACAAATCGAGCACCTCGTCCACCACTTCGGCAGGGCGGGCATTCGGACGGTCGATCTTGTTCACGACGACAATCGGGGTCAAATGCTGCTCGAGCGCTTTGCGCAAAACGAATTTCGTTTGCGGCATCGTGCCTTCGAAGGCGTCGACGACAAGCAGAACGCCGTCAACCATTTTCATAATCCGCTCCACCTCACCGCCGAAATCGGCGTGGCCCGGTGTATCGACGATATTAATCAGATAATCCTTATAATGAATAGCCGTATTTTTGGCCAATATGGTGATGCCCCGCTCACGCTCCAAATCATTGGAGTCCATAGCCCGTTCCTGAATGGCTTCGTTCTCACGAAACGTTCCGGATTGTTGAAGCAATTTATCTACGAGCGTCGTTTTGCCATGATCGACGTGAGCAATGATGGCAATATTTCTTATCTTTTCTCTTGAATGCATAAGTCACATAACCCTCTCTTCAGATGTAGCTTGTTTCTGCGGGCATGATAAGCCCCGCTCGGAAGCCCGTTCAAAAAAGAAGCGTCGGACGTAAGCGCCGACGCTACAATTCACACTTCATTATACGGGAAAATACATAAAAACGCAAGAAACTTGCATATGAACCGTATGCCAAAACCGTTGAATCACCGGCTAATGCAGCACCCTGTTCAGAAACTGCTTAACCCGTTCGTCCTTCGGAGCTTCAAAGAAAAGCTCGGGCGGTCCTTCTTCGATAACGGCTCCGCCGCTGAGAAAAACGACCCGATCCGCGGCCGCTTTGGCAAAGCCCATCTCATGTGTGACGATGACCATCGTCATTCCCCCCCGCGCAAGATCAAGCATAACGTCCAGCACCTCCTTGACCAACTCCGGGTCAAGTGCAGAGGTCACTTCGTCGAACAACATCACATCGGGACGCATGGCTAACGACCTTGCAATGGCTATCCGCTGCTGCTGGCCCCCGCTGAGCTGAGCCGGGTAAGCGTTCCGCTTATCGGACAACCCGACGCGCTCCAGCAGCGAAAGGGCGATTTCAACCGCTTCTTTTTTCGTTTTTTTCTGCACCCTGACCGGTGAAAGGATTAAATTATCAAGCACCGTTAAATGAGGGTACAAGTTGTAACTTTGAAAAACCATCCCTACCTTTTGCCGAATCCGCTGCCAGTTGACACGCTTCCCGGTAATGTCGATGCCGTCGATCCATATTTTCCCTTCGCTTACGCTCTCAAGCCCGTTGATGCAGCGCAGCAGCGTGCTTTTCCCGCAGCCGCTCGGACCAATCAGCACAATAACTTCTCCTTTGGCGATCGTCAAATCGATGCCGTTAAGAACCTGATTGTTATCGAATGTCTTATGTATATTTTCAAGTTTAATCATGTCGAAGCGGTCACCTGCTCAATTTTTTTTCCAGATAGAAAGAGGCGATAGAAAACGGGTAACAAAGGATGAAAAATACAGCGATGATAAACAGATAAATTTCCAGGGAAGCCATCGTACGCTCGATCACAATTTGTCCTGCGGTGATTAAATCCCTGACGCCGATCAATGCGGCCAAAGTAGTGGACTTGGCAAGCCGGTTGTATATGCCGATCAGAGGCGGCAGCATTCTGCGGAATGCTTGCGGCAGCAAGATCCAGACAAGAATCTGGAGGTAGGTTAACGCATGCGCCTTTCCCGCCTCCGTCTGTCCTTTCGGAATCGATTGCAGCGCGCCTCTGACCACCTCCGCAATCTCAGACATGCACCACAGCGTCAAGCCGGATACGGCGGCAATTTTACTTGGGATATCGATATGAAGAACATAAGGCGCAGCGAAAAAAACGAAAAATAAAGTGATCGGGACAGGCAGTCCGCGAAATACTTCAATTATACCGAAAACCGGAAGCCGTACCGCCGCTATCTTCGAATTGCGCAGCACGCCCAAAGGTATGCCAAGCGCCGTCCCCAGCACCAATGTATAAACGAATATTTCAACGGTGACCCATACTCCTTTGGAAAGCAACGGCCAATTATCGATAATCACATGCCAATCCAATTCACGGTGCCTCCCGTTTATAACTCATACTTCAATTTATTCTCAAGCCGTCTCAGCGCAAAAGACAGTGACCATACAATCAGCAAATAAAGGACCGCTACCGCGGTAAACATTTCAAAAGGATGAAAATAAATGGCGATTATGTCTTGGGCTACAAAGGTCGCCTCCGAAATTCCTATGGCGGCCAGCAAAGAGGTCGACCTTACCAGGTATAAAAAATAACCGTTCAGCGCGGGCAGGCATATCCTGAGCGCCTGTGGAAAAATGACATGCCTCATGCGCTGGAATCTGGTTAAAGCAAGCGAGGTCGCGGCCTCGAACTGCGTTTTGGGCACCGCCTCAAGCCCGGAACGATACACTTCGATGAAATAGCCTCCGCCGAAAAACGTCATGGCAATGATTCCGCACGTATAAGCGCTGAACTTGTAACCAAGCGACGGAAACACAAAAAAAACAAAATAAATTTGGACGAGCTCCGGAACGTTCCTTGCTATTTCCACATAAGCGGCGGTCACCCAACGAAGCAACTTGATGCGCGATGTACGGGCCAACGCCCCCAGCACCCCGACAACATTGACAAGAACGAGCAGAATCAAAGAGACAGACACCGTGGTTTGCAGCCCACGAAGCAGGCTCGGGAGATGTTCCCAGACGAATTTAAAGTCCATTTTACCTGATCCCCCATGACATCATTGCAGCATACGCTTAAGAGCGGTATCCGATGCTTTTATTTTTTCGGCCTTCTCAGGAAGTCGCTCGGGTTAAACTCCTTGGGCATCTTGGGAGCGATCCACTGCTCACTTAGTTCGTAGAAGTAGTCTTGATCCTCCCACTTTTTCAAATTGGCATTGATCCAATCCACCAGTTCGCTCTCGCCCTTCCTGACCGCGATTGCCCATGGCAGCTCGGCGAACGGCTTGCCGACCACCTTGAATTCCGGGTTGCTGCCGGCAAGCGGATACAGGAGCGTATTATCCTGCGCAAAAGCGTCCGCTCTTCCATCCTTGAGCGCCTGCACCGATTCCGACGTTTTTTGCAGCTTGACCAATTCCGCATCCGGCACTTGCTTGGCAATGCCGAGATCCCCGGTGCTTCCCGGAACAACGATCACTTTTTTTCCTTTCAGGTCGGCGACATCCTGAATGGTACTGTCCGCTTTAACAAGGAGCTGCACGCCGCTTTTAAAATACGGCTCGGAGAAATCCACTTCCTTGGCCCGTTCTTCGGTAATGCTCATCGTGGCAAGGATCAAATCGATTTTGCCGCTTTGCAGATAAGAAATTCGGTTCGTGCCGGTAACGGAAACAAATTCGATCTTGTTGGCATCCCCCAACAAATCTTGAGCCAGTGCTTTGGCCATTTCGATCTCGAATCCCACATTATTGCCTTTTTCATCAATATAACCGAACGGATTATAGTCCGTTTTTACCCCTACAACAAGCTTCCCTTTGTTCTTTATGCGCTGCAGAGGACCATCGCCCTTCGCCTCTTTCAAAGCGTCCTGATCATTGCCGGGCGCTGAAGCTGTTTGTGGGCCATCGGTTTTGGCGCAGCCCGCCGCAAGTACAAACAAGAGAATGACCGACAGCCATACCGCATACATGCTTTTTGATTTAACCATACTTCCAGCCTCCTGATTATCCGATCTATTATTGCTGCCAGCCTGCATTTCCGGATTCTTGTTTTCGCTGCCGGAAAAGAAAAAAGAGACAGCATGATCCGTTAGATGAAACTCGATCTAACGGATCACAATGTCTCCGGCTTTCCGGTCAACATAACCCAATATTCCTATGTATATAGTTGCTTTAGTAGCATACTATTCCTCTTTTTGATCTGTCAACTACTTTTATGCCTGTTGATTCAGCAGATGGATGATCAAGGGTATGATTTTTTCCACATCCCCCAATATACCGTAATCCGCAAGCTGAAAAATGGGGGCATCCGGATCGCTGTTGACCGCAACAAGCAGTTCCGCCTGTACTCCGGCTAGGTGTTGAACCGCACCGGAAACACCGCAAGCGACATATACCTTGGGAAATACTTTTCTGCCTGTCTGTCCGATTTTGTACTCGTACTCGATCCAGCCAGCTTCCACGGCCGCCCGAGTGGCTCCCGCCATTCCGCCAAGCGCTTCCGCCAGCTCAAGCACATGCCGAAAGTTCCCCGACGAACCTATCCCTCTTCCGCCTGTGACAATGATGTCCGAGCGGTCGGCGCTCCCCCGGCCCGCATGCCGCAGGCGTGAGATCAGGCCGGATTCCCGAAGTCCGCGCTCGAGGCCGCCGTTCTCCTCATCAATGAACCGCGCGCGCGTGTCTCCAACCTTGTCCCCCTGAAACAAATCAGAACCTATCATTGCTCCACCTCCGAAGCATGAGGCTGATCATGCTTTAAGCGGCTCAACGCGCTTGTCGTCACCGAGTCGATAAGATCGTTCTCCTCGAACCGGCTGAGCCGGAACATGCGTGCTCGCGGATCGGGGACGGAATGGGCTACCAGGGAGGTTACAATCTGGCCTATGGCAGGAGCCAATTTAAATCCGTGACCGCTTAATCCGCATGCCGAGTAAAAGCCTTTCACCTGATCGCTTTTATCCAGAATCGGAAAACCGTCGGGGGTTACGGCATATATCCCCGACCAGCTGCCCACAACCTCGCCGTTCTGCAATAGGGATAAGGAGTCGGAGCATCTCGACCACAGTTCCGCCGCTTTGCCGCCGTCATCGCCGTCGCGGAACAGCTCCGGGTCCACCTTCTCCCGCACATCGTCCGGATGGTTCGACCCCAGAATCGCAAGGCGCTTTCCATCGGGACGAATATAAACGGAACGGACAGGGTCGGAGAAAATGGGGAAAGGCTTGTCCATTGGCGAAGGCAATGCAATCCCCACTTTATAATGCCGGCTGGTTTCAATGGGCAGATGCATTCCGGCCAAATGGCCGATGGCAGCCGCCCATGGCCCTCCGCAGTTGATAATGGTTCTGGTTTCGATCGTATCACGGTCGGTACGGACCCCGCTGACTCCATCCGCATCCCTTGCAATAGCCAGAACCCTCGCTCCCTGCATGATCGCGGCTCCATGCTCCTTTGCATAACGGATAAAGCCGAGACAAGAAGCATGGGCATCGGCATAACCCGCATCCTCCTCATAGAGCCCCAAGGTAATGTCCGTCCTCAGCAAAGAAGGAAGGTATTCCATGATTTCCTCTTTTGCCAGCATTCTGCTGCGGATGCCAAGCTCCTGCTGGAGCCGGAATCCCAGTCCC
Source organism: Paenibacillus naphthalenovorans (assembly GCF_900099895.1). Taxonomy (GTDB): domain Bacteria; phylum Bacillota; class Bacilli; order Paenibacillales; family NBRC-103111; genus Paenibacillus_G; species Paenibacillus_G naphthalenovorans. Next base: position 62,905 of record NZ_FNDY01000002.1, read on the forward strand.
AATGTTTCCGCGTTTGCCTCATTGCCTGCCAATAGAAAGCCCGTCTTCGTATAATCGCTGGGCGAACCGGTGATCTCCTCGAACCGGGAGTAATAATTCAGGCCGATCCGGGCCATATCAACCAGCACCTTGTTCGTATAAAACTGTCTTAACACGCCGCTGGATCTGCCCGTGGAGCCGGCGCCGAGATGAGTTCGTTCGACAATAACGATACGCCTGAAGCCTTCCAGAACAAGGTGAAACGCTATGCTTGCGCCGACGATTCCCCCGCCGATAATGACGACATCAGCTCTGATGCTCATGCTTGACCACTTTCCTTCTTATTCGAGGTTTATGCGCTCTCCCGGCTGCAGGATGGGAACATCGATCCGCACGGTTTCCGGATATTTAATGCCACTGCCCGTATTTAAGGCTATAACGGTATCCTCTTCCCTGATCCAACCGTTCTCCCTTAATCTTCTTGCCGCTGCAAAGGCGGCCGCTCCTTCGGGACAGACGAATGCGCCTTCATAGCGCGCAATTCTGCCCTGCTCTTCTAACAAGTCCGCATCTTCCACCGCTATCGCGCATCCTTCGCTTTCATAAATCGCTTCCAGCACCAAAAAGTCTCCGAGCGCCTTGGGGACATTGATTCCAAAAGCAGCCGTTGCGGAATCGGGCCAAAATTCGGATTCACGCTTTCTTTCATTCCATGCCTTGACAATCGGCGCGCAGCCCGCTGCCTGTACGGCGACCAGCCTGGGCAATCGTTCCTCGATCCAGCCGATTTGCGCAAGCTCCCGAAAAGCTTTGAAGATGCCGATGAGTCCGACGCCTCCGCCCGTCGGATAAAGGATGACGTCAGGCACCTTCCAGCCGAGCTGCTCTGCAATTTCCAATCCCATCGTTTTCTTGCCTTCGATGCGGTAAGGCTCCTTTAATGTAGAGGCATCGTAAAAGCCGTACTCCTTAACGGCTTGGCCAATGATTTTACCGGCATCGCTGATCAGACCGTTCACCAGACAAAGATGAGCACCCGAAATCGCACATTCATTGCGGGTGATCTCAGGAGCGCCGACAGGCATCACAATCGAAGCTTTTATACCCGCTCTGGCCGCGTAAAGCGCCCAAGCGGCTCCGGCGTTGCCGTTGGTCGGCATGGCCAGCTCCTTTATTCCGAGCTCTTTCGCCTTGGACACGCCCACAGCAGCCCCCCGGGCCTTAAAGGAGCCTGTCGGAATAATCCCCTCGTCTTTCATAAGCAAATTCGGAATGCCCATCTCCGAACCTATCCTCGGCATCGAAAGAAGCGGCGTCATCCCTTCTCCCAAAGTGACGACATGGCTTTTCTCCCTAACCGGCAGAAGCTCATGATATCGCCACAAATCAGGGATTCTTCCTTGCAGGTGCCCGGGTGTCACTTCTTTTTTCAATGCATGCAAATCGTAATCCGCAAGCAAAGGGGACCCGCACACACACAACTGCCTGATCTGGTCAGCATTATATTGTTCCTTGCATTTCGGGCAGTGCAGTCCGATCAAATAACTGAATGTCATACCCGTACACTCCCTTAGGCCGCATTTTCATGGGAATACTGAAAAAGTAAACAAAAAAACTCTAATTATCCCGTCCGCGTACGAGCTAATTAGAGCCTTCGGTTAACCGATTGGCTGTATTCAAATGAAATCCAGAGCATCATTTCAATATCATATCATGTGAATGCTGTGCTTTACAATTATTAACAACTTAACATTCAAGCATTTTGTTGTCAAGAACAAATTTTCCTACCTGGATGGACGTTTGAAACGGCTTAGCTAAATGTCAATCTCGCCGATTAAGATGATCTCGGAGATATAACGAACCTTTTCAAAAGTCCGGATCCAATGACGATCAGCGTTGTAATGACAGGGAGAACATAATGGGGGATACTGCCTAACAGCCAGTCGGATACCTTATGGTCCGCCATAAACATTTCGCCTGCCGTATAACCAAGGATTCCGGCTCCGGCAAAAACGAGCACAGGATATCTTTTCAGCAGCTTGACCACAAGCGTACTGCCCCAGATAATCACGGGAACACTCATGGCGATTCCCAGAATAACAATGCCGATTTCGCCTTTCGCCTTGGCTGCGATGGCCAGGACGTTATCAAGACTCATAACGAAATCGGCTAAAATGATCGTCCAGATCGCTTTGCCGAGCGTAGAAGCCTCTTTTACGTTAGAGTGTTCCTCCTCATCCATCATCAGCTTGACGGCAATCCACAGCAGCAGCAGCGAGCCTGCGGTTTGGATGTATGGAATCTGAAGAACGTACACCGCCGCAAGGGTCAGAATGATCCGTATCCCTATCGCTCCGAAAGTCCCCCACCATATGGCTTTTTTGCGTTCTTCCAGCGGAAGCTTCTGGCTGGCCAGCGCAATGACTACTGCGTTATCCCCGCTGAGCACGATGTTAATCAGCATAATTTGCAAAAACAGCAATATCCATTCCATCATGACACTATGCCTCCCGTTTTTTCAAAAAAACGAAGCAAACTTGTCTCTTTGATTAACAACGTCCTCTTCATCTACCAACAGGGATCGGGTATTTCGAACGGCTTCTTCCAGCTCGTCCTCAAGCCAGGTCATCTTGCTTTCAATGCTTTCTACCACCCTGAGATTCGGGTTCGTGCTGGGGCTTGGAGGCAAAAACAGCGTACAGCAATCCTCATGCGGGAGAATGGAGATCGGGAACGTACCGATTCCTTCAGCCACCCGAATGATCTCCCGCTTCTCCATGCATACCAAGGGTCGGATCAGCGGCAGGCTTACCGCCCGTCCGATGGTATTCATACTGGACAGCGTTTGACTGGCGACCTGCCCGAGGCTTTCCCCCGTTACAATCGCTCCGGCTCCTCTTTCCTCCGCCAGCTTCTCTGTAATCCGCAGCATGGCGCGCCGCAGTAAAGCAATCAGCAAATTTTGATTGTAGGCCGCATGGATTTTCGTCTGCACCGATGTGAACGAAACCATGTGGAGCTTGACGGGTCCGGCAAATGCAGCCAGCTTCCTTGCCAATTCGATCACTTTTTGCTGAGACTTTTCATTGGTGTAAGGATAGCTGTGAAAATGTACCGCTTCCACTTGAAGTCCTTGTCTTAAAGCAAGATAGCCGGCGACCGGGCTATCGATCCCCCCGGACAGCATCAGCATGGCCTTTCCGTTGGACCCGACAGGAAAGCCTCCGGCGCCCTCGTCTACACGGCAGTAAAGCAGCGCCTCCCGTTCGCGGATCTCTACTCTCAGCTCCGCCTCCGGCCGGTGCACGTCCACTTTTAAGTCGGGGAACGCTCGTAGAACGTAGCCCCCTACCAAACGGTTCATTTCTTGTGAATCATGAGGGAAGCTCTTGTTTACTCTCCTTACACTTACTTTATATGTTCGGGGCAGCGGTTTTAATGACTGTATTACACCCAAAGCCGTTTCTTGTATGCGTTCCAATTCAAGGGGAGAGGAATAAACCGGGCTGAATGAAGTAAGGCCCAATACTTTGCGTAAATAAGGCATCAATTCCTCATAGTCCGTACCGTTCAACTGAAGGATGATTCTCCCGAATTCCTTCCGGTAAGAGACCGCCTCGAAGGAACGAAGCGTTCGTTTCACTTGTTCGAATATTGTATTTTCAAACCGGTGCCGGTTGCGCCCCTTTAACGTCAGTTCCCCAAGCCGGAGAATCGCTTGCTGTGGTTTCATCAATTATTTTCTCCGTCCTTTCTGTGAAGACACGGCCGGTTTCAGTTCGGCAACCACTTCCTGAAGCGCGGAGCAAAAACGACGCACGTCCTCCTGTGTTTGCTGAAGCGAGTAGCTGAGCCGTATACCGCTTACCGCCGCGGCATCGCTTGCTCCCATAGCCGTCAGCACCCGGCTCGGCTTCTCCGCTGCGGAAGAGCATGCCGAACGGGCCGAGACACAAATGCCTCTTTGTTCTAAAGCATGCACGAGTACTTCCGACTTCATGCCGGGAAACGAAAAATGAACGATGTGCGGAGCCATATCCTCCGGGTTCCGGGAACCGCTCAGCACAAGCTCCGGCAAACGATCAATGCCTTGAACGAGCATTTCCCGCAGGCCGGCCGTATGTTTTGCGAAAGCTTGCTGCTCCTCCACGGCCATACGTACGGCTTTGGCCATGCCTACGATCGCAGGGACATTCTCCGTTCCCGAGCGCAACCCCTTCTCCTGGCCGCCTCCAAGCAGCAGCGGCTCCAGTTCCACTCCCCGACGGCAGTACAAAAAGCCGATCCCTTTCGGTCCGCGGAGCTTGTGTGCCGAACATGTCAGCAAATCGGCTCCGAGCTGCTTGGGAATAACCGGAAGCTTGCCGACGGATTGCACCGCATCGACGTGAAACAGTGTTTTGGGACGATGTTGAAGCATCTGGCCGATTTGCTCAATGGGCTGAATCCGTCCCATTTCATTATTGACATGCATTACACTCACAAGAATCGTATCATCCGTGAGTGCTTGTTCCAGCTCTTCCATGCGAATTTGCCCTGTATCGTCTACCGGCAGGTAGGTGACGCGATACCCATCCTTCTCCAGCTTCCGAAAGGTTTCATAAACCGATGGATGCTCAACCATGGTAGTAATCAAATGATTTCCCCTGTGCCGGTATCTTTCTGCCGCGCCGCGAATGGCCAAATTGTTGCTCTCCGTCCCCCCCGATGTGAAAAGAATTTCACCGGGATCGCACTGCAGCTTAGCGGCAATGGTTTGGCGGGCCCGGGCCACAAGCTGCTCTGCATCGGTTCCCATCGCATACAGCGAGGACGGATTGCCATAGAACGATCTCATCACTTCCGTCATCGTGTCAATTACTTCTTCGTACATCGGCGTTGTCGCCGCGTAATCCATGTAAAGCAAAAAAAGCTCCTCCTTCAGTTCTAAGAAAAGACCAATTTCCGCTCCCCTTTCGGCATAACGATGCGAAAGAAAAACTGAAATTGGTCTTATAGCCGTCACACTATAGCCTCATATTTCTGCTTTAAATCCATCACTTTGCGTACGTATTGCTGCGTTTCGGCCGGCAGCAAATGAAGCTTGGCCGCCAGGTCATCATCATCCTTGATGTCAAGCCGGTTCACCCGCCCCGGACCTGCGTTATAAGCCGCTAGCGCAGTACCGGCATTCCCGTTGTATTTTACTAGAAGGGTGGATAAATAACGTGTGCCGCCTTCTATATTTTGTACCGGATCGAACGGATTCGTTACACCCAGACTTTGCCCCGTTGCATCCATCAGCTGCATTAATCCTTTGGCTCCCGCCCGGGATACCGCATCAGGGTTAAAAGACGATTCCGCATCGATGACGGCCTTGATCAGGCTCGATTCCACACCGTAACGCCGGCTTGCTTCCTGAATATACGGTTCAAATTCGGTTGGCCTGCTGGCAGAAAGGCGATGTTGAAGCCACGGGTTCCCGGATATAAAGCCCGGCATCGACATCAACGCCGGCTTCAACGAAGCCGCAGGCGGTATATCCTGCTGTTCTTTCATCGCAAGAAGTCCGTTCAACAGCTCGGAGAAATCGTCGCTTTCCTCTGCGGCAGAAGAACCGCTTGCAGGGGACAGCAGATTGGATTTGCTCAGCATGTGAAGCCGCAGCAATTCTTTTAACGTTCTGGGATCAATCGATCCGGGATTCAAACTCATATGGGCTTAAACTCCTTGATTTTACAATCTCACCATCTCAATAAGGCTATTGTACACCTTTTTAAGCTTGTCATCCAGTCATATTTTCAGTCATGTTGTCGAAATTTCAACGGCTTAAGTTAACAAAGGCACCAAAACGAAATAACCAGCCAAAGCAATCAATCCGATCGCAACCGACCATGCCCCCAAAGTTCTTTGCCCGAGCATGAATGCGAAAAAACCAATCAGCGCCGCCGTCGAGCCCAGCAGCACCGGGAGCACCATAAGCGACAGCACCGCCAAAATCAGTGCAGTGTAGCCCAACCAGCGATATGAAGCGGACGCCGCCGGATCAGGCTGTTCCACTCTGGATGCGGCAGCTGTCCTGGTCCGTTCCCGACGAAACTGCAGAAGATGAAGAGGCGAGGATTCTGCAGCAAATTCTTCATTCCCCTTCATACCGGACTCTCTGTTCAGCTGCTGCTGCTTTAATCGCTGAAGCGGTATGTCCTGATGGAAGGCTGATCCTGAACGTTTACCTCCGGGCTTGTGTTTCACGCATGATCGCTCCCTTCATATAAAAAGATCATTTCGATTTTTTCGGCTCGAAGGCATGGCAACGGGTATGGCGATACGTTTGTCTGCATCCCGGCGGTTCTCGGAATCCGCGGCAATTCCTTACCCTTATCCATTGCCACGGTTTATCCGCCTCGATTATGACTTAGCTTGCCTCTTTTGATCGGAGATATTCCTGCTGCAGCAACCAGCGATCACCGGCTTATCCAATGGTTGTGGTGTTAAGATACAATATCAGAAACATCGCATGCGACCATAACAGCGGCACGGCCGGCGGTCCCCAGCGCGCAACCCACTCGTCATATTTATGCCTGTCCTCCAGCGTATCCGGCACCTGCTCAGGAAGCCTGCCCTGCTCATCCGCCTTGGAGGCAATCCAGTGAAGCGCCTGTTCCGCTTCACGGCGATCGCCCATGGACAATTTTACCCATCCGTACCATGCCGTAAGCAGCAGCCATTCACCTCCGCCGTAATACTCATCGGCCTTATACCGCCGAATCCCGCTCTGATCTGTTCGCAGATCCGCTTCAATTTTCGCCAGCGTATGCTTCATCACCGGATGTTCCGGCTCAAACAAACCAAAGGGCCGGCAGAGCCACATTAAGCTGGCATCCACTCCGTCATTTCCAATCGTGGTTGCGGAGGATTCAAGAGTTGGGGTAACGAATTTTACAAAATGGCCTTGCTCCGGATGCACCGCATGGTCGAGTAAAAATGTCTCAATCTGACCGCAAACATCCTCAAGGTCGCGCTTGCCCTCCAGTTCAGCGACGCCTTTTAGCCCGCCATAAATACAGGCCAGCGTTGAAGGATGAATGTGGTCCGCATTCTCCTCCCAACAGTCGAAATTCGGAAGCCTCCAAAAGGCTTTTAAATAAGCCGCCGTCACATCGACACTGGAGCGGAAACGGTCCGGAAGCCGCTTATGGCCATTAGCCTTCAAATGCTCCGTCAGCCCCCATAACCAGGTTCCGTAACCATCCAGCTGAAAATGCCCCCATTCGGACGTGACGTCATCCCTGCCATCCAAATGATATCTTGTATGTAAAAATTCGTTAAGTCCGATCGGCTCGCCGCGGTTGTGCTTCTCCAGCAAATACTGAATATGTCCCTGCTTTCGTTCGACGATGCGGCTGACCCATTCGTAAAATTGCCCCGCGCTTGCATGCTCCCCTGCACAATCCATCGCATAGGCGATGAATGTTCCGTCACGAAGCCAGCTGTAATTGTAATGGGCGAACAACGGGCAGGCGACGTACCCTCCGCTCGGGTGCTGGTTCAACCGAATCAACCGGATACTCTCTTCGGCAAGCTGCTTCAATGGAATGATCCGAGACACCATTCAGTCCTCCTTAAACAAAAAGAGATGCCTTTGGGAAAGCATCTCTTCTTTATCATTATATTCCAAGCGGACTTTATTATACTTTCTCGCCCTGCATCCGCTTTTGCGTGATATAGTCAGTTTCGTAGTAAGCCAGTTCATCGCGGAGCGTTTCGAAAATTTTCGAAAGCTCAATCGTCAAATCCCTTACTTCGCGGGTCGGCTTTTTGCGGAAACGGATGGCATCCTGTCCGGTATAAGCATATCTGCCGTCCTCGGAGTAGCATTCATTTTTGGGATAAAAGAAATTGTTTACGCAGCTATGATACACTTCATACAAAACCTTTTCGGCATACTCCACGTTGAAATTGGGACGGCGGAGAGCCACGCCAAGCTTCTCGTAAGACACTTCGGAAAAAACAAGCAGATGTCTAATATCAGATAAATACCCTTTGTAAAATTCTTCCATTGCTTCATCTTTGTCTGTATTTAGCTGCTGCAGAGAGCGTTCATTCAAAAATGTTTCCATTTTTGCAATTGCTTCGCTCAGCTTCGCTCTTGTTGTTTCACAAAGATTTTTAACGTTAAACACTGCCATAGCTTAAATAGACCTCCTCAACTTAAAAAACAACATTGGGTACTTAAAATGACCTTGATCCCATCCTACCATAAATCCCGCATAAAAGTAACATGAAAAAAGTCTAAAAATATAACTTCGCCCATTTCAGAGATTCGTCCCGTTTGGATAACATTGCTGTAATGGCAAACCGGCGATCAAGGGAAAGCTAACGGCAAACATTTAGGAGGCAGCAACTATGTGGAAATACGTGATGTCCGTTCTGCTTGTGATTGCCGGCGTGGCGCTGCTCTTCCCCCGGGGAGAACAGGCGCCCGCACCTGAAACGGTAACCCCCGCAGCCGAGCTGCAAATGAAACAAATGACGCTAAATCAGGACCTTGCCAGAACTGACGAACTCTGCCGCAGTGAATGCAGCATGGTGCTTCACCGTACTGTGCAGGAACTGAGAACCAAGGAAAGCGGTCAAGCGATGGAAACCTTAAAAAAAGTACAAGCCGAGCATCCTCACATGGAACTGCTCGCTTGGACCAAAACACAGCAGCCGTTAGAGCAAAGTGCGGCAGCCGGCGGTTTGCCGGGCACGGTTCGTCCGACGATCGAGCCCTTCCTTAAAAAAGCCAAGCGGCAAGTCGATTCAGGTCAAGCTTATCAGTCAAAAGCGATCCATGCCGACGGAAGCACCTATTTTGTCATCGGCGTTCCTTCCGAAGACGGCTCAGCCGGTCTTGTGGGTGCAGTTCGCCAACAGATTTTACAGCAAGTGGCCGATCACCAGCTCAAAAACTTGCGGATCGTCGCTTATCCGGGCGAAGGACGCTACAAGATTAAATCAGTGGATGCCAATTCACTCCAGGACGTCCGGGTCGATCATCCTGAAGACAACGAAGGCACCAGCCACTACCATGTCAATCAGGTCGTTGTAAAATTCAAGAAGGAACCGGCGGAAAGCGAGCTTACCCGAATCCGCAAAGATATCGGCGGCAGTCCATTCCGCAAGCTGGGCTCTACTTACGTGTTTGAATCAGGAAATATGGAAGCCAAACAAATGATGGACTATTTCAAGCAATGGAACATCGAATATGCCGAGCCGCATTTTCTTTATTTAACCAACCAAACGGAAATCAATAATCCGGAAACAGAGGCGACGGTGTTCACGCCAAACGATTCGCTTTACCAGCGCTATCAATGGAATTTGCCGCAAATTGAGACCGAAGCCGGCTGGAACATTACCAGAGGCTCTCAGGACGTTGTTGTAGCCGTTGTAGATACCGGTGTCGATATTAATCACCCGGATCTTAGCAAGCAGCTGGTCAGCGGCTATAACGTAGTCAATCCGGAATCCCAGCCCATGGATGATGTCGGCCACGGGACCCATGTAGCCGGAGTCGTCGGAGCGCTGGTCAACAACAACCTGGGGGTCGCCGGAATGAGCTGGTATAACCGGATTATGCCGATCAAGGTGCTGGATAAATCCGGGGCAGGAAGCACCTATGCCGTTGCCCAGGGCATCATATGGGCGACCGATCACGGTGCGAAGGTCATTAACATGAGTCTGGGCAATTATGCCGATTCCCAGTTTCTCCACGATGCCATCAAATATGCATTCGACCGCGACGTCGTACTGATTGCAGCGAGCGGAAACGACAATACGGAGCAGCCCGGCTACCCTGCCGCATACCCGGAAGTGTTCGCGGTTGCCGCAGTGGATGCCCGGAAGTCGAAAGCATCGTTCTCCAATTACGGGGATTATATCGATGCGGCCGCACCAGGCGTCAGCATTGCAAGCACTTATCCGCAAAGCCAATATGCGGCGCTCTCCGGCACTTCCATGGCCAGCCCGCATGTTACCGCCCTGGCTGCATTGATTCGTTCCGTTAACCCCAATCTGAAGAACACCGAGGTTATGCAGCTGATAAGGGACACGGCAACGGACCTCGGGACCTCCGGCAAAGACAAATATTTCGGCCATGGCCTGATCGACGTCGTGGCCGCGCTGCAGGCCGCTAAGCCGACAACCGCCGGCCAGGAAGCGGTGAATGCCCCGAACGAAACGGGCTTGATCGGTTGGCCGGAATGGTTGAGGCGGCTGTTCTATCAATAAACGAAAAAAAACAAAGAACCGCCTCTTGAAGCGGTTCTTTGCACATATCCAGAAAGCCTTCTATTGCATAATGGCTGAAAGAAAGTTTGCCATAAGCCGGGTTCTGTACTTCCAGTGGTCGTAACGGGAGCCACCCTGCCACCGTTGAAGCGACAATCATCTATCTAGGCCAGACATTGCTGCCTGGCTCAAGCGACCAACCCGAACGCGTCTCGGGCAAAGACTGTCCCTGACGGGACATGCGTTCCTCTAGGTCTTGCTCCAAATGGGGTTTACCAGGAGCGATGTCACCATAGCTCCTCGTGGTCTCTTACACCACGGTTCCACCCTTGCCTGTGCTTGCGGGTCGCCCCGCTGCCATCGGCGGTCCATTTCTGTGGCACTAGCCTTCAGCTCGCGCTGACTGGACGTTATCCAGCATTCTGCCCTGCGGAGCCCGGACTTTCCTCTCGTGGCATCAAGCCACCAGCGATTGTCTGTCAAACTTTCTTTTGCAATAGATGCCATGAGATAGTATACAAGGAATCTCACCAAAAAACAACTGCCGTATTTTAGAATGATCTACACAAAACGGAACGGTTCTGTATGAATTCGCGAAGCGACGACCGCTGTCGCCCATTTTCTTTCGGCAAGCTTTCGCTGCAGGTATTCGGCAACGCCCTGCTTCATAATTTTCTCTACGTTATGACCGGGATCAATAAGGGCTATGCCGGCGGCCAAAGCATCGTGAGCCGTATGGTAATCGATATCGCCGGTAATCAGAACATCTGCGCCGGCAAACATCGCGTGCTTGACATAACGGCTTCCCGATCCTCCGAGTACGGCGGCTTTGCGGATAACGCGGTCCGGATCTCCGACCACACGCAGCATAGGAACATCAAAGGCCTGCTTCACCTGCTCGCACAGCTCTGCTAGCGTAACCGGCTTGGGCAGCTTGCCTGCCCGCCCCAGACCGAACGTGCGCGTCTTCAGATCGAGAGCATACAAATCGTAGGCCACTTCCTCGTAAGGATGCGTCTTCAGCATGGCTTGGACGACTTTGCGCTCCACGCTTTGCGGCACGATCGTTTCCACACGCACCTCTTTGACTTCCTCGAGCTTTCCGGTCTTACCAATGAACGGGTCTGTACCCTCGCCCGGTTTAAAGGTGCCCGTTCCCTCGATGTTGAAGCTGCAGTGACTGTATTTGCCTATCCCGCCGGCACCCGCGTCGAACATCGCCTGCCTGACCTTCTCCGCATGATCTGCCGGTACAAACACAACCAGCTTCTTCAGCTTATCCGTATGCACTTCATCCAGAGGCTCCGTAACGGTCATCCCGATCGCTTCCGCCATCATATCGTTAATTCCGCCATCCGCCACATCCAGATTCGTATGCGCAATATAAACGGCGATATCATGCTTGATCAGCTTCTCATACAGCCGCCCCGCAGGGGTATCGGTTTGAATATGCGGCAGAGGACGGTAAATAATCGCGTGATGGGCGATGATCAAGTCAGCTCCTTCCCGAATCGCCTCGTCCGCCACCTCTTCGGTGACATCCAACGCAACAAGCACTTTGCGTATATCCTTTTGCAGCGTACCGATTTGCAAACCGATCCTGTCACCCTCTACGGCATATGATTTCGGAGCCAGCTCCTCCATTAGGCCGATCACGGTTTGTCCTTTGGCGTACACAGCTCAAGCACCTCCTTGATTCGTTGCATTTCCCTTTTGATCTCTGCTTCCTTGCTGCGCGATGCTTCCAATTCGGAATGCGACAGCCGCTCGCAAATACGGTTGAGCTTCTCCAACTCGTTAAGCCACTTGTCGATCCAGACCTGCGATGCCTCCCGGAGCAAGAAAGGCCCCATCTGCAGCATGAGCTTCCGATCCGCGATCAGTCCGCCCGGCAGCGTTCGGGATGCGTACAATTCATTGTTGCCATACGGAGCCAGATCTGTGGGGACGGCTGTTAAAATTTCATAGGTTTTGCCGTCCTCCCGCATGATTTTCTCCCCTGTAAGCACCCATTCATGGTCCAACAGCCACTGCCTGACGTTGGCTTCCCCTACATTGGGCTGCAGCACCAGCCGGCGAACACCGGCAAGCTTGCTTATCCCCGCTTCCAGTATGGAGGCGATAAGGGTGCCGCCCATACCTGCGATCGTAATGACGTCCACTTCCCCCGGCGAGATCACCTGCAGTCCGTCACCGAGCCTTACATCGATGATCCCGTCGAGTCCCGCCGACCGGACCTGTTTCAAGGCCGCTTCGAACGGCCCTGCATTCACTTCTCCGGCCACACCGCGGAGGATGGTTCCCTGCTGCGCCAGAAAGGACGGCAGCAGCGCGTGATCGGACCCGATATCCGCCAGGCGGCTGCCGGCCGGAACCTCCTGCGCAATCATTTCCAGTCGTTTTGACAATCGAATCATCTATACAACCCACTCAGTCCATTTTTTTCTCCAAGCAAACAGCAGCCCGGCCTGCGCCAGCAGCTTGCTTAACAACAGCCATTGCACGGTTTGGGAGCCGTATTTTTCAGCATAAAGCATAGCATATAATTCGGGCATATACCAAACAATTAAACTTAGCAGGAAAAAAACCAGCCCGGCCTGACTGTTCTTCTCATGAATTATCCAAGACATCCAGCAGAAGAGAATGGCCAGCGGCATCCAGCTCAGCTGCAGCGTGATCCACGATAGCGTCTCCAGTTGATAGTGCAGCAGCCAGCCATAGCAGAACACCAAACTGACCCAGCCGCATAGCTGGAACAGCGCCAATCTGGCCAAAAGACCGGTCAGGATCCAAACCACGCTGCACAGCGCAACGTAGGCAACGACCGGCACCGAAGCCTGAACACCATGCAGCCTCAGTAAATAAACACCGATAAACAGCAGGAACAATGAAGCCATTCCAATCCATAATTGGGCAGCCATAGGTTCCTTCTCAAGCTTGGAGGAGCCCCATCCATAACAGCCCGCTAAAAAAATAATGGAAATTCCTATTTGCATTGGTAATTCAAAAGCGTTAAAATTAAGAGCAGTAAAAGATAAAGCAATGATCAGCAGCAAACCCAGCATCCAGATTTTCCAATTGCTGTTTCGAATTTTACTTGGGGTGACACCGAATAAGCCGCCCTGTTCCTTCTTATCTTGATCCTGCTGGTGCATATCATAAATATTCAATAAAAAATCACAGTAATGCTCAGGCAGCAGCTTGCTGCGCCGCCAGTGCTCGATCTCACGAACAATCATCTCTTTCTTTTTATCATCCATAGGCCATGTCTCCCCTAAGCCTGCATTTTTTTCATAATTGATTATCGGCCGCAGAATGACAAAAAATTAGACCTAACCGCGCATCCATGCGCAGAAAGGTCCAGGCATACCCTTTTATTCAAGAAAATCTTTCAACCGTTTGCTTCGACTGGGATGACGAAGTTTGCGCAGCGCTTTAGCTTCAATCTGACGAATCCGTTCCCGGGTAACACCGAATACTTTACCGACTTCCTCCAATGTACGAGTACGGCCATCGTCCAAACCGAAGCGCAAGCGAAGCACATTCTCTTCACGCTCTGTCAGAGTGTCGAGCACATCCTCGAGCTGTTCCTTAAGCAGTTCGTAAGCCGCAGCGTCCGCAGGCGCAAGCGCTTCTTGATCTTCAATAAAGTCACCCAAATGGGAGTCGTCTTCTTCGCCAATCGGGGTTTCAAGGGATACCGGCTCCTGAGCGATTTTCATGATCTCCCGTACTTTATCGGTACTTAAGTCCATTTCCTTGGCGATTTCTTCCGGCGTAGGTTCACGACCAAGCTCCTGCAGAAGCTGACGGGATACCCGGATCAGCTTATTGATCGTTTCAACCATATGTACCGGAATCCGGATAGTTCTGGCCTGATCGGCAATGGCGCGAGTAATCGCCTGACGAATCCACCAGGTTGCGTAGGTGCTGAATTTGTAGCCTTTGGTATGATCGAATTTCTCTACCGCTTTAATCAAGCCCATGTTGCCCTCTTGAATCAGGTCAAGGAACAGCATCCCGCGACCGACATAGCGCTTTGCGATGCTGACCACAAGCCGGAGGTTCGCTTCCGCCAAGCGGCGCTTGGCTTCTTCGTCGCCAAGCTCGATGCGTTTCGCTAAATCAACCTCATCCTCAGCAGAGAGCAGCGGAACCCTGCCGATTTCCTTCAAGTACATCCGAACCGGATCGTTGATCTTGATCCCTGGAGGCAGCGACAAATCGTCATCAAAATGAAATTCGTCGTGATCATGCTCCATCGCACCCATGTCATGGTCGTCATCCGCTTCGTTGCCGACATCAATACCCATCTCTTGAAGCTGCTCGAAAAACTCGTCAATTTGCTCCGGATCCTGGTCAAAAGGAGCAAGTTTTTCCATAATTTCTTTGTACGTGATTGCGGAACGCTTCTTTCCATGTTCAATCAGCTGTTCCTTTACTTGTTCCAACGTCAGTTCTGTCTCTATTTCCGTACGTTGATCGTTCGCCATCATACAACTCCCTCCTCCCTAGAATTTCAACCATTCACCGCTTGGTCGGCTTCAGGATGATTTCAACTGCTTTTCTAGGGAAATAATCTCACTGCCCAGCTGCAGTGCTCTAGGGATATCCCCTGAACGTTCTGCTTGCTTCACTTCTTCTTTCTTTAGCTCCAATGACTGCAATAGAGGGTACTTCTTAATTTCCCGGATGTAATCGTCAATAACGGCATCGTTGATCCCGTTGCGGTTGTCTATTAAGGTCAGGGAACTGGCCAGGCTCTCCAATTTGTCATCCTGCAGCATACCTATGAATGTGCCGGCATTCGGCTCATACCCTTGGGCATAGTAGGAATACAAGTATGCGGCCAACGCCGCATGAGCCTCCACATTAAAACCGTCTCCCAACCGGCGCTCAACATAACCGGCTATATCCCGGTCCAGCATCATGACGGCAAGAAGCTGCCGCTCTGCGAATTGATACGCAGGAACCATAGAAGGGATTTCTTTCCGAGGCTTCCCGTTATTCATAACATTATTCCACGGATTGCCGTTATTATCCCCAGATCTTACGTTTTTTTCCGTTTGCAGACGGATTTCGTTCAAATTCTGCTGCAATGCTTCCAATGAATACCGGAATTCGGACGAAAGCTCTCTGAGATAATGTTCCCTCTCAATGGGTGATGACAGTCCTGCAATCAGTTTGAGCGCCTGCTTGATGTACCGGAGCTTTTCTCCATCTTCCTGCAGCCTGTAATTGTTGCGAAAGTAAAGAAGTTTATATTTGATCGACGGTACGGCGGTTTCGATAACTTCCCGTACGAATCGTTCAGAACCATATTTAGCAATATACTCATCCGGATCGAGAGCATCGGGCAGCATGGCGATCCTGACTTGGCAGCCCGCGTTCTCGAGTAAAGGAATGCTTTTGTAGGCGGCGGTTTGCCCCGCCTGATCTCCGTCATAAACGACCGTCACCCGTTCGGCGAGCCGACGAATCGATTCTGCTTGCTCTGAAGTAAGAGCCGTACCCATCGTAGCTACACCATTTTTTATGCCTGCTTCCCATGCTCGAATCACATCCATATACCCTTCGAACAGCACAATCTCCTGAGTTTTGCGAATTTGGGGTCTGGCCAGGTGAAGATTGTAAAGCGTCCGGCTTTTGTGGAAAAGCATAGATTCAGGACTGTTTAAATATTTGGGCTGCACATTGCCCATGGCTCTCCCGCCAAATGCGATAACCTGTCCCTTCCAATCATAAATCGGAAACATGATGCGGTCGCGAAACTTATCCACATAACCGTTTCCGTCATGTTTGGCCGAAAGCAGTCCGCCTTGCTCCATAAGCGGAAGAAAGTACTGTTTCTTGTCCAAAAGGTTGGTCAACGTATCCCACCTTGCAGGCGCGTATCCAAGCCCGAACGTTTCGATCAGCTTGTCATTCATTCCCCGATCCCGTAAATACGCTTTAGCCGCTTTCCCCTGTTCGGTGTTATGAAGGATATACTGATACAGCTTGGCTGCCATCTCATAGCCTTCCAGCAGCTTGGCGCGCTCCGCCTGCTCCTTTGTTTCTTCCTGTGCGTTTTGCAGACCAAAACCGACATCAAGATTGGCTTCGTTCGCCAGCTTGCGAACCGCCTGACCAAAGGACAGACCTTCCACCTCGGAAATAAAACGAATGGCGTTACCCCCCGCTCCGCAACCGAAGCAGTGATAGATTTGCCTTTCCGGCGTAACGGTGAAGGACGGTGTTTTCTCAGAGTGAAAAGGACAGAGACCCTTGAGGTAATGACCCTGCTTTGTCAAGTGAACGTGCCGGCCGACAATTTCCACAATATCGTGGGCTTTGAGGACCGCGTCGATGACATGCTCGGGAATGCGTCCGTTACTCATCCTAATCACCTTCATTCAAATTAACACGTAATTACTATTCGCTACATTCCGGCATTCTCCTGCATGCGAGATAAAACTTTTGTCAAAGTTTGTAGAAATGCTTGGCGATCTTCGTCCGTAAAAGCTTTTGGACCCTTGGTATGCTTTCCCCCCCGCCGCAGCTTTGCCTGTTCATGCCGACGCTCAAGTAAAAACCCTATAGTCCGGTCACTGTACATTTGTCCGCGGTTGGACATCGCTATCGCTCTTCTGCCCAAACCCAGCATCGCAACTCCGAAATCCTGCGTAATCAATACATCTCCCGCCGAGATGCGGTTGGCGATATATAAATCAACGGATTGATCGGAGCGATCCACCTGAACAATCTCCACGCCTTCCGCCGGCTGAAGCAGGTGGTCAAACGAAGCGACCATCAGCACGCCGACCCCGAATTTAGCAGCGGTCTGTACGATTTCCGCTTTCACCGGGCATGCATCGGCATCCACTACAATTTTATACGTCATTATGCACCCACCGGAATGTAACCAGGAATTATGACTGAAGTACTATCGTTAATATTATATACGATGAATTTGCAAAAAATCCTGCTTGAACCCCAAAATGAGGTTTACTTGGAACGATACATATCTATAATGACACTGGCAATCTCTTCCACAGCTTTGTTTGAAACATCGACAACGGTGCAACCAATACGCTTCATGATCTTATCGGCATAATCAAGCTCCGCGCGAATTCGTTCCGTATTGGCGTAAGTGGCGCTGTCGGGAAGACCCAATGTTTTGAGTCTCTCGGTACGAATCACATTCAACTTATCCGGATCGATGCGCAATCCGACAATTTTGCGGTTCGAGACCCTAAACAGCTGTTCCGGCGGCTGGATTTCCGGCACTAGCGGGACATTGGCCACCTTAAACATTTTGTGGGCCAAGTACATCGATAACGGTGTCTTCGACGTTCTCGAAACGCCCACCAGCACGATATCCGCTTGAAGAATACCGCTAAAATCACGGCCGTCATCATACTTAACGGCAAATTCAATCGCTTCGATCTTTTTAAAATAATCTTCGTCGAGCTTATGAATCATGCCCGGCGTATGACTCGCCTGTCGCTTTAAGGATTGCTCGAGCCTACGGATAATCGGCCCGAGTAGGTCGATATAAGGGATCCCATAACGATCCGCCTGATCGACCAAGTAATCTCTCAACTCCGGAATGACCAGCGTGAACAAAATGATTCCGTTGCGTTCAACCACCGTATGAATCAGCCGATCTACATCCGACGTATCCCGCAGAAACGGAACCCGCCTGATTTCCACCTGCTGCGGATGAAATTGCACTGCCGCCGCGCGGACAACAGCTTCACCCGTCTCTCCTGCCGAGTCCGAAGCGACAAATATTACCGATCTTTCGGTTACCCCCATGAGTCCCCGCCTTTCCGTTCTGTTTCTTTGGATTCATAATAGCGTTTTTTATCTATATATTATTTGCGCTACTATGAACCATTTGCCAAAAAATGTTGTATTAGCTTTCCTCTCACAAAAAAATCCCGCTGTCAAAGCCTGCATATAGGCTCCGTCACGAGAGGTATCAACACGGGTGTATCATATTATAATACCATCGGGTCAAAAAAATGTCAATTCTATGCAAATCTTTTAAAAATCTTAAACACTATATCCCGTATTTATCCATCTGATCCAAAAAGTCGCGCGATTTCAGCCTTATACCCACATGTGTATCGAAGTAATTCCGTATAATCCGCTTCAATAATTGCTTGGTTTGCGGTTTGACATCAATTTGGCCAAGACGCCTAGCATCCAGCTGCATAAACAGCCGAAGCAGCTTGTATACCCCGGATGTCAAACGAATGGCCTCGGGGTCGCGCAGCCGACACCGTTCGCACAGCACTCCGCCCATGCCGATGCTTATCGCGACAGGTTCTGACTTTTCCCTGCACACTACACAGTGTTCAAGCTCCGGGGTATATCCGGCATGCATCAGCATTTTGATTTCATAAAGATGATTAACGATCTGCAAATCCTTGTCTTCCTGAATCGCTTGCAGGCTCGCCTTCAGCTGACCGAATAAAAAAGGCTGCCCTTCCTGATCTCCCATCATTCTGTCCGTGAGCTCCGCAAGGTAGGAAGCGTGGGCGGCCTTGTGCAAATCTTCCCTTATTTTATGAAAGGCTTCAATAATCTCCGCATGATTCAAAGTACCCAACTGGCCGGATTTAAAAAACAAGTAATCTCCGTAGGTAAAAAGCTGGGCGGACGAACCATACCTGCTTTTTACCTTTTTGGCTCCGCGGGCAACAACGCTCATCTTGCCCAGTTCACGCGTAAACAAGGTGATGATTTTGTTACCTTCCCCATAATCCATGCTGCGGATTACAATTCCCTGCACTCTGTACTGCACCGACAGCCTCTCCCCGCGTATTCAAACCGGTAACCGGAAACGGACCGCTCAATTTACTGCATCGTCTCCGGAGCTTCCGCCGCAGACTCCTGCTCCGGCAGTTCCGGCTCCTCTCCGGGCTGAATCTGATATTCCTTATAAAGCAGGTAAGCATCCACATCTCCAGTGATCGAAAAATACTTCCACGAAAAATCTCTCATGGTACATCCTCCCCTTGGCAGCGTGATTACAATACCTGTTGCTGGGATTAGGATGGATCGATTCGGACAGAAGTATGCTGAACAAAAACTGGAATGTATGATTTGCATTAAACGCTGCAGAATTCTTTGAAAATAAGCAAGAGCCTATTCGTGGCGGAAACCGAGATCCCGCAGTACCCGCTCCTGGTTGCGCCAGTCTTTCTTTACCTTTACCCAAAGCTCAAGGAAGGTTTTGGATCCCAGCAGCGCTTCGATGTCAGCGCGGGCTTTTTGGCCCACCTCTTTGAGCAGCGCACCTTTTTTTCCGATAATAATTCCCTTTTGTGAATCCCGTTCGACATAAATCACGGCGGAAATATGCACAACGCCATTTTCTTCCAACTTCATATCTTCTATCGACACAGCGATCGAATGCGGAACCTCCTCCCGCGTCAAGTGTAATATTTTTTCCCGGATCAGCTCCGCGCAAACAAACTGTTCCGGGTGGTCCGTGACTTGATCCGCGGGATAATACTGTGGTCCTTCCGGCAAATACTTGATTACCTGATCGAGCAGCGTGCTCACATTATTTCCATGCATGGCTGAGATCGGTACAATCTCGGCAAAGGGATACAAGTCCTTATATGTGGTAATGACCGGCAGCAGAGCTTCAGGGTGGACTTGATCGATCTTATTCATGACCAGCAGCACCGGCGTCTTTACTTTCTTCAACTGCTCGATAATGTACCGATCCCC
This sequence comes from Paenibacillus naphthalenovorans, assembly GCF_900099895.1. Taxonomy (GTDB): domain Bacteria; phylum Bacillota; class Bacilli; order Paenibacillales; family NBRC-103111; genus Paenibacillus_G; species Paenibacillus_G naphthalenovorans. The sequence continues at coordinate 82,864 of NZ_FNDY01000002.1, forward strand.
TCCGCCGAGACCTTCTGCGACATCGACCAAAAACAAAATGGCATCGACTTCGCTAAGGGCGCTTTCCGCTGCTTTCACCATGTAGTCCCCCAACTTCGACTGCGATTTATGAATACCCGGCGTATCCAAAAAGACGATCTGGGCTTCATCAGTCGTATACACCCCATGAATCTTGTTCCGGGTGGTTTGCGGTTTATCGGACATAATGGCGATTTTCTGGCCGATGACCTGATTCATGAGCGTGGATTTGCCGACATTCGGCCTGCCGATGATGGCGACAAAACCGGATTTAAACTTGGGTTGCTTTTCTTTATCGGAATAAGACATCAGTCAGTGGTTCCTCCGTCCAAATCATATGATGTAAATGCGCCCGGGAGCAGCGCGCCAACCGTCGTTACATTGATATCCCCGCGCAAATTGGCAAGGTACACCGGCATATCCGGACGGCACAGCTCTACGAGCACTTGACGGCATACGCCGCAAGGAGCGATCGGCTGTTCCGTATCGCCGATGACAGCCATCGCCAGGAAAGTGCCGGGGAGCTCCCCGTCCGCAATGGCACGAAACAAAGCCGTACGCTCGGCACAGTTCGTCGGTCCGTAGGCGGCGTTCTCAATGTTGCATCCGAGATGCACCCTCCCTTTGGCGTCCAGCAGCGCACTGCCCACTTTAAACTGCGAATAAGGAGCGTAAGCTTTCTCCCGTGCTTCTTTAGCTTGAGCGATCAATTCGGTTTTATCCATGCGAAGCACTCCTTTACGGGCAGAGATCGCCCATTATATAGAAAACAGGTAAAAAGACAATATTGTAATAAAGCTTCCGAGCAGCGCACCGAGAATCAGCGAACCGAAGCTTCGCTTCCGTTTGTCGTACAGGGCCAGCAAAAGCACGCCGGCGAGTAAAAATCCGAGCAGCACCGCCAGTGTGTCCTGCACTCTGACGGCAATCAAGCTGGCGATGGCAAATGCAACCGATGTCAGGAGGCTCGGTTTGACCCAAACTCCTTTATCCGAGAAGCGGGTCTGCGCTACGATCGCCGTAAGGACAACCAGAGCAAGCAAGATCCACACGCTGGCTGCGGTCAAAGCATGCCCTTCCGCCGCGCGGGCCGTCCGCAATAACCGGTCCAATGGCTCGTAGAACACAATCATGCCTGTAACAGCGGCAAAAGCTGCAGTCACCAATACGGAGGCTGCAGCTACATCTTTTGCGATTTTGGCTAACGGATGAAGCTCCGGCATAGCCAAATCGACCGTTTTTTCCACGGCGGTATTGATCAGCTCCGTCATGAACATGAGCGTCACGGCCAACAGAATGAACAATATGTCTGTTTTGGAAAGCTTAAAAAACAACGCCAGTACTAACGCAGCGAGTCCCGCGAAAAAATGAAATTTCATATTCCGTTGGGTGGCCAGAGCATATTTGATTCCTTCATAAGCGTAACGGAAGCTGCGATGCCATTTGACCGGCTGCTTCACCGCGTTAGACCCGCCTGCTGCAAAATCTGCTCTTGCTTGCCGAACATGACCCGCTCTTCTTCCTCGACCTGATGGTCGTATCCGATCAAATGAAGGAATCCATGCACGAACAGGAAGCCGATCTCCCGATCGATGGAATGACCATAGTCGGCAGCTTGTTCCACAGCCCGGGGCACCGAGATGATGATATCGCCGAGAGGCTCTTCAAAGCCCTCGTCTTCGTCGCCCCTGTTCTTTGCCGGATCGTCCTCAAATGCGTCATCCTCATCTCCGTAGATGATTTCCATTTCCTCGTCGCCCATTTCCTGCATGGAGAATGACAGGACATCGGTCGGTTTATCCAAGCCGCGGTATTGCTTATTCAGCTCCTGTATGGCAGCGTCGTCCGTAAACGTCAGCGCCACTTCGCCGTCCGTCACCTGTTCCAGGGTGCCTGCCAACCGGAGCAGTTCCTCCAGCTTTTCAATCAGGGCATGCGTAATCTCATACTGCTCTTGTTCATTGTTCCATGAAAGCGTAAGGCTCATGGCTTCACCTCATCTGTCTTGTCCGTATTCTTTCTTGCCGAATCCGCCTTTTGAGACGGCATTTCGGTCGGGTATTCGATTCTTGAATGAAAGATGCCCAGCAAAGCTTCGTTCAGCGTCTTGGCAATCTGGTCCAGCTCTTTAATCGTCAAATCGCATTCATTGTATTGTCCATCATCCAGGCGGCTTTTAATAATTTTACGAACCATCGTATCAATCTGCTCCACGGTCGGGTTACGCAAAGACCGGACGGCGGCTTCCACACAATCGGCAATGCCAACAATCGCTGTTTCCTTCGTCTGCGCATTGGGACCGGGATACCGGTACTCGCTTTCCTCCGGCGGCTTTTCACCCTTCTCTTCCGCCTGCTTCTTCGCCTTGTGATAAAAATATTGCAGCAGCGTCGTACCGTGATGCTGTTCCGCAATATCGCGAATCGGCTTAGGGATGTTATATTCCTTCAGCATTTCGACGCCGTCCCGGGCATGCGCTACGATAATTGATTTACTGAGCGCAGGATCGATTTTGTCGTGCGGATTTTCAATGTTCGTCTGATTCTCGATAAAGTAACTCGGACGCTTGGTCTTGCCGATATCGTGATAATAGGCTCCCACCCGGCAGAGCAAACCATCCGCTCCGATCGCCTCCGCCGCAGCTTCGGACAGATTGCCGACCATAACACTGTGGTGATAGGTTCCCGGCGTCTCGGTAAGCAGCTTCCGCAGCAGCGGGTGATTCGGGTTCGACAGCTCCACGAGCTTCAACGGCGACAGAATGCCGAACGCCATTTCAAAGAACGGAAGCAGGCCGATGACGAGAACCGCCGTTAACAAGCCCCCGCCAACCACAAAAGAAGCAGCAAAAAGCGCGTCTTTTTGCGTGATATCATCATCCAGCATCAGCAGCGACGCAACAAGCACAAGACCGAATAACGAGACCATGAAGCCCGCCCTCAGGATTGAGGAACGCCGGCTGGCTCTTTGGATGGAGAAAATCGCGGCAAAGGAGCAGGTCAGCGTCAGCAAGCCATATTTGAAATCGAACGGAAACAGCTGATCCGAGTTAAAGACGACGCTGGCGATGACACTGAACAGGACCGACGAGATAAAGGCTAGCTGAGCGTTAAGCAAAATTGTGATCAATATGGCTCCCATCGCGGTCGGCGCCAAATAACCGATAAAAGGGAAGTCCAGGCTTTGCGCCATAGAGAACACTTTCATAAATCCCAGCGTCAGAATGATAATCAAGATCAGCATCAGCAGCTGAACGTTGTTATGCTTTACCGGAAGGGTGCTTTGGCGGACATACATGAAAAGGACGAGGCAGCATAAAATAACAAATAATAGAAGCCCTATATTCGGCCATGAGCTGGTATCATCCTTAAGCAATTCAAGCTCGGCAAGACGGTTGTATACTTCCTCCGTAATTTTTTCACCCTTGGATACCAGTACCTCATTTTTGTTTATATATATTTCCTTTACGTTATCGCGCGCGTGGGCCCTGGCCTCTTCTGTCCCCTTCTGGTCGTAAAATTTATTGGGCGTCAGTGCAGCCCGGACAAGCTCCTGCACCAGTTCGCGCGTCAGGCTCTTCGTTAAGGTCGAAGCGTTCACCAGCTCAGGAACCTTTACGCGGGCCGCCTGCGCATCCAAAATCTGATCGTTCATCAGCTTGCTTACGATCTCTTTGGCTACAGGCTCCATCGCAGTCAGATCCTCTGCGGACAACCTTGGAATTTTATAAAACGCTTCCTCCGGTATCCGATACTGCTGCTCACGGAAGCTCTTGTTCATCTCCGTAAACAACTGGTCGCTGTATTGACCGCTGTTCATATAGTTCATTAATTGGCGATCAAGATGGTCCTGGATCAAGGTTGGAATGACCGTCTTATAAATGCTGACCTTATCCGTCTGGGACACATCCGTATCACTGTTGATCTGCTGCAGCTTTTCAAAAATCGCTCCTACGACAAGTTCGTTTCTGAGCGGCACAATGGTGTAGACCGGCTGCACGCGCTGTGCGGCTTCTTCTCTTGCTTGTTCGGTGGCTGCGTTGTTCTTGATTGCTCTGGTTGCGAGAATATCTTTCTCCGCAATGGAATTTAATGTAATATCATAGGTTTGAGGCACGACTTGATGGAACATCGTTAAATAAAACACAAGCGCAAGCAAGACAAACAGAAGAAAGCGCACTACGGCGCTGTGTCTCCAACCGGTAAGCCGATATTGAAGTTTGCCTGGAATGGAAACGAGGTTTTTCATGACGAAAGGTCAGCCCTTTCTCAGCCTTCTTTATCCTCATTATAGGCTACGATGATTTTTTGCACCAATGAGTGTCTCACTACGTCCTGTTCATCAAATGAGATAAAGCCGATTTCTTCGATCGACCGCAGAATACGCTGCGCTTCCACAAGCCCGGATGATTTACCCCGAGGCAAATCGATCTGGGTGACGTCACCGGTGATCACCATCTTGGAGCCGAAGCCCAGGCGGGTCAAAAACATCTTCATCTGTTCCGGGGTCGTATTTTGCGCTTCGTCCAATATGATAAACGAATCGTCCAGCGTTCTTCCGCGCATATAAGCGAGCGGTGCGATCTCGATCAATCCGCGCTCCATTGTTTTCGCGACCTGCTCAGGACCCAAGACATCATTAAGAGCATCATACAATGGCCGTAAATAAGGGTCAACCTTTTCCTGAAGATCTCCCGGCAAAAAGCCCAGGCTTTCTCCTGCTTCCACCGCAGGACGGGTGAGGACGATCCGCTTGATTTTACCTTCCTTCAGCGCCGCGACGGCAAGAACGACGGCAATATACGTTTTCCCCGTTCCAGCCGGACCGATACCGAAGACGATATCCTTCTTCCTGATTTCATCCACGTATTGTTTTTGGCCAATGGTTTTTACCCGGATCGGTTTCCCTTTATGCGTAACGGCGATTTCGCCCTTGAACAAATCCAGCAGCTGGTCTGCTTTCATCTCTTTGGCGAGGTCCATCGCATAATTCACATCACGTTCAGTCAACGTGTATTGGTTGCGTATCAGCGTAAGCAGTACGGTGAACAAATGCTCCAAACGAGCCGTTACCTCGACTGAACCCTGCACTACAATTTCTTCTTCACGCGTAAAGATCCGAGCCGGCATTTCCTTTTCAATCAGTTGTAAGAATTTGTCCTGCGGCCCGAACAAGGCGAGTCCTTCGGCCGTATTTTTTAGTGCCACTTTCACGGTTGCTTGGTCTGTCAACAGGTTTTATCTCTCCTCCGGGTTTTCGGAATATTGTACTTCCGAAAACGTCTGCGTCTATAGAGTTATGGCACGATCGGCTGTTCAACAGCAATCGATTCTTCTACTTCAAAAAGTATTTCCATATAAACTTTACCACTCTCCGTCTTTTCATGCAAAATTTTTTCGGATAGAATTCGAGATTCTTTGCCTGCGGCGGCCAAAATTTGCCCTCTGGCCTGCTCGAGTCCGATAGCCGATGCTTCCTTCGGATCAACCTGCCGTTGTTCCAGCCTCACTTCCATGATTTTTTCGCGTAGCCAACCGATCGGAAGCGTATAATTTCGCCAAGTCAGCATTTTTTGTTCGGGCAGCGTTTCATGCTGTTCGAACGGAATTTTGCCGTAACCGCTCATCTGCACACCGCGGCTGCCGATAACGAGAAAGGAACGGGTTTTGCTTTCTCCCGTGTACGTTTTGTACTGCCAGACAAGCGGTACCTCGACAGCAGGCTTGTACCATACCAGCCCCTTTACCTTGCCCTGGGCGACAACCGTTTGCTGATGCGCCTCATCCCCCAGAATACCGGAGATCAGAATATCTCCTTTGCGCACATAAGCATTGGGCTTCACGACGGGTTTGCCTTTTTCCGCAAATATTTCGGTGACCATCGCATTTTTGGACGCGACCAGATGACGCGGGCTAAGCAGCTGCGGCGTCTCAGGAATCGTAGCCTCAACAATTTTAATGATCACATGGGTGCCTCGGACCTCCACCCCGACCCAAGCGATGCCAGGCAGTTGGCTCAGCAGCGATCTGGACAGCGCCTCCGGCTCTTTCAGCCTGAATTTCCACTGCAGCTTATGGATTCCTTCCCGCTCTGCCGCCTGCAAAATCCTTTCGGTTTCAATCGTTTCATTGCCTTCTACCCGAATCTGCCATACGACGGAAGAAAGCAGATAGATGCCGATAAAGAAGCCGAGCAGCCCTAAAGCAAAAAACTTGCGCTTCTCCAGCTTGTCCAGCCAAAAAGGCAGCCCATGCCTTTCCTTGATTCGGATCCGGGAGCCTGTCTCTTTCAACAGCGGCCTAAGCCTGAAGAAGTCGGGAATCGTTACGAACATCTTGGCCTGCTGCTCCGCCGAATAATGAATGTCCCAGACGGACATTTGCATGACCGCCATGCGATTGATCAGTTCTTCCAACTGCCGGCCTCTTACTTCGATCAAAACATAACCGCGCAGTCGATGGATAAACGATGATTTCACGGTCGACTTCCCCTTTCCAGGCTATGGAATGTATTTGATATCTCGAATGACGCCTTCAATAAACACTTCCTCCGACAAGATCGCCCGGATAACAAGCTGTGATCCGTATACCTCAATCCGGCCTTTCGTCAAAGCCAGCGTAAGCAAGTCGCTTGAGAAATGCAGAACACCCCGGTGATTCTCAATGTACAGCTGTACGTTTCCGATCATCGTCATGCGGGGCAAGTCCATCACCACGTCCTGAGGCAGGTCGAGCAGTTTGGCGGTCCATTGATTGAATCTGCGTGTCAATCTGCGCATACGTTACCTCCTCCGTAAGCTGCCCTTCGGGCATCCAAAAGCCAGAACACGGCTAATTACACCATATGCCCGGGATTTGAAAATATGCCCGTTGAACTGGCTTATCGCTCCCGGATATCGTCCACCGCCAACAAAAAAGCACCGTACCGCTGATCAACAGATCAGTGATACGGTGCTTCTTGAGCTTCACCGCCGATAAGGACGTTTGGCTCGCGACGGACCCAAAATCTCGGCCCACAGCACGCCGCGCGCCAAATCTTCAGACGTAGCACGGAATGAGGCCTTCACGGGACTTTGCACCGGTACGGAAGACCCCGGGAACCCGGATGCCGGCGTTCGCTGCGCAGGTCTGGGCCGCGGAGCTTGAGCTCTGGCAGGCTCCTGACGGGGTTCCGGAGCAGCAGCCGCTCTGGCCTCCGGAGCCGGAACAGCCTTGGGCTCCTGCCGCCCTTGAACGTGTTTAGCCCGGCCGGGCCCGTCCCCGCCGAACGGAGGCATACCCTGGGGAACCGGCCTCGCAGGCCGGCCCGGCTGATCCTTTGGTTCATCCCCGCCCCGTTTGGTTTTCATAAACGTGCTTAGTCCAATATAAATAATCACCAGAATGAACCAGTTGTCGAGAATGAATTCGATTAAACCCACGATTATATCCCGCCTTTCCGAACGGAAGACGCTTAAGCATCCCCGCTGTTCTTATCCGGGTTGTTCATTTTTCCAAGACCGGCGCGCATTTGGGTATCGGCTTCGATGTTTTTCAGGTTCATATAATCCATCACGCCGATCTTGCCTTCGCGAAGCGCATCGGCCATCGCCTGAGGAACCTGAGATTCGGCTTCAACCACTTTAGCCTTCATCTCGACGACGCGCGCGTTCATTTCCTGCTCCAAAGCAACGGCCATCGCTCGGCGCTCTTCCGCTTTGGCTTGCGCGATCTGCTTGTCGGCTTCCGCCTGCTCCGTTTGCAGCTGGGCGCCAATGTTTTTGCCCACGTCCACATCGGCAATATCGATGGATAAAATCTCAAAAGCCGTACCGGCATCCAACCCTTTGCCCAATACCGTACGCGAAATCAAATCCGGGTTTTCAAGCACGTCCTTATGCGAATTGCTGGAACCGACTGTAGTAACGATCCCCTCGCCTACGCGGGCGATGATCGTCTCTTCCCCGGCTCCCCCGACAAGCCGGTCGATGTTGGCCCTAACCGTTACTCTTGCAATAACCTTCACTTCAATACCGTCTTTGGCTACGGCAGAAACCGTAGGCGTTTCAATCACACGCGGGTTGACGCTCATTTGTACCGCCTGCAGGACATCCCGGCCCGCCAGATCAATCGCAGCCGCCCGTGCAAACTCCAAATGAATGTTGGCGCGGTGCGCCGCAATAAGCGCATTCACGACGCGATCTACGTTACCGCCCGCCAAGAAGTGGCTCTCCAGCTGATTAATCGTTAAATCCAAACCGGCTTTGGTCGCTTTAATCATCGGGTTGACGATCCGGCTCGGAATAACGCGGCGAAGGCGCATGGCCACAAGCGTAATAATGCCGATCCGCACGCCGGAAGCGAGTGCCGAAATCCACAGCATCACCGGGACAAAGGTGAAAAACACCGACAGCACGATGATCGCAACCGCCGCAAGCAATAAGAACGTAATCAGGGTAGTATCCATACAAGCACCATCCTATCTCCAATTTTCAATCATTCTTTCATCTCTTTAACAACGATTCGCGAACCGTCGACCTGAATGACCTTGACTGTCCGTCCGGCCGGAATAAAATCGCCCGACGTGACCACGTCCACACGCTCCTCGCCGAAAACCGCCGTTCCGGCAGGCCGCAGCGGCGTAAGCGCATGACCGGTTTGGCCAAGCAATTCCTTGCGGGACGAAGCGGAAACGTATCCTTCCTCCGCAGTCAGCTTCTCACTCAGGATGAACCGGTTCCAAACGCCCCGGTGCCTGAATATCCGGATCACAATGACCACAATCACAACCGCCAATACAAAAGCGATCCCAAGGCTCCACGCGGCCATTTGCTTATTATAGGCAGACAAAACCACTCCGCTGAACAAACAGAGCGCTCCAAGGATACCCAGAATGCCAAAGCTTGAAACGAAAATTTCCAGAAAAAGCAAAATGATGCCAGCCACAAACAGAGCGATATCCTCAGCCCCTGCGAAACCCGCGATGTAATGGCCGAAAAAGTACAATCCGAAGCCGAGCACTCCCAATATACCAGGAAGGCCAAACCCCGGTACGAAAATCTCGACCGCAACCCCAGCAATGCCGATCAGCAGCAGCAGAGTGGCCACCCACGGCTCGGTCACAAAGCGGGCTATTCTTTCAGCCACAGTAAGCTCCATCGTAATCAGCGGATGATTCTCTCCGCCGATAAACTTGACGACCTCATCCAGACTTGCTGCAATGGTTTCCGCATATCCGACCTTTAACGCTTCCTGTGAAGTCAAAGTAACGATTTCGCCCTTCGGCACGGTCCTGCCGATTTCGGGCATTATCACGCCGACATTCTTATCTACCATCGCTTCGGCAATTTGCGAATTGCGCCCGCGCATTTCGGCCGCGCCTTTCATGAGTCCGGACCAGGTAGAGATGGCTTTCGTATCCTCAATCTCGTTACCGGTAATATCGACAATCGCCGCCGCTCCGATCGAGCTGCCCGGTTCCATAGCAATCTGCTCCGCGTTTAACGCGATATAACTGCCGGCCGAGATCGCCTTGCCTCGTATATAAGCGATGGTCGGAACAGGGCTGTTCTTGATCAGCTGGCCGATTTCCTGTGCCGAGTCAATGCGTCCTCCGAACGTGTTGATGTCGAGCACGATATGAAGCGCGTTCATCTCTTCCGCTTCACGGAACGCACGTTCCAGGAAATTGTACAGCCCGTTTTCCACCGTGTGGTGTACCGGAATGACGACAACCGGTGCCGCAAGAGGCTTCGTCTCCGCATGAGCGGTCTTGAAATCCGGCAGGCCCATAAACAGCACCGGCATCATCAGCGTCAACGCCAGCATCAAGGTGACCATTCTTTGCCAAAACTGACTTTTTGATTCACCGGCTCCAACCCGCATGGCTTTACCTCCTTTTCTCTGTTATTGATCAGTCTATCCGGTAATACGCGCCAGGGACGTATTTGATTCATAAAATATCCTAAAATGAAGAAAAACACTCCTGTTACGGAGTGTTCCTCGTTGTTGTTAAGACAATAGCTGTTGGACAAGCTGATTGACAAGCTTGCCGTCAGCCCGCCCTTTTACCTTCGGCATTAATGCGCCCATGACTTTACCCATATCCGCTTTTGAAGAAGCTCCCACTTCCTGGATGGTCTGCTGTACAATGGCTTTTACTTCTTCATCGGATAACTGCTGCGGCATGTACTCCATCAGTACGGCAATCTCTGCCTTCAGGTTTTCCGCCAAATCATCACGACCGGCCTTTTCAAATTCTTGGAGGGAATCTTTGCGCTGTTTGATCTCACGATTCAGGACGTCAAGTACTTCTTGGTCATCTAAGGTTTTACGCTGATCTATCTCGATATTCTTGATAGCTGCACGAACCATACGGATTACGGAGAGTTTAAACTTATCTTGACTCTTCATCGCAAGCTTCATGTCATCGTTTAATCTCTCGCTTAAGCTCATTGATTAAGCCTCCTAGAACTTTCTCTTACGAGCAGCCTCTGACTTCTTCTTGCGCTTTACGCTTGGCTTCTCATAATGCTTGCGTTTTTTAACCTCCGCCAAAACGCCGTCTTTAGCGATAGAACGCTTAAAGCGACGAAGTGCAGCATCTATAGTTTCGTTCTTGCGAACTCGAGTTTCTGACACCAGTTTTCCCTCCCTCCGAACAGACCGTCCAAGACAACTAAAGACATTCGTCAAACTTCATTATAGGCGAAAACAAAACTGGGTGTCAACCTGATCAAAGCAATGGATAAGCAAAGCTTCGGAACCGTATTACCTTGCATTCAGCGCGCCGAGTTTCTCCCCTCCGAGCAGGTGATAGTGGATATGAAAAACGACTTGCCCGCTATCCGGCCCGCAGTTGTTGATCAGCCGATACCCCGTTTCAGCAACCCCCTGCTCCCTGGCGATTTGCTGAGCGGCGGAATGAATTTCCCCAAGCAAATACCAGTCTTCCGACTCCACATCATTCATCGAAGAAATATGTTTCTTGGGAATGATCAGGATATGTACGGGGGCGGCAGGCTGAATATCGTGAAAAGCCACAACATGTTCATTCTCGAACACTTTTTTCGATGGAATGGCGCCCTCGACGATTTTGCAAAAAATGCAGTCCATGGATGTCCACCTCTTTTCGTCCCATGAGTAATTTTACCATTATATCATAACGAATCGGACTTCAAAAATCCAATAGAAAACAACGCTTGTAAACATGTCTTTTTCCATTATTTTAAACTTAATGCTCCATCCATTCCACAACCAGGTCCACCGCTTGCTTAAACCGTTCACGACCGTGATTGGCCAGCGCCTGCTTAGCCTTCTCAAACTCCCCTTCAAGCATCCACTGCGCGATCTGGTCTTTGATGATTGAAAATTGCCTCCAGGCTGCCTTCAGCGCCTCGAAACAGGCTATATCCCGCTCCGTGGGCAGCCCGTTCTCCAGTATCGCAAAGCATTCCGCAAGCTTGCTTTCCTCCACCAGCTTCCGCTCGTGCCAGCAGTATCCTCCGCCCGCTTGCCAGAACTCCATCGCGAGAATGCCAACATCCCTTCGCCCACATTTTAATGTCATATATAATAACATAAAAGGAACATCATTTTAAGTAAAAATACAAAAACACACGTCAAATTACAACGTTTAATCTGTACCATATTTCTTTTTTTGGTTCTTCTTAAAGTAATGTTATTATATTTAACAAATACTGAAGATTGTCTGCAAAGCAACGTTTTGTGCTAAAATATAGACTGGAAGTCTAATTTAATGATAGACCGTGAGTCTAAATTCATTTATAATGGTTTCCAGCACGTTTCGAGGTGGGGATTTCATGAACAAATTCATGCGTGCCGCAACCCGGAAAAAACGCGAATATATGATGGAAGTCGCCTTGAAGCTGTTTATCGAGCACGGTTATGAGAAAGTTTCGGTAGACGATATTATCAGGTCGACAAATACTTCCAAAGGAACGTTTTATCATTATTTTGAAAGCAAGGACGAAATTCTTCTGGAAATTCCGAGGAAGCAGATATCCATCATTCAAGCGTGGGCAAACCGCCCGCCTGCAACGGAGAACGCCTTGGAAAGCCAAATCAACGGACTTCTTATCAGCTTGGCTGAGAATCTGCAGCATTCATCCAAACTCATGCGGAGCTGGATTGCTTTATCGATGCAAAACCATACGCTCAAAGCCGCGTTCGAGGAACAAAACCGCTTGCTGTATGAATGTCTACTGCTCCGGCTGCAGGATTCGCACAAAGCGAGAACGCTGGTGGCGGCCTATCTCGGAACATTAATGCTGTGGTGTTTACAGGATGAAGATGATTTGAAGGAACTTATGCGCCAGCAATTAGCACCGGTTTGGGCCGGAATCCGCGCAAATCAGAAGGCGGATACGTTGTTGGTCGAACCGGATCGGGGAGGGGAACATGTTATGAAGGTGGCTGTCATTGGAGGCGGTCTGGCGGGCTTGACCGCAGCCGCATATTTATCGGAGAGCCCCGGTATCGAGGGGGTCTTATTCGAGCGGAGTCCGCAGCTCGGAGGCAGAGCGTTTACTTATGAAAAGGCGGGCTTTACGTTAAACTACGGGGCACATGCCGTTTATGGCATCGATCGTCATACCTTGTCCGTGATGGAAAAGGAGTTGGGACTTTCCTTCAGCTCCAAGCAGGTCGATAAACGCAGAGTCATGTATGCCAAGAACGGACAGCTGACGCCTGCTCCGCTCGATTTTGTCAATTTGATGAGAACCGAACTGTTGAACCCCATCCAGAAGGTTCGCTTTGTCGGGGAGATTACAGCGATTATCGCTAACATTCACCATGTGCGGAACTACGAGACCCTCGGGGATTATTTGGCTCAATCCGATGCTGACGAGGATGTCAAGGAATTGTGGGAGCATCTCGTATGCTCGAACTTTTTCATTACTCCGGAGGAAGCCAGAAAAGTACCCGGAGCGGTCATTAGCGAGTATTACCATAACCTGTTTCTGTCCGGAAAACCGGTGAATTATGTTTTAGGCAGCTGGGCCGTTATCACAAACCAGCTCAAGCAAAAAATAGAGCTGGGCGGCCGCTGGGAAATCGCCCTTCAGGAAGGCGTGGAAGGCATTCGTTATGCGGATCGCAAATTTTGGCTGCAAACGAAAAAAAGGGAGCTGCCTTTCGATCGCGTCGTTTTCGCCATGCCTGTACAGCAAGTGTGCAAGCTGCTCAAGGCTACGCCATGGGAACCGTTCCTGTCTCCGTACGAGGATAATACCGCGACAGAGGTTATGGTATACGACGTGGGCTTGAAACAGGTTGTGGCCAGGCCGTTCAGTTATATCAGCGATATGGACAATAAGCTGTTTATCAGCGATGTGTCGGCAACCGATCATACGTTGGTTCCCGACGGAGGCCAACTGCTTCAAGGGATCGCTTACCTGAACGACAAATTTGTCGACGAAGCCGAACGCAAAGCTTACCTGGACAATAAGACCAAACAAATGGAAGCCTTGTTCGACAAATATTATCCCGGCTGGCGCGAGGCGACGGAAGTCAAACGCGTATCGAAAAAAGCGATGGTTGCCAGCGTAAAGAATATTTCGGGGAATCGTCTGCTGCCCCATCGCATCGAGAACGTTCCGTTTTATTTCTGCGGCGATGGCTGTGAAGGCAAGGGGGAACTGGCGGAGCGCGCATTCTCAAGTGCTATGCTGGCTGCCAAAGCGATATTGGAAGATCCCGAACTGAAGAAGATCGGTGCATAGGGATGAATAAGAGGGGCCGTCCCATAAGTCAACCTGATGGAGTAACTGGATGACTGAGGGACGGCCCTTGTGTTATATGAAAAAACGACGATATGGCAGGAGCAAGGAGCTGGGAACCCTTGCCTACGCCGCATCGTTAAACAGCTTGAACGCTTTGGCGACTTGCAGCTTGAACCATCCGAAAACAGCCACCGCCACCGACCCCAAATTCTTTTTGTCTTCTGTCGTCGTATTCGCGGCAAGGGTTTCCTGTTCCTGCCGATCCTCGGCTGTGCCGACCTTTGCGGCCGGTGCTTGACCGTCACTTCGGATCTCCACCGTTCGCGTTGTGCCGTCCCAGCTGACAGCACCGCCGAAGGCCTCGCCTACAAAACGTGCCGGAACCATGGTATGCCCGTTTACCAATTGGGCCGGCATTTCGAGAGCCACGGTTTCCCCGTTCCGGTTCGCGAAGGTGCTGCCGATTTGGATGGACACCACCGCATTCCCCTTACGTGCGGTTGCCGTGCGTGTGGATGAATCCCACTCCACCTTGGCCCCCATCGACTCCAATATCGCCCGCAGAGGCGTCAACGTATAGCCTTCCCGGATGACCGGCCGCTGCTCAAACTTCACATCCTTGCCGTCTACAACCACGGACACGCAGGAAGACAAAGGGAAAGATTTTGAACCGCTCCTTTGGCCGTCCTTATTGTAAACAACAATTTCAAAGACGGAGCCCTCCGGTACGGCCCCCGCATTAAGCTCAATGCCGAAAGGCGGTCCGCTTTGGCTATCCAGCAGCCTGCCGTTTAAATAATATTCAAGCTTGCCGATATAGACATCCGGAATTTTAACGAAGGGCGTAATTTTCGCTCTTTTGACAATAGGCGTCCGGGCGGTTAACGGCACATGGCCGGCATGATCCGAAGGCCTGGTCCCCTGCTCGACTTTGGTCAAATAATACGGAGGAGCGATCATACGGCTGTAAAGCTTCATCATCGCTTCATTATCCCGGAGCAAATAGTTGTTTTTGGATTCCTTCATCTCCAGATTGACATTAAAGTAAGTGATCGCCTTCAGCCGCGGATACTTATACGGCATAATTTCGTACAACCGCTGCAAATTCAGCAGTCCGTAATCGGTGAACGACTCCTGGGGAAGATTCGCGTAATGGGAGACGGCCGTTTCACTGATCATCAGCGGCTTCCGGCCGGCATAAGTCCGGTACAAATAATCCAGCCGCTCCACAGGGCTTGTCGCCTGCATATTTCCCTGCTTGGGATCTCCGTTCTCATACGGCTCGCTGTAAAGGCTGACGCCTACCCAATCGACATAAGCATCTCCCGGATAATAAGGAGCTATCGAGTACATCGGCACTTGCCCAGGACTCCATACCATGGCCACATTCGGCGCTTCCTGTTCCATGATGTCATGAACCATGCGGAAGCTTTGAATATATTTCTGCGGATCGCCGTGCCACACGACCCAATTGCCGTTCATCTCGCTGGCGTAACGCAGAAAGATCGGAATGCCCGCAGCCTTTGCCTCACGGGCCCATTGACGGACCGTCTCTTCCTTAACGGCATCAAGCCCGTCCATCGGCTCCCAGGCGATCTGCAGTGCGACCCCCGCCTGCTTCGCCCTGGTCACATACTGTTTTGGAAACGGTTTTCCCACCTGGGTATAGACCAGGTAGAGCGCGTGTTTTTTCCCGTAAAATGTCTCTGAGCGATCGTAGTAATTATGCATCTGCGGGTCGCGTTCCGTATACATTCCGATATAAATCCCGTATTCCGGCTCGAATTTCGCCAGCTGTCCGTCCGGCGGGGCGGCCAGCCGCTTCAACTCTTCCGTATCCGAGGTGCTGATATAAGCCTCCACGGTGGTACGTATTTGCTCCGCGCGCTGCAAATCGATGGCTCCCCAGTCTTTTCCGTCTTTGAGCCAGTACTCGTTTTCCAGCTCGTAGTAGTGAATCGCCTTCTCATAATCCTTCATCCGGTCAAAATATTGATTGAGTCTGCCGCAAAACAGCGCCGCATTCTGCCAATCTCCAATCGACGCATAGTGACGAACCAAAAACTCCCAATGCGGTACGGCATCCTCCGGCTTCCCTTTGGCCACGGCAGCGTCGGCCGCTTTCCATCGATCCCATATCGCATCGGCGTAAATCGGTTCGGCGTGAGAGAATAACAGTCCGGCACAAAGCGCTGCAGCCAGCAGACGCTTAACCTTTTTACAGCATACGGAAGCCGTAAACGAACGGGGATCTAAGAATCCCTTACGGCCAAGCCACCGATCCGGCTTCCGATGAGATGTCTGCATGATTGTCCCCCCTAGATGATGCATGTCCTTCTATCTATTCAACAGGTATGCCGGAAGAGGCCTGCTTATGTCTAAAGACGATCCGTTTACCGAATCCCGGAGCCTTACATGATCTCCATCGAGATCCGGCTGCCTTGGCCGCCGGGCTCCGCGGGATGCACCACAAGCCGTCTGGGAAGCCGGGCCCGCAGCTCAGGCACGTGGCTGATGACGCCTACCGTCAGCTTGTCCGTATGCAGTTTTTCGAGAGCCGTAATGACCGTATCCAACAGCTCCTGATCCAGCGTACCGAAACCTTCGTCAAGGAAGAAAAACTCAAGCGGATGCTCGCCTTTGAGCTGAATTTGCATGGAAAGAGCCAGCGCAAGCGATAACGAGGTCAAGAACGTCTCGCCGCCCGAGAGCGTAGTCACCGGTCTGCGCACCCCTCCATTCGCATCGTCCCGCATGACGAAGCCTCCGCCGGAGTCCACCTCAATCGCGTACCTTTGCCGGGTTAGCTGTCCTAATCGCTCGGAAGCCGCACGGCTGACATGCATCAGCTGCTCCTCCGCCAGAAATTCAACGAACGCGTTGCCCCGAAGCACGCTCTGAAGCTTGCCAAGCCGTTCCAGCTCGCTGCGGCAGGCTGTCTGCTTCGACTCCAGTTCGCGCCAGCGCCGGTGTTTGGCCTGCAGATCCTCCCAATCCCTCTCCGCCTTGGCCATCGTTTGCAGAGCCGCTTCATCCTGAGCCTTGCATTCGCCAAGCTCCCGCTCCATCGCCTCCCACATGTCATCCGTGACCTCACGGCCCGCCAGCTCATGATCGAGCTCAGCCAAGCGGGCTGACAGCTGATGCTCCAGCTTGCCGTGAGCTTCGACTTCGGCACTCCACTGCTGCTGCTGTTCAGGCGAGATCAACGCATCCGACACTTCCTGAACCGTAGAGAAACCTTCCGCTTCCGACTGCTGGGCCCATTCCCTTTCCGCTTCTTCCAAAGCCAGCCGCGCCGATTCCGCCGCCTGACGAACGGCGGATTCCGTCTTGGCCGACTCTTGATACCCGGACTGCATTTCTTCCAGCAGCTTCGCTGTCCTTTGCGCTTCCGTTCGCAGCTCATTCAGCCTGGTCTGCGCCTCGGAGGCCAGACCGCCGGCATCCTCATCGCCGACCCAGGCATAGAGCCGTTCGGCCTGCGCGTCAACGTGCTGCTGCAGCGCTTGCTGTTCCGCAGTTATCCGGACCGCTTGCTTCTCGGCTTCACCCACTTCCTGCAGCAGCTGCTCCATGCGCGTTTGCTTGGCCGACAAAAATTCCACGCTTTTGTCCAACCGGCTTTTGAGCTCATCCGCCAACTGCTCCTGCTGCTTCAAGCGCTCTGCCAATGCCGCAACGTCCTCCGGCCTGTAGTCCGGAAACCTGTTTGTCCAGCCGGAGCTGAGCGTTTGAAGCAAATCACGCGTTTCCGCCGCTTTTTGGGCTTCTGCTTCATAGACGCCGCGTGCCGTTTGTTCTCTGGCGTCCAGATCATGACGCTGCTTGACCAGCTGCCGCTTCTCCTGCAGCAGCGTTTGGAGCGCATGCTGAAGCTGCTGCGCTTCCCGGCGGGCAAGCTCAAGTTCATTCGCAGACGTATCCAGCAAAAGTTGAAGCTCATCGGCAAAAACGCCCGTCCCTCCTGCGAATTCAGCAGAAAGCGACGCAGCCGCCTCATGATGCGCGGACAGCTTTTCCGACAGGGGCTGCCGTACTTCAACATCGACGGCCTGATTCCACTGCTGCTCCATCGCCTGCAGAGCATGCAGCAGCTGGCGCAGATCAAGCTGCCTTCTCCGGACATCGTCCTGCAACCGCTCCAGCTGTGCCACGGCCGTGTGATGCATATCTTCCCCGCTCTGTACGGCTGTCAGCTCCCCGCGCTCCACAGCCGGCTTCGGATGAACCGACGAGCCGCAAACCGGACAAGCCTCGCCGTCATGCAAATGTGCCGCCAGCGCATTGGCCATGGCCGTTCGCTCGGCCTGCTTTTGCATGCTCTTGAGCCTGGAGATTTCGTCGGGGATTTGGCCCAGAAGCGCCGATAGCCTTTGTTCGGTTTGAAAACATGCCGTATGTAACGAAGCTAACCGTTCCAACCAGACTGTTCCCCGACTCTCCCATTCTTTCTCCGTAAGCTCCAGCGCCGCCAGCGATTGCTTCAGCCGTTCCAGCTCTGCCTGCCGCCGGGCCAGCTCCGCCTGCTGCTCACCGTACTGCTTCCCGAGCCGATCGAGCTCGCGCTTTTCCTGCAGCGCCTCCTGGAGCCGATCCCGATACGCCCTGGGCACCTCGGCAAGCTTCAGCTCGTCCTTGAGCTGCGCCTGCCGCTGCAGCGCCTTCTCGCGCAGCTCGGCCTCGCGCGCCTGCTCCGCGTGCAGCCCCGCGAGCTGCGCCCTGCTGCGCTCGGCCTCGGCGGCCAGTGCGGCGAGCCGCTCGCGGCTTTGCGCGAGCTCGGCCGCGAGCGCCGCCGCCTGGCGCAGCTGCTCGAGGCGCGCGGCCAGCGGCGCCTCCTGCGCAGCCAGCGCGTCGCGCGCCGCGGCCTGCGCCGCCTGCGCCTGCGCCAGCGCGCCCTGTGCGGCGGCGAGCGCCTCGGCGGCCGCGGCGGCGGCTGCACGCTGCTGCGCGAGCTGCGCCTCGGCGGCGGCGAGCCGGCGCACGAGCGGGCGCAGCCGCTCGGCCTGCGCGCCCCGCGCGAGGCGCCCGGCGAGGGCCGCCACGTGCGGCGCCTGCGCCGCTAGCGCGGCCCGACGCGCAGCCACCGCCGCGCGTTCGCGCTGCAGCTCGCGGACGGCGCGCAGCTCGGTCGCGCGTCGCTCGCAGGCGATCAGCCGCTCGCGCAGCACGCGGGCCGCTTCGCGCGCCTCGGCCAGCCGAGCCTCCGCTTGCGCCAGCGCCGCCTCTGAAGCGTCGCCCAGGCCCTGCTGCTCCGCCTGAAGCTCCTTGAGCGCGGCATCCGTCTCCTTATAGCGCGCGGAGGTCTTGGCGCTAAGCTTGTCGCCGTAAGGCTCCAGATGAAACAATCGCTGCAGCATCGCCCGCCGGTCCTTGCCGGCAAGTGTCAGAAATTCCGCAAACTTCCCCTGCGGCAGCACGACGGCACGGGTAAAATCAGCCATCGATAACCCTAAAATGTCTTGAATGTGCTGGTTGACTTCCCCCGCTTTGTCGGCCAATACGACGGATTCGCCGTCGCGGTAATGGATCAGCCGGCACAGGCTGCCCAGGATAGACTGCTCTCCGCTGCGCTTAAACTGGCGGTCCACCCGGTACCGCTTGGCCCCGGAACCAGAACCCAGCTCGAAGGTAAATGAGACGGACAGCGTCTGCTCCGCCTGATTCATGATCGCCTGCGTGCCGCCGGGCGCGCGCTCCACCTTGCCGAACAGCGCCAGCGTAATCGCATCGAGCAGGGTGGATTTGCCGCTGCCCGTCGGGCCGAAAATACCGAACACGCCGGCGCCCGTCAGCGCGGCAAAATCGATCTCCTGCGCTTCCCGATAGCTCTGAAGTCCGGCGATTTGCAAATGAATCGGCCGCATGCCGAAGCCTCCTTTTCGCTCAAACCCATGTTTTTTCAGGTCATCGCGTTATAGTCCAACATGTAATATGTCTTTCGCTTTATACCGCCGCGTCGTCCTCCTCAGCCAGCAGCTCCAGGAACAGCCGGACCAGTTCCGGCTCGGGCTGTGCGCCTCCGGTCTGCCGCTCGTAAAAGCGCCGGAACAGCTCGTCCATCGGGAGCCGGGATGCGGAAACGGGCTCCATGGCTTCCGGCTGCAGCTCCGGATAGACCGGCCGGATATGAAGGAAACCGTCCCTCGCCTGCCGAAGCTTGTGGATTTGTTCGAGCGACATCGTCTCCTGAAGATGAATTTCCAGATCGATCCAGGCCGTCGGATCTTTTCCTTCATCCAACCACCGGTGAACCTCCGCAAGCCCTCCCTTGGCCTTCCACTCCACTAAAGGCCTTCCGCTGGAAAGGAAAATCTCTTCCACCTGCGGAACCGAACCCGGCTTGATATCCAGAATGGTTACCGATTTGGCTTGTCCCGCCTCCGAGAAGCTGTAAGCCAGCGGCGAGCCGCTGTACCGAATCATCGTCCCGGAGCGGATGTACTGCGGACGGTGGAGATGTCCGAGCGCCACGTACTGCGCGCCGGCCGTCAAAGCTTCCGTATCGACCGTGTAGGCGCCGCCTACTTGAATCGGCCGTTCGGATTCGGTTTCTTTGCCTCCCAGAACGTACAAATGGCTCATCAGCAGATTGACCGTGTCTTTCCGGTAATGCCTCGCCTGCTCCTGCACGATATGCTTCACGCGTGCCGAATAAGCCGATCGCAGCAGCCCTTCCTCCGCCTCATCGGACAGCAGCTCGCGAAGACGGGATTCGGACGGATAAGGCAGCGCGAAGACGATCGCCGTTTCTCCCGTTCGCTTGATCGCCGACTTGTATACTCGCGCCTCCGGCAGGCCGACCAACGTCACGCCCAGCTTTAGCGCCAGCGGAGCGGCTGCCGCCAGCCGGTCCGGATGATCATGGTTTCCGGCAATGACATAGACCGGCCGGCTTCCCTGATCGGAGAGTCGGGCCAATGCGTCGTAAAACAGCTGCTCAGCGGCGGCAGGCGGATTGACCGAATCATAAATATCCCCCGCCACCAGCACCAGATCAATCTGCTGATCTCTCACGATGGCCGCCAGCTCATCGATAAAAGCCTCCTGCTCCGGCAGCCGGCTTCTTCCCTCCAATGTCCTGCCGAAATGCCAATCCGCCGTATGCAATACCCGCATGCCCATCCTCCTTTATAGCTGTACCACATGAGCTCCATCAAATAAAAAGATGTATTTGCCGATGACCGGCCTTTTCCAGATTGTCTCCACCGCTCTTGCATACAAATCGAGCTGCATCCGGTAGCTCTCCGCCACCCGTTGAGGAGAAGCGCCCTTCAGGCGATCCGTCTTGTAATCGAGCAGGACCAGACCCTCCTCCTCATCAATCAAGCAGTCGATCACCCCTTGCAGCATGACCGTTTCCTGCGATAAGCCTCCCGGTTCAGCGCCATACACATCCGTCGCAGGCAGTCCGAAGCTGAAGGGCACCTCCCGGTGTACCCGCTTGGCTTGAAGCAGCCGCTGCCCCAACTCGCTTCGGAAGAAAGACACAATAACCGCGGGGTCCACCAGCGATTGCTGCTGTTCGGTCAGCAGCTCCCGCGACACCATCCAGGCCAGCGTTTCGCGCACGTCCGCCTCCGAAGGATGACGATCCAGCGGCATATGCTGCATGACGGAGTGAAACACCGAGCCCCGCTCCGCCGCATTCAGCTCTCTTTGCTCCATGAAACGAGGTCTGCGGACAATCATCCGGCGGAAGACCGTTTGTCCTTTGTCCCGGCCTTTCTTGTCAACGTTGTCCTGACCGTTTTCCGCAGCGTGCCAAGGCGCCGCCGCGGGTTCCTCCGATAGCAGCTCAAGCAGTTTATGATGCTCGGACAGCCGCTTGAGCTCCGTTACGGACGTTTTGGACAAGACCAGCGTAGCGTCTTTATAGGAATAATCCCACGACAACCGCCGCCACACTTCATGCTCCCACCGCTCCGTTTCGTCCACAGGCTCCATGCGGACCACCGACTGCCACCGCGAATCGGCGTGATCCGATCCGGCGGCCGCCTGCGCCATACCGGCAAACAGCTCCGGCATGATCAGATGCACCCGCCACTCGGAAGACTCGTCCTTTAGAAACAAGGGAACCGTATCTTCTACGCCTGCCCCTTCCCGGAGCAGCTTTCCGTCGGGATGGCGAATCATGGCGGGACCGATCCAATCCAGATAACATTTGGCTTTGGCCAGCGCGTCATCCGGAAGCGCCAACCGGTCATGCAGAACAAACCGGCTCCATGCCTTGAGCTGTTTTTCCAGCCCTTTGACCGAGGCTACCAGCACCAGCTTCTCCCTCGCACGGGTAAGGGCCACATACAGCACGCGCATTTCTTCGGCAAGCATTTCCATCTGGATTTTGCGTTTGATGGCAAGCCACGGCAGCGTGGGATAGCTGACGCGCGTCTTCGGATCGGTCAACTTCGGTCCGAATCCGAGCTCCTTGTGCAGCAGGAAGCTGTCCGTCAAATCCCGCCGGTTGAACGGCTTGGCCATACCGGCTGCGAATACGACCGGAAATTCCAGCCCCTTGCTTTTGTGAATGGTCATGATCCTTACGACATCCTCTTGCTCGCCCAAAGCCCTGGCGGTGCCCAAATCGCCTCCGCTGTTTTGCATTCGTTCAACGAAACGCAAAAAACGGAACAGGCCCCGAAAGGAGGTCGCCTCGTACTGGCGGGACCGATCGTAGAGCGCGCGCAGATTCGCTTGGCGCTGCTGCCCGCCGGGCAGCCCGCCTACGAAATCGAAATAGCCGGTTTTTCTGTAAATGTCCCAGATCAGGTCGGCAAGCGAGCCCTGCTGAGCCATCCTTCTCCAATCGTTCAACTGTTCAAGGAAGGATCTTGCTTTGCGTTGAGTCTCCGGTTTTGGAATATACGCGCCATCGCCATCGCCGGACGGTTCCGAACCATCCGGATCGGAAAGCTCTCCGGCTTCCTCCGTCTCCGTTTCATCCTTTCTCGCATAAGCTCTCACCGCATCGAAAAAAGCTCCGTGACGGCTGCATATCCGGATATGCGCCAGCTCCTCGCTGTCCATTCCCACAATAGGCGAACGGAGCACGGAGGCCAGAGGAATATCCTGATACGGATTATCGATAAGCTTGAGCAGAGACAATACCACTTGAATCTCCGTTGCCGTAAAATAGCCGGTATTCAGCTCCGCATAGGCCGGAATGCCCTGCTGCCGCAGTTCCTCGATCAGCACCGGCGCCCACTGCTGAGTGGCGCGCAGCAGAATGACGAAATCCCGGAAAGCGGCCGGCCGCAGCCCTTTGAGGGATTTATCGAACACCCGAAACGGCTCTCCGCCATCCATCCCCATCATGAGGCGAATCTGCTGCGCGATATACCGGGCTTCCAGCTGCGCCGTTTCCAGCTCCTGCCTATTTTCGGCCGGATCCTCCGAAGCGCCGTCCGCCTCCGGGTCTTGATCGGAATCCGTCACGCTTTCGTCTTCAGTTTTCTTGCCGGACACGCTCTCGTCATGGGCCGACCTGTCGATGAGAACCAGCTTGGACGCCAAGTCAAAGTTTCCATTCCCGGTTTCCGGATACCCTGCGCCGTATACGAGCTCCGCCTTTTGATCATAAGCGATTTCACCTACGTTCTCGTTCATCAGCTGGCGGAATATGTAGTTTGTACCGTCCACCACTTGGCGGCGGCTGCGGAAGTTGCGCGCCAAATCAATCCGTCTTCCCGGATCCGCTCCGTCCGGGGTAAAGCTTTTATATTTTTCCTGAAACAGGCTCGGCTCCGCCAAACGAAACCGGTATATGCTTTGTTTCACGTCCCCGACCATAAACCGGTTGCCGGGAGATTCCCGCGAAATCAGCTCGACGATCGCCTCCTGCACGCGGTTCGTATCCTGATATTCGTCAAGCAGCACTTCGACGAACTGTTCCCGGTATTCCAAAGCGGCTTGAGAAGGCACCGGCGCTCCGGGCGCGGATCGGTCCGAGCTCAGGATGCGCAGACAATAATGCTCGAGATCGGCGAAATCGACAAGACCTTTGTCCAGCTTGACCTTCCGATACCGCTCCCCAAACTCGATCACCAAATCCGCCAGAGTCCTCATGAGCGGGGCCATCATTCTCAGTTCCTCCTCGTACTGCTCCGGAGTTCGTACGAACAGTTCCTCCTTCAGGTCTCCCAGCCTTTCCTTGGCTTCATTGCGCAGCGCTTTGACCTGCTCCTGCAGCTCTTTATCGTACTGCTCGCCTTTACACGCCTTCAGCTTTCCGAAGCCCGCCCCCTGAAACGCCTGATAAAGTCTGTGCCAGGACGGATCGGCCGCCGCCTCAAGCAAAGATTGAATTACCGTTAAATCTTCATTCAAATTGGCCAAATACGGTTCGGGACCGAAGGGGGCCTCGGCCGCACGGACAGCCTCCCTCAGCAGGGCGTCAATCCCCTGAAGCTCCAGGCGGATATAAGCCTGCAAGCTCGACTGCCAAGGATTCTCTCCTGCCATCGAACACCGTTCAAATCTTCCTACACTTTCCTCAAGCCAATGCTCCGGCCAGGGATGGCTGCGGGCATCATCGTATATTCGCTGCACCAGCTGAAACAGCGCGTCGTCGCTTTTATCCGAACTGAACGCATCCGCCAGCCGCCAGAAAGGATCGTCTTCGGCGGAGTCTCCATACCGTTCTTCCAACAGCTCCTCCAGCACATCCTGACGCAACAGCGCGCTTTCCGTTTCGTTGGCGATACGAAACCCGGGGTCTAATCCGATAACCTGATAATGCTTTTGAATGACTTCCATGCAAAAGGAATGCAGCGTCGTGATGGAAGCCCTTGGAATGAGCGCCAGCTGGCGCCGAAGGTGATCGGATTCCGGATTGGCCGCGAGCGCTTTTTCCAACGCCTCGCTGATACGGTGACGCATCTCCTCGGCAGCCGCTTTGGTAAAGGTGGCCACAAGCAGCCGGTCTACATCCGTCGGATTTCTCTCATCGGAAATGCGCCGGATAATCCGCTCCACCAGGACGGCCGTTTTGCCTGAACCGGCGGCAGCCGCTACCAGGATGGATTGACCGCGAACGGAAATGGCATTCCACTGCTCATCCGTCCATGTGCTGCCCGCAGGCTTCGGGATCGTTACAGTCATTTGGTCTCGCCTCCCTCGTTATCTTTGCTGCCGGAGGGCGGAATGAACCCGTCTTCTACAGCGGGCTGATCCGTTTCGTCTTCTGCCGAAGCGGCGACTTCCAACGAAGCAAGGGCTGCGGTTCGGGATGCGGATGGCCGGAAGCGCGACTTTGATTCCGTTTGTTTTTCCATCAGCTCCCATACGAGATCCTTGCCGATCGGAGGCAGTACCCTGTAATCGTTGCCTTCCAGCTGCGTGTCGAACTGGCATACCGGCCGGAAGGAGCAATGACTGCAAGCGGTGGACTGCCCCATCCGATACGGCTCGATATCAATGCGCCCGTCCGTCATCGAAGTGCCGATGTCGCGAATCGTCCGTCTTACATACCGCCTGACCGTATTCCACTGCTCCTCCGATGCCACAGAGGATGATTTATAGAAGCTGCCATCCGTTTTGAGCGCCGCCGGCAGCAGCTCGGAATGGCCGCTTGCCCCAATCAGACTGCTGTCCATCAGCTTGATCACTTCAGGATCGGCCCGAAGCAGTCCTTTCATTTTGAAGCGTTTTTTCAGCTCTTTATCGATCTGTTCCGCAGTCAGTCCATTTTTGGCATTCAACAGCGGATTGTGTACATGAAAATAGAGGACGCCTGCAGGCTCCGCTTCTGTGCCCAGCCATATCGGAGCATGCGTCAAAATGACATCCAGATAAGTCAACATTTGCAGGGACAGCCCGTAATATACTTCGGCCATGTTCAGCATTTTGGCACTTGATTTATAGTCAATCACCCTCAGCAGCGTTCCCCGTTCCGTATCCGCCCGGTCAATCCGGTCAATCCGGCCGCGCAGCTCCATAAGAACTCCGTTGTCCAGCTCGTAGAGCAGCGGAGGAATCGCCTGTCCGCTTCCAAAACCGATTTCGAGCCCGATCGGGCGAAATTGTCCGCGTTTGGCATGCTCGCCCAGCATCAAAGCGGCCCGGCCGATCACCTGCTTCAGCTTGCGGGCAATATACAAATACCTTTTGGAGCTGAGCAGGATTTCGCCCTGCAGCTTGGGCGCCAGCGCATCGACAACGAGCGCGGCCCGCTCTTCGCTCTCCCGGGCCGTCAGCGCCCCCCAATCGATGCCCTCCTTCTCCACCTGCTCGGCAAACTTGCTCAAAGCCGCATGAAATAGTTGGCCTACGTCAGGGGCTTCCAGGCGGAAGATCCGGCGTTCCTTCAACCGCAGCCCATGGGATGCGAATTGCGAAAACGGACAAGCGACGAATCGTTCCATCCGCGACACGCTGGTTTCAATATGCTCTCCGTACAGCCGCCTGCTGGTCGAATCGCTTAACGCCACAGCCTTGTTCGTATAGAGCAGCGATTGAACCATTCGGGAAAGCCTGCCGCCGAATTCAGGCTGCCGGGCAAACCAATTGTACACGGACCACCATACCCCGCTCATCGGAGCTCCCTGCATCCATTGCTTTAATTGTACAACCAGCAAGGACAGCGCCTTATCGGGATGCGCTATGTATTCCAACTGCTCGGTGGACGCCGCATCCGGAGCCGGATCATTCAACAGCAGCCGTTCCCTGACTTGCGGAAACAACCGCTTGATTTGCCGGATCACGTCGGAAGGAAGCAGCGATTTTCCTTCTTCATCGGCCAAAGCATAACTGAGCCATAATCCGTCGGACGGCGTGCAGAATGCGCAATAGATCAGGAACGATTCATCCAGCAGCCGTCTGCGGCTGCCTTCGGCAGTCTGAAGGCCGGCTGCGCCGAGCCGTTCCCGCTCCACTTCCGTCAGCACGCCGCTTTCGGTTATTTTGGCCGGCATAACGCCTTCGTTCACACCGAGTACAAACATGTGCTTCACCCGGCCGGAGCGGGTTCTGTCCATCGATCCGATCAATACCTGATCAAGCGTCGGGGGAACAAGCCCGAGCTTGATGCTTTCCAATCCCGTTTGGATCAATTCGGCAAACAACTCCAGAGATACGGACTGCTCCCCCATCAGCTCGATCAACTGATCGAACATATCCATAACCCGCTCCCATACCTGCGCATGCTCCCGCGCTTTCTCCGGCTCGCCCAAATGAAGCGAGCTCTGGCTCCATGCTTCCAGGCGATCCGGCACCCGGAGTCCGATGAGGAGCTCGTATACCGCTTGAACGCGGTCTTGTACCGCGGTTTTCTCCCGCAGCTTCTTTTGCAGTTCACCAAGCGGCCCTGCTACCGCCCGCCGGCAAGCATTGATTTTCGTTAAAAAAGCCTCGTCCGCGTCACCGGCCTCCGCATCATCCTGCTCCAGGCTCGTTCTATAGGAATAAGTCCAATCCTTCGGATCCGTCCATTTGGAGCCTTGAATACCAAAGGCCAGCACATAGTTTTCCAACTGGTCCATGGCAAGACGGTCGATCCGTATGCGGTCTCCCTGCAGTTCCTTATCTTCCGCAAAGGGCAGGAGCAGTCCGGTTTTGACGCATCGAAACACGGCATCGTATTTCCAATGGGTGAGCACCGTCTCCAGCGCCGAGCGAATCAGTTCCACCAGCGGATGATGCAGCACCGAACGCTTCTGATCGAAGAAATGCGGGATACCGTAATCGCGGAACGTTCCGGCCAGTAAATCACCATAGGCTTCAACACTGCGGACGGAAACGGATATATCGCGCCAACGCAAGCCTTCGTCCCGCACAAGCTTTACAATATCCCGGGCCACCCCCTCTACCTCCGCCCTGCGGCTGACCGCTGCGGAGATACGGACGGACGAACCCGTTCCTTTGCGGACCTCCGCGGGTTCGGGAAACGGCCTCTTGACTCCGTCCCCCCAATGCGCTTCGAGATAAGCAAGCATCGGATTATGCCGAAAGCGGGCGGGAGGGGAATCAGGCAGCACAATATGATCCGTTACATGGATAGCCTGCTGCCGCAGCCGCTCCTGCAGCTCCAGCATCGTGCGTGCCGTCGGGTGGAACAAATCAAGCTCATGCAGACCTTCCCCATTCACATATGGCCGGGGAAGGCACAACGTAAGCGTCACATTCCCCGCATGCCGGGCAAGCTGCTCCAGCACCGCGAATTCCTGCGGCGTAAACCCGTGAAATCCGTCCACCCAGCATTCGGCGCCATGAACGTAATCCGATTCGCCAAGCTGCCTGGCAAGCAGAGTCAAATAATCTTCTCCGTCCAGGTAAAGCTTCGACAGTTCAGTCTGGAATTCGGCATAAATCAACTGCAGATCGTGCAGCTTGTCCTCCAATGAACCGCTTGGGCCGCTCTGGGATCCGAAACGCTCCGAATAAAATCCGCTAAGCCCTTCGGATGTGATACAGTATCGTTTAAATTCGCTGAACAGCTGATTCAAACGGTCCAAGAAACCCATTTGATCCGCAGACGCTTGAAATCGGCGCAGACGCTCTTTATTCCTATGTATAATCCGGTGAAGCAACAGCTTCTTCCCGGTTTCATCGATCGGAAGACGGGCCGTCCCCCCAACCTCCTGCATAACCCGCCAGGCCAGACGGCGAAAGCTGAGAACCTGCGCCCGCAGCGTTCCCCCCAGTTCAGGCGCGGATACAAGCGCATACTCCGCCTGAAACGTCGCCTGCTCCGGCACAAGCCAAATCAGCGGACGCCCCTCCGGCTTCTCCATGAGCTTTTGTTTGATTTCGTTCAGACAAAACGTCGTTTTTCCGCTCCCGGCACGGCCAAGCACAAAACGAAACGCCATGATCGCTTCCTCCGTTGCGTAGGATTTACCTCAACTCTATTATTCTACCAAAATCCTCATGTGTTGGGAAAAGGGAGGTTTTGGTCATTATAACATATTTTCAAAAACAGGAACAAACGTTCTTGATGTGAGCATTTTTTGAACCTGCGGTCATCCAATCCTCCTGGTTTATTTTCGATTGGCAATGAAATCCTGCGTAAAACCCCGAAATCGTAAGAGCATGGTCTATGATTTACGTTTTCATTGGTTTTCATTGGCAATGATTGCCGCTTTCATGAAAAGATATCGACTTTGTCAAAAGGCGTCGGCCGGAGCGATAATAAAGCTACGGCAAAGCCAAAAACTACCGTTTGTAAGACCGGCATAACACAGCATACCACGGTGAAAAAGCCCGCAAATAAAAAGAGGAGGTCATTTTCAATGATTACATTTTTAAATTCGTTTATCGATTATTTCTTGGAAGTAAGAGAAGAGTCTTATCAATTGTTGGCAAAATACGGATATAACGACATCGAATAAGAGCATGTTCCGTCCTTCGTTCGATGCAGTATAAAGAGGTGTAAAATGATGGATTCCGGTTGTGCAGGTTGAAGCCCTGTTCGTTCCCCCAATGGAATGAACAGGGTTTTTTGTGTTAAAATGAACCCCCTTACGCCAAAAAGACGGTATCCGTATCGGATATCGCCCTTCTGTTATCCATTTGCATCTGCTGAACGTCAATCCGTCATCCAAACCGTTTTATCCGCTGCCGGTTTCCGTTTGCCTTCCGGATGCGGCATATCCGGAATCCCCATATACAGCAGCCCGACCATTTCTTCCTTCTCGGTCAGCTGAAAAGCCTGCTTCATCCGCGGGTGATACATCGGTTCGCCGGAGCGCCAAATCGCTCCAAGGCCCAATGCATGCGCCGTCAACAGCATATTTTGCACAGCGGCGTGCGCTGCGGCAAACTCTTCGATCCGGATCGCTCCCTTTCGATCCGACGGCGAAACCGCCACAGCGATCACAACCGGTGCGCGAAACGCTTTGGCCGCTTGCTTCGCCCGCATCGCTTCAAGCTCCTCCCCCGTAAGCTGTGGAGCTGCTTCCGAAGCAATATCGGCATAGGCATCCGCCAGCGCTTGCCGACCTTTGCCCGTCATGACGAAGAAACGCCACGGTTCGGTACCGTGATGGCTTGGTGCCCAGTTTCCCGCCTCCAGCACCTCTTCAATGTGTTCGCGGGTGATCGGCTCCTGCTTCACCCGTCCGATACTGCGCCGTCCCCGAATCGCTTCATTCAAACGCATGTTCCCCAATTTAACGACACCTCTCCTCTTAAACGGTATCTCAGCGCTGCAAAGCTTTTTCGGTTATCGCCTGCCGCGCACTTCAAATATAGCAAATTTTAAATAATTTCCTTCTTCCACTCCCAAAATTCGGGGATGATCCTTTCCGGCGCTGCGGAATTCGATCAAGCGGAGCGTTTTGCCCGCATCCACTGCCGCAGCGTGAACCGTCTCCAGAAACAGCTCCGGCCTCATATGGTAAGAACAGCTAGCCGTCACCAAATAACCGCCCTCATTGACCAATTTCATTCCGTGCAGATTGATGTCCTTGTAGCCTCTGACCGCTCCTTCCACAGCGCTTCGCGATTTGGCGAAAGCCGGGGGATCCAAAATGACGACGTCCCACGTTCTTCCTTTATTCGCCAAAGGGACGGAGGTATCCACCTTCCGCCGGTCCGCCTGAGCCCGTTCCCGGCGGAGATCCAGACCGCGGGATTGCTCGCGCAAATAATCGAACGCATCGGCCACCACAAACTCTACCCGGTCTTCGAACCCGTTCAGTTCGACATTTCGCTTGGCCGTCTCCACCGCATGCTCTGATATATCCAGGCAGGTCACCTTCTTCGCCCCGTACGCGCATGCATGCAGCGTGAAGCTGCCCGTATGCGAGAAACACTCCAGCACCGTAGCGCCGTCCCAGTAAGGAAAGGTCACCTCAGCTCCGCTTTTGTTCACGGGAACCCGCTTCACCGTTCCGTCATCGAGCACCTTCTCCCTCAGCTCAATACCGCTTCGTTTGCCCCAGTTTTTCATCAGCGGAGCCAGGGCCGCCCGGTTTTCCCGCTGATCGAAGAAATATCCCGTCTTCTGGCCTTGCTCGATATCGACCTCCAGCAGCAACCCATTCTCCCGTATGGTCACATATCGCGGGCATTCGCCATAAAGGAGCCCTTTGCGCTGCGTGAGACCTTCCAGCTCCCGCACCGGCACATCGCTGCGCTCATAGATGCCTGCCGGACGCATCACTTCGATTAAAGCGTCGAGTAAGGCCTCTTTGGCCTCTTCCATCCCCAGCGTAAGGATCTGGACAACCAGCACGTCCTCGAATTTATCAACGATCAATCCCGGCAGCAGGTCGGCTTCTCCATAGACCAGGCGAAAGCTTCTAGCATCCGGAAGAAACCGCTCGCGATGGTCCTTACACTGCTGCAGGCGGCGAATAAAGAAATCCCGGTTCATTTCCTCCAACGGTTCATAAGAAACAACCCGGACCGCAATCTGCGACGCCGGATTGTAGTAGCCGGCCGCGAGGAACTGGCCGGTATGCGTATGTATCCGAGCAAGTCGGCCCGGGACGATTTCTCCTTCTACCCGTTCGATTTCCGAGCGGAATACCCAAGGATGCCCCTCCTCGAGCCGCTGTTTCCTTTTTTTCTGCAAATAAATCATTGCCATAGCCTTAAGCCTCCAAAGGATTAATACAACGACGAGCCCGCAAGCCCCGACATCAATGCGACTCCTGAGCTTGTCCCAAGCCGGGTCGCTCCGGCTTCAATCATCTTGACCGCCGTCTCCAGGTCACGGATGCCCCCGGATGCTTTTACACCGATGGAGGAAGAGACACTGCGGCGCAGAAGTGCCACATCCTCCACCGTAGCTCCCCCTTTACCGAATCCCGTTGACGTTTTGACATAATGGGCTCCCGCTTCTTCGGACAGACGACAGGCAGCCGTTTTTTGCCCATCGGTCAGGACGCCCGTCTCGAGAATGACTTTAACGATCGCTTGTCCCTTTACAGCCTGCACGACGGCACGTATATCGTCGCGGACGGCGTCGTAATCGCCCTGAATCAGCTTCCCGATTTGCAGTACCATATCGATTTCATCGGCTCCCTGATCCACGGCTGCAGCCGCTTCAAACGCTTTTACCGAGCTGTCGCCGGCACCTAAAGGAAACCCGCATACTACGCTGATTTTTACGCCCGAATCCTGCAGTAGCTCCCGGCATAACGGAACCCAGGCGCCATTCACACATACACTGTAAAATCCGTACTGCCTGGCCTCTTCGCAGAGCTTTTGAATCGCCTCACGGTCCGCATCGGCCCTCAGCAGCGTATGATCAATGTATGAAGGCAGTTCCTTTACCTGAAATCCGTTCATTCAGCTCACCTCGTATCCAAGCGCTTCCAGCGCTTTTTTGAGAACCGAATCGTTATTTCCGTATCCCGATTGGATCTGCTGCTGCCAAGCCTCAAGCGGATCGAGCCACTCCACTCCGAGAATTTCCTCTACTTGAGCCTTCAGCGTTCCGCCCGTCGCCTCTACCAAATAATAATGTACCTCCTTGTCCACAACGCCTACGCCGGACAATGTAAATTGATAAGTGATCTTCTCCAGCGGCTGCACAATCTTGCCGACGATCCCCGTTTCCTCCGCAATCTCGCGCAGCGCGGTTTGTTCGATCGTCTCTCCGGGCTCCATTTTCCCTTTAGGCAGCGTAATTTTACCATAGCGGTCTTGAATCATTTGCACCTGCAGGCGATCCCCGACCTTGCGGTACACGACGCCTCCAGCCGAAATTTCCTTCATTGGACCTCACCCTTTCTGAATATAAAGAAATCGAAAGGATTTCATCGGAACATGCTGCCCAACGAAATCCTCTCCTTTCCCAATCTATACGATAGCTTTTGCCGCTTGACCAGGAATGGCATCGACACTGCTTGTGCCGGCCGTTTTCCTTGGGGACGGATTCACAGACACGATCTCCGGCACGCGGACGATTTCGCCGCGGCACTCATTCACCCCGGCCTCGGTCACCTTCACATGGCATATCTGACCGATCCAATCCTCGCTGCCTTCAAACACAAGCTGAAGATAATTGTCCGAATAGCCCATGATCAGACCGCTGCCCGGCTGTCCTTTGTAGTCGCGCTCGGGAATAACCTCCAGCACTTGACCCACAAACTGTTTGGCGTAATCAAGCTGCATCCGCTCCGACAAATCGATGAGCTCATGTACCCGGGCGTTTTTAATTTCCTCGTCCACTTGATCCTCCATACGGGCGGCCGGCGTACCGGTCCGTTTGGAGTACGGAAATACGTGCATCTCCGAGAACTTCATCTGCTCCATGAACCGGTATCCATTGCGGAACATCTCTTCCGTTTCTCCCGGAAAGCCTACAATCACGTCCGTCGTAATCGCTACACCCGGCATGATGCGGTGAATGTGCTCGATTTTTTGTGCGAACTGCTCCGTCGTATATTTTCTGCGCATCCGCGCCAGCACGTCATTATCTCCAGCCTGCAGCGGAATGTGCAGGTGACGGCACATTTTGTCCGATTTTTGCAGGACCTCCAGCACTTCATCGGTAATTTGGCTCGCTTCGATGGAGCTGATGCGGATCCGCTTCAAACCCTCCACCTTATCCAAATCCCATAGCAGCTTGGCCAAGCTGTAGTCCTCCATATCCTCTCCGTAGCCGCCGGTATGAATGCCCGTCAGCACGATTTCCTGGTACCCGGCATCCACCAGCATGCGGGCCTGCTTCAGCACGCTTTGAGGATCGCGGCTGCGCATCAGACCGCGCGACCACGGAATAATACAGAAGGTGCAAAAGTTGTTGCAGCCCTCTTGAATTTTAAGAAAAGCGCGTGTGCGGTCGGCAAAATCCGGCACGTCGAGTTCCTCGAAGGTGCGGGTTTTCATAATGTTGCGCACGGCGTTAATCGGTTTGCGTTCTTGCTCCAATTGTTTTATATAAGGCATAATTTTGTCGCGGTCCTGCGTCCCGATCACCAGATCGACTCCCGGAATCGCCATGATTTCGGCGGGCGACGTTTGGGCGTAGCAGCCCGTTACCGCTATGATCGCCTCCGGATTTCTGCGGATCGCGCGCCGGATCATTTGCCGGCTTTTTTTATCCCCTGTATTTGTCACCGTACAACTGTTAATGACATATACGTCCGCCGTCGATTCAAAATCGACCTGTTCGTATCCTTCCTGCTTAAACAGCTGCCAGATCGCTTCCGTATCATAAAAGTTGACTTTACAGCCCAGCGTGTGAAAAGCGACTGTCGCCATGTTACTGTTCTCCTCCCATCTCTCCGGATTCGTATAAAATACACGTGAGCCCGACCATGGCGGCCGTCTCCGTTCTAAGTATGCGTTTGCCCAGACTGACGGCGCGGCAGCCAGCCGCTTCCGCCTCTGCCGCTTCCCGTTCGGTAAACCCGCCTTCCGGCCCGATCATGAGCAGCAGCCTCTGTCGGCGGCCTTCATTCTTGCGAGACAAGATCGCCTTGCGGATCTGTCCCCGAAGCTCCTGAACGCTCTGCTTCTCATAGCAAATCCAAGCCGCATCGGCTTCTTGAGCCAGACGCAGCAGTTCCTTCCAGGATACAACCGGGTCCACTTGCGGCACGCGATTGCGATAAGCCTGCTCCGCCGCTTCTTTGGCGATCTTCTGCCACCGCTCCAGCCGCTTTCCTTCTTTTTTGCCGTCCAATTGAACTACGGTACGCTCAGACACGAAAGGGATAAAACGCGACGCCCCGATTTCCGTTCCCTTTTGAATAACCAGTTCCATCTTGTCGCCTTTAGGCAGGCTTTGCGCCACCCAAACATCCACGGCAGGCTCATTGTCCATCGGCAGCCATTCGATCACGTCGGCAACAACCTGCCGAGGATCTACCGTTTGCAGTCTGACCAAGGCCTCCCGGCTTATGCCGTCGCTCACTATACATGTATCGCCCGGCTTCGCCCGCATCACCCGGGTTAAGTGGTGTGCGTCGTCTCCGGCTATCGTTGCGGTTTCGTCTGTAAACTGCTCCGGCTGAATGAAATATCTTTGCATGGTAAACCGTCTCTTCCGCGAAAATAAGTCTGACCGCTTATACATAAAGTAAAAACGGTCAACCTTCATCATACACCTTTTTTACCGTAAAAACCAGTATTCCGAACAAGAACACAGTATTTTACCATTTCAGGCAGGGACCTGACAACAAATTTAGCCTCCGAACAACAGGCTGACTATCGCTTGAAACCATGCCAGAATGGGTTCCCGCAGCGCAAAGACGGGTCCCAGTGTTACCGCACGAATCGGTTCAATGAAAAACATCAGCAGAATCGCAAAAAACAGCCACTGCTCATACGGCTTCACTTTCATCAAAATTCGGCGCGGCAGCAGGTCTTCCAGAATGCGGTAGCCGTCCAGCGGCGGAAAAGGAATGAGATTCAGGATGAACAAAAAGATGTTCTGCGTCACCATCAGCGTCAAAAAGAGATTGACCGCCATATGGATGCCGGATGACATCCCGGACATCAGGTTGAAATAGTGCAAAGCGTACAGGATGATCAAGCTGATAAATCCAAGCGCCAGATTGCTGAAGGGCCCCGCGAAAGATACGATAATGCCCATCCTTCTAGGATATTTAAAATGACTCCGGTTCACGAGCACGGGCTTGGCCCATCCAATCCCTATAATGAGAAAAAAGATCATGCCGAGCCAGTCCAGATGCACGCGCGGATTGAGCGTTAACCGCCCCATTGTCCGGGGAGTCGGGTCTCCGAATTTGTCGGCAACATAAGCATGAGCAAACTCATGCACGGTGAAAGCGATCAGCAGCATCACAAAAACGAAAGGCATCTGCTCGACCGGGAATGCCAGAAACGAACTCCAGTCCATCTTCTTTCACCTACGGCTTTCTGGCGACGAGCACGACCCAATCCTGCTCCTCGTGACGTTCCGTTATGATGAATCCGGCAGCTGTCAACGCCTCTTCCACGGACGCCTTTTTTGCTTTGATAATCCCGGATACGATGTAGGTTCCGCCCGATTCCAGCACTTCATACACATCGTCAACAAACATCAGAATAATTTCCGCCAAAATGTTCGCCACCACGACCTGTACGGGCAGCTTCACTCCAAGCGTACCTTCGGAAGCTCCGGCGGCGCGGTGCTCATTGATCACCTGCAGCAGATCGCTCAGCTTCACCGTAATTTGCCGTTCCAAGCCGTTCAGCTTGGCGTTCTCCGTTGCGCTGGACACGGAGACGGGATCCAGATCAAGCGCAAGCACGCGGCCTGCTCCCAGCTTCGCCGCGGCAATCGCCAGAACGCCGGAGCCCGTCCCTACGTCAATCACATCTTCTCCGCCTTGAATGACTCTCTCCAGCGTCTTCAGGCAAAGCGCCGTCGTGGCATGTGTTCCCGTACCGAACGCCATGCCAGGGTCAAGCTCCAGAATCAGCTCGTCAGGTCCTGGAGTATACTCCTCCCAAGTCGGCTTGATCGTGAGACGGTCGGTGATGCGAAGCGGCTTAAAATACTGCTTCCATGCGTTCGCCCAGTCTTCATCGTCGACTTCCTTCAACTCGTATGTAGGTTCGCCCGTATCTATATCGTACTCACTCAGCGTTTCCACAGAACGCTTCAGCTCAAGCAGAATAGCCTCCATATCGGTACCTTCGGAGAAATATCCCTTGATGACAGCCCGCCCTTCGGGTATATCGTTCAGCGGAAGCTCGTACCATTGTCCGAGCGAGGTATCCCTCTGCTTGTTAAGCGTGCCCGACTCTTCAATCGATACCCCGCCGGCTCCCAGCTCATGTATAAAATTCGAGATCATTTCGATCGCTTCTTCGGTTGTGTGAACCGTTACTTCATGCCATCGCATTAACTTATCCAGCCTCCATTCGGTAAAAAGCACATTATGCCTATTGTACAACAATTCGTCATACGGGTAAAATTTTTCATAGAATAGAAATGCTGTCTGCCGGTCAGGTCATTGTCAAAACCTATACTTCGTGCACAGAGAAGTTATGGG
This sequence comes from Paenibacillus naphthalenovorans, assembly GCF_900099895.1. GTDB lineage: Bacteria > Bacillota > Bacilli > Paenibacillales > NBRC-103111 > Paenibacillus_G > Paenibacillus_G naphthalenovorans. The sequence continues at coordinate 119,503 of NZ_FNDY01000002.1, forward strand.
TATGGGGGTGCAGCCGCTCTTGAAATCATTTGTTTTCATTGTTTTGAAGATGCGGTAATCACACGTCTACAAATTTATCATTTTTATCTTTATCGTTAACAAACCGGCTGGTCTAGAATCATATTTACCTCAGAAGGCCTATGAATTCCAAAATGAATAGCCGGCATCCCTGAACGGGTGCCAGCTATTCATTCAAATTTATGGAATGCCTCCACCTTCATGTACGACGCGGAGAGCCTGTTCATATATGCTTTCGTCCACAACAGCCGCCAACACAACGTCTCTGCCGGTCAGGTCCGATTCCGCCCCGCCTGCCAAGCCGCTGGCGTCTACGTCCGCCGCAGCCAACACCGCCGCATCCCGGCTGTCGAAATCGGCGCTTTGCGTCAAGTAGCCAAGCCCCGGAAAGTCGCTTGTGATCGGATTCATCACGTGATCAACGCCGTCTCCGGGATATTTGCCGAAACGGTCAACGGACACGTCGATGGCCCTCAGCGCTCTCAGTTTGGAAGCGACTCCTTCCGCTTCCTCCAGCGAGTGAAAATAGGCAAGTATGCTTTTCTCCGCCATCGCGCTACCCTTGGTTCTTTTCCTGGCGGGCGTCGGCGGCTTCGGCACGCTGAGCGGCTTTCCGGTCATCGCCATCGGCCAGCTCGCCCGAAAATTCAACGTCCTCGTTTTTGGCTGTAGACAGTTCATTTTGTGCCTTATTCTTTGCATTCATATCCATAAACCTCCTGTCCAATAGTCGATTATGCTTTCACAATGCAATTAGTTTCAGCCCCAATCTGCTCAAATATACAAAAAACACGGCAGGCAATCCGCTCCAGCGGAAAGCCTGCCGTGTTCATCAATCGCCTAAAAAAGCCTTTTTCATTCGTTCGAATAACGACTGCTGCTGTCCATTCGTATTCTCACCGGAAAGCTTGGAGAATTCGCGCAGCAGTTCCTTTTGTTCATCAGTCAAATTCGTCGGCGTAACCACGACGACTTTGACATGCTGATCGCCTTGTCCATAGCCCCGAAGTCGCGGAACGCCTTTGCCTTTGAGACGGAAATACGTATCCGTTTGGGTACCGGCAGGAATTTTGAGCTTCACCTTCTCGGTTAAGGTTGGAATTTCGATTTCATCCCCGAGTGCCGCCTGTGCGAATGTCAGCGGCACTTCGCAGTAGATATCGTCTCCCTCGCGCTCGAAAAATTCATGAGGCTTCACCCGAATAACGACATACAGATCCCCTGGAGGACCCCCGCGCGTTCCGGCTTCTCCTTCGCCGGTGACACGAAGCTGCGCTCCGTCGTCCACTCCGGCGGGAATGTTCAGATTAATCGTACGCTGCTTCTTGACCTTACCCGAACCATGACAGGTGCCGCACTTGTCCTTGATGATTTTACCCTGTCCTTGGCAGGCCGAGCAGACGCGGCGGTTAACGATGCGGCCGAACGCCGTATTCTGCACCACTTCCTGCTGGCCGGAGCCATGGCAGACACCGCATGTTTGCGGCTTGGTTCCCGGTTTTGCGCCGCTGCCTTCACAAGTGTCGCAGGTCTCGGTCCGAGGAATACGAATATCGGTTTTTTTGCCGAATACCGCTTCTTTAAACTCGATGGTTAGCGTGTACTGCAGATCGTTCCCCCGTTGAGGAGCGTTCGGATTTCGGCGCTGACCGCCTCCGAAGAACATATCGAAAATATCGCCGAAACCGCCGAAATCCTGACCGAAGCCGCCCCCGCCCATGCCCTGGTTCGGATCGACGTGGCCAAAGCGGTCGTACTGCGCTCTCTTTTGCTCGTCGCTCAGAACATCGTACGCTTCCTTCGCTTCTTTAAACTTTGCTTCTGCGTCTGGCGCCTTATTGACATCCGGGTGATATTGGCGCGCCAGCTTGCGGTAAGCTTTTTTTATGTCTTCCGGAGAAGCGTCCTTACCGACCCCGAGCACTTCATAGTAATCGCGTTTGCTCATCGTTCCACTCCTACTCCCGGGCGACAAACGGAAAGTCAAAGCCGGTCATGCCGGCTTTGACTCCCTGCGTGTCTAACGGGTTATTACTTCTTGTCGTCGACTACTTCATAGTCGGCATCCACTACGTTGTCTTTACCCTTGGAGGCACCCGGCGCATCCTCCGCTCCTCCTGCCTGGCCCTGCTGGGCAGCTTGCTCATACAGCTTCACGGACAGCTGCTGAACGACTTGGGTAAGCTCTTCGCTGGCTGCTTTGATCTCATCCAAGCTGTTGCCTTCGAGAGCTTTTTTCAATTTTTCTTTCGCTTCATTAGCTTTATCGATTTCGGCTTGGTCAACCTTGTCGCCCAAATCCTTGATCGTCTTGTCGACGGAGTAAACGAGCTGATCCGCTTGGTTGCGGGCTTCTACGAGCTCTTTACGTTTGCGGTCCTCTTCAGCGTGAGCTTCAGCTTCCTTCATCATGCGCTCGACTTCTTCGTCAGACAAACCGCTGGAGGAAGTAATCGTGATTTTTTGGCTTTTTCCTGTGCCTTTATCGAGTGCAGACACGTTAACAATACCGTTGGCGTCGATGTCAAAGGTAACTTCGATTTGCGGAACGCCGCGCGGCGCCGGTGGAATGTCTCCCAAAATGAAGCGGCCCAGCGTTTTGTTGTCCGCAGCCATCGCACGCTCACCTTGAAGCACGTGAATTTCAACGCTTGGCTGGTTGTCTGCATAAGTCGTGAACACTTGCGATTTCGTTGTCGGAATCGTCGTGTTGCGTTCGATCATCTTAGTGAACACGCCGCCTGCGGTTTCAATACCCAGGGAAAGAGGCGTTACGTCGAGCAATACGACGTCTTTCACGTCCCCTGTCAGAACACCCGCTTGAACGGCAGCACCGAGAGCCACCACTTCATCAGGGTTTACGCCTTTGTGAGGCTCTTTGCCGATCAGGCGTTTTACAGCTTCCTGGACAGCCGGAATCCGGGAAGAACCGCCGACCAGCACCACTTTATCGATTTGATCCGGAGTAAGTCCGGCATCGCTTAAGGCCTGGCGGGTAGGACCCATCGTTCTTTCCACCAAAGGAGCGGAAAGCTCTTCGAACTTGGCACGGGTCAGGTTAACCTCCAAGTGCTGCGGCACGCCGTCCACGACCGTAATAAACGGCAGGGAAATGGTTGTCGTCAAGACGCCGGACAGCTCTTTCTTGGCTTTTTCTGCCGCATCCTTCAGACGTTGAACCGCTGCTTTATCTTTGCTCAGATCGATGCCGTGCTCTTTTTTGAACTCGGAAACGAGATAATCGATGATGACTTGGTCAAAATCGTCTCCGCCCAAACGGTTGTCACCGCTGGTTGCTTTCACTTCGAAGAAGCCGTCGCCAAGCTCCAGAATGGAGACGTCGAATGTACCGCCGCCAAGGTCATAAACCAGAATCGTTTGGTCCTCGGACTTTTCAAGACCGTAGGCCAAAGCGGCCGCCGTCGGTTCGTTAACGATCCGGAGCACTTCAAGACCTGCGATTTTACCGGCATCCTTCGTCGCTTGACGCTGGCTGTCGTTGAAATAAGCGGGAACCGTAATGACGGCTTGCGTTACCGGTTGGCCCAGGTACGCTTCCGCATCGGCTTTCAGCTTCTGAAGAATCATGGCCGAAATTTCTTGCGGCGAATATTCTTTATCGTCGATTTTCACTTTATGATTCGTACCCATGTGACGCTTGATGGAGATGACCGTACGGTCAGGATTCGTGATCGCTTGACGCTTTGCCGTCTCGCCGACGATGCGCTCTCCATCCTTTTTGAAGCCCACTACGGAAGGAGTCGTACGGTTTCCTTCCGCATTAGGGATAACTACCGCCTCGCCGCCTTCCATAACGGCTACGCAAGAGTTTGTTGTCCCAAGGTCGATACCAATTACTTTACCCATAAGGATTTGCCTCCCTTAATTTCGTTTGTTTCGTTTGCAATGATGCTGCACTTATGAGCTCACCTTGACCATGGCCGGACGCAGAACTTTATCCTTAAGCATGTAGCCCTTTTGTACCTCTTCCACTACAATGCCTTCCTCATGTTCTTCCGATTCCACCTGCATGATCGCCTGATGGTATTCCGGATTAAACGGTGTGCCCACCGCTTCCATTGGCTTTAAGCCTTCGTTTGCAAGCACTCCGTCCAATTGACGGAAAATCATTTCGATGCCCTTGGCCAGAGCGTCGTAATCCTTGTTATCTTTGCTTGCGGCGAGGGCCCGTTCGAAATTGTCGACAACCGGGAGCAGCTGCTCGATAAGCTTTAAAGAGGCGTACTTCGCAAATTCTTCCTTTTCTTTCATCGTACGCCGTCTGTAATTATCAAAATCGGCTTGAGCTCTTAACAATCTCTGCTGATGGTCTTCCACCTGCTTCCTAAGCTCCTCAAGCTCCTGATTGACAGCATCTTGGGCTTCGGAAGCATCTGCTGCCTGCGCCTGTTGGTTTTCGTCTCCGGCCTCGGCAGCATTCGTTTCATTATCAGTTGCGGCTTCATATGTAACGTTCGCCTCTTGCTCCGGCTGTTCGCCTGCCTTTTGGCGTCCGTCCGCTTGTTGTTCCGTGTTCAATGTCTGTCACCTCCTTGACCGAATCAGCCCGGCCATCCACTATAACTGTGGCTTGAGCAGTTCAGGGTACGCCGACCTTTATCTTTATTTATATATTGTAACCATTCTGCATCGGTGAACACAACCATACGGCAGCACTCACTCTTCGGTACGCGGATCCCGCATTTTAATCACGGTGTGTATGCGCAGCACAGCGGACGCCACTTCTCCTGCCGCCTGCAGCGCATGCAGCTTCACTTCCGCCGGATCGATCACACCCTGCTCCAGCATATCCTTCACCGCTCCCGTATCGCAGTCGATACCGAGGCTGTCGCTCCCCGCGGCAATCTGCGCGGCTTTGGCTTCTTCTACCTTCTCAAGCGGATTGTAGCCCGCATTCACAACAATTTGCGCCAGCGGCTTACGCAGCGCCTGCACAACGGCCGCGATGCCGAAGCCTTCCATCCCCTGCACCGTCTCTCGGTACCGTTCGAGCTCATGCGCAACGGCCATCTCGGCAGCCCCGCCGCCGGGCAAGCATCCTCCCCGCAGCGCGGCCTGCACGCTGGAAGCCGCGTCACGGGCAATGCGAAGCCGTTCTCCGACGACTTCGCTTGTGCTGGCGCCGACGACGATCGATACTTGCGCACGGCCTTTGCCCTCAGCCATACGCACCAACTCCAGCCGTTCGTCGTAGGCAACATGCCCGGCATAACCGAGATAGCCTGCCAATTCATGGGCCGGCTTGCGCAGCCCGCTGCGGCGGAGCGGCCGGGCACCGGTGTATTCCGCAATGCGGCGCAGCTCCGCCCGCGGCAAGCGCTGCAGCACCATAATCCCGTGATCGGTGCAGAACTGCTCCGCTTCCGGATCAATCCCCCGTTCCGAAGCGATAAAGCCCACGCGCAGCTCGATCAGCTTCCCGAGCATCTCGCGGAACTGTTCGCGAAGCTGCAGCTGCTTGTGAAAGCCGGCATCCGTCGTCAAAGCCTCCTCATCGACGGTTTCCGGTTCGAATGCATCCTGAAACAGCAGGATATGAGCCGTATCGGGAGGAAATTCAAGCTGCGCATTGGCTGGCTTTTTCTGAATAAGCAGGCCGGGCCAAACCTCTCCCTCTGCCTTGCCGCGGGATAAAATGACGTCAGAAAAGCGGAAATGCTCCTCCCTCAACTTTTGCAGCCCGAGCCGTTTGGCGCCTTCAATGACGAGTCCGGCCAAATCGGCGTACTCACGCCCCGCAATATAAGCGATCCGATACAACAAAGGATCGTCGAGCCCGCTGATCGGGCGCGAACGACGAGCCAGGGAACGCAAAGCGAATGCAATGCCTTCCTGCACCCCGCGTACGACCTTAGCTACCGGAACGCCGCGTGTGACCTGAGCCACGCCTTCAGCTACAAGCGCTCCCGCAAGCACCGTGGCGGTTGTCGTACCGTCTCCCACCCGATCCTGCTGGGATCGGGCCACCTGGATGAGCAGTCTTGCCGCCGGATGGGTCACATCCATCTTCTCCAGGATGGTGACGCCGTCGTTGGTAATAATAACTTCTCCCCGTGAGCCTACCAACATGGTATCAAGCCCCTTAGGGCCCAGCGTTCCTTCCACCGCCGCGCAAATCGCGCGAATCGCATTGGCGTTGTTTCTCAGCGTTGCATAAGTTTCCTCGCCATCCTGACTCCCGTTATTCACCTGGCTCATTTATACCAACGCTCCATGAGCTTCGTCAAATCTTTGGACAGATGATCCAGAAGCTTCATTACTCTGGCGTAATCCATCCGTGTCGGACCGAGAATGCCGATGGTGCCCAGCAATTGACCGTCTATAGAATACGATGCGGTAATCAGGCTGCAATCATTCACCGCTTCGAGCTTGTTCTCACTGCCGATCCGCACTTGAATTCCGCCCCTCGCATCCGCCGTCCCGTCAAAAAGCTGTACCAGCTTCGGCGTTTCGGCAAGCAGGTCAAGAATATTCTTCACTTTATCGACATCTTTGAATTCCGGCTGATTGAGCATGTTGGTCGTGCCGCCCAAATATACGCGTTCTTCTTCTCCGCGGCTTATCACGGAATCCAGCATGGCCAATAGCTCCTCATAGCCGGAAACATAGCTGCTCATCTCCGCCGCGATCTCCGTATACAGCTTCGATTTAAAATGAAGCAGCGGTACGTTTTTCAGCCGTGCATTCAGAAGGTTGACGAACTTCTCGATCTCGCCCATCGGGATGCCTTCGGGAATCGTCACCGTTTTGTTCTCTACCTGGCCTGTATTGGTAACAATGATAGCAACGGCTGTCCGTTCATTCAAAGGGACGATTTGCAGATGCTTCATCGTCGTGCCCGTCATTTCCGGCCCGAGTACGATGGAAGTATAATTGGTAAGCTGAGACAAAATCATTGCCGTCTGCTGGATAACCCCTTCCATCTCCTGCATTTTATCGGTAAAAAAACGTTTGAGCACATTCACTTCATGGTGTGCCAGTTTGCCGTAAGTCATCAAATGATCGACATAATATCGGTAACCCTTATGAGAAGGAATCCGGCCGGCCGATGTATGCGGCTGCTCCAGATAGCCCATATCCTCCAAGTCTGACATTTCGTTGCGGATGGTGGCAGGGCTGAATCCCACATTTCCGCGTTTGGATATGCTGCGGGAGCCAATCGGCTCTGCTGAACGAATATAATCATCTACGATGGCGCTTAAAATATGACGTTGACGTTCGGTTAGCACATTCATCCCACCTTTCGTTAGCACTCCATTCGATCGAGTGCTAATCTAATACAAAAATAACAGACCCCAAGGGTCTGTGTCAAGTCGTCTCACAACCGTTTCAGAACGGCAATTTCGTCGCAGCAATGCTGCTTTTTACAATGAATGCAGTCCCGCCAAACCTTCTCAGGAAAGATTTCTTTATCCACAACAGTGAACCCGTTTTTCTGAAAAAACGCCACCTCGTATGTCAGCGCCATGACTTTGGGAATTCCCTGTTCTTTTGCTTCTTTGACCAAAAAATCGACAAGCGCCTTGCCGATTCCCTGTCCCTTATAACCGCTCGTTACGCCGAGCGAACGGATCTCCACAAGATCATGTCCAAGCCTTGTCAGCGAACCGCAGCCAACCAAGGCACCGTCGATCTCCGCCACGATGAACGTATCGATCTGCGCGGCGAGCGTCTCCCTGGAGCGCGGAAGCATAATCCCTTGTTCAGCATAGCCTTGAATAATATCGTAAAGCGTACCTATATCGTCTTCCGTCGCTTTTCTGCAGGTCACGGTCATTTTCATCGGGATCCCACCATTCGTCTAGTAAAAAGTGCAATGAAATAATATGAATAAATATACAACAGAACGTATAAAATATTCAACCCTTTTTTAACCCGACCGCTCCCAAAAACTCGCCGAACACCTCATTGCCAAGCCATAACCCGCGTGCGGATAACTTATAGCCCTCCGGCTGAGCCTCAAGCAGCCCTTGTCCGCAAAGCTTATCCAGCACATCGCCGAACACATCCTCGAGTTTTCTGCCGAATTGCTCGGTAAAATCCGCTTTCCTTACGCCGCGAAGCAGCCGCAGCCCGACCATCATGAAATCTTCCATGGCCTCCTCTTCGCTGACCTCACTGGTTTCCAAAAGCGGGCGTCCTTTCCGGGTCGCGTCAATATACGGCTGAATCCCTTTTATGTTGACATGGCGCAGCCCCCGGACATACCCGTGCGCTCCCGCGCCAAGGCCGTAATAGCTTTGATTGCGCCAATACATTGAATTATGGCGGCTCTCATACCCTGGCTTCGCAAAATTGCTGATCTCATATTGACCGTACCCCGCGGACTTTAACCGCTCCATGATCAGGGCGAACATGGCAGCTTCCTCTTCTTCCTCAGGCAGCGGAAGCTCGCCCCGTTCATACAGGGCATGGAACAGTGTGTTTTCTTCTACCTTTAAGCTGTAAATCGAATAATGAGTCAGATCCAGCGCTAAAGCTTTGCGGAGCGTATCTTCCATCATATCCCGCGTCTGCTTCGGCAGTCCGAACATCAGATCGATAGACAGATTGGTAAAGCCGGCCGCGCGCGCGTTCTCAAGACTCCGGTATACGTCATCCGTGTTGTGAATTCTTCCGATCCGTTCCAGCAGTCCGTTGTCGAACGATTGTACGCCGAAGCTGACCCGGTTGACGCCGCCCTCTTTCATGGCCTGAAGCTTATCCGGATCCGTTGTGCCGGGGTTCGCTTCCATTGTAAACTCGAGCTGAGGCGACCAAAGCGGAAAGTAGGTGCGTACCCGGTGCAAAAAGCTTTTCATCTGTTCGGGCGTCAGCACCGTAGGCGTTCCTCCGCCCACGAAAATCGTCTCGATCTCTCCCGGCGGCACTGCCTTTACGGTTTGCTCCATCTCCCGCTCCAATGCGTCCAAATATTCCATGACCGGCTGGCCCTTGAGAATATACGAATTAAAGTCGCAGTAATGGCATTTGTTCGTGCAAAACGGGATATGAAGGTACACCGCTTTAGGCGTTTGGTTTTGCTGCAGCATTTGGGTCACCATCCCTCGAATGGCAAAAGCAGGTGCCTGCCTGAAGCCGCGATAGCCCCGATCAGCACCTGCCCGCCTATTTCAGTTTATTTATCGTCGATCTTCAGCACCGCCATGAACGCTTCCTGCGGTACCTCTACGCTGCCGACCTGCTTCATGCGCTTTTTCCCTTCCTTCTGCTTCTCCAGGAGCTTCCGTTTCCGGGAAATATCGCCTCCGTAGCATTTGGCAAGCACGTTTTTGCGCATCGCTTTGACCGTTTCACGGGCAATGACCTTCTGTCCGATCGCCGCCTGGATAGGCACCTCGAACATTTGCCGCGGAATGATCTCCTTGAGCTTCTCGCAAATGATGCGTCCGCGGTTGTAAGCGCGGTCGCGGTGAACGATGAAGGAGAAGGCGTCTACCTGCTCTCCGTTCAGCAGAATATCCATTTTGACCAGGTTGGAACGTTTGTAGCCCGAAAACTCATAGTCAAAGGATGCATACCCCTTGGTGCTCGATTTTAGCTGATCGAAGAAGTCGTATACAATCTCCGATAACGGGATCTCGTAGGTCAACGTAACCCGCGTCGTATCGAGATATTCCATATTGATATATTCGCCGCGCTTGGATTGGCAAAGCTCCATGATCGCCCCGACGTAGTCGTTAGGGACAATGATCGACGCCTTCACGAACGGCTCCTCGACAAAATCGATTTTGCCAACTTCAGGAAACAGCGACGGATTTTCAATGTTCAGCACCGTACCGTTGGTCTGCGTCACGCGGAATACCACGCTCGGCGCCGTGGTAATGAGCGGAATGTTAAATTCCCGTTCAATCCGCTCCTGAATGATCTCCATATGGAGAAGCCCCAGAAAGCCGCAGCGGAAACCGAATCCGAGGGCGGTCGATGTCTCCGGCTCGAAGCTGAGCGAAGCGTCGTTCAACTGCAGCTTCTCGAGCGCTTCGCGCAGGTCGTTGTAATCGCTTGTTTCAATCGGGTACAAACCGCAGAACACCATAGGGTTGATTTTGCGGTAGCCCGGGAGCGGTTCCGGTGTCGGGTTCTTGGCATCGGTGACGGTATCCCCGACGCGGGTATCGCCGACATTCTTGATCCCCGCCACGATAAAGCCTACATCGCCGACTTCCAGCGACTCGACGGTTCCCATCCGCGGCTTGAACGCCCCGACCTCGATGACTTCAAACGTTTTGTCCGTCGCCATAAACTTGATTTTGGAGCCTGAACGGATAGAGCCGTCTATCACCCGGACGTAAACGATAACGCCTTTGTACGGATCGTAGTGCGAGTCGAAAATGAGCGCCTTCAGCGGTTGGTCGGGATCGCCCGTCGGAGCCGGCACCTTCTGGACCACCTGCTCAAGGATTTCTTTAATCCCGATGCCCGCCTTCGCCGATGCGAGCACCGCTTCGCTTGCATCGAGCCCGATGACGTCCTCGATCTCCTGCTTCACCCGCTCCGGATCTGCGCTTGGCAAATCGATTTTGTTAATGACCGGCAGTATCTCCAAATTATTGTCCAATGCCAGATACACGTTGGCCAGCGTCTGCGCTTCGATGCCCTGAGCCGCGTCTACGACGAGCAGCGCGCCTTCACAGGCCGCAAGGCTGCGGGATACCTCGTACGTAAAGTCGACGTGGCCCGGGGTGTCGATCAGGTTCAATATATATTCTTCGCCGTCATCGGCACGGTAGTTCAGCCTGACGGCCTGCAGTTTGATCGTGATCCCCCGCTCCCGTTCCAAATCCATCTGGTCGAGCACCTGATCCTGCATTTCACGCGACGATAGCGCGCCGGTGAATTCGAGAATCCGGTCAGCCAGCGTTGATTTTCCATGATCGATATGAGCGATAATGCTAAAATTTCTGATTTTTTTCTGTCTGGCTCGGATATCCATCGGCAGCTAAACCTCACTAACCTGCAAATTTACAATACTATTCATTATAGCAGTTGTGAGGGAATGCTTCAATGGAGTCCCGATTACTTCAGCAGGGCTTCAATCAAGGAGACGAAAGCGCGAATCGCGTGATACGCCGCAATCTGCAGCAGCTCCCCCGCCTTGTTGCCCACGCGGTTGATTCCCGTATCGGCGGTCGGCTCGGCGTCGGTCGCCGCCTTCGATTTGACCGGCGGCTTTGATTTGGCCGTATGGCTGCCTGCCGCCGCCGTCTTTCCGGCAGCCGGCGCCGAGCTGTAAGCACGCTGCGCGGGCGCGGCGTCCGCCTGCGCTTTGGTAAGCGGTCCGTGAATCCGTTCTGTCCCCTGCGTGGCGAGCGATACGCCGAAAAAAATGCAAAACGCCATGGCCAGCCCAAAGGTGCCGTACTTTACGAATGCATTGCCTCTCACACACTTTCCTCTCCTTTCATTGCAGGCGGCGGACGCTTACGTTTGGCCGGCTCAGCTTTGCTTTTTTTCCTCCGCCGGGGCAGGAGCAGGAGGGGCATCCACCTTCTCCGCATTCAGGATGACTTGGGAGATCGCTGCCGCAAGCGCATCCGCAGTACGGTAGCACTCCTCCAGCGTGTTGTCCACGCCGCCGATTTCGATCAGCACGTTGTGCGGTGAAAAATTCTGATTATATACCCCGTTGCCTTCACCGGATTTGGCATGAATCCCCTTGGAAATACCCGGGAATTTTTCTTCCAACGCTTGGTCGATCTGCTCGGCAAACTCATAATTTTGCTTCCAGTTCGGATTTTTCCCGCCGATGATAAAATAAACCTGTGCATACGTCTTGCCGTTAATGGTAGCCGTTGTTTTGTCGCGCCGCTGGGAATCGCGATGAAGATCAAAATAGAATTTCAAATCAGGATGTCCGGCCGAGGCTTCCTGCAGCGTTTTGAGAGAATACCTGTAAGAATAATAGTAATTGAAATTGGGCTCGATCGCCGGATAGTTTTTGTCGGAATGCACGGCCCCGATCCCTTCCCTTTCCAGCTTTTCCGCAAGCCTGCGGCCTACAAGCGTCACATTTTTCTTTGGATCGTAGGCCTTGTCCGGATCCTTCACTCCCGGAAGTTCCGGCAAATAGGACTCCTGATTGTGGGACTGATAAATGAATACCACATTTTTGCCCGCTGTTCTCGGAGGCTGCGCAGTCGGAAGCGGATGCTCAGGACCTTGAACCGGCCCCTCCGCAGCGGCACCCGGGTTCGCCGTAATGGAGCCGGCCTCGCCCAAATCTTCCCGTTCAAACACGCCGGACTTCGGTCCGAAATCCATCGGGGAATCTGCCGTCCCGCCGCCTTTGCTCAGCAGAACGGCGCGATCCTGCCCCATCCCCGGCACCTCCCTGGCGATCAACGACTTCGGATCATGCGGGTTCAGGTCGGTCACCAGAGAAAACAAAAAGGCGGATACGTTGGATTGCGAGAACGTGAACGTTTTCCCGTCCGACGGAAGATGGGGAATCTCCATGCCCATCATATCCATGAAAAATTGGCTCGATACCGAGGCCGCCAGCCCCTTCATGGAAGAAGACGGCTCCGTATTCCTGATCTTGGAATGCACATATCCAAACAACCCCAGCGCTATAAAAAATAACAGGCATCCCGTCATCAAAATCGTCAAGGTCCGCATATACACTCCAACGGAATATTTCGCTTTCCGAAGCTTGTTCAAGCTCACCGTAATTGCCGGCCATTTCATTGCCATTCCTCCTTCTTCTGCTTCCGGTTCTGCAGGCGCGGCGGCGGTCACTCGGGTTCCGCCCGCTTGTTCGTCTCCTCGATCGTCTACTAACAACTCTATGAAGAGGCGTAAATCGATAGAACCTAAAAATAATAGACCTTATCGGAAGAAGGAGCTTTGCGGCCCTCCGTTCAACAATAAAAAACGCCCGATCGGCTCAATAATGAGCCTTTCGGGCGTTTTCGCATCAGGATTAATGGGTATATGCCGACACATTGTCCGCATCCACCGCTTCGTGTAATGCGGCGTTCAAGCCGCTTGCGATGATGTTCGCAATGTCTTCAATAAACTGATCGATCTCTTTGGGCGTGACCAGCAGATCGTGCCCCAAAGGATTAAGCACTTCCTTGACAAGCTGCAGCCGCTCCTGCTCCTTAAGGTTATCGAGCAGACCGAGAATGTGTTCGGTATTGGCGGTTCGCTGCCGGAAATGATTCTGCATCATATCAAACGCATTGTTTACAATGGTAGAAGCGTAAACGACGGTCGGCACGCCGATCGCTATACAAGGAACTCCTAACGTTTCGAGCGTAAGACCCTTGCGTTTGCTTCCGATGCCCGAGCCGGGATGAATGCCTGTATCGGCAATTTGAATCGTCGTATTCACCCTTTCGAGCGAGCGTGAGGCAAGCGCATCGATAGCAATGACCAGATCCGGCTTCGAGCGGTCGACGATTCCCTGCACGATTTCGCCGGTTTCAATTCCCGTCGTGCCGAGTACACCCGGGGCTACTGCGCTGACAGCGCGGTATCCGGGACTCACCTGATCCGGCATCAGTTCAAAATAATGCCTTGTCACCATCACGTTCTCGACAACGATCGGACCTAAAGCATCGGGCGTCACATTCCAATTGCCAAGTCCGATAATGAGAACTTTGGCGTCCCGGGAAATGTTCAGCTTTTGCAAAAACTTCTCGAATTCTTGAGCTAGTACGGTGGCAACCCTGTTTTGAAGATCGCTGTCTTTTTGCCGGAGCGCCGGTACTTCAATCGTAATATAATGACCCGGCAGCTTTCCGAGCGCCCGGGATCCTTCCTGGGAGGTAATGTCGATCAGACTGACACGGATGCCGTCGTGCTCAACATTCGACGTATGTACGCCCGGGATGGACGAACCTGCGGAAGAAGCCATTTCGTTCGCCTCCAGCGCCAGGTCTGTCCGGACTGAATATGCGCTTAGGTCCAGATCCATGAACTCGTCCCCTTTTCTCATTGTGCTCATGGTTTATAATGTGAAAAAGCTGTTAACGTTATGCAAAAGTTTTACAGACGCCCTCCTGCGTTTCTATTGCATTTTGATATGCCTCATGTTAGAATATCAAGAGTTGTCTGCGAATGATGAAATGGACATTTAGTTTTTTGCAAGTTGTAGTAGGAGGTGAACGTCATGCCAAACATTAAATCCGCGATTAAACGTGTGAAAGTGAGCGAAAAGCGCCGTCTGCGCAATGCCTCTCATAAATCCGCACTTCGCACTGCTGTGAAATCTTTTGAAACAGCTGCAGCAAGCAACAACGTGGAAACAGCTAAAGCTGCCCTGATCGCTGCCAGCAAGAAGCTGGACAAAGCAGTGACCAAAGGATTGATCCATAAAAATGCCGCTGCCCGCAAAAAGTCCCGCTTAGCGAAAAAGTTTAACGCTCTTTCCGCGCAGGCTTAAGTTCGAGCGACGAAAGAAAGACCATGTCTCCTATACGGATACATGGTCTTTTTGTTTCTCCAATCCAACGGGTGCCTTGCCTTTCCGGCGATCAGGAAGCCAGCTTCAGCAAAAACATCTCCAGCCCCAGCACCTTATCGATTTTACCGCTTTTCATTTGGTAATCCAAATCCCCCAGCTGCTGCAAAATATGGGCCAGACGCTTCAGCTCGAACTTAACCGCCTGCCCCGCCGCAATTTTGACTCCATACGGATGCAGGCCGATCTGGCCGGCAATCTGCTGTTGGGAATAGCCCTGCTGCATCAGATCCTTCACCTGAAACATGATCCTGAACTGCCGTGCGATCAGCATGACGATCTTGATCGGCTCTTCCTTGCGCCGCAGAAGCTCATTCAGCAAGGTAAACGCTTGATCCAGTTCCACTTGCACAATATGCTCGATAAGCTGAAAAATATTTTGTTCGATGCTTCTGGTCACAAGCTGCTCCAGATCGGCGGATGTGATCGTGCCGCCCCGCCCGATATAGAGGGCGCATTTTTCCAACTCTTGGGCCAAAGCCTGCAGGTTTGTTCCCGTATATAAAATCAGCTGCTCCGCCACGCCGGGAGCCAGGCTGATGCCCGCCTTGTCCGCTTCCTGATTCACCCAATGCGCCAATTCGTCCGCCGAGAGCGCCGTACAAGGAATCAGCGCGTTCGCTTCCTTTAACGCTTTGACGATTTTTTTGCGTTCATCCAGCTTATCCGCATCCACCGTAAAGACGATGATGCTGAAGTCAACAGGCGTCTTCAAATAATCCGTTAACCGGTCCAGCTTGTGTTCGACCTTGCCGTTCTCTTTGGCGCCTGTCAAAAAGAGAGCATTATTGGCCACAACCACCTTGTTCGGCACCATAAAAGGAAGGGTCTCGGCCTCCTCGATTACCGCTTCCACCGGTGTCTCCGTCAAATCGTAACGGGATACGGCAAACGCTTTATGCTCCGGCAGCGCCAGCTTGTCCGTCAAGCGGTTAATCAGTTCCCGAATCAAGTAGCTCTCTGAGCCGTAACATACATAAACCGGCGCGAATTGCCCCTTGTCTATTTGTTTGACCGCTGTCTTGTAATCCATCGCCGTCAGCCACCATCCCCGTCCCAAGTCTTCCCTTTCTTATCCCCGTCTGTGCCGGTACATTATATGATATCAACAACAAAGGGATTACGTCAAAACCGGTGCGGTCTGACCTAATCCCTTTGTCCGAAACCCATCTATATAAACACCGCCGACAGGTTGGCTCTAGAAACCCCTTAGCGGCCGGTGGTCATACGACGTGAATCGATAGTATCGTGTTGCTTGGATATCCTAGTATACGCCGAATCGTTGAGAAGTGTGCAAAACAAGTTTAAAATCGTGAACCCCGCAGCTTGCAGAGAGACGCCGCTAGTTCAGTTTTTGTTTGCCTTCGTTTCCGTCTCCGTCTGTTCCGCAAGCGAAACAATGAACGTTCTCGATTGCTCGTGCATTTTCACCGCATATGTCAGCTTATAATCTGCAGACCATTCGACCAGGTTTATCCGGTCTGCATCTTCCCACGAATATTTGGAGACATAAGCCTCTTGGCCGTTCTTGGTTCGCACGATCACACGGGCATTCTCGAAATAAGCGGTATATTTCCCGTCAGCGGAAGCCAACTGATGCACCGGCGGCGCCTCTGCCTCCGGCATGCCCAATAGTCCCATCGGACCGCCGATCTTGCTGCGGTTAACTTCAGGTACGGCAGGCTCTGATGGATTCTCCGGCTCTCCGCCACCTCCGCCTGCAGTCGGGTCCATGGTGGAGGACACACCGTGGGAAGGCTTATCGTCAGACCCCGAGGCTTCCGGCGCGGAAGGCTCCGATCCGCCGGCCGGTTTCTTCGCCGGTTCAGGCTCAGGTGCGGTATTCGATACCGCCGGCTCCTCGGGCTTCGACGTCGGTTTATGCGCCGCAGGGGGGACCGCCGCTTTGGGCGCTATCGCCATTGGCGTAAGGCTCTGCTTTTCTTCCCAATCGTCCGCTCCCGCTGCAGATTCGTTTGGAGCTCCGCTGCCGCCCGTCGCGCCATGTTGATCTATTCCGTCCGTTCCGCCCTGATTTGGGGCGTCCTGTGCAGGTAATTGGTCTTGAGCCGACATCGTGCTACCCTGATTGTCAGCGGCCTGGCTTCTTGAATCCCGTACAGCGCTTTCGCTTGCTTTTTTCTGGTCCAGTCCGAGCCATATGCCGCCCGCATCCGGTCCGGCTTGCTGCTGGAACAGAAAGAACCCGAACGCAAGACCGGCCGCAACAACGCCTCCAAACACCGGAAACGAAAACCATTCCCTGACGTTTTTACGCATGCCCCGCTTTGACTGTTCTCGTGGAGGCGGCGCCGTCTGCTTCTCCGTCTCAACCTCCGCTTTCTCTTCCCCAATTGGTGCCGACCATGCCTCGCCCGGAACCTGTCCGCCTGCTTCGCCAAGCTGCTCCAGCTTCGGCATGATGGCGTCCACCAGGCTGAAAGGGGGGGTTACCTTCGGCAAGCTCTCGAGCTCATGCGACAAATTCACAAGACGCTCGAACAGCTCGGTGCAATCCGGACACTGCCGGAGATGCCCAAGCATCCGGCTGTACTCCGTTTCATCGAGATCCCGATCAAGGTATCTCTGCATCAGCTCGATCACCTCTTGACACATCATCCCCGTACACTACCTTTCTTTGGTGTTCGTATATCTTTTATCATTCGTCGCTCATCCCCGAATCGCATCGCTGCCCGCTTTTTTATACTCTCCAAGAATCGTTTGCAGCTGCTGCCTCGCCCTGAACAAATAAGACTTTACCGTGTTTATGGGCAAATCCAACGATTCTGCTATTTCATTATAGGAGAAATCCTCCAAATACCTCAGTACGACCACCGATCGATGGTGCTCGGGCAGCTTGTCGATCGCCTCTCTGATGTCTTGGGCGATATACGACGACATCACTTCGTCTTCCACCGTTTTATGGTCGGTAAAGCTCAGATCGTGCTGTTCAATCGAGACTGTCGGCTTTGCCCGACGGAATTTATCGATGCAAAGATTCGTCACGATGCGCTGAACCCACGTTTTAAACTGAGCCTTTTCTTCGTAGGAGTTGATTTTTGTATAGATTCGGATTAACGCTTCCTGTGCGGCGTCTAACGCATCCTGCTCATTGCCCAGAATGTAATAAGCGGTGCGGTAAACGTGATTCTCGATTTCTCGCAGTAGGGTAATAAGAGCGTCGCGATCGCCCGATTGGGCAGCCTTTATTAATTCTGGCGCTACCACTGGGATCCCCCTCTCATGCAACCTTATAAACGTTCCGGACTGCAAAAATGTTGCAGCGTCTTTAACTCTATTAAGAATATCAAATATTTCCTTTCAGGTATATAGAAGGAAAACGCCGTTAAGCTGCCATATTTTGCAGTTTAATATACGTCCGGAAAGCTTATTTGTTTCGTTCGCGAAAACAAAAAAAGATTTCAGCGCCGCGCTTGCGGACTGAAATCTTTTTGGCTTTATTTCCCTTGCTTTCTGCGTACCGTGACCGACTCGCCGCCGATCCCCCAGTTATCCGTATCCACTTCGTCAATGACGACAACGGTCGTTTGCGGATTTTTGTTAAGTACATCTGCCAACAGCCGGGTTACTCCTTGAATCAGCTCGGCTTTCTTCTCCGTCGTCACATTTTCTTTCGTAATCTTAATGTTTACATAGGGCATGTCGATCGTCCTTTCGCGTGAATAGGAATGATGATAATGCAAGCGCCGATCAAAACGATGACGGCCGCTCCGGCAAGCGACCATCGATAGCTCCCGGACAGAGCGGCGAACAGGCCTGCAGCCGCCGGACCGGCCATTTGGCCTGCGCCGTAGATGGCGGTGAGCAATCCTACACTTCTTCCCGCATCATAAACCGCCAGACGCCTTGCCAATGAAACCGCCAACGTCGTAATGCCCATGAACGTGGCTCCAAAAAGAATCGCCCCGACGGCCAAACCGGATGCTGTCGGGAAAACCACAGGCAGCAGAATGCCGACAGCCTGCAGCAGCATGGAAAAGAAGAGCGTCCGCTCTTGCCCCCAGTACCCCTGAAGCTTGGACCACATCCAGCAGGAAGGCATAGCTGCCGCCCCTACCAGCACCCAGCTCCAGTAGGAAAGCTCCTTCATAGCGGGCACACTTTGGGCATAAGCGACCAAAAAGGTTCCGGTCACGATGTATCCCAGGCCTTCCAGGCCGTATACCAGCTGCAGGCGAAGCATTCGCGGGTCCACGCGGCGAAAGCCTTTTCCGGAAGAGCCGGATGCGGGCGGCGCAGGCCTGCGGTCTCCAACCTCCTGCAGCCCCCGCCAGCCCGTGCTTAACAGCATGGCGCAGAGCAGCGCGAGCCCCAGCCATGTGCCCTGCCAGCCAAAGGATGCCTCAAGAAGCGGAACCGCAAGTCCGGAAGCGGCGATTCCCGCCCCGACTCCGCCGTAGAATACACCCGAAGCGCCGGCAAAACCCCGCAGACCCGCAAGGCCGTCCATCACGACGCCGGAAGCATACACGAATACGGCCGCTCCAGCAAAGCCGGAAATAAACCGCAGAGCCAGCCATAGCGGGAAAAGCGTCGTCAATCCCATGAGAGCAGTTGTCAGCACGCTGATAACGAGGGAGAGCTTGAGCCGTCCAAGCCTCCGCTCGCTGCCCGAGAACCACGCCGCCATCACGGCGCCGGCCAAATACCCCGCATAATTCGCCGATGCAAGCGCTCCCGCTCCGGCTTCTCCGAAAAACTGCCGTTCCATCATAAACGGCAGAATCGGCGTATACGCGAAACGGCCGACGCCCATGGCTATAAAAAGCGCCAGCACACCGCTGATTAAAAGACCAAGCGGCCGTCCTGCCCATACCGTCATGCCCGCTCCTCCTCCGGTCCCCATTTTTTTAGCAGCCTGCTATTGTTAGCATAACGCTTTCTTGGTATCATGTAAAATACGTAATATTGATATGATCTATCTGAAATTGAGATATCAGAAAAAGGAGGAGCGCAAATTGGATATCGACATGCTCAGAGCTTTCCAAGCGGCGGCTGCAGCCGGAACCGTTTCCAAAGCTGCCCTGCAGCTCGGCTACGCACAATCCAATATCACGACCAAAATCCGTCAGTTGGAAAACGATTTGGGAACGCCGCTCTTTTACCGCCATAACCGCGGCATTACCTTGACCCCTGCGGGGAAAACGCTTAAGGGCTACGCGGACCAAGTGCTGCGCCTGATGGAGGAAGCGCGCAGGGCCGTGACCGACGGAACTGCTCCAAAAGGCTCCTTGGCCATCGGTTCTATGGAAACGACGGCTGCGGTGCGTCTGCCCGAGCTGCTGGCCTCCTATCACCGTTCCTACCCGGAAGTGAACCTGACGTTAGTCACCGGCCCGACGGAACAGCTTGTTCAGGCCGTGCTGGATTATGAGCTCGACGGCGCTTTTGTCGCCGGACCCGTGGAGCACCCCGACCTTCTGCAGGATTCGTTCATTGAAGAAGAACTGATGATCGTTACCGATGCCGCACACCCTCCGCTGGCCTCCGCCAAAGAGCTGGGCTCACGTACGCTGCTGGCGTTTCGCGCCGGCTGCTCCTACCGTGCCAGAATGGAGCAGTGGCTTCATGAGGAAGGCGTCATGCCTGTAAAAATTCTGGAATTCGGCACGCTCGAAACGATTCTCGGCTGCGTGGCCGCCGGATTGGGCATTTCCCTGCTTCCCCGCTCTATCGTTCAGCGCAAAGCAGAGGAAGGCTCCATCCGCTGCCATCCCATTGCGCATAAGCACAGCCGTGTATGGACCGTGCTGATTCGGCGCAGGGACGCATATGTATCGCAGGCCTACAAAGCATTTACAGAACAGATCTATGCCGGCGTCGTCCGATAACGGCAAAAGGACCTCAGGACCCCGTGGCAGTTACAATGGCAGCGCCGGCTCAACGAAACGCACATACGGCAAGACCGCCCCTCCACCAGGAAGAGCGGTCTTTCTTCATTAAAGCTTGCCTGCCGGCGGGTCTGTCCGCTTCACGGCGCTTTTCCGTTCAGACAAGATGATGCCTGCAAGGATCAGACCGATGCCGAGCCACTGCACCCATCCCGTCCGCTCTCCAAGCAGCAGCCCGGAGACGATGATCACGACGGGAAGCTCTACCGCTCCAAGAATGGCTGCCATCCCCGTATCCAGGTGCGGCGCTCCTTTAGCGAATACATACGGGGGCAGGATCATGCCGAACAAGGCCAGAATGCCTCCCCACAGCCACAGCCCCTCGGCAAGCGAGCCGTTCCACAGAAACTGTGGCGGATAAATCAGTAAAACCACGATAGCCGCCCCGGTAACCATCCACGAGCTTCTCAGCAATGCAGGCACCTCGACGGCTACCTTTCCGCTGAAATAGATGAACAGCGTGTAGCTCGCCGCCGCAAGCAATCCGAGTCCCGCTCCGGATAGATTAACGGGCTTTGTCGTTCCCATCCATAAGCCGGAGGCGAGCACCGTCCCGGCAAGGATAACGGCCACACCCGCAACCTGAAAGCGCCCGGGCGATTTGCCGTGCAGAAACCAATCCATCAGAAGTCCCATCCACGTAAATTGAAACAACAGCAGCACGGCGAACGAGGCGTCCAAAGACTGCAACGAGTAATAATAGAAGACGCCTGTAAGCCCGGTAAAAAGCCCGCTGCCGATCAGCTTGAATACCGACCGCCTCGCTACCCGTTTTAATGTGTGCCAGTACGGCAAACTGATCAGCCACATCGCGGCCCACCCGATCAGCACCTGGCTGCCCGTCACCTCGCCCGGCGTAAATCCATAGCTGTAAGCCAGCTTGACGAAGGTCGACAAAATGCCAAATGATGCGGCTCCCAGCAGCACCAGCATACTGGCCTTGAATCGCTTGGACAAAAGCATTCCGATTTCCCCTGTTTCGTATTATCCCTCACCCACCCGCGGTCATGCCGCACAGGTGAAGATCATAACAAAAACAGGCCGTTTATTCAAGCTGCATTCATCATTCCGCTTTTTTCAACCAACGGGAATATTTATCGTTTACAGGCGCAAGCGGCATCCAACTGCCCGCGATGCTTTTTGCGCATCCATCTTAACGAGACAGGCACCGCGAACAACACCATGACGCCCATGGCCAGAAATAATTGCTGCACCGCCAATACCTCCGCTTCCTGTACGGGCATAAGCGTCGCATATACGCTTCTTTTGGCTTCAAAAAACAAAGAAAATAAGACAACCGCCACAGAGGCGGTAATTTGCGCTGCGACGTGGTTCATAGACATCGCCCGGGATACCTGCCGGAAGGGTAACGCGTTCAATCCCACCGTCATGGCCGGCAGAATGCCTGCAAACATGCTGGCCGTCGTCACCGAAGCGATGACCGTACCTTTGTTTGCCGATTTCTGTACAGTATTTTCCTGCATGCCGATCTCCCTTTCCTGCATAAAAGAAAAGGAAGCCGAAGCTTCCCCATGCTAGGCAACCCATATTTCTTCTTTAGGCAGTTCTTTATACCAAGAGGTGTACTGTTCGTAGCAATGACCAACGGATAAAATTTCACCTTCCCCAAAAGGTCTGCCCATGAATTGCAAGCCGACCGGCAGCCCTTCGGAAGAAAATCCGGCGGGTACGGAAAGTGCCGGCAGCCCCAGAAAGTTCGCGTCTCATTCCTTCATTTTTGTGCGCATATATATTTTGCCCTCGCGAACGGTCATCTGCACCTCGCCGTGACGGTCGGTGCGGTGGACGCTCACCCGATGCGCGGCCAGCCGCTCCAGTACCGAAGGATGGGGATGCCCGTACACATTCTTCACTCCTGCGGAAATCACGGCATGCCTGGGCCGCCACGCCCTCAACCACAGCTCGGAGGTAGAAGATTTGCTTCCATGATGCGCTACTTTCAGCACATCAACAGGGGGTTCCAGAAGCTTCGACGTCCCCGGCTCCAATGCCGACCACCGTTCCAGCAGCTTCCGTTCAGCCCCTTCGCCGATGTCCCCTGCAAACAGCCACCGCGTCCCGGACATCTCCATAAGAAACACGATGGAGCTCGGATTCTGGTCCTGCTCCAAACGCAGCCCCGAACCGTCCGCTTCCCGGAACGGATACAGAAAATGGAGCACCGTATCCTGTCCCTTCTCCAACCGGTCTCCGGCACGCGCATCGACAAGCTGAATACCGCGGTCCAGCGCGGTTTGGAACAGCTTCTCCACCCCGGCAGCCGGCTTCAGCGTCCCGTTAAAAATCAGCCGTTTCACCGGGATTTGTTCGATAACCGCCTGTAAACCGCCAAAATGGTCGACATCCTGATGGGTTAGAATCAGCTCGTCGATGGTCTGGACACCGCGTTTTTTGAGCAGCGGCACGAGCAGCTTCCGGCCGACTTCATACGGATCCCGCCGCTGCTTCCATTCCTCGCCCGGCTTGCGAAAGGATAAGGTACCCCCGCCGTCGATCAGCAGGCTGCCGCCGTTTCCCGGCGGCTGGATCAAGATGCTGTCCCCTTGACCGACGTCGATAAAATGCACTCTGCCCTCCGCCTTCTCCCGCCGGGGATCATAACCGGTCCACAACACCGCGGCGAAGCTAACGATTACGGCCGGCAGCAGCACATATCGGATCCACCGCCGCGCGCGCTCCCGGCCTCTATGCTCCGCCATGGTATACAGCATAGGCTCAGTCTTTTCCCCTGCTTCCTGCGAATCCCGCTCGCCCAGCATCAGCACCACAAGCAGCGCCAGCAAACCGTAGTACATCAGGATCCATACCGGTTCCGGGCTCGGCCAAATGGTTTGAAACCACTCCGATCGGCTGGACCCGTCCACAATCCAGAACAGAAGGGTATTGACCTGACTGACGAACCAAGCAAACGGTTTGGCGATATAAAGAGAAAGGAAAGACAGCAGCATCGCCGCCGTCCCCGCTGGCATAACGATCATACTGAATACCGGAACAAGCAAAAAATTAGCCGCAAAAGAAAGCAGCGAAAACTGGCTGAAATAATAAATCGTAAGCGGAAACGAAACGAATTGCGCTACGACGGTAATGGAAACGGCATCGCGCAGCCTGGGCCGCTTCAAGGGAAGCAGCTTATTCATCGCCGGGACGCCCAGGATGATCCCCAGCGTCACCAGAAACGACAGCTGGAAGCTGACGTTCACCAAATAATACGGTTCCCATATCAGCATCCCGACACCGGCGATCAGCGCAATATGCAGCCCGTCCTTCAACCGGTGCCGATAGGCCGCATATAAGCCGATCATGGCCATGATCCCCGCTCTCACGATGGAAGGCGCCGCGCCCGTCACGGCGATATAGACGGGCATCAACGCAATGGCCGTGAGCAAATACGTTTCACGCGTGAAACCGCACCGGCGCATGAGCCAAATCAAGCAGGCGAGAAAAATCGCGACATTAAGGCCGGAAATAGCGATAATGTGCGTAAGTCCGAGCCGCGAGAATTGGTCGAAGAGCTCCGGGTCGATGTCATCCTCCAGACCGATCAGCATGCCTTTCATAAAGCCGCTCTGTTCCTCAGGAAACAGCTGCTCCACTTTGGCAGCCAGCTGCTCGCGAAACCGGTCGTTTGCGCGAAGAACCAGCCAGCCTCCCCACTCCCCGAAGGCGGGTGGGGTCACGCTGATTCCATCCAGTCCTTTGGCCGTCATTTGCCAGTGGATGTGCTGAAACCTTAAATAGTCCCGGTAATCAAAGCCCCCGAAGTTACGGGCCTCCCCCGGCCGCAATAACGTCCCTTCAAGCTCAATCTTATCCCCTCTTTGCCAATGCTTCGCCATTTCCTGTTCTTCCTGCTTTACTAGACGGATCGAAAACTGAACAAGCTCCCCTCGACCCCCATTCTCCGGCGGAAAACCCTCCGCGAGCGATACGCGATCCGCCTTCGCCTGAAAAGAAACCCGGTCACCGTCTACCTCCACAGGAGTCATGATTCTGCCTCGAAATCCCGCTCCGTTCGTCTCCTCAGCCTCAAGCCGGATCAGACTTCTGTTGCCGGCATCATACTCTCCGTACCATCCGGCCGCTGCCAAAGCGATCAGCATACCTGCGAACCAGGCCGAGCCCCTCGGTTTAAGCATGAGCACCAGGCAGCAAAAAATCCCGGCGCCGAAAGCAAGAAACAGATTCATCCAGGCCATCGGGTATACCAAGGCTACGGCATACCCCAGCGTCCAGCACAGGGCAAGCATGACGATAGGTCTTCTCCCGATACCTGTCAGCTCCCTTCTGTTTGCCAACAAAAAAAGCTCCTTCCGAACACATGGCTAACCATGTCCGAAAAGAGGTTCTTCCTCCAAGTGATTTAATTTGTGACTTCCGAGACCGTGCTTGCCGGCGGCTCGTACTTCTCCAACTGACGGAACGTAAGTTTTTTTTGCTCCATCAAGGCGCTTACCTTGTCATGATCCTTCGGATAAGCCCGGTGATACACGATCTCTGAGATGCCGCTGTTCGCCAGCATATTGGCGCAGGTCCAGCACGGCTGATCGGTTACATACACAACCGAGCCTTCCCGGTCCTCGCGATCGGTGAACAGGAGCAGATTTTGTTCCGCATGAATGGTCCGGATGCACCGCTGCTTTTTGACCACCTGTTCTTTCCCTTCAGCAGGCACCAGTTCAATTTCTTCCACCAGCATGCAGCCGGCCTCCGAGCAATCGGGGACGCCCGAGGGGGCCCCATTGTAAGCCGTGCCCAAGAGCTTTTTCCCTTGAACCAGCACCGCGCCCACATGTCTGCGGTTGCACCTTGAACGGGTGGATGCCATATAGGCGATATCCATAAAGTACGTGTCCCAATCTTTGCGGGCTGTCATGTCATGCTCGCTCCCTTATTTCTGGCTGGTTTGAATCGCTTGATTCAAGTCGTAGATGATGTCTTCAATCGCTTCCGTGCCGATCGACAGCCGAATCATGCCGGGGCTGACGCCTGCGGCCGATTGCTCCTCTTCATTGAGCTGCTGATGCGTTGTGCTGGCCGGATGAATGATCAGCGATTTCGAATCGCCCACATTGGCAAGGTGAGAGAACAGCTTCACGGCGTTGATCACCTTGCGTCCGGCTTCCACGCCGCCCTTGATGCCGAACGTCAAAATGGCTCCCTGGCCTTTAGGCATATATTTGCGGGCCAGATCATAGGAAGGATGGCTTGGCAATCCGGCATAGCTTACCCATTCAACCGCGTCGTGCCGCTCTAAAAATTCAGCTACCTTCAGCGCGTTTGAGCTGTGGCGTTCCATTCTCAGATGCAGAGTCTCCAGACCCTGCAGCATCAAAAAAGAATTGAAGGGAGAAATGGCCGCCCCCATGTCGCGAAGAAGCTGCACGCGTGCTTTAATTATGTATGCGACCGGACCTAGCGCATCCGTATAAACAAGTCCATGGTAGCTGGGATCCGGTTCGGTCAGCCCGGGAAATTTGCCGCTCGCCTTCCAGTCGAAGCGCCCGCCGTCTACAATGATGCCGCCGATCGATGTACCGTGGCCGCCGATGAATTTGGTGGCGGAGTGAACGACGATATCCGCACCGTGCTCTATCGGGCGGCACAGGTATGGACTTGGGAAGGTATTGTCCAGGATGAGCGGAATGCCGTTCTCGTGGGCGATGGAAGCCACCGCTTCGATATCCAGCACATCGCCTCTCGGATTGCCGATCGTCTCCGCAAATACCGCCTTCGTGTTCGGCGTAATCGCTTTACGGAAGTTCTCCGGATCGCTCGGATCGACGAAATGTACCTTGATGCCGATCTTGGGCAGAGTGATCGCGAACAGATTATATGTACCGCCGTATAAGCTGGCCGACGACACAATCTCATCTCCCGCTCCGGCAATATTCAGGATCGAGTACGTAATGGCGGCTTGTCCGGATGCCGTTGCCAGAGCGGCAAGTCCGCCCTCCAATGCCGCGACGCGCTTCTCGAACACATCCGTCGTCGGATTCATCAAGCGGGTATAAATATTGCCGAATTCCTTCAATCCAAACAGATTTGCCGCATGATCCGTATCCCGGAACCCGTAGGAAGTCGTCTGGTACAAAGGCACTGCACGAGCCATCGTGGCAGGATCAATCTCTTGTCCAGCATGGACAGCTAATGTTTCCAGCGCGAGCTTGCGTTCTTCAGACATCAAATACGTCCCCCTTAATCATAGCATAAAATGAATAATCGTACCTATTTTCGCATATTTCCCCCCAAAATGAAAGCGTTGTCTATAAAATACTCCGCTATGGCTCTACGGTGACATGAGGCTTGATCTTCTCCAAGGTTTTCGCACCGATTCCTTTGACCTCAAGCAGCTGGTCGGGGGAGCGGAATTTGCCGCCTAACCGCTGACGAAGCTCCAAAATGGCCTGCGCTCTGCTTGGACCGACACCGGGCAGATCATCCAGCTGCTCCGCCGTCGCCGTGTTCAGATTCAGCTTGCCCGACTTCGCAACGGCCTGATCCGCCTCCTCTGCGGCGGATGAACCTTTCCCTTCCAAAGTGGATTTGGGGAGCTCCGGCGCAGGCCCTTGATCTTCCACAGGCTTTGTTTCCGGCGGCTTTCCCTCCTGCTGACCGCCCGGAACCGTCTGCGATGGGGGCTTTTGCTCCGCTTGTTCCTGCAGCAGCCTGCGCATTTCCGCATCGGCGCTAATGAAGCTTGACGCGGGCGGCTCCGCCCATTTAGGATAAATCATCAGCAGTGCCGCGGAAAGACCGACAGCAAGCGCGATCAAAGCGATTCGCATCATCCCGCTCCCCCTTTCGTTGATCCCATCTTCATCACCTCTTTTTATTGGTAAATTGATGCATAAATTCATATCCTCCCTGATATACATGAAGAAACAGGAGGGATCGTCATGCGAGTAGGTTTCATCGGAACAGGCAGCATGGGCAGTATGCTTATTGAAACGTTCATCCGCTCCGGCGCTGTAAACCCGGAGAACGTGGTGGCGACCAACCGGACCATCGCCAAAGCGGAGCTTTTGGCAGCGAACTATCCGGGCTTGCAAGTTGCCCGTTCCAATAAAGAAGCGGCTTCTCAAGCCGATTTGCTGTTTATCTGTGTCAAGCCTCTCGAGTTCAAAGATGTCATTGAGGAGATTCAGGCTTTGTTGACACCCGAACAGATCATCGTTTCGATCACCAGCCCGGTGCTGATCCGGCATCTCGAAGCGCTGTTGCCCTGCAAAATCGCCAAAGTGATTCCGAGCATCACAAATCATGTACTCAGCGGAGCGACACTTTGTATTTATGGGGACCGGATGAAGGACGAGGATCAAAAACGGCTCGAAAACTTGTTATCCCGCGTAAGCGCTCCGATTCGCATATCCGAGGAACACACCCGAATCTCCTCCGACCTGTCCAGCTGCGGACCTGCCTTCCTCGCCTTCTTCATTCAAAAGTATATCCAGGCAGCCGTCTCGGCCACCGGAATTTCCGAGGAAGAGGCGACGCGGCTCGCCAGCGAAATGACGCTGGGGACGGGCAAGCTGCTGACAGATGGAGGATTTACTCCCGCCGCGCTGCAGCAGCGTGTAGCCGTACCCGGCGGAATTACAGAGGAAGGACTCCGTATAATGGAAAAAGAGCTGTGCAGCGTCTTTTACGACTTGATCCGCACAACTCATGCCAAATACGAAGAAGATTTGGAAAAGGTGGAAGCCCGCTTTTTCGGGACCAAAGCCGATGAAGAACGCGATGCTTTCACGTCTTTTCCTTATGAACCGCCGTGCCCGTAGCCATCCGGGGGGCGGTTGTTTTTTTGATGCTTGCCCGTTTTATCCTTTTTATCCTGCTACAATATTGACCAGCTTGCCTTTGACCACGATGACTTTCCGGACCGTTTTACCCGCCGTGGCATCCTTCACTTTATCCAGATTCACAGCCAGCTCCCGCATAGAAGCTTCATCGGCATCGGCCGCAACCGTCGCGCGCTCGATGATTTTACCGTTCACCTGAATAACGATTTCCACCTCGTTATCTACGGTCCAGGCCTCATCATAGGTCGGCCATGGTTCATAAGTTACGGTATCGTTATGGCCCAGCTTCTCCCATAATTCTTCGGCCAGATGCGGCGCAAGCGGAGAAAGCAACTGCACAAAGTGCTCCATAGCCGCTTTCGGAAGACGATCCGTCTTGTAGGCCTCATTCACGAAGATCATCAGCTGGCTGATCGCCGTGTTAAAGCGCAGCGCCTCAAAATCCTCGGTCACCTTCTTGATGGTACGATGCCAAACCCGTTTGAACGCCTCGCTGCCCTCTTCCTCACTGCTAATTTTCGCGCTTAATTGCCCGTCCTCTTGGATGAACAATCTCCAGATCCGGCTTAAGAAGCGGTAAGCCCCCTCTACGCCGTTGGCGCTCCACGGCTTTGTCGCCTCAAGCGGACCCATGAACATTTCGTACAAGCGCAGGGTATCGGCTCCGAATTCATTGACAATGACATCGGGATTGATGACGTTCCCGCGGGACTTGCTCATTTTCTCATTGTTCTCGCCGAGGATCATCCCTTGATTGACCAGCTTGTGGAACGGTTCCTTCGTATTCACTACGCCGAGATCGTACAGCACCTTGTGCCAGAAGCGCGCGTACAGCAGATGGAGCACAGCATGCTCCGCACCCCCGATGTACAGATCGACCGGCAGCCACTTGCGCTGCAGCTCCGGAGAGCAAATTTCCTTATCGTTCTTAGGATCGATAAAACGCAGGTAGTACCAGCAGCTGCCCGCCCATTGCGGCATCGTGTTCGTCTCGCGGCGGGCCTTCATGCCGGTCTCCGGATCGATGGTATTGACCCACTCGGTTACGTTCGCCAGCGGCGATTCTCCTGTGCCGGACGGCTTGATTTCGTCGACCTCCGGCAGCAGCAGCGGCAGCTGATCCTCCGGCACGGTTTTCATCGTCCCGTCTTCCAGATGAAGGATCGGAATAGGCTCGCCCCAATAACGCTGGCGGCTGAACAGCCAGTCGCGCAGACGATAGGTCACTTTGCCCTGGCCTTTGCCGTTATCCTCAAGCCACTGAATCATGGCTCCGATGGCCTGTTCGTTGTTGAGCCCGTCCAGGAAGCCGGAGTTCACATGCGGACCGTCGCCGGAATAAGCCTCTTTGGACAGATCCCCGCCCTGCACCACTTCAATTATCGGAAGATCATACTGTTTGGCGAACTCCCAGTCCCGTTGGTCATGTCCCGGCACCGCCATAATGGCTCCCGTTCCGTAGCCCGCCAGTACATAATCGGCGATCCAGATCGGCACCTTGCTGCCGTTCACCGGATTGACGGCATAGGCTCCGGTAAAGACTCCGGTTTTCTCCTTGGCCAAATCCGTACGCTCCAGGTCGCTCTTGCGGGCGGCACGCTCTTGATATTCCTTCACCGCCGAGGCTTGTCCCTCCGTCACGATCCGATTCACCAGCTCGTGCTCCGGCGCCAAAACGCAGTATGTCGCTCCGAACAGCGTATCCGGACGAGTCGTGAACACCTTCAGGCTGTCACCCTCATGCCCGTCGATAGCGAACGTCACTTCCGCTCCTTTGGATTTACCGATCCAGTTGCGCTGCATGTCCTTGATGCTTTCAGACCAATCGAGTTCCTCCAGATCCTCCAGCAGGCGTTCTGCGTACTCGGTAATCTTCAGCACCCACTGACGCATCGGCTTGCGAATGACGGGATGGCCTCCGCGTTCGCTTTTGCCGTCGATCACCTCTTCGTTGGCGAGGACCGTTCCCAGCGCGGGACACCAGTTGACCGGGACCTCGTCGACATAGGCGAGACCTTTTTTATAAAGCTGGATAAAAATCCACTGCGTCCACTTGTAGTAATCGGGATCGGTTGTGCTGAATTCGCGGTCCCAGTCGTACGAGAAGCCGAGCGATTTGATTTGTCTGCGGAAATTATTGATATTCTTGATCGTAATGTCGCGCGGATGCTCCCCTGTATCGAGTGCATGCTGCTCCGCCGGAAGACCGAACGCATCCCACCCCATCGGATGCAGTACGTTGTAGCCGCGCATTCTTTTGTACCGGGACACAATATCGGTGGCCGTGTACCCTTCCGGGTGGCCTACGTGCAGTCCCGCGCCGGAAGGATACGGAAACATATCCAGGGCGTAAAATTTGGGCTTGCTATCGTCGTCCAGCACCTTGAACGTTTTGTTCTCTTCCCAATAGCGCTGCCACTTCGGTTCAATCGCCTGCGGGTTATATCCTTGCTGTTCTTTGACTTCCTGTGCCATGTTGCTTTATGCCTCCTTCGAATAAAAACAAAAAAGCCCTCGCCTCTAGCCTTAGCTAGGGACGAGAGCTTTGCTTCCCGTGGTACCACCCTAGTTGACAGCCGGCATGCTTTGCCCCTGTCCACTCCAGCCCCTTAACGCGGGGAATACGATCCGGCTAGGTCTCGGACCCTTCTTCCGACGATCCTTCCCTTCACCTTCTGGCTCCAGAACGAGTTCGCTGCGACCACAACCGATTCCCACCAACCATCGGCTCTCTGAAATACGGCGTACAGCTACTGCTTTCTGTCATAGCCTTGCAAACGATCCAATTAAATTTCATTATATGTAAAACCGTTCCTGTGTGTCAAGCAGGACGCCATCGAAAGAAATCGCCCTTCCGGCACGATAATCCTCTTTGCCGGGGATTCCAGAAAGACTTTTTGTACATACTGTATAAAAAGTGTGTGCTGGAGGTTGCCGCCGATGCGAGGATTACTGAACGGTTTGATCTTGTCGCTGCCGCTCTGGGGCATGATTTTGAGCGCTGTGCAGCTGATTTTGCGGTTGATCGAAAAATAGTCCGGCTCGTCATCCCCCGCCTGTTTCCTGCCTCGAACAGGGTCAGCCTATTTTACCGCCACAAAAAACACCCTCTGCGTATTTTCCGTAGGTGGCTCCCACGTAAAATCCCCGTAGCAGGCCGTTTCCCGGAAACCGGCTTCACGCAGCTTCTCCCCAAGCCAATCCAGAGAATAAGCACGCTGCAAATGCAGTTCCTCCACCCGATGAAAGCGTTCTGTCACCGCATCGTCGGATCCCGTTTCGAGCATTTCTCCTTCTCTGACGAAAATCGTTAGCGCATGCTCGATCTCACAGCGTCCCGGGTCAAAATCGCATGTCCATATATACGCAATGTCCTCTTCGTTCAGAGTAAAGGGCTGCGATTCGGCATACGATTGCAGCTGATAAGGGGTGTGCATGTCAAACAGAAATACACCGCCCGGCTTCAACCCCGCATAGGCTTGCCGGATCGCCAGCACGACATCCTCTTCCTCCAGCAAATAGTTGAAGCAGTCGCAAAACGAGATGACCGCATCCACAGGACGGTCCAGCTCCCAATCGCGCAAATCCTGCTGCAGCAGCATCAGCCCGCCTCCGGCAGGGAACGGTGAATGCCGATGCACGCTGTCCGCCTTTTGCTGAGCGACCGCGAGCATATCTTCCGAGAGGTCGATGCCGATCACTTCGAAGCCCTGCTGCGCAAGCGGTATCGCCAAGGCTCCCGTGCCGCAGCCAAGGTCGACGACGGTCCGGGGAACACCATACTTGTCCCAGCATTGTCCGGCAAACCGCATCCATTCCTCATAGGGCATATCCTCCATCAGACGGTCGTAAATATACGAGAACCGCTCATAAGCCACACGGCAAACCTCCTTGTCTTAATGCATCATCAGTATCCTCCCGGCGCAAGAAAAAACCGGCACCTCAGCGCTTCTTCACTGGGTAACCGGCTCTGTCGGATCCTGCTTCAGGTAAGTCCAGCTGCCTTCCTGATAAACCAAGCCTTCTTTCATCAGCTTGCCGATGGCGCGTTTGAATGCCGATTTGCTTATGCCAAAACGCTGACTGATCAGATCGGCAGGCGTTTCGTCCGAGTAGGGCATGGCCTTGTTCGGCCGTTCATGAAGAAACGCCAGCAGCTTTTCCGCGTCCTCATCCCGCCCGACTTCCTTGCGTTCGCGCATCGTACAGTTCACGTTCCCGTCCTCGCGCACGAATGTCACGCGAACCTTGACCTGCTCGCCTAACCGCAGCAGTCTTGTCCGTTCGGAGGAATGGATGAAGCCGATGACTCCGAAGCCGACCACGCCTCCGTCACAGACGACGAACGTGCCCATCTGCAGGGGCTTGTACACCCTTGCTTCCACCCATTGGCCTCGCCAAGTTGCCGGAGCATCGAAACACAGCTTTTTCAGCTGCTCTTCCCCCGCTGTTTTAGCCACGAGCCGGCCCTGACGGTCGTGCGTCAGCACGACAAAGACCTTGTCACCCACCTTTGGACGAAGCTCCTTAAGCTCAGGAAGCTCCTTAAACGGCAGCAGCAAGTGCCGCCCCAGCCCCATCTCAAGAAAGCATCCAAAGCGCGGATGAATATCTGCGACCTCTAGCAGCGCCACCTCGCCAAGCCGAATCAGAGGCTTTCGCATCGTTGCCGCCAGCCGGTCCTGCGTATCGTGAAACAGGAACACGTCTACTTGATCCCCGGGCTTCACTTCCCCGGCCGTTTCGCTGTAATGCAGAAGCACGTCCTGCGTCCCGTCGGTCAAAAAATAGCCGTTGGGCGGCACTTCCCTTGCCACTTCCAACCGCCGGATCGTACCGGCTTCAAGTCTCATACCCGCTCGACCACTTTCGCGTCGGACCAAAGACGCTCGATGTTATAATATTCTCTGTCATCGCGATGGAAAACATGAACGACCACATCGCCAAGATCGATGAGCACCCAGCGCGCCGTATCCATCCCTTCCAATCCGCGAATCCGCACCCCTTTTTCCTCCGCTTTCTTGCGGATTTCCGCAGCAATCGCCTGTACTTGTGTCTCGGAATTCCCGTGGCAAATGATAAAATAATCCGCAATCAGCGATATTCCGGACAGATTCAGGGTAACGATGTTTATTGCCTTTTTGTCTTCGGCCGCCTCGACCGCAAGCGTCATAAGCTCCTCCGGTTGTACCGTCATCTAGTTTCCTCCCTTAACTATACAAATGTTTCAGCTCTTCTGTACCATTCCGCCGTCCTGCTGCTCCAGCTCTTCAATCAAACCATTGCGAGCGGCCAGCGTCAGCGGATATATCCGTTTTCCTTTATCCAGCAAAAACCTTATCGTTCCGTCAAATCCGGCAAGCAGCGCCTTCTCTAAACTATATTCGGCGATTTCGCGAATATTATGCACGCCTGGAAAGTCCCGCCCGGGCTCCATGTAATCGGCAAGGCAAACCACCTTGTCCAGCAGGGTCATCTGACCCCGCCCCGAGGTATGGTAGCGAATCGCATCCAGCACCTCTTCATCCTCCACACCGTACCGTTCACGAGCCAGCCAGGCGCCCGCATGCGCATGCCAAAGCTCCTTGTCATATTCCAGAAGATCAAGAGGCAAACCGTTTTCCCGAATAATCCGCGCTTGCTCGTCCACCCGCCAATATTTGCACACATCGTGGAGAATAGCCGCCAGATCCGCTTTGACAGGATCCGCTCCGAACCGCTCCGCCAGCCTGACAGCCGTTTCCATCACGCCCAGCGTATGCACCCAGCGCTTCTCCGGCATTTGCGAACGGACCGATTCCATCAGGTCTTCACGCTTCATAAAGACGATTCACCTCGATATAGTCATTTACCCGGTCGGGCACCATATAACGCACCGACCGGCCCTCCGCGCGCCGCTGTCTGATCCCCGTAGAGGATAGCTCAATTTGCGGCATAGAGGCTAAACGAACAGCCTTCCTGATCGGGGCAGGCAGTGCATCGCAGCCGGTTTCATACCCCGGGCGGCGCAATCCGACAAAGGTCACATGCTTGATCAGCTCGTCGATTCTGTACCATTTGGGCAAATACTGCACCATATCCGCTCCAATGATGTAATAGAACTCATGTTCAGGGTACCGGGAACGGAGCATGAGTACGGTCTCGATGCTGTAGGATATGCCGCCTTTGCGCAGTTCGACATCCGATGGCTTGAAAGCCGGGTGGTCTTCTACGGCAAGGCACACCATCTGCCATCGCTGCTCCGGAGAAGCTCCGGGAGCCTGTTCCTTATGCGGCGGCATGGACGTTGGCATAAACCAAACCTCATCCAGCTCCAGCTCCTCGTAAACGCTCTGGGCTGCGATCAAATGGCCGATATGAACGGGATCGAAGGTTCCTCCCATCAGGCCGATTTTCATCCGGCTCCCCCTCTTTGCATTATCCATCCCGGCTTCGCTTGAAGCTTAAAGCTTATACCGGAAGCTCGATCGTTTTTTGTTCTTTGGATTCTTTATACAGCACAATGGTTTTTCCAATGACCTGCACAAGCTCTGCACCCGCGCCGTCCGAGAGCTCCGCCCCCACCTCTTTAGGATCCTCCAAGCAGTTGTTGAGTACCGAGACCTTGATCAATTCCCGCACCTCCAGCGCCTCGCTGATATGGCGGATCAAATGATCGTTCACTCCTCCTTTGCCGACCTGAAATATCGGGTTCAAATGGTGCGCCAGCGAGCGCAGATACCTCTTTTGTTTACCTGTTAACATGCCAGTCCTTCTACCTCTATTCTATGGATGAATTCCATGATTGACTTAAGTTTGCCGCTCTTCAAAAGACTGCAGCACCGCTTCCCGCATGGCTGCAACCGGAGCCGGGAGACCGGTCCAGTATTCAAACGCATAGGCGCCTTGATAAATAAACATGCCCAAGCCGCTGTGAACGGTCGCTCCGCGAAGATCCCGGGCTTCTCTTAAAAAACGGGTAACCAGGGGATTATACACCAAATCGCTGACCACCGTTCCCGGCTTGATCAGCTCTACGTCCATAGGCACCCCGTCCACATTCGGATGCATGCCGAGCAGCGTATTGTTCACAATCAGCGCCGCCTCGCCAGCCAGCTTGCCTGCCTCGTCCAGTCCGTGACCGGATACGCTTCCGAACCCGCTCATGGAAGCCGCAAGCTCCAACGCTTTCTCCTTCGTCCGGTTGGCAATCCAGATATGCTCCACGCCTTCCTTGACCAATGCGTAACCGACGCCGCGTGCGGCGCCCCCCGCTCCGATCATCAGCACCTTGCGGCCTTTCAAATCGATGCCCGTTTCTTCTTTGAGCGAACGGATGTAACCGATGCCGTCGGTATTATATCCGATCAGCTTGCCGCCTTCGTTTACAATCGTATTGACGGCGCCGATGACGCGGGCTGCTTCATCGATCTCGTCCAAATACGACATCACCTCCACTTTGTGCGGAATCGTGACGTTGACCCCCCGGAACTGAAGCGCCCGAATCCCTGCGACCGCGTCCTTCAAGGTTCCCGGCAAAATGTGAAACGCCCCGTAAGCCGCATTGAGCCCTGTTTCTTCAAATGCCCTGTTCAACATGATCGGAGATTTCGAATGCCGGATCGGATCCCCAAAAACGCCGTACAACATCGTATGACTATCCAGCTTGTGCTTGCTCATCGTTTCCCGTTCCTCCCATTGGCTGCCATTGCAAACAATCTGAAGCAAAAGTTTAAATGAGCGGCTCCCTGACGGCAACCTTTACGCCCTTAGGCACGTGAATAACCAGATCCGCTCCGGCCTCGCCGTTCACTTTTACCCAACCGATTCCGGAAATGGACACATCCAGATTCGAACCCTTCGGAATGCGTACCGGATGCTTTACCCACTTCGGCAGCTTGTCCAGCTCCTCCCTGGCAGGCGGTGACAGAAGCCCGCCCTTGTGCTCCTCGTACAGCTCATCCGCACGCTCCAGCTTGGTCCGGTGAGCCTGAAGCGCATTGGATATATAGAAAGTAAAGGACTGCCGGGCTCCCTGTACAAAATCAAACCGCGCAAACCCGCCCAGGAAAATCGTCTGCCGCTCGTTTAGCTGAAACACCAAAGGCTTGACCGGCTTGTCCGGCATCAGCTTCGCCAGATCTTTCTTGCTCACAAGCTCCGTCAGCCGGTGTTGATAGACAATGCCGGGCGTGTCGATGATGGATGCGCCGTCCTCAAGCGGAATCCGGACAAGATCCAGCGTCGTGCCCGGGTATTGCGAAGTCGTCAGCTCCGCGTCCAGGTCGCTGTAATCCCGGATCAGCCGGTTAATCAGCGTCGACTTGCCTACATTCGTTGCGCCGACCACATAAATATCACGGCCGCGGCGGTGTTTGTCCAACGCTTCAATGACCCGTTCGAAGCCCATGTTTTTCTTTGCGGAGCACAGCACGACCTCGGCAACCTTCAGTCCCGCTTCTTTCGCCTGGCGCTGCACCCAGTTTAAGATCCGGTTATAGTTCGTCGCCTTGGGCAACAAATCGATTTTGTTGACTACAAGCACAATCGGGTTATTTCCGACGAAGCGCGGAAGTCCCGAAATCATGCTCCCCTCGAAATCGAACAAATCGACAATATTGATAACAAGCGACTGCGTCGAGCCTACATGCGTAAGCAGGCGAAGAAAATCATCCTGATTTAAAGTAATACTGGAAGCTTCGTTGTAATGCTTTATGCGGAAGCACCGTTGGCAAATGACCGGCGTTCGCGTCAGCGCCTGCTCCGGCACATAGCCGAGCTTCTCGGCGTCTTGGGTTTGGAGCGCCACGCCGCAGCCTGTACAGTGTAACGCATCTTCTCTCATTTGTTTTTGATCCGTCATGGATTCCCTACCTTTTCATGATCGTTAAAGCCGCTTTCTCGATTCGGCGGTTTACCTTCGTAAAAAACCCTTCGTCGCCCAGCGAAATCGGAACCACCAGAATGGTATACAAGCCCATCCGGTTGCCCCCCAGCACATCCGTCAGCATTTGATCGCCGATCACAACGACCTCTTCCGCCCTTAAATTCATCATCTGCAGCGCTTTTCGAAAGGATGCGCTCGAGGGCTTTTTGGCCCGGTAAATAAAAGGCAGAGATAACGGCTCCGCGAACTTGGTCACCCTCGTCCGCTGGTTGTTGGAGACGACGACCACCTGAAAGCCCACGTGCGCCACTACCTTGAGCCAATCGATCAGCTCCGGCGTAGCCAGCGGCGCCTTGGCCCCTACCAGCGTATTGTCCAAATCCGTAATGATGCCCCGATACCCCTGCTCCCATAATTCGTCGAGTTTTATTTCATAAATCGAATTCACTTGTTTGCGTGGAATCAGCTTTTTCAGCAAAGCGTTCACCTCGAAAGACATTAGGCTGTATACGTCAAACTATACCATAATACTCCTTTTTGTTGCAAAAAGGAATACCCTCAAAGGCCGGCAGCCCGAAGCCGTCCAGCCTTTGATTCAAGCTACATCTGAGAACGAAGCTTTTCTACGATTTGCGTCGTTTGACGCCAATCCTCTTCGGTAATTTCCGCATTCCCGTATTTCGCTTTTTCAAAAACAGAAAGCACGGCATCCAGCTCCGATTTCATCCATCCGCTTTGCTTCGTCCAGCGCTGCATCGCTTCCCGAAGCGTTTCGTATTCCTCGCGCACGTAGCCGTTGCGTCGGAAAATACGGAGCAGCCGCTCACACTCCACAATGACTTTCTGCTTCATCAGCGAAGCTCTGCGCCTGCGCTCCCGCTCTCTCCACAGCTCGATGAGTTGAAATTTCCAAACCAGAAAAGCGGCAAGCAGTGCAGCCGCAGCAAGGATGCCTCCTGTGGCGACATGATGCGGCCCGACGACGGGCGTATTTTCTTCCGTCTCGGTTACGATGGGACCCGGAGCTTCGGAAACGTCGACTGCAGGATTGGCCTCCGCCGTCGCCGTTGGCAGAGCGAATCCGGCGGTCGGCTCAAACGGAATCCAGCCATAGCCGTTGAAGTAGACCTCCACCCAGGAGTGGGCATCCGAGTTCCGTACGGTATACACTCCGCCGGCATCGGTATTGGCCGAAACCTCGTCCGGGAACATGCCGAACAATTCCCCGTTCATTTCCGCCGCACCGGAAGCATAGCCCTTCACCCAACGGGCCGGCAGGCCCACAGAACGGGCCATCACCACCATGGCAGTGGAATAATAGTCGCAATACCCCTCCCGGATTTCAAACAAGAAGCGGTCGACGAAGTCGCGGCTGCGGCCCTTGGACAAGTCGGGTCTGTTCGTATAAGGAAAATTCAACTGGAGATACTGCTCGATTCTCTTGGCTTTATCGTACGGATTCGCAGCCTCTCTGGTAATCTCGGCTGCCAGCGTGCGCACACGTTCGGGCAAATGGTCCGGCAGCTGCAAAAACTCATTCATCCCCTGCCGTACCGGTTCCATCGGCAGTGCGCGCAAAGCCGCCTCGTCGACTACCGGCATGTGGGACACCACCGTATACGTCTTCGGATAAGGCTGATGCTCGCCGTATCTCAGCTCCGACTGCCGGGCGGACCATTGCAGCGCTTCAAATCCGCTCTTCGCTCCGTTAATGCCGGTTACTTTTTGCACGGCATAGGCGCCAAAGAAAACGGGATACCGCTCATCTGTGAGCATGGTCACCGTTTGCGTCACCTCAACGGTTTTCCGATTTCCCGCCGGATACCTCGGATCGGCAGGAACGGGAGCGTCCGGGCGCACGTTATTCCAGGCTCCCCGGCGTTCGCCGTCGCTTTCCTCCCAGCCTCTCCCGGTGTAAAGCGAACGGGTTTCACCGCGCCAATAGGCCCTGTGCGTCGTTTCTACGGTCATGACCGGCGTGTAGTCAAATTGGAACCCTGCGCCGAGATTAGAGTCGTTGCGGCTGTAACCGGAAGAAGAATCCGTCGCGTCCACAACAGCAGATACCTGGATTCCCTTGCCGGTTGTAAAATTCATCGGCTCCCCTTTGAAATTGCGCCATGCCGTATAAGGATCCGTTAGCGTCGGACCTACCTCCGGCATCAGCGCCCCGATAAATATGGTCAGGGATACGAGTGAAACGACCGGAATCGCAATCGATGCCGGGTAGTCGGCCAGCTTCCGCCAAGCCGACGAATCCTTGCGCCGAAGCTGCATAAAGTGACATAAAATCAGCAGGAACAGCCCGCAAGCGACGACGACAGCCACCTGCGGCCATAAATAAATGGCCGAAAACGAATCGCGGATACACATCGCCAGAACCGTCAGAACCAGCAGAATATAAATCCGCCACTTTGCTTCCACCCACCAGATCGTGGTCAAATAAGCGACCCAGGCGCCAAGGGCGAACCATAAGTAAGGCGTAAGATCGTACAGGTTCAAAAACAGCTGGGAAGATAAAAAGCTGGAGAACGGCATGGGCTCGATCACCTCGTACCGTTCGAGCACCTGGATATTGATAACAATAATGGCACCGAGCTCCAACGCGCCGCGAAGAAGCCAATGGATAAGCGGAACATGCTCCATTATAAAAATGACGAGCAGCGTCAGCTGAACGATAACAACCGTCTCCTGCAGCCACAGGCCGTCTTCTTTGGAGAACCAGATCGTAAACTGAAGCAAAAACAAGCCGCACAACAGCACCGTAACCCGATGCGGCCAATCGTGAAACAACAAGCGCTTCCACCAGGCAAGCGGTTTTTCGTTCATCATCTCCCACCTCCCAACTGGAAAGGCAGCTCCGACAAATGCTGCACCGCATAACAAACGATGCCGCGGGACTTGAGCTGCTTGACCCAAGCTTCCCTGCGGGCGGCATCCGGGTTGACCCACAGATGGCAGGGTTTCATTTGCTGCTGCTTGAGCCAGACAAGCAGCTCAAGCATGCCATCCCCCGAAACCGGACTGATCAGCTTAATGAAGCTGCCCGGCGCAAGCATATGGATTTTCTCCATCAGCACCTGCCGCGCGCCGTATACTCCGTCCGCCTCCACATCAATGAGATGCTGCATTACGGCATGGTACTGCGCCTGCCCCGGTCTCGGTTCAAAATACTTATCGTCCGCCCCGCAGGAAATAAGCCCAAGAGCCAGGCCGCGATGAGCGCCGTACTGGAACATCGAGGCGGCCGCCGAAACCGCCAGCTCGAACGGATCGGGATCCTGATAAGACCGCAGACTGCGGTCCAGAAACAAATAGGTCTTGGGAAGCGATTCCCGCTCAAACTCCTTCGATTTCCAGGTTCCGGTCTTGGCGGTCGCATTCCAGTGAATCCGCGAGAGCCGGTCTCCGTAAATGTATTCGCGGACACCATTAATTTGTGTGGTTTCCCGCGCGGCACGTGTCGTCGAGGATTGGTGATTGGTTCCTTTAACCATCTGATGAAACTGCTGCCATTCCCGTATGGGCACGGTTTGCGGAAGAACAGAGATGCTTTGAGGCAGCTCAAGCTCTCCCTTATGCTTGAACAACCCAAACACGTCCTCGGTTACGCATTCCGTGGTCCCGAACACATAGTGCCCGCGGCGCATCGCCGGCGTTTTGTACTCCCATTGCGCGCGTCTTTTCCAATCGGGCACAACCGTCGCCTCAAACGTCAGCTCCCGGCCGCTTTTATGAACTAATCGATCCTTGACGAACAAGTAAGGCATCGGCCAAAATCCCGGGATTTGCAGCTGGATTGTCACTTCAAGGGTGCTGCCGGCTTCGATCGTCGTTCCGAATTCGTTGTGCTTCAGCGTCCGGATTCCTTTCGTGCGCTTGATCCCGCTCCACTGGCCGAGCAGCAAATAAACGCTGAGTATAAATATGATAACAAACAGCATCAAGGCCAGCTTTCCGCCCTGAAACAGCAAAAATCCCAGGCTGCCCAACAAAACCGAGAGCACGGCCCAGAGCTTGCGGCTGGACCCCGAGCGTCCCGCCAGCTTAAAAGCGAAAGAAGGTCTCAGCATATTCACTTCTCCAAACGTACCGGCACTTTCACCTGTTGAAACACCGATTGCAGCACCGACGATACGGTGACCCCTTCCATCCGTGCTTCCGCCTGCAGGATCATCCGGTGTCCAAGCACATAAGGCGCCAAAAATTTAATATCGTCCGGAAGGACGTAATCTCTTTGCTGAAGCAAAGCGAAGGCTTTGACCGCCTGCACCAGCGCCAGCGTCGCACGCGGGCTCGCTCCCAGATAGATGGACGGATGTTCGCGGGTCAGCCGGATAACGGATACCAGGTACCTTGCCACCGCTTCATCCAGATGAACCTGCTTCACTTGCTCTTGAATGGCCAAAATCTGCTCCACTTCCGCAACAGGCTCCAGAGCATCCAACGGGTGGGATATGCTTTGGGATACGATCATTTTCGTTTCCGTTTCCGCATCGGGATAGCCGAGACTGAATTTCATCATGAAACGGTCCAACTGGGCCTCCGGCAAAACATAAGTACCCTCGAAATCGATCGGATTCTGGGTTGCCAGCATCAGGAAGGGTTTTGGCAGATCATGGGACTCTCCATCCACCGTAATATGCCTCTCCTCCATCGCTTCCAGCAAGGCGGACTGCGTCTTGGTCGTTGCCCGGTTGATTTCATCGACAAGCAGGATGTTGGTCATGATCGGACCCGGACGGAACAAAAACACTTCCTCCTTGGGATGATAAATGGAAACGCCTGTAATATCGGTAGGAAGGAGGTCGGGGTTGCATTGAATGCGGCGATATTGGCCGCGGATCGATTTGGCGAGCGCTTTGATCAGCACGGTCTTGCCTGTGCCCGGCACATCCTCAAGCAGCACGTGGCCCCCTGCCAGCATCGCGGTTAAAAGCAGCTGAATTTCTTCTCTTTTTCCGAAAATGCAGGATTCCAAATTTGCCTGTATCCGCCTAATCGCCAGTATATCTTCTCTGATCATCGTCTCCATCGTCCGGCCTCCTTAATAAGTCTTAACTAAGCATGAATTAAATTTATTACGCAAATAAAGAGCCTAAGGTTCTACAAAATCGTGTCGATTTAACAAATGAAATCAAATTGTAATGCTATTGTAACAATTGTAACATGTGCACAAAATACAAGAGACTTACTTCCTATTGTACAGGAATCAGGAAGCGGAGTACACGTATAAAAATGATTTTGAATGATGGCAAAAAAGCCCCGAAAACCTCAGGGCCGGGCGTTGGCGCCGCGCGCTTCCAAGGTTCTCGGAGCTTCCGTCTCCGCTGCCGCCGTTATCCTTGCGGCTTGAATACGAGGGCGGCCAGGAATGAAAAAATGATGGCCGCAGAAATCCCCGCGCTGGTTACTTCAAAGATGCCCGTGATGATTCCGACTGCGCCATGCGTTTTCAATTCGCTCAGCGCTCCGTGCACAAGGGAATTGCCAAAGCTGGTAATCGGCACGGTAGCCCCGGCGCCGGCAAACTCGATAAAGCGTTCATACAAGCTTTTGTCGCCGATCTGAATGCCGTCCACGATGGCTCCGGCTACCACCAAAGTGGTCATGGTATGCGCCGGCGTCAGCTTCATGATATCCATCATCAATTGCCCCAGCACACAGATCGCCCCGCCGATGAGAAAAGCCCAGACAAACTGCATCCAATTCATGCTAATTCACCTCGCTTTCAATCGCTACCGCGTGTGCAATGCAGGGAATGCTCTCCCCCTGCTGAAACGAAAGCGGGGAGAGCAGCGCTCCCGTCGCAACGATCAGCACCCTTTTCAGTTCTCCCTTTTGGATCCGTTTCAAGACGTGACCGTAGGTTACGGTAGCCGAGCAGGCGCAGCCGCTCCCTCCCGCTTGGACGCTTTGCTTTTCCAAATCGTACATCATCAGACCGCAGTCGTAGTAACGGGTCTGCTTGATCGGCACCTTATGCTTTTCCAGTAATTCGCATGCAATTTCATAGCCTACACTCGCCAGGTCGCCTGTTAAAATCAAGTCATAATAGCCCGGCTCCCGTTTGAAATCACGGAAATGTGACTGCAGCGTATCGACGGCCGCCGGGGCCATCGCCGCACCCATATTAAAAGGGTCCTTGATCCCCATATCAATGACGCGCCCGATCGTAGCTCCTGTTACGACCGGTCCCTTGCCCCGGTTCCCCACAACCGCACAAGCCGCTCCCGTAACCGTATATTGGGCGGTGGGAGGCTTCTGCGAGCCGTATTCCGTAGGGTAACGAAATTGCTTTTCCGCGGTACTGTTGTGACTGCACGTTCCCGTTAACACTTGATAGCCATAGCCCGAATCCACGATCATGGAAGCCAAAGCCAATCCCTCCATCGAAGTAGAGCAAGCGCCGAAAATACCGAGATAAGGAATTTGCATCGTCCGCACGGCAAAACTGTTGCTGATGATTTGGTTCAACAAGTCGCCGCCGACATAAAATTGAATATGCTCCTTGGTCACCCCCGCATTCTCCAATGCAAGCTGGGCAGCTTCTTCCAGCATTTTTTTCTCGGCTTTTTCCCAACTGTCTTGTCCGAGCTTGGTATCGGCATGCACAATGTCGAATTCGTTTCCCAGCGGTCCGTTGCCTTCATCCGGCCCTACGATGGTCGCCGTTCCCATGATGACCGGACGCTTCTTGAACTCCCAGCTCTGATATCCCTTTAGCATTTAACGGCCCTCCATTCCAAGAATCAAGTGAATAAGGCCGATGACGAAGGCCGACACGGTTCCGAATACGATAACAGAGCCGGCCAGCTTGAACATGTTTCCGCCGACACCGAGCACGTAGCCTTCGCTTTTATGCTCCAAAGCCGCAGAACATATCGAGTTGGCAAAGCCCGTCACAGGAACGGCGGACCCGGCGCCCGCCCATTGGGCGATTTTATCGTATACCCCAAAGCATGTCAGCAAAACCGAAATGAAGATGAGCACGGCGGCCGTCGGGTTGCCAGCTGTTTTCTCTGTGAACCCGAACCACCGGATGAACACTTCCATTATTCCTTGGCCGATCAAGCATATAAAGCCTCCGACCGCAAAGGCCCTCAGGCAATTTTTCAGCACCGGCCGGGCCGGCTCCCGCTTTTTGGCAAGCTCTTGGTATTCCTGCTGCGTCCAGGTCAATTTCTTCATTTTCGATTTGGTGGTCATTTTCGCATCCCCCTTTTCTGTTCAGCGTTTCAATAACGGTTCGACCTGCCCGATAATGTCTTTTATTTTCTCCATACCTTGTTCATACATTCGTTTTGCCTCTTCGTTTGTCGTAGACAGCCCGAACAACGCCAGATCCGCTTCGCACTTTTTTAAAGTAGCCAGCAGCAGCGGCTTTTGATTCATTGGCGGAACCTTCAGCATATCGTCGTATAAATCAACATACAGCTGACCATACGAATCCACTTGTCCGACAAACACATTTTCCAAGGTAACGCCTATTTTCTCCAATTCCGTTTGAAGCCATTCCCGGCTGAGCCCTGCCGTAGCCAAAGGCTCGTCCCTGATTTTCCCGTCAATAATGACCGTCTGGCTTTCCCGCTGCGGCGCAACCCGAATGCCCAAATGCTGCGGAGTCAAAGGCTGTTGTTCCTGCTTTAACAAAACGCTGAGATCCCCGCTTGGCTCAAGAACGGCAAACTCCGCATCAGCCACGTTAAAGACACCTTTGATCCGCAGCTGCTCCAAAAGCTCATCGGCG
Source organism: Paenibacillus naphthalenovorans (assembly GCF_900099895.1). Lineage (GTDB taxonomy): Bacteria > Bacillota > Bacilli > Paenibacillales > NBRC-103111 > Paenibacillus_G > Paenibacillus_G naphthalenovorans. The sequence goes on from NZ_FNDY01000002.1 coordinate 164,357, forward strand.
GTATAACGTTCTTTTTTCAAATTGTCTTCCATAATTTTTCCATCCTTGATCATCACGGTTCCGGTGCCGTCGAACCATTTCCGCAGCAGGTTACTTTTTAAGGCAAGGATTTCGAGGATATAAGGAATGGAAAACCAGACTAAAAGTCCCATCACGCCGTACATAAAAGGCGATTCGAGATCAATGGACATAAATCCGATCAGTTCACCAAGCGCAATACCGAGTATGTATTCGAAGTAGGTTAACTGAGAAATTTGCTTTTTGCCAAGTATACGGGTGATTAAAAATAAAATCGTAATGGCTCCTGCCGAACGGATCGCGATATGCGCCCAATCATGCAATGGATTCTCTCCCTTTCCGGTGGTTAAAACGTAACGTTTCAATTATTTGCCGAAATCCCTTTTGTTATTAATAGGAGTTTTTTTACATTCATAAATCCTCAAGACTGAGCCATATTATTTTTTGTGGAGGTGATATCAATGACCGTTGCATCCCAAGTAAAGACGACGCTGGCATCCCTCAAGAGCGCGCAAGCAAGCCTTGAAAGCTTTGCGTTAGAGACGCAAAATCAGGAAGCCAAGACGCTGTTTGAAAATTGCGCCCAGCAAACACAAGCGATTGTGGATCAAGTCAGCTCACGCGTGCAGCAGCTTGAAAATGAAGAGCCGCAATATAAAGGATTCTAAAATCATACAGCCCGGTCCACCCTAAAGCGGATCGGGCTGTTTCTTCGTCAGAGCGTCTTCTCTTTCCGGTCAATACAGCAGCAAAAGGGTGATCACCAGCAGTAAAAAAAGCAAGATAATCAGCAGCACGGGCATGGACTGATCCATAGTTGACGCCCCCCGTCCGTGAAAAATTTTGGAGGTTACTCTATGGTATGCCTTGCGGCAGCAATTGCGACATCATTCGCCCATCGCTTTGGCTGAAGAAAATTTAACCCCGTCCTTTTAGGTAAAAAAAGAACCCCTTTCGGAGTCCCTTTTCAATGGTTGCCCGGTATGACCCGCTGATTTGCCCGTCGCAGCCCTACCTGACCTTTTACCGTTAAGCCTGCTACTCCCGAATAATCACCACGGTGCCCAGCGGAATATGTCTGAACAGCCATTCGACATCTCTGTTATGCATCCGAATACAACCCGAAGATGCGCTGCTGCCGATCGAATACGGCCGGTTGGTTCCATGAATACCATAGGTATAGCCGCCCGTTCCCGGCACATTAATCCCCATCCACCGGCTGCCGAGCGGATTGCGCGGATCGCCGCCAGGGATTCGCTTGCGCACGTACCATGGCTTGACGATCTTGGTGACAATATGAAAGCGCCCTGTAGGAGTGAGCTGCTTTGTCCGGCCGGTAGCGACAGGAAAGGAATACGCAACCCGTCCGTTCAGAACTACGGTCAACCGGTTCGAGGTCTTATTGATGATCAAATAGACGCCTTCTTCTGCCAATCCATCCGTTATTTCGATTTTGGTCTTGTCCGATTTCGGAGCCGCGGCCAGCGGCTGTGCCAAGAGGGAGGCCGACAAGGTCAGCAGGAATAGCATGAAACAGAGTTTGAAGCCGCACGCTATCTTTCTCAAGCTGCTCATCCTTACGTTTAAAATATAGTGCACGGGGTTCGTCTTATTATGCCTTATCCGAACCTGCCGCTATTCGCACGCACCGTTTTTTCTCCGAATCGACCGATGGGCAAGCAAAAAAACAAGCCGTCTTTGCGGCCAACCGCAAAGACGGCTTGTTTTACAACTTTGGAATGACGATGGATTATGCAAATTCATGCGGAACTTTGCGTGCTACCCCTGTATCCACTGCCGCCTGAATGACTTTTCTTCTGACAACCTCAACCACACGGTTATTGAACACGCTTGGGATAATATACTGCTCGTTCAGTTCGGCGTCCTCTACAATAGACGCAATCGCATAGGCGGCCGCCAGTTTCATTTCCTCGTTAATGATGGTAGCCTGGCAATCCAATGCACCTCTGAAAATCCCCGGGAAGCACAGCACATTATTCAACTGGTTCGGGTAATCGGATCTTCCCGTAGCCATGACGCGTACATATGGCTCCGCAATTTCCGGTAAAATCTCCGGAGTCGGATTGGCCATCGCAAAGACAATCGGGTCTTTGGCCATTTTTTTCAAATCGTCTACCGTAATCACGCCGGGACCGGACAAGCCGATAAATACATCCGCCCCCTGCATCGCGTCGGATAACGTTCCCGTCACATTGTCGGGATTCGTATTCTCCGCATACCATTGCAGCATGGGGTTTTCGTATGTAGCGTTGCGGTTGATAATACCTACGGATCTCGTCGCACCGACGATATGCTTGACTCCGGCCGCGATCAGCATTTTCGTGCAAGCCACGCCTGCCGCGCCGACTCCGCTGAACACCACTTTAATGTCAGAGATTTGCTTGTTCACAATTTTCAATGCGTTGATCAATCCCGCCAGCATCACCACGGCGGTTCCGTGCTGGTCATCATGAAAAACAGGAATATCCAGTTCTTTTTTTAATCTTTCTTCAATTTCAAAGCAGCGCGGCGAGGAAATGTCCTCCAGGTTAATGCCTCCGAACGCCGGTGCGATCGACTTCACAATCCTGATGATTTCTTCCGTATCCTTCGTATCCAAACAAATCGGAAAGGAATCGATATCCGCCATTTCTTTAAACAGCATCGCTTTACCTTCCATCACCGGCATCGCGGCAATCGGACCGATATCGCCCAACCCGAGTACAGCGGTACCATCGGAGACGACCGCCACCGTATTCCGCTTGATGGTTAACGAATAAGCTTTGGAAGGATCTTCATGAAGCGCCATGCATACACGGGCTACACCCGGTGTATATACATGGGACAGATCATCCCTGTTTTTAATCGGAACCTTCGAACGAACTTCAAGCTTTCCTCCCAAATGCATCAGGAAGGTACGGTCCGATATGTTGACGATTTTAATCCCCGGCACGTTGCGAACGTTTTCAATCAATTCAGCTTCGGTTTCTCTGTTTGAAACGGACACCGTGATATCTCTGATCGTTTTTTGTTTGCTTCGGTTCACAATATCTACGGCAACGATTTCGCCGCCTTTTTCATGAATTGCATTAGCGATTTGAATGAATGCTACGTTGGGTTCCAGCTCCATTCGCAAAATAATTGTATAACTTCCGCTTGTCTGACCACTCATTTTTCATTTCTCCTTTCGATATAGAAAATCCTAATGCAAACTATGAAATCAAAAATAGTTAAATTTATGCATTATTTCACAGTCTAATTACATAATGAATGTGTGTCAACGATATTTATATAAATGTTTTTTATAAATCTTTTTTTCATATGTGAAAAGTAGTTTTTCATTTGTGAAAGAAGTATCGAAAAAGCTCTGCCGCAAGCAAATCCCCGCGCATCATCGGTAAGCTCAGGGCCCTCCCGTCTCTTAACCGAACCGTTCCACCTCTTCCAGAGACGGCAGCGCGGCAATCGCCCCCACTTTCGTACAAACCATGGCTCCCACTTTATTGGAGAAGGCAATGATGCTCTTCCACGCTTCAAAGTTGTCGCACAAAGCATGCGGGTCCTTCGCGGACGCCAGCTGAAACAAGGTTGCGCCCACAAACGAGTCTCCGGCACCGGTGGAATCGACAGACTTGATGGCGACGCTCGGAATCACGGCGTGCTGCCCGGCGGCGGAAAGCAGCGTCCCTTCCTTCCCCAGCGTGACGGCAATGACGCGCGCCCCCCATTGATGCATGTCCCGCACGCCCTCCAGCCTATCTTCTTGCCCGGTAATCAGACGCAGCTCCTCGTCGCTCACCTTAACGAAATCGGCTTGTCCGATCCCTTTGCGCGAACGCTCGATGAATTCGGCTTCTCTTCCCTGCCACAGATTGGTCCGGAAATTCGGGTCGAAAGAGACGAATATTCCGCCTGTTTTGGCCTGATCGATCAGTGCAAAATAGGTTTCGAGGGATTCGCCGCCAAGCAGGGCTGTTGCCGAACCAAAATGCATCACACGCGCTTTGGATATGTACTCCAGATCCACATCGGCTATGGTCAGCCGCTCATCGGCGCCGCGGTAAAAGACAAAGTCCCGCTCCCCGTTCGCCTGCAAAGAAACGAAAGCCATGGTCGTTTTCACCGTATCGTCTTTGGAAATCATCCGCGTAACGACGCCGGCCTGATCGAGCACCTCGATCAGAAACCCGCCGAACGGATCGCTGCCTACTTTGCCGACAAACGCCGCATTTCCCCCCAGCTTGGCGACGGCCGCCGACACATTCGCAGGGGCTCCGCCGGCTTGCTTGACAAAATTAGCGCCTTTCTTTAAATCGACATCAATGTCTGTACAAAAAAAATCGATTAAAAGCTCTCCTACACAAACGACAAGACCGGCTTGAACCATGATCACAACTCCCCTGTTTTCATCAGAATCATCTTCAAAGCATCCATGCTTTAAACCTTTTAAGGCGAACCTTTGACCTCATGCTATCACGCCAACCCTATTTTTGTAAAACCTCTTTGCTCCCGATAAGCGCACCGGACACGAGTTGTGCCCTGAAGCTGAACAGCCGAGGGGTCAGGCCACCCTTCGGCTGTTTGCTTTAACGCTGTACATCGGCCAAGCACACCGCACGTTTTACCATCCAAGCGCTTTCTTGCCGGCTTCGAGCAGCGTGATAATGCGGTCCACATCATACACGCTGCCGCGCCACGTTCCGCCGCTGGCCCCTTGGAGCGCCGCCCACAAGCGGGTATCGTCCGGCAGACCGGGGTCAGGGGCGAGACCGGGATGAGGCGATCGCCGGGCCAGCACCTCGGCTCCTTCCTCGGGCGTATAGAAGGTGTCCCCTTCGCCGACAAAATGCAGGCTGCCCTGCAGCCGTTCGCGGTCAATCACGACTTCAATCCAGTCGCCGTCCCGCAGCTTGCCGATCGGCCCGCCCGCAAGCGCTTCCGGACCTACATGGCCGATACAGGCGCCGGTGGATACACCTGAGAATCGCGCATCCGTAATCAGCGTCACATGCTTTCCGAACGGCAGATGCTTCAACGCGGAAGTCAACTGGTACGTCTCTTCCATTCCCGAGCCGATCGGGCCGCGGCCGATCAGCACCATAATATCGCCGGCCACAATGCCTCCGGTCTTGATGGCCCGGATGGCATCCCGTTCAGCAGTAAACACCTTCGCCCGCCCTTTATGGCGATAAACGCCGCCGGGTCCCACAACCGTCGGATCGATGGAGGTCGATTTAATGACGGAGCCCTCCGGCGCGATATTTCCGGTCGGGAACGTGACGGTGGACGTCATTCCGTGGGCCCGTGCCTGCTCCGGACTCATGATGACCTCATCGGGCCGGATCCCGTCCAATTGCTGCAGCGCCTCGCGCACCTTTGCCCTCCGCTCTGAGGTCTCCCACCAATCGAGCACAGTCCCCAGCGTCTCGCCCGTTACGGTAAGAACCGATTCGTCGAGCAAGCCGAGCTTGCGCAGATGCAGCATGACCTCAGGCACCCCTCCTGCCAGAAACACCCTGACCGTCGGATGGTACACGGGACCGTTCGGCAGAACGCTGACCAACCTCGGCACATCGCGGTTGACACGGTCCCAATCCTGAACGGCAGGGATAGTGCAGCCGGCCGCATGAGCGATGGCCGGAATATGCAGCAGCAGGTTCGTGGAGCCGCCGAAGGCCGCGTGGACAACCATCGCATTGCGAATGGCCGCATCCGTGACGATGTCGCGTGTGCGCAGCCCCTTCGACTCCAGCGTCATGACGGCGCGGGCCGACTGGCGGGCGAGCTCGTGCCAGATCGGCTGACCGGACGGAGCAAGCGCCGCGTGCGGAACTGTCAGTCCGAGCGCTTCGGCGACGACTTGTGCCGTAGCGGCCGTACCCAGAAACTGACAGCCCCCGCCGGGCGTCGCACATGCCCGGCAGCCGAGGTCCGCCGCATCCTCCAGTGACAGTTCTCCATTCGAGTATCGCGCCCCGATCGTTTGGATTTTACCGGCATCCTCCCCGTTTGAAGGAGGCAGTGTCACTCCCCCGGGGACAATGATACATGGCAGCTCGCGCATGGCTGCAAGAGCCGTCAGCATCGCCGGCAGGCCCTTATCGCAGGTAGCGATGCCGATGACCGCTTTGCGTGTGGGAAGCGAACGGATCAATCTGCGGAAGACCATGGCCGCGTCATTGCGATAAGGCAGCGAGTCGAACATCCCCTCGGTGCCCTGACTTCTTCCGTCGCACGGATCGCTGACATACCCTGCGAACGGCACTCCGCCGATCTTCCGGATTTCATTGGCCGCATCCTGCATCAGCAGCCCTACTTCCCAATGGCCGGTATGGTACCCGAGCGCGATCGGACGGCCGTCCTCCGCACGAATCCCTCCCTGGGTGCTGAGCAGCAGCACCTGCTTGCCGTTCAGTTCGGACGGCTTCCAGCCCATCCCTACGTTTTGCGTCAGCCCGAACAGATTCCCGCTCGGCTCATGGAGCAGCATGTCCGGCGTCAGTGGAAGCGTACCTTGAGGGCCTTGTGCATGTGTATGAAGCCGGTATAATTGTTCGCCTTGAGTTCCCATGATAGATGTCAATAATTCACTCATGTCATTCTCTCCCTTTTGCCACCGGACTTTTACCCGGTTATTGTTTTATATTATAAAACTTGGTTTTATAATATAGCTAAAAAGAAACGGGTCAAGCTTATACAAGCTTGCCGCCCGCGTGTTCACCTGAGCATGACGCCGTATCCCATCCGCTCGGAAAGCTCTTCGACGGTCTGCAGCAGGAGCTTGACGTACTCCTCTTTATCCTCATCCGTCACTCTCGCTTTGAGCATCGATACGCTGATCGCCGCAATCACTTCCCCCGAATGGTCCCTGACCGCCGCGGCGATACAGAAAACCCCAGGCTCGTTCTCCTGATCATCCGTAGCATATCCCCGCTTTCTTACACGCTCCAGTTCCTGTAAAAAAGCCTCTTCGGTCCGGATTGTTTTCTCCGTGTGCTTTTGATATTCGTACCCTTTAAGAATGGAGCGGATCTGCTCCGGCGATTTAAAGGCAATAAGGGCTTTCCCTACGGCGCTGCAGTGCAGTGGAATGCGTCGGCCTATACGGGAATACCGTATGACGGCTTTATCGCCTTCCACCTTATCGATGTAAACGCCTTCTTTCCCGTCCAGAATAACCAGATGGGCGGTTTGCCCTGTCGTTTTGGAAAGCTTCTGCAAGAAAGGATTGGCCGCCTGCCGAATATCCAGGCTTTGGACCAGCCGGCTGCTTCGCTCCAGCAGCTTCATCCCTAACCGGTATTTGCCGTTATCCGGATTTTGTTCGATATAATGATATTCCTGTAATGTTTTTAACAAAGAATGAACCGTGCTTTTATGCAAGTCCATCCGGCTGCTGATTTCTGTGATCTTCAATTCTTTATGGTATTCGTCGAACAGATCCAGAATGCGCAGCGCTCTCTCGACCGACTGAATGATCGGCAAAGGATGGACACCCCCACTTCTTTGGAGTTGTAACTCAGGTTTATTCTACTATATCGGATGGAGCGTTCACCAGCAAGACTTATTTTTCAGTCCGCTCCGGAAACCGGGGCCGAAACGGGCCTGTCCTCCTCCTGCCGCGGTCTGCCCAATCGTGTACGGAAGGTATGCCAATGCCATGACAGCTTCTTCCCTCCGCTTTATGTTATTGTTTCACCGAATACCACCGTCTGTCAATAGATTAACGAAATGTCCGCGGCACGGCGGATCCGATTTTTTCAGCCAACGTTCAATTATAATCGCCGCTGGGTATTGTCCAAATTGAAAAAAGCCGACAGTTCCGAAGTCCGTTCCGGAAATATCGGCTTCCAGGCGCTTCTCGCGGAATGGAAGACTCCTGTTAGGTATTGAAGGTCTTTTTATGGCATATCCGCTGCTGTCATCCGGGTTTGAACATAAGCATTCGATTTGGCTACGATATGACCCTTGGAATCCTCGACCACAATCTCCAGCTTCCAGGGAAACTCCGCCTCCGTCTCCGGCTCGACAATAGCCGTCAATTCATGTTTATCGGTCCATGCTGTCTTCACCGGTTTATCATTGATATGCAAGATACTATTATGCGGCAGATCTCTGCCGGTGATTTTGACAATCCGTTCCCGGCCGGTTTCATTCACATGAACATGATCAATCTGCAGATCGCCAAAGCCTAAAACATAAGCCGGGTCTTTAATGGTGTTTTTCCAATCGCCATAGCCGTATTGTTTTCCGAACAGAATATCGTACTGCAGCTTTTCATATTCCTTTAACGCCTCCTCGTCGATTCCCATTTGCGGATAGTAATTTTTGGGAGGAATCACGGGAGTGTGCTGAGCGAGCCGATACAAATAATCGGTATAATAGCTGCCGGGTCTTTGCGCCAGCTTCAGCACATAAGGCCCCAGAAATGATGGACTCATATTTAACTGTTCCTTGTGCTCCGGCAAATAATTGTTCCATACAAGAACCGGAACACGATACATTTTGTCAAGAAAATTCGGGTCGTTCTCCTGCAAATAGCCGCAGTCTTTATACGCTTTGTAGTTATCCCCGAGACTTGGCAGATGATCGCCGAAGAAAACAATGATCGTCGGCTCTCCCTTTTGCTCATAGTGCGTCACCAAACGCTTAAGCATATCGTCCGCACCCAAGAGCCCTTGCGCATACGTTTCAATAAGACCCTTGGACTCTCCGGTCACTCCGGTCACCTGAATCGTATTTTCCTTGAACTTCCCGGGGGAATAGTGGTAATGGTTCTCCATCGTATTGGCAAAAACAAAATCGGGTCCCGGCGTCTCATCGCTTGATTGAATGATATATTTGGCCACAGCCCGGTCGGCTATATAAGGTCCCTCGTAATCCGGTTCAAAAAATTCCTGCGAAATATATTTGGAGAAGCCGAAATGGTTGTATACGTTCTTGCTGTTGTAAAACCAGCTGTGAAACGGGTTGATCGCCGTAGCTTCATACCCCTGACGCCTCAAAATGCTCGCAAGCGAATCGGTTGCTTTATGGATATATTGGTTATACGGAATCGAGCCCTGCGGCAAAAAGCGCATCGAATTGCCCGTCAGCACTTCAAATTCCACATTTGCGGTCCCGCCGCCATACTGTGGGGACAGCAGGGTGCCGCTTGTATACTTTTCGACTAACGAATGGTAGAACGGCAGAGGATCCCGACTAAACTTCAATCCCTCAACCCGGGTGATGTCCCAGAACGATTCGCTCAAAACGATAATAATATTAGGCTTGACGTCCCCCGCCTGCGTTACCGCAGGAGTGACGCCCGAGGCAATCGACCGAATGGAGGACTCATCGTACCCCTTCGGCGCTTTCAGGAAAAGATATTTTAAATTCATCATGGTCGTTAACAAAAAGCCGTTGGTTTTTACATTCAGCGTTTGGTCGTATGCGATATTTTTGATCTTTGCCAGCCTGGTTAACGAGAGCTCTCCGTCGTTATAGATAGAAACCAGCAGCAAGGCGGAAATCAGCCCCATCGCAACCCGCTGCTTTCTGCCTATCTGAAGCGCTGTCTTCGAAAGCTTGTAAAGCAGCAGAATGCTGATCACAAAGAATAGAATGAACCCGGACATGACCGTAAAACTCAGCAGACCGCCGAGATAGGGTGTCATATCTTTCGTTTCGCTGGCCAACAGCAAATCCCATGGCAAAAAAGGCACGCCCAAAATTTCCAGTTTAATTCCGCTGATCAGCCCGAAAGCTAAGCATAATGCGGCTATGAGCCAAAACGAAAGACGTATGCTGCCCGTGAGCGCCGTTAGAAATAGCAATAAGCCTAAAACAATCAAGGTATTGAGAAGCAGCTCCGGGACCGCATCGAAAGTCCATCCGAAGGCATCCAGCCATTGGCCGCGGCTTAATAGCTCTACCAAAAATACAATCCAAAGAGAACATAAAAGCAGGGGCAGACGGCGCACCGTAACAAGCCCGTATCGACGAAGTGAAAGTTGCAGTTCTCCCATGTTTTCCCCACTCTTTTGGAAATATTAATGTTTTGTAAATTCCATGCAATAGTATAGCACAATTTATTCTTTTTGGAGCTTGCTCCGGCTTAATTTTTTTGGTTGCGATGAAGTCATTTGGTATAATGGGGGGGAGCCAGGAAATGGTTTGATCCTGCTATCCAAAATTCTAATCAATCGGAGGAAACTTATGGATACGTTTATGTACTATAATCCGACCCGACTTTATTTCGGTAAAGATACAATGGAGCATCTCGGTACGCAAATCCCGCCCATCGGCAGGAAGATTCTGCTTGTTTACGGGGGAGGCAGCATCAAGAAAAACGGGGTTTACGATGAAGTCATGCGCCGGTTGAACGGTTTTGATGCTCACGTGCATGAATTAAGCGGCGTCGAACCAAATCCCCGATTGACCACTGTACAAAGAGGGATCGACCTCTGCCGAAAAGAAGGGATTGATTTCATTCTCGCCGTTGGCGGGGGCAGCGTCATCGATTGTGCTAAAGCCATTGCCATTGGCGCCAAGTTTAAAGGCGATGTATGGGATATTATTACACGCAAGGCGACGGCTGAAGAAGCCCTGCCTCTCGGTACGGTGCTTACTTTGGCGGCCACCGGATCGGAGATGAATTCGGGTTCCGTTATCACCAATTGGGAAACGCAGGAAAAGTACGGTTGGAGCAGTCCGCTGGTGTTCCCCAAATTCTCCATCCTCAATCCCGAGTTTACTTATACGGTGCCCAAAGACCAAACGGTTTACGGGATCGTCGATATCATGTCGCATGTGATAGAACAGTATTTCAACCATACCGGAAATACCCCGGTCCAGGACGGGTTTTGTGAAACCATTCTCCGTACCGTGATCGCCACAGCGCCCAAGCTGCTGGAAAATCTGAAGCAGTACGAACACCGCGAAACGATTCTGTACTGCGGGACGATGGCTTTAAACGGCACGCTTGCCATGGGAATCCGCGGTGACTGGGCTACCCATAACATTGAGCACGCCGTGAGCGCCGTCTACGACATTCCGCACGGCGGAGGATTGGCGATTCTTTTCCCTAACTGGATGGAACATGTGCTGGATGAAGGCGTCTCACGGTTCAAGCAATTCGCCGTTAATGTATTCGGGATTGATCCCCAGGGCAAGAGCGACCGCGAAACGGCTTTGGAAGGCATTCGGGCACTTCGTTCCTTCTGGTCCTCCATCGGCGCACCCAGTCGGCTGGCGGACTATGGCATCAACGCAGAGAAGTTGGAGCTGATGGCGGACAAAGCGATGGCCAGGGGCGTGTTCGGACACTTTAAATCCCTCGACCGTGAAGATGTCCTTGCGATTTACCGCAAATCGTTATAAAACAAACGAGAAGGCTGCTAACCGGCTTGGGCAAGTGCGGTGCAGCCTTCTTCTTTGATTGACTCCATTGGCTCGGGTGCCGAATCGCTTAAACTATCTGAATTATCCGGGATATACGCTCAGGCCGAGCAGCGGCCAATAGAAGAAAGCGGCAAGCATCGTAACCAGGAAAAGAAGCAGGGTGATCCAACTGCCGACGACCAGATAATCCTTCCCCGTGTAATAACCCATAGCAAAGGTAGTCATGCTGCCGGCAGATTGGGTCGGGATAAAATAACCGATGCTGCTGGCCGCTACGCAGAGCATCCCGAGCCAGAGCGGATTCAGTTCGCTTCCGGCGGCGAACGTCAATGCCACGGGAAGCAAGGAAGCCACCATGGCGGTATAGTTGGTAAATCCGATTCGAATAAGAATAAAGGCCGTCATCATGGCAGCGGCGAGAATGGCTGCCGGCAGATCCGCCAATAAGCTCGTGGCCAAACCGGAGGCCCATCTTACCACGCCGCTTTCATTGAGAGCATCCGCCAGCGCAAAGCCGGCGGCAAACAACAGCGGAACTCCCCAATCCACCTTGCCCATCGCTTCTTTCCAGGTTAATAATTGAATGCCTGGAATGAACAACAGCGTGACCACCAGAACGCCGGTCAGGGCTATCGGAAGATGGTGCAAACTGCCGGTCATCCAAAGAAGCGCAAGCAGCAGATAGAGTGCAATCAGTTTCTTCTCCGCTGCAGTCATAGGGCCGAGCTTCTCTTTTTCCTGTCTGAAAAACCGATCGCTCCCGGTCAATACGGCTGTTTCGGGCGGAAATAAATAAAGGAGCAGCATCCACATAGCGGCGAGAACAACGACGACAATCGGCATCATCAACAGCATCCAGTCTACATAACTCCACCGATGACCTAACATGGAGTCAAATAATCCTACGGCATAAATGGAGCCCCCGGCTCCCGTAAGCAGACCGATCGTGCTGACATAGGGTACGAAAGTGACGGTGAGGAGCACTAATTTCCCGAAATGGGCGCCACCTTGTTCTTTCATGGTTTCAATCATCCCTATGCTTACCGGCAAAAGCACAGTTAACCGGCCCAATGCGTTCGGCATGAAAAACGTAAGCAAAAATGCGATCACAATCAGGTACAAGATAATCGATTTGACGCTGCCTCCCGCCAACAGCAGCATATTATAGGCAAGACGCTTGTCTAAAGCATACTTCTCCACCGCCACTCCCATGATGAGCATGGATAAGATCAGCCATATTTCTTCTTCGCCCAGCGCCTGCGCAGCCTGTTCGAACGGCAGGATGCCCAGCAGCGAGACGAGAACGACGACCATCATACTGGTGACGGAGGCTGGAATGACGTTGGTTAACCAAAGGACGACCGCCAAGACCAGAATCGCTATAGCGCTCCAGCCCTCGCTGCCCATCGTTGAAGATTGCGGTAATACCGGCGACAACAATACAAACAGAAAACAAACCGCGACCGCTGCCTGTTTTAACATGATGTACCACCTCATCAAGTCATGCTGCAAATTTTATTTCATACGATACGTCTTAACATACGAGGCAAATCCGCATGCCGTGCCTGCGTCTACTTTAATTTGGAAAGGGTTTGCCGGTATTGTCCCGGCGTCATCCCCGTCAGCTTCCGGAATGTCCGGATAAAGCCGGTTGAATTCGTATAATTGAGACGGTCCGCGATTTCCGTAATCTTCAGATCGGTATGTTCTAACATCATTTTTGCCATCGTCATCCGGTAATCCGTCAAATATTCAATGAACGTAACGCCGATCTCCTTCTTGAACACCCGGCTTAAATACACCGGATGAAATTTGAGCGCCGCTGCGCACGACTCGAGCGATATATCCTCATCATATTGCTCATGAATCATTTGAACCATTTGATGTGCGGTATTAATATATTCTGAATCCGTACGTTTTTTAAAAAACGCAATGGTCGGCGGCAGCAGTTCCGTCTTAAACCATACCGACACCTCTTGCACCGTATTCAACTTCACGAATTGCGTTACGGCGGAATTGGAACCGATCAGTCCGTCCAGCCTCCCTCCTTCATTCCGAACCAATTGATAGATGCGTGCAACCAATTGAAGCATGAAAACCTGATAGTCGTTAAACTGGATGTCTCTCTCCGTGATCGAGGCCACATAATGATCAAAATGCTCCATCGCCGATTCGGCATCTCCGGATGTAAACGCATTCACGATGTAGTCTTCCAGATGATGTAATGGAGGAATCAGGCTTTTGACATCTCCATGCACCGGGACGAAATCGTCATAATGGAGAATGATATCGCTTCCAAGTCTAATTCTTCGTTTCAGCGCATCCAAGGCTTCGGAGTAAGCGTTCATTGCATCGGTGTACCGGAAAAACGAACGGCTGATCCCGATGCTTGTTTTAAGCTGCAGCAGCTCATGAACCTTCGATTTAATCTGTTCGGCCGTTTGATGAAAATACGCCTTGTTCTCAGCGGGCTCGTCCGTGTCCCCGGTCAACAGCGATACCTGAGACTGGTCGAAAAGCAAGGCGCCAACCAAACGATGGCCGGGCAGCAGTTCGCCTACGATATTATTGATCGCAAAAAGAAGCAGTTCCTTATCGCTTTCCATATATCGGGTTTCCTGCAGGGAATCGATTTGCAGCGCCAGCACCCCCAAAGCCTTCCCCTTGCCGGCGAAACCATAAGTCTCGCTTTTAAACAAAAATTCACTCTCCGTAATTTGCCCCATAAACAGCTTAAGCAAAAAAAACTCTTTCATCTGCGAAAGCTGCCCATGAAGCTGCTGCTGCAGCTGTTTTCGCGTACTGAATAAAGCATGGAACCGGTCCTCGATAAAAGCGAACTCATCTTTCTTCTTTGAATCGGCGGGTTCTCCTCCGATCTGTTCCATAATGACAAACAGTCTTCGGATAGGCGAATACATTCGCCGGCTCCCGTAAAAAGCAATGGCGGCGATCACGACAAAGATAACCAAACATACGTTTAACGTTAACATAGCAATTTTTTTGGACTCCCTGGTCATTCCCTCAATGGATACGACGGAAGCATATGTCCAATTATTATAGGGAGACACCTTATAGTTAACCGCCATAGCGTCTCCTTCAAAATAACCGCTGGCATCGGTCACGGTCCTCAGCTTCTCCATGACCACATCCTGTATAGGAACAGAACCCGGATTGGACAAAAAAGGAACCCGTTCGCGATTCAAAATATAAATATCTCCCAAGGTTTTGTCCTGTGCCAAATCTTGTTCCAGCTCGCTATGGGACATATCTATGAGCAGCAAGGCCTTGGGTGCCGTCGACGTGGCAATCATCGGCAGCTTGACGATCAGGCGAATCCGGTCCCCCTCCTTTTCTCGAACGCCGTTATCCTGCTTTCCTTGACCGGAACCGGAAGCAAGCCAAAACAAATTTTGCGGATGATCCGCATATTCATCCAGGACATTCCGGTCAGAAAATTCCTTGATCGTTGTAAAACCGAGTTTGCTGATCATCCAATCCATTTCCATATTCACCAGATAGGTGTCGGCTACCCCCGATAACGAATGCAGATTGTACAGACCTCTGCCCAGATTCGCTATCGTCTGAAAATCCTCAGGCGTCAAAGGATCGTGAATCGAATCCATCACCAGAGACGAATTTAAATATTGTACCGCCGCCATCTCTACATTTTTTAATACTTCCTCGATTCGCATTTGGTTTTGCAACAGGATTTGCGCATTGCCCTCATTGACCTTTCTTTCGATATCCTGAGAAGCGATGTGATAGGAAATCATCCCGATGGATACAACGGGTGCGGCTACCAACAACAACGTGAACAGAATCAATCGATAGAAGTACTTAGGCAATAGATAATCTCTCCTACCCTATGGAAAGTATCAAAATACAAGAAAACGGGGAAAGGATAAACAGCCCAACCAGATTTTTGATTATCATTATATCAGAAAGCATGTCTACCCGTGATAGAAAAGGGTTATCACACGTTAATTTCAATTTTATAAGCGTTTTCAACCAATAAAAACGATGGCGCCGGATTTCCCGCGCACCATCGTTTTGGTTTCCGTCTATTTCTACTTCCTGGCTTGAGAGGTTCGATCCTGGAGCTGGTGAACTGAAACATTCCCCCAGCTTAAATCATCCGCTTTATATTTTTCTATTTGTTCCCAATCCAATTCGACCCCCAAACCATGCCGTTCACGGCCGGGCACAAGGAGATATCCGTTCTCATAGATGACCGGATTTTTAACAATGTCTCCTGCATACAACTCAGGGCCTATCGGATCCGATGTATAATTTAAATTGGCCAGGGAGCTGCCTAAGTGCGCCATGGCGGCCGTTCCGACCGACAGCTCTTGCGTCGTGCCGATCAGGCAGGATTTCCCCGCAACCTCCGCTGCCGCCGCCGCCTTCCTGGCGTTCGTTAGACCGCCGATAAAGATGGGAGAAATATTAAAGATATCGACCGAATCATGCTTGATCATTTCGTACTGCTGACGATAGCTCCATACGTGTTCGCTTACCGGATGATCCACTTTCATACGGAAATGGCGCAGCCCTTCAAAATCGTTCTGTACGGCAGGACTTTCAATCAGCTGAACATCATATGACGAGAAACGTTGTGTCGCCTGTACAGCGGATTTCCAGTCCAAGAGGTGGCTAAAATCCAGCGACTTGATGGTAACCTTCGAGCCGAATTCCGTTCTTACCCCATCGAGGAACGCTTCATCCGCATCCAGATTTTTTCCGGCATACAACCGGAACACATCGAAGCCCTGCCGAAACCGCTCGCGGACCACCTTCAGATTCTCTTCCACCTCTTCCATGAAACGGTGTCTGAAAATCGGATAGCAGACTTTTATTTTTTCCTTCATTCTTCCGCCGATGAAATCGGCCACGGAAATCTGAAGCGCTTTGGCGCAAAGATCATGCAATGCCGCGTCAACCCCGTTGCGGATAAAATTGCCCTTCTCATAATAAAACATCGTTTCCGGGAAATGACTAAGGAGCTCTTGATTGATCAAAGTGATATCAAACGGATTTTGACCTACTAATATGGACTTCAATACAGCCTTCATATCCCGAGTATCGAGTGAATAATGAGGCAGGTGGGAAAAATCCGACATCTCTCCAATTCCTGTCAGACCTTCGTCCATTTCGATTTCGACGATCACATGCTTGCTGACAAAGCCCGTATGTCTGGGCATTCCAACGACAGTTAACCTAATATCCGAAATTTTCATGGGCTACTCTCCTCGTACGGCTTCGCATAAAGCCAGCAAAGCCAATCCTTGGGTAAATGGGGTAATACCAAATGCAATGCGGTTATATTCCAAAGCGTTCGCTTTCACCGGCGTTCCCGTAGAACCTCCCGTTACATAGCCTTCTTGATCGATGTTGTCCGCCACAGCCGATAAAGCCCGCTCGCCCATGCCACGGAATTTCGGATCGATCAGGCCAAGCCGGATTCCCTTCATCACGCCATATGCGACCCCTGCCGTTACCGAGGTCTCCAGATAGGTTTCTTCGTGATTCAATACCGTCCTCCATAATCCGGACGGATCCTGCAGCCCGGACAAAGCCTGCAGCTGCTTGTGCAGGGTATCCGTCAGCTCCCGGCGTTGGGGCAAATCTTCAGGTGCGATCTCCAGCAGTTCGACAATCCCCGCCGTCATCCAGGCATTACCGCGCCCCCAATGCACACCGATCGGTTTACGCTCCACGTCGTGCCAGCCATGCACAAATAAATTCACCTGCGGATCAAACAACAGCTTGCAATGAATGTCAAGCTGCTTATACGCTTCCCGCCTGTACTCTTCATTGCGCAAAGCCAGTCCTCTCTGCGCCAAATAAAGCAAGCTCATAAATATCGTGTCCGCCCATACCTGATGAGCCCAGTTGTTATCCAATACCGTATGCTCCAATGCGCCGGATGGGGTACGTCGGCCCTCTATCATCAGATAGCGATCAAACGTCTGGAACACTTTTTCATATTTTTCATCCGGATCACGTTCGTTCAGCTCTAACATGGTCATTAAAAGAGAATTCGAATTTACGCATATTTTCTCAATGGCGTCGATCCGCTGATCGATCCACTGCTTCATCTTAATGGGAATCTCCTCATCCCTGGTCATTTCATACGTTTTCCATAGTCCATAAAAAGCGACGCCGATGGACCAATCCCACCTGCGCCAGCGAATGCCTCCGGGCTGATCCGAGTGTTCAAAGGTCAAATCCAGTGTGCGGGCTGCCGTGAGCTTTAACAAATCCAAATGGTTCATCGTTTGATCTCCTTTACTAGAGGAAGCAGGCCCCATTGATGAAGGATGGCCGTCACTTCTTTCTTATCCGCTTCATTCAGCGGATCGACAGGCTCGCGCGTGATGCCCGCACGAAGTCCCCGCTGTTCCATGGCTTCTTTCACGACAGCCACGTTGTTTCCTGCATGATATTTAGCCCGCAAGTTTTCAAAAGGCAACGCCTCCTCCCACAGCTTCCATACGGTTTCCCAATCATGGGTTTGCAGAGCCTTCAGCATCCCTTTGGACAGGTCCGGGTGTACGTTGATTAATCCCGAGGTAAAGCCTTTGGCGCCTGCGTTGTAGAAATACGGCGCCCATTTCTCCGCCGTGCCGCAAATCCAGGTCACATGGTGCTTCGCCGAAACCTGGCGAACCGTCCGGGTAAACCGCGGTAAATCGTTGATGGCGTATTTCACGCCGACGCATTTGTCCAATGGGGCCAGCTCCAATAGGATATCGTCCGAAAGATGCGCATCCTTAAAATAAAGAACCGACGGGATATCAAGGCTTTCGATCACCTTACGGTAATAAGAGACCGCGCCGGGAGTTGTGATGTAAGGATGAACCGGCTGGTGAATCATGACGCAATCGGCGCCCGCTTCCTGGGCATACCTGCCCAATTCGACCGCCGTATCCGCCGCATACCCGATTCCTGCCATGACGATTGCCCGTTTGTTTACCGTATCGATCACACGCTTCATGACCGCCTTCGCTTCTTCGAGGGTGAGCGCATAAAATTCGCCGGTATTCCCGCACGGGACAATGACTTCCGTGCCGTTGGCCATCAAAAACTCAATGTTGGCCTCCAAGCCTTCCCAGTCGATTTGGCGTGTCTCCTCGTCAAAAGGCGTAATATGGATCGCCGTAATCGTTTCAAGCTTCTTGCCGAATGCTGCGTAATCCATCTTATTCCTCCTCCCTTTATGAAGGGCTCTCCTACTTTTTCTGTTTGCCGTACTCCGCCGTAAATTCTTCCATGACCTGATCGCCGCCCGCTTTTTTCCATCGTTCGAGTTCAGCTTCCCAACCGGCGTCGTCGATTTTGCCCATAATATATTTGGTCTGGGCGTCGCGAATCAGGGTATCCAGCTCTGCGCCCTTTTCCATATAGGTCTTCGATGTAAGCGTCAACGCCACATTCGGAACCGCATTTTGCAGGTTATCCGCAACCACCTTCCAGCCTTTGGCCTGCAGTTCGTTTAATTGCAATGGAAGACCGGTGCCTGTAACCTCAAACGACGGAAGGCTGTCGCGGTACGGCTTCACCTCGAGGTTAAACAGTGTCAAATCTTTAAACTTGGCTTTGCCGTCAGGCGTCTTCTCAAAGTGCTTCCCTTCAAATCCTCTGGTCAGCAGCGTGGACATTTCCGGCTCCAGAAGTTGATCGAAGAAGCCCAGCAGACGTTTCAACTCCATTTCATCCTTTACGCTGGATTTCGGGAATACGAAAAACCCGTTGTTCCCCGGCTCGGCAGGCACGCGATTGCCGGAAGGCCCCATATAAGGCGCGATATCTACGGCAGCATTCGGAACGGATTTGGACACGTTGTCATAAGAGGTGGCTGCCGCCGAAGCCACCGTATTAATACGGATGCCGGCTTTTCCCGAATTCCATTTGTTATCGGCATCCGCTGTCTGAACAACGGAGAAATCCTGATTGATTAATTTTTCGGCATACAATCTTCTGAGCAGCTTCATCGAATCCTGATACGGTTTCGTCATAAATTCAGCTACGACTTTCCCGTTTTCGATCCCCCATTTATTGGGAGCCCCTTGCGAAACCGAGAGACGAGTCAAGAAGCTGCTGCTAAGGGCCGTGTCGTTATACGATCTGTCCATAAACAAACCGTACGTATCATTTTGACCGTTTTGGTCAGGATCCTTTTCAGCAATCGTTTTTGCAATGTTATACCAATCATCCAGCGTTACCGGCGGTTTCAGGCCTAAGGCGTCAAACCAATCCTTCCGGTAAACGATTCCGGCTCGTCCGATATCCCGGTACAACGGCAATCCGTACAGTTTTCCTTCCACCTTGATATTGTCGTAATACATCGGATTGGCATCCGATAAATTCTTGTATTCATTTAAGTAGGGTCCGATCTCCCAAAACAATCCGGATTGAATGGCATTGAGAGTTGTGGCGTTATACGTCAATTTAAACGCTTTCGGCATTTCGTCAGACGCAATCATAATATTCTTTTTATCTTCAAATGCAGCCGCCGGAATCCATTGAATGTCTACTTTGGCATTCGTATATTTCTCGATAGCCAGCTCGACTTCACTGTCTTTTTTGGGCGCTTCCCCTACTTGCGGCGTGGCGATGGTCACCTCAAGAGGTGTGCTGTCGGGCTGTCCTTCCGCCCCTTGCCGCGGTTCACTTTTTTCTGCGCACGCTGCAAGCGTTCCTGCGGTTAACGCCAACGACAAAAGCAAAGCTGCACAACGTTTTCTTTCCATGTTTACCCCTCCCGGATATAAAGTAGCATAACTTTTAGAAGAAAAACTTCTTATCGAAGTCATTCTGCGGAGTCAGACCTGCAGATCTTTCAGATCATCCTTTGACCGAGCCTAACAGGACGCCTTTGGCAAAATACTTTTGCAAAAACGGATAGACCATGACAATGGGAAACGTCGCGACGACAATAGAAGCCATCCGTACCGTTTGCGGCAAATAATCCATCGGATCCTGCTGGGCAGTGGAATCTCCAATGCGGTCCTGGGACATCAAAACGATCTGCCTTAATACGATTTGCACCGGCCATTTCTCGGAATCGTTGATATACATGACCGCATTAAAAAACGTATTCCAGTGCCCCACAGCATAAAATAATCCGAAGGTCGCCATAGCCGGCATCGATAAGGGGATGACGATCCGAAACAAGATCCCCAAATCATTGCAGCCGTCCATTTTCGCCGAGTCTTCCAAGCCGTCGGGAATCTGTTGAAAAAAGTTTTTGAGAACGATTAAGTTAAACGCACTGATAGCCGTCGGGATCATAAGAGACCAGTAGGTGTCGATCATTCCTAAAGATCTGACGACGAAATAGGTCGGAATCATGCCCCCGCTGAACAGCATCGTAAGCAGCACCATCAAAAGAATCGGACGGCGTCCCCGCAACGTCGTACGAGCTAACGGATAGGCCATAAACGAAGTGAACAGCAGATTGATGAACGTTCCGAATACGGCTACATAAATCGATACAACAATGCTGCGAGCCATGGTGTCGGTGGAAAATATGTATTTATAGGCGGACAAGGTGAATTCGGAAGGAAACAACAGCAGCCCTCCCTTGGATACCTCCTCCGGTGCGGCAAATGAAACGGCCACAATATAAACGAACGGAATGACGGCAGCGATAGAAACGATAAACAGGAGCGAATAGTTCACCGCATTGAATACCCTGCTGCTTAAAGATTTGTCTTCCATGGCATTGAGCCTCCCCGATGTTTTAGTAGACGCCCTCTTCGCCGAATTTCTTCGCCAGCCAGTTGGCCCCGACCACCAGCACTAGTCCGACAAGCGATTTGAACATACCGACAGCCGCACTGTAGCTGTACTGAGCCTGCGTCAAGCCCTTCACATACACATAGGTGTCGAACACTTCCCCAACTTCCCGGTTCATCGAATTCAGCATCAGGAAAATGTGCTCAAAACCGGTATCCAAAAAGCTTCCCAGCCGCAGGATAAACAAGATGACGATGGTACTCCGTATAGCGGGCAGCGTAATATGCCAGAGCTGCCGCCAACGGCCGGCTCCGTCGATACGTGCCGCTTCGTACAGCTGCAGATCGACTCCCGAGAGAGCGGCGAGAAAAATGATCGTCCCCCAGCCTGCCTCTTTCCAAATGGATTGGCTGATGATCATCGTCCGAAACCATTCTTCGCTGAGCAGGAACGGTATTTTCTCCATACCCATCTGTGCGATCATCTCGTTAATGATTCCGCCCTCTGTTGTAAACAGCACATAGAATATGCCTACGGCAACGACCCACGAAACAAAGTGCGGCAAATACAGCAGCGTCTGCGCAAACCGTTTAAACATTTCCTTGCGTACCTCATTTAACATCAGGGCCAAAACAATCGGAAGCGGAAAAAAGAACACCAGATTGTAAATCGCGAGCAGCAGCGTATTTCGAAGCAGCATCCAAAACTGCGGTTCCGAGAAAAATCGTTCGAAATGCTTCAGTCCTACCCACGGGCTCCCCAGGAAGCCCAAATGAGGCTTGTAGTCCTGAAACGCCATGATCAGGCCCCACATCGGCACATATTTAAATACCAGAAAATACAGCACCCCCGGGAATAAAAGAAAATACAGCCATCGGTCTCTGATGATGTCCCGCATAAGCGGCGACCGTTTGGCCCTGTCGGCCAATATCATGGATGGCTGTGCATCATATCCCTGCTTCATCCGACGACCTCCTGACTGGATTAGTACGCAAGTCCGCATTTGTAATAGCGCTTACATTTCATATCATAGGTTCGGGTATCATGACTGGCAATAGTACTGTTTCAACCATTTCGCTTTAGAGGTAAACATGCCGCCGGAGCAAGGGTTTCCGGCTGTTGAGCCTGGTGTATTATCATTTTTTTCAACCGCATCGTACCGGTTTAACCTGCCGGTTCGGCAGCAAAAAAGCCAGCTTAAACAGCTGGCTTGTAGCGTTCAATATCATCCCCACAGATCCCTGTGAACCTTTACCACAATCTTTTTGATGCTATGCTTCTCCCCATTGACATGACAGCACGGACGGTGAACATCCTCCGGGAAAAACACGGCGAACATGCCGGGCTTAAGCACAATCTCGGACTCATCATGACTATACTTGTAATAAGCGACATCACGTGCAGCAAGCTGGTTGTCCGCCATCTCCAGTTCCGCCGATAACCGGCTGAATCCGATTTTTTCTTCCCCGCTGACTAACAATTGGATATCTGCGTACGTCATATGGGATTCCGCCCGCTGCTCCTCCGCAGGCTTCGTTGACATTTCCTGCACCAACGCATACATCATTTGCCCGTCGAGCTCATATCTCCCCGGTTTCTGTGCGGCAAGGTTTCGGCTTACAATCTGTTCCAGCCCTTGTTGAATCGCTGGGGGGTATAAATGCTTTTCTTCATTATACTTATGCATGTCGCCAATCATCATAAGGATATCCCATCGTCAGCCCGCTTTACTGCAGCGGATGGTTTGGCATAGGCTTTGGTCAGCCGATACAGCTGTTCTACTTCCAGCCGGTTGGTGGCCGTGAACTCCAGATGATTTTTAGACCGGCAGTTGTAATTGGTAAAGATGCCTTCCAGCATAAGATAGTATTTGGCGTTCACCGGATAAAGCTGCTTTTCAATCAAAGAGGCGATGCTCAAAAAATTGCTCAGTTCGTCGGCTTCCTCCGGTTTATCGGACCAGTTGCGCATCAACCAAACATACAAATCCGGATGGAAATTGGCCATGACACCGCTGTAGCCTGTAATGCCGAGCTTCATGGTTTCAAGCAGCGTCGCCGAGTTCGCGTTGTATATATTCAAGCCGGTGCCTTGAACGGCTTCCATTTTCGCTTTCATATTATCCAAATCGCAGCTGGTATCTTTGAGGAACAGGAACCGTCCCGTATCCGCACACCATTTTAACAATTCAGGTGAAATCAGGCGTTTGTACGGAAAAGGACATTCATAAAACCCAAGCGCGATATCCTCCGGTATTTCGTTCAGCAGTTTTTCCAGATTGGTTTTCCAGACCTCGTCTGATTCATCCTGCCGAGCCAGCCGATTCGTAATCAAAACCAGCGCATCAATGCCTGTTGCAGCCATCGCGTTGAGTTCGGTTACCTGATCTTCGTAACGGTCCGAAATATGGCCTGAAGCAATGACAGGCACGCGCCCCGCTGCCTTTTCTTTGACGAACGCCGCGAGCTTCACTCTTTCCTCCAGGCTTAAAAAAAACATTTCACTGGATTGGCAAACGGCAAAGAGACCGTCCACCCCGTTTTGGATATACCATTCGATCGCCCGTTCCAGAGCATGGTAGTCAATTTCGTTGGATGTTGTAAAAGGGGTGACCATCGTCGGCCAAACGCCCGCGGAAATTTGTTTCTTCATAGGTTTCTCCCTCACTGTCCGATATTTAGGAAGGTTATCTGTACGTGTGCTGCTATAAGGATACCGATATTTTCCTGAATGCGATGCTTTCTCTTTTCCAAGTGTACGTCAGGTACAGATGGTTCCCCTGCGCAATCATGGCAGGATAAGAAAATTCTCCCTCTTCATCTTCCAGAATGAATTCGCAGCTCCAGGAGCGGCCGTTATCCTTAGATACCATGAATACAAGCGGTGTCCTCGGACCCCAGTTGACCCCAACCGGGTTGCATACCAATACGAGCATCCCATTATCCAGCTTTACTAGATCGATTCCACTGTTATTATTCGGCAGCGAAGTGGGATAAGCATCGCACCAGGTTCGTCCACCATCTGCGGAATCACTGCGATAAATAAAGCCTTCCGTACTGCGGAGCAGCATATGAACTTTGCCCGGTTCGGACTCCCATAGCGCCGGCTGAATCACGCCTCTGCCCGCAAACGATTGCTCCGAAACCGGAATATCGCTGTCTGTGACGGCTTGGATGCTGCTGTAATCGATATCCGGTATCCGAATGCCGCCGCTCTTCGTCCAATGGCCTCCCTGATCCTCAGACCGGTCGACAAAAGCCTGCCAAATCCCGTCTTCCGTGGACCCCGGCGCAAGCCATGTTCCGTCCGCCAATACGATCAGCTTGTTGCGGACCGGCCCCCGGCCGCCCCGGTCCCCCGCAACCAGCTCAACCGGCTCCGACCAGGTCCGTCCTTGATCCTGAGAAACCTTGAACAGGGTGTACCAGTCTTTCAATAACCGTCCCACTTTGTAAAAAAGGATGAGTTCCCCGTTGTCCTTCATGTGAAAAACAGGATTCCAATGAGGCAGTCCTTCCTCATCGGCCAGTTGAAACGGAGCCGACCAGCTTTCTCCCTGCCGGCGAGAGCACCAGATGGCCACATCGTCAGCGCCTTCCCTGCTTCCGCCAAACCATGCGGCCAGCACGTCTCCATTAGGAAGCAATGCCAAATGAGAGGCATGACAGCTGACAAAAGGACGATCGTGATCAAAAATGAGCTCATGGACTAAGGATGTGAACATCCCCTATTCCTCCTTTTCAAGATTCTATCCCTTGATCCCGGTATTGGATATGCCTTCTACGAAGTACCGCTGCAGCGACAGGAATACGATGACGGAAGGAATAATCGCCATGCAGGCTCCCGCAAGAGAAGTACCGTATTGAAACTGGGCGGTGGAATTGGCGCCGCCCATAAACTGGGCGATCCCGACGGTTAACGGCTTCAGGCTGTTTTCCCTGATGGCAATCAACGGCCACAGGAAGTTATTCCAGTTCGTAATAAACATCAGAATCGTAACCGTAGATATGGCAGGTTTACAGAGCGGCAGCATGATTCTTGCAAAAATGCCGAAATCTTGACAGCCGTCGATGCGCGCCGCTTCTTCAAGCTCGTTCGGGATGCTTTTGAAGAAGCTCGTTAAAATAAACACGCTGGTTACGTTTGCGCCGGCTACCAGAATAATGGAAGAATAGGTATTCAAAATACCCAGCTTGGATACAAGCAGAAACAGTGGAACAATATACGCTTGAATCGGAATGAGCAGCATCGAAACGACCAGGGTAAAGAGAATTTTTTTGCCTCTGAAATGCAGCCGCCCGAAAGCATACGCCGCCGGTGTGGTCAAAACCAGAACAAATATCGTAGAGGCGACAGTCATATATACGCTGTTCTTCATCCAGCTTAAATAAGGATAATTTTGCAATACCATTAAATAATTATCCAGCGTCATTTTATCGGGTATCCATTTGGGAGGATAGCTTACGATATTGGCTTCCGGCTTCAGTGATGAGATCAATGACCAGAGCAAAGGAAACAAGAATACGACGCTGGCAAGCAACATGATGATGTATACGGGAATCTTTTTTACATTCATGCTTTCATTCACTCCTAGTCATCCAGCTTCAGCAATTTCGATTGCAATTGAACCATCAGGACCAACATCGCAAGAATGGCGATGCCGATGGCGGAACCGTAGCCAAGGTTATAGTTCTGGAATGCGGTTCCATACAAATACTGAACAAGCGTAAGCGTTGCCGTTCCAGGTCCGCCGTTGGTCATGACAAAAATCTGGTCAAAGATTTGAATGGTGTTAATCAGCGTTAAAGTAATGATCATCGAGGTAATCGGCTTTAAAAGCGGCAGTGTAATTTTCATAAACGTCTGGTATTTGTTGGCCCCGTCAATGGTGGATGCCTCATACAAATCCTTTGAAATGTCCTGCAGGCCCGCCAAGTACAAGATCATATTGTAGCCGAGATAAGACCATACGGTAACAATCGCTACGGAGAAAAGCGCATATTTTTCATTCGTTAACCATTCTACCGGCGCCATGCCCAACCATTTCAAATAATAATTCAAAATCCCGAAATTGTTATCGTACAACCAGTTCCAGATAATTCCCACCACCGCCGGGATCAGAATATACGGAACAATGGATATGGTTCTGACGGCATTGCGGAACCGCAGCTTTTGGTTAAGCAGCACGGCCAGCAGCAGACTGAAGATCACCAGCGGAGGCAAAGTCATGAGCAAAAAAAACAAGGTGTTCTTTAAAGCAACATAAAAAATAGGGTCACGAAAAAGCTTCGTGAAATTGTCCAAACCGGCAAACGTCGCGTCGCCTACGATATTCCATTTCAGAAAACCGACAAACAGCCCGGCTACGCTCGGTCCGAAACGAAAGACAACGAATATCAACAAGTAAGGCAATAAAAACAACGCGGCAACCTTTCCTTGTCTTCTCATAAAGTCTACAACCCTTCCGCAAATAATATCAGCTTACGTAGAAGGGATACAGCCGGCATACTGCCGGCCGCATCCATGTAACCAGGTTTACCTGTCAGCCAAAATGGCATTCATGTCTGCTTGCAGCTTTCTCGCAATTTCAAGCGGATCTTTGTTATTCAGTACGGCGTCTTGAGCTGCAGTCAAAATCGGGCTCGGTGCCGTGCTGGAGAACAATTGGGTTGCCTTAGGATGGGACGGCAGGAGCACCGAATGATCCAAGCTTTGTACGAAGGCCTCTCTTCCAGGGAGCTTCTTGGCCGCTTCCATTCCATTGTTATTGGAAGGCAGCTGACCCGATTTAGCCCAATCATTGATGTTTTTATCCAACCACTGGACGAATTCGACAGCGGCTGCTTTTTGGCTTGGATCGGCTTTGTCGTTAACCGGGAAGGTCAGAATCTCTGCTGCCCCCCACGCCGCCGGTTTCTCGAAGACTTGCGGATACGGAGCGCTGCCCCATTTGATGTTAGAGGCTTCCAGCTTAGGCATTTGCCAAGGACCGTCTATGAACATCGCTACTTTCCCCGTAGTGAAATCGTCTACAGGAGACTTTTGCCCCTTCGGAACGATTTTGTGCTTGAAGATCAGATCCTGCAGGAAGCCGAAGGCTTTAGCGGCTTTCTGTTCATCCAGCTCCAATTTCGTCATGCTCTCCGTAAACGGGTTGCCGCCCTGTTGGTTAATCAGAGCATACACCTGGTAGAAAGAATGATGATTCATGCCAAAGCCCAAACCGTACTGCACAATATTATTTTCATCGAAACCGCTTTCGTTAGGATGCTTGCCGTTTTTGTCCACGGTCAGCTTCTGGCCGATGGCAATCAGTTCTTCCCCTGTTTTCGGCGGAGCCGTAATTCCGGCTTTGGCTAACAATTCCGTGTTATAGAAAAGACCGTGCATGTGAACATCCAAAGGTACGGCGTATTGCTTCTCTTTATAGAACGTTCCTTCCCATGCGAACTCCGAATAATCCGATTTGTTCAGCTTCGCCGTTTCCACGGGCTTGGGATCCAAGACGCCCATCTCCACAAATTGTCCGAGCTCGAACGGGTGCATAGCCAGTACATCCGGAGGATGTCCGCCTCTCATCTCCGTCAAAAATTTTGTAAACAGCGGAGTCCATTGCATGGATGAAAATTCAACATGAATTTTATTCTGTTCAGCATTAAATTTTTCGACCAGACCCTTCATCGTCTCTAGGTCGGGACCGGTCCAACCGCCCCAATAATCGATCCTGATCGGACCGCTTTGCTGCGAGGTACCGCCTGCTGCGTTATTTTCCCCCGCTGGCTGCCCGCCATTGCTTTGGCATGCCGTAAATACGGTCGTCATCAATGCGGCTGAGGCAAGAACTAAAGACACCCTTTTGAGCTTCATACAAGTTCCTCCAGTCATAAATTTATATATCTTAAAGAGCTTTGATCCGGAAATGAGAATATGAAATCAAAGCTGCTTTTAAGCCCTGTATGATAAAGCGTTTACTTCAAAATACGAGAAGGCGGGTTCACCTTCTCAACAGAACATTAGCGTTTTCCATTCCCTCCGCAAGACTTGCGGATCACCAAATGTGATTCGAACAATTTGTGAACCGATTCATGGGATTTATACTGCATCAAATCGGTCAGCACCTTGACACACTCCGCCGCCATCTCTTCAACAGGCAAATGGACCGTGGACAGCGTCGGAATCGTAAACCGCGTCACTTCGTCATCGTCATGGCCTACAATCTCCATGTCTTCGGGAATTCTCTTGCCGGCTTCCGTTAATGCCATCAAAGCTCCGACGGACATTTGATCGCTGATGGAAAACAGCGCCGTAGGCAGGTCTCCGCTTGCCAGCATCTGCCGGATCGCTTGATAACCGCCTTTTTCCGAGAAATCCGAATACACGATATGCCGGTCTGCAATCTCCATACCCAGCTCGCGGGCCTTCGACAAAAAGCCTTCCATTCGGAGGCGAATCGCCGAAGAGGACACATCCGGAACAATAAGCCCAACTTGTCGATGATCACGACTAGCAAACAGCATGGCCACTTCCTCGCCCGTCTTTTGGCTGTCGACATTCACCCAGGAATACTTGCTTGAGCTTCGCTGATAAAGCACGATGGGAACCATAGGGTTTGCTTGCTCCAAATATTCTTCATCATCCTCGGTGGCATTGGCAATAATCGCTCCGTTAAACCGGGTTCCTGTAATCAGGCTGCGTACTTCATGCAGTCTTGTGCCTACAAACGGTTGGATCAGTAGTTCATACTCTTGGTCCAAAAGGGCAAATGAATGTTGAAGCCCTTTCAAAAACCGGTTGATCAGGGCTGCACGGGTGTCGATCGACCAAAACAAAGCGATGATCGGCAGAACGGTTTCACCGCCACTGCGCAGCCGTCTTGCGGAAATATTCGGCTGGTAATTCAAGCTTTTGGCAGCCTCCCACACTTTTTGCTGCGTAAGGGCCGAGATCCGGTATTGATCGCCTTTGCCGTTAAGCACCATGGAAGCGGTGCCTTGGGACACATTCGCAAGCTGTGCAATTTCCTTTATGCTGGCTATACCTCTCACCTCGTTGCCGTAGTATCCACAAACTGCTAATACGTTTTGCTAATACGTTTTGCTAATACGTTTTTAGTATATTTAATAAGCGTTTTCATGTCAACGACTTTTTCGATTGGCAAGTCCCTAAAATAAAAAAAACTCCGATCGGAGAATTTCTCAGTTCCCTTTAACGTTTTAGTGAACTTAGTACCGTTAAAAAAAGCTTTCCCTCATGTCTTAACGACTTGAGCGAAAGCCCTTTCCCCGCTTCTTTATTTAAACCCGCCGCAGGAGCTGCGGATAACCATGTGCGTTTCAAAAATTTTCGTTAACGGCCCGACCGCTTTGTGGTGCATCAAATCCGTCAGCATGCTCACACACTCGCCCGCCATCTCTTCAACCGGCAAATGGACCGTGGATAACGCCGGGATCGTATATTGCGTCACCTCATCATTGTCATAACCGACGATTTCGATCTCTTCCGGTACTCTCCTGCCGAATTCGTTCAATGCCGATAACGTGCCGACGGCCATCTGGTCGCTAATCACAAACAAGGCCGTTGGCGGCTCTTTACCAGAGGACAGAAGCCGCCGGACCGCCTCGTATCCTCCATGCTCGGAAAATTCCGAGAATACGATATGCTCCGGCGCTGCCTCCAAACCTAATTCGGAAGCCTTCGCCAAAAAACCTTCCTTGCGTAGCCGGATGGCTTTGGAAGAGACATCGGGCACAATAGCCCCGACGGTCCGGTGTCCCCGGCCGGCAAACAGGCGGGCGACTTCCTCTCCGGATTTATAGCTGTCGACATAAACCGAAGAATACCGGGTGGAGCTTCTTTGGTATAAGACAATCGGGACGTTGAACTGTGTCTGCTCCAGAAATGCCTCGTCTTGCTCCGTCGGGTTTGCGATGATCGCGCCGTTGAACCGTGTGCCTGTGGCCAGGCTTTGCACTTCGTGCAGCTTTGTTCCCACATAAGGCTGAATCAGCATTTCGTATTCACCTTCAATATCCAAAAGCTTTTGCTGAAACCCCTTCAAAAAGCGGCTGATCAGCACCGTCCGGGTATCCAGCGCCCAAAACAAGGCAATGATCGGCAGTACAGTTTCGCCTCCGCTGCGCAGACGTCTTGCGGAAATATTCGGCTGGTAATTCAATTGTCTGGCCGCTTCCCAAATTCTTTGCTGCGTTACTGCAGAAATCCGATACTGCTCTCCCTTGCCGTTGAGCACCATGGAAGCCGTGCTCTGCGATACGTTAGCCAACCGGGCGATTTCTCTTATGCTGGCCATTCGGTTAACACCCCGT
Source organism: Paenibacillus naphthalenovorans (assembly GCF_900099895.1). Taxonomy (GTDB): domain Bacteria; phylum Bacillota; class Bacilli; order Paenibacillales; family NBRC-103111; genus Paenibacillus_G; species Paenibacillus_G naphthalenovorans. Next base: position 194,827 of record NZ_FNDY01000002.1, read on the forward strand.
TACCTGTATATTAGCGGTTATTGCCGATGAACCTAATACGTTTTACTAATATTACTCGTCAAATCCATTTCATGTCAATAATAGGGTGAAGGAAGGGAACTGGGGATAAAATTACATGATCTGAATGTTTCCGTTCATTTTTTGAATGAAACCGCAAACAATCATAAGCACGAAAACAGAGCAGCACGGCATGATACTCCGCACTGCTCCGATTTTTTGTTTTTTAACAACAGCGATTGACTTTCCCGCTTTCGTATCGCTCCTTCAGGGACAGCATATAGAACTCTTTTTCCGTCAAGGGCGTTTGATCCGGGTGGTGGTCCTGTTGATGCTTTATATATTTCTCATAATCCGGAATGTTGAAAATAACCTTGATCGTCGCCTTGGCTTTGTTCGCAAATCCCGTTAGGTTTACCATCGGCATCACGCTCCAAATGTAGATTTGACATACGGTGCTTCCTGCAGCTTCAGCTCTTGTTTTTGAACCAGAATTTTGTACCATACCCGCAAAGATTCGATAATCATCAGAATGACCACGATACCGAAAAAGAGAGTAAGAATCGCATCGACATAGTTATTGGTCACAATTTGCTGCATGACTTCCATATTTTTGGCCGGAGCGATCACTTGCCCGCTGTTGATCCCCTCTTGATATTTTTTCGCCGCCGCCAAAAATCCGATGCTCGCCTGTTCGGAGAACACTTTTTGGAATCCGGCAGTCAATGTCGTCACCGACAGAAAAACAAACGGAACGATGCCTACCCAGGCGTAACGGGCCTTGCCCATTTTAATCATAATCGTTGCCGCTAAAGCCAAAGCGATGGCCGCCAGCATTTGATTCGCGATTCCGAATAGAGCCCACAAGGAGTTGATGCCTCCAAACGGATCGACGGCTCCCTGATACAAGAAATATCCCCAGGCGACGCAAACCACAAAAGAGGCGAGAACATTGTATTTAAACACCTGGGTTTGGGCGAACGGCTTATAGAAGTTGCCGACCAAATCCTGCAGCATAAACCGGCCCACCCGGGTACCCGCGTCAACCGCCGTCAAAATAAATACGGCTTCAAACAAAATCGCAAAATGATACCAGAACGCTTTGGCGCCGGCCAGGAACGTGGAGAAGATTTCGGCCATCCCGACGGCGAGCGTCGGCGCTCCGCCCGTTCTGGAAAGAATGGTGTTCTCCCCGATTTCCTTCGCGGTACTCGTAATTTGCTCCGGTGTTACCGTGAAGCCCCATGACGAAATTTTGGCCGCCGCTGCCGCCGCGTCCGTGCCGATTACGGCCGGGGAGGAGTTCATTGCGAAATAAATGCCCGGCTCCAGGGCGCATGCCGCAATCAATGCCATAACGGCAACGAAGGACTCTGCAGCCATCCCTGCATATCCGATAAAAGGCGCATGGCTTTCTCTTTCGATCAGCTTCGGGGTCGTACCGGACGATATCAGGGAGTGGAATCCGGATACGGCACCGCAAGCAATGGTGATGAATAAGAACGGGAATAAATTGCCGGAGAATACGGGTCCGGTACCGTCGATAAATTGGGTTACCGCCGGCATTTGCAGTTCCGGCAGGGTGACCAGGATCCCGCCGGCCAGCAGAATGATCACGCCGATTTTCAAGAAAGAGCTTAAGTAATCCCGCGGCGCAAGAAGCACCCACACCGGCAGAACCGAGGCAATCAATCCGTACACCACCATCATGATGGCGATTTGCGGAGCGGTGAAGGTAAACATTTGGGACAGCGTCTCGCTTTGCGCTACATACTGTCCTGCCCATAAAGCGAACATTAATAAAACAAACCCGATAATCGACCCTTCGATCACTTTTCCCGGCCGAATAAAGCGCATATAGAAGCCCATAAAAATGGCGATCGGCATCGTCATGGCAATCGTAAACATTCCCCACGGAGACTCCGCCAATGCTTTGACGACGACAAGTCCGAGCACGGCGACAATAATGATCAGGATCGCGAGGGTGGCGATGGAGGCCAGGGTTCCGGCGAATCGCCCCACTTCGTCTTTGGCCATTTGACCGAGCGACTTCCCGTCTCTGCGCATGGAGCCGACAAGCGTCACAAAGTCTTGTACGCATCCCGCAAGAACGGCCCCGATGATAATCCACAAAATACTGGGCAGATAACCCATTTGTGCGGCCAGAATCGGACCGACTAACGGTCCCGCGCCTGCAATGGCCGCAAAATGGTGGCCGAAGAGTACATATTTATTCGTCGGGACAAAGTCTTTACCATCGTTATGAACTTGAGCGGGCGTTGCCCGATCGTCGTTTAATTCATAAATCTTCTTGGCGATAAAACGGCTGTAAAAGCGATAACCGAACGCATAGGTACAAATCGCCGCTATGATCAACCACGCCGCCGAAATGCTCTCGCCGCTCGCCAGCGCGATCATGGCAAAGCCCGCCGCACCTAACACCGCAATAGCTGCCCATACAACATACGAAACGAATTTGTTTTTCATCATGTCACCACTCCATTGTAAGCGTTTTCTTATTATGCGCAAACCATCATATGCGATGCGGAAGCCATCATCTCTCAGCTTATCGTACCCATGTGATACCCCCCAAACGGCTTAAGATTGGCAACGCTTGCAATCAGTATAAACCGTTTGGAATTTGCGCGAAACGCCTGGAACGCAACATGCATGATTACCGAAGCATGATGTTAAATTTCAAGCTTCAAACGTAAGCCCTTCACATAATTCCGGCTGACTGGTATACGGCTTTCCGCCGCGTCGTCCATCAGCAGATCGTAGGCGCCGTTAACCCACGTTTTCATTTCGACAATCGAAGCCAGGTTCACGAGAAAGCTTTTGTGGCAGCGAAAGAAGCCGAACGGCTCCAGCTTTTGTTCCAGCTCCGACAAGGTATAGGCCCCCCCGTAAGCCTTGTCATGCGTGTGAACCTGTACATATTTTCCCTCTTTGCTGATAAACACAATATCTTTGGGAAATACATACTTGATGCCTTCATCCACTTCAAGCGCCAGCTTAACGGGGGCAGGGGCGGCCAGGCTTGGCGATCCGATCTCCGTGCGTTTTTTGCGCAGCTCCCGGAAAACTATGTTCACATCTTCTTCGTCATAGGGCTTGAGCATATAATGGAAAGCCCTCAGCTTGAATGCATCGACCGCATATTGATCATAAGCGGTAGAAAAGACGATCTTCATCTGCGGATTCATCCCGCCGACGATTTCGGCCACTTGAAGCCCGTTCAAATCGGGCATGTTCATATCCAGAAACAGCACATCCGGGGCATGTTCTTTTACCTTTTTGATGGCATCCATACCGCAGTTGGCCTGTATCACACTTTCCACATCATCGATCTGCTCCAATAAATAGACAAGCTCTTCCCTTGCCGGAGCCTCATCGTCCGCAATCACGATATTCCAACCCATCTGCCTTCACCTCACCCAAAAGCTGATTTTTGTGCCTTCTCCCGGTTTGCTGTCAATTTCAAGAGGACGTTCATTTCCGTAATGGTAGCTTAGACGCTGCTCAATATTGCGCAGCGCCATACCCGCGTGTTCCTCCTGACGTTTTAATCCGCCGGCTTTCAGACCTACCCCGTCATCTTCAACGGAAATTCTCGTCTGCAGCTCCTCGCCGTTCTGCTCTTCCTTGACCCGAACTTGAATCACTCCCGGTCTGCCTGCGTTGGCAATCCCGTGAACGATGGCGTTTTCTACGAGAGGCTGAATCGTAAAAGGAGGAATCTGACGATCTAAAACATGTTCATCGATATCGATAAAAAAATCCAGTTGATCTCCCAGCCGCGCTTTGATTAAGTTCAGGTAGGACATCACCAGCTCGATTTCATCACGGATCGGAACCAGCCTTTGATTGCCGTTGCTCATATTTTTACGCAAAAATCGGGACAAATGCATGACCATCTGGCGAGCTTCTTCCGGCTTCGTTCGAATAAACGATTTGACCGTATTGAGTACGTTAAACAAAAAATGCGGATTCATCTGCGCCTGCAGAGAACGGATTTCGGCGTCTGCAAGAAGCTGTGCCTGCCTCTGGGTTTCCACAAAGGCATACTGCTGGGAAAGCAGCCCCGCCAGAGAGGCCAGCATTCTCCTCCGGGAAGGATGATCATCCTGGTCCAAACGTTCGAAAAACAAACGAAATTGTCCTATCGGTTTCTTATTCTGGATTTCAATATTCATATCTATCCAAAAGCCGGTTTTTCTTCCCTCCGCAATCCATTCCGAACCGTTTTTGCTGAAAAACACACCTACAGCCTTCGTCTCCTCGTTAAGCACCTTGGCGATTTCACGAACCGCCTGATCGAATTCCAGCCGCCACAGCGGCATCGTCATGTCGGCGATTTGCAAAGCTTTATGGGCATGCTCCATACCGATTCGTTCTTCCTCGCGTACCATGGAGTTATACAAGACAAAATAAAGAGCGACGCCAACGCTGTTAGCGAATACCTGAGGAAAGCCGATGAGCGATACTAACTCTACTGCTTCATCCCATGGCTTGGCCAGCATCAGAATGAGCAACATTTGCAGTAGCTCGGCAAAAAAACCGACGACAAACGCAAGCTGCATCGATGAAAATTTACGGAAACGCCTTTTCAACGCATTTCTGCAAAGTCCGGCCAAGATGCCTTGAAGGATAGGGGCAACCATACAAGCCACCGCTACAAAGCCGCCCAAGCTGTATCTGTGCAAACCGGCCACCGTTCCGACCACCAGCCCGCTTTTCACTCCGCCAAGCAAACCGGCAATAACAACGCCAACGGTTCTGGAATTCGCTATGGCTGCCGTCGGGGTTACCTCACCGATCCACGGGGCCGGCTGGTAGGTGTAATTTGAAACGCTTACACCGGAATATGTGCCTAGCATCGCATAGGCGCTAAAAAAGACAAGGAACCGCCACTGATACGACTTGTCCCCCTGATAATTCATATAGCTTCTCATCCAACGGCTGCGTGAGAAAACAAAAGCCAATGCGATCAAAAATCCAACTCTTTCCAGCATGTCGACAGACAACTGCAGCATCGGTTCACGCACCTTCGAACATCTTCATCCTGTAGTCCAACATAGGCCACACACTTCACACGGTCACCCGGCCCATCTAAAAAACATTGGCTGATGTACGCCGCGGCGCAGAGCCAATGTTTTAACCGGGAGCAAGATCAACGACGAATCATCGTTATTGCAGTATTCGCGCCGTTACCATGGATCTCGCCACACGAACGCCATTGCACATCATTTCCAAATCGATCTTGCAAAATCTTCGGCTTAATTCAATAATCGTGGGCACGATTTCGATCACATCGTCGATTTGCAGCGCCACGAGAAAATAACTGGAGCAGCTGTCTATGATCAAATCGCCTTTTTTATGCTCCTGTACCGTACGGTACGCGGCTCGAATCATCAGGGTCGATAAGACTCCCTCCGACACCATGCCTTCATAATTGGTCATTTGGGGTGTCACCGAGCCTCTGAAATACAGCTTCCCTTCCGAGTTCCGCAGCTCTTCAAATCCCGCGCTGATTTGAACTTCAAAGGTTTCCGCATTTTGAGGCTGTTTTTGCATGTATTGCATCGCTTTCATGACGTCTTTACGGCTGATGACTCCAACCATTTTCCGATCCTGGTCAATGACCGGAAGCAGTTCGATGCCTTCCCAAACCATCGTATGGCCTGCGGAAGCTACAGACGCTTTGCTGCTGATCACGAGCGGATTCAACGTCATCAATTCTCCGATCGGCTGGTCAGGTTTGGCGCCGATAATGTCTTTGGTCGTAATAATGCCGATCGGGTTTTGGTCTTCATCCACCACAGGATAACGGGTATGTGACGTTTGCTCCACCAGTTTTTCCATTTCTTTCACCGTATTTGTCGGCAGTAAGGAATAAACCGGCGTGTCTTTGCGAATGATATCTTCCACGATCAGGATCTGCTTCTTGATTAATCGATCCTCAATGGCCCGGTTAATCATGGCGGCAACGGTAAACGTATCATAGCTGCTTCCGATAATCGGCAGCTCCAGATCGTCAGCAAGCTTCTTGACCTCGGGGGTTGTGTCAAAACCTCCCGTAATCAATACGCCCGAGCCTTGGCTGAGCGCACACATATGGGCTTGTACACGATTTCCGACAATAAGGAGATTTCCCGGCTCAATATACTTCAGCATCGCTTCAAGCTGCATCGCGCCGATAACAAATTTGTTCAACGTTTTATGGATTCCCGCGGATCCGCCAAGCACAACCCCTTCCACCACTTTGACGATTTCCGCAAAGGTAAGCTTATCAATCTGGTGCTCCTCTTTCTTCTCCACCCGGATGGTGCCGATTCGTCTTTTGGTGCTGACCAGTCCGCTATTTTCAGCTTCCTTAATAGCACGGTACGCGGTGCCTTCACTAACGTCCAGCTCTTGAGCGATTTTCCGAACGGACAGCTTCGTCCCTACGCTTAATGACTCAATGTATTTGGTTATTTGTTCATGCTTTGTATTGAGTTCCGAATTGTCCGAGCTCATCTTCCGCACCTCGCTGAACTGTTCTATAATATTTAGACAATTATATAATAGCTCAGCAAAAAAAAACAGCACCCGATTTGAACAGCACCTCCAATGGCTAGTTATGTCTAACCATTGGGGTGCAGTTCAATGAAGGTGCTGTCCGCTTTTTATTTAATGAGCGAACTGCTCTTCCTCGGTCGAGCCCGTCAGTGCCGTAGTGGAAGAGGTCCCGCCCGAAATGACCTGTGATACTTCATCGAAGTATCCCGTACCAACCTCGCGCTGATGGCGAGTCGCCTCATAGCCCTTGGACTCGCTGGCAAATTCACGCTGCTGGAATTCGGAATAAGCGGCCATGCCACGGTCTTTGTAGTCGTAAGCCAGTTCAAACATGCTGTGATTGAGCGCATGGAACCCGGCTAAAGTGACAAACTGGAATTTGTATCCCAACTTTCCAAGCTCTCTCTGGAATTCGGCTGTTGTTTTGTCATCCAATTTCTTTTTCCAGTTGAAGGACGGGGAGCAGTTATAGGCAAGTAATTTCCCCGGAAATTTCGCATGGATAGCTTCCGCGAACCGCCGGGCCTCATCGAGGTTCGGCTCGGATGTCTCGCACCAGATCATATCGGCGTATGGAGCATATGCAAGACCACGGGCAATCGCTTGATCCAGCCCTTCCTTGACGTAGTAGAAGCCCTCCGGTGAACGTTCCCCTGTAAAGAAAGGACGGTCGTACTCATCGATGTCGCTCGTGATCAAACGGGCGGCATTCGCATCTGTTCTTGCGATCAGGACCGTCTCCACACCCAGGACATCGGCAGCAAGTCTGGCAGCGATTAAGTTCTTGACCGCTTGCTGTGTAGGAAGCAGCACCTTCCCGCCCAAATGGCCGCATTTCTTCTCCGAGGAGAGCTGATCTTCAAAGTGGACAGCCGCAGCTCCTGCTTCGATCATAGCCTTCATTAATTCGAATACGTTCAAAGGTCCGCCAAAGCCGGCTTCCGCATCGGCCACGATAGGCAAAAAGAAATCAATGTCTTCTTTGCCCTCCGAGTACTGGATCTGATCCGCCCGCTGAAGCGCCTGATTAATCCGTTTTACCACGTGGGGAACGCTGTTGGCCGGATATAAGCTTTGATCGGGATACATATGACCTGATAAGTTCGCATCGGCGGCCACCTGCCAACCGCTTAAATAAATGGCTTTAAGTCCTGCTTTGGCTTGTTGGACAGCCTGATTTCCGGTAAGCGCTCCGAGTGCCGGGACGAAATCTTCCGTATTGACCAGTTCCCACAGCTTCTTTGCTCCCCGGGCGGCCAGCGTATGTTCAATTTGCACGGAACCGCGAAGGCGAATAACGTCCTCTGCGGTATACGGCCGCTTAACTCCTTCAAATCTCTTCGAATTCCAACTGGATTGCAATTGCTCCTCTTGAAGCCGGCGGTTACTCATTTGTATCAGCTCTCCCTATTTTAAAATAAAATACACGGTTGCTAGCCTTGCGAATGGAAATTAAATCGATTCTTCCAAATACCCGCTGCCTCCGCAAATCGGGCAAGTGTACGGCAAGGACGTTCTATCCCGATTAGTTCCAGCATGCTGATCTTCTTTCGAATGCTGTTCCTCATCGCTGTAGTTTATCCCTTCCCATTCCCCTGTTCCATAACACTTGGGGCAGTCCATCACAACCAGCTCCTTTTCATTTGTTATAATACAGTTTATTTTTTATATTTATTTTATAACATATAAAATAAAATTGTTCAATACTGTTTTTTATATTTTTTATTTGTTATATAATATTTAGACCATTAAAAAGTCCGCCATTGGTTTGGCGGACTGCAGAGCCGTGTATTCGTTCTTTATGAAATATCCATATCAGGATCAAATGCTGCATAATACAAGGACATATGAACAGGAGATAAATCATAAAAAACCGTTTCTCCCAGTTCATCATGTTCCGTGCGCGCCACCGCTCTTGTTTCTTCCTTGCTCGCTTCCAGCACATGTATTTTCCCAATCCTGCCAGTATTACATTCAGCCGACAATGCCGTGCTATTCATCATTACCGCTCCCTTCGAATGTAATATTATAATACTACAGCATATATAATTTTAATTTATTATATAACAGAAATTAATTATATGCAACAGATAAAAAAAATGATGATTTTTTATATAACAAAATATTTCCCCGCCTTGGATCATGTCGGGCGTACATAAAAAAGGGGCCGTCCCATAAGTGGGACACCCCCTTTGTTTGTTCTTTTAATAAGCATGTTTCTCTTGATTAAAAACGGCTTGCTCCTTCAGCTTGCGGATGTCTCTGCGAATCAACAAGGAAACAATAAGTGCGATAACGAACAGGCCGGCAAAGAAGCTCAAGCTGTTCGCATAGCTTCCTGTTGTATCTTTGATCCATGCGGCAAACATTGGACCGGCCAAGCCGGCGGCCGCCCAGGCGGTTAAAATATACCCATGAATCGCACCAAGCTGCTTGGTTCCGAATAGGTCGCCGATATACGCGGGGATGGCCGCAAAGCCTCCTCCATAACAAGTGTATATCACGGCAAGCATAATTTGGAATAATATAACCGTTGTTGTATAGGGCAGAAGTGCAAACAGGATGATCTGAAGCACAAAGAACGTCGTGTAAGTGTTGGGACGGCCAATGTAATCCGAGACGGATGCCCAACCGATACGTCCGAGACCGTTGAACAGCCCCAGTACGCCAACCAGGGCGGCGGCTTCCGTCACAGACAGCCCGATGCTCTCCTGAGCAAGCGGCTTTGCCGCCGACAGGATGGCAATCCCGCAAGTGATATTAATGAACAGCATAATCCAAAGGTAATAAAAGCGGGATGTCTTGATCGCTTCATTGGCCGTAAGCTGAGAGAGATCGGTATACCGCGATTTGGAAGCCTTGACTTTCTCCTGAAATCCAGCAGGCATCCAACCGGCAGGCGGCTTCTCAAGGTACAAGGACGACACCAGCATCAATAGAAAGTAAGCCGCGCCCAGAATATAAAACGTCTTGGCTGTTCCCACCGACTGGATTAAGGAATTCATAATCGGACTGCTGATCGCGGCGGCAAATCCAAAGCCCATAATCGCAAGACCCGTAGCCAACCCGCGGCGATCCGGGAACCACTTGACCAATGTGGACACGGGCGCAATATAACCAACACCCAGGCCAATTCCGCCAAGCACTCCATAACACAGGTAAAGCAGATTGAGCGATTCCAGGTTCACCGCAAAACCGGAGCCGAATGTCCCTATACCGAAAAAGACGGCGGCAACCAAACCGGACTTGCGGGGACCGTGTTTTTCCACAAAATGACCCATGAAAGCCGCTGACAACCCTAGAAACAGAATGGCCAAACTAAACGTAAACTGAACTTGACTTGCTGTCCAGCCGAACTGTTGGATCAGCGGGTTGGTAAAATTGCTCCATGCATAAACAGATCCGATAGAAATATGGATCCCTACTGCTGATGCAGCAATCAACCAACGGTTTTTAATTTTCTCCATACATTACACCTCTTCATCAAAATTCTCTTATGCAGAGAAATAAAAAGCATCACAAACGCCTGTCCTTGGATCGCATGAGAGCAGTGGACAGGATTTGTGACGCTAGTATACCCGCAGGAGCGCTACGTCAAACCAGCATATTGTGATTATTTCGTATGTTCCGGGAACAGCTTAACGTGGAACAGGATCGCTGCTCACGAATCAAGCGCTTCCGGAATAAATTCCGATTACCATTTCGTTAATATTCTCGTTAATATTCTCGTTAATTATTTCGTTAACATGTTAACAATTTCGACAAATATTAGACTTCCTCATTCTACCATGCAACCGTATTCATGGCAATAGATTTGTTCTGTGTTACAAATCGCAAATTAACGTTCTACAACGAATCGTTGAATCGGTTTCGTATGGACATGAATCCCCTTTCAGCTTTTGGTTGCATACGTTTACAGTGATTTGCTATTCTTGGGATAGGGAGTGGGACTGCGATGGATGAAGATTTTCAAATTCATTTTGCAAAAGGCGAAAATTTCGCTATGCGAAAATTTCACTATCATGATCATTATGAAATTTACTACTTGTTCGCGGGAGAACGTTATTATTACATTGAGAACCGGACTTACTATGTACAAAAGGGCTCGATGATTTTCATTAAGAAGAATGAAATCCATAAGACCATAGCGGGCGGCAAGCTGCATGAGAGGGCGGTCGTTTATTTTACCGACCGCTTTGTCGACCAGTATCACGGGCAGCATATGGATATGCTGCTGTCCTCTTTCATGAGCGCCAACAGAATCGTTGAACTAAACAACCTCGAGCAAAACTATATCGAAAATCTGATCTTCCAAATGAATAACGAATACTCCGATCGCGGCCGTCAAGGACGCTCCTTATACTGCGAAACGCTGCTCGTTCAATTGCTGTTGTTCGCTTCCCGCAAAATGAAAGAAACCGCGGAGGCGGCCCATATTCCAATGCATCCTAAAATTTCGGAGGTCATTGAATACTGCAACGCCAATTTTGTGAAATCGCTTACGATGGAAGGGGTAGCCGCCCGCTTTTTTATCAGTCCGTTTCATTTCAGCCGTTTATTCAAGCGGTATACCGGCTTTAATTTTACGCAATACATTCATACGCTGCGCATCCGCGAGGCCCAGAAGCTGCTCCGGGAAACACCGCATAAAGTGATTGAAATCGCCGGGCAGGTTGGATACGTCAATATCGCCCACTTCAATCGCAAATTTAAACAAATCGCCATGATGTCGCCGATGGAGTACAAAAAAATGATTAAATCCTCGGGTATATTTACGACCGATGCTGCAGCTGCGTCCGGGACTCCGTCTCCCGCAGCCTATGAATCTCCACACCGGCCAATATGAACGGGGCAAGCCCCATCATCGCATCCCGGACAACCTTTTCACCGATATAGTATGAATAGCTTCCGTCACGATAAGGAGTTCCGCCCAGCCCCGCGCCATGGCAGATCTGATTCAAGTGAACGCCGGTTTCATCCGTCTCTACGAGCCGTTCAAGCATTCCCTGATAGCTTTTGACAGCGGCGGGCTTGAATTTAGGCGACAAATATCCTAAACGCACCCCTTTGGCGATCGCATAGGTGAACATCCCTGTACCGGAGGCCTCCAGGTAATTTCCTTCCTTTTGCCCCATATCCAGCACTTGATACCATAAACCGCTCTCCGCTTCCTGCACCCGCACCAAGGCACCGGCCATACGTTCAAAAATGCCGACAATCGTTCCTCTCTTGGGATGATCCGCCGGAAAATGCTCCAGCGCATCCACGATCGCCATCGTATACCAGCCCATAGCCCGGCTCCAAAAATGCAAGGACTTTCCCGTGTCTGGATTACACCAGCGCTGTTCCCTGCTTTCATCCCAGGCATGAACCAGCAGCCCGGTTACGGGATCTCGCGTTTGTTTCTCCACCAGCAGGAGCTGCCGGGAAACTTCGTCAAACCATTCCGGCTGTCCGAACGTTTGGGCATACTGCGCAAGGAAGGGGGAAGACATATACAATCCATCGAGCCACATTTGGAACGGATAAATCTTTTTGTGCCAAAATCCGCCCTCGCTTGTTCTCGGGTGTCCCCTCAGCTGGGCCGCAAGCAAATGCGCCGCCTTCTCATACCGCGTCTCCCCGGTTTGACGAAGCAGCGGGAAAAGCACCTTGCCTTGATTAATTTGATCGAGATTATACTCTTCCAGCACATACGTTCTGATGGCTCCGCCAGGCTCTACGAACAAATCCATATGTTTCTTCATGTAGTCAAAATATTTTGCCTCGCCGGTTTGTTCCCACACCCTCCCGATCGACAAAAGCATCATCCCCGGCACATAAGCCCATCGCTTGGCCAACTCCGGATGATAGCCTTGCAAATCGGAGGCGGACATGAACGTTTCCGCCGTTTGGACTGCCCATTGTAATCCATCCATCGGGTTCACTCCCTTTGCGAACCTTTTATCGGCTTGCCGATTCCTGGTATAACAACTCTTGAATACGCACCGGCGCACCGGATTTAACCGATTTCCAAATGGCCTCGCCGGCCAATACGGAATTCGCTCCCGCTCGGGCTCCCGTTAAGATTTCGTACGGTTTGCGGGGATCGGGGCCAAGAAACAAGTCCTCCAGAATGAGCGGGTCTCCTCCCCCGTGTCCTCCCTCGGTAAACACAACATGAATGGTTTCCTTCGAGCCGAATAAAGGGAAATAATCGATCGTCTGTACAGGTACGGGAAAAGGAATGCGGCCGGGCGCATGGAATTCCTGAGTCTCCAAACGGCCCCTTGTCCCGTTAATGGCCAACCGATAGCCTTCATAAGGTACGGAGAAATTGACCGAGTAGCTGAGCAGCGCACCTTTGTCAAATTTGACGGCTGCCGTATAGGTATCCTCGATATCGATCTCCGAATCGAAAATACAGGCGTCCGGACGGTAATTCGTGTAGCTGCCCGGACCCTTGCCGAACGCAGCCTCGCCGATATGGTCGTCTTTCGGAACCGCCTCCCTGCTTCTGCCGAACCATCTCATGTAATAAGCGCAATCCTGTTTCACATTACAGGTCCCGCAATATCTCCTATCCTCCTTCCTCGGATTCAGCTCTCCTTCAGGACCGTAATAATTCAATGCCCCGTAAGCAAAGGCTTCTACAGGAGTCTGATCGATCCACCAGCTCACCAAATCGAAGTGATGCGTGCTTTTGTGAATGGACAAGCCTCCCGAGTTGCTTCTTTTCCGGTTCCAGCGTTTGAAATAGCTGGCACCATGGTAGGTGTCGATGTACCAGTTCAAATCAACGGAAGTCACACGCCCGATTTTCCCTTCCAGAATAAGCTCTTTGATCCTGGCATGAATCGGCATATACCGGTAATTGAACGTTACGCTCACCCTGCCTTTGGACTTTGCTTCAGCCTCCAGAATTTTCCGGCATTCTTCGCCGGTCACAGCCATAGGCTTTTCCGTAATCACATCCAGATCATGCTCGAGCGCTTTGACAATGTAAGTTTCATGCGTATGGTCCGCTCCGGCAACGATGACCGCATCCGGCCCGGTCCCGCGAACCATGTCTTCGAATTGTTCCGGGCTGTACACGGGAACTCCTTTGAGCTGGGGATATTTCTCAAAGCATACTTCAAACCGCCTTGGATCCACATCAAGCAGTCCCGCAATTTCCGCATGCGTTGAGAATGTTTGAAGCATAGGACCGATAAACATATTCATCGCTCTGCCGCTTACTCCACAAATGACATACTTTTTCACCTGGCTCATCCCCCGTCAGTCTTTTTTCATTTCCATTGCATTGTAGAACAAATCGAAGATGAAATCTTGGACGGATTTTGTCATGATCCATAAAACTTTGCTATTTATGCTCTTTTTCACAAAACAAAAACCGTCCTCTCTCTAGTGAAAGGACGGCTAATCTTTGCTTACATGATTTCGTTTGCTTCGGCTTTCAAAGCTTTGTACTTTGGAGATGATGGCAGAAGGCTGTACAGAAAGCAGCCCTGAAAGGCTTGCGTTACTTACTTCTTTCCAATCGACCATAGCTTCCCGGTTACGAAAGAAGCTGTTCGTCCTTTAATTTTTTCAATACCACGCGGTCTGTCGGGAACGCCAAAACCGGCAGTTCCTCATAAGAGAAGAATCCCACTTCCTCTAGATCATCGCCCGCGGCAAGCTCGCCCTCTATCTCATTGGCCAAAAACCAGATGCCAACGGTTTGTTGTTCAGGATTGTGGAAGTTTGAAAGAACGGTATATACCGCTGTAATCTCTATCTTTAAACCCGTTTCTTCAATAAATTCCCGTCGGGCCGCCTCATACACATCCTCATCCCACTCGACGTAACCACACGGAATACACCATTGTCCCTCATAGCTTCCCTTTCTTTTGCCCAGCAATACCTTTTTATCCCTGATGATGATCGCCGCTACACCTACCACCGGATTTTGATAGAAGACAAAGCCGCATGAAATACAGTAGGGTCTGGAGATTTCCTTTTTTTCATTTAAACTTAGCCTTCCTCCACACTTAGGACAGAAATGATATCTCATTTCCTCAATCACTCCAAATCTATAAGCCGCTTTTGTTTATCTTAACAGAAAACGCTTGGAAAATGATAGAATAAATGAATTTTTTTCCATGACGGGGAACCTGCACTGAAAAGGAGGCATGTATAAATATGATATACTACTGGAAAGAACCTTACGAGCACTGCAAGGAGATGGTTTTCAATGAAGCTGGTATCGTGGAATGTTAACGGCTTAAGGTCATGTGTGAATAAAGGATTTTACGATTACTTTAAAACAGCTGACGCAGACATTTTCTGCATTCAAGAAACGAAGCTGCAGGAAGGACAGATTCGTCTGGAATTGGATGCGGAATATGTTCAATATTGGAATTATGCAGAGAAGAAAGGGTACTCGGGAACCGCAGTATTTACAAGGATCGAACCGGTTTCCGTACGATACGGCATGGAGGAGGAGCAGGAGCCGGAGGGACGGATCATCACTCTGGAGTACGACGCCTTCTATCTTGTTAATGTATACACCCCGAATGCGCGGCGTGATCTGTCAAGGCTGGAATTTAGACTGGCATGGGAAGATCAGTTCCGAAGCTTTCTTCAGCGGCTGGACGCCCATAAACCCGTTATTGTTTGCGGCGATCTCAATGTGGCGCACCAAGAGATCGACCTCAAAAATGCGAAATCCAACCGTAACAACTCCGGATTCACCCCGGAAGAACGATACCAAATGACCCAATTATTAGAAGCCGGTTTTATCGACACCTTCAGACATTTCTACCCCGACCGGACTGATGCCTATACCTGGTGGTCCCTTATGCCCAAGGTGAGAGAGCGGAACATCGGATGGCGAATCGATTATTTTCTTGCCTCATCAAGACTTGCTCCCTTTTTATTGGACGCACAGATCGATGCCCATGTTACAGGCAGCGATCATTGCCCTGTGATCCTGAAAATCGCAGATATAAGCTTGGACGACGGCGCCGGTCCGGTCGACCGGCATGCGGCGGCGGACTCTGCCGATGAGTTCAGGACGCCTCTTCGCATCTACTGTTGAAACATATCTGATATCATGCTTGGCAATGCAAACCCCCCGAGAACGGTGTCCCGGGGGGTCAGTATCAAGTTACTGCGCTTGGTCTTCTTCCACTATTTCCCAATGTATGCTGATCATCTTGTCTGCCCAGCTGCGGATATTGATTTCGATCGCTTGTTCGATCTCTTCATCTGTAAGTTCCCCGAGCTTGCTTTCCTCGATCACGAGCTCGTCTTCCTTTACCGCTTGGCCACCCAAAGACAATTGGACTTTAATTCGCATCCACAGCCCTCTTTTCGTCTTCCAAGTCGGTCCAAGTCCATCTCACGCGCTGCAGCCTTCACATTCATAATACTGGTTTCCGGTCGTTTCCTTTATTTCAATCAGTTTGCCTACCACAACATCTTCCGCTGCAATAAACTCGAAATCGGCTATTTTAGCTTGAACGCCTTTCCTTGCCTCATCCTCCGAGTTAGCTACCCAACTGAATGTGCCTGTTTTTTGGGCTGAGGGAATCTCATATTCAAAATGATATCGTTTCATATATTCAGTCTCCCTTCGATTCGTCTGTGATCGTAATGCTTGAATGTAAAGTATAACTATACCACAGACCGGTCTATTTTTCACCTCATTTCATTTATCTTTTGGGGCTTATATGGACATAAAGCTGTAGATTCCAATCCCAAGCATAGCCACAGAAACAGTACAGCACAGGTAAGTATGCAGGCCGCCCTTTCGCTTTTTCCATGCCATGGCAAGCTGCCTGACGGCAAAGTACATGCCCGTTCCGTTGATGATGAGAAGTACCCAGGTTAACAGTTCCATCGATGCGGAAGCGTCATGCATCATCCCGTGATGGTGCTGCCCATGCATCTCCATCGCACCCATGAGCAGCGGTGCGGAGAACCAATGAATCAGATGCAGAAGCAGGACCAGGAGTACCGAAAGACCGGACACCGTGGTATATTTCATCTCCGCACCCATTTGTCTTCGTTTCTGCATCAATTGCGTTCACCCCTTAACTCTGGCAACCGTTCGCTGTAACCGCGCTGCTGCAGTAATTTTTCTTTGGGGACGGCGGGAGATTGATCGCCGGGCTCTGGTTGAAAAAGCTGACCGGCTTTAATGAGAAGCCGATATAGGCTGCCGGCATAACCGGCCAATCCTCGGGCCGGGGCACATGCGTATGCCCCATCGTGTACCATACGACGATATCTTTATTGCTGATCTCCCGGTTCTGACTCGTCCAAAATTCAAGGCCGTCTCCGCCGGCGTGCTGGTTCGGATAATTTCCGGACGCATAGATTTCATCCTCATGATAAGGCGTCACCCACAAGTGCTGTTTGATGAAACCTGCGCGCTTCATCAGGCTGGAGTTTTCCGAGGCGAACGGGAAGCAGTTTTCTCCAGTTACCATCTTATAGCCTACGGACTGCCCGTACTCGTTTTTCACATTGTCGTTCACGATTTTCCAGTATCTCGCCGTCTCCAGGCAAATATTTCTTCTGGCCTCAAGTTCCGTCGCAAGCAGCGTAGACTTCGCATAGAAGGCGTTCTCTCTCGGGTTATGCTCTCCCGGTTCCTCGGCCACGACATTGACTTCATATACGGAGTTCTCATTTCCGTCAATCTGCATATCCATCCTTACGTTGAAGAAGTGCTGATGGTTCGGAGCATACAAATCAGGGCCTATCATCGTACCGTATTTCGGCGTATCGCCCGGATGCAGGCCGGCTGTAGACAGAATGCCGGTCAGTTTCACTTCGAACTGAATGTTGCCATCCTGATAGAAGTACCAGAAGAAACCATACTCATAGTTGGCAACCGTTGATATCGAGGATATCACAAGTCGGCGGGAGCGTCTTACTTCCACGTCATTGGTCCGCCAATCCGTATGCTTCCAAAGAATGCCGTAGTCCTCCTCATGCATACAAATCGCATTCTTAATAACGACCAATTCGCCCTTGCTGTTCGTCATCGGAGCATCAAAGTACTTGATATAGCCCACGCAGTCGCAGCCAAGCTCCAGAGAATTCGCCAACTGCCCGATTCCGTATTCCCCGCTGTCGAACGCGTTCTTGCGATTCTGAATCGCTCCCGGATCGCCATATGGAACCACCATCTCCGACAATGCGGCACGGTACAGGATCGGACGCTTACGCCCCCCATCCTCGTATGTCACTGTGTGAAGCGTCAGCCCTTCTCGCGGGTTAAAGCCGATGCGGAAATTCCAATTTTGCCATTCGACTTCATGGCCATTTACTGTAAAACTCGGTCCTTCAGGCTGGATAATCTCTATCGGCTTGATCCCTGTACGAAGCGGCCCCACCCGATCAGGCGTGTAATTCGCTTCTTGAGCCGGGATCTTCGTATATTCGTATTCTTCTACCCGGAGAATTTCCATCTTATTGAGATCTACGATCGGAATCAAAGGAAGCGGCCGGGCATATCCGTTATCCTTCTCATCACTGCGCAGGAAGCAGAGCGGACGCGCCAGGCGTACCAAGGAATCCTCCTCCGCCCCGAAATGTCCCGCCGACCACAAATCCACCATAACCAGACTCGGGTCATCAATCCCAAGACGCTTCAGCGCCTCTTGGAATAACGGGCTTCTTTGCACCACCTTCTCGCACTCCAGGTGTTCATCCAGCATGATCATCGGATGTACGCCCGGGATAAGTTTCCAGGAGGTTACTTGCTGCTTCGTCAAGGATACTACCGCCTCGTAGCAGGCATTGTCCAAATTGTTAAGAATAATGATCAATGCTTCCCTCTCTATCGGATTGCTTCCGTCATAAGCCTGCACCAGTTCTTTTTTCGGTTCCTTCAATTGAACCGACACGAATCGGTGGTATGCTCCAAGTCCTTTTTGTTCTTTCAGGATGAAGACGGCGATCCCGATCTCCTCCTTGCTCAACGGCTCCAACGGATGATTCTCAATTTGTACGGTATTTTCGGCCATTCCGATCTTCCTCTCTGTAAGGTTATTGTACTGCATCTTTGCCGGTTGGTTTTGTATTCACCAAACCGTGTTACGTTATATCACAATCATATGACGCAATTTTATTTTCTTAAAGCGATGATTACCGAATATTGAGATGCTTAGAAAGAACTTTTGGTTCTTATGGGAAACAAACCTTTATTTAAATCGATAAAGATTACGGAAACCGAGCTCCCTGGAGATGTAATAAGCATATTTCTTGGTATAAGAACTGTACTTCTCGATATGTTGAGGTGTAAAGCGGGTTGACGGTCCGGCGCAATTCAGCGAGCCGATCACCGTATTCTCACGGGAGAAAATCGGAGCTCCAATGCCTGTTGTTCCGTCCGTAACTTCTCCAACTGACACCGCAAAGCCTTTTTCACGAATCTTCTCAAGTTCGTATTCTACGGATTCTTGAGTCAACCGTCTCAAAGACGGAACGGAAGACCAGTCCACATTTTTCAACATGTTATCCCTTGTTTTTTGCGATAGGTAAGCGAGCATGGCGCGGTTTGAGGCACCGATATATAGGGGCAGCCTTAATCCGATCGGTTCGGAAATGTTGAGGATCTGTGAAGAATCAATCCTATCGATGTAAACACCTTCCATATTTTCTCTCATGGTCAGATATACCGTTTCTTTCGTTTGCCTTGAAAGCTCCTCCATATAGGATCTGGCGACTGACCGGAGCATTAAACTATCCCACATCAGAAAGCTGTATTTCATGATGGTAAAGCCCAATTTATATTTTCTCGTCTTGCTGTTCTGCGAGACAAAGCCGTGCTGCGACAAACAGCCTAAAATCCGATGAACGCTTTGAACCGGCATTTCCAGTTCTCTGCTGATTTCGGTCACACTTACCTCCTTTTCATTTCCCTGCGGCACAAGAATGTTTAAGATACTGATCGCTTTGGATATCACAGACATGAATCCCACCATCCTTGTAATATGAATTTATATTAACAATTTTGCCGGATAATCTGTTTATAATTGACAATCGCCCGAATGGGTGAAAAGGTGTCCAGTATCTGCATTCCGTATTATTGACTCCGTTTCATTCGGTTTCTGTATCCCAACTCCTTCGAGATCATATTTGCATACTTCTTGGCTTGCTGGCTGAAGATTTCTATTTTTTCGGGGGTAAAACGAATAGAGGGGCCGGCGACGTTAAGGGAGCCGATAACAGTGTTGTCAAACGAAAAAATAGGGGCACCGATGCCGGTAGTGCCATCTGTCGCCTCCCCTGACGTCACCGCATATCCTCTGGAGCGAATGATTTCAATATCTTTTTGTATGTATTCCTTTGTGAGTGGAATTAAGGATGGAATGGAATCCCAATTTACGTTTGTCAGGATGGCCTCCTGCACTTTTTGCGGCAGATAGGCAAGTATGGCACGATTGGAAGCCCCTATATAAAGCGGAAGTCTTAATCCGATCGGTTCGGAAATTTTGAGAATCTGCGGGGAGTCTATGGCATCAATATAAACCCCTTCCCGGTTTTCCCTGGTTGCCAGATAAACGGTTTCCTTCGTTTTTTGCGAAAGCTCCGCCATGATCGGACGAGCCAAGGATCTCAACATAAGACTGTCCCACATCAAAAAGCCATATTTCATGACCGATAATCCCAGTTTGTACTTTTTCGACTTTTTATCTTGCGATACAAATCCGTGTTCGGATAAGGAGTGAAGAATCCGATGAACGCTCTGAACGGGCATGGCGAGCTCCCTGCTGATTTCAGTTGCGCTCATTTCCTTTTCACTGCCTTGCGGCACAAGCAGATTTAGAATATAAATAGCTTTTGAAATAACTCCAGACATTGATTGCACCTCCAAGTCGAACATTTGTTATATTATATGACGTGATCATACCATATAAACTACAGCTTTGAAATACAGTTTCCCACGATTCGGGAAAGAGGTTAAAAAGCTTGAAGTGTCGCTTGAATCACTGTCTTTCGTTATATATTCCCGCTTCTTCTCTTCCTTGCGGCATTTATTTTTTTTCGTTTTATCACCATGCGGGATAATTGTCTATGAACTCCTCTTCATCTTATGTGAATATATCGTTAAATTATTTAACATTAGGAGGCTCATCCATGCTATCGAAATCGCGATTCGTTTTGTTCTGTTTCAGCCTGCTGTCCATGCTGTGTCTCGTATTCCCTCTCGGCGCCTTCGCCGCAGACACCGCTGTGCCACAAATTGACACCGGCGACACCGCCTGGCTTTTGGTCTCGACGGCTATCGTTTTGTTTATGTTCGTCCCCGGTCTCGCCTTGTTCTATGGAGGAATGGTCAGCCGGAAGAACATTCTTTCCATCCTTATGCTTAATATGAGCAGCCTGGTCGTGGTCAGCATCGTTTGGGTCCTTTGGGGTCACACCCTTACCTTCGGAACGGATCTTTTTGGAATCATTGGCGGTATGGATTACTTGGGCTTTGCCGGCATAGGCCAGGAGCCGCTCGGAACACTCACGATTCCCCATGTACTTTTCGCTGTTTTCCAGGCCTTGTTTGCAGCCATTACTGTTGCTCTGATTGCGGGCGCTGTCGCCGAAAGAATCCGTTTCTCCGTCTGGATCTTGTTTTCCGCCGCCTGGGCAACCTTCGTGTACGCGCCTATGGCCCACTGGGTTTGGGGTGGAGGCTGGCTGTCCAAATTGGGCGGCCTCGATTTTGCGGGAGGCACCGTAGTTCACATCCTCGCCGGCGTCGGAGCCCTCACGGCCGTCATCGTCCTCGGTCCGAGAAAAGGATTTCCAGGGCGAACCCTCCCCCCGCATAATCTTGTCTTCTTTTTTATTGGAGCCATGTCCCTCTGGTTCGGGTGGATGGGCTTCAACGGAGGAAGCGTATTGGCAGCCGGGGGGCTGACAGGCTTGGTATTTGCCACAACCCACGCAGCCGCCTGCTCGGGAGCGATCGCTTGGGCTGCCATAGAATGGCTCATTCACAAAAAACCGACCCTGGTCGGAACCGTTACAGGCATCATAGCCGGACTGATCGCCATTACACCAGCCGCAGGCTACGTATCCGTCCTGTCTTCAATTCTTATTGGAGGAAGCGCCAGCTTCGTCTGTTATTGGGGAGTCAACATCCTAAAAACGAAATTCAAATATGACGATACCCTCGATGTGTTCGGCCTGCATGGGATCGGGGGAATCTGGGGAGCTTTGCTCACCGGTATTTTCGCAGACATCCGTATCAACCCTGCCGGAAACAACGGATTGCTGCACGGCAATCCCAATCAATTGCTTGCACAGGTATTGGATGTCGCCATCGCCGTAGGCTGGGCCGCGGCCGGCACCTTCGTCGTCCTGAAGATCATTGCTCTTTTCACACCGCTTCGGGTTAGCTCCGAGGAAGAAAGCTTGGGGCTCGATCTGAGCTTCCACGGAGAGCAGGCCTACAACGAACAGGAATCCGGCACAAGCGAAATGCGCCCTCCCTCTTTCCCCGCGCTCGGAATAGAGACAACCAAGGTCACCCAATCGGCCCCATAACGGTATTTTTCACAAAATAATCAATCGCCTTAGTTAGCATAAAAGGAGGAAATGAAATGCTGCCAAAACCAACCCTGAAGATTCTTTCTCTTTGTTTTATCTTGTTATTGTCCTTTCCTTTCTCGGTCTTCGCCGCAGAAGCCGAGACCGCCATCGATACCGGCGATACCACCTGGATCCTCGTCTCGGCGACCTTGGTACTATTTATGTTCGTTCCGGGTTTGGCTTTATTTTATGGAGGCTTGGTAAGCCAAAGAAACATTCTCGCCACGATGATGCACTGCTTAAGCGCTCTTTCCGTTGTCAGCATCGTATGGGTGCTTTGGGGGTACAGCTTTGCTTTTGGCCCCGGGGACAACGGGGTCTTCGGAGGATTCTCCTATTTGGGATTTCATGATGTCGGCCAAAGCCCTAAAGAGGGGTTAACCATCCCCCACCTGCTGTTCGCCTTGTATCAGGGGTTATTCGCGGCAATCACTACAGCCCTGATTTCGGGAGGCGTTGCGGAACGCATCCGGTTTCCCGTTTGGCTTCTCTTCTCGATCGCCTGGGTTACCTTGGTCTATGCTCCAATGGCGCATTGGACGTGGGGCGGCGGCTGGTTGTCCAAATTGGGCGGTCTGGACTTCGCGGGAGGTACGGTGGTTCACATCCTGTCCGGCGTCAGTGCGCTGGTGGCGGCCATCGTTGTCGGCAAGCGCAGAACGTTCCCCAACCAAACCCATCCTCCTCACAATCTGGTATTTTTCTTTATCGGAGGCATGTGCCTGTTTTTTGGATGGTTTGGATTCAATGCCGGCAGTGCATTGGCATCCGGCGCCCTAGCGAGCCAGGCTTTTGCCACAACGCTCATGGCCGGCTGCGCCGGCGGGATATTTTGGATCTTTTTGGAATGGAGGCTTCGAAATAAGCCTACCCTGGTTGGCGGAGTCACCGGGGTCATCGGAGGCTTGGTAGCCATCACTCCGGCTGCAGGATACGTAACCGTCCTGTCCTCCATCGTCATCGGCGGAGTAGCCAGTCTCGTTTGTTATTGGTCCCTGAATGCTCTCAAAGCCAAATTCCAGTATGACGATTCCCTCGATGTGTTCGGTCTTCACGGCGTTGGAGGCATCTGGGGCGCCATGGCAACCGGGATTTTCAGTACAAAAGAAGTCAACGCCGCCGGTGCTGACGGCCTCTTAGCAGGCAATCCGATGCAGGTGCTCATCCAACTGGAGGATGTGCTTGTCGCCGTTACCCTGGCCTTCGCCGGAACCTATGTCATCCTCAAAGCCATCAGCTTGTTCACTCCGCTGCGGGTAAGCGACGATCAGGAAAGCACCGGGCTCGACCTCAGCCTTCATGGAGAAAATGCTTATAACACCTTCGAACTAAACAGCAGTGAACCGCACGATACCCCGTTGTCCGTTTATGAAAAGGATTCATATAACGCCAACCAAACTTCTTTGAAGGGAGTCTGATCTATGAAGCAGCTTACAATCATTGTAAGGCCGGAGAAACTTAGCAGCGTTACCGCAGCGCTTCACCATATCGGTGTAACAGGAATGACAATAAGCGATGTAAGAGGACAAGGAACTCAGAAGGGCGTTACCACCATTTATCGCGGAGTCGAATATCAAACCAATTTCGTCCTCAAAAACAAAATCGAAACCGTCGTGAGCAATGAAATTTACGAGAAAGCCATCGAATCGGTGTTGGAGGCTGCAAGAACCGGCAAAGTCGGCGACGGGAAAATTTTTGTTACCGAGATTACCGATGCCATAAGAATCCGTACCGGCGAACACGGCCAAGCCGCTCTGGACCAGTAAATGTTCAACCCCTCCAAATCCAGCCTTGCCAATGGCGGAATTGGAGGGGCTTGTCGTCTTTTTCAGGGAGGGCTTTCCGCCGCAACAAAAGCGGGTTGACGCCGTTTTCTCGGCATCAACCCGCTTTTGTGCCCTGACAGCATAAACCCACGCTACGCATGAATGATCAAGAAATTACTCTTGGCTCTGGAGATGCAAGGCATCATCACGTTCCGCGAGTTCTTCTCATGGTCTGACAAGAAAAAGTCCCTGTGATCGACCTCCCCCTGTTCCACTTCGATCTCACAGCTGCCGCATCCGCCCACCTTGCAAGAATAAGGCGCATCGATCCCATGTTCCAACATCACATCAAGCAAGCTTTTGTCCTCCGGAATCCGCAGTCTTATATTGCTTTTCGTCAGGACGGCTTCAAAGGGCAGACATGGTCCTGTGTCAGGCGGACTGAACAACTCGTAATGGATGCTCGATGGCGGATAACCGTAATCCAATGCCGCATGTTTAAACTGTCTGATCATAGCCTCCGGACCGCAAAAATACACATGGGTCCCGATCCGCTGCTTCCACATCACCCTGGTTGGCATCCGTTCCCGCTGGCTTGAAAAATAGAAACGTACGCGTTTCCCATAAGCGGTTCCGATTTCTGAATAGAAGGGACAATATTCTTCGGAAGCCGCAGCATAATGCAGTTCAAAGGACTTCCCTTCGGCAGCGAGTTGCGGCATCATCGCCATAAATGGAGTTATTCCGATTCCTGCGGCAATAAACACATGATGCCGCCCTTCGAAGCTCAGCGGCAAATGATTTTGGGGATGACTAATTTCAAGGGTATCTCCTTCTTTCATACGGTCATGCCAATACACCGATCCGCCCCTGGAAGTTTCGCTTCGCCGAACGGCAATCTTATAATATTCGTCCTGCAGCGGATTTCCTGCCAAGGAATAGTGCCTTTCCAACAACCCTCCATCTGTCTCGAGATAGGTTGTAATGTGCGCCCCTGGCGAGAACCCGGGAAGCATTCCTTCGGCGGCAGACAGCTTGAAACTTTTCACAACCGGCGTTTCCTGCATGATTTCCGTCACGACGACTTTCAGTTTCGGACTGTACATGATTGTTTCACCTCCAAGAACAGCACGGATTATACGGATATATACCCCAAATAGGCATTCATTCGTTCAGAATAATGGCTGGACACCAAAAGCGGCGCCCCGCAGTGCTCACACTCCATTTCAGCTTCGGCCGTCTTTTTTTGAAGCCGGTAACATCCCACGCAAAACACGGTCTCCCGTGCTTCTCCGGTAGGATACCCGTCGATTTCATCTTTAGCGAAACCTAGTCCCCGTGACAATGTTAACAAAGGATGATACATTTCCATATCGCAAATCACGATTAGCTGAACTTCCATCGTCTGATTCTCAAGCGTCCGGGATATTGCAGATTGATCCCATACTCCCAACCAGCGTACAGGAACATCGATGCTTCTCGTAAATCTCTTGAATGCTTTGTGGGATTCTCCGCGTACCTTCTGCAAATAATGCACCTCCGCCTGCTTTCCTTGTCTGCCTAAAGCAAGCAGTATCGGAATCGCGTGAAGTATGCTTGTTTCGTCCACAAACAGGATATATTTATGTTTATGATTATTCATGGTGACGGCCTTCTTTGGTGATGGGCATTGGAGAGTCCCTGACTTGGAGTGATACAGAAGATGCATCCTTTCCTCCATCGTGCAGCTCTCCAAGTCGAAATAATACCGGACTTGAGGCGTTTGCCCTCCATTCAAACGGAGAAACGTGACCGGCACATCAACATATATACCATTTAGCTCTACTCCCTGAATCCATCCTGCAGTATGGCTGCACTCCCCCTGGACCCGTTCGGCATGAACGCAGCAATATCGTGCAAGAAAAGTTCCTGATTGTAAAATATGATATACGTTGTCCACGGTAGTCCCTCCTTGATCTATTTCCGGGCGCCGATATGATCTTGCAGATATTCCAGCAGCAGCGGCTTAAATGAAATGAACCCTTTATATTCCGCCAAAGGATCAGGAAGATCTTCTAAAACCTTGTAAAACCGTTCGGCCCACACTTGATTTTGCACCAGCATTTCCAAAGGGAGCAGATGGGTATGAATGCTGAATAAAATGCCGTTATTGCCCGATAACCGGAACAATCTCTGATCCTCTGTGCGCAAGCGCACCTCTTGACCCACATTACCTAGATGGAGCAAGTATTTGTTTTTCCCCCAATCACCGAATTCCTCGGGCGATGTGTCCAGCCTGTCCCCTACATTGATCGTCCAGTTCAAACGGGTCCATGGCTTTCCCGCTTCCATTCGCAGCAGAAACCCGAGCACTTTTTGCGCCAATCCGCTCTCCGAATAGATGGGAACAGGAGAATGAAACTGCAGATAGGTCATTCCGAGATCAAAGGCAAGGGACCAATTGGCGGGAAAACAGAGCTGACCGGCATCCATGTACAGATCACCGTCCCGCTGCTGCAAATAGATCAGATCCTCCTGCACATGACGGCCGATAAAATCAAGCGGTTCATAAGGCAGTGTGGAGGATTCTCCAAAAATAAACTTGTGTTCTTCATGGATGAGCTTGTTTTGAAATGTCCACAGCCGCCCCTCTTTCTCCAATCTGAAATACCGGGGATATACATGGGACATTTCATGCATCAGCATGCCGGCAATTTCCCATTGGGCTGCAAGCGTGTGCGGAAACGACCGGAAGGTCCGCTCGGGGTATTGTTCCAAAAGCCTTCTCTTTTCAAGCACTTCTTCCCGGTATTCCGGAGTGACATCAATGCAAACGGGCGGCACCAGAGCTCTTGAATTGTTTGAATACCGGTAGGAATCGCCTTGAAACGGAAACGGAAACCTTTCCAGCAGCGATCGATCCTTGATTTTCACTTTGAAAGCATCCGTCATTTCTTATACCTCCTCAGAGCCCATAATAGAATCGGGCTCCGGAGCACCCAAGAAGACAAGCTTCTTGTCATGACCGGGGCCCTCTGCAAATAACCCTTTGATTGCGTATCATGTGCAATGCTGCTGTCGGTTCAATCGCCGTGAATGAAACTTATGCTTCGCCCGGTTTACGCAGGCCGCAGAAAAAACCGATTCCGTAATCCGGCGAATCAAACGTGATTCGGCTGCCTTTCTCAAAAAACAGGACATCTCCTTGAACCGCTTTTACCGTATTGCCCGTTTCATCCGAAATGTGCATTTCCCCTTCTACAATGATTTTCATCTCATCGTAAGTATAGGTATAGGACAGCGGTTTGGACTTTTCTAACCGGAAAAAACCGCTTGTCATGGTTTTTTCCTGATCATTAGAAGACAGGACATCCCCCAAAAAGGCATTCGTCTCCGGAACTCCCATGGAAGCCAAATCTGTTTTGATTGCTTGATTTACATACTTCAGCGCCACTTTGAATATCCTCCTTAAAAAATATGTTATATTTCATGACTTGATCATTACATATACATTGAATTCATGAAACACTTCTCTCTCATATAGTGAGAAACAGTGAAATATGATCCCCTGCTTTCGCATCGCAGCAAAGAAAGCTGCGGTTTTACATCTTGGCCATATATCCTCTCGTAACCACGCCAGTCCGGATGGAATTAGCGAGCATACATAGAGCGCTGCCTAGAGCGATCCGGCGGTAAGTTTCCGTTATACGCCGGTCTTCTGCCATGGCCAGCCGGCTTGCAAGAAGCCGCTCCTTACATTCCGTGCTTAAGTTTTCCGTACCTCTTATGGAAGCGGCCACCAGGTTTTCGGCCGCCTGCGTGCTTCTCACCCGAATATCCCCGTCTCGCGTCCGACCCGATGGAGAATAGGCAAGAGAGGTAAGAATCCGCTTCTCCGCACTGCTGATGGTTTCCTGTAGGAACAGGGCACATTCAGGATCGATGGACTCTTCCGGGATAGGTTCATAAAGCGCTGCGGCTTGGTAGGGAACGGCATCCTGAACGAGCAGACGCGTAATGCCCCGATCATTGATCGCTTCCAGAACGAGTTCCGGTTCGTCCCCGACTACCACTTCCTTATGCGGCGGCCAAATGTCCATCCAATAATGATCCAAATGCCGGATGCCCACGTGAAATACATAGTAATCCGGATAAATTCTGAGCTTGTCGGGCCCATTCCCCAGATGCTCCCGGTAAAAATCATAAAATTTGGCTATGGAAGCGGCAAGGAGGCCGCTGGCTCCGATGCTGCCCCCGGAATCACGGACCACGATACCGACGCGGTCCGCCGCATGAAAGCCCGGGAATATCTGCTCAAAGGATACCGGTTGGCCGTCCAGCTCAAAAGCAAAATCAGACGTTCGAATGAGATCAGTCGTATGCATCAGGCAAAGCTCCTTTCCATCACGTTAGAACAAATTTTATCAACAGCTGTTTTTTACGAAAGATAACTTTACATCTATTTGGGAGAACAGCAAAATAAAAATGAAATATAAGACCAATTGTTTAGAATCCCAATAGTCGAGAAAGAAAAGTTGATGCATCCGTAAATATATGAAATATTATTGTTATGTAATATGACATAAAAGGTGTTTGGAATCTTTTACTGAGGAGTGATGTGTGTAATGCCAGCCAACCCAACTACGATGGCAGACGAAAGTTTATTGATGAAAGTCCCTGCCTGGTGGAACTGTATGACGGGATTTGAAGAGATGCGCGACAAAGCCAGACTCGTCAGCGAACAAGTGCTTCGCCCCAATGCGGAAATCTCAGATCGGGAAGGCACATATCCCCGAGCCAGTTTGCAGGCCTTGGCGGATGCCGGTTTTGGTGCGGTTACGATTCCAAAGGAGTACGGGGGGCTTGGGGCAGGATGTTCGGGTTTTGCTATCCTGGCTGAAATCTTTGCCGGCTACTGCGCTTCTACGACCATGGTATGGGTCATGCATACCGCGGCTGTCCAGACCCTTTTTATGGCCGGCTCCGAGGAACAGCGGCAGCGTTATATTCCTCATGTCGTTCGCGGTCAGATCGGAGGACTGGCATTTAGCGAGCCTGCGACCGGCGGCCATTTTTGGAATGTGGTCAGTAAAGCTCCGCGTCATGGCGACGGCTATCTGCTGAATGCGCACAAATCCTTCGTAACCAGTGCGGGAGAGGCCGATTGGTACATCGTAGAAACCAATTCCCCGGACAGTCCGCTGTCCGATCCCTTGATGTTTTTGATTGTTGAAAATAATCAGGAAGGCGTCGTAGCCTTTCCATTTGACGCGCTCGGATTGAGAGGGAACAACAGTGGCCCTATGAAATTTAACGATGTGTTCGTTCCCGAACATAACCGCCTCGGTGAAGAAGGAGGCGCCGGCTTCTATAATGACACGGTCATAGACCCCTTCTTTCTTCTGGGTTCAAGTGCATGCTGGATTGGCATCGCCCAAGGAGCGATCAGCACGGCGGTGGACAATGCCAAGAAAAAGATTCATGCCGACACCGGTCAGTCTGTCGCCAACTATCAAGTCATCCGCCATGAGATGGCCAAAGCTCAAATCCTTGTTGACAGTGCAAGAAGCATGCTGTATCGAGTTGCCGAAAAAATGGATGAAACCACCCGGAAAGGCGAGCTTCTGAGTTCCTGCCTGTACCCGCTTTGGGAACTGAAAACCCATGCTGCGGATATTGTGATTGAGGTAACGAATAAGGCGCTGCAGATCTCGGGAGGCCGAGGCTATTTAAAAGGAAATATTGAACGATTTATGCGTGATGGAAGAGCGGGTGCCATCATGGGCCCCACCAATGAAGTTTTACGGGAATGGATCGGCAGAACGATGATCGGCGTTCCCTGGCTGTAAGTCCCCTAGTTCGAACGAAAAGGGGCTAATGGTATGGTAAAGGCGATGAAGCAGCGATACCGTTTCGACGGAAAAAGCCTGACGCTCCAGGAACTTTATGCCCTTTTGCCAAAGCATAAAAACAAGGAGATTCTGGGCTCGATCATCGTTCAAACCGCCTGCGGTCTGCCGATCAAACTGGTCTTTGTTCAAAATCGCAATCGGCGGCGGGATTGGCTGGTACTGCTCAGTACCGACTTGGCGTTGACAGATGCCGAGGTCGTTCGTATTGCGAAAGTTGAGTTAATAACTTGGAAATTTTTGAACCGGCCGAAAGCGTGTTTTAATAAGGGCTTGCAGAATGGGGTTGAGCTGTTTCAGCTTCAGCCCATTTTGTATGTCTATATCTGCACATCGGGGTGAAGCCCCTTTTTTATGCTTGGAAAATTGGAATGATAGCGTTCGTTTCTCCATAGAGGGGAAAGAAATCGGCGGATTAGAAATTGAAGGTTATATCGAAGATCAAAAACTGGCATATGATTTGTACTTTAACCAAGCGTATATAGATGAACAAACCATGATGAACATTGCCAAGAGCCTGAAGTTAAATCATTAATTTACGGGTTTATTCCCTATCTGGCAATATAACCGCCGTCCACAGGTATGATGGTACCCGTTACATAATCGGAAGCCTCGGACGCCAAAAACACGGTGATGCCCGCCAAATCCTTCGGCGTCCCCCATTTGCCCGCCGGGATGCGGGCCGTGATTTGCGGGTAGCGAGCTTCGTCCTGAAGCAGGTCATGATTCATTGTCGTGGCCATGTAGCCGGGCGCGATGGCGTTCACCTGAATACCGTGCATGGCCCATTCGTTCGACAGCGATTTGGTTAACTGCACCACGCCCCCTTTGCTGACGGCATAGGCCGAAGCTTTGAAGCCGCCGATAAAACTCAGCATGGAGCCAATGTTGATGATTTTGCCCGTCTTCTGCTGCACCATCTGTTCACCGGCCATTTTGCACAAATCGAAAACCGCGGTCAAGTTGATCTCGATCACGGTATTCCAAGCTTCAAGCGGAAGATCCAAGCAGGCCCTGCGATCGTGGATGCCGGCGGCGTTTACCAAGATGTTCATTTTTCCCTCTGTCATTTCAAGCGTTTGCCGGAAAGCCTCCACTCTACCCTCGTGGCTGGATAAATCCGCCCTCACGCTGTGTACGCAAAGCCCCTTGGCCTTCAATTCATCCCTAGCCGCATTGACCTCCTCCGATTTGTCGACCAGGACGACACGGGCTCCCGCCTCAAGCAGCGCTTCCGCCATTCCGCGTCCCAGACCGCGGCTGGAACCCGTCACCATGGCGTTTTTCCCTTTGAGATCAAACATGATGTGATTCACCCCCATCCGTTAGTTTAGCCGCCTATCCTTTCACTGCCCCCATCGTAACACCGCTTATAATATATCTCTGCAGCACCAGCGCGATAATCAGAATCGGCATGGTAATGATGACCGCTGCGGCCATTAAGCCGCCCCAATTGATTTCCGAATACGACAAAAAGTTAAATACGGCAATCGGCAGCGTCTTTGTTTTATCCCCTGACAAAACCAGAGAGAACATAAAATTGTTCCATGAGAAAATGAAAGACAGAATGGAAGCCGTCACCACGCCCGGCATCGATAGCGGAAGCATAATACGGAGGAAAGCGCCCTGAATCGTGCATCCGTCCACCCTGGCCGCCTCTTCCAGCTCACCCGGCAGCCCTTCATAAAACGAGATCATAACCCAGATGATAAACGGCATCCCGACCAGCATGTGGCCCAAAATCAATGACGTATAAGAATCCACCAGTCCGATTTTGCTGAAAATGATAAACCACGGGATCATAAACGAGATACCGGGAATAATTCTCGCAATCAGGATCAATAATCCCAAGCCATGCTGTTTATATTTGGCGATGGAGTATGCCGCAGGTAAACCCAAAAGCAATCCGAACAGCGTGGAAAAGAAGCCGACGATAAAACTGTTCATAATAAACTTCGTAAAATTGTGCTCCTCGAACACGGATAAATAGTTATTCAGCGTAGGTTTAAACAGGAGTATGTTCCCGGTAGACATAATTTGCACCTGCGTTTTGAAAGAGGCCAAAATCATCCAGAAAAACGGAAACAAAAAACTGACTATGATCAATAGAACCAGCAGCATGTAAAACCGCCCGAACCAAAGCTGTTTCGTTTTCAATTGAGCACCTCCAAGCGTCTGCGCAATTGAATAATCAACAGACTGATGCCGAGTACCAGGAGGAAGAAGAGCATTAACATCGCCGAGGTCATGCCTAATTGGAAATACTGGAAGCCGAGTTGAAAGCCGTAGATGTTCAGCGTTTCCGTAGCGAATCCGGGTCCCCCTTGGGTCATGGCATAAATAATGTCGAACGTTTTCAACGCGTCGATCGCCCGCAGCAGACCCGCCGCAAAAATGGTGGGCATAAGCAAAGGCAGCGTGATCTTCCAAAACATTTGCCAGACATTCGCGCCGTCAATTTCCGCCGCCTCATAATTTTCTTGCGGCAGCGTCGCCAAACCGGCTAACAAGATTAAAGAAATCATCGGTGTCCACTGCCAAACGTCAACGAGCACAAGCGACGGGATAGCCTGATCAGGAGAAGCGATCCATAACAGCGGCTCCAAACCCAAAAACTTCAAAAATTGGTTGCCGAACCCGATCGTCGGCTCGAAGATCAACAACCAGACCAAACCGATGGCGACCGGTGTGGATACCATGGGAAGAAGAAATAATGTTTTCACCAGATTTTTCCCTCTAAACTTACGGTTAAACAGCACCGCAATGGCGATTCCCAAAACCAGTTCGAACATCATCGCAGCGATGGTGAAATAAAACGTGCGCCCAAAGGCCGCCCAGAAACGCTCGTCATCGAACAGCAGATGCTTGTAATTATCCATAAATACCCAAACCGGTTTTTGTACACCGGACATGCTCCACTCAAAAAAACTCAGATATAACGTATAGCCGATGGGAAAAACAATCATGATGCCTACAAATAACACAGCAGGCAGGACGAAAATATATTTGATGTTTTTTTCAATGAACCGTTCGATAGGTCTCACCCTCTCCCTCCACGCTGAGATGTGAAACCAGGTTGAACATTCAACCCGGTTTCACGCTATATGCAAAGCTCCCGAATTGTGCCGCAGGATATGATTATTTCTCTTTGTCGATTAAAGCCTGGAACTTGGCGTTTTCTTCTTTCGCCGTTTTGTCCACGTCCCCGCCGGTAATGGCCGTCACGATCACCGTACCGACCAAGTCGCGCGCAGCACCTACATTGATGACCAGCGGACGGTCATGACCTACACCGATTTGGCTGGATTTGTCCATCACCTCGGCCAGCTGCTGAGGGAACGCCTTCGTGCCTTCGGGCTTCGACCAGACCGATTTGCGTGCCCCCGGGTTGCCTGCGCCTTGAATCTTCGTGGAGTTTTCTTTATTCGTTGCCCACTTCACAAACTCCCAGGCAGCATCCTGCTGCTTGGATTTGGAGTTCACCGAAAGCCCCCAGGACGTCACATTGTACGGTTTCTGTCCTGTGGCGCCGGCCGGAAAAACGGCAAAGCCGATTTGATCAGCCGGAACTTTCGATTTTTGTGGATCCAGCATGTTCGGATAAAGACTATCGGCATCCGTGTACATAGCGGCTTTGCCTTGAGCGAATACGCCCAACGCTTGCGGCCAGCTCATGTTCAATACGCCCGGAGGTCCGTAGCTTTTCAGCAGGTCGCCGTAAAGCTTAAACGCTTGAATCGCTTCCGGCGTATCGATCGTCGCTTTGCCGTCCTTTATGAAATCGCCGCCGGAGCTGTAGAGGAAGCTCGAAAACTGGGTCACGGCCGGCGAACGCTGTCCGCGGGCGACAAAGCCGTAGAACTCGTTTTTCGGATCGTTCAGTTTTTCCGCCGCCGCTTTCAGTTCATCCAATGTTTGGGGGACCTGGATGTTATTCTTTTCAAAAATATCTTTGCGGTAGTAAAGAATTTCGCGTTCGGTGATCAGCGGAACGCCGTATAATTTTCCGTCCTGCATCAAGGTGCTGACGGAGCCTTCGCTGAAATCGTTAAAATCCCACTCGGTGTCCTTTGATTTTTCGGTAAGGTCGGCCACCCAGCCGTTTTTCATATACAGCTTCGCATCCTGCAATGGACGTATCATGAACACATCCAGGCTTGAAGAGCCTGCCGTAAGCTCAACGGTCAGTTTCTGCGTCAGCTGATCTTCAAAGAATTGCTCCAAGTTGACTTTCATTCCCGTTGCCTGTTCAAATTCCGGAATCATGGGCTTCAAAGCTTCGGTCCAAGGATGGTTGGCCGTCACAACCCTTAAGCTGACGCCGTCGAATTTTTTGGCCGGGGCGGCTGAATTCGCATCGTTGGCTGCCGCTCCTCCGGAAGGAGCAGGACCCGAACCGGAGCCTGAATTGCCGCTGCAGCCGATGAGGCCGGCAAGCATGACTGCTGACATCGACAGTACTGCCAATTTATTCGCCTTTTTCACCCAAATCATCACCTTTTCTTATAAAAGTAGGTATAAAAGAACTCCGTATTGCCCTTTACACGCTTCTTTTTACTCTTGCCACCAGCTCTTCAAGAATCGTCTTGAGTTCTTCCGGGTTGGCGCTCGGACTGAACTCTTTTTTGTCAATGACCAGCGGAGCGCCTACTACAACCAACGGGGCACCATGTTTCGGCATGTCCGCCGCCTGATCGATGGACAGCCCGCCAACGGCCTGAACCGGAATGTTAACCGCTTTCACAATATCATGCAGATGATCGTATGGCGTCCTGGCAGGGTCTACCGCTCTCTCATCGTAGCCGGTATGGACGATAATATAATCCACTCCGTTAGCCTCCAGCATTTTGGCGCAGGCTACCGGGTCGGGAGACGCCATAATATCGCCCATGACCTGGATGTTGAAATCTCTGGCGGCTTTCACTACCGCACGGATCGTAGCGGGATGGGCTACCCCCATAACGACAACGTGCGTCGCCCCCGCTCTGGCCATCATTTCCGCTTCCAAATAACCGCCGTCCATCGTTTTTAAATCCGCCACGATCGGATGATCCGGAAAGGCCTCCCGCAGCCTTTTTACGGCATGCAGCCCTTCACCCAGGAGCAGGGGCGTGCCGGCTTCGATCCAATCCACCCCGGCTTCCACAGCCACCTTCGCCATCTCGAGAGCGGCTTCAATATGAGGTAAATCCAAAGAGATTTGTAAAATCGGCTTCATAAATGACAAGACCTCCTCTGATTGGTGCTTCGAGCGTTGCGGACTGGCCAAAATAGGCGATTAGGCGTGAACCCATACACTGGATACAATGTGGAGATCGCTTCAGCAGACGCCGGCCCCTTATCTCGAATCCGAATGTCTTTATAGCGGCTGGATGCTCATGGTATGTAACCGCTATCATTTTGTACAATACATTATATGTATAGTTACATAAGTAATACTTATCGTAATAACTTCGATAATTAATACCTCACAAACCTTCATCCGCCGCTTTTTCATAAGCGGCGCGAGGTACCTGGGTCGCCAACTTTCCGCCGCTCACGTCGATCATCGTCCCGGTGATGTAAGAGGCATAATCGGAGGCCAAGAAGCAGATCAGGCAGGCCACATCCTTCTTCTCCCCCCATTTGCGCAGTGTCAATGTATCCAGCAACCGCTCCTGCTTCTCCTTGGGCAGCTCGGTAAAATGGTTCAGCGTTGTCGGGATCATACCCGGGGCGTACGCATTCACCGTAATATCCCACGGCCCCAATTCACCGGCAAGGACGCGAGTAAACTGCCCGACTCCTGCCTTGGCCGATGCATAGGCCGCACTTCCGATACTCGGGATCATCGCCGCAAACGAAGCCGCGTTAAGGATTCGCCCGTATTTCTGTTTTTTCATGACCGGAATGACCGCCTTGCACATCTGAAAGGTGCCCTTCATATTGATATCGTGGCACAAATCCCATGCCTCTTCCGATATCTCATCCACCCAGCCGTCACCCGTGATGCCGGCATTGTTAACGAGAATGTCGATGCGACCGTATGCGGCCGTTACTTCCTGCACAATTTCCTGGATGCGGTGATAGTCTCGCACGTCACAAACATACTGGCGTCCCGTACAGTTACTTGCGGCCAGTTCCTTGGCCAAGTCATCCAATTCGGACGGATTCACATCCAATGCGACGGTCGTTACGCCTTCCGCGGCTAAAGTCACAAGAATTTCGCGGCCTATCCCCCGGCCCGCCCCCGTTACGATGGCTACTTTTCCACGCAAATCGATAAGCACACGTCATCTCTCCCTTGATTATGGAGTTAAGCGAAAAAGCTTTTGAGATTCCCTTAACAGTTACACCTCACACGTCCCCCAAAGAAAAATAGTACCGCTTTCAAATACAAATACACCTCTAATGGCAGACTATGGTTTCTCCGGTAAGGTAGTCGGATTGGGAGCTGGCCAAAAATAAGACGATTTTAGCCATATCATCGGGTTGGGCAACCTGCTGCAGGCGGGACCCCTCCGTTTTGATCTGGTCACCCGCGACGCGGGTAGCCCTAAATCTGCCCGTGTACGTCGCCGCAGGGGCAATACAATTGACATTCACATCGTAGGGGCGAAGCTGCTCGCCTAAACAGAGCGTGTAATGGGAAATGCCTGCTTTTGCGGCCGCATAAATCACACCGACCGTTGTTGCCACGTGACCTGCAGCTGAACCGACGTTCACAATTTTACCGGAACGGCGTTCCC
The DNA here is from genome assembly GCF_900099895.1 of Paenibacillus naphthalenovorans. Classification (GTDB taxonomy): domain Bacteria; phylum Bacillota; class Bacilli; order Paenibacillales; family NBRC-103111; genus Paenibacillus_G; species Paenibacillus_G naphthalenovorans. Next base: position 231,340 of record NZ_FNDY01000002.1, read on the forward strand.
TCATATGGGCTCCGACATATTTACACATGCACATCACATTCAACAGATTGAGATTAAGCACAGCCTGAATATCTTCTACCTTAATATCGATTGCATTGTTAGGATCGGGACGGGGAGTGCTGGCACCGATATCCCCTCCTGCGTTATTAACAAGAATATCGATATGCCCAAATTGATTGATCGCCTGCTCGACAAACGTCTCTATTTGCACAGGATTCGTCAAATCGGCAGCCAGAAAGGCCGAACGCCGGCCCAATGCACGGATCTCGTCTGCCACCGCTTCTCCCGAAACGGCCTCGCCGAATTGAGCGGCCGCTGTCGGACTCACATCATGAATAATGACGTCCGCGCCGGCCCGAGCCAAATACAAGGCATAATAACGGCCCAGCCCCCGGCTGGATCCGGTTACCAATGCTATCTTTCCCGTCAGGTTCATGTCAGTCATCGCTGCACCTCTTTGTTTTATATTTGCGGGGCATCCCGCATTAAGAAAAATATTGGGTTACTTTGCCTTTCAAAAATTGAACCGACTCCCGCAAATCGCCAAGACCGTTCACTCCATCTTCTATCGAGATCCAGCTGCGGAAGCGGATGGAGTGAAGCTGCTCAAAAATTCGATCGTAATCGTTAATGCCTTTACCGATCACGCCATGGGCCAGCGCTTGCGAATATCCTTGCAATGAATATTCTTTTAAATCGTCCAGCGTGTATCCTTCTTTCAAGTATCGATCGCTCGCATGCATGGTGATCAGGCGGTGCTTGACCTGGGCGAGCAGTTTCAGCGGGTCCTCTCCGGCAAAAATGGCATTGGACGGATCAAAGTTGACCCCAAACCATGGTGATGCGATCTGTTCGACGATTTCCAAATAAATATCGGATGGCTGGGCAAACTCGGGATGAATCCAAAACCCGTCTTTGTAGTGATTTTCCATCACCAAATGAACATTTTGGCGTTCGGCATACGGCAGCAGCTCTTGTATGGATTCGACAGTCCAGCGAATGCCGTCTTCCCTGGATACCTCCGGGCGCTTTTGACCGGACAATACCCGGCAGCTGCGGAACCGGTCAGGTCCCAGGAATGCCATGATATCGATGATTTGTCTCATTTTCTCGATTTCTTGCTTGCGAAAGGATGGGTCAGGGTGGGTAAAATCCGGGGAGGAGCACATCATGGGAATTTCCAAACCTTGTTCTTGTGCTGATTCTTTCACTTGGGTCAAATACTCCGCATCCTGCTGTTTCAGGAAAAGCGGGTACAATTCCAATCCGTCAGCGCCTAAGGTCCCTGCCATTTCGATCCACTCAAACAACGTCATTCTGCCATCGGACAATTCGTCCATATAGCCCTTGGGAAAAACCGAGATTTTAGGCCCGTCTTGTAGACTCATCCAGGTTGCTCCTTTTCTGTGGTTTTGAATGAAACGTTTCATGTTTAATGTGAAAATAGTCCGGTCTCTCCCCTGCTTTACGTAATATAAGCGTTATCTATCCACTTCAAGAGACAGCACCTGACGATTCCCTGACGAACAACTCGGGCTTAATGAATACATGGGATACCTCGTTTTGATCCCGGTCGTTCAAACGCCTGAGAATGATCTCGGCCGCTTTGCGCCCGATCGTTAAAGGTGACTGGCTGACATAGGTCACGGAGGGGATGATCAGATTCCATTGATATTCCAATTGACCGAACGTAACGAGAGTAAGGTCTTCGGGAATCCGAATTCCTTTTTCGCGGCAAGCCATGACGATGCCGGCCGTCATGTTGTTATTAACCGATAAAATCGCCGTTGGCGGCTCATCCTGCGAGAAAAAATAGGCGACTGCCTCATATCCCCCGTTATATTGAAAGTTTCCATAGAATTGATTTTCTTCTGAAAGCGGAATCCCATAAGCGGAAAATGCACTGATTATACCATCGTGACGGATTTTTCCATGCACCGTATGGATATCACCGTGCACGACCCCAATTCTCCAATGCCCCAGTTCAACCAAATGCCGGGTCAATAATTCCATGCCTAGCATATTATTATCGGCCACGATATCAGCCGGCACTGACAACACGGGACGATCGACAAGAACGATCGGAATTTGGCGTTCTATGAGTGTACGTATTTCATCATTGACTTTTCCCGTCGTGCAGACGATAATGCCATCCACTCTTTTTTCATACAGCATTTTTAATTTTTTTCGTTCAATCTCAGGATTTTCCTTGGTCGAGCTGATCAGCAATTGGTAATCATGTTCATTCATCACATCTTCGATGGCCTTGGCCAATGTCATTTGAAACGGATTGGTGATATCGCCCAAAAGAACGGCCAATGTATTGGTAGTGGATGATTTCAAGCTTCTGGCAACGGCATTCGGGTGGTAATTCAGCTCATGCACTGCCTTCCAAACCTTTTCCTGGAGCTCGGGTTTCACTTTGCCTTCTCTGTTAATCACTTTGGAAGCGGTTCCAACAGAAACACCGGCTCGCTTCGAGACATCTTTAATGGTTGGTTTCATAATACTTTATACAACCTCCATGCTTCCCTCCTTGACAAGAGAAATGAAACGTTTCATAACCAATATATTCCTGATTTCATTTGGTGTCAAGTGTATTTTATGTAAAATTATGTATAAAAACCATTCCAGCGTACGGGCCGGAATGGTGCATCTTATTAAACATATTTATTAGGGGGTAAACTGACGAGAAAGATCGTGGGGATGGTGCGGATTACTCGTCTTGGCGGTAAATCGGGGCTTCATCATCGTCTTTTTCAACGAGCTTCGCATGCACTACTAATCTCCCATCGACCTGATCAAGCGTATAATCGCACGTGGACAAGGTGACGATTCGGTCTTCAGCCGTCAAAGCCGTATCCGACTTGTACAGCGATTTTTCTTGAATGGTTTGCAGGAACGATCTGTATTCATCTTCGCTATCGAACTCCGTTTGAATATAGTTAAAGTCCGTCGTCGTATAGTAGACCGAAAAAATTTCAGCCCGATAGCTTTGATATAAGGTATCGAAAGTGAAGGTCCGATGACGATTGTAAAAATCTTTGTTAAGAAACTTCTTCAGGTCGCCAAACATGGAACCGTCTTTCATCCGATGCCCGTAAATAACGGTATTCGGATCGGGTGCAATGATCGCGTTGCGAAAGTCCATAAAAATACTTCCTGACCTCGCGTTCTCCCGCTTGTAATTCCGGTTTAAGTAATAGTCATTATTCATCGTTTGCAGGATCGGGTAAGAGATACGGGTGTCATCGATTTTAATCCATCCGACCACATCCCGGTTCACTTGAAGCAAGTCGATAAACGGCGAACGCACATCGGGCACGGCTTCGGCTTGAGCAGCGTTAAAGCTAACGCCGGAAACCGTGTCCCCAGTCCGGCTAAGGGCAGCCTGAGGGTTATCCTCATCTGCGGAGCCCTCATAAAGCGCACGGGCTTCGGCCAATGCTTGCGAATTTCTATAATAATCGATGAAGATGCCGCTTAATTGGAACAGCGAGAAAAAAAACAACACAGTCATCAGGACGTTTACAAGCCTACTGGCTTTCATTTTTAAATACCCACCGGAACCACGTATAATCCCGCAGCGTCGTCATGCTTCACGACCACTTGAACCCCATAGATCGAATGAATCGTCTTCTCCGTAATCACTTCATCCGGTTTGCCTTTCAGTTCGATGACCCCATTCTTCATCACCAGGACGTTGTCGCTATAACGGATCGCTTGATTAATGTCGTGCAGCACCATGACAATCGTCAATCCATAATTTACATTCAGGCTTTTAATCAACTCCAACAGTTCAAACTGGTAATAAATGTCCAGAAAAGTGGTCGGTTCGTCCAAAAACAAGATCGGCGTTTTTTGGGCCAAAGCCATGGCGATCCAAACCCGCTGCCGTTCCCCCCCGGACAGTTGATTTATCGTTGTATGGCGCTTGGTTTGAAGATTCGTGCAAGCTAAAGCCCAATCGATGGCTTCAGCATCCTCATCCCTCCGGGAAGCAAACATGCTTTTATGCGCCAATCGGCCAAAGCCGGTCAGCATTTCAACGGTCATATCGGCAGGCGCATCGTTATGCTGATGGACAACCGCCAATTTTTTGGCGAGTTCTTTCGGTGTGTAGCTGTAAATCGATTTGCCGTCCAATATCACTTGACCGCTATGAGGAGCATAATGCTGCGACATGACCCCAAGAAGCGTCGACTTGCCGCAGCCGTTCGGACCAATAATGGTCGTGATTTTGCCAAGTTCGATTTCACCGTTTACTGATTTCAGATGATCCACTCTTCGATCATACGAAAAGCTTACTTGATTAATTTCCATAGACGCGGTCACTCTTTCTCAGCAGGAATATTAAAAAAGGGCCGCCGATCACGGTCATAATAATGGATGCCGGTATTTCCGCAGGTGCAAGCAGAGTGCGGCCGAGTGTATCAGCCGTCAAAATAAGCAGCGCTCCTGCAAGGGCGGAGAACGGAATGAGAACCCTATGGTCCGAGCCAACCAGCAGCCGGGCAATATGAGGCACCAGCAAGCCGACAAAAGCGATGAGTCCCCCGATCGCGGTGGATACGGCGGCCAAAAGTACGGCGACCGCGGAAATGAGCAGCCTGGCCCGCGATACGTTTAAGCCCAGATTTTTTGCCGATTTGTCCTGAAGCGACAGCAGGTTGCACCACGAGCATAAGAACAAGGAAAGGAGCAGTCCGATCGAACCGTAAATGGCAATCGATTGGACGTCGCTCCATGTTTTCATCGTAAAAATGGAAGTCGTCGCCTGATTCACGGTTGTCACCGCATAGCTGCCTCTGTAATTGAACGATTGTCCTAAACCCGTAAACGTAGCGTTAATGGCAATCCCGACCAGAATGATCCGTATGGGACTAAGACCCGACTTCCAGGAGAGCGAATAGACCAGAAAACATGCCAAAGCGCCGCCGATAAAAGCGAACAGCGGCAGCCAGAAAAAAAAGGTCGGAAAAATCGTGACAAAGAGGACGGATATGAATCCGGCTCCCGAAGAGATGCCGATGACGCCGGCATCCGCCAGAGAGCTTCTCATGACGGCTTGCAGCAGCACACCGGATACCGCCAACGATGCCCCGACAAACAGAGCTACGATAATCCTTGGCAAGCGCAAATCTTTAATGACTTCCACATTTTTATTCGTACCGGTAAACAGACCTTGAATCAGCTCCAAGCCGCCAACCTTTATACTTCCTGTAGTTACGGAAAAGACGGTCACGGCAAGGAGCAAAACGACGATACCGGTAAAGCTTAAAACGATTTTATTCATAACCATTGCCCTCTATCGTTTCGTAGTTAAGGATACAGCATCTTGACGAGTTCATTCAAAGCTTCAACCGCAGCAAGATTACCTGTTGTTCCAAACAACTCTTCTTTCAGGTCGTAAACTCTGTTGTTTTTCACAGCGTCAAAATGCTTCCAAATATCATTTTTCTTAAACTCTTGATCAAACATTTTGACGACCTCGTCCGGCATGCCATGCGCCGCCCTAAGAATGACGTCGGGATTAGCCTGCTGTAAATATTCGGTGTTGGAAGCCAAATATTCGACGGTTTCGCCCTGCACAATATTTATCCCACCGGCCAGCTTCACGAGATCTCCAATGTACGAATGTTCGGTAGCCACAAGATAACTCCCCGGCACGCCGAGCAATATAAGAACGCTAGGTCTTTTTTTGCCCTCCGTTTCTTTTCGGATTTGTTCCATTTTGTCGTTAAACCGATGAATGATCGCTTCCGCTTGCTTTTCCCGGCCGTATTTGTCGCCGAGCGACCGAATCGCGTCGTTCATCCTGCCGATGCTGGTCAGGTCCAGAAAGTTCGCCGGAACAGCCGCGTTTTCAAATACCGGTGCCAGATCGTACTCCAGTGTGGTCACGGAAAGCACTTCCGTCGGGTCGAGCGATTTCAAAATTTCCATATTCGGACTCATCGGATTGCCAACCTTCGTAATTCCTTCGTATCGTTTGGGCAGCTGCTTATAGCTGGTCGGGATGCCTACCAAATCAAGTTCCAATGCATCCATGATTTCCGTGGCTGCTACTGTCGTCGCCACGATTCGATGCCCGGTATTCTCTTCCGCTGCAGCCGTATCGACCTTCGCATTCGAATTCGCGTCAGCTTCCGATGAGCAGCCTGTAATCACAGCTAACAGAAGAATAGTCATTATCGCGCTTATTACTTTGTTCATCTTGCTATTGCCTCCTTTCGTCGGATCGAAGCGGCCTGTCAGGTATTCCAAAAATACGGAGGACGCCGGTCTCCCGGCCTCCCCCTGTATGCATCTACTATCGGTTATCCATTCGTTTCTTACTTGATTTGGTTCATCATCGCAAGAATGTAGGCTACTGCTTCTACGCGGGTCGCACTTGCCTTCGGCGCAAAATGCTGATCGTCTCTTACATTCATTATCCCAAGGCTGAGCGCTGTGGCCACTTCGGCTTTCGCCCACTCCGGAATTTGATCCGCATCCGCGAAAGTAAGCTCTGCATTCGAAGCCAATGGAATTCGTGACGCCCGAATCATCATCACCGCCAACTCGGCGCGGTTAATGGTGTGATCTAAACGGAAGGTTCCGTCTTCATAGCCTCTAACCACTTCCGAGCCCACCATTTGTGCCAGGCCCGGTCTGATCCATTCCGGGATGTTCTCGAAATCGGCAAGGGTCGGTTCGGCTGCAGCGGCTTTCGGCTTGAGCGCCCGGTTGATCATCACCATAAATTCGGCACGGTTTACCTGGCGCTCCGGACGGAAGGTACCGTCCTCATAGCCGTTGACGATGCCGAGTCCCACGGCCCGCTCGATCAAAGCCTTCGCCCAATGGTCCTCGATATCCTTCAAGCGTACCTGCTCAATGATGGGGCTAGAGCCGGAAGGGTGATCGGCATTGTCCGAATCCTTTGGATCCTTTGGTTCCTTTGGTTCCTTCTTTTCCTCGACATAGGTCTTGATGCTGTCCTTGTCAAACAGGATTTCAACATCATAATCGCCAACATATTTGTCCGGAACAGCCATGCGGATTTGCGCATAAATCTTCGTCTCAGCGTCTACTACGTCGAATTGAACCGTTCTTGAATTGTCTTCCTTGCTCGACGCAATGACCTCTGCATTGACCAGCTTGCCGTCCACCTCTACCTTGAAGCCGGGCACTTCTTTGCTTTGGTTCAGAATGAGGGCGACATAGCTTTTTCCGTCTTTCACCGTCAATTTCGCGGGATGCTTCACATAATCGTTCGCGACCGACGCCTGATCTGTCCCCCGCCTGTTTATGACGAAGTCAATCGCGTATTCGCCGGGCTCCAGCTCTTCCGTAAACGGCTTGACAGTCGTCTTGGCCCCGTTCGCGTCGATAGGGATCAGGCTGGACTTATCGAAGGTAATGTGAATATCATAATCGTGGAAATATTTGAACTCCGGCCATTCGATTTTCACCCAAGCTTTAAGCTTGGCCGTCAAATCCGCGACCTTGAATCGAACGACGCGCGTATTTTTCGCCTCATCGACGCTCATGACTTCGGTATCCACGAGACTGTCCCCGTCCGCGACCCGAAACCCGGTCACTTCTTTACTTTGCTTGAGCGTGATCGACGCATACATCTGTCCGTTGGTTACCGTCAACGTTCCGGGGGTTATGACGTAATCCTGCATGACCGACTTCTGTTCGGTATTATACTTCAATATTTTGTAATTGATGCTGTAAGTGCCATCTTCAATTCCATGAATATTGGACGGGATCGTCCCGCCTCCCGGATTTGTTCCTGGATTTGAGGTAACGGGATTGATTTGACCCAACGCAATCCGGAATGTGCGCGTTGCCTTATCTTCGCCCTGTGGCACCTCAAGAATAAGCCTGTAGCTCGCCGACAAGTCTTCCAATTCAAACTGAGCCTCTGTAGTGCTTTCTCCGGCGCTTAACACGCTTACGACTCCGGATTGCTTTAAAGCAACTTTCGGTAAAATATCTTGTGTTGACCCATCGGATTTCAGCATTTGCAATTTCGTTATCGCAGCACCGTTTTTCAGTTTAAACGAAACGATATTTTTTCCGTTTTCAACTTTGATTTCCCCGGTATTCTCCATATAGGAGCTCAACGGAATGTCCGACTCATCCTCAGAGGTTCCGACAATCTCGAACGTATACACTCCGTCTGGAAGCGAGCCGCTTCCCGGATGGCCAATGACCGAGGCCGTAAACTCCGAAAGCGCCGTTTGCAGCGCGGTTACGGCCTGATCCACCTGCTGCTGGGTCGCTGCCGGATTCTCAGCCGTCGCTTTAGCCTGATTGATCGCAGCCTGCAGCGCGCTCTTTGCTCCCGCCGGATATTGTCCGGCTGCGCTTCCTTCCACCGCTGCGTCATGCTTCGATTGGGCATCCGCGATTAACGCATTCAGCTGCGTTTTGTTCACGATGGCGGCAATATCGCTAAAGCCTAAATCCACCTCGTACTCGTGGTCGTAAACACCGATCGGGGGAGGCAGCACCCAATACACCTTTACCCAACCAGCTAACCTGGCCGACAAATCGTCCACTTCGAATTGCACGACCCTGGTGTTCGCCGCCTCGTCACGGCTTACCGTGGTCGTTTCTACCAAAATGCCGTCCCGCTCCGTCTTGAACGACAGCGTTTCCGCACTTTGCTTCAAGGTAAAGGAAACCAGCTTTTTCCCGCCCTGGACCTTCAGCTTCCCGCTGTTTCGATCCACATAATCATACATTACCGACGGTTCATCCGTGCCCTTTTTATAAATCGTAAACCCGATATTGTACTCTCCGTCTGGAAGCGAACCGCCCCCCGGATGGCTAATGACCGATGCCGTAAATGCCGTAAGCGCCGTTTGCAGCGCGGTTACGGCCTGATCCACCTGCTGCTGGGTCGCTGCCGGATTCTCAGCCGTCGCTTTAGCCTGATTGATCGCAGCCTGCAGCGCGCTCTTTGCTCCCGCCGGATATTGTCCGGCTGCGCTTCCTTCCACCGCTGCGTCATGCTTCGATTGGGCATCCGCGATTAACGCATTCAGCTGCGTTTTGTTCACGATGGCGGCAATATCGCTAAAGCCTAAATCCACCTCGTACTCGTGGTCGTAAACACCGATCGGGGGAGGCAGCACCCAATACACCTTTACCCAACCGGCTAACCTGGCCGACAAATCGTCCACTTCGAATTGCACGACCCTGGTGTTCGCCGCCTCGTCACGGCTTACCGTGGTCGTTTCTACCAAAATGCCGTCCCGCTCCGTCTTGAACGACAGCGTTTCCGCACTTTGCTTCAAGGTAAAGGAAACCAGCTTTTTCCCGCCCTGGACCTTCAGCTTCCCGCTGTTTCGATCCACATAATCATACATTACCGACGGTTCATCCGTGCCCTTTTTATAAATCGTAAAGCCGATATTGTACTCTCCGTCTGGAAGCGAACCGCTTTCCGGCTGGCCAATGACTGACGCCGTAAACGCCGAAAGCGCCGTTTGAAGTTCCGCTTGCGCCGTATTCAGCTCCTGCTCGGAATACTCTGCGGATCCTTCTTTGACGAATTGATCGGCCTGGGTAATCGCAGCCTGCAGCGTATTTTTCGACCCTATCGGATATTGACCGGGTGCGCTTCCTTCCACGGCCGCGTCATGTACGCTCTGAGCCTGTGACACCAAAGCCCTCAATGCCGTTTTATCTCCAGCAGGCACCACATGAACCGTGTACGACACATCGTTTAATTTCAGCTTATCCCCTTGTCCGTTCGTAATGTAAATGTCGGACACGGTAACTACAGGGTTACTGGCTGCAGGGATTTTAGACTTAAAAACAAATACCGAGAAGCTTTTTTCCGCGCCGCCACTGAAGGCATAAGGGTTGCCGGCGCTTTTGACCGTGTGGGTAGTTTTAACGACCCCCGGCGATAGCTCGGTTGATTCGGGAGCATGGAAATAACTGTCGTCTATCGTCGGAATCCGGACGAGCTCCAGCTCATTCGGATCGAAATGGACCGTCGCTTCATGCTCATGCACCTGCTCATAAACCGCATCTGTCACGCCGCTAATCTTAACGGCCACCTCGATCTCATTGCCGAAAACGAATTGAACAGCCCCGGCAGGTCTCGAGTCCAGCCTCGCTTCAGGACTGTCAACCGCATGAGCGACCGGAACCGGGATATGTATGGTGGCCAAAAAAACAAACAGCATAAGAAAAAGGGAAACATGTTTCCTGAATGATCTGTTCAAAATGATACGCTCCTTTGAAACGGTAGTCTGCACTCTCCAATCAAGCCGGGCAGCAGGCGCTCACTCTGTTTCTCCGCCAGGCCGATGCATTCTTTTGGCACAGCTACAATGTGATCTAATCAATGTCAACATCCTATTCATGGTAAGGGAGTTGTTTCAACGGACCGTTTTCTACTCACTACCAGCCCCCATTGTATTCCGTGTTGAATTTTTAAAATGCGGATTTGATTCTAACCATCACAAATACAGACGAAATCAGCAGCAAAACGACCAACCCCGCGATCGGCGCCGTATCTCCCGTTTGGGGATTTTCAACGGTCTGCTTCCCGGCGGACGCATCCGCTGTGGCAGCATCGGACTTATGCCGAGTCGCCGGTTGAGATTTTCCGGAAACCGCTGCTGCATCGGACGAACGGACGGAAGCAGCGGAGGTCCCGCTTTTGGCCTGCCCGCTTGCTTCGGCAGGTGCCGCATCCTTTCCGGTGCCGACACTTTTTATACTTTTTTCATCAAAAATAAAACGAATGGTGTAATCGTGATCGTAATCAATCGACTCTACCGTGACATGTATTTTTGAAATTAACGGCTTGGACAAGTCGTCCACTACGAATTCAACTGTTCTTTTGTCGGCAGCTTTGTCACTGCCTACCACTTTGGCATCGACAAAGCTGTCGTTGACAGGCGTTTTGAAAACCGTGATCCATTTGCTGTGATTCATTTGAATCTGTGCAGTTACAGTACCGTTCTTGACCGTCAGGGTAGCCGGCTTTTCAAAATAATCATTCGCCATCGATACCGAATCGTTCTCCGCTTTTGTGATGACATAGTCAATGGTGTAAGTACCGTCGGAAAGGGAGGGAGCGGCACCGGCTGTTTGCGGTGAAACTAACAAGGCGAAAGCGAGCACCAGCGACAGTGCAAGAAACGGGGCGGCAAAAAACCTTTTCACGTTGATGTCCTCCATTGTTATGGTACCCCCCAAGAAAATGATTATCATTCTCAGTTGGAGCTTAAAAAAAATGACTTCCGTTGTGCGACTATGGTACTTTTGACTACTGTCGTTTTTCTAGCTCATCTGTACAACACCCCTGCCTTCTTTGAGAAAAAAATAGTTGTTATCCAAGCTTTCGATTTGATATTATCTCAGCTTCCTAAATATTGTCAACCATTTTATTTACCCTCGCGGCCATCCTTTTTCGGCCTCAAGTCACAAAAAATTGGGTTAATAGCAATAAATTTGGCTAATGATTCCATAAAAAGCTGTTGACATTGATATTCATTATCATTTATGATTCTCAATAATCACATAGCGCCCAGTACAAGGAACAGGAGGATTTTTATGAAAAAATACGGGGGCTTTATCTGCATGGCTATAGCGCTATTGCTGGCTTCAGGCTGCAGCCAAACGCAACCTGACGGTACCGGCGCTCTTGCAGCATCTGCTCCGAAGGCCGTATCCATTCAAGATTTTGCCGGACGCAGCATTGACTTTCCGTCCGTTCCCCGCAAAATAGCGGTTCTAAGCAACGGAGATATGGATATTATATATGCTCTGGGAGGCGAGGTGGTCGGAAGACCTACATCCAACGGCCCCGTTCCAATCAAGGATGCTGCCCAAGCGGAACAAATCGGAACTACGCATGGCATTGATCTGGAGAAAATCGCGTATCTAAGTCCCGATGTCGTACTTGGGAACTATCCGATGAATACGAAAGACATCCCCTCCGTCGAAGGCATCGGCTCTAAAATAATGTTGACCTCAGCCAATTCGATCAGCGATATCCAAAAACAAATACAGCTTTTCGGTCAACTTTTGCAGAAGGAATCCAAAGCAAACGAGCTGATTCTTGCCATCGATCAGAAAGTGAAGGAAATCAACCCGGAGGAGAATACCGTAAAACCGAGAGTGTTATTAGTCTATGGAGCCCCCGGCACCTATATGGCCGCTTTGAACAATTCCTTAAGTGGCGATATCCTGGTCAAGGCCGGAGGAGAAAATATTGCAGCCGATTATCCGAAGCTGGAAAACTATCCTCAATATGCCCAGCTAAATACGGAAAAAATAATCCAATCGAATCCTCAGCTTATACTTCTCATGAGTCATGGCAACCCCGAACAAGTGAAGGATGGATTTTTAAAAGAAATGCAGCAAAACGCGGCCTGGCACAGCTTGGACGCCGTCAAAGAAAATCGCGTAGACGTTTTGCCGGCGGATCTTTTTGGCACCAATCCCGGCACCAGAGTGATTGAGGCGCTTGATCTGCTGCATAAACGGCTGCAAGACGTGAAGTGACATCTGATGAATATTACACAACGCCGCTTGAGAAGAAAGCTTGTGATTACCGTTGTCCCTATGTTTCTTATCATTGTAGCTTTTTACGGTTTAACCTACGGTTCCGTCACGATATCCCTGCAGGAGATATGGGCTGTGTTTCATGCCGACGGCCAGCCTGTACACGAAAAAATCATTATGAATTTAAGATTGCCCCGAGTGCTGATCGGCCTTTTGGTGGGAGCTTGTTTAGCCGCTTCCGGAGCTCTTTTGCAAGGTGTGATGAAGAATCCTTTGGCCGATCCCGGCATTATCGGGGTTTCCGCAGGAGGCGGTCTGGCTGCGATTATTTCCATGATCGTTTTTCCGCAGCTGAGCTACCTGCTCCCCGCTCTGGCATTCCTGGGCGCCTTGATCACATCCCTTATGATTTACATGATGGCTTGGGATAAGGGAGCGTCGCCGCTCAAAATCATTTTGGCGGGCGTGGCCATCAATGCCTTATTAGGGGCTATCACCAACGGGTTTATGGTTTTATACAGCGAACGGGTTCAAGCCGTCCTGCCCTGGCTGGCGGGAGGATTAAGCGGGCGGAGCTGGCATCATCTCGAATTCATGGCTCCTTATGCCATCACAGGGCTCATTTTAACCCTATTCGCGATTAAACCGTCAAATCTGCTGCTTTTGGGGGATGATTCGGCTAAACTTCTCGGCCAAAAAGTGGAGCTGCAGCGATTCCTGATTATTTTACTGGCCTCTTTGTTGGCCGGGACTGCCGTCAGTGTAGCCGGTTTAATCGGCTTTGTCGGCCTGGTCGTCCCTCACGCCATCCGGCTGCTTGTCGGCGATGATTACCGTTTCTTGCTGCCTCTTTCCATTGTGGGGGGAGCGGCACTGGTCGTTCTGGCGGATACGATAGCGCGCTCGTGGTTCGATCCGATTGAGCTGCCTGTCGGTATATTGCTGGCCGCCTTAGGTGCGCCGTTCTTTTTATTTTTACTGAAGAAACGGGGAATCATGCGATGACCGCTATTCAAACCAACCATATGGCATTCCATGCAGGCGCATTCCGACTGCATGATATCTCCCTTTCGATCCCCAGTGAGTGTATGACGGCCATTGTGGGTCCCAACGGCTCCGGCAAGTCGACCTTGCTAAAACTCATGAGTCAATTACTGCTGCCGGATCAGGGGGAAATCTATATTAGAGGAAAGCAGGCGAAAACCTATCCGGCCATCGCCCTTGCCAAAATCGTCTCCATGCTGACCCAGTCCAAGCATTCGCTTCCCGATATGACGGTAAGAGAGCTTGTTTCGTACGGACGCTCTCCCTACAAAAGACTCTTCGATCGTATGACTGCCGACGACGAACGCATCGTGGATTGGGCCATGGAAGTCACGGGCACAAAAAGACATGAGCAGCGGATGTTTCATACTTTATCTGGAGGTGAGCAGCAAAAAGCGCGTATTGCTATGGCGTTGGCCCAAAAAACGAGCATCATCCTGCTGGATGAACCTACAACGTTTTTGGATATCGCACATCAGCTGGACGTTATGGAAATGCTGCAGAAAATTAATCGGGAATACCGCATCACAATCGTCATGGTGCTTCATGATCTGCAGCAGGCTGCCCGTTACTGTCATTACATGATCGCCGTAAAAAACGGGAAAATCATGACAACGGGAAAACCAAAGGATATCATTAACCCCGCTTTTTTAAAGGAGGTCTATCAAATTGAAGCCAAAGTAACCTTTGCAGACGAATATCCGATGATTATACCTGTTAAAACTTTAGAATCGATATAGGAGGAATAGACCATGGTCATTGTGACAAATACTTCTCAAATTACAAAAGGAAATGCGCATAAATTAATCGAACGATTCGATAAAGTAGGAAAAGTGGAGTACATGGAAGGCTTTCTCGGATTGGAAGTCCTGCTGACAGAAAATACGCCCGAATATGATGAGGTTACGGTCAGCACGCGGTGGAATCGCAAGGAAGACTTCCAGGCCTGGACCCGGAGCGAAGCGTTCCGCGAAGCCCACTCCCACCGCGAGGGATTACCGGAGTATATTATTTCGAACAAAATATCGTTTTATGACGTAAAAATTGTCAGACACCCCATCACAGCCAGTTAACGGCCCAAACGAAAACCGCCTCCAGTCCGTCGTCAGGGAGTGAGGCGGTTCCTTCCTACCCCCTGATGAGACCGCCGCATACCGGGATCACCTGTCCGGTCACATAATCCGATAAACCCGTCGTTAAAAATTGAATGACATTGGCACAATCTTCAACGGTACCGAGCCGTTTTAACGCCGTGTCGGATTCCAGCTTTTCTTTGCCGATCTTTTCAAATTGCACGTTTAATCTGCCGGTCGCAATATACCCGGGAGCGATACAGTTCACTTGTATCCCATACGGTCCCAATTCCTGTGCAAGATATCGGGTGTAGCCGACGATGCCGGCTTTGGCTGCGCCATAATGTGCGTAACTGCCGTCAACATTGCCCTGGAGGCCGGCAATAGACGATACGGTTACGATTTTTCCCGACTTTTGTTGTTTCATAAAAGGGGATGCCGACATGCAGGTGTGAATCGTACCGTACAAATTCCTTTCCATTATCCTTCGCGTCTGGACCATATCGAGCCTTGAGGCAAAGCTTTCCGTAAGCCCTCCCGCGCCTCCGCCCGCATTACAAATCACAATGTCGATCCGTCCGAATTCATCCATGGCTTTTTCCATCAAAGCAGTACAAGCTTTTGCATCGGTTACATCGATTTCATAGCCTGATGATCGTACCCCACGCTGCCTTACTTCTTCTACTACCGTTTCTCCCGTCATCTGATTTTTTTCCATTTCAAAATCGGTAAACGAGTGTAAATCGAGATCCGCCACAACGACATGGGCCCCCAAATCCGCCAATCTGAGGGCATAGCCTCTTCCAAGTCCCCGCGCGGCTCCCGTAACGACAGCTGCTTTGTCCTTCAGCGGTTTATGTTCCATATTCATTCCTCCGCTTCCCCTCGCTATATGCCCAAGTAAGCCGAAAGAAGCTCGTCGTTATGAAGAAGTTCTTCTCCGCTTCCGGATAATGTGATTTTACCGTTTTCCAGCACATAGGCGTAATGACATATCGAAAGGGCCCGATGAACGCTTTGCTCGACCAGCAGTACCGTTGTCCCGTCCTTATTGACCTTCGCAATAATTTCGAATACTTGCTCGACCATGGAAGGGGCCAAGCCTAATGAAGGTTCATCCAGCATTAAGAGATCCGGCTGCGCCATCAATCCGCGTGCGATCGCACACATTTGCTGTTCACCCCCGCTAAGCGTTCCTGCGATTTGTTTTCTTCTTTCATAGAGCCGTGGCATATACGCATAAATCATCTCCAACCGCTCTTTCATGGAAGCTCTTGCCCTCTTGCAAAAGGCTCCGAGCTGAATGTTTTCGATAACCGTTAAATCGGGGAAAAGCTTCCTTCCTTCAGGAACTTGAACGATTCCCCGTTCCACGATCTCTTTGGGCGTAAGCTGATGGATCTTCTCCTCCCCTAACAGGATAGCCCCCTCCCGGAGACGGTAAATACCGGAAATCGAATTGATGGTTGTGCTTTTGCCGGCGCCATTGCTGCCCAGCAATGCGACGATCTTTCCCTTTGCTACTTCAATAGAAGCTTCCTTTAGAGCCAAAACATCCCCGTGATATACTGTGACCTTCTCAAGTTTCAGCAAACGCCACACCCCCTCCCAGATAAGCTTTAATCACTTCGGGATTTCTTTTCACCTCGTCCGGAGTGCCTTCGGCAATTTTTTGGCCGAAGTTGATGACGATGATCCGGTCGCTTAAGGTCATGATCGCCTTCATGATATGTTCGATGATAACGATGGTAAGCTCCTTGCTTCGAAGGGACTTAATGACATCGATCACTTGATTCATTTCACTCTCCGAAAGACCGCCCATTACCTCATCCAGCAGAAGGAGCGCCGGTCTTGTTGCCAGTGCTTTGGCCAATTCCAGTTTTTTTCTTTCCCCTATCGTCAATGTGCCGGCCAACACATGGGTGCGGTGGGACAACAGAGCTTTTTCGAGAATTTCTTCCGCCGTTTTTCCGGCTTCTTCTATCGTCTTCACCTTACTGAAAGCAGAAACCATAACGTTTTCTTTTACCGTCATATCCTGGAACGGCTTTACCTTTTGAAAGGTTTTGGCAATGCCATTCTGCGTAAAATCACTAGGTCTTTTCCAGTCCGCCACATCCCTGCCCCGGTACAATATCCTCCCCTCATTCGGCCTCAAAAAACCGCTTAACAGATCGAATAAAGTCGTTTTTCCTGCTCCGTTCGGACCGATAATCCCGAGTATCTCCCCCGCTTCCGCAGCAAAGCTGATATCATGAACGGCAACGACACCTTTGAATCGTTTCGTCACATGCTCGACCCGCAATACTTCCATATCCATCATTCCTTATTCAGACTGATATTTCGACAGCCGTCTCGTATTCCATTTGCGCAGCATTCCAATCACGCCTTGAGGTGCAAGGATGATAATCAGCATGAGAATGGCGCCGTATAACATCCCGTGTATACCGTCGCCGAATTGCGCCAATTCCGAACGTAAGACCTCATTCACCGGCACCAGAAGAAGAGCCCCGATCATAGGTCCCAAATAAGCGGCCTGGCCTCCGATCATGACGATCAGAATCATGAGAATATTCAGTTCGAGATTAAAAACGCTGTAAGGGTCAATATACATAATGTACTGTGCGTAAAAGGTTCCCGCTAAAGAAGTGAAAAAAGCGCTTAAGCACATGATTCTTACTTTGAGCTTCAAGGAGTTAATTCCTACGGCCTCCGCAGCCGCCTCCGACAATTTCAACGCTTTCAATAAGTATCCCGTCCGGGAATTTTCAATTCGAACAGAAACGGACAGCCCGATGAGTACAAGTACGCATATGATAAAATAATAGGCGGCTTTGGAATCGAAGAGCATGTTTTGGAACGACATGGCGAGCGGGAGGCTCAAGCCCTGGGAACCTCCCGTTAAATCTTTCCAGAATACGGCCACAATTAAACTCACTTGGGATAAAGCGAGGGTAGCCAGAGCAAAAAAGGGGCCTTTTAGCCTTACGGTCCAATAACTTAAAAAACCCGCAATCACAGAGGAAAGGATTCCCCCAACAAGCATTCCGAGCCAGGGAGAGACGTTAAAATGAAGAAATAACAAGGTCGAGGTATACGCTCCGATCCCAAAAAAGACAATATGGGCAAATGATAACTGGCCGGTATATCCCCCCACCCAATTCCAAAATAAAGCGAGGGCGGCATACATTAAGGTCATCACTGCGATATTCAAATGGTGCTTATCCGTTAAAAAAACCGGCAAAATGAGCAACACAAACCCGAGTGTCATGGCAACGTAATATTTTTGTAATCTCATATCATTCAACCACCAGGTCTTTATTTCTGCTGCTTAACATTCCGGCAGGTTTAAATATCAATACGAGGAAGAAGATGACAAAACAAAACGCTTCCTTCAATCCCGGACTCACATAATATCCGCTCGCCGATTCGATGACACCGATCAAAAGTCCCCCAACCAGAGCGCCTCGAATATCGCCTAACCCGCCAAGAACCGCTACGACAAAGCTGATGAGCACAAAGTTCATACCGACCGTAGGATATACGTAAAATATGGGCATCAACAAACAAGAAGCTACCCCAACGATCGCTGCGCCAATGCCAAAAGTAACTTGAAATACCTGATTCACAGGGATGCCCATCAACAGCGAGGCATTTCGATCCTGAGCCACCGCGCGAATCGCTCTTCCATAGAACGTTTTCTTTAGAAAAAGAAACAACGCCGCAATAATGAAAATGGTGATCGCAAAGGAAACGGCTTTCGTCAAGCTTACATTCAAGCTTCCTATATTCATGACGGTATTCTGATAGTCTACGCTAATGGTTCGGTACTCTCCGCCGAATAAAAACAGCGCTGCGTTTTGCAGAAAATACATCATGCCTACCGTAATGATGAGCTGGGAATTTTCGTCGCCAAGCAAGGGCTGTATAAACACCTTTTGAGTAAAAGCCCCGAGGGCAAATAACACTGCAGCAACCGGCAGCATGGTTAGATAAGGGTCGATACCCAAAGAAGTTACCAAGAAATAGCAAAGAAACATGCCCAGCATGAGAAACTCGCCATGAGCAAAGTTAACGATGCGAACCACGCCGAAAATTAACGTCAGCCCTATGGTAATGAGGGAATACATACCGCCCAATAATATGCCTGATACGATAACCTGCAGCAGCATTTGCATCATCCCCTCCTTTTTATGCGATTCATTACTCTAATGTAAATTCACTCAAAGCGGCCGCTCTCGGCCATACGACGATCATTTTGCCGTCTCTCCATTGGTGGGCAAACAAATTGCCGCGTTGATTTTGTCCGTCCTCCCCGAACTTAATGCCCCAGCCCGTCGGGCTTTGCCCCTCCGGCTGATCCCATGTAAATACAGCCTCGCGAATTTTATCCGGTTCAACAGACTCCGCTTTTTCAATCGTTTGGAAGAGCAGTTTAGCAGACCAATAATGAATCAGAGAGTGAGCGCTGTGCGGCTCTTCGCCATATTGCTTCTTATAGGCTTCGATAAAATGATCCATTCCCGGTGTATATTTCGGATTAGTCGTAAACTGCGGCACATCAAAACTAATGTTGCCTTCTACTTTATCGTTGCCCAGCGCTTTCGCATAATCCGTAAGGGAATAACCGGCGCCGGCGCCGAGGAATACGGGAACCTCGACTTTATTTTCAAGCATCTGGCGAGTCAACAAAATACCGTCGGTCACATATGAGACCGCAAACAGGATATCCGGTTGGGCATCCTTGATCTTGAGAACGATCGATGTCAAATCTTTGGCTTGGGCGTTATAAGGATAAACGGGAGGTGCTTTGGCTCCTACAGCCTGAATCGCTTTCTTGAATCGGTCCGCCCCGCTCGTTCCAAACTCGGAATCTTCATGTACAATCATAATCTTCAGATTGCCGATTGGTTTATTGAGACTCTTTGTCAGTTCATCCGCTACAAATTGGGCTTGATCCCTTGACGACATCGTGTCGTTGGGTTGGGTTCTAAACACATATTTAAAGCCTCTGGAGGTGATTGCTGTAGAAACCGCTCCTCCCTCCCAATAGATCACCCTATTCTTTTCAGCAACCTGGCTTGCCGCCATCGAGATGGAACTGGAATAGCTCCCCAAGATCGCTGTTATTTTTTCCTTGTTGATTAAACGGTCGGCTTCCGCTTGTGCGGCGTTGGGGCTAGGGGCATCCGCTTCCTTGAATGCGACTGTTTTGCCCAGCAAACCGCCGGCCTGATTTTGCTCGAGACGGGCCAATTCCGCACCCCTGAAGCTTTCAATTCCAAGTGGAGCCAGATTTCCGCTTCGGGGGAACAGCGCGCCTATATAGAGCGTTTCTTTGTTCTCACCGGAATCGGCGTGGTTTGAGGTACCGGACGGATGGCCCGGGCTGCATGCCGACACCGTCACCATGATGAGAATAAGAAGCAAGGCTATAAGCTTCGGTTGGAAATGTTTCATCATCTGACTACCCCCTTCTTCCATGATGGGCAAATCTCAATCCTCCAGGGACACGGCCATGGCGGACATGACCTTCTTATAACTTTCCCGGTCTGTTGTTGCTACATCAATCACTGTCGTACGCCCGGAGGCCAATGCACGCTTGATGACGCCGACCAATTCATCGGGATTTTCCACTCTGATGCCGTCGCACCCCATCGCTTTGGCCATATCGGCAAAGTTGCAGTTGTCATATTCGGAAGCGATAATCCGGCCGTGTTGAGCATTTTTGACCCAGCCTAACGCAGAATTATTAAAAATAATGGTGACGAACGGAATCGTGTACTGGACGGAAGTAATCAGCGCGTTCATGGTCATCGCGAAACCTCCGTCGCCCGTAACGGCCACGACTTTACTTTGCGGTTTTACCAATTTAACGGCCAGCGCAGCCGGCATGGCATATCCCATTCCCCCGGCCGAGGCGGGCGGTATAATGCTTCCTGCCGCTTTCGATTTAAAGAAGTGGGTCATAAATACGCGGTTTTCACCTGCGTCCAGCGTAATCACCGTGTCTTCGTCAACGGCTTCCTGCAGCTCCTTCACCAACCTCTGGGGAAGAATCGGGATCGCATCCGATTCCATCTCATCGCAAACCATGTACCGGTTTGCCAATTTACAAGCTTTTATTTTTTCTGTTCTTGCTTGAAGTTCCCCTGCATCCAAAGGCGTGATCGTGTCTATCAATTGATTCAGGATGATTTTGGCATCGCCAATCAGCGGAATATCGACAGGATATACCCAACTGGCATGTTTGGCCTCAATATCAATTTGGATCATCGTTTGTCTCGACGGATCAATGAGTTTCGTCGTTTCGTTGCATGTATCCGTAGGCGCTAGCCTGGAACCGACGGCAAGAATCACATCGGCTTCTGATAAAAGCTCATTCGCGGCATCCTGTCCCCAATTGCCGAGCACGCCTACAGCGTTCGGATGCGTTTCGGCAATAGCGCTTTTCCCTTGCGCCGTCGTTCCGACGGGCGCTCCGATCATTTCGGCAAAGGTTTGCAGCTCGGCATAAGCTTTCGAACCGTGAACCCCGTTTCCGGCAATAATAAACGGTCTTTTGGCGCCGGACAGTACTTGGCATGCCTGTTTGATCTTGTCATGGGTTTCTCCCTTTTTATCATTCACAAGATAGCGCCGGGAGTGATAAATGATAGGGGAGCTGTCGGGTTTGATTTTTCCGTTAATGGCCGAGCTGTGGAACACTACGCCCACAGGTCCCGGATTTCCCGAAACGGCATGTTTTACCGCCAACTGAACACTTTGCAAAGCTTGCTCCGGACCATATACCGCCGTCGCATATTTTGTAACCGCATCCAAAACTTTCTTTACGTCATAACCTCCATATTCTCCTGTACCCGCTTGATATGAACCATGATGGGAATACGGGAAATTATCCGTCATATCCGTTAAAATCAACATAGGTGAACTACCCTGAACGGCTTCCAAAGGCCCCATCAATCCATTCGAAAGGGTCCAGGCACCCTGTGCTGTGAAAACCCCCGGCTTGCCCGTCAACCTGCCGAATACTTCCGCCATAATACTTGCAATTTGTTCATGCCGGACAAGAATCGGTTTTACTTTTGGGGACTCGTACAATGCATCATACAATTTCCCCATATAACCGCCGGGAATGCCAAAGACATATTCCGCATCAATTTCTTCCAATATTTGGCATAATCCATCCATTGTGCTGCATTCTTTTGTAATCGAACCACTCTTTAGCGTTTTCGGGATTTCCGTCATCGTCTGTCAACCTCCATTTGAAATAATGTACTGACACAGGAATGAATTCGTTCGGTATAATTTAAGAATGTGCTCCATAGATCACTACATTGTATTTGTATTCCTTACTGTTTTGTACACATGTCAATGAAATTTCGCGCAGCATGTGACTGCCTGCTGCGCATAAAGGGTGTCACCTATGGGTGACACCCTTTATGCGGTCTTTCCATATCAAATTCATCGGTTGTCAAAAATTCCCCGGTTCTCGCCCGGAGGTATTTGCCTGCTCTGCATTAGGCTACTCCGTTGCCAATTCACGGATCACAGCCGCTTCAACATCAAAATCGTAGGCGCCTAGCGTAATGGCTACATGGTCGATCGTGCCGGTGAAGGCAAACGGCGCCGCGTAGGCAGGACTGACGGCGCTTTGATCGTCACGCCCAATTTGAAAAGCTCCGCCGGCAAATCCGAGAAAGCCGGTATGACCGACGGTTCCTTCCCCGATCTGCCGATTCTCAATGAACATTTTGACTGTCCCTTCATTGTCACCTGTGTTCAGCATCAACAAACGGAGAACGATCGAACCGGCAGGAAGCTCCTGATCCGAGATGACCGTGTATTTCCCGATACCGGAATAGTTGTAGTAAAATACAAGCCGGTTGTTTTGGATATACAGTACATAACCGCCGGAACCGTCCCCCTGGGAAATCAACACTCCTTCTTCCTCGGAGGTATGACGGGATAACGGCACACGGATCTCAAAGGATTTATTGCGAAGATCCGGGGCGACCGAGGCATGGAAACGGGACGGAGACGGATAATACTTCCTCCGTACCGGTCCGGCGGGTTGGGTGATGACCGATTTCCGGGCACGGATTTTCCCGGCCAGCGAACGCCCGTCCAGCGGAAGCACGCCATATTTGCCGGCCTCCACCCACCAGCGGTCGATCAAATCACGCAATATTTCGGGCTTTTGCCCGGCCAAATCGTTCATTTCCGAGTAATCCTCATCCACCCGGTACAGCTCCCAGGAATCTTCTTCAAACGGGGTATCCGGCTTATGGGCCGCCACGGCTTTCCAACCTTTATAGTAAATGGCCCGATTGCCCACCATTTCGTAATATTGAATCTCTTTGCGTGTCGGCAACGATCCATCATCAAACGTGTACGCCAGGCTGACTCCCTCGATCGGCTTCTGCGGCACACCCTTCAATACGGATGGAGCTTCGATATGAAGCAGTTCCAGAATGGTCGGTACGATATCGATGACGTGGTGATACTGGCTGCGAATAGCTCCGGCATCTTTGATCTTCTCAGGATAATGGATAATCAGCGGATCCTTGACTCCTCCCGCATGAACGAACGATTTATACCACTTTAAAGGCGTATTCCCGACTTGCGCCCAACCGGCAGGATAATGATTATTGGCCAAAGGGCTGCCTATTTCGTCTATTCGTTTCAATTTACTTTCAAACGACTCTTGAGTCCCCAGCCCGTTCCAGGAATTTACCGTTCCTTCTTTTCCGCCCATAGCGCAAGCCCCATTATCGGAAAGCAGGAGAATCAAGGTATTGTCCAGTTGTCCGATGGTCTTCAGAAAATCGATAAAGCGTCCGATATGATAGTCCGTATGTTCCAGAAAGCCTGCAAATGCTTCCTGCATCCGGGCATACAGCCTCTGCTCGTCGGCGCTTAATTCATCCCACGCCTTCACGCCTGGATTGCGGGGCGGCAGTTTCGCATCCGCAGGGATAATGCCCAGCGCCTGCTGTCTGGCAAACCACTCTTCGCGGGTACAATCCCAGCCTTTGTCATATTTCCCTTTGTACTTATCGATAAACTCCTTGGGAGCATGATGAGGCGCGTGCGTAGCACCGTAGGCCAGATAACAGAAAAACGGCTTGTCCGGCGCGGCGCTGTGGTGGTCACGAATATATTCGATCGCTTTATCCGTCAAATCCTCCGTTAAATGATAGCCTTCCTCCGGTGTTTTGGGCTGGGGCACCCTGCGGTTGTCCTCCACCAGGTCAGGATACCACTGGCTTGTCGCGCCGGACAAAAAGCCGTAGTAATGCTCAAATCCTCTTCCTAAAGGCCAATTGTCGAAAGGCCCCACATTGCTTTGCTCTTTGCCCGGCGTCAGGTGCCACTTTCCTACGGCATAGGTACTGTAACCATGTTCCAGCAAAATCTCACTGATCAATGCCGTATCTTTGCGTACTTTTCCGCGGCTATGAGGAAAACCGCTGTCATATTCGGAGACGAACGACACCCCGGCGCTATGCGGATTTCTCCCGGTCAGAAGCGATGCCCTCGTCGGTGAGCAAATCGCCGTCGTATGAAAATTATTGTAGCGGAGCCCCCCCGCTGCCAGCGCATCCATATGGGGCGTGTGAATATCGGAACCGTAACAGCCCAGATGGGCGAAACCAAGATCGTCCAACAGGATGATCACGATATTGGGGCGTCCTTCGGACGGTTTATCCGGTTTTGGCCACCAAGGCACCGATTCTTCCACGGTTCGGCCGATCACGCCTTGAAACGTTTCCTCTTTCCATGCAGACATGCCAAGCCCTCCTTTAGATTGAAATTACTTTAATTTCCCGCGAAATACGGCCCCGCCTACAATACCGTAACGCGACAGCGCGACGCTCCCGAACCAGCCGAGCAGACGGTCCGTGACAAATCCCATCACGCCCAAAGAGAACAAGCCTACAAAAATCCAATCCGTCTTGAAGTACAGTCTGGAGCTCCAGATCATGAATCCGACGCCTTCATTGGATGCCACCATCTCTGCGCCAATAATCGCCATAAACGATGTGCCCATCGCAAGCCTCATGCCCGTGAATATATAAGGCACCGTCGAAGGAATGATCACATGGAGCAGGATTTGCCACTCGGAAGCCCCCATGCTTCTGGCCGAACGAACCTTATCCTCCTCGACCGACAGCACGCCGGTCATCGTATTCAGGATGACGATAAATAATGTGGCGTACATAATCAAAACAATCTTGGACGTTTCCCCAATCCCGAACCACAGCAGAAATAAGGTGATGAAGGCCAGAGGCGGAATAAACCGGATGAAGTTAAGGAATGGTTCCGTCAACGTGCGGATGATGGTCACCCTGCCCATCAGCAGCCCGATCGGTACGGCTACAGCACAGCCGAGCACCCAGCCTGTAAGCACCCGCGCGAAACTGATCCCGATGTAACGAAAAAGCGATCCGTCCTGGGCTAATTCCACCATTCCCCGAAACGTATGCACAGGACCGGGCAGAAAATCCGGATGGGAACTCACCGACAGGAGCTGCCAACCGATCAATACGATGATCCAGGTTACTACGCCCGTATTCAGCAGTTTTTTATAAAAAGCCAAGTTTGGCGCCCCCCTCTATTCTTCAAAATGGCTCTCAATGGCTTGCAAGAGCTCAAGGAATCTCGCATCCGCCATGTCTCTGGGATACGGCAGCGGAACGTCATACACTTCGGAGATCCGCGAATTCGGACCGATAGACATAATGCCGATTCTTTCACCCAGAAGGAGCGCCTCCTGAATATCGTGCGTCACAAACACAACGGTCTTGTTCGTCTGCCGCCAAATACGTATCAGTTCTTTCTGCATCGTACGGCGCGTCATGGCGTCCAATGCGCCAAACGGCTCGTCCATGAGAAGAATGGCCGGATCGTTCGCCAGCACCCTTGCCAGCTGCACCCGCTGCTTCATTCCCCCGGACAGCGCTTTGGGAAATTTGTCTTCGTGCCCTGCAAGCCCGACGAGCCGAATAAATTCGTCGGAAATCCGGTTCCGCTCCGCCTTCGGAACTTTCTTCATGCGCAGGCCAAACTCCACATTTTCCCGGACGGTGAGCCACGGAAACAAAGAAGCGTCCGCGCTTTGAAATACCATGGCCCGGTCGCTGCCCGGCTTGTTAATTTCTTCATCGCCGAGAGCAAGACGCCCCTCCGTTTTCGAGATAAAGCCTGCGATCATATTCAGCAGAGTCGATTTCCCGCAGCCGCTCGGCCCGAGAAGAACGAAAAACTCTCCTTCCTGAACGACCAGATTCACATCTCGCAGCACATAGTGGACATTGGTCCCGGAAGCATCAGGGAACGCTTTATTGACGTTTTCGATATGAATGGTCTTCGGTGTTGCAGATAAAGCCATATCAACCCATCTCCTTACGGCTCGTAGCTTACCGTTTCAGGCAGCGCTTTTTTCAACGGCTCGATATTAATTTTATCCTTCAGTTCGTACTTGTCTTTTAATATGCCTTTGCTTTCGACCCATTTCTTGACATCCTGCAGATGAAGATAATCCTCTTGGGTAAATCCAAGCGTATAGTTCGTCGATTGCAAGTCTTCCAAAACGCGGTCTTTCGGCAGCTTCAGCTCCTTGAACGCCACCTCCGCCGTTTCTTCTTTATGATCCGGAATATAGCGAATCCCCTCATCCAACGCTTTGAGCACCGAGCTGACGGCATCCGGGTTGTTTTTGACGAACGCCGTATCGACCAGCAAATATGAACTGATGTTTACACCGGAGCCGGATACATCGATTAACGCTTTGACGCCCTTGATAGCCTTAAATTTATCGACCAGCGCGCCTCCGATCCACACGGCATCCATGTCTCCTTTTTGCAAAGAAACGATCGCTTCATCCGGCGTACTGTATGGCACATAGGTCACTTCTTTTTCGTCGATATTGTTCTTTTCCAGATACTTGGCCCAGACGTATTCATACACGGTTCCTTTGGCCACGCCGAGCTTCTTCCCTTTAAAATCTTCCGGCGTATTGATATGGTCTCTCGCGAATAGCAGCGTCTTGGCGGCGGATTGCTCGTTTGTGCGAGTAAGCGCACTGACAACCGTCATATCCCCTTTCCCCAGCGAGTTGACCAAAGCATAGTCTGCCGCAAGCGCCGTATCCGCTTGGCTGATCAGCAAAGCGTTGACCGTATCGATCCCGTAAGCGAAATTGGATATTTCCGGTTCAATGCCATGCTTTTGAAAAAAACCTTTTTCCTTTGCGATACGGAATTGAAAGGAGCCTCCTGCCGCCGTATCGATCGCTAATCTGACCTTGACCGGCGTTGTCTGCTTCGCGCCGGCTGCACCCGTTTGGGCGCCTGTCGCGTTATTTTCCGTAGTCGACGTAGAGCAAGCGGCTGTTAAAGCCAGCGTAAACACACTAAATGTAAGAACTGCCGTTTTCAATGCATTGATTTTCATATGGTTTTTCCTCCCTTAAATGATAGTTGATGTAACGTTATTCGTTTCTCGGTGTGGTAAATGGCTTCACCGCTTCGGACATTCTCGGCAAGTTGGCCAAAATTCGTAGACAAAAATCCAGATGAATTCTTTTTTCTTCTTCCGTAAATCCATCAAAGAGAACCCCGGGCACTTTCCCCTTTATGCCTTCATTGCGCTTGAGAAACGCTTTACCCGCTTCCGTAATGCGTACAATGACGATTCTGCGGTCTAGATCGGTTCTTGCGCGCTCTATCAACCCCGCCTTTACCAACTTGTCGCACAGCGCCGTGATCGCGCCGGTAGTAAAATCCAGTTCATCCGCCAATTCGCCTGCTTTGTGCGGCCCTTTTTGATCCAGCAGCCTCAGAATCAAAATTTGGGGAAGGCTGACCAGGCCTTCGATCGCAATTTTGTCCCGTTCGACGACAAACTTCCGGACCATTTTGCGAAAGTAGTAGTCCAATTCCTCCAATAAATGATCGTGATGATGTTCCATGATTTCCCTCCATTTTTTAAATCAGGTATTGTGCCGGAGTCCATTTACGTTATCTGCTAAAAAACGCAAAAAGACCCCTGTCCTTTCGCAAATGAAAGGAAATTCAGGAGCCTTTGGCATGTCCAATCGGCGTCGATTTTATTAATGCAGTTAATAAATGAATAGAAAGATACTTTTGGATAAGGAAATTTTATATCGATAATTCCGATATGTCAAGTATGAATTTGAAAAATCCCTCCATGAATTTGGAGGGATGAACCATAACGAAATACGGCCCGCCGCTCAAGAGCTTGCCGCTTGCCAAACGTTGTGCGCCGTGTTCCTGGCAGCTTCGGCGAATCGCCGGCCATTAAAAGATAGGTATCCTGTATTTATCTCCCGCATTGAAGTAAAGTACCGCCTCCGAGCTATACAAGTCAATTTGCCAGGGCGGCTCCTGAATGGACGATAACGTAATTTTGTTCTGCTTTAGTGCGGATAATAAGGATGGAATCAGCTTAAGATCGGTTCCGATCAAATTCACGACTACGGGAACTTCATTGTATAAAATGGAAATGCTCATCCGGTTCATCGCATCATGACTCCTTGTTTGATTATTTTTATTCGGTTTATCCATAACAAAACCCGCAAGATCGCAGCAGCACCATGCCGCCGCTCTCTTACGGGCTTCCATAGACCCGTTGTTATGCCGTCGCCTCGTCCGATAAGCCATCATTCGGCAGCTTCTTGCGCGTTACACTTTGTCTTCCGTCCACACCGACAGGAATATCGCCATCCACCGTCACTCTGCGTACAATACGCTGCTGGTCGCCGTAATCGTTGATGGCATAATGCTGAGTTGCGCGGTTATCCCAGATCGCCACGTCGCCGGCGGACCAGCGCCAGCGCACCGTATTTTCCAAGCGAATCACATGGTTTTGCAGCAGGCTCAGCAGATAAGCGGAATCGGCGGACGACAGGCCGATAATTTTCTTTACAAAATGCCCCAGCAGCAGTGAACGCTCGCCTGTCTCCGGATGCACCCTTACGATCGGGTGCTCCGTCTCATACAGCGTGGATGTGAACACTTCCCGGTGATAGCGAAGCGCCTCGTCCGACACTTTGCTTCGATTTGCGGCATAGTCGTATTCATTCGTATGCAAGGCCCACAGCCTGTCGACCAGCTTGCGCAGCTCTTCAGGCAGATGCTCATAGGCAGCCGCAGTGTTGGCCCAAACGGTATCGCCGCCCGATTTCGGAACAGTTACTGCTCTCAGGATCGAAATCTTCGGATAAGCATCGACGAAAGTGACGTCGGTATGCCACGAGTCCGCGCGGCGTCCATGTGCGGCATTGAGCTCCAGAATGTAACCCGTTCCCTCCTTCTTGGGCACGGTCGGATGTGCAACCGGGTCGCCGAACAATCCAGCCAACGCCTCCTGTCCTGCATCATCCAGATGATGCTGGCCGCGGAAGAAGATGACTTTAT
Organism: Paenibacillus naphthalenovorans; assembly: GCF_900099895.1. Taxonomy (GTDB): domain Bacteria; phylum Bacillota; class Bacilli; order Paenibacillales; family NBRC-103111; genus Paenibacillus_G; species Paenibacillus_G naphthalenovorans. Next base: position 260,429 of record NZ_FNDY01000002.1, read on the forward strand.
ATTTCAATAAAGCCTCCTTAATTACTGCATCAGTCTCCGGATCCAGATCCGCGGAAAGCTTCACACCCGTAATCTCTGCACCGATCCGCCCGGCGATCGGGTGCACCTTTGCCTTCAACTCCACCGCATTGTCGTTGCCCACGTTACTCATTCCAAAACCTCCTCAAGAATATGGTTGTATCCGGGCAGCCTCCAGCTCCACTGCCCTGATCTTCTGTTACACACCCGGCTGCTGGCCGCCGTCCACCAATATTTCAGCACCCGTAATGGACTTAGCCCGATCGGATGCGAGAAATAACACAATATCCGCAATTTCCTGCGGATCCACAAGCCTGCCCAGCGGGATCGCTGCTGTGCTCTTCGCCTTATACTGCTCAACGGAAATTCCTTTCGCCTCAGCTTGCTGCAGGGCAAGCACTTCCGCTCTTTCCGTAGCCGTAAGCCCCGGAGACACCGAGTTGATCCGAATCCCGTATTTCGCAAGCTCCTTGGAAAAGCCTTTGCTGAAATTTAACAGCGCGGCGTTGGTCGTTCCACCGGGAAGGAACAAAGGAGAAGGCGTCCGTCCGGCACCGCCGACGATATTGACGATACTGCCCTGCCGTCTTTCCTGATAATGCGGCAAAACCGCTCTGATCGTGCGTATATAACCAAGCAGCTTCAAATTCCATGCGTCGGTAAAATCTTCATCCGTCAAGGACTGCGGCTGCGGTAAATGAATTGACCGGTCTTCTTAAGCCGTAGTGCTCGCGGAGTGTCGAGCCGCTGTATTCTGTGCGGAATAATCCTCTGCGCTGAAGCTCCGGTACAACTTGCTGCGCAAACTCCTCCAGTCCGCCAGGCAAATAGGGAGGCATGACGTTAAACCCGTCGCCGGCCCCCAACGTAAACCATTCTTCCAACTGGTCAGCGACTTGCAGCGCCGTACCGGCAAATACACGGTGCCCTCTGGCGCCCGCAAGCTTATGAATCAATTGGCGGATGGTCAGCTGTTCCCGTTTGGCGAGATCGGCGACCAGTTGGAAACGGCTCTTATTGCCGTTAATCTTGTCAATATCAGGCAATTCGGGCAGCGGACCGTCAAGAGGATATGTATATAACTCTACGCCCAGCATGTTTGACAGCTGCTGCAGCCCGTAAGCCGGCACTGTCAATTCATTGATCTCCTGCTCCTTTTCCTTCGCTTCCGATTCCGTGTCGCCGATGATCGGGCAAATGCCCGGCAATATTTTCAACTGATCCGGATCTCGTCCGTATTTCACCAGCCTGCTTTTCACATCGGAATAAAACTGTTGCCCGTCCGCCAATGTTTGCTGCGCGGTAAAGATGGCTTCGGCATACTGGGCGGCAAACTCTTTGCCGTCCTCGGAGGAACCCGCCTGCACAAGCACCGGGTATCCCTGCGGCGGTCTGGGGACATTCAGCGGCCCCCGTACTTTGAACGTGTCTCCCGTATGGTGAATGGGGCGGACTTTACGGCTGTCGGCAAAAGTACCCGACTCCCGGTCGATAACAATCGCATCATCTTCCCAACTGTCCCATAAGCTGGTGGCCACCTGCAGAAATTCTCTGGCCCGCGCATACCGTTTGCCGTGTTCCAAATGCGTGTCCCTGTTGAAGTTGTGCGCTTCGAATTCACTTCCGGACGTGACGATGTTCCAGCCTGCACGGCCTTTGCTGATATGATCCAGCGAAGCGAACTTGCGGGCCACATGAAACGGCTCGTTATAGGTCGTCGATACCGTTCCGATCAAGCCGATCCGTTCAGTAACGGCAGCCAGCGCGGACAACAGAGTGAACGGCTCCAATCCGATAAAAGCGCCGTGCTTAATATTAGGGCTTACCGCAAGTCCATCAGCTAAGAACAGCGAGTCAAATTTCGCATTTTCCGCTGTTTGTGCGAGACGCTGAAAGTACTTGATATCGGTAATATGGTGCGGCTCCGTATCCGGGCGGCGCCATGCCGCCTCGTGATGTCCCGCGTTCATAAGAAACACATTTAAGTTCATTTGTCTTTGCGCTCTGCTCATGTCATCTACACCTTTCCCAATCAAATGATCATTATTCGTTTATGGATTGCTTCCAGGAAGTCAACTTTTTCTCTGTAAACACCAGGACATAGTTGATCACAAGACCAATTAAAGAGATAGAAATGATACCCGAGTACATTTGAGGGATTTGAAAACTAAACTGCGTATATTGGACCAAATAACCCAGGCCGGATTTCGCTCCAACCATCTCCGCAGCAACCAATACAAGAATGGAGCTGGCGCCGGCTTGTCTAATGCCAACAAAAATGGTAGGTACTGAGGCGGGAATAATGACTTTGCGGAACAGGCTGATCGAGGACAGCCCCATCGATCGGGCCGATTTAATTAAAAGCGGGTCTACGTTGCGGACACCGCTGATCGTATTCAGCAGCAGAGGGAACACGCAGGCGTAGAACACGATTGCAATCTTCGATGTTTCACCAAGACCAAGCAGCAAAATAAATACAGGGAGAATCGCAAGCGCCGCCGTATTGCGGAACAGCTCCAGCAGCGGGTTAAGAAATTCCGCAACCGGCCTCCACCAGCCGATGGCCAGGCCGAGCGGAATGCTGATGGCAATCGCCAGAAAAAATCCGCTAAACGAGCGCGTCAGGCTCGCTTCGGTATGCTCGGCCAAATCTCCGGATATCAGCAGTTCCCACCATGAACTAACCACTAGGGAAAAAGGGGGCAGAAAGGTCTCGTTGGTTATGCCTAACCGCGGCGCCAGCTCCCATAAAGCAAGAAATGCGATAATGGCCATTGAGCTTTTAAACAACGAATACAGATTCTTTAATGACCACCGCAGCGCGTACAACCCCCGTTTGCGCTCCGTGATCGCTTTCTCCTGTTTCAGTCCCGTCTGCAGTTCTGCCGCAGTTGCATTACTCATTGGCTGCAGCTCCTTTCGAATTCGGTTTCGCGCCTGCCCCATGCAGGCTTTTCTCCATTTCCTGTTCCTGCGATTTGTGAACCTCATCCTTCAGCAAACCCCAAATTTGATGGCGGATCGCCACAAATTCCGGATGGGAGCGCAGATCTTCCCCCGATGTTCTGGCGTTAAAAGGAATATCGATGACCGCTTTAATGCGGCCCGGACGCGACGACATGACGGCTACCCGCTGGCCAAGATAAACGGCTTCTTCAATCCCGTGCGTGATGAAAATAATCGTCTTCCCCGTAGCTTCCCAAATGCGAAGCAGCTCACTTTGGAGCGTTTCTCTTGTCTGTGCGTCCAGTGCGGCGAAGGGTTCGTCCATCAGAAGCACTTCAGGATCATAGGCCAAGCTTCTGGCGATCGCAATCCGCTGCTTCATCCCGCCTGAAAGCTCATGCGGATAACGGTTTTCGAAGCCGCCGAGGCCGACCAGTTGAATGAATTCGCGTGCGGTTTTCTTGCGCTCCTTCCGCCCTACGCCTTTGGTCTCCAATCCGAACTCGACATTCGCAAGAGCCGTTTTCCAAGGGAACAGCGCATATTGCTGGAAGACGATACCGCGTGATAAGTCGGGGCCCGCAATCGGTTTGCCGTCGAGCAAAATCTGACCGCTGCTCGGTTTCGTTAAGCCGGCAAGCAGATCGAGCAGCGTCGATTTGCCGCAGCCGCTCGGGCCGACAATCACCATAAATTCCCCGGGCCTCACGTCCAAGCTAATGTCCTGCAGAGCGTAGACAGGCTGGGCGCTTGCCTTCAGGTGTCCGAGATTCCGCTGGATCTGAAACGACTTGTGCACATGCTGAATGCTGATTTTGGCTGACATTTGCATACTCCTCTCACCGTTTATTTCTTTTCGTTTGCGTATGGATTAAATTCATTCGTGTATAATCCCTCGACCTTTAATTGTCCTTTTTTCAACACCTCTTCTTTTTCAAGCCATTTGATCCATGTATCGAACTCCTGATCCGAGATGAGCCCGCCGGCCCCGGCAACGCCTGTGCTCTTCCAATACTTAATGGCACTTGTATCTTCTTTACGGCCCCGTGTATTAATGATATTTTCGAAACGGGCAACGACTTCGTCACGCGGTGTCGTGCGCGCCCACTCGATGGCTTTCGCGGTGGCTTCCACAAATTTGCGGGCCGTGTTGGGATTCTCTTTGATAAACTTTTCCGTCAGCACGTAGCTTCCGGCCGTAAAATTGCCGAACAGTTCCCGATCCGTAAACAGCGGATGAATGCCGCCGCGCTCCAATGCTTTGTCGCGCAGTATTCCGCCGAGCGTGGCAACGTCTACCTGATTTGCCCGCAGCGTTTGCTCCGAAGTGACCGGCGGGATAACGACGAGTGTCACTTTCTCAATCTCTTCCTTCGTCAGTCCTTCCCGGTGCAAATATTCTTTAATAACAAATTCATGATGGGCACCGAGCGTATTTACGGCGATTTTTTTCCCGATTAAATCTTTGGCCGTCTTGATCGGACTGCCGTCCAAGACGTAATAACCGGTCCATGTTTCATCATCGACACCGTAATATCCGATCACCGGCTTAATGGGCGCTCCCGCGGCAATCAGCTTCACGATCGCCCCGTTAAAGGCTCCGCCAAAATCGGTATCCCCGGTCACAACGGCTTGGATATCCTGCGGGCCGCTGATCGTATTGCCGATGTGATTCAGCTTCAGAGGCGCCAAATATCCCAGGTCGGCAGCTAATTCAGGAAACGTTACCGCACCGACCGAACCTTGGTATCTAAGCTCGGTCACTTCCAGTTCGTCACCTTTGGAGCCTTTGTCAGCATCGTTGGACCCGTCGGCCGCAGAAGTTTTGGTTTGACCGCAGCCTGTAAGCAGGATGGAAGAAGCGAGTAAAAGAAATACCGCCGCGCTGATCCATTTTTTTACCCAATGTTTTTTCATGGTTCAAACCTCCGCTTTTTTGTTTTGTTCATTTCAGTACGCCCCGTATTTTGTCGATAAAAAAAGACACACATTCATCTCAAGATGATGGTGTCTCCGGAAGTCCGGTCGATTAACCGGTAATACCTATAGACTTACTTTGATTTAACGCAATATTACCCTTGATGTTTACCCATGTCAACAGGTTTTTTTGCAAAAATGGCAGCTGAGCCGATGAATTCAAGGCCTTTATTCCTCGCTCTAATGTAGGGAAAAATTGGATTGACTCCCAAAAAAATCATTGATAAGATAGAATCCAACGTCAGACGATAGGGTTAAAACAAAATCAACCGGACCTCCGGAGACATGTGCAGGGCAAGCAGTCATGTCTCTTTTTTGTTTTTAAAGCAAAGGAGTGGTTTATATGAATACCGCAGCCCGTCCTGTGAAACAAACGGCATCATCTTCCTATGTTCCTGTACTGGTCGTTGTGATCCTCGGATCGTTCATCTCGATTTACAATATTTGCTCTATGAACGTCGGCATCCCCTCCTTCATTCGTATTTTCAACTCTGACCTTGCGACTGCCCAATGGCTAATGACCGGATTTACGCTGACGGCAGGGGTCATCACTCCCATTACCGGATACCTTGGCGAGAAGTTCAGCAACAAAAATTTGTTTTTGTTCTCGATTGCCGGGCTTCTTGTAAGTTCCATTCTTTGTTCGATTTCTTGGAATATTTATGCCCTGATCGTATTCCGGATGCTGCAGGGCATCTTTTGCGGATTAATTCAACCTGTAACGCTTACGATTATTTTCCAGGTCACACCGAAACCGAAACAGACGATGGCCGTCAGCCTTTGGTCGGCATCCACCATTCTGGGTCCCGCCCTTGCGCCCACGATCAGCGGGTGGCTGATGGAGCATCAATGGCCATGGATGTTTCTGGTGCTCATCCCGCTATGCCTGTTGACGCTGCTGCTCGGCTGGAGGACGATTCCTTTCCAACGCGGGAACGTACCCAAGCGTTTGGACGGCTGGGGGTTGGCTTATGCTGTGGCAGGGAGTCTTGCGCTGCTGACATTCTTCACGAATGTGTACAGCTGGGGCTTCGCCTCCGGAGCTTCCGTATTGTTTCTGAGTATTGGCTTATCGGCGATACTTTTGTTTGTTATTCTTGAACTGAGAACGAAGGAGCCTCTGCTGCAGCTGCGGCTGTTCCGCAACCGGATCTTCACGGCAAGCATCACCGTTTCCGCCGTGCTCATCGTGGGCTTGTACTCGGGAATTTATTTTATTCCGTTATATCTTCAGGAAATTCATCAGATGAGTCCTTCCCATGTGGGTCTGCTGCTTCTGCTGCCGGCGCTGACTCTCGGTGTCGCAACCATTGCGGCCGGACGCTGGTATGATCGGGTCGGACCGCTTCGACTGGTGCTCGCAGGCGGTTTCCTGGTGGTGTTCGCCTCGTGGATGTTTAGTTTTCTGCAGCTCGATACCAGCTACACGTACGTTGCGGTTTGGATGGCCGTCCGTTACATAGGCATCGGCCTTTCGCTGACCCCTGCGATGAACGCCGGAATGCAAGCCGTGCCGCCGGAGCTGTATGGCCATGCTTCGGCATTGATCAATTGGTTAAGACAAATTTTCGGGGCGTTGGCGCTGGGACTGTTCACCTCCATCTTCTATGCCCGGATGAATACCCATACGCATGTTTTGCAGCATACGGCTGCCGACGAAAGCAGCAGATGGATACATCTGACCGCCTATACGATGAGCATTGATGATGCATTTTTGTTCGCGGCCGCATTTTCGTTTATTGGGCTGCCGCTTGCGTTCATGCTTCGTACGCAGCGGTTCGGCACAGCCAAGAAAAACGCCTGACCCATACGGACACACGATGCGAATCAATAAAAAAAAGCAGGGGTGTTTATGCATCCCTGCCCTCATGCTTTGTCATTATATGATCTCCCATGGCATACGTTGTATAGAGCGTAATGATTCTCCTTGGGAGAGGAGTACCCGGACGGAAGAGCCATCTATTTAAAGATGGAGGAGATTGGTATGAGTCTTTCAGAGCTTATCCAATTGCTCTTGCTCATTGTGATGATCATTGATCTGAACAGGCCGGGAAAATCATAATGTTCCGGAAAATGGAGGCACTCATTAAGAGATGCACTCCTTTTTCTGTTTTGGGACTTCGCCCATTTTGCAAGCACTAACCCGTTCTCTTGAATAAAGTGTACTCATGAAGGAGTGAGTGCGTTGATTCAAATCACCATTGCCGCAGTAGGAGATCTGTTAATGAAAAGCAGAATCATTGCCTCGGCCAAACAAGCTGGCGGCTATGCGTTCGATCCTATCTTTAAAAACGTTAAACCTTATTTAACAAAGCCCGACATTACGATTGGGAATCTGGAAACGACGTTTTCCGGGAATAGGCGCCCGGGAGCTGGCGGAAAACAGCCGAAGGGCCGTGCCCCACAAGAGCGAAGGAATCCGAGAACGGGCTTTCCCCTATTCAACTGTCCTGACGAACTGGCATCGACCCTTAAAAACATCGGCTTTCAAGTGTTGACCACCGCAAACAATCATTGTATGGACGGGGGAGCAGCTGGTTTAAAAAGAACATTAAACGTCCTCGACAAACATGGTTTAAAGCATACCGGAACTTTCCGTTCCCCCGCAGAATCCAGACGGCATCTGATTTTACGGGTGAAGGGCGTAAAAATTGGAATTTTGAACTATGCCAAAGGGACAAACTCCATCACCGTACCGAAACCGTGGCTTGTCAACCGAATCGCCTTAAAGAAGATCATTACGGATATCCGCAAATTGAAAAATAAAACCGATTTTCTTATTGTATACCTTCATTTCGGGCAGGAGTACCGGCCTTCCCCCAATAAAAATCAAAAACAATTGATGCATGCCTTATTTAAACAAGGTGCGAATGCGGTTTTAGGGGCGCATCCCCATGTGCAGCATCCTATAGTGATTTACAAAGTAAAAGATATCGACGGTCGTGTCAGAAAGCGGGTCGCCGCATCGTCATTAGGCAATTTCATCTCAACCCGATTGAAAAACAATGCGAATACAACCCGGGGAGTGATCCTGACCATGACTTTAACGAAAAATAACAGAGGAGTAACGGATCTCTCCAGAGTCGATCGTTTGCCCACGGTGGTCCAACGCAAAAAAGAAAAAGGGAAAACGGTCTATCGGGTTGTACCGATCGTCAAATAGTAGAACCGGCGCATAGGACGCTAACAGTAAAGTGTGAAAATCAGCCTTAAAGCCGCCTCACGACTGCTTCTCCATCGCGCCCTTCACCTCCGAATGCCTGCTGTGCCCGTCCTGGTGCCTCTCCCTTTTCTCCGTTTTTACGGACAAAAGCAGCATGATCACGGCAAGTGCCGAACACACCCAGGCCATTGCATGCAACGAATCCGTAGCCATCCGGATGCCGAAGAAGGCCGCCAGTATGCTCGATGACAAGATTGTACCGATAAACCGGGAAGTCATGAACAGCCCGGAAGCAATCCCCGTATTCGCACGGTCTATATATAAATAAAGCGCCGTCTGCAGGCCGAGATTATGGAAGCTGCCGCTCATGCCGAAAAGCGACAGTACGAAAAAAATCCACCCCGAATCGGCTTCATCACCCACCGTCTGCATGAATAAGGTGGCCGCAATGACCAAAATAGCGCCAAAGATCAAGGGAGAGCGGGAACCGCTTCGATCAATCCATCGCGCCGCCAGCGGATTGACGAGAATGCCGAAGGCAGCCAGCCCGAGCATGATCGTGCCGACTTGCTGACTGTCGAAATGCCTGACCTGCTGTAAATAGGAAGGAAAGCCAAACATGATCGCATAGTAAATCGCATTGACCAAAATAAAGTGAATATATATCTGGCATACAGCCGGATGACTCCGCAAAAATTTGACATCGATGAACGGCTGCTGATGCCGTGCTTCAAACCGGTAAAAAAAGACCGATCCAATCGTCCACAACACCAGCCAATGCCAGCCAATGCGCTCCGGCAAAGACAGTAAAAACAGCAGCAAGACGAGAATCAGCGAAGAAAAAAGGGCGATTCCCCAGCCATCCAGTCGCAGCGCCTCCCTTTTGTTGGGAGGATCGCCCGGCATATATCGAAGAGCCAGCAGGAACGATACAACGATCACCGGAAAATTGACGAAAAAGATCAAATTCCAGTCCCCATAATAAAGCAAATACCCGCTAAGGGTGGGGCCAATTGCGGCCGATGTCGTTGCAAAGATGGACAGCACGCTGAGCGCCCTGGCCTGATTGCCGGTAATTTCGTTACGGATCAAGCCCATGCCGGCCGGATGAAGAGAGGCGCTTCCCCAAGCTTGAATGATCCGAAAGCCGAGCAGCCAGCCATAACTGGGGGAGAAAGGCGCCAGCAAAGAAGCTGCCGTCACCATGAACAATCCAAGCATAAATATACGTTTGCGCCCGTACATATCGCTTAATTTCCCCATCACCGGCTGACCGACTGCGCTTGCTATATAATAGGTAGAGATTAACCAGGACAGCTCGGAAAAGGTTAAATCGAAATCAGCCTGAATCCGGCTGAGCGCGACGGAAATCATCGTTGTATTCAATGGGTTAAGAAGTGTGCCAAGGGCAACGGCGGAAATTAACAGTAGCTGCCGGCGTGTCATCGTCTAAAAGCTGGTGCGAATCTTCATCGGACGCTTGGACAAATGACCGGACTTTTCGGGCTGAAACAGACCAACGAGCGGCAGTTGCTCTTGATCCGGCAAAGGCAGCAGCCGCAGCTTATCTGTTAGCAACGCTTCGATCGGCGATGGTTTCATAAATGATGTTCCTTTCCGGTTTAATAGCGCATTAACTCCAGGTGTCGCCCACGATGCTCTCGCTTAAAGGCCGGCGTCCATTAGGCAGCTCCCGGTCGCGGAAGCTTTCGTGAAGCGTCTCTTTTCCTCCCGGATATCCCAGCGCAATGACCGCATGCAGCTCGAAGGTGTCGGGAACCTGCAGTTCCCTGCGGGCCGCCTCCTTGTCGAAGCCGCCCATAGCGCGGGTCGATAAACCGAGCAGGGACGCTTGCAGCGAGAGAGCTGCCCAAGCCGCCCCTGTATCGAACGAATGAATCGGTTGCGGATCCCCGTTTTCTTTCACCCTGGTGGAAGCAATGACAATAAGCACAGGAGCCTGGTCGGCCCAAAGCCGGTTATTCGGAAAAAGAAACGATCGAATTTGCTCCAGCTTCTCCTCCGTATTAGCCACAATAAATCTCCATGGCTGCAAATTGCTGGACGACGGTGCCCACCGGGCCGCTTCCAGCACCGTATACAGGGTTTCATCGGAAACCGGTTTACTCAAATAGGAGCGGGCCGACCAACGGTTTAAAAATAACGGGTGAACGGGATAATCCGCCGTTCGGTTTGCCTTCACTTCCTCCAACAGCTCGTTGTTCTTCCAATCCGCTTTTATGCTCATCGTCATCCATCCCCTTATTCATTTAATGATCCAGTCGTTTAAATCAAAGTCCCGGGCCGCCAGTTGCTCCTCGACCAAAAACTGCTTCGTCCCTTCCATCAGCTTTAAGCCTTCTTCCGTAAAGGCCTCGGCTTGAATTTGGCTGATCGGATGTACCTGCTTTACCAATTCAACGGTGCTGTTGTACACTTGAGCGACAAATTCATAGTATTTTTCTTCATTCGCCAGCAAGTCCTCATACGCCTTCTGACGGGCTTCATTCCAGACTTTAGGGAATTCGGGGAACTTTTGCAGATACTTCTCCGTCACAACCGTAGCACTTGTTCCAAGAAGCTCGGGATTTTTCACCGCATCGTCAAGCAGCGGGTAGCCTTGTTCGATCTGTTTTAATGCATACACCCCGGTATTGGTCATCGCATCAATCTCACCCCGGGCTAATGCCGCTTCACCGTCCGGACGGAGCAAATGAACGATATTGACATCGGTAATGTTATGCTTTTTCAACAAACCGGCCAAAAAACGGTGATGGAATGACCCTTTTTGCGTAGCCACTGTCTTGCCTTTCAAATCCTCCAGCTTGGCAGGACCGCCCTTTTTGGCAATCAAGTAACCAATGCTGCCGACGGTTCCTTGAGAGATCAGCCTTGTCGGAGCATCTGTCGAACGGGCGATAATCGCGGGCGTATCGCCCAAGCTGCCGAAATCCAAGCGGCCGCTAATTAACGATTCCGTCTGGTCAGGCCCATTCGGAAAGCCGGTAAAGGTCACTTCGGTAATGCCATGCTTCTTCAACTCTTCCTGAATAATGCCCGTATAGAAGCCCCAGCCTTCGGCGCCGCCCGGCAAATTGAGCTTGTTGCTGCCGATATAGCCATAATTTAATGTGGCCGGAATCCCGGATGCCCCCGGCTCGCCCGAGGCGCTGTCGTCACTGACCGTACCGCAAGCTTGCAGCCAGATCAAGGAAGCGACGATCATGAACAATAGACCGGAATGCCGCATTTTGCGGCCTGTTTTGATTTTCCTGGCGCGTATCATTGAAGCTCCCCCTTTTTATATCCTTATAGATGGTGCAATCGCTCGACCCACTAAACGAATCATGGCCCTCTCCGCCATCCTTCTTCAATGTGCGTTAAGGTATCGCCCTTTTCGCCAATTGATACATATACTCGTGCGCTGACACCGGTTTGCGGCCCGGCCCCCAGCCCACCTTCTCGCGATAGCTTCCCAGTATACCACCCTGCTCCAGTGCCTCCTCGCTCGCGCTGACCGGCTTATCAAACTCGGGATCGACATAGATGGCATCGGCCGGGCAGTACAGTTCGCACATAAAGCAAGTTTGGCAATCGTCCTGTCGGGCAATGACCGGGATGCCGCCCTCCACGCGGTCAAATACGTTGGTCGGGCACACCGATACGCACTGATTGCATTCAATGCACCGGGATTCGCTGATTATTTCAATCAATGCAATACAGCCTCCTTATTCACCGGCGACGTTCTTACCCATACCTGATCCAGTCCTCCGCTGACGAGCCGGTAGCGCTGATTGCTGTCCAGCTCCGGGAAATCCTCGCGCTTATGCATCCCCCGCGTTTCGGTGCGGACCCTGGCCGACTCGTACATCCACCGGGCAGTAGCCGTCATAGCCGCAGCTTCGCGGGCTTTGACTGCATCGATGTTCAAAGCAAGGCTATCCTTGTTGATTTCTTTCCACAATTGATCAAGACGTCCAAGGGAATCGCCCAGCCCCGCATCCGTACGGAACAAATTGCGGTCGTACGGAGTTACCTCCTCCTGCACGGCGCGAATATGCCCGGCCGTCTCCGATGGTTTCGCCGCATGGCCGTGTGCCGATAACGGCGAAGAGGACAACCCCTTCAAATTGCGGCGAAGCGCATGCGTACCCGTGCGCCGTACATAGTCTGCCGCTCCCTTGCCGGCGAATGTGCCTGATGACATGGCCCATGCCGCATTGTGGCTGCCTCCGCCGGTAAACCCTCCGCAAATGAGCTGGCGCGTTGCCGCGTCACCCGCTGCATACAAGCCCGGCGCTTTCGTGGCGCAATATTCATCGACGATTTCGATGCCTCCTGTTCCCCGTACGGTTCCTTCCAGCCGCAGTGTGACGGGAAACCGTTCAGTGAACGGGTCGATGCCCCTCCGGTCAAACGGCAGGAAGAAGTTCGTCTGTCCCACGCGCAGCAGCGGCTTAACATCCTCCGGCGCCTGATCGAGACGCGCGTACACTTGACGATTTTGCAGCAAATTGCGGGCAATCACCGAGCGACCGCGTGTCGAACCGGCCCCCTCCACTACCGTACCGTCCTCATAATAAAAGGTGGCATACCGGTAATACGCTGTCTTGGTCACCGATGAGAAGGTCGGGGCAATCGCATATGCATTGGAGAATTCCATGCCGGACAGTTCGGCCCCCGCCTCGGCAGCCATCAAGTAACCGTCGCCGGTCAGTACGTTGCAGCCCAGCGCCTTGCTCAGGAAAGCACAGCCTCCTGTCGCTATGATGACGGCTCCTGCCCTGACGCTCCACGATTCCCCGGTTTGCGTTCTTACTCCGACCGCGCCGCCGACGCCGTGCTCATCGGCCAGCAGCTCCAGCGCCGGGCTATGATCCAGAATGCGCACGCCGGCCTTCTTGACGAGCTTGCGCATCAGCTTCATGTATTCCGGCCCCTGCAAGCCTCTGCGGTAAGGGTTGCCTTCATCGTCGGTCGGAAACGGATAGCCCCATTCGGAAAGCTTGTTCATATTTTCGTAGGTTTGATCCAGCACCCGGTCCATCCAATCGGATTCCGCCAGTTGCCCGCCCAGGCCATAACGGCTCTGTTTGGCCTCTTCCCTCAGCTTGGCGTCAGGACTGACATACCATACACCTGTTCCGGACGGTGCCGTCGCCCCGCTCGTGCCGCAGTACCCTTTATCCGCCAGGATCACCTTTGAGCCGGATACCGCTGCGGTCAGTGCCGCCCACGTTCCGGAGGGACCTCCGCCGATCACCAGCACATCCGTCTCCAATTGCAAATCCGTGCTTTTCCATGCTTCGCTCAATGTGTTGCCCTCCCCGAAAATAGAATTGAAAGTTGTTTGCAGTCTTGTCCGGCCTTCAAGCCGGTCAGCCCTGAAAGCTGTCGCGCCACTGCAGCAGCGACCGTTCCAATAACCGCACAAATGAATCCACGAGCTTGCCGACGATCGCAAAAATGATGATGCCGACAAAAATGAGCTCTGTACTCGACGTTTGCTTGCCAAAGTTGATCAGGAATCCGACACCCGACTGCGATCCGATCAGCTCGGCCACGACGAGACTGAGCCAGGAAATGGCCAAAGACAGCCGAAGACCCAGCAAAATATGCGGCAGCGATGCCGGCAGGATCAGCCGGACAATTTGTTTGAACCGGCTAAATTCCAATACATGCGCTACGTCAAACATTTTATTGTCCACACTGCGGATGCCGAGAAGGGTGTTTACATAGAGCGGAAACAGCGCCCCCTTGGCAATAATCAATATTTTCGATGTCTCCCCGAAGCCGAACCACAAAATAACCAGCGGAGCAATCGCCAAATGAGGAATCATTCGGAACATTTGCATCGATGGATCCAGCACGTTCTCCGCATTCCTCGACAGCCCGGTTATGATGCCAAGCAGCAAGCCGATGCTTCCTCCAATCGCAAAGCCCGTCGCCGCCCTCCCCAGACTGATGGCCAAATGCTCGGTTAATTCCCCCGTAACAGCCAATGTTCTAAATGCCTCGGCAATCATAAGCGGCGTCGGCAAAAAAAACGTCGAGATCAGACCTAAATCCCCGAGCAGTTGCCAAGCCACCACGATCGTTACGGGCAGAATCGCTCCGACGATCATCCGGTTCCATCGTTCTTTCCATTTGGCGTGGATCAGCCCTCTGTCGGTCTTGCCGACGCCGCTGACCGGCTTGGAAAGCGCCTCCGCCTGATGACTCATACCAGCAACCTCCTGACTAAAAAATGCAATACGTTATTTGCCTTGAAAACTATCGCGCCACTGCAGCAATCGCCTCTCCAAAAAACGTACCAGTGCATCCGCCAAATAACCGACCAGAGCAAAAATAATGATACACACAAAAACGACCGACGTTCGTGAAAATTGTCGTGCATCCGACATCAAGTAGCCGATGCCGGACGTAGAGCCCATCAGTTCCGCCACCACCAGACCAAGCCAGGCGACACCGAGCGAAAGACGAACGCCAAGCAGCAGATTCGGCATCGCTGCCGGAATGACGAGACGGATGATTTGCTTCAATTTGCTGAATGAGAGCACCTTCGCCACTTCAAACAGCTTATTGTCCACATTGCGGATACCTAGAAAAGCATTAATGTAAATCGGAAAAAACGCGCCCTTGGCGATAATGAGTATTTTGGATGTTTCTCCGAGACCGAACCAGAGGACGAATAACGGAGCGACAGCCAGATGAGGAATCATCCGAATCATCTGTACAGTCGGGTCCAAGGTTTTTTCCACGCTGCGCATCAGACCTACCGCGATACCGAACAGCAGCCCGAGGCTGCCGCCCAAGGCGAAGCCGGCCGCGGCCCGGATCATGCTGATGCGCAGATGCTCCCACAGCGCGCCGGAAGCGATCAGTGCAATGAATGAATCCGCAATCGTCAGCGGGGTTGGAAACAGCAGCCGGGAAATGAGTCCAATCTGTCCGAGCAGCTGCCAAATCACAAGCACCAGCGCGGGGAGCAGCGCGCCGACCAGCAGCCTGCTTCTGCCGCTATGTCCAAGCCGTATTTTATTGCGCCACCAGCCTGTTTTTGACGGTAATACTTCGGTCGTGCGACTCATAGCCTGACTCCTTTACCTGTTTTAAATGCCGGAGCTGTCGATCAGTTCAAGCTCCTCGATCTGTTCAAACTCATTCATTACTTTGAAACGGATTTCCTGAAACGAGATGCTCGATTTCTTACGCGGAAACGGCAGATCCACCGTAACGACGCTGCGGATCGAACCCGGCCTCGGCTTTAAAATAACGATCCGATTCGCAAGAAAAACCGCTTCGTCGATATCGTGCGTAACAAAAATCATCGTCGTCCTGTTCTTTTGCCAGATGTCGAGCAGCACCTCTTGCATGTGAGCCCGGGTGAACGCGTCGAGCGCCCCGAAGGGCTCATCGAGCAGCAATACTTTCGGCTTGCGCAGCAGCGCTCTGGCAATAGCAACCCGCTGGGCCATCCCTCCGGACAGCTCCCGCGGATACGACTTTTCAAAGCCTGTCAGCCGGACCAGTTCAATGAGTTCATCTACCTTGCGGCGCACTTCCGGATTTTTTAACGACAGGTCAGCGGCGATATTTTTTTCGACCGTCAGCCAAGGGAACAAGCGGGGCTCCTGGAATATAAAGCCTTTATCAATACCCGGCCTGCTAATCGGCTCTCCATCCAGCGCGACCTCTCCGTCGTATTGAAGATCAAGGCCGGCGATAATTTTGAGCAGCGTGCTCTTGCCGCAGCCGCTCGGCCCGATGACGGTGATCAATTCGCCCTCTTTAATGTTCAGGTCGATTTGATGAAGCGCATGGACGGGGCCTTTATTCGTCTGAAATGTTTTATTCAGCTTCGAAATGTTCAGCAGCGGGATGCTCATCTTCTGTTTTCTCCTCTCTTACGGTTTGTCATTAAAATTTGCCGGAAGTATTCGGTCGATAAACGGCGTTTGGTCCATAGCGGCCAGCTTCGTTCGTCCGGGCCCCCAGCCGATCGTCTTTCTCCAGCTTCCCAATATGCCGGAAGCGATCAGTTCCTGCTCCTCCACCTTCACCTTCTCATCGGCATATGGGGCAACGTACAGCGCATCGGCCGGGCAATACGCTTCACAAATATAGCACGTCTGGCAGTCCTCCTGCCGGGCAATAACGGGGGTATCGTCCGGGCCCAGGTCAAACACATGGGTCGGGCAGACTTTGACGCATATACCGCACTGCACGCAGCGGTCGGCACTGACCCATTCAATCATCGGATCTGCACCTCCCTTGCCGCTCCGAACAGACCGCTGTCCGCAGCCGGCTGGGCATATGACCCGGGCACCTGGTCAAACCGGGTCTGAATTTCATCCAGCCCCGACACAATCAACCGGCGCTGCTGATGGAGATCAGCGAAGGGATACTCCGCAAGCGTGTGCATTCCTCTGGTTTCCGTACGGGTCAGCGCTGCGGTATACATCCAGCGGGCGGTGGCGATCATCGCCGACGCTTCTCTCGCCCGCACCTTCGCCTGTATCGATTGCGGTGCTTGCGCATACGTCTGCCGCCACAGCCTATGGAGCCTTTGCAGCGATTCGCGCAATACGGGAACGCTGCGGAAATAATTGATTTCGAGCGGAAACACTTCGCGCTGCACCGCCTCCACCAAATTGGACATATCCGCTTCCGGACGGATCGGACCGCTGTCGGGCTCAATCCCTGATCGTCCCGCCGGTTTCAGATGGCGCGCAGCCGCTGACTTGCCTTGCGTGAGCGCATGCCTCGCTGCGCCTTCCCCTGCCCAACTGCCCGAGCAGATCGCCCACGATGCGTTGAACGCTCCGCCGCCGGATTGTCCCCCGGTCACCCGCTCCCTTGTGGCCGCATCGCCTGCCGCATACAAGCCGTTCACCGTCGTCGAGCAATCGTCGCCGACGATCCGGATCCCGCCCGTTCCGCGTACCGTACCTTCAAAGCGAAGCGTGAGCGGGAACCGCTGCGTGAACGGATCGATGCCGGCGCGAAGGAGCGGAAGAAAGAAAATGGCGTGCGAGCTTCGCAACATGTTCCGTTTCTCTTCAGTATCTGCCTGGTCGAGCACGGCATATACCGGACCCTTGCTCAGCATCTTCGGCAAAAAATCATGAGGACGCCGGGTTCCCGGAGTGTGCAGTATCGTTCCGTCCTCCGCGCTGAAGGTAGCCCAGTTTAACAGCCGTCCGCGCGTATTGGTGGCAAAGGCGGCGCTTGGCGCATACTGCCTGCTGAACTCCATGCCGGAAAGCTCGGCGCCGAGCTCGGCGGCCATCAGCAGTCCGTCGCCGGTCAAGACGTTGCAGCCAAGCCCTTTGCTCAAAAAGGCGCAACCGCCGGTCGCGATGACCACGGCGTTTGCCCGCACCTCCCATGTACGGCCATCCAGCCTGGAGATGCCTCTGGCGCCACCGACGCCATGCTCATCGACCAGCAGCTGCAGCGCCGGCGATTGATCGAGAATGCGAACACCCGCCCGGCTGACCGCACGGCGCATCAGCCGCATATATTCGGGACCTTGCAGATGATCCCGCATCGGGGTGCCGTGCTCATCGCGGGGAAACGGATATCCCCAGGACTCGACCAGTTCCAGCCTTTGATACACCAGGTCCAGTACACGATGAATCCAGTCCGGTTCGGATAAGAAGCCGCCCCCCTTCATCCTCTGCTGCACAGCCTGTTCCCTAAGCTCGCGGTCCGGCGGCAGGTATAATAAATTCGTCCCGCCCGGTGCCGTCGCGCCGCTTGTGCCCAAATAGCCTTTATCCGCCAGGATAACGCTCGCCCCTTGAGCAGCCGCGCTCCATGCCGCCCATGCACCGGCCGGCCCCCCGCCGATAACCAAAACGTCCGCGAGCTGTTTGCCGTCTTCTACACTTTTGTTCATCAGCCCGCCTCCTCACGGCTTCAATGTAACCTCATCCGGCTTCCCGGCCGCCGCTGCGGCCGACGATGACTGCCGCTCTTCATAAGCCTCCTACCGGTTAACCGCTTTGGCGTATTGTCCTCGCCCTGACGGCCTGGCCAAACCGAAATGCTCCCGTAAGGTCGTTCCCTCGTATTCCGTACGGAATAACCCTCTGCGCTGCAGCTCGGGCACAACCTTATCCACGAAATCTTCCAATGCACCGGGAAAATATGGGGGCATCACATTTAAACCGTCCGATGCGTTCGGTTACAGCAGCCAATGCAGACAATAGAGTGAACGGTTCCCGACGCTGCGCCTGCAAGCAGCAGGAGCGAGAAGGCGCAGCCGAATGCCGGCAAACGTCGCCGGCTGCTCCGCAGACAGGAATGCTTTAGCATAAAAAAAGAAGACGATAGCACACAAGGCTTCGTCTCCGGTCATCCGGTCGATATGTAATTGCACTTTAGTTTATATGAAATGCATCTATCTGCCGACGCCCTGTATGGGCTTGCTGTGCCGGATGACCGCGCTGCTGCGGTCTGAATCGGCTTCAAAACGCTTGCGCTCCGTTCTTTCAATCTGCACAATACGACCGTCATGAACAACAATTTGAACGGATCCGTATTCCAAACCATTTAAGCTTTGAGCGATACGCTCGTTCCACAGTTCGTTGACATTGAATTGCTTTGCCATACTTGATCCCTCCTGTAACCCATCGTTGAATGCTTCGAATGTATCAGGTCATTTCTACGATATTTCCGATGCACATACTGGGTTTTGTATGAAGTATATGATGGATGAATAGGTATGTCAATGGAAATCTCAGTTTTTCCCAAATTGGCATGAATGCGGTATACTTCACGATTCCAATCTAGTTCTTTCAGCACAAATAGGGGATCTAACGTTCATTCCCCGCTTCTGCTTTTATATCAGGAAGATTTTTAGTTTGTCCGTTCAGACAGGCAAATGTCTCCGGGTGAAGGTGTGTCCTTCCTGGAATCATGTGATATTGAAAACTTTTATATCAAAATAGAATATTTCTCTAATAAACCCGATATGAATAGTAATATTTTGCGTTTATAATGAATTTGTTACCAGACATCAACCAGACATCATTTGGCGTGAAATGAACACATTCCAAACAGAAAGGATAGGCAGGTATATGACACTTCAACCCAAGGTTGTCATACGCGATGCGAAGGATTCGGAGAAAGAACAGCTGTGGGCGGTTTTACTCGAGGCCTACCGGCAATACGCAGACGTTATTCCTGATAAATGGGAAGCCTACCGGCAAAATATATACGATTCCGTCTATCAGGATGGTGCTCTCGCACGAATTGTAGCCGAGATCGACGGACAAATTATCGGCAGCGCCCTGCTCTATGACTCGGCGGATTCTGCTTACGGTAACCCCGATATCGTCATTCCTTCACCCGTTATGCGCCTGTTAGCCGTGTCGCCACGCGTCAGAGGTAAAGGCATTGCCGCACTGCTGGTCAAGGAAATCATTGAACGCGCCAGATCGCTTGGAGCCGACTCTCTGCATTTACACACATCGGACATGATGGCTGCTGCCATAAAACTGTACGAACGGTTGGGCTTCCAACGCGCCTATGAGACCGATACGCATAACGGAAGCACCTTGGTCAAAGGCTACAGGATTGAAATTAAAAGAGCCGATTATCCGCTTGAAGCCTGAATGTATTTTGCACCCGTCAAATCATAAACGCCCGGAATGCTCCGGGCTCTTTGCGTTTATCGGCTTATGCCATATTTACTTCATATACAAGTGGCAGCTTACCGCATGCCCTTCCTTCCACTGAACTAGCACCGGAGCTTCTGCCTCGCAGCGCGAGAACGCATACCGGCAACGTGACTGAAACGGACAACCCGACGAAACTTCCAACGGATTGGGCAAGTCGCCCTTTAATATTATTTTTTCCCGTTTCGCATGCCGGGCATCCGTTGGAATGGAAGATACCAAAGCTTCCGTATAGGGGTGGAGAGGATGATCATACAATTCCTCCACCTCCGTGATCTCCACCACTTTCCCCAAATACATGACGGCCACCCGGTCGCTCATATAATGAACAACATTCAGATCGTGTGAAATAAACAAATAGGTCAGCGACAGCTCCCGCTGCAGGGATCGCAGCAAATTCAGGATCTGCGCCTGAACCGAAACATCCAGGGCCGATACCGGTTCATCGAGCACGACAAATTCCGGCCGGAGCATCAGCGCTCTTGCAATGCCGATTCGCTGGCGCTGTCCGCCGCTTAATTCATGCGGATAACGGCTCCCAAAGGAGGAGTCTAATCCAATGGTTTCAAGCATCTCGTCAACCCGGCGTCTCCGCTCCTTTTTGTCCCCCAGCCGATGGATCGCCAGGGGTTCCTCTAATAACCGGCCTATAGTATATCTGGGATTAAACGACGAATAAGGATCTTGAAAAACGTACTGGATGCGTTGGCGAATCTTCCGCGGGTGCATGGAATGACTGCCGTCAAGCTCTGTGCCGTCATAGATGAGTTTTCCGCCGCTTGGCTCCAATAATCTGGCCGCGATTTGGCCGACGGTCGACTTCCCGCAGCCGCTTTCGCCCACAAGCCCTAACGTTTCTCCCTTCCCGATGGAGAGGGATACACCGTCTACCGCGCGAAGAGTTTGAGCTTTCCACGGCCATGATTTCCGCAAATAATGCTTTTGAATATGCCTTAACTCGATCAGTCGATCAGCTGACGGCATCGGCCTTCACTCCTTCCCCGGCAGCCAAAATGCACCTTGCCCTGTGGGCTTCATCGATACTCAAGAAAGCAGGCGCTTCCGCCGTACAGCGTTCCGTCGCATACGCGCACCTGGGAGCGAAGCGGCAGCCTGTCCCCCGATCCTGCAAAGCGGGAACGGTTCCCGGTATCGAGTAAAGCGCCTTTTGTTTCTTGGCGGGTGTCGGAATCGAATGAAGAAGCCCTATCGTATAAGGATGCCTTGGCCGCTCGAAAATATCGTCGACCGTCCCTTCTTCCACGATATTTCCCGCATACATGACGGCAATACGGTCGCACATATCGGCAACGACGCCCAAATCATGCGAAATGAGAATGATGGACGTTCCATCCTCTTCCCGGATTTTCTTCATGAGGTCCAGGATTTGAGCTTGGATCGTGACGTCCAAAGCTGTCGTCGGCTCATCCGCGATCAGCAGCCCGGGATTGCAGGAAACAGCCATCGCAATCATGATCCGTTGGCGCATGCCTCCGGAGAGCTGATGCGGATATTCGGATAACAGCGCTTCCGGCCGTGAAAGACCCACTTTACGAAACAGTCGGACCGTACGTTCGACCGCTTCCTTGCGCGAACAGCCCAAATGAAGCCGGAACGTCTCTATGACTTGCGTCCCCACGGTTAAGCCGTCATTTAAGGAGCTCATGGGATCCTGGAACACCATGGATAGCTCTTTTCCCCGGAATCCCCGAAGCTCCTTATCTCGTAATTGATGAAGCGGGTGCTTTCCTTTATACCAGATTTCGCCTTCGGTCATTTGCATGGCATTCGGCAGAAGACCCAGCACGGAAAGCGACAATACGCTTTTCCCGCAGCCCGATTCACCAACGATCCCTACAATTTCCCCTTTTGACACGGAAAGAGAGACGCCGTCGAGTACGGATAACCTCCCTTTGCCGCGGGCTTGGTTTAGCTCCACCCGCAAATTGCGTATTTCAAGCAATGGTTGTTGTTTTCCCGTCTTGACCCCGTCGTTCAACGCCTTCTACCCCCTTTTATCCCGTATGTCCCGGATCCCGTCGCTCAGCAAATTAAAGCCCAATACCGACAATGTAATGAAAATGCCGGGCGCCAACGTATACCATGGAGCTTTGCCCAAATAGCTTTGGGACTCGTTGAGCATCCTGCCCCAGCTGGGATCGGGCGGTTGAACGCCAAGCCCCAAATAGCTGAGAGCAGCTTCGATCAGTATGGCCGCTGAAAAGTTTAATGCCGCCGTCGTAACGATCGTAGGGGCGATATTCGGCAAAATTTGTTTGAAAATAATATTGGCATGCCCCGCCCCGATGCCTTTGGCCGCCTTCACGTACTCCGCTTCCTTATGCTGCAGCACCCCGCTTCGAATCACCCGGGAAAACGACGGAATCGACAGGATGCCTATCGCGACCATCGTTTGAAACATGCTCGGTTCAAAAATCGTGACGAGCAGCAGCGCAAGCAAAATTCCAGGAAAGGCCAGCAGCGCGTCCGTTGCCCGCATGAAGAGCTCATCGACCCATTTGCCGATATATCCGGAGAGGGTGCCTATCACCAGCCCGCATGCGAGCCCGATGGCCACAGAAACGGCGCCGACCGTAAATGCCGTCTGCGCTCCGATCATCACCCGGCTCAGGATGTCTCTTCCAAAATGATCCGTACCGAGCCAATAGGTGAAATTCGGGGCCTGCAGCCTGGCGGCGATGTTCATTGCATTGGCTTCATGAGGCGTATATACCAAGCTGATCAGCATCATCAGGAATAAAAAAGATACGAAGGAGAGGCCGAGGATAAGACTGTAATTATATTTCGTGTTCATGGCAAATGGCCCTCTACATGATACGAATTTTGGGATCCAGCCAGCGGTACGAAAGGTCGACTACAAAATTGACGATGATGACGATGAAAGCAATCAGCATGACCAGCCCCTGGACCAACGGATAATCACGGTTTCCAATCGACGTAATGAGAAGGCTGCCGAATCCCGGAAGCGTGAAAACCTGCTCAATCACCAGGCTTCCCGCCAGCACTTCTCCGAAATTAATGCCCACGACGGTAATAACGGGAAGCAACGCATTTTTCAGCACATGCTTATACTGAATGACGGTTTCCGACAGACCCTTGCTTCTTGCGGTGCGAACATAGTCCAGGCTCAACTGCTCAAGCATCGTCGTCCGTAAATACCGGACGACGACCGCGATTTGCGGAATCGCCAATGCGACCGAGGGCAGAATCATGGACTTGAAGGCTAATCCCGGGTTTTCGGACCAAGGCACATAGGTACTGACCGAGAACCATTTTAAGATGAGGCCGAACAGCAGGATAAGCATGATCCCCATCCAGAACGAAGGTACGGCCAGGCCGAACTGCGTCCCGACCGATATGATCATGTCCATCGCCTTCCCGCGCGACCGTGCAGCAATGATTCCCAGCGGAACCGCCGTAACTATGGTAATCGTTAACGCCATAAGCGCCAACGAGAGCGTCACGGGGAACCTGCTCGCGATCAGATCCAGCACCGGTTCGGAGAACCGCAGCGATTCTCCGAAATTCAGGACAAAGACACCGCCGAGCCAATCCGCAAATTGCTCGTGCAGCGGACGGTTCGTGCCCAGTTTGGCCTCCAGCATTTCGATTTGCTCATCGGTCGCTTCCGCCCCCAATATAGCCAGAGCCGGGTTGCCGGGAATGATGCGAAAGACAGCAAAGGTCATCACGACAACAAAAAACACGGTAAGCAGGAGAGTCAGCAATCGGCGTATGAGATATTCCATCCGATCTATCCCCTTCGCCCGTTACTCGGTATAATAAACGACCGACAAGTCTTGCACGTATAAAGGATACTGCTTATACCCGGCAAGCTTTTTATTTAAAGCCACATTCAAATTCGGATCCATAATGTATACGGCAGCCGCATCCTCCGTGAGGATCGTTTGGGCTTTCTTGTACAGCTCAACCCGCTTCGCATCGTCGATTTCCGTGACGGCCGCTTTTAGCGCAGCATCGAACTCCGCATTTTTATAATTAAAGAAATTGTTGGACGCGTCGGACAAGTATTTATTAAGGATTTGATACGGATCAAGCTTCCCGTCAAGACCGATGATCGTCAGCTCGTAATCCCTTCCTTTATAGATACGATCAAGCCACACTGCCCACTCTACCGGCTTGATCGTCACCTTAATGCCGATTTTCCCCAACTGCTGGGCAATGACTTGTGCGGTGTCGACGTGGAATTGATAGTTGGATGGAACCGAAAGCGTCGTTTCAAATCCGTCTTTGTAGCCAGCCTCGGCCAGCAGGCTTTTTGCCTTCTCCAGGTTGGTTTCGTAGGCTTGCTCAAGACCTTGCTGATAATATTTGGCCAGAACAGGACTGAGGTTGGAGCCCAGCTTCGTTCCTTTACCGAGGGCGACGCCGGCGATAATCTCATCTTTATCGATCGCATAATTTATCGCTTGTCTTACTTTAATGTCGCTAAACGGCTTCTTGGCCAAATTAAATGTCATGAGCTGCACGAGATTTTGCGGGGCGCTGACGGAATGAAAACGATCCGCAACCTCTTCCAGCCGCTCCGTGCCGATCCTTGGATAAATGTCGGCCTCACCCGATTTTAAGGCGATCAATGCGGCTTCGGCATCGGTGATTATACGGAACTCAACGCTGTCAAGCGAGGGAACATCCGGCACGTAATAATCCTCGAATTTCTCGACGGATAACCGCTGCCCGGGCAAATATTCCTTGAACTTGAACGGACCGGTTCCAATCGGTTTTTTATTGCTGTCCTCATAGCCGTTTGGAATGACTGCGGACGTCAGAGAGGTCAGAAACGACGAGTTGTTTTCCTTCAACTTAATAACAATGGTGGACGCATCGGGAGCTTCGATCGATTGAACGCTGGAAAACGCCGACGACAAAGGTTTCCCCGTAGCCGTTCCGGCCAGCCGTTCATACGAAAACTTCACATCTTCGGACGTAACCGGATTGCCATTATGAAACTTCACCCCGTTTCGAAGCTTGAAGCTATAAGTCAATCCATCCTGCGATACCTGATACGATTCGGCGATGGCGGGATACAGCTCTCCCTTCTCATTAGGTTTCAGCAAGCCTTCAAATACATTAAACAGCACTTCCGCCGTCCCCGCCGCCACAGCAAGATGAGGGTCCAAATAGTCCAAATCCTGTGGAATAATGACGACGACATTCCCCCCCGCCTTCTTTTTCCCCCT
The DNA here is from genome assembly GCF_900099895.1 of Paenibacillus naphthalenovorans. Lineage (GTDB taxonomy): Bacteria > Bacillota > Bacilli > Paenibacillales > NBRC-103111 > Paenibacillus_G > Paenibacillus_G naphthalenovorans. Next base: position 285,442 of record NZ_FNDY01000002.1, read on the forward strand.
TTGCTCTGTGCTTTGCTCTGTTCCTGCCGGCTCTGAAGGACTTGTTTTAGCCCCGGAATCGGCGGAAGGGGGTGAAGACGTCTGTGTACCGGCGCTGCAAGCCGAAACAAATAACGTCACCATTGCAATGGCAAGTAAGTTTGTGAATCTGAATTTCATTACGGATTTCTTCATTTTTTTCCGCCTCCCATTGAAAATTCAAGAAATATGCATCGTTGCCGCGACCAGCAGCCTGGGCAGATCCGCAACGGAAGAAATCGTACGAACCGAATCGATCTCCTCGATCCCAACGTTACCGAACCGGTTAATCAGGCAGGATTCCATGCCCACCTTCGAGCTGCCGATGACATCGTCGTAGTAGTTGTCACCCACGTACAAGCTTTGCTCGGGCCCAACTCCTGACACTTGTAAAGCTTTTTTGAAGATTTCTACATCAGGCTTCGCCACGCCAACCTCGGATGAAACGATAATGTGGTCGAAATATTCCGACAATTTGTTTTCCTCCAGCACTTTCCTTGCGGTCAGGTCCCAATTGCTGATCAGACCAAGCCCGAGAGACCGTTCCTTCAGCAGCTGCAGCACGCTCGGAACGAAGGGATACGTCCTCCAGAATAAGCCGCGACACTTCTCGATTTGGCGGAGACGTTCGCACTGATCGCTTAAAGGAAAACTTAATTGCAGCGTATAGTTCAGCACACCGATGTACCATGGGTAGAAAGTATGCATCTCCTGACCCAAGGCTCCCGGATATTCGCGCATGAACAACTTGTCGGTCAAATGATAGGCATGCTCAATGCTTTCCAAACCGATATCGATGCCTTGCTCCAGCAAAAACTGGCGGTATACGTTTTCTCTTTCCTGGTACACAAGCGTATAGCCTAGATCGAACCAAACAAAGGAAACGGGCATTCTTTTTTACACCGCCTTTACTTTTATTCGCGCAAGATAGGCAGCCAAATCCTGGAAGGTCGGCGGCCGTCGTGATGTATCGTCTGTGTCGCCGTAACGAAATCCGCTTCCGTGACCTCTCCGGGATTCATAAGGCGATTTGGATTTCGATCATATGTCGGAAACAATGAACTGGTAATATCCAGCCTGATCGAATGTCCTTGTTGAAACACAACAGCCGTCGGGCCTAATGAAATTTCATATTTCACAATGCCGTCCGGAGGCACCGGCTCCGGACGCTCCAGCCCGTTTCGGTAACTTGCCCGAATGATCCCTTCTGCAATGTTGTACGCTCTGCCGTCGGGATACACATCGACAAGCTTGGCGACAAAATCGGTATCTTCGGCCGAAGTGGAGGCGTACAGCTCAAGCGTGACGTTTCGGCCCAATCTGTCCGCCCCTTTCGCAGCGCCGTATCCTGGGCAACGAACAGCACCCAGGACTGTGTACAAGCAAGTGCGAAGGCCCCGTTCCTGTATGTTTTGCCTTGATAAGAATCGGAGCCGGTCATGGCTGGCGTAATGCAGGTCAAGTGAGGCGGGCGATTCGCCGCAGCGAGCCACTGCACGGCTCCGGCGTAGGAAAATCCGTACATGCCCACCTTTGGAACCGTGTACGGAAGAGACGCCGCCCATTCGATCGTGTCATATCCGTCCTGTCCGTCATCCGCATAAGGTTGGAAGTCCCCTTCGGATACCCATCTGCCCCTTGTATCCTGGACGATCACCACGTATCCGTGGCGGGCATACCAGCTCGGATGCGCATAATTCATCGTCTGGGCATCCTCTTTATTATACGGCGTTCTAAGCAGTAATACCGGATGCCGCCTTCCGTCATCGGGCCGGTATATATCCGCGTATAACCTTATGCCGTCCCGCATCGGCACGGACACATTTTTCTCAAGTATCAGCCTCGCCGTGTCGGACATCCTTTCCGCTCCTTCCCTCCTGCTGCATGTGGATCAGAAACAGCTATAAAAAAAGACGCCCTATCTGATAATGAGCATCAGATATCGACATCTCCAGTTGACTGGTAATGAAAGTATTCATACAAGTTTAGTTGGTTATATATGGAAGTAATAGTAGCATACGTATATGAAAATGGTCAATAGATGTTTTTTTATAAGGATGAGTTGACAAGAACTCATTTTCTGATTAGGATTTCAACTATAAGCTTCTAATTCCTGCTATTTATGCAGGTATTTGTTATCCGATGGATCGACCAGACCGACTGGAGACACTTTCTTTTGCCGCAGAAGGTGTCTTTTTTTATTTTTATTCCCCCCATCAGACATAGGAGTGGTGTCCATGGCCCGTAAGAGACAAATGAAATTGTCGGCCTACTTGGTCGGAACCGGAATGCACGCTGGCTCATGGAGGCTTGAACAAGCCCATCCGGGAGCAAGCATCGACATCGACTATTACCGCAGGCTGGTTCAGACCGCCGAACGCGGTAAATTCGACATCGCCTTTCTCGCGGACAGTTTGGCGATTAATGAGCAGTCCCACCCCAATATTCTGAACCGCTTCGAGCCGATTACGCTCATTGCCGCATTGGCGGGGGCCACATCCCGTATCGGACTTGTCGCAACAGCCTCTACTTCTTATATCGAACCGTTCAATCTCGCGCGTTTATTTATGTCGGCCGATCATATCAGCAAAGGGCGAGTCGGGTGGAACATCGTCACGACGCGAGACTTATCCGGCAGCACGGCCCGAAATTTCGGCGCCTCGACCCATCCGGAGCTTGCCCTTCGCTATCAAAAGGCGGCGGAATTCGTAAACGTCGTTCTGGGTTTATGGGATTCATGGGAGGATGACGCCTTTATTTTCAATAAAGAAACCGGCGTTGTCTTTGATCCGAACAAGCTTCATCGCATCCGGCACAAAGGGGAATTTTTCGAGGTGGAGGGTCCGCTGAATATCGCACGCTCTCCCCAAGGGCATCCCGTACTCGTTCAGGCGGGGAATTCTGAGCCCGGACAACAATTCGCGGCTCAAATCGGGGAAATCATTTTTGCCATCAAATTTAACTTCGAAGACGCAAGGCAATATTATCAAGCTTTTAAAGAACGAATCGTGTCATTCGGCAGAAATCCGGACGATGTCTACATTCTCCAGGGGATCTCTCCTGTCATCGGAGCAACGGAAGAGGAGGCGCGCCTAAAGCTAAAGAGGCTGGAGAGGCTGCTTCCCGATGATACCATTATGGGATTTCTCGCCGATTATTTTAGGGAACTCGATCTAAGCCGCTTTACGCCGGAAACCGCCTCTAAAGAAGCCGGCTTACATACCCTAAACGCCATCCATCCCGATTATCGCAAGCATCAACCGGTGATCATCCGGGAAAACCCGACCTTAAGGGAAGTTTATTCGTTAATCATCGGTTCATTCAGCGGCGATCACCTCGTCGGAACCCCGGAGAAGATTGCCGATACGTTGGAAAAATGGTTTCTTGAAGGCGCCGCAGACGGTTTTATGCTCATGTCTCCGGCCTTACCGGACGGCCTGGAAGAGTTCATCGATCGGGTGGTCCCGATTCTTCAACAACGGGGCTTATTTAAAAAAGATTATGAAGGAACCACATTGAGGGAGCATTTCGGTTTACCCGTTCCGCCCAACCGCTTCAGCCGCCAAACCGTATAGCTGCATGAAAAGAAGCGCCTCCGTTTAAGATCGGGAGGCGCTTCCGCCATATTATGGATGAACTGTCGCCGCCTTTCTGAGCCGGGCGTTCCTCTCCGCCAGTTTTCGTTTAAAAAGGGGGAGTGCTTTCTCGCCGAATATCTCTGCCTCTTCGGGGTGCGGGTAACCGGACAAAAGCAAAATGGCCAAACTACTCTTCAACAACGGGTGTTCCATAGGTATGGAAGCTTGGGATGGTAGGCGTCCTCCACGCTTGACCTTTGGCCCTTTCCGCCTGCGTCCATGTCACCGTTTCCCAATCCGGCGCAAAAATAAAATATCCGCCGGTGGCTAGTTCTATCCGATTGCCGCCCGGTTCAAAGCAATATAAGAATAAGGTTTGCTGGATCGCATGCTTTGCCGGACCGCCTTCAATCACAATATCGTTCTCCACATAAATATTGGCTGCGCGCATGAGATCATCCCATGAATCTACACAAAACGTAATATGATGGAGTCTTCCCCGACGGTTAGTCGCATCCAGCGTATAGACCAACTCATAGGATTTTTGTCCGGCATACAACCAGGAGCCCGCATGAGTTCCATTATCCAAAACAATTTGTTCACTCACCCTCAGCCCCAATGCATCCTGCATAAATTGACTGTTGGGTTCCACTTTCTGAGCTAAATAATTGATATGGTCCAACTGCCGCACACCTACACCCTTGCCCGTGTATTTTTGCGGCTGATTTTTCAACGCCGGGCGTAAATGCTCAGGGGCTTGGTACTTTTCGGCTTCAAAATAAATTTCCATCTGATGACCGTCCGGATCCATAAACCGGTAAGACTTGCCATGACCGATATCGCCATCCGTCCAGCCTATGCCATATCCGCTTTTTTCAATCGCGGCATATCGGCGTTCCAAAGCTTGCGGAGAATAAGTCCGCAATGCCGTATGACCAATGCCCGGCTGTTTCGATTCCGTTAATTTCATGCAATACCTTTCGTATTGTCCCCATCCGCGGAGATACACCGACTGTCCGGCACGCCCCGCTTCTTCCATACCGAGAATATCCTTAAAAAACCGGAGGCTTTCATCCGGTTTGGGTGTCAAAAGCTCCACATGACCCAGATGCGCAATATCTCTGATTGGCTCATGATACGAATCCATCCTCATTCACCTCTGAAATATCATTTTTATTTCTTCAGAATGCCATGAGGATCAATGACATATTTCCTGGCGGCTCCCTTATCGAAAGCCGCATAGGCTTGAGGGGCTTCATCCAGCGATATGACCGTCGCATTCACTGCCTTTGCGATTTGCGCCCTGCCGCGAAGGATCGACATCATCAATTCATAATGATATTTCATAACGGGAGTTTGCCCTGTCACAAATGTATGCGCTTTCGCCCAACCCAATCCGAATCTGATCTTCAGGGTTCCTATCTTGGCGTCTTCATCTAGAGCACCGGGATCTCCCGTCACATACAAGCCCGGAATCCCCAATTTGCCTCCTGCCCGCGTGACCTGCATGATCGAGTTTAAGACCGTTGCCGGCGCCTCCGAATGTTGAGGTCCGTGTCCATGAGCTTCGAATCCTACACAATCAACCGCACAATCGACTTCCGGCACACCAAGAATCTGTTCGATTTGTTCCCCCAAATTGTCATGCTTGCTTAGGTCGACCGTCTCACATCCAAAGCTTCTGGCTTGCTCCAATCGCTCCGGGTTCAAGTCTCCAACTATAACTACCGCGGCCCCCAGCAACTGTGCCGAATGCGCAGCAGCTAACCCTACAGGGCCCGCGCCTGCCACGTAAACGGTGGAGCCGGGTCTTACTCCTGCGGATACCGCTCCATGATAGCCCGTTGGAAAAATATCCGAAAGCATCGTCAAATCGCGAATTTTCTCCATGGCCTGGTCTTTATCGGGAAACTTTAACAGCTGGAAGTCTGCATAAGGGACCATGACGTACTCTGATTGACCTCCTACCCAGCCTCCCATATCCACGTAACCGTACGCAGAACCAGGACGATCCGGATTTACATTCAAGCAGACGTGTGTATGCTGTTCTTTACAAGCGCGGCAGCGGCCGCATGCAATATTAAAAGGAACCGACACCAAGTCACCTTTTTGGATAAACTCTACATCCCGGCCAACCTCAATCACTTCACCCGTGATTTCATGTCCCAACACCAGACCGGCGGGGGCTGTTGTACGGCCGCGTACCATATGCTGATCGCTGCCGCAAATATTCGTTGTTACAACCTTAAGGATAACGCCATGATCACACTTGCGTCCGACATTTTTGGGGTTCACTCCCGGGCCATCCCTGAGAATTAATTCGGGATATTGAATATCTTCAACCGCTACGTTCCCTGATCCCTTATACACAACCGCCCTGTTCCCTGCCATGCTTTCTCCTCCTTCATCGTTTCATTAAAATAATTCAAAAATGAATTCTATATTGATCAACAATATTGATTGCAATTCAAGTATAGTTTTTTCATATTCGTATGTCAATGCAAATGTTAAATTTATCCTGCGCTGCGCACAAAAAAAACGCCCTGCCACTGGACGTTTTAAAATATGCCTAAAGCAAATATTGATAGTTCTGTGCAATGGTTTGACGCACATTAGCCACATGGTTCTTAATCGCTTCTTCTGCTTCCTTTTCATTGTGCGATTTGAGGGCCTGAAGTATTCTCTCATGCTCTATAAAAGACTGCTGATTTCTCCCCGGGACTAATATGGTTTTGAAGTGAATGCGATTTAATTGCGTTTTAATGGTGTTGATTAATGAAATAGCTTGAACATTCTTCGATGCATTGTATATGACATTGTGAAATTCACGATTCAATAAGGAATATTCGTCAAATCTGTTCTCTTTAATATGTGAATTCATGGTCTCGAGAATGTTTTCAAGCCGTTTGATGTCGGCTTCACTGATATTCTTAGCAGCACTTTTGGCCACTAATCCCTCAAGAACCTCGCGTATTTCCATATAATTGATGACTTCCTCAAGCGTAAAAGATTTGATGGTGGCTCCTTTGTTGTTTTCCACTTCAACCAAGTTTTCCCGTTCCAGCATCATAAGCGCCTTTTTAATGGTATTTCTGCTGACACCTATGGCCTCTGCAAGCTGGTTTTCCGTTAATTTTTGCGATGGTTTGTAAACACCGGTCAAAATTTTTTCCTTAATATATTGAAAAGCAATGTCCGTTTGACCGCCCATATCCTTACCCCATTTCTTACCATGTGCTTAATTTAGATATACAAAAAAGTTGAACAATACTATCATACAATATATTTTTTTTATGAAAATGTCAATACAAATAAGAAAAAACGGGTTTTGCGCCGCACGCAAACCCGCCCGTCATTTCCTTGTAACTACCCGCATTACCCAGGATTGCTCATAAGAACGTACTGAGATTCTTCATCGTCAACATTGTCAACACGATTTCCTTGCCGTTCTTGCTTCCTCGCTCTCGTAATACACTACATTTTCTTTTTCCAAAATCCCTCTCAAATTATAAAAATCAAGGCTTAGCTCTCCTCTTTCGATTCTGGTCTTGGTATTTTCCTCCTTGGCCATTCTTTGGTTAGAGCTCTCCAGTGCAAGCTTGAGGTCTTCTTTTTTCACAAAAACAATTCCGTCATCATCAGCCATCACCAAATCTCCGGGGTTAACAGAGGCTCCGCCGCACACCGCCGGTGCATTCACCCAGCCACCGCGTGATTTCGTCGAGCCTTGCGAGTGAATGGCTTTGGACCAAACCGGAAATCCGCATTCTCTGATTTTGGCTACATCGCGGATTCCCGCTTCGGTAACGACACCTTGAACTCCGCGTTTCATAAGTGCATTGACGATGAGCTCCCCTATCATGCCCGTGCGGCTTTCCCCGATTGTCGTAATGACCAGAACATCACCCGGCTTGCAAATTTCGATGGCGGCATGAATCATTAAATTATCTCCCGCAAAACAGGTGACGGTGACCGCTGGACCGCAAATCTTATTTCCCGGTTTGACCGTCTGCAATTCATGACTTACAAGGCCGATTTTTCCCTGGGCCTCATATACGGTAGAGACATCAAGCTTGGAAAATTGTTCGATGATCGTTTGATCAGGCCGGTCAATGTTTCTTACAATGTACCTTTCCATCAGTTGAACTCGCCTCCAACATAAGGGAAGCAGCGGCTGAAGGCTTCGGCATATTGGTATTGATTGTTGCCGGAAACCCTGCGGGCGTGATTGCCCCGAAGCTTGGCCTTTGCCCCGTAATATTCAATTAAATGCTTCTGGGCTTTAAAGCAGTTCATCGCAGCTTCCTTCTGCTCGTAGGTTTCGGTAATATCTATGATCACGTCGGGCTTGAAGTCGCTAATTTCGGATTGATGGGGCTCAAAGCCGAATAGGCGCGCCTGCTTGGCCGTCGGATACCCGTCGATTCGCACACCGTTCGAGGTCGAAAGAACACTTGCATCAAATACGAACTTCCCAACGGTCTCATGATCCGGATTAAATGCGTCTTTAAAGCCATGTGTCAAAATATGATGCGGAGCCGTTTCACGGATTTTACAAACCATCCGCTCCATCCGTTCGTCAGTTATTTTCATATGGTAATCTTCATAATCCCAAATTTCCATTTGACGGATGCCAAGATGCTCCGCGGCTTGTTCGATTTCCTGGCGCCGGATTTTTTTGACGTTTTCGACGGTTTGCCCTTCGATATTCCAAAGGTCATTCGATTCCCCTCTAACGCCGTAGCTTAATATGACTAACGAGACGTTAGCCCCGTGCTTGATGTATTTGGCAATCGTACCTCCGCCTCTCCACACAAAATCCGCTGCATGGGCACTGACAACCAATAAATTCGTGTTCTGATCAATCATGCTTTCATCTCCCTTAATTTATTCTTCTACTAAAAATGAAGTATTTTCCACCATCATGTTTTTCAGTTCTTCTTTAGTAAAACCATTATTTAATAAATTGGCAGCAAACATCGCCAACCCTTCATCGGGGTACGGACCGTTTGGTTGACCTAAGTCCGTTGATAAAATACAGTTTTGAGGACCTACGAAACGAATCTGCTCGTATACCGCTTCCCAGGTTGTCTTATTGGAATGAGGCGTGGTAAAACAGTGTTCCATAAATGCCCCTTGTTGAGCCAGCTCTTTTTGTTCCTCCTTTGTAAAATCGATAGAAGGAAAATTCGGATGCGTAACTACGATTTTCTTGACTTTTAAATCAACGGCTGCTTTCACTAAAGCGAATGTCTCCGCCTTCCCTAAATGCCCGGTAGCGAGGATAAGGTTATAATGCGAGATGATATCCAAAATATCGTAAACTTCTTTTTTAAGTTTGGATTCCTCCAATATGGATATACTGGATTGGGTTTTTCCTTGTTCAATTAATTCCATCTGCAATTTGGCCCAAAAAGGTAATTTGGTATGGGATCCTTTTCTAAAAAACTCTTGCTCGTTCGTAGCGTCAAATGTAGGCATCCAAACAATTTTCGCTCCATCGCGGGCTGCCATTTCTACAGCCAGAGGGTTGAGTCCACCCACTGAATTATTTAAGCTGATCGCTCCAATCAAGTTTACGTCGGGATAAACTTTATGGACTAATTTCGCCCGTTCTGCCGTACAAAAATAGTGTGATTTTATTCCATATCCTTTCATCCCAACTTTTCGGATGCGTTCCGCCATTTCAAGATCGTCAAGCTTTCTGGACATGACATCCGGTCCCGTGTGAACATGCAGGTCATAGGCCCCTTCAAGCAATTCTGGATACACATGATTTCCTCGCTTTCTTAAGAGTAAGGTCAATTAATTGAGTTTCATTAAAGTTTTCAATATTGTTAAACAATATTGCGCAATAATGATTATAATCCGCTGTTTGATTTATGTCAATTGCATCATTGAAACATGACATCACCAACCAAGCATCGTCTTAAGCTCCATTATGGCTGCTTCCTGCTTCTTTAACAGCTGTATATAAGCATCTCCTTTCGTCAGATCAACCTTCATGCCCAATTCGCTCGCTTTATTAATAAATTCCGGATTGGTTTCTGCTTTCTCAATAGCACTCTGGAGCTTTGCAATGATTTGCGGATCAATGCCTTTAGGCCCTGCTATACCTCTGGATGCATAGGTGATCGAATTCTCGAAACCCACTTTTTCTTTCATCGTAGGCACATCCGGAAGCTTAGGATTGCGTTCCGGCCCAAAAACACTTAGAGCCTTTAACTGACCGCTATGAACCTGGTCAATCGCTCCCCCGATTTCCCCAATCAGTACATCGACATGACCGCCGAGTACACTTGCTATAGCTTCCCCCGTACCGCCAAATTGAACGAATCTAAATTTCGTTCCCAGTTCTTTGTTCATTGACAATGCAATCAAATGATTGCTTGAACCTATACCATTGCTGGTTACGGATATCTCGTTATTTTTTGCATACTCAATAAGATCATTAATAGTTGCAAAACGTTTATCGTCAGGACGTACAGCAATGAGTCCTTCATCAACCCCGTGATTAATAATATGTTCAAAGCTGTCCAAGTTCTCTTTTCTATTGGCGGAAGGGTTGATATATCCAGTAATTAACGCCGGATTAACGATGACACCAAGGGTGTAGCCATCAGGTTTGGCATTCACTAAATCGGCGTAAGCTACCCAACCTGCAGCCCCCACCTTATTTTCAACCACGACCGGAACTCCCAAATCCTTCTCTAAATAAGAGGCTAAAAGACGCGCACCCAGGTCAGTTCCCCCGCTTGCGGCAAAGGGTACAATGAGCTTAATCGGCTTATTGGGCCAATCGATTTGCTGAGTTCCGGCCGCCCCCTTACCGGCTGCATCCGTAGAATCATTAGAGGACCGCGGGGTACATCCAATAAGCGCTCCAAGGGTTAATACAATAATGGCAAAAGCAACAAACGTTTTTTTCATAGCAAGCCACCCTTTATCATTTTTTTATATAAATTTTATCCGAACGTCTATTCTCACATGGACGCCAAATCTTACATTTCCACATCTTCTGTAACGGGCCGTTTATTTTTTATCGAGGCAACGATGCTGATGAGCATGGTGAGAATGGCGATCGATAAGATCGTCCCGGAAAGCGGTCTCGTGAAGAACCCGAGAACATCCCCCTGAAAAATAGTTAAAGACTGCAATAACGTTTTCTCTAAAAGAACGCCTAACACATAAGTTAAAATAATGGGAGCCAGTGGAATTTCAGCCTTTTTAAATAAATAGCCTAGAATTCCAAAGACCAGCATTGCCCCTACATCAAACATGCTGTTATTCAGGCTGTACGTTCCAACAATTGTGATCATGATAATGATCGGCAAGAGAAGTTTAAAGGGAATCATCGTAATTTTCGCCCACACATTGGCCATCGGCAGGTTCATGACTAACAGAATGGCGTTTCCGATAAACATACTCGCTATAATTCCCCATACCAGGTCCGGGTTTTTCTGGAACAGCGTCGGTCCCGGAGTAAGACCATGCATAATAAAAGCGCCTAACAATACCGCGACGGTAGGAGAGCTCGGAATCCCCAGTGTGAACAGCGGAATTAATGCGCCACCGCTGTAGGAATTGTTAGCCGTTTCCGGCCCGGCCACCCCTTCCAAAGCCCCTTTTCCAAAGCGGGAAGGATGTTTAGACAGCTTCTTTTCCATAGAATAGCTAAGAATCGTAGGAATGACCGAGTTGGTTCCCGGAATTAATCCGATCAGGAAGCCCAATATGCTTCCCCTGCCGATCGCTTTCATAGAAGGTCCCCATTCCTCCTTTTTAGGAAGCAGACCGTTCACCTTAGAAGGTACTGCAGCTTTCCCTTTCAAGTTTTCTTCGGCATTGATAAATAGTTCGGAAAGCCCGAACATCCCCATCGCAATGGCTATAAAGTCTATACCTTTCATCAGTTCCGTTTGACCGAAAGCAAATCGAATGATGCCGGAGCTTTGATCCTGGCCAATAAACGCTATAGATAAACCGAAAAGCGCTCCGATAACCCCCTTCAATAAGGATTTTCCCATTAATCCAAGCAGCAAAGAGAGCCCTAAAATCACCAAAGCAAAAAATTCAGGAGGACCAAAATTAAGCGCCTGCTTCGCCAGAAAGGGGCCGATTAAAACTAACCCGACAATGGAAACAATGCCTCCGATGAACGAACCGATACCCGCGATCCCAAGCGCTGCCCCCGCTCGACCCTGCTTGGCTAACGGGTGGCCGTCCAGACATGTAATTAACGAGGAGGCCTCCCCTGGGGTATTAATCAATACGGATGTGATGGTTCCTCCGTACATGCTTCCATAGTAAATGCCGGACAGCATGATAATCGCAGATACCGGCTCAAGTGCAAAAGTCAAAGGCAAAAGGAGCGCCGTTCCTGCTGTAGGACCCAATCCGGGAAGAACGCCGATGAACATGCCGAATGTAACGCCCAACAGACAATACAACAGGTTTTGCCACGTAAGCGCTGTCTCGAATCCAAGCAGTAAGTAACCTAACGATTCCACGATTTCCCCTCCTACCATCCCAAGTCATTTACAGGTAACGGCACCTGTAAAAGGATTCCGAAAACCCAAAATACGATGAAAGATATCGAAGCGGAGAGCCCTAAACTCCAATACCATTTATAGCCCCGCATAAACAAGAGAAATAAGGTTATCGTACTGCCAATTAAAAAACCCAATAAAGGTGCGATAATGATAAATAGGATGAAAGAACCCGCGCATACCAAAACATTGATAAGCCCTTCACCTTTAGGCAAAATCCGGGAGAAAAGAATGATATCTTTTTTTAGCGAAATGACCAGATAGATTATGGAAAAAACGAAAGTGAGTCCGCTCACCCACCGTGGCAGCATCCCGGGACCCGGGCCGTATTCGCTGTAATAATCCATCGATAATGATTCCCAAAACATGATTCCGCTATAGAGGAGAAAGAAAACAGCCATGTAAACGCCTAAGTTTTTCAAATGAAGCACATCCTTTATTCATTCTCGCATGAACTTTTATCCGTTTTCACTCGTGCCAAACCCCTGCTTATCAGACTTTCAATTTTTACCCGGTTAGCGCTTTCAATCTCTCGCCTATAATGAATGATTTATTGTGGTACGGATTTATTCATTAATGCTTCAAGAACCTGCACAAAATGATCGGGAACCTTCATATCGAAATGGGATTTTAAATCCAGGTCAACGATCTGCTGCAGCTTTCCCTTGGTCGCCAAGGATACAGAGTAATCCAAATCCAGATCCTTCAATGTGCCGATGACTTCTTCCATCTCCGCTACTCTTCTCTCCGCATGAATAGCAGTACGTGTAAGAAGTAAATTGGCTAATTCCTCAGTGGAATGGCTAGATAGGGTCCCCCGGATGGAAGTCAATATTTCTCGGTCAATTCCTGATTTATAAGCTGCAGTCAATGTTTCCAGAAGCAAGGCTGTAAACCCTTTCATAAAAATACTTCGAATCATTTTCATTGCTGAAGCGCTTCCGGCCTCCTCGTTGATATAGGTAATGTTCATTCCGTATCTCCCCATGACATCCGAAAACTTACGTGCACCTGTACCACTGGCCGAAATCGGAACTTTATGGCGGTGAGGAGGAACGGCTTCCATGACTGCCGCATCTGCAAACCATACGCCTGCTTGATCCATAAGCTTAGAAATTTCTTGCTTTACTTTTGGAGATGCCGAATTCATATCCACATAAATTTGCTCTTTTCGCAAAAATGCAGCGGCTTCTTGAGCGATCATAAGCGCATACTTGGCACTGGTTGCACAAAAAACAATGCGGCTGCTTTCAATTAATTGCTTCAAAGACGAAGTTAAAGTCACATTAGCCAAATCAGCCCTTTCTTTAATGATAGCCCCAGCCACCGGCTCTGCTGCCATTACGTCGAATGCGAAGATAGATGAAACTCCCTCGGACACTAAACCGCTCGCCATATGAAATGCTGCTTCACCGAATCCGATGAAGCCTATACCCGGTTGGTTCAATGTACTAACCTCCCTTTATCAGTAAGCAATCAAATACATGAAAGTTGAAACATATAGACTACAATAATGTTCAACAATTATGTTTACAACAAAAAATATAACGCATCTGCAAATTCGTGTCAATAACTTAGCAAAAAAAGTCGAAAAATTGGAGCCTGTTACAACAAATATTGATAATTATTTTCTATTGTTTTTCGGACGTTAGAGATGTGCTGCTTAATGGCCAACTCAGCCATTGCCGCATCATGGTTTTTCAAAGAAGCAAAAATCATTTTATGTTCATTGAGAGAACTTTCGTTTCTTCCGGGAATGAGCAGTGTTCTGAAGTGGAACCGCATTAACTGCGTTTTTATCATACTCACCATTTCCGTCGCTTGTATATTTCTGGATGCATTGTAAAGTATATTATGGAATAACCTGTTTAATTTGGAATATTCATCAATTTGATTTTGCTTCATACAATGTTCCATTCTTAATAAGAGCTGCTCCAGCTCATCAATTTCTGTATCCTTTATATGCTGTGCCGCCGATCTGGCAATGATCCCCTCCAAGGCTTCCCTTATTTCAAGATAATTTTTCACTTCTTCCAAGGTAAACGATTTAATGGTCGCTCCTTTATTGTTTTCAATGCTAACCAAATTTTCCCGCTCCAGCTTTAACAAAGCTTTTTTCACAGTGTTTCGGCTTACGCTTATCATTTCCGACAACTGACTTTCAATCAATTTTTGAGTTGGTTTGAAAGTACCGTCCAATATTCGCTCACGAATATATTTATAGGCATACTCTGTTTGATTACTCATTATCTTTTCTCCTATGATAAAGTTTTATTGAACAATTTTGTAATACAATTATGTGCAAAATTAATCATAAATATTTCGTAAGTGGATGTCAAGGAGCAAATGAATGCGCGCCACTTCCACTTTTTTGAAGGAAAACGGTTCGATTCCTCATCCTAATTGACACCTGGGCTATTTATGAATATAATCACATTTGTTATAGCAACTTTTTAAGGAGAGGGCTGGATTTGATGCTTCCTTTACAAGAATATATCAGCATTTTTATTCATCAGACCGATTTAACCCTCACCAATTATATTAAATCCAAGCTGGCTCCTTTTCAGCTCGCGCCGGAGCAGAATTTGATTATGATGCTTCTTTGGGAAAAAGACGGCCTTAATCAAAATGAAATTGCCGAGAAGCTGAAAAAAGATAAAACGAATATTGCCCGTATGGTCTATAATCTGGAGCAAAAAGGCTTTATTCACAGAGTGGTCGGAGAACACGACCGGCGTTCACTAAGGGTTTTCCTGACGGATGAAGGAAAAAAATTAGGCGAGCAAGTCATTCCCATAGCCGAGGAATTTAATCGTTTGGTATGTAAAGGAATTACCGAGGAAGAGCTAATCGAGTTAAGACGAATCCTTACTAAAATGAGTTCCAATATGGAGTAGGAGCTTTTCTCCGTCTAATAGTTGCTATAACAACAAAATAACAGCATCGATGGAGGTTATTATGGCTAAGGTACTTTTTGTCAAAGCAAATCCCCGCCCGGTTGAGCAAGCTGTCAGTGTTAAGCTGTACCAGGCATTCCTCGAAAGCTACAAAGAATCCCATCCCCAGGATGAGATCATTGAATTGGATCTGTTTAAGGAAAATTTACCGTATTATGATGCGGATAAAATTAACGGGATGTTTAAATTAGCCAAAGGATTGGAACTTACTCCGGAGGAACAAGCGGCTGCCCATACGGTAAATCAATATCTGGACCAATTCCTTGCCATGGATAAGATCGTATTCGCCTTCCCGCTCTGGAACTTCACTGTTCCTTCCGTACTTCATACGTACTTGGATTATCTGAGTCAAGCAGGCAAGACCTTCCGGTATACTCCAGAAGGCCCCGTCGGGCTGCTTCAGAATAAGAAGGTTGTTTTGTTAAATGCAAGGGGCGGCGTCTATTCCAGCGGACCTGCGCAATCTGCCGAGATGGCAGTCAACTATGTAACCAATATTTTAAACTTTTGGGGAGTAAAAGACATCACAACCGTCATTGTAGAGGGGCACAACCAATTCCCTGACAAGGCAGAAGAAATTATTCACGAAGGACTTGTAAAAGCGACTACTTTCGCAAGCCGCTTCTAATTAGACAGCGTCAATCGGATGATTTCACTTATGAAGCGGATGATCTACAAGATGATAAGCGTAGATCGCCAGTTCGAGGCAAATTCGTTTGTGCGGTTTTAAAAAATCGGGGCCGAGCAGTTCTTTGCATTTTTCCAGACGGTGGTACAGCGTTTGTCTGTGGATAAACAACTGTTCCGCCGTTTCCTGTTTATTCCCCATGTTTTTAAAATAGACGGAAAGTGTTTCCAAAAGCGGAATATCGGTTTCGTCCTCAAACTTGAGCAAAGGTCCGATATGGTCATGAACAAATTTTTTTAACAACCGCGTATCCGAAATATGGGTCAAAATTTGATAGACTCCCAGTTCATCATAAAAAGGGCTGGCTCCCGGCAGCAGAATGCCGATGTTCAATGTTTTGTCCGCCTCGGCAAAACTGAAATGCATATCGATCAGTCGTGTCTTCGGCTGGCTGAACCCTACGAACAGATCGAGATTCCCACGGAAATTATGGGATAGATTTTGCCGGAGCTCATGCAAGGTTTTTGTTAACTTTCCTTTAAAATCAAAGGCTGAAAAAGAATACGATTCCTTAAAACAAAGGATATATAATTGATTTTTTTTATTCAGCAGCAAGCAGTGAAATCCTTGCTTTCTCAATAAAGTACGGCATAATACGAGCAAATCCTGCTTGACCGATTCTATTACTTCCTCATTTTCATGCTTCAGGTCGTGAACAATCTGCATGATTCCCGCCATAAAATAATAATCTTGCTTATCTGTCGGCTGCAAACCAATGCGCGCGCGCATCGCATCTTCCTGATGAACATTGCCTATTAATAAATCTTCCATGAATTGCTGTTGGGTTTCCATCGCTTTTTCTTCGAGAAACAATTTTCGGAGGAGCACGTGAGCTGTCGCCTGTATCGCATAATCAAGAATAAACGGCAAATGGTCTGATACGGTCTGGTCGGGCAGCAACAGCGCTATATATGAAAGGGTATTT
The DNA here is from genome assembly GCF_900099895.1 of Paenibacillus naphthalenovorans. Taxonomy (GTDB): domain Bacteria; phylum Bacillota; class Bacilli; order Paenibacillales; family NBRC-103111; genus Paenibacillus_G; species Paenibacillus_G naphthalenovorans. The sequence goes on from NZ_FNDY01000002.1 coordinate 302,157, forward strand.
CCAAAACAAATGACCGGCTGGATCATAATTTTCCGGGAAGCGTCAAAAGGCAATTCGCATAAGGAAGAGACGACATCCGCTCGTCCATCTACAAGCCGCTGATAAGTTTCGAGCTCCGTGTGATAGCTGGAAGGAATGGCATAGGAGTTGCCGACGAGAGAATAAAAAAGTACCGGATATTTGGTCCGTTCATGCAGCAATTGAAGAATCGGTTTAATTTCGGTAGATTGAAGCGTCAATTTTTGTAATTCCCGGGACAACTGTTCCAATTCCTGCAAAAAATGATGGTGTTTATTAATAAGCCATGCATGCAGATCCTGGGTAATGTCGACGAAACGGACCGGTTGTTCGAAAGCAATGAGCGGGAAATGGTGTTTATCGGCCAATTCGATCATGTCACCGGGAATGGTCGCCAGATGTTCTCCCAATTCAATGCAAAGTCCGGCTGCTTTTTGTTCAATTAATTGATTCATATAAATATGCCGGATTTTTATACTTTTAAGAGCGACACCGGTTGTCAAGATCAAATCGTCTTCATTGACGAATGGGCTCAGATGGGTAGTTTCCACAATATGCACCCAGCGTACGTTACGGCGTATTCCCTCGTGACCGGCAATGATGCGAGCATGGCGGAAAAGAGGACGTTCGAGAATGGCTTCGACGGTTAATTTGTCATCATAATCCATGACGTGCCTCCCTTAATGACTTGATTGACAATATGTCTAATTATTTACAAGATCACTAAACACTTTGTCAGCTAAAAAGATGTTAATTTTAATGTAAGCTAATATTACATTAAAGTCAATGAGGGAGAAAAAAACCATGTTAAACAAACAGGAACTGTTGGAGAAAGACAGCAAATATCTATGGCATCAAATTTCCCCGCACAATGAAAATCCGATGATTGTTGTATCGGGAGAGGGAAGCTGGATTACGACCATTGACGGTGAGCGGTTTTTCGATGGGATGTCCGGCCTGTGGTGCGTAAACATTGGTCATGGGCGTGAAGAAATCGCCGAAGTGGCAAAAGAACAGATCAAGACGATTGCTTATGCGTCCCTTGTGCAAAGTCATGTGCCTGCCATAGAACTGGCGGCGAAAATCAACGAATGGCTGGAAGGAAATTACCGGATTTTTTATTCGAATTCGGGTTCGGACGCCAACGAAGTAGCATTCAAAATTGCCCGCCAATATCATCACCAAAACGGCGAGCCTACGCGTCATAAATTTATCTCCAGGCATCGGGCGTATCATGGCAACTCGATGGGAGCATTAGCAGCGACCGGTCAAGCACACCGAAAAATCAAATATGAACCGCTGACGCCGGGTTTCCTGCATGTCCCGCCGCCCTATTGCTACCGCTGCCCGTTTGGCAAGGAGAAAGGAAGCTGCCAGCTGGAATGCGCGCAAATTTATGATGAGGTCATGAACTGGGAAGGCGCGGAAACGGTCGCCGGCGTCATACTTGAACCTGTCATTACCGGCGGAGGGGTTATTGTGCCGCCTCCCGAGTATTTGCAAGAGGTTAGAAAAATTTGCGACAAATATGGTGTATTGATGATTGTCGATGAAGTCATCTGCGGATTTGGGCGTTCCGGAGCAAAATTCGGACACTTCAATTTTTCGGTGAAGCCGGACATCGTCACCATGGCCAAAGGCATCACAAGCGCCTATTCGCCGCTTTCCGCAACAGCGGTCCGGGCCGAAATATATCAAGCGTTCAAGCAACCGGAGGCCGACGCTCATTTCCGACACATTAATACATTCGGAGGCAATCCGGTTTCCTGTGCCATCGCCTTAAAAAATATTGAAATTCTTGAAAAAGAAAATCTGGTCGGTCAAGCAGCCAAAATGGGCAAGTTATTGGAGGAAAAACTCGCCCGATTGACCGTTCATCCGCATGTTGGGGATATCCGGGTATTTGGTTTTCTGGCCGGGATTGAATTGGTGGAAGATAAAGAAAGCAAAGAGCCAGTCTCTACCGATATCATGTTGAAGGTGCTGTCGGAATGCCAAAAACAAGGACTGCTGGCAGGTAAAAACAGCGATACCGTTCCGGGATTCAACAACATCATCACATTGTCTCCGCCGTTTGTCACCTCCGAAAAAGAAATTGATTTTATCGTGGACACGCTGGATCAAGCATTGGAATGTTTAGCCGCAGCGGATAAAGTGAATATAGGGGGACGGATCGGATGAAGGTAGGATTTATCGGCCTGGGTACTATGGGGTTAAGGATGACGACGAATCTGTTAAAAAGGGGGTTTGAAGTCTATGTATACAGCCGCAGCCGCGGACCGATCGAAACGGCCGTATCCCACGGAGCTATGGAGGCCTTGAATCCGGCAGATTTGGCGGCGAAAACCGATATCGTGCTTACCTGCTTGCCTATGCCGGATACGGTGGAACAGGTATACTTCGGAGAAAACGGCATCATGGCCGGTATCCGACCTGGGATGATCCTGGCCGATCACAGCACGGTAGGTCCGGATTTGAGCCGAAAAATCGATGCGGAAGCAAGGAAAAAAGCCGTTTCCTTCATCGACGCGCCTGTAAGCGGAGGTCCGTCGGGCGCAGAGGCCGGCACCCTGACCATCATGTGCGGCGGAGATCAGCAAGCCTTGAACCGGGCCCTTCCCGTGTTTCAAGCGATGGGCCAAAAGATCATGCATATGGGGGACAGCGGCAGCGGCAGCATTACGAAACTGATTAATAATATGCTTTTCGGGGCGCATACATCCGTTCTTGCCGAAGCTCTGGTGCTTGCAGAAAAAACGGGGATTCATAAAGAAAAAATGTTCTCGGTGCTCCAATCGAGCACAGGGAACAGCGCGGCTCTTAACTGGGTTTTTCCGTTAATCGTCAACCGTGAATTTGCTCCACGCTTCAGCATTGATCTATTGCTGAAAGATATGCGCATCGCCTGTGAGGTTGCCCGTAATGAAGGGATGGTGCTGCGCGTGGCGGAAACGGCCCGGGAAGCTATTGCAGCCGCCCAGCAATCGGGGTATGGCGCCTCTGATGTGTCAGCCGTTATCCGTCCGATGGAAGACAAATACAGATTGATTGTCAAAGGGGAGTCCGTATGATTATCAGCGTGCCGAGAGAAATAAAGAATAACGAAAACCGCGTAGCGATTACGCCTGCAGGGGTTTCGACGCTTGTCCAAGCCGGGCATCAGGTCAAAATCGAAACACGGGCCGGCATTGGAAGCGGATTTGCCGATGAAGATTATGCCGCAGCGGGAGCGAAGATTGTACAAACGGCGGAAGACGCTTGGGAAGCGGACATGGTTATGAAAGTAAAAGAACCGCTTCCGGAAGAATACCGTTATTTTCGCCAACATTTGATTTTATTCACCTACCTGCATCTTGCCCCGCTGCCGGATTTGACAAAAGCGCTGCTGGATAACGCAGTTACCGGCATTGCTTACGAAACCATTCAGCTGGATAACGGAGAACTGCCGCTGCTGCAGCCGATGAGCGAGGTGGCCGGACGCATGGCCGTTCAGGTCGGCGCGCATTATCTTGAAAAAACTTCAGGAGGAAAAGGGGTGCTCCTTGGCGGAGTACCGGGCGTACTTCCTGGCCGGGTAACGATTATCGGCGGCGGCATCGTCGGGATCAACGCCGCGAAAATAGCAACAGGAATGGGCGCGCAGGTCACATTGCTCGACATCAACCCAAGCCGCCTCCGGTATCTGGACGAAATCTTTAACGGCCGAATCCGGTTATTGATGTCCCATCCTTATAACATCGCCCAAGCCGTAAAAGATTCGGATCTAGTGATCGGAGCCGTTCTGATCCCGGGGGCGCGATCACCCCGGCTCGTTACCGAAGAGATGGTGAAGCAAATGGAACCGGGTTCGGTCATCGTCGATGTTGCGATTGATCAGGGAGGATCGATTGAAACGATTGACCGCGCTACCACGCATGATGAGCCAACTTATACCAAGCATGGCGTCATCCATTACGCCGTGTCGAATATGCCTGGAGCTGTTGCCCGCACATCCACATTGGCGCTGGCCAACGCAACGACTCCCTATGCGCTGCAAATCGCCAATGACGGCTTTAAAGGGGCGATTGCCAAAAATAAAGCGATCGCCCGTGGAGTGAATACGCTGGATGGCAAAATTACGTTCAAAGGCGTCGCCGAAGCGCTTGGTTACCCGTTTTCGGAAGTCGAGAAAATGATAAGTGCTTGAGGCTTGAATCCGTAAGCGCCACTTTCATTGCTATCCATTCTAAAAAAAGGAGCAGCTCGTTTGAAGTGCACCCCAAAAAGTTAGACTAGGTTATGTTATTAGGCAGCTTGTAAGGCATGCGTACGGTATTGAACTGGACTCATGCCTTTTAATTTTGCCTTCATTCGTTTGTGGTTATAGTA
>NZ_FNDY01000010.1 GCF_900099895.1 Paenibacillus naphthalenovorans
CAGTCGTCCAAGTCACTTGAACGGGCGGCTGCCCAAATTAACAAAGTGACATTTTTACAGATGAGTTATGGTGACATTTTCACAGCATATTGACAGAATAGGATTTCCCGCAATAGCAAAATGATACTGCAGACTTATTCATAAGCTTCGCTTTTGCCGTATAAAACCAAATAGTAAAATCCGTCATGCGCCGCCGTACCTCCGCTTCCACCTCCCAATGCACCCAGCATTCTGGATAAACCGGGAGCCGGATATTTCAGCACCAAAGTAATCGTAGGGTCCGCCGCATCCCGATATACCTTCGTTCTGGTGCTTCCTTCATAAGTCGGGTAAGCGGTACTGTCCACCACCACCGGGCCCATCCCCAGCGCCGCTAATCTGGCGTTCATGTTCGCTTCTATAAGCGGGCTTACATACCCTACCGCTTCGGCTTCTTTTAATCCATGATTGGCGATTGTATTCAAATGGTTTGCTTTCATCACATAAACAAAAAAAGGGACGACCGCAAAGCATAAGAACAGCATGACCGGTATAATGAATATGGTAACAAGGACATTGGCCATCCCTTCCTCGTCCCGCAAGATAGAAACCCGTCTTGCCATCATGCCCTCCTGTCAGTCGGTGATGTAATCAAAACCGCGGACATTCTCTGTGATCCTCCTATGGCCGTCTTTTATTTGCTCTCCCATCCCTTGTCCGCCTGCCGGACGAAAAATATAGACGCAAATACCAAAGATCAGAACGACACTCAAGCAAGTAATGATCAGCTTGCTCATCGTCTTATCGAGCCGCAGCCGCTGTGATGCCGGCATTCAGATTGGATGCCCTTCGTGCTTGCGACGGTTCCGTCCGGGCCCCCGATAAAAACATGGCCGCCCCTTCAAGCCGTACGGCAATAAGGCAGGCAATCTCTAATTTCCCCATAGGTCCACTCTCTCCTCATTGAAATGCGTCATGGATTTGTGCTTTCGTCTGGTTTCCCGCCGAACCCGCGGCCGGAACAATCTGTGCTCCAAGAACATAGAGCGCGGCTCCCGAGAGCAGAACGGCCATGAGCACCGCTACTATGATCTTTGACATGTGTGCCTCCTTATCGGAATTCGCAGCTCCTTCAGCCAGTGGAACACTTTTCTTCTCCATTTTGTGCGGAACACGCATGCCCCTCCTTTCTGTATCCTGTCAACGTACGGGTTCCGGAATGGAATGAGCCAACCCTAAACGCAAAAACCGCCTTATGCATGCAAAACTAGCATGACATAAGGCGGTTCTTCCGCACGTTTCTTTTGTTGGTTAGATCTTATCATATTTCTATTAAAAATGCAAATATTAGGAAAATTTTTGTTCGCAACCATACGCTTGATCAGAGAGTCACTCATGACCTTCAGAGCGCTGCCGGACAGCTTCTTTCGCCTTTTGTTCCTCCAGCCAGCGTCGCTCTTCTTCCGTCAGCACTGCATGCTCCAGCAGATCCGGTCGCTTTTTCCACGTTCGCAGCAGCGATTGTTTTCGCCGCCAATCCTTAATGTTGCCGTGATGTCCGGATATCAGGATGTCCGGTACCTCCCAGTCACGGAATTTGGCCGGACGCGTATAGTGCGGATATTCGAGAAGTCCCGTACTGAACGAATCGGTAACAGCCGACGTTTCGTTGCCAAGGACACCCGGAATCAGGCGTGCCACACTGTCGATGACCACCATAGCAGGAAGCTCGCCCCCGGTAAGCACGTAATCGCCTATGGAGAGCTCGTCCGTCACCAGATGCTCCCGGATCCGTTCGTCGTAGCCTTCATAATGACCGCAAATAAAAATGAGATGCTTCTCGCGTGAAAGCTCTTCCGCTTTCCTTTGCGTAAAGGGTTCGCCCTGGGGACACATCAGAATGATCCGGGGACGCTGCTCCAGGACGGAGGTCAACTCCTCCACCGCTGTGAAAATCGGTTCGGGCTTGAGCACCATGCCGCCGCCCCCGCCATAGGGGTAATCATCGACGGTGTTATGCTTGTTGTTTGCATAATCCCGGAAATTCACCGTGCCGAGCTGCAACAGCCCTTTCTCTTGTGCCTTCCCTAATATGCTGGAGGAAAACACTCCCTCAAACATCTCCGGGAATAGGGTCAGTACGTCGATTTTCATAGCTCCAACAGACCTTCCATCAGATGCACCGTCACTCTTTTTTGTTCCACGTCCACTTTCAAAACAACCTCATCGATGTAAGGAAGCAGCAGCGGTTTGCCTGCAGAGCGCTCCACCACCCACACATCGTTGGCGCCGGGGGATAATATTTCGCTGATGGTCCCAAGCTCCTCCCCCTCTTCGGTAAAGACGCGGCAGCCGATGATTTCATGGTAATAAAATTCATCATTCCCCAGCTCGGACAAGTACTGTTCTTCGACCTTCAGCAGCCACCCTTTGTACTTCTCCACTTCATTGATATTGTTGTAGCCCTGGAACCGGACAATGATCATATTTTTGTGATCCCGCGACGATTCAACGATAACGGGAAGGGTGTCACCGTTCTCAGGATTAAAAAACACGAGCTTGCTGCCCTTGGCAAACCTCTCTTCCAAAAAATCGGTCTGCGGCACGATCTTGAGCTCGCCGCGAATGCCGTGCGTATTTACAATTTTGCCGACCGTGTATAACTTTTCGCTCATCGTTACCTCCGGAGCCTGCTTTATATAGAAGAAAAGAGTTAGGAGCAGCTCCTAACCCTCATCTTTTCCATTACGATACGATTTCAACCGAAACCCGTTTGGGTTCCTTCACTGCAGCAGATGTGACTACGGTGCGAAGCGCTTTGGCAATACGTCCCTGCTTGCCGATCACTTTCCCGACATCGTCCGGGTGAACGGACAGCTCGAACGTAATGGTGCGTTCATCTTCCACCGTATTCACGCGTACTTCTTCGGGATGATCCACCAACGCCTTAGCGATAACGGTAATAAGATCCTTCATCGTACCCTCCGAATCTTACAGATTACTTCTTCTGCAGTTTGGATTCGTGAAACTTAGTCATAATTCCGGCTTTGCTGAACAAGCTGCGAACAGTATCGGAAGCTTGAGCACCAGTTTGAAGCCATTTCAGTGCTTTTTCCTCGTCAATATTGACAATGGCCGGTTGAGCCACCGGATTGTATGTGCCAATCTCTTCGATAAAGCGACCGTCGCGCGGAGAACGGGAATCCGAAACCACTACGCGGTAAAAAGGAGCCTTGTGAGCACCCATACGCTTCAGACGAATGCGAGTTGCCATGCATATCACCTCCCCAATAGAATCAAAAATCTTTAAAACGGGAACTTCATCCCGCGGCCGAGCTTCTTGAGCTGCTTCAACTGCTTGGCCCCTTTGGGGCCCATCATGCCGGAGAATTGCTTCATCATTTTGCGCATGTCTTCAAACTGCTTGATGAAACGGTTGACGTCCTGGATGGAATTGCCGCTGCCCGCCGCCAGACGCTTGCGCCGGCTCGGATTCAGCAGATCCGGGTTTTGCCTTTCTTCCTTCGTCATCGATTTGACGATTGCAGCGACCCGCGACATTTGCTTGTCGTCCACCTTGAGGTCCTTCATCCCCTTCATCTTGCCTGCGCCGGGCAGCATGTCGAGCAGCTGATCAAGCGGACCGAGCTTTTTGACCTGCTCCATCTGATCAAGAAAATCATCGAACGTAAACTCGGCCGTGCGCAGCTTGCGCTCCATCTCCTTGGCTTTATCGGCGTCAATGGTCGCCTGTGCTTTCTCGATCAAGGTCAGCATATCGCCCATGCCGAGAATCCTTGAAGCCATCCGTTCCGGATGGAACGGCTCCAGCGCATCCATCTTTTCGCCCATCGCAGCGAACTTAATCGGGCAGCCTGTGACCGCTTTAACCGACAGCGCAGCCCCGCCACGCGTATCGCCGTCCAGCTTTGTCAGAACAACACCGGTAAGCTCAAGCTGTTTATGGAAGCTTTCCGCTACATTGACGGCGTCCTGTCCGGTCATCGCGTCGACGACAAGCAAAATTTCGTTTGGATTCACCGCTTCCGCGATTTGCTTCAACTCGTCCATCAAGCTTTCGTCAATATGCAAGCGACCCGCAGTATCGATGATCAAATAATCGTTGTTATGATCCTTCGCATGCTGTAGCGCCTGCTTGGCGATCTCCACCGGACTTACTTTATCGCCGAGCGAGAATACCGGGATTTTGAGCTGCTCCCCAAGCACCTGCAGCTGCTTGATCGCTGCCGGACGGTAAATATCCGCCGCCGCAAGCAGCGGTCTGTGATTTTGCTGCAGCAGCAGCTTGGCCAGCTTGCCGGAGGTCGTCGTTTTTCCCGCCCCCTGCAGACCCGCCATCATAATGACCGTCGGCGGCTTGCTTGCACGAACCAGCTTGCTCTGTGTGCCGCCCATCAAGGCGGTGAGCTCCTTGTTTACGATGTCGACTACGACCATGCCCGGCGTGAAGCTTTGCATCACTTCCTGCCCGATCGCCCGTTCCTTCACCTTCGCGACAAATTCTTTGACGACCTTGAAGTTCACGTCCGCTTCCAGCAGAGCAAGGCGCACCTCGCGCAGCGCCTCGTTGACATCGTCCTCCGTAAGTTTTCCTTTTCCTCTAAGCTTGCTGAATACGCTTTGCAGTCGGCTGGATAATCCTTCGAATGCCATAAGGGCTTCACCACCTTGCGAAGGGAATATTAGTCAAGTTCATACAGGTGTTCCGTTATAGCCCTGACTTCCGCTTGTTTTGCTGCGGGCAAGTCCCGGACTACAAGCTCAAGCTGCTGAAGGAGCTTCCGCCGCTCTTCATGTTTGGCGAGCAGTTGCAGCTTCGATTCATAATCCTCCAGCACGGATTCGGCCCGTTTAATATGTTCGTATACCGCTTGGCGGCTGATGCCGAATTCGGCCGCAATCTCCCCAAGCGAATAATCGTCATGAAAATAATGCTTCAAAAAAATCTGCTGCTTCTCCGTCAGCAGCCGTTCGTAGAAATCGAACAGCAAATTGATCCGGGTCGTCTTCGAAAGGACGGTTTCCTCCGTCATTCGTGCCTCACCTCCGTTAAGGTAAAACACTTTACAGCAAGCAACATCACCTATCATACTGAATTCGCAGATCGTTGTCAAGATTTTCTCCTTGTCAGCATAAATGCCTGTCAGAACGGGATCCAGAGAGCCTTTGCCTTACCGGTAAGCCTAGCGTCAGCTCTCCGCCTGCTCCTGGTCCTTATCCGATTCCGCAATCCATTTGCTGAACAGGGCATGTACAAACTGATCCGAATCGAAGGGCTGCAGATCGTCCATCTTTTCCCCAAGACCGACGAATTTGACCGGCAGCTTCAGTTCTTGACGGATGGCCACGACGATGCCACCTTTGGCCGTTCCGTCCAGCTTCGTTAAAACAAGGCCGGTCAGCCCCGATTTCTCGTCGAACAGCTTGGCCTGGGTCATCGCATTCTGTCCCGTCGTCGCATCCAGTACGAGCAGCACCTCATGCGGCGCTTCCGGCACTTCGCGGCGAATGACGCGATAAATTTTGTTTAGCTCCTCCATCAGGTTCACTTTGTTCTGCAGCCGCCCGGCCGTATCGCACAGCAGCACGTCAACCCCCCGCGATTTGGCCGCCTGCAGCGCATCGTACATCACAGCCGCCGGATCGGAGCCGGCCTGCTGTTTGATGACGTCCACACCGACGCGGCGTCCCCATTCCTCCAGCTGCTCAATCGCGCCTGCCCGGAAGGTATCGCCAGCCGCAAGCAGCACCTTTTTGCCCTGCGACTTCAACCTATGCGCCATTTTGCCGATCGTGGTCGTTTTGCCTACCCCGTTCACGCCGACGAACAAGATGACCGTCAGTCCGTTCTCCGCCATCTTGAGCTCCGCCTGCTCGCTGGCCTTGAGCAGCGCAATCAGCATTTCAGACAAAATCGGCTGGAGCTCGCCCGGATTTTCGATTTTGCGTTTGCGAACTTCGCTTCGGAGGTCGTCGATCAGCTTCAAAACCGTATTCACGCCAACATCGGCGCCGATTAAAATTTCCTCAAGCTCCTCATAAAAATCCTCGTCGATTTTTTTGCGGCGCGAGAACAAGTCCTCCACCCGCTCGACGAACACATCTCTTGTTTTCGCCAAGCCTTCTTTAAACTTATTGGTTACCGATTCGGTCTTGGTCGAGATCGTTTCCTTCAGACGTTTGAAAAAGCTCACTGCTGAGCACCTGCCTTTATGATCAATATAACTATACGTGAGCCCGAATGTATTGCGGCACAGCCGCCGCCGGTCAACCGGCCTCCATGATCGCCTCGTCTTCCTCCAAGCGAACGGAGACGAGCTTGGATACGCCGCCTTCCTCCATCGTTACGCCGTACAGGACATCCGCTTCCTCCATCGTCCCTTTGCGGTGCGTCACGACGATAAACTGCGTTTGCTGCGAGAATTCGCGCAAGTACTCGGCAAAGCGGGCTACATTGGCCTCATCCAGCGCCGCTTCCACTTCATCGAGCACGCAGAACGGCACCGGCTTGACGCGAATGATCGAGAACAACAGCGCGATGGCTGTAAGCGCCCGTTCGCCGCCGGAAAGCAGCTGGAGATTTTGCAGCTTTTTGCCCGGAGGCTGCGCCACAATCTCAATGCCCGTGTCAAGCAGACGATCCGGTTCGGACAGGATGAGATCCGCCCGGCCGCCGCCGAACAGCTTTGCAAAGACAACAACAAAGTGTGAACGAATCGCATCGAAGGTCGAGCGGAACCGTCTTCCCATCTCCTCGTCCATCTCGCGGATCACAGCATACAGCGCGGTCTTCGCCTCCACAAGGTCATTCTTTTGCTCGGATAAAAATTGATAACGCTCATTGACGCGCTGATATTCATCGATCGCGCCGAGGTTCACCTCGCCGAGAATAGCGATTTCGCGTTTGAGCTCGCGGACTTTGTTCTGCGTACCCAGCACATCCTCAGGAACGGGATAGCGCACCTTCGCCAGCTCGTAGCTAAGCTCGTAGTCATCCCACAACTTCTTGAGCAGATTCTCCAGTTCCACGTCCAAGCGGTTTACGCGCACTTCCGTCTGGTGCAGCTGTTCCTCCACTTGGCGAAGCTTCGTCCGCTGATCCTTTGTTTTGCTTTCTTCCGCTTCCAGCTTCGCGATCCATTCCGAGCGTTTAGCGCGCTTCATATCCAACTGCTCGGCGCACTGCTGCTTCCTCAGCTTCAAATCGTTGAGCTGCTCGATTTGCAGCACGCTTTCCTGCTCGTGGTTCGCCATATCCGACTCCTGCTGCCGCTGCAGCTCCCGATTGGCCTCCAACTCTGCCTTCAGCGCGTCGAACTCTGCCCGCAAGCGGCGATCCTGCTCCTGCAGCGACTGCTTTTCCTGCGACTGGGAGGCTGCGGTTACCTTCAGATCGGTCAGCTGGGTTTGCAGCTCCTCCTTGGCCATTTCGCTCGCTTTACGGCGGATTTCCGCCTCGCGAATCGCTCCCTGCAGGGCCGTCTCTTCGCCTTGCAGGCGCTCTAAAGCCTCAAGCGCGCTGATCCGGCGCTTCTCCAGCTCAGCCCGCTCTTCCGCAAGCGACTGCCCGTCTGCTCCATAGAGCTCAAGCTGCTGAGCGACCTGCTTTGCCTCATTTTCCAGCGGTTCCAGCGATGCCCGGATCTGCTGCTCTTCAATCCGCCGGTTTTCGCCAAGCGCCCGCAGCTCGTCCAATTCTTTCGACGCTTCCCCGATCTCGCGCCGCATCTGTTCCGCTTTTGCACGCAGACTGCGAAGCTGGGATTCGGATTGAGCGATTTCTTTGTCCATTTCCTCAATCTGACGCTGCCGGCTAAGCAAGCTGGCCGTTTTCTTTTGCTGGCTTCCTCCAGACATCGACCCTCCGGGATTGACCACATCGCCCTCCAGCGTGACAACGCGATAGCGGTATTGCACCCTGGCCGCAATCCGGTTAGCCATTTCCAGCGTCTGCGCGATAATAACATTGCCCAGCAAGCTTGAGGCAATTTGGCGATAAGACTCGTCGAACTGCACCAGATCGACGGCAATCCCGACAAACCCTTCCATTCCCTGCACCTGTCGCTGCTCGCTGTCCGGAATCGACCGTCCCCGGATGACATCCAGAGGCAGGAATGTAGCACGGCCAAGCTGCCGGCGCTTCAGAAAAGCAATCGCCTCCCGCCCGTTCGCCTCGTTATCCACGACGATATGCTGAAGCGCGCCGCCCAGCGCCGTCTCCATGGCAAGCTCCACATGTGCAGGCACCTTCACCAGCTCGGCGACAGCGCCGTGAATACCGCGCAAATCACCGCGTTTCTTTGCTTTCAGCACCTCTTTAACGCCGTGCATAAAGCCGTCGTAATCGTTTGCCATCTCACGCATCGTATCGCGCCGGGACACCATGGCGTCCAGCTTTTGCTCCCATTTGCGCACGGTCGCCAGAGCCTCTTCCAACAACGTCTGCTTTTCTTTCAGACCTTGGCTCAAATCTAAATACCGGTTGCGCACTTCGGCAATTCCATCGACGACCTGCTGCAATCTGTGCTCCAGCTTCGCCTTGCGCTCGGCAATGCTCTCCTGCTGTTCGGCCCACTTCCTATGCTCGTCGCCCAGCCGGTCCATCCGGCGGGTCAGTGCCTCAAGCTGCTGCTCGGCATACCTCGCTTCGTTGCGCGCGTTGGCCGAAGCGTTCAACACCTCCAGCAGCTCGCTTTTGAGCCTGTCCTCCTCGGCGCTGCTGGTTCCGCCAGCAACGCCCAGCAGACGGTCTTCCTCCGCCTTCAGGAGCGCCTCCGTTTCGGACAGACGGCTGGCAATCTCCCCAAGCTTGTCCCGCAGCGCAGTAATTTCCGCTTCTTTTTCGAGAAGACGCTGTTCTTGCTGCCTTATGGTCAGCTCAAGCTGATTCCGGTTGGCGGCGTAGTTCTTTTTCCGCTCCTTTAATACTTCTCCGTGACCTTCGCACTTCTCGAAGTCCTCGCTGAGCTTCAGCAGCTGCTGCTGAAGCTGCTCGATATTCTCCTCCAGCTTTCTCATTTCCAGACGGTCGGTTTCAAGCTGGGCATCGTGCACGCTTACAAAGCCCGACAACTCCAGCTGGGCCTGACGCAGCTCTTCGAGCTTGGCATTGGTTTCAGACCATGTTGCGTGGATCTGCTCAATCTGGTATACATACATTGCGATTTCGCTCGATTTCAGCTGCTCTTTCAATTCTTTGAATCGAACAGCCTTCTCCGATTGAATTCGCAGCGGTTCCAATTGGTCCTCCAGCTCCGTCACGAGATCGTGTATCCGCAGCAGATTTTGTTCGGTTTCCTGCAACTTTTTTTCCGTTTCTTTCTTGCGCGATTTATATTTCACAATCCCCGAAGCTTCCTCAAATATCCCCCGGCGATCCTCCGACTTCGTGCTCAAAATTTCCTCGATTCGCCCTTGGCCGATGATCGAGTAGGCTTCCTTCCCGATCCCCGTATCCATAAACAGCTCGGTAATATCTTTCAGCCGGCAAGGCTGCTTATTGATGAGGTATTCGCTCTCGCCGCTTCGGTGAACTCTGCGGGTCACCGTCACTTCATTATAATCGAGCGGCAGCGATTGGCTGGTATTATCCAGCGTCAGCGACACTTCCCCGTAGTTAACCGCTTTGCGGGCGTCGCTGCCGGCAAAAATGATGTCTTCCATCTTGCCTCCGCGCAGCGACCTGGCGCTCTGCTCCCCCAGCACCCAGCGAATGCCGTCGGAAATATTGCTTTTCCCGCTGCCGTTGGGTCCGACCACCGCGGTAATCCCCTGAACAAACTCCAGTTCGGTGCGGTCCGCAAACGATTTAAAGCCCGAAAGCTCGATACGTTTCAAAAACAATTCGCTCACCTCTTACGGCTATTGTAACATATTCCCTAGACTTAGTAGATACAGTTGCCTTTAACGCATAAAAAAAGCGACGACCTGTTACACCGGCCGCCACTTCCACTCCCATTTCCGTTATGGCTTCTGAACCTTTACCTGCAGTGTGTCTAATGCTTCTGCCGCCGCTTGCTGCTCCGCTTCCTTTTTGGAACGCCCGGTCCCTTGACCCAGCAGTTGATCGTGAAGATAAACCTCCGCAACAAATTCCCGCTCATGCGCCGGACCCCGTTCGTCTACGATCTTATATTCCAGCGGACCCAGATTACGCTGCTGCGTATGCTCCTGCAAAAACGTTTTAAAATCAGCCGTAAGCAAACGCCCCTGCTGAGGCAGATGAGGAAACATATGCTTTTGCAAAAACGTCCTTACCGTTTCCAACCCCTGATCCAAATACAAGGCGCCGATAAACGATTCGAACACATCTGCGAGCAGGGCCGGACGGGTTCTTCCTCCGGTCAGCTCTTCTCCTTTGCCGAGCAGCACATAAGATCCGAAATCGAGCTGTTCGGCAAAGCCGACAAGCGAGGGCTCGCAGACGATCGAAGCTCTTAATTTGGTCAGTTCTCCTTCCGGACGGTCAGGATACTTCTCAAACAAGTACTCCGATACCGTCAGTTCCAGGACAGCATCCCCTAAAAACTCCAACCGTTCGTTATCCTTGTAATGACCTACGCGGTGTTCGTTCACATAAGAGGAATGCGTAAATGCCTGTCGAAGAAGATCAGGATTATTAAAGGGCAAGCGCAATTCCGACTGGAGCTGCTTCAGGTTGCGATGCATATCTTATCACCTTCGTGTGGGCGGATGGCTTCGTGGAACCGTGGTTCCACGAAACAATATTTTAGTATAGACAACCACGAGAACATTTTATGCTTCGAATTTCTTGAGAATGACGGTGGCGTTATGGCCTCCAAAGCCGAACGAGTTGGACATCACGACATGAAGATCCGCTTGACGCGCCACATTCGGAACATAATCCAAATCGCATTCCGGATCCTGATCGTCCAGATTGATCGTCGGCGGGATCGTTCCGTGCTTCAATGCAAGCGCGCAGATCAGCGCCTCCACTCCGCCCGCAGCGCCAAGAAGATGGCCTGTCATCGACTTGGTGGAGCTGACAGCCAGCTTATAAGCGTGATCGCCAAAAGCTGTCTTGATCGCAGTGGTTTCAGATTTATCGCCGACCGGTGTCGAGGTGCCGTGCGCATTAATGTAATCGATCGCTTCAAACGAAATGCCTGCGTCTTTCACCGCTGCTGCCATGCAGCGGGCTGCGCCGTTCGGATCGGGATCTGTCATATGGTAAGCGTCGCCGCTCATGCCGTAACCGATAACCTCGCCGTAAATCCGGGCGCCGCGCTTCAAAGCATGCTCAAGCGATTCAAGAATGAGGATGCCTGCGCCTTCGCCCATAACGAAGCCGTCGCGTCCGGTATCAAAAGGGCGGCTCGCCTTCTCGGGCTCGTCATTGCGTGTCGACATCGCGCGCAGCGCGCAAAAGCCGGCGACCCCGGTCGGGCTGATCGTAGCTTCCGCACCTCCGCAAATCATGACATCCGCATCGCCGTACTGAATCTTCTTGAATGCGTCGCCAATGGAGTGCGTACCTGTGGCACAGGCGGTGACTGCCGTGCTGTTGGGCCCTTTGGCTCCCGTAATCATGGAGATTTGACCCGAAGCCATATTCGCGATCATCATCGGAATGAAGAAAGGACTCACGCGTTTCGGTCCTTTTTCAAGCAGGATTTTATGCTGCTCCTCCCAAGTGGACAGACCGCCGATGCCCGATCCTACATAAACGCCTACACGTTCGGGATTGGTATCTTCCTTAATATTCAGTCCCGAGTCTTTCAATGCCATCAGAGTGGCCGCCACGGCAAACTGCACAAATCGGTCCATTCGGCGGGCTTCCTTCTTGTCGAAGTATTCCTCAGGATTAAAGTCTTTGATTTCCGCAGCAATTCGAGTAGGATATTCGGATGCATCGAAGGACTCAATCTGGCTTATTCCGGACTTGCCGGCGAGCAGGCTTGCCCAAAACGTTTCAAGATCGCGCCCGAGCGAGGACATCACGCCGAGACCCGTAATTACGACTCTTTGTTTCACTTTAACCCACCTCTATTTTAAAATAACTTTCGTTATTTATTTCTTTATAAAAAAGCGTAAAGAGAAGCTTCCCGGGGTTCGGAATGGAGATAAGTCCCGTCACATAAAGAAACGGGACTTAGAATGATTAAGTATGAGATTTTATGTACTCAACTACTTGACCTACAGTAGTAATTTTCTCTGCATCCTCATCAGAGATTTCCATATCAAACTCATCTTCCAATTCCATAACCAATTCTACGACATCGAGAGAATCGGCACCCAAATCATCTTTAAAAGATGCTTCAAGCGTCACTTCCGCCTCATCCACACCAAGACGGTCAACGACGATACGTTTTACACGATCCAATACATCGGACATCCGGTTCACCTCCTCTTTGGTATTATACTTAACTTATGGACAAATTGCCATAGTCAGCATTGGGGACACGAAAAAAAACAATTTCACGCCTTTTCCCGCCTTCAACCGGGTTCAACCCACCCGAAATTTCACAGGTCGCACTGTCTAGTAGTTGCCCCGGGAAGGGTTACATATACATGCCGCCGTCGACGTGAATCGTTTGACCGGTCATGTACGAGGAATCCTCGGAAGCCAGGAAACGAACCGCCTTGGCGATATCCTCCGGCTGACCCAGCCGGGCAAGAGGGATTTGCTGAAGCAGCTGATCTCTCATCTCGCCCGACAGCTTGTCGGTCATATCGGTTTCGATAAATCCGGGAGCCACGCAGTTTACTGTAATTCCGCGGGAGGCAAGCTCTTTGGCCGCTGCTTTCGTCATGCCGATAACCCCTGCCTTGGCTGCTACATAGTTGGTTTGACCGGCATTGCCAAGCGCTCCGACCACAGACGAAATATTGATGATCCGTCCGGAACGCTGCTTCATCATCGGACGGCTTGCCGCCTTGAGGCAGTTAAACACGCCCTTAAGATTCGTTTCGATCACCTGATCGAATTCTTCCTCTTTCATACGCATGATCAAATTGTCTCGCGTAATGCCCGCGTTGTTGACCAGGATATCGATCCGGCCGAACGTTTCCAGGATCTGTTTAAACATATCCTCAACCTCTTGAACCGCACCTACATTCGCCTTTACCTTGATCGCTTTGCGTCCCATCGCTTCGATTTGCTGCACCGTTTCCGCCGCAGCCGCTTCGCTTCCTGCATAGTTGACAGCTACATCCGCGCCTGCCTCCGCAAGCGACAAAGCGATCGCCCGGCCTATGCCGCGTGAAGCACCGGTCACCAGCGCTACTTTACCCGTAAGCATATCCTTCCATCCCTCCCATACAGGTTATACGTTAGATTCCAGCCGGAACTTCTCGATCGCTTCCAGACTGTTCACGGAATACACTTTTACGCTGCGGTCGATTTTCTTGAGCAGTCCGGCCAGCACGGTTCCGCTTCCGATTTCCACAAACGTATCCACACCCTGCCGGATCAGCCACGATACACTATCCTCCCAAAGCACGGACGAATGAACCTGATCGACCAGCAGCTGCCGGATCTCGTCGGGTTCTCCCGCCGGCTTGGCCGTTACGTTGGCTACGACCGGGATGCTCGCCCGGTTCATCTTCAAGCCGGACAAAACGCCGGATAAACGTTCCGAGGCCGGCTTCATCAGAGAGGAATGGAACGGTCCGCTTACCTCGAGCGGAATGACGCGCTTGGCTCCCGCCTCCTTGCCGCGTTCAACAATCGCCTGCACGCCTTCCTTGCTGCCGGAAATGACGATCTGTCCCGGACAATTCAGATTGGCAAGCTCCACCACCGCTCCGCTGCCGCTGATCTCGGCACAGAGGGTTTGCAAAGCCTCGCGCTCCGCTCCGAGCACGGCAGCCATCGCTCCCTGCCCGGCAGGTACGGCTGCGTCCATAAACTCGCCGCGCGCCCGGACGGTGCGAACCGCGTCCTCGAAACCGAGCACACCGGCCGCCACAAGGGCGCTGTATTCGCCCAAACTGTGTCCTGCCAAATAATCCGGCTGCAAGCCGTGACGGGAGCGGAAAAGCTCCAGGTAAGCCATGCTCGTCGCCAGCAGCGCCGGTTGCGTATTATAAGTCAATTTCAGCTCATTCTCGGGTCCCTCAAAGATCAGTTTCGTCAAGCTGAAACCCAGCGCCTTGTCGGCCGAATCAAAGATTGACCGTGCCGCCGCTTCGGCTTCATAGATATCTTTGCCCATGCCTACGGCCTGGGCCCCTTGCCCCGGGAACACGAATGCGATTTTCCCCATGTCAAGACAGCTCCTTTCCATCCCGCTTGGTCTGCAGGTATTTTATTACCATACCAGTACGGAAGCTCCCCAGGTCAGGCCGCCGCCGAAGCCGACGAGCAGCAGACGGCTGCCTTCCTCCACTTTGCCCGCTTCCACCGCTTCCGCAAGGGCGATCGGGATCGAAGCCGCCGAGACGTTGCCGTACTTGTCCAGATTGATCATGCATTTCTCTTGACTTAGCTCCAGTCGGTTCAACGCCGATTGGATAATGCGGATATTCGCCTGATGGGGCACGAGCAGATCGATTTCGGATTTATCCATTCCCGCTTTGCGAAGCGCCTCTTCCGCGGCACTGCCCATGACGCGCACGGCAAATTTGAACACTTCCGATCCGGCCATAAAAATAAAATGCTGCTTGCCTTCCAGGCTTTGCGGAGAGGCGGGATAACGGGAGCCCCCGGCCGGAACTTTCAGGAGCTGTCCCCCGGTGCCGTCGGCGCCAAGCTCGAACGATTGGAAACCGCGGCCTTCCGGCACGACGCCAAGGACTGCGGCACCCGCCCCGTCGCCGAACAAAATGCAGGTGTTCCGGTCGGTGTAATCCGTGATCCTGGACAGGCATTCCGCTCCGACCACAAGCGCATATTTATACGTTCCGGTCGCAATAAAATTTGACGCATTGGCCAGACCGTAAATAAATCCGGTGCAGGCTGCGGACAAGTCGAAAGCCGCCGCTTTCTTCGCCCCCAGCTTTTCCTGCAAAATGCAGGCCGTCGAAGGGAAGGCCATATCCGGCGTAACCGTCGCCACAACGATCAGATCGAGCTGTTCCGCCGTAATTCCCGCATTTTTCAGCGCCTGCAAAGCGGCCTCATAAGCCAAATCGGACGAGGCTTGCTCGGGAGAAGCCATCCGGCGTTCACGAATCCCGGTACGGGTAACGATCCACTCGTCGTTTGTGTCCACCATTTTTTCCAGATCTTGATTCGTCAGCACCCGCTCGGGCACATATTTTCCCGTCCCTATAATACCAACAGGCAATAAGTTCATTGGTTTACAACTCGCTTCCATTACGGATTTCTGTCGATATACTTCCGACCAAATCGTTCATCAAGGCCAGCCGGGCTTGCCGCACCGCATTTTTGAACGCCAGGGCATTGGAAGAACCATGGCTTTTCAGCACCAAGCCGTCGATGCCGAGCAGCGGAGCGGCGCCATGTTCCGTGTAATCCAGCTTTTTGCGGAATTGGCCCAGCCCCTTTTTCACGATCGCAGCGGCAAGCTTGGTGTACCAGGTACGCGTAAACTCCTCTTTCAACGCCGAGAAAATAACGGATGCCGTACCTTCCATCGACTTCAGCATGATGTTGCCCGCAAAGCCGTCGCACACGACAACGTCACAGGGCTTCCGCAGCACATCCCTGGACTCCACGTTGCCGACAAACCGTATCGGCGCTTGTTCCAGCAGCGGGAAGGCCGCTTTGGCCACTTCATTGCCCTTCATGGCTTCCGTACCTACGTTAAGAAGACCGACACGCGGCTCATGAAGACCGTGCACCTTACTTCGATACAGGCTACCCATGATCGCGTACTGCACCAATTGATTTGCAGTGGCATCCATGTTGGCTCCCAAATCAAGCGCCAGTATGCCTTCCCCGTCCGTCGTCGGCAGCATCGGAGCCAAAGCCGGCCTCTCGATGCCCGGAATCCGGCCGACCACAAGCAGCCCCGTCGTCATGAGCGCACCTGTATTGCCCGCCGAAATCATCGCATCGGCTTCCTTCTCCTTCACCATCCGGCCCGCAACTACCATGGAAGCGTCTTTTTTGCGCCTAACCGCCTTGACGGGCTCGTCATCGGCTTCAATCGTTTCGGAGGCATGCCGAAGCTCGAGATTGGCCGGCTCGTTTCCTTGAAGAAGCGGCTGGAGCCGGTCGGTGTCCCCCACCAGAATGACGGTAATATCCGCCCACTCTTTAGCCGCAGAGACAGCCCCTTCTACCGCCGCTTGCGGCGCGTGGTCTCCACCCATCGCATCAATCGCGATCCGCATGAGCTTCACCTCCTTCGGAGCGGTCTTTTTTCGAATGATAAATAATGAAATTTCCTTGAAACACTACCTCGTCTCCGACGTAGGTAAATACCTCCACCTTCGCTTTTCCTTTGGAAATGGAACGGACATACGCCTTCGCGATGCACTTTTCCCCCAAACGGACCTGCCGCACAAAGCGGATGTCCGCCGCCGCCGTGAGGGCGACCTGATCGTTGATCAGCGCTACGGCAAGCGAATTCGCCTGGGAGAAAATATGATGACCCCGTGCGATTTTCGTACGGGAGAACACATGCTCCTCTTTGATTTCAAAGATGGAAATCCCGCTTTTGTCAAGCTGAAGATCGATCACATCCCCAATGACTTCGTGAAGGGGAAGAGACCGCACCTGGTCATAAGACTGCTCGGCCATCATCTTCATCCGCTCGCGCAGCTCGGGGATACCGAGTTCCAGCCGATCCAGCCGGATGGTTTGTATACTTACCTGGAACAATCGTGTTAATTCTTCATCCGTAATAAAAGGGTTCTCTTCTATCGCTTTGGCCAACTGCTGCTGGCGCTGTCGTTTCGGTATGCGTTCGATGACGAGCACCACCTTTGTTCACATATGTACGAAAAACTTCTCATTCAAACCCTTTTACATCAAGCTATTGGCGTGTAAGCAGGAGCTTTTCTTTTCACTCCTCCCACTGAATACTTCATCTTATGACCAAGTCATAAAGAAAAGTATAAAGGATTCCTGTTTAAAATGGAAGTTGGCCGGCAAAAAAAATAGCGCCTCACCCCAGAGGGAAGCACTATTTTCTCGAACCGTATGCGATTACTGGTTCACGATCTCTCTTTTTTTGTAATGACCGCAAACTTTGCATACACGGTGAGCCATTTTCAACTCTCCGCAATTGTCACATTTAATCATGCCCGGAACTTCTAATTTAAAGTGAGTACGGCGCTTGTCACGGCGCGTTTTGGATGTTCTCCTTTGAGGTACTGCCATATTCCCACCTCCTTCAACGAATTCATTGCCGCCCGCCTACGATTGATCTTTAAAGAAATCCGCCAGTCCGGCCAGACGCGGATCCACCTTGTCCTGGTGGCAGCCGCAAGCCTGTTCGTTTCTGTTGGTTCCGCAAACGGGACACAGCCCCTTGCAATCTTCACTGCACAGCGGAATGAACGGCACGGCAAGCATCACGCTCTCGACCAGATAAGGCTTCAGCTCTATTCGATCCTCTGAGACGTAAAGCACGTCTTCCTCGTTCTCTTCTTCGTCATCGGATGCATCCAGCAGCTTTTCTTCGCTTTTGACGAACGTTTCGTGAAACGGAATCGTCAAATGTTGAGCTACCGGAGCAAGGCATCGGGAACAGGCTTGTTCCACATCGATTTCCAGCTCTCCGGAAACTTCCGCAGCACCGGCTTGATCCTGCGCCTCCAGTCGGACGTGCAGGGGACCATAATCCAGCAAGCTTCCCGATTTCGGAAGAAACCCGGTCAAATCCTCGGTGCCTTCCAGCCGGATCGTGCCTTTTGCAGCCAAATCCTTTAAATGTATAAACACGAGATCACCCCAAACAAACAAAGATTATTATATCGACAACCGTTACATTTTGTCAACATTTTCAGTTCGTGCTATAGTGAATAATCATGTGTCTATGTTGTGAAAATGCACTGTGCAGCATGAACGGAGGACATTCCCTATGCGAACGGTCGGTTTAATTGTCGAATATAATCCGCTGCATAACGGTCACTACTATCATTACCAACAATCGAAAAAGGTTACAGGAGCGGACAGTGCGATTTGTATCATGAGCGGTCATTTCCTTCAACGGGGCGAGCCGGCCGTCGTCAATAAATGGGCGCGCGCCGAGATGGCGCTGCGCATGGGCGCCGACCTCGTGCTGGAGCTGCCTGTCGCCTTCTCCGCCCAGCCTGCGGAATGGTTTGCTTACGGAGCGGTGTCCGCTTTGGACGCTACCGGGATCGTAGACAGCCTGTGCTTCGGCTGCGAGAGCAGCAGCATCGATTGGCTGAAGGCGGCGGCGGACAAGCTGCACGAGGAGCCCGAAGAGCTGGCACGGTTGCTGCAGCTCGAGCTGAAAAAAGGCATGCCGTATCCGGCGGCCTACAGCAAAGCGGTATCTCATCTTCTGCCCGGGGCCAAGGAAGAAGAATTGGCAAAGCCGAACAATACGCTCGGGCTTCATTATGTGATCGCGCTGCGCCGTCTTCAAAGCCGGATTGAACCGTTCGCGATCACAAGAACGAAAGCGGAATTTAACCAGGCGAATATCACCGATAACCGGATTGCCAGCGCTACGGCCATCCGACGGATCCTGATGACGGACCGGTCGCTTACGGGCATCCGACCTTTCGTGCCCGCCGCAACACTGGAGATCATGACCCGCGAATGGAAGGCCGGCCGCGGACCGGTCGATTGGGAGCGCTTTGCGAAGCCGCTGCTGCTGCAGCTGATGCATCACAGCCCAGAGCAGCTTACGTCCTTTCATGAGGTGACCGAGGGGCTTGAGCACCGTATCCGCAAGGCGCTGGCGGACCTTCGTCCGGATACCGACGGGGACGCAGCACAAGCTTTGGTGGAGACGCTGATCGACAAGCTCAAAACGAAGCGGTACACGCGAACCAAGCTGCAGCGGACCCTGCTGCGTATCCTGCTGAACCATAGCAAGCAGGACCTATCCCCCGAAACGCTGCGGCAGGGCGTTCCGTATTTGCGGGTGCTGGGCTTCAGCCCGAAAGGACAGGAGCTGCTCAAACGGATGAAAAAAACGGCGAAGGTGCCTATCGTCACCAAAGTGACCACAGCAGCCTCGCCGCTCCTGGAGCTGGATATCCGCGCAACATCCGTCTATGCCTTGGGCTATGCGTCGCCGACACCGGACGATTGGTTCAGGGATTATTACGAAGCGCCCATTCGTATCCGGTCTAACTGCTTGGCTTGACCGGCAAACCGGCCAAGTACTGCAAAGCCTCATCCAACGTTCCTACGGGAACGACGGTCATGTCCGTACCGATTTCTTCAGCCCGCTTCTTTGCATCCGTATAGTTGGGGATCGTTCGACCGTCCGGCATACGGTAATCCTTGGGGCTGAAGAAAATGTCGGCTCCCGCCCGGTCGGCTGCGACAACCTTATGTTGAATGCCCCCGATCACCCCAACATTGCCTTCCGGGTCAATCTCACCGGTGCCTGCGATTTTATACCCTTTCGTAATATCTTCCGGTACAAAACGGTTATAAATCTCAAGCGCAAACATCAGCCCGGCGGAGGGGCCGCCGATGTTCCCAGCCTTAATCGACACTTGTTTGCTTTCGTCTTCCGCCTTAACGCTGTGAACCTCTGCAGGAACGATGCCCAGTCCGGCTCTTTGCCTTTGGGCACCTGCCGGAGCAGTGGCGTCCTCGCTTGGCAGAACCGCCAAAGCGATGTTGCCCGTCCGGATGACGTTTCCCCGCTTATAGCTTATGGCCGCCGTATCCCCGGCTTTTTTATTCGCTAACGACGCCCTTAATTCATCCGCCGTTGTAATGGGCTTATCATCCACCTTGACGATATAATCCCCGGCCCGAAGAATCTCATGAGCCGGATAATCGGGATAAATATGCTCGACGACGACCCCGTCATGGCTGATCCGATATGGAATGTTCAACTTGTTATAGACAGCCTGAATCGCATCCGCTTGCGATGTCATCATGACGACCGCTTGCCGCTGGGTATATTCCGATTCGGACTCTCCCTTGCGCAGCAGGTCCTCCTTTAAACGCAGCTCCTGATAAGGGCTTATAAACGACATCAGGTACCCGTACACCGTTGCATCGCTTACCGCGACCGTCGTCAGCATAAACTGCCCTTTCTCTTCTTCGGACGCAGCCTGCTCCACTTGAACCATAGGCTGTATAACATCGGCCGTGCCGGGTTTGAAAATATACAGCGGCAGCGGCATGAAATAAATGAGATACAACAAAGCTATGGCAGTGAAAACCGAAAAAACGATGCGTGACGCCCGTTTCATATGTCGAGCCTCTCCCATAGAGCGTTTCCCCACCCGTTCCTTATGATAACCATCTCTCTGTATGGTGCGTCGGCATGGTCTAATCCATGCGGACAAAGCGTAAACATGTACCAATCTGATTTAAAAAGCTGGAGTGATTCGGATGAAAGCGTTGCAGGCCCTTCTCTCCCCACGCTTGACTACGTTGTACTTAGGCGCTGCGGCGCTTGCTTTGGTGATCAGCATCATCTTGTTCCCCGACCAAGCCTTTCAAGCCTCCCTTCAAGGCTTGAGCCTCTGGTGGAAGCTTGTGTTCCCGGCGCTGCTGCCGTTCCTGATCATTACCGAGCTGCTGCGCGGCATGGGAGTCCTGCACGGCCTCGGCGCATTGATGGAGCCTTTGCTGCGCGCACTCCTTCGGCTCCCCGGCGCCGGAGGCTGGGTAATCTCCCTCGGCTTCACGGCAGGTATGCCCGCCGGAGCCGCAGGTGTTAGCGCACTTCGCAAGGACGGGCTGCTTACACGGGAAGAAGGCGAACGGCTGTTGGCCGTTTCCCATATGTCCAGTCCCGTATTTATGATCGGCGTCGTCGGCGTCGGTTTCCTCGGCAGCCCTGCCGCCGGACTCGCGCTCGCCATTATCCATTATGCCGCGGCCCTGTTCATGGCCGTCTTTCACCGGTTCGGTTCCGGAAGGTACGCTCCCGTGAAAAAATACGCCGGAAAAGGCTGGATCTCTCACAGCTTTCAAGCGTTTTATGAAGCGAGGGTCCGCGACGGCCGGACGTTCGGCAAGCTGCTGGGTGATGCCGTCTCTTCCGGTGTGCAGCAGCTTTTCATTATTGGCGGGTACATCATGATGTTCTCCGTACTGGTCCATGCCCTGTCCCTTACCGGCCTGCCGGAGGCGCTGGCTTCCGCCGTTTCCCTGCTCGGAGCAAATCCAGGCGACGCGCTTTCGCTGATCTCCGCACTATTGACCGGTTTATTCGAACCGCACCTGGGCGCTTACGCGATGGCGCAGGCGGCCGGCGCATCCCAAAGTTCGTTCTTTTATGCGCTTCTCAGCATGCTGCTGGCTTGGGGCGGCCTGTCCACCCATGCACAAGTCAAAAGCCTGACCGTCTCGACGGATCTGCGGTATTTGCATTTTGTACGGTCGCGCATCCACCATGGAAGCATCGCCTTTGTGCTGACGCTGGTCTCCTGGAAGCCGCTGATGAGCTGGATGAGCCAAGAACAGCCCGTTCTCGCCAACTATGGCATCTACGGCTCCGATTGGGATGCCGGACGCGACAGTCTCTGGCCGTTCATTAGCCCGATGATGCTCCAGTTCGGAACCGTCATCTTGATCCTTCTAGTGCTTTCGGTGTTCGCAGCCTTTCTCTTTTACCGGGGACGCCAAAGGAACGGTCCGCTGTAAAGGAATCTGCAGTAACCCGGCGATGCAGGAGTATTAAAGAACAGGGCGTTTTTTCTACGCGGCCTAAGCCTTTACCCCGGTTCCATATTTGCCCTTCAGCGCCTTTTCTACCTCGGGAGGCACCAAATCGACCACCGGCCCGTGGAACCGGGCAACCTCTTTGACGATACTGGAGCTTAAGTACGAGTATTTGGGCGTGGACGTCATAAAGAACGTCTCAATATCATCTTTCAGCTTTCGATTTGTCGACGCCAGCTGCATCTCATATTCGAAATCCGAAACCGCGCGCAGGCCTCTGACGATAAGATTCGCGTTTTTTTTCTGCATATAATTGATAAGCAAATCGCGAAACCCGTCGATTTCTACATTCGGCAGATCGGCCGTCACCCTGCGCAGCAGTTCCATTCGCTCCTCCAGCGTAAACAGCGGATTTTTGCTCGTATTGTTCAGCACCGCCACCACCAGCTTATCGAACACCTTGGCAGCCCGGCGAATAATGTCCAGATGCCCGTTCGTCACAGGATCAAAACTTCCTGGATAAACCGCCACTTGGAGTCTTTGATTGGTTCCCTGCTCTTTTACGTCCATTTGTATGGTCAGCCCCCTATAACATTGCCCTTTGATGTTTCTATACCCTTGTACGGTTTTGATAAATCGTTATCGCCGTATCCCCGTATTCCGCCCGGCGTACCTGTTCCAACATTCCATAGGATTCCTCATGCCGGTCCTGCGCATCATGCTCGACGACGACACGAGCTTCACCGGCCAGCAAGCCGCTCTGCTGCAATTGCTCCAGCAGCTCCCCGATGATCTTTAACTTGTATGGCGGATCCACAAAAACCAGATCAAACCGCGCCTCCCGTTTTGAAAGCGCTTTGATGGCGCGAAAGGCGTCATTGCGGTAAATCTCAGCCCGGTCCGAAAAGCCGGTGTTCTGAAGATTGTGACGGATCGTGTCGATCGCTTTCTTGTCCATATCCGTCAGCACGGCCCGGTCCATTCCGCGGCTGAGCGCTTCAATACTGAGCCCGCCTGTCCCGGCGAACAAATCCAGCACTTGTCCGCCGTCGAAATAAGGTCCGATCATGCTGAACACCGCTTCTTTCACCTTATCCGTTGTGGGCCTCGTCCCCATACCCGGCACCGCTTTGAGCGGCCGCCCTTTGGCACTGCCCGATATGACTCTCATCTTACAGCCTTCCTTTACCTGCGTAGTAATGCTATCGTACCATAAACAAATTCTTTTGCACAAAAAATCTAAAAAAATTTTTCCGGCCGATGTATATCTTGGTTCCGATCGGGTCATCCTTATATCATCGACATCCGAAAATGTCGTAGACAACCGCGGAGAAGACTTACGTTCCCCATAAGCTCTTCGTCCGGTTTCTCCTCTCCCATGAAAGGGCCTCGTCGCGAGACGGGGCCCTGAATTATTATGATCCCCCTCGATCAAGCCTCGATGATAACCATATACCCAAAATCCTCTTTTTTCCATTAATATTACTTTTTGTATTCATTCGCCGGATCGGCATTTTGAACTATAGTGTACGGGTTATATAGGTAAACGAATTTGATATTTCTATTGATTCCATTTCCGGATATTCTGTACACGGTGAAGGGATAGGATCCATTCGCTATCAAAGGAGACATTTGAGTGCGAAGGATATCTGACGTTGCACTAATCCATGCGTACAAGCTAGCCATTGAACTTGATTTAGACAGGGACTTTATAAAAATGCTTGAGAAGGAGATCGAACGCAGAGGGATGAACATTCCAACTCTGCTCAAAAAACAAGAAGAGTAGAAGTCACCGCTATTACTGACTGATTTAACTATAATCTGAAGGGCGGATGGATTCTACTCCTTTCACTGGTGGGGCATCATGCCCCACCTTATTCTGGTACTTTTCGAGGCCCATGAGCCAGCCGGTTGCATTGCTGCTCTGCAGCACCGTAATCATACCAGCCGATACACCCGGCTCAAAAGAGCGGATTTTTTTATATTGAAACTTCCAAATTTTCGTTATAATCAGGAATAGAATACAATTCGAGGTGAGAGAATGGTTGTGGAACCAGGCTTTATGTTTAGCGGTATGATCATTTTTGTTTTCGTATTTGGCCTTTTGCTTTCCGTATTACATATCATTTTAAGCATTTGGGCTTATCGGGATGCTTTGAGCAGGGGCAAAAGCCAGGAATATGCGATTATCGTGCTGTTTGGCCTACTGTTTTTTCCAGTGATGGGCCTTATCGTATATTTAGTCATCCGAAATGATTGAGCGTTAACCCAGGGCCTCTGTCGCTAGACGGGCCGTTATGATAAGCCTTAAATCAAGCATGCCTTTTGTTAGTCTACGGGCATTGGCCAGTAAGGTTCTATATGTGTGATATCGAGCGGTTTTCATCATAAACCCCCGGATGAAAAGCAAACGGAATCAGCGCTCTGCTTGTTGTCATATCTCATTTTTATGGAGAGGCGTTTTTTTGCCGTGAAAGATTTACATAAAAAGAAACGGTTCTGTATACCATACAAAGGATAAAAATCCCCGGAAGGACGATGAATACAATGGACAATGAAAAGGATTATCTCAACGATACATCCAATACCGCTGCTGGCATCAATACACCACCCGATCAGCAGGATGTGGCCGCAACCGATTTACTGAATGATTTCGTTGAACAGACAATGGATAATATACAACATGCCTTCGACGGCGATGATGAAGATTCCAATAAAAAATAAAGGGTGCGTCATTTCACTTATCTTGTACAAGCGCGGACACGAATTCTTCCTTTCAGCCGTACACTGATTGCAAATACCGAAAGGACGGATCGCGATGAACAAGATGGTTGAGCATGCTATCAAGGTGCTTACGGAAGATAAAGACATGATCCAAATGTTTAAGGATATGGAAGTGCTGCAGAAAGAATTGGAAGTGCTGTTCAAACAAATGGAAAATTTGAAAAAACAAAACAAATAGTGCAAGGGGGTGTCCCATAAGTCACCGAGGTGACGGGTACCCCTTTTTCATTTTTGTAAAACAAAAGGTGTGCGCCTACACCCAGCGGATCTATTTCTCACGTCAGATCGCCAAAGCCGTCCGCGAAAATATCATGTTCATGTGGCTTGCGGCCAGACAGCGGCCGGATTTCCACACCATTAACCGCTTCCGCTCCGAGCGGATGAAAGATGTCCTCGAAACGGTTTTTACAGCCATTTTAGGTTTTCTCGTCGAGGAGAAGTACGTCAAGCTGGAGCACTATTTCGTTGACGGAACCAAGATCGAAGCCAATGCCAATAAGTATACGTTTGTATGGGGAAAGGCAGTGGTAAAGCACAAGGCCAAGCTGCAGGAAAAAGTGAAGACACTGTTTGCGAGCATCGAGGCGGCAGAGCAACAGGAAGAACAGGAAGAGCAAGGCCGGGATTTGTCGGAGCTCGGCGAAGCTGCCAGCCTCACAAGTGAAAAGCTGGAAAAGGCGGTTCAGAAGCTGGAAGAGAAGCTGCAGCACAAGCCTAAAGACAAGCCGCTAAAAAAAAGCGGTACGGATGCTGCGGAAGGACCTGCTGCCCCGGCTACAAAAGTATGAACGACATCAGGAAGTGCTGGGATAACGGAACAGCTGCAGCAAAACCGATCTGGACGCAACGTTCATGCGAATGAAGGAGGATCACATGCGAAATGGGTAATTGAAGCCCGGATACAACGTACTGATCGGAACGGAAAACCAATTTATTGTCGGTTACAGTCTGCATCAGCGTCCAACGGATACACGTTGCTTGAAACCGCATCTGGAGAAAGTGAAAGCGGCTCTAGGCAAACTGCCGGATACAGTCATTGCCGATGCAGGGTATGGCGGAGAAGAAAACTACGCCTATTTGGAGCAAGAAGAAGTTCAGGCCATTGTCAAATACAGCACCTACCACAAAGAGAAATCGAAGAAATGGCAACTGGAGGTCGGGTGGCTTTCCTTTGCCCATAATTTATTAAAGTGGGCGACGATGAACCAAAAAGGTCGAGTAAGAGTGCAAGTATAGCCCTTTACTCGACCTTTTTTTCTGTATGGAAACGAGAAGTTAAGAAAACAGGGCCGTCCCTGCGTAGTTAAAAACTACTTATGGGACGGCCCCTTTTTGCGCTTCGAGGCTTTGCGCGAGTGCGTCATGATCAAGCAAGCGTTCGTTATTTCTCATACAGCTCGAGCGGAAGCGCATCGGGGTCGGAAAAGAAAGTGAACCGCTTTCCCGTTGTTTCGTCGATGCGGACGGGCTCGACTGCAACGCCTTGATTTTGCAGCTTTTGGACCGCCTCTTCGATATCGTCCACCTCAAAAGCCAGATGCCTCAACCCCTGCGCTTCCGGGTAGCTGGGTCTTGGCGGAGCGCCCGGAAAGGAGAACAGTTCGATCTGATGATCCTTCCCTACCAGCAGGTCCAGCTTATAGGAATTTCGTTCCGCCCGGTACGTTTCGCGGATTACCGGAAGACCGAGCACCTCCGTGTAAAAAGCTTTGGATTTCGCATAGTCGGAGCAAATGATAGCGGCGTGATGTATTTTATTGATGTTCAGCATGATGAACAGATAACCTCCTGGCCTCATTCTTCGGAATCCAAGCAACCGCCCGAACCGGTGAGCCGGAACCGCCTTTAATCTTGAGCGGAAAACCGATAAAGAAGGATTCTCCGGCAATCCGCTCCAATCCTTTCAGGTTTTCAAAAATGGTAATGCCATTCCCGAGAAGCTGATAATGTGCCGGATAGCCGTCTGAATGCGAACTGTCAACGGCCAGCGTATCGCATCCCACAGCCTTTATTTTTTGGATGCCAGATAGGCGGCAGCTTCCTCGCTCAGACCGGGCCAACTGGCCGTGTAGGTTCGGCCGGCGGATCGCGGCGTCCAATACCGGTCCCAGCCAAACCGGAATAATACGATATCCCCTTCTTCAATGGAAAAATGTTCCCTTTCCCACGAGAGCACCTCTTGCCTGGACACCAGATCCGAAGCTTCATAGCTGGAGAAATCGAGGGTCAACGCCCTTCCCATACAATGCTCCAGGGGTGTTTCCGCCATATACCGGTGTGCAGGCTCCCCTTCCTTCAAGAAGTGTCCCGTAGCATCTACATGCGTACCGCAATGTTCATTGATGAGCAGTTGGCACACAAGCGCCGGACTTCCTGTCTCGAACGAATCCCACTTGGTATGAAAATAGCGCGAGTGCGTCGGATAAACCGGCATATCCTCCTCCAGCACATGGGTTAAATCGATCATTTCCATGCTCTCAACGGCATGAAGCAGATTTCGAACACTGCTCATCGTTTCTCATCCTCCTCACAGGTTATGACCCATCCAACCATAGACCCTCAGGCCAAATAACGGCACGCAGAAGTTCATAAACGGAAACAAACGAACGCCCAAGCCTATCCGGGACGTTTATCTCTTCTAACCATTATCTTCCATAGGCGCCGCTTATGTCCAGCCTTCTCCCCCAATATCGGGTCTCGGAAAAAATTACCTGAGGCTCTCCTATTGAAATACGAATATTTGTTCGCTATCCTGTGTATGTTAAGAACATACGTTCTGTAAGTGAGGGTGAACATCATATGCTGACTTCCGTTTCAACTTCTAACAAGAGCGCGCGCACCATCATGCTGGCGGACTGTCAGTCGTTTTATGCCAGCGTAGAAAAAGCGGATCACCCGGAATACAAAAATAAACCCGTTGCTGTGGCGGGAGATCCCGCACGCCGGTCCGGAATCATTCTGGCCGCTTGTCCTATAGCCAAAAGCTATGGAGTAACCACCGCCGAACGGCTTGGCGAAGCATTGAACAAGTGCCCGGATCTGGTTGTGGTACGTCCCCGCATGCAGCATTATATCGATGTTTCGCTGATGATTACACAAATCTATGAAGAGTATACCGATCTTGTTGAAGTATTCAGCATCGACGAGCAATTTCTGGACGTTTCGGCAAGCTTGTCCATTTTCGGGGATCCTGTAACGATTGCCCGGTCGATTCAACAGAAGGTCCTGAGGCAAACCGGGGTATGGGTGAGGATCGGAATCAGTTCCAACAAAATACTGGCTAAAATCGCAACCGATATATGGGCCAAAAAGAATGAGAGCGGCGTGTTTACCCTACCCGCTTCACAAGTGGAAGATTTACTGTGGCCTCAGCCCGTAAATAAGATGTTCGGAGTCGGCTCCCGTATGACGGCTCATTTTACCCGCTTTGGCATGCATACCATAGGCGATATCGCGAGAACGCCGCTTCCGCGCCTCAAAGCTCGATTCCGTGCCTATTTCGGCAAGCAGTCGGATATCCATGCCGAGGTGATGTGGCGGACGGCGAACGGCCTGGATGAAAGTGTGGTTACTCCCAAAACCTTTGATACTCCGCCCAAGTCCATCGGACACATGATGACTTTACCCAGAGACTACACGAAAACGACCGAGGTGGACACGATCCTTCTCGAGCTCACGGAGGAGGTCTGCCGCGACTGCCGGCGTAAAGGATATATGGGTTCCGTAGTGACGGTGAGCTGCATGTGCAGCCCCTACGAAGCACCGACCGGATTTTCCCGCCAGATGAAGATGCCGGACCCTACGAATCATACGAATACGGTATTCAAAGCCGTGAAGAAGCTTTTTTATCGCTTTTGGGACCATATGCCAGTACGCCGCCTCGGCGTCACCTTAAGCCAGTTGACGAATGATCAAAATTATCAGCTTACTTTATTCGAGGATCAAGAAAAAATCAGGTCTTTAGAGAAAGCAACTGACTTGATAAAGGATCGGTACGGGAGCTCGGCCATTGTACGGGCTTCTTCGCTGACTGCGGCCGGCCAAGCCGTGGAGAGATCATTGAAAATCGGAGGACATTATAAATGAAAGACAACAAATTGACACCCGGCAAAAACATCCTATGGGAGTCCTCACGCATGATGCTGCCCGAGCATAAGGAGCAATTGCTCCGGCACCGCCGCGAGCTCGGCAGACAAGAGAAGCCGACGCTCGACGAGCAGCGCTTGGAGGAGCTTGGACAGACGCTCGGCATCGCGCTCCATGAAGACGCGGCGCTGCGCCTTACACTGTATGATAACGGGGAGCGCAAGTCGATCGACTGTACGATTCTGCAGGCCGATCTGCATCTGCAGCGGATCAAGGTACGCTGCAGTGAAGGCTCCACATGGGTAAGGCTAGCCGACTTGATCGGCGCCGAACTGCTGTGAGCAGACTCTCTCTTACGCAGCAGGAGAAATTCCCTCGCTTCATATTTTCTTGCGCTTCCATAAAAGAAGGGGATCCGGGCGCGGGAAGGCATATAACAGCCGGCATCACTGCACTAATCCGGCATCGGACGGTATCCGTCAGAAGCCGCTTTTTGCCGTATCCGTCCCTTGATCCGCAAGGGCTTCGCCATTCCCTGTACCGGAATTGCCGTATACCGTATTGCTTTCACAGCGGGCGCTGCCGAGCCGGATGGCTGCCGAGGAGCAGCTAAACAGCGTATTGCCTGATACCAGGTTGCTGCGGCACCGGGCCCCGCTCCCTTCGCCCTTGGTATTCAGCAGGATGCCGGTTTTCACACGCCGGACGTCGTTGCCTGTCACGGCATTGCCATCGCTGTTCAGCAGGGCAATGCCTTCCGGCGCGCCGTCGACCTTATTGCCGGAAATGAGATTGCCCGCCGGACGCTCCAGCTCCGCCGTTCCTTCTCCTTCAAGCATAATGCCCGTAAACGCCGCCCGGGAAATGACATTGTGCTGAATCAGATTGTCCGTGCTGTAGCTGCGCAGCAGGATGCCGCGAGAACAGCTCGTCTCGTCCTTGGCCAATCCGGCGCCGGAAGCCGTGTTTCCTTCAATCCGGTTATGCGAGCAGGGCTTGATCTTCGAGGACACGACCACAAAGGCGTCTTTGCATTTCTCCGCCGTATTGCCGGATACGGTCGAATAGGAGCATCCTGCCGACAAATAGATGCAGGGTCTGGGCAGCTGCACAAACCGGTTATCCGTAATCCGAAGCCCTTCTCCGGATTCGGCCACGATACCGTATCCCTCATTATCATTACCCGCTGAAAGCAAGGAATTGAACAAGCAGCCGCTCACTGCAACATGCCGGCAATCCGTGATCCGTATGCCGTTTGTAATCTTGGAGAACGAGCAATCCCGTATCCGAACATGCTCGCAATCCTTGAGGTGAACCGCCCGTTCCGGATCTGCGAATACTTCCTGATACAGATTTCCGGTCCCCTCGAATCCAAGACTTTCCACTTCGGCATGCTTCACACCGTTGCCAACCATCAGGATCAAATGAGACTGAAGCGACTTGAGCACCGACCTCTGGCTGGATGCTCCAAGCAGCTTAACATTAGAGTAAAGCACAAGGCTCGAATTCAAATAATAGGTACCCGGAGGAAAATAAACGATGCCCCCTGTCCTCACAGCCGCATTCATGGCGGATTGGATGGCGGGTGCATCGTCCACATTGGTTCGTCCGAGATTGCCTGCCCCGTAATCCTTCACATTATGCCAAATCGGCGACTCCTGCTGGACAGCGCCAGGCAGTGCAGCAGCCGACGCCGTACCCCAGCCCGTACCTGCTCCTGATGCCAGCATCATCGCCGTGGCCGAACCGACCGTGGCCAACAGCTGACGGCGCGTCAACCCTCTACTGCCTTGCTCCGGCTTTTCCGAGTGTGACATTCTCTCTCCCCCTATGACAAAAACTAGCAATCTATTCAAAATTATAACTTTTGCTGCGCCGCTTGACAATGCATCCTTCACTTGAACCTTGCAAAAAAAAACACGTTCCGCTTCAGCGGAACATGCTCCACAGCTTAATCAAGTGAAACGTATTATTCGGATCGATTTTTTGGGAGATCACAAAATTGACCAGATGCTCCGTCTGCTGCTCCGTTACCTTCTCGCCGAGCACCTTGGTCAACGTCGCGACAAAGCGGCGCACCTTCACCCGGTCCTGCAAATCGTACTTGTTTACGCCCTTCAAAATCATTTTGACACGTTCTTTGGTTTCCGGGTTTTTCATTTTCAGCTTGATCCGCTCCACCTGCGCGGGATCAAAACCGAACTTTGTATAGCTCATTGAGCTGCACCTCCGCTTTCACGTAAGTAGAGTGGACTTCTATACCACACACAGTAAGTCTATGACGAAGGGCTTGGCCATGTGTACCTATTTATTGTTCCACCCCGCCGCAGCTGTGACCCTGAACACCTTGGAAGGCCGCATATTTTAATACCAGGACATCGATGACAGTCGGCTAACCATTTAAACAGGTTTTCATCTCCAAGCAAATACGGTAATATAGAACTTGTCGAATATTATCGAATAAGGGCGGATAGAAATGGACAACGGAGGAGTTACAAAGGAAGAGCTTTCTTTATTGCTATCCCATAATTCCAAAAACCTTAGGGAATCATTCACATCTGTTGAACCCAATACCAGTACTTTTATTCCTAGGTCCAAGCGGCATAGACGAAGAAAAAAGTGGCTTTCTCTTCCATGGAAGGGCAAGGGCTAGCCTTTATCCGTGAAAAAAGCATCCCGGCAGGTTTATGCTCTGCCGGGATGCTTTTTTATGAGGAATATCAGTCCATCAGGTCATTATCGAAAATGCGCTCGCGCTGCAAATATTCACGAAGCGACGCATAACCGGCCCCGGTCCAAAAGTCGGGTCGTCGCACCATCTCGGCAGCGTCATCACGCGCCTGCTCCATGATTTCAAAGTCAATCACCATATCCGCGACCCGGAAATCTGGAACGCCGCTTTGTTTGGTGCCGAAGAAATCACCGGGACCGCGCAGCTCCAAATCCCGCCGTGCGATTTCAAACCCGTCGTTTGTCTGAGTCATCACCTTCATCCGCTCTTTTCCGACCTCATTCTTCGGATCGGCGATGAGCACACAATAGGATTGGTGCTCGCCGCGCCCGACACGGCCCCGAAGCTGATGAAGCTGTGACAGCCCGAACCGGTCGGCATCGTATACCACCATCAGAGTGGCATTCGGCACATCGACGCCAACCTCAATAACGGTCGTGGATACAAGTACCTGCACCCGCCCGGCGCTGAATTCGCGCATGACCTCATCCTTCTCGCCGGGCGTCATCCGGCCGTGAAGCAAACCGACTTTGTATTCGGGAAAAGCGTACTGCAGCTGGGCATGCACATCGATGGCGTTTTGCACGTCGAGCTTCTCGGATTCTTCAATCAACGGGCAAATGACATAGGCCTGCCTGCCGGCAGCCACCTCGCGGCGAATGAAACCGAGCACCCGCTCCAGCATGTTGTGTCCTACCGCGTACGTCTTGACCGGCTTACGCCCCTTCGGCAGCTCCCTGAGCGTAGATACATCCATATCCCCGAAAGCGGTGATGGCCAACGTCCGCGGAATCGGGGTCGCCGTCATCGTCAGCACATCGGGATTTAAACCCTTGCGGCGCAAAATACTCCGCTGCTGAACGCCGAAGCGGTGCTGTTCATCCGTCACCACAAGCCCCAGGTTCCGGAAGAACACGTCCTCCTGAATGAGCGCATGGGTACCGACTATGATATCGGTGAGCCCCATTTGCAAGGAGGCAAGCACCTCACGACGCTGCTTGCCCGTCAGGCTACCGGTGAGCAGGGCGGTTTGAATGCCGTAGGGTTCGAACAAGCGATCAAGCGATCGTTTGTGCTGTTCCGCCAAAATTTCCGTCGGAGCCATAAGCGCCCCCTGATAGCCTGCTTTTACAACGGCAAACAAGGAGGCCGCCGCCACCACGGTTTTACCGGCCCCGACATCTCCCTGCAGCAGCCGGTTCATCGCATAGTTTTGCTGCAGGTCATGAAGAATTTCAGCCAACACGTTTTTTTGCGATTCCGTCAATGCAAACGGCAGGCTGCGTACAAAGCTGCGCACCCCCGGCAAATCGACAGGATGCGCAACCCCGTCGGCCCGTTGATGATGAAGCGCGCGGTAAGCCTGCATCTTAAGCTGAAACAAGAACAGCTCTTCATACACCATGCGGCGTCTGGCCCGCTGGCCCTGCTCCATCGATCCGGGCAAATGCAGCAGGGAAACAGCCTGCTTCCTCGGAAGAAGATCGTATTTGCGAAGCAGCTCGGCAGGAAGCACCTCCGGAATCATCTCACCGAATTGCAGCAGCGCTTGTTTCATCGTTTGCCGGAACCACTTCTGCGTGATCGATCCGCCCACCGAATAAACAGGCTGCAGCGTGCCGATCTGCGAAGTCCCCCGACCCGGAAATTCCGCTTCCGTTACCGTCAGGCTCATCCTTTTTTGATCCCATTTGCCTGTCAATATTATTTCGCTGCCCGCGCTCAGCTTGTCCTTCAAATAATGCCGGTTAAACCAAACGGCCGTAATGAACAATCCGTCGACCACGATTTTACAGCTCATACGGGATTTCATCCGGCCATACATTTGGACCTGAGGAACCCCTGCTATCTTTGCCTGCACCGTAATTTTGTCGCCATCCTTCACCTGCGTCAAATCCCGAAGCGTGTAATCCTCGTAGCGGAAAGGATAATAATCGAGGAGCTCCCCGACGCTCGTAATCCCAAGCGCGAGCAACTCCTCAGGCTTCTTGCCTTTGACGCCGGACACCTTCGTGACCGGAAGCGAATATAAATCAATGGTCATATCAGACAGGGAGCGCAAATGCCGCTACGGTTCCAGGCCCGACATGGGTGCCGATCACGGGGCCAATGTGTGTGTAATGCACGCTCTCTATAGTAAAATGCTGCGCAATGAGCGACTTCAGCTCTTCCGCCGTATCCCGTCCGGTCGTATACGCGAGGATCAAGTGAATCGGCTGGCCGCCCAAGTCCTGCTGAAGCAGCTCGACGATCCGGTTCATAGCCTTTTTCTGCCCGCGTATTTTATCTACGGAATACACTTCCCCTTCCGCGTTAATAGACAAAATGGGCTTAATGTTCAGCAGCGATCCGAATAACGCCGCCGCTTTGCCGATACGGCCGCCCCTCTGCAAATATTCCAGCGTGTCGACCAGGAAATACAGCCGCTGCGTTTGACGCATCTTTGCAATCAGCTCTAATATTTCTTCCTTGCTCTTTCCCTGCCTCGCCGCCTCGGCAGCTGCTACGACAAGCATTCCAATACCGTAAGAAGCTGAACGGCTGTCCACCACTTCAATATCCGCATCGCCTTCGACCATGGATTTGGCCAGTACCGCAGACTGGTAAGTCCCGCTCATCCTGGATGACAAATGAATCGAAATAATCGGACCGCCGCTCTCCTCCGCCAGCTTTTGATACAGCTGTTGAAATTCCACAGGAGACGGCTGGGAGGTGGTCGGCATATCGTTGGACTCGGTCAACCTGCCATAAAACTGCTCCGGTCCGATATCTACAGCATCCCGAAGCACTTCTTGACCGAACAACACCTTTAACGGCACCATAGCGATGCCAAGCTTCTCCCGAAGGTCGGCCGGTATGTCTGCCGTACTGTCCGTTACAATTCGAACTTGACTCAAAAAAGCTGCCCCCTTCCTTATCTAAACCTTTTTTATTCCGCAGAAATGATGTAGTAGTAGAGAGGCTGGCCGCCCTCGTGGACTTCCACTTCCACATCCGCATACGTTTGTTCGATATAATCTGCCAGCTGCTCCGTCTGTTCCGGCCGGGCTTCCGCCCCCGCATACAGCGTGACGATTTCGGCACCGCCTCCGACAAGACTGTCGATCAGCTTCCGGCAGGAGGCCAAGATATCCGGCTCGGAGGAGACAATACGGCCATTGTGTAT
The DNA here is from genome assembly GCF_900099895.1 of Paenibacillus naphthalenovorans. GTDB lineage: Bacteria > Bacillota > Bacilli > Paenibacillales > NBRC-103111 > Paenibacillus_G > Paenibacillus_G naphthalenovorans. The sequence continues at coordinate 34,477 of NZ_FNDY01000010.1, forward strand.
GCCGATGTAATCCCCTTGCTTGATGTCCATCCCATCCATCTGTGTATCGCGAACGGCATAGGTCACTTGTCCCGCCTGTACATGCTGCAGCGCCTGCTGCATCTCCTCGGCATTCTCCTCCGGAGCCGCATTCTCCTGGAAGGCGATGACGGCTGCGATCCCTTGAGGAATGGATTTGCTCGGGATCACGATCACCTGCTTGTCTTCCACGAGTTCTACCGCTTGCTGCGCTGCGAGAATAATGTTGGAGTTGTTTGGCAGAACAAAAACCGTCTGGGCATCGACCCCGGCTACCGCACGCACGATGTCCTCCGTACTCGGATTCATCGTTTGTCCGCCGTGCAGTACCCGATCGACCCCGAGACTCGTAAAGATGCCGGAAATGCCTTCTCCTGCAGAAACCGCCACAAATCCGTAGCGTTTAAGCTCTTGTACGGCTTCCTTCCGGGCAGCGGCATCTTCAGAATCCGCAGACAAATGTACGGCCATCCCCGATTGCGCTGCGTTCCGCTGCCCGGCTTCCTCCATTAAAATATGCGTATGCTGGTCACGCATATTCTCAATCTTGATGCGGCTTAGGTCTCCGTAGTTTTGCGCCAGATTCATAACGCTGCCCGGATATTCCGCATGAATGTGCACCTTCACGAGATCGTCGTCGGCCACAACGAGCAGAGAGTCGCCGAACGCGGACAACTCTTCGCGGAAACGATGCTCGTCGAAGGTCCGGCTTGCAACCTTGTCAGCGTTCAACCTCACCATGAATTCCGTACAGTATCCAAATTCGATATCCTCGGTCGCCAGCTTCGCCTGAGCGCTGTGCAGTTCCCCATGCACATGTTCGAGCGGTTTGGAGATGGTAAGGGCATTCTGTTCCAACACCTCATCCAGCGGCTGAACAGCCCCGAAAGCGGTATAGGGCATATCCGCGGGCTCTTCCGTTATCTCGGACACCAATGCGGACATGAACCCCTCATAGATGAGAACAAGGCCTTGGGCGCCGGAATCGACTACACCGACCTGCTTCAGCACGGGGAGCATGTCCTGCGTCTTCGCGAGTGCTTCCCGCGATTTCTTAAGCAGCTCCTCCATGACGATATGGATATCCGACTGCCGCTCCGCTGTTTTCACGGCTTGCTTGGCCGATTCCTTGGCTACGGTCAGTATCGTTCCTTCCACCGGTTTGACCACCGCTTTATAAGCCATGTCAACACCGCTTTGGAACGCCGCGGCAAACTGCTTAGCATTGACCGATTCCAAATCCGACACCGCCTTCGCAAAGCCGCGGAACAACTGCGATAAGATGACGCCTGAATTACCGCGCGCACCCATCAGCAGCCCTTTGGCCAATGCTTCACCCGCTTTGCCGATATGATCCGAAGGCCTGCGGCGCAGTTCCTCCACACCGGACGTCAGCGTCAGGTTCATATTCGTTCCCGTGTCACCATCCGGCACCGGAAAAACGTTTAATGCATTGACCCGGTCTACGTTCGATTTCAATGCATTGGCCCCGGCCTCCACCATCCGGATAAAGTCTTGTCCGTTAATTTGAATTAAGCGCTTACTCAAAAAGACCAATCTCCTTCCCCGCTATCACCCTGTCGGCGTCTCATTATATCGGCGACAACTGCTGTCTGTCAGTCTTATTGCGCGATCCGCACGCCTTGAACAAAAATATTAACATAGTCCACTTGCAGTCCTGCCACTTCGTTCAGCATGTATTTCACTTTGGTCTGAACATTGTGGGCTACGACCGAAATTTTCGTGCCGTAGCTGACGACGATATATAAATCAATGGTCAGCACGCCCTGCTCATCACGATGAACCTCCACACCCCGGCTCAAATTATCCCGACGCAGCAGTTCTGCGATTCCGTCTTTTAATTGATTGCGCGAAGCCATTCCCACGAGTCCATAGCAATCCAAAGCAGCTGAGCCTGCGAGCACAGCAATCACTTCATCGGTTACGTATATTTTGCCATATTGTGTGTTAAGTTCGACAGCCATCTCTCTAACAGCTCCTTTAATCCAGATTCGGATGGACTATGTTACATTGTACTATAATCATCACAAGAAATAAACAAACCTCCTTATCCATAGCGGAAGAAAAACCGCACGCATTCGTTGACGGCATTTATTCGGCTGTGATATGATATTCAAGTATGTTTTTGAAGCGTACATGCTTTAAGGAGGTGTAACTATGTCCCGTAAATGTTTTATTACTGGTAAAGGACCGGGTACCGGCAACCATGTATCCCATGCGAACAACAAAACCCGACGCACTTGGGGCGTCAACGTTCAAAAAGTCCGCATTCTGGTCGACGGCAAGCCTAAGCGCGTTTGGGTAAGCACAAAGGCGTTGAAATCCGGAAAAGTTACTCGCGTGTAATCTGCCCAGCAGACAAAAAGCACCTGATGCAGGTGCTTTTTTAGCGCTTCAGAGCATTGACTCCGGCGTGCTCTATACTTGTTTCTGAATCACCCTGACAAACGCTTACGTCCCCAAAAGGACGGCGCAGCCGTTTATCCCTGGTTTGCTGTGCGCGGCAAACAGCAAACTCATAAGTACGAGCTCTCATACCTTCAGTTTTTACTAAAAGTATTAAGTACTGCCTTCACAAAACCACCCAAAAACTTCGGAAGCTTAATCGTATAAAATTTCATTCAGTACCCTCCTCCCGGCAACTCAGCCTCGCAAAACCAGTATATTACTGCTTCCGCCAAAACGTGCCTGACAACCCATTTTTCCGATAAAACAAAAAGGCTACAAAAGTAAGCCCTACTTTTGTAACCATGTTATGCCCCGCCCGGGCAAAATATGCTGTTTTTGCTTATGCGGGCTGCTGTACGATAGACAGACAGACCGCATGAAATACCGAATAGATAAAATAAAATAAGAACTCAATTAAATACGAAAGCCATTCCCATACCGAGGGTCTATTTTCAGCTTTAAGCTCCCTTACCCGTCAGGCCTGCCCGCGAATCGCGCGAATCGCGTCCGCACGATCAGGCCGATTGAACACCGCACTGCCGGCCACCAGCACATTAGCTCCGGCTTCGACAGCAAGCTTAGCCGTTTCCTCATTAATGCCGCCATCCACCTCGATATCCACGTCTTGAAGCCCCCGGTCATTGAGCATTTCCCGCAGCTTTGCAATCTTAGGCAGCATGCCGGTGATGAAATGCTGTCCGCCGAACCCCGGATTGACCGTCATCACAAGGACCAGATCAAGCTTGTCGTCCATGACGTGCTCCAAGGCGGAAAGCGGGGTAGCCGGATTCAACACGACCCCGGCCTTGACCCCCTGCTCCTTGATCAAATGAAGCGTCCGGTGAAGATGGACGCAGGCTTCCGTATGTACCGAGATCAGGTCTGCACCCGCCTTGGCGAACGCAGGAATGTAGCGGTCCGGTTCTTCGATCATCAGATGCACGTCGAGCGGCAGCCTCGTCTTCGGACGGATGGCTTCCACTACCAGCGGACCAAGCGTAATGTTCGGAACAAAATGCCCATCCATGACATCCACATGGATCCAATCCGCTCCTCCGCGTTCCACATCGGCAATCTCTTGGCCAAGCATAGAAAAGTCAGCGGATAGAATGGAAGGAGCAATCCGCAGCATGTCAGTACCTCCTTTTTTTATCCCGAATTTCCCCTAGGAACTGCAAGTAATTTTCGTATCGCGTAGCCGCGATAAGCCCGGCATCTGCGGCCTCCTGAACCTTGCAGCCCGGCTCATGGAGATGAAGACATCCGCGAAAACGGCATTCTGCGGCAAAGGGCGCGAATTCGCGGAAGCAGCCGCCAAGCCCCTCGGCATCCACCTGCAGAAAATCCAGTTGACTGAAACCGGGCGTATCCGCCACAATCCCTCCGTTTTGCAGGCGAATCAACTCGACATGCCGGGTCGTATGCTTCCCGCGGCCGAGCTTCATGCTGATTTGATTCGTCTCCAGCTGCAGACCGGGAACCATGGCATTGAGCAGCGATGACTTGCCTACCCCGGACTGTCCGGCGAACACGCTGATCCGGCCGGAAAGCTGATCCATAACCTTATCTACGCCGACTCCTTCCTTCGCGCTTGTGACCAAAATCGTGTATCCGATCGATTCGTACAGCTTGATCACCGATTCCAGCTCCAATGGACCGCCGTGTTCCCGGGAATCGGCAAGCAAGTCATTCTTGGTCAAGCAGATGAGCGCATCGAGCCCGGCGCTTTCCGTGTGCACCAGAAACTTGTCCAGCAGAGGGAGGTTGAGCGCGGGCTCATCGACAGAGAATACCAAAACAACGAGGTCTACGTTAGCGATCGGCGGACGAACGAGCTCGGAGGTGCGAGGCAAAATTTCATCCACCGTTCCCTCCCCGTTCTCCGTCAGTTGGTAGATCACGCGGTCTCCTACGAGAGGAGAAATCCCCCGCTTCTTAAAGATCCCCCGCGCCCGGCATTGAATCGATTCCGCGCTTTGCGAATCTTCCGGCAGCACATAATAATATCCGCTTAACGCCTTAACGATAAATCCCGTTGGCATTATGATTGTCGTCCCCCTGTACTTGAGCTTCCTCCGGCCGCCCCGTTACCGTCATTATCGGTCCCCATCGATCCAGGCGCACTCGCCGGGGCATCCTTCACAGCGCCTGTTCCCGGTATGGCGCCGTTCTTTTGCGCCAAATAATCCTGATAAGTGACGGAGATCACCTCGGCAATAATGTTGTCCACTTTCACTTGGATGACCGCGTTCTTTTGGGGAGAAACGACCAGCTTAACATCAAGCGTTTCCGTCTTGACCACGTTGTTCAGCGTTTGGTATTCAAAGTTGTCGTATTGGGCGTCGTTTAATATGATTTTAACCGTGGAAGGTTTTCCTTCGCTCGTCGGCTTGATCGTCACAGGCACCGACATAGGTCCGGCCTCCTCGGGAAAACCGGAGCTGACAATCAGCTTGATCTCCGCTCCCGGCGATACCTCATCGCCCGGTTGATACGGAAACTGCTCGATGACCCGGCCTTTGGTTTGCTTATAGCTCGCCTCATAGCTGACGTTTTCGTTGGACAGCTTCAAATTGTTGACCATGACCATATTCCGCGCTTCGTTTTCCGTCTTTCCGATCAGATTCGGCATCTTGAACGTCTCCGGGCCTTTGCTTACGATCAGCTTGACCATCACGGCCGACGGATCGGTAAATTCCTCACCCGGCCCCGGAGTCTGGGTTACCACCGTATCCGGCTCCTCGTCCATAAACTGCGGATCGACAGAGATATTTTCCGGTTTAATCCCCCACTTCGTAAGCCGCTCTTTGGCATCGCTCAGCTTCAATTTAACGACCTCCGGCATCTTTTGCTTGGCCGGCCCCTCACTGACATACAGTGTAACCTTGTATCCGGGCCTGACCTTCATGCCTGAGGGATTCTGCCTGATCACCACATCTTTTGGAACATCCGACGATTCCAGATACTCCACCAGCGCTTCAAGCTGTCTGCTCGCAAGCTCCTGCTTCGCCTGATCCAGCGTCATATTGACGACGTCAGGCACATCCACCTCGGAGGGAACCGCGATCATTTCCTTGACATAGCCTACCGAATACCACATGATGCCGAGCATCGCCGTCAGGATGATAAACCAAGCGAACGGCTTTCCCCAGCTTTTCTTCTTTTTTTCCTTTACCGTAAGCTCCTCTTCCTCGTCGGCCTCTTCTTCATCCCTGACGGCTTCATATTGACCGGGGCGCAGGGCCGGAATGACCAAGGTCCGCTCTTCATCCAGCTCATCCTCGTCCAGGAAGCTCGCCTTAGGCTCTCCCCGGCGATGCGGAAGCAGGCATGATTCCAAATCATTCATCATATCCTTGGCCGAACGGTAACGTTCCGAAGTGCTTTTGCGCATGGCCCGTAAAATAATGTTCTCCACGCTTTGCGGAATGAGAGGATTCACCTTGCGCGGCTCCTCTACGTCCTCCTGCAGGTGCTTCAACGCCACACTGATCGGACTCTCTCCAAGAAACGGCAGACGCCCCGTCAGCATTTGATACATGACGATGCCCAAGGAATAAAGATCGGACTGCTCCCCTGTCGGTGTGCCTTTGGCATGCTCGGGTGAAAAATAATGCACCGAACCGACAACAGAGCCGGTTTGTGTGATGGTGGAGGAGGTAACGGCGCGGGCAATCCCGAAGTCGGTCACTTTTACACGGCCGTTCCTGCCGATCAGAATGTTATGAGGTTTGATGTCGCGGTGAATGATTTGATGATGGTGCGCATGATCCAGCGCATCACAAATCTGACTCGCGATATGAACGGCTTCCTCTACCTGCAAGGGGGCTTTTTCTTTGATCAGCTCATTCAGCGTCGTGCCTTCGATGTATTCCATGACGATGTAATGCACGTCTTCCTCTTGGCCTACGTCATAAATGCTGACCACGTTGGGGTGTGATAATGAGGCCGCGGCCTGCGCTTCACGGCGAAATCTCTGGATGAATTCTTCGTCGTGCACATACTGCTGACGCAGTATTTTTACAGCGACATGCCGATGCAATAAGATATCTAGTCCTTTGTAAACAATGGCCATTCCGCCGCCGCCGACGCGCCCCAGAATCTCGTAACGTCCTCCCAACTGCCTACCGATCATGATGTCCTCACCCCGCTTCCCCAACATTGTCGCTTGCCGGATCCGCAACGTTGGCGAGCAACACCACCGTGATATTGTCGTCGCCGCCGGCATCCAGCGCTTCCTGTATCAACTGCTGAACCTTGCTCTCCAGCTCCCCTTCCCCCGTGACGGTTTGCAGCAGCCTATCCTTCTCGACCAAGCTGCTCAACCCGTCGCTGCACAGAAGGAGCAGATCGCCCTGCTGCCACATAATTTCCTGTACATCGACCTCAATGGTCGGCTCCGTACCGAGCGCTCTGGTCAGAACGTTGCGGCGCGGATGATGGTATGCATCCTCCCGGCTGATTTGGCCGCTGCGGACCAGTTCGTTGACAAGCGAGTGATCCTCGGTGAGCTGTTCGATGTGATTTCCGCGAATCCGGTAAGCCCGGCTGTCGCCGATATGTGCTACAACCGCGCGGTCGTCCTTGGCCAAGACCGTGACAACCGTCGTTCCCATCCCGTGATAATTCTCCCTTTGAGAAGCGAATTCAAAAATCTTTTCATTGGCAATCTCAATCACCGTGCGCAGCTGTCGCTGGCGTTCTTCCCCCGAAATGTTAGGGTCCACGGACTGCAGCCCTTCCTGGATCAGTTCAACCGCCATCGTGCTTGCGATATCCCCGGCTTGATGGCCGCCCATCCCGTCTGCCACAATGGCAAGAGTCCAGCCGTTCAAGTCCTCTTGCACAATTGCGCGGTCCTCGTTTACCAACCGTACACGGCCAATATCGGATTGATAAGCCAATCTCAGCATCGTTCGTCTCACCTCGCACCCGACTCCATATGCTTCGCACGCAGTTGTCCGCAGGCCGCAGCAATGTCGCTGCCCTGCTCCCGGCGAATTGTGGCATTGATTTTGTTTTTCTCCAGAATGCGTTGGAATGTAAAAATGTCATTCCGCGGCGTACGCACATAATTCCGTTCCGAGACAAAATTGACCGGGATCAGATTGACGTGTGCCATAGGGAACGTCTTCAGTACTTTAGCGAGCTCCTCCGCATGCTCGGGCCGGTCATTGACCCCGCCCATCAGCGCGTATTCGAACGTAATGCGCCTGCCGGTTTTGGCCACGTAATACTTGCACGCCTCTATCAAATCCGCAAACGGATAACGGCGGTTCACAGGCATCAGCTTGGACCGAAGCGCATCATTGGGAGCATGAATAGAGATCGCAAGATTGATTTGCGTATCTTCATCAGCAAACCGGTAAATATTGGGCACAATTCCGCTTGTGGATACCGTAATATGCCGCTGGCCGATATTCAGGCCTTTGGGATGAATCATGACTTTAAGAAACTTCATCATCGCATCGTAGTTTTCGAACGGTTCCCCGATCCCCATGATCACAATGCTGCTGACCCGCTCTTGTGTTGCATCAAGCAGCTGCTTCGCCTTGACCACCTGTGCGATGATTTCACCGGGGGATAAATTCCGCTTTAAGCCGCCCAGCGTCGAAGCGCAAAACGTACAGCCGATCCGGCAGCCAACCTGTGTCGTCACACATACGCTGTTTCCGTAGTTATGCTTCATTATCACGGTTTCAATCGCATTCTTGTCGGTAAGCTCAAACAAAAATTTGACGGTCCCGTCCTGCGACTTATAATTGGCCACCTCGGTCAGCGTGACAAAATCAAACTGCTGCCGGAGCTTTTCCCGCAGCGACTTCGGAAGGTTCGTCATTTCTTCAAAGCTTGATACTCTTTTCACATACAGCCAGTCAAAGATTTGACCGGCCCTGAAGCCTGCTTCGCCGATCGTCTTGACCCACTCCTGCCAATCCTCAAGAGTATAATCGTATACATACGGCTTTATTTCCTGAGCCCTGGTTTCCTCAAGATTCACGATATCCATCACAACCCGTTTATTCTATAGTGAAAGCCTTAAGGGCAAATTTGCCCGAAAAAGCCACATTTAGTTTACCACACTTTGCATTTTTATGCTCGTTTGCGGAGTCTGGCTATAAAAAACCCGTCCGATCCGAAGTCATACGGCATGATTTGCACGAATGCCTGGCCGGCCGGAAAGGAAAGCCGGCCGGTTTGCCCTGACGGAGGTGCGTCCGGCTCAAACTCCGGATGCCGCTCCAGGAAAGCACGGACCATGTCCTCGTTCTCCGCTTTTTCCACCGTACAGGTGCTGTACACCAACACTCCGCCCGGCTTGAGCAAGGAATGTATCGATTCCAGCAGTTCCTGCTGAACCTCGCAAACGCTCTCCAGCTCGCTTTCCTGCCTGCTCCACTTCATATCCGGCTTGCGGCGGATCACGCCCAAGCCCGAGCAGGGGGCGTCGAGCAGAATGCGGTCGAAGCTTCCGGCCGGAAATTGCCCGGCAAGTCTTCGCGCATCAGCCCTTACCGTGCGGATGGACCTGAGCCCGAGCCTCTCCGCCTGTTCGCGGATCAGCTGCTCCTTGTGCTCATGTACGTCGCAGGCAATGATTTCTCCGCGGTCCTGCATTTTCTCCGCCAGATGCGTCGTCTTCCCGCCGGGTGCGGCGCAGCAATCCAGCACCCGCTCGCCCGGCTGCGGGTCAACCCACTCCGCGACGAGCATCGAGCTCTCGTCCTGGATGGTAAACAGGCCTTCCGCGTATTCCCGCGTCAAGGCCATGTTGCCGCCGCCGCGCACAACGACGCCGGCGGGGGCCACGTCCGAGGGCTCCGCTTCGAGCCCTCCTTGACGAAGCCGCTCGGCCAGCTCCGCCGGGGCGAGCCGAAGCCGGTTCACGCGGATGCTTACGCGCGGGGGGCGATTGTTCGCCTCGCAGATCCGCTCCGCGGCCTCCTTGCCGAACTGCCGGATCCATCTGCGCACCATCCATTCCGGATGCGAGGTGGCCAAGGCAATCCGCTGGTCGTCAGGGAGCCCGTCGGGAAGAACTAGCTCAGCTTTGCGGCGGAGCACATTACGCAGTACGCCGTTCACCATGCCGGAGATGCCTTGATGTCCTCTCCGCTTCGCCAATTGCACCGCTTCGTTCACGACCGCATGCTCCGGAATCCGGTCCAAATAATAGAGCTGGTAAAAGCTCAGCCGCAGCAGGCTTCTCACCCAGGGCTGAAGCTTGGCGAGTCCGCCTTTTACGAACTTTTCAAGGAAATAATCGATCGTCCCCTGCCGCTGAATCGTGCCATAAACGATTTCCGTGGCCAACCCCGCATCCGGCCTGTCCAGTTGATATTGCTGCAATGTCCGGTTCAGCAGAAGGTTGCTGTAGGAGCGGTCCCGTTCGATGCGAAGAAGCACATCAAGCGCCGCTTCGCGGGCCGAGCCCTTAACCCCTCCACGCGGCCCGCCTTTGCCCGGCTGGCGCTTTGACGGCCGGTGCGCCGGCGCTTTACTTTTGGCCAAGCCCGGCTTGCCGGTGCCGGTATTGTCGTTGTTTCGTTCGCTCACTTCGATTCTAAGCCCCCGTTTCCTATATGCCCAGCACCGTGCCCGGGGTCAGCTGCCCGCCGCGTGCGAAAGCGGCCGCATCCATTGCTTTTTTACCTGCGGGCTGCAGCTCCGTGATGCGAAGCACACCTTGTCCGGTGGCTACCGCAATTCCCCGCTCGCCCGCTTCCAGTACGGTCCCCGGAAGCGTACTGCCCGGGACGGATTCTGCGGTGTCCGGCTTGGCGCATGTCCATATTTTGAGCACATCGCCGTTCCACAGCGTGAACGCACCCGGCCGCGGATGAAGCGCCCGCACCAGATTCCAGATCTGCAAGGCCGGCTTGGTCCAATCGATCCGCTCCTGCTCCCGGCTGATATTCGGAGAATACACCGCTTCTTCATCGTTCTGCGGCACCGCCCGAACCCGCCCGGAGAGCAGATCCGGCAGCGTCTCCTTCAACAGCTTGGCGCCGGCTATGCTTAATTTTTCGAACATCGTTCCCGTAGTGTCCTGATCTCCGATCGGCACTTCGATCCGGCTGATCATGTCCCCGGTATCCAGCCCTTCCGCCATGTACATGATCGTAACGCCCGTAACGGGATCCCCGTTCATGACCGCATAATGAATCGGCGCCCCGCCGCGATATTTGGGAAGCAGCGAGGCATGAATGTTGATACAGCCGAGCCGCGGCAAATCCAGCACCGACTTCGGCAAAATTTGTCCGTAGGCGGCCGTCACGATCAATTCCGGCTGAAGCGCTGAAAGGGCATCGACCGATTCAGGGCTGCGCAGCCTTTCCGGCTGAAGCACGGGAATGCCGTGCTTCTCCGCTTCCGCCTTGACCGGGGTGGGAGTCAGTACGCGCTTGCGACCGACCGGACGATCCGGCTGCGTGACCACCGCCACAACCTCCACACCGTCATACTCAAGCAAGGTTTGCAAAGAAGGTACGGCAAACTCCGGCGTACCCATGAAAATCACTCTCATGCCTCACCACGATCCTGCGGCTCGTTCTTATAGACTTTTTCAGCCAAATCGGTATAAAGCACACCGTTCAAATGGTCGACTTCATGCTGAATGCAGCGCGCCAGGAGATCCGTCCCTTCAATGACAATTTCCTCGCCATCCCGGTTCAGGCCCTTCACCTTCACCCGCTGCGCGCGTTTAACGTCGCCCGTAAAGCCTGGAATGCTGAGGCAGCCTTCCGGTCCGAACTGCTCGCCTTCCCGTTCGATGATCTCAGGGTTGATCAGTTCGATCAATCCGTGCTCATCTCCGACATCCATCACAATGACCCGCTTGAGAATTCCAATTTGCGGTGCCGCCAGCCCAACGCCTTCAGCGTCATACATGGTATCGGCCATATCTTTCAGCAGCTTATGGATATTCGGCGTAATTTTCGGAACAGGCTTGCTTTTTTCCCGCAGCACCGGATCCGGATCTTTCACGATCATTTTGATAGCCATACGAACCAACACCATCCTTCTAATAATAAAACGCTGAGTAATTATATATATTCCGGCCTTCCCGGACCGGTTTACATCAAAATTTGCGGATCGACGTCGACGGACACCGTCAGCTTCCTCTGCTTGACAGCATCGTCCAGCACGGCAACTGCCTTCTGCACGAGCCCGGCAATGTCCATCTCTCCCCGATATTTTATCATGCATTGGAACCGATATCTATCCTTGATCCGCGAAATCGGCGAAGCTACGGGTCCAAGCACCTCCAGCTCCGTCCCTTCAGCCTGCATCTGACTCGCCAGTTCCTTCAGCCTGGCGGCAACCGCTTCACCCGAGCGAATCAAGAGCTGCACCTGCTCATGCGACAGCGTAATCAGCACCAGCCGGTGAAAAGGCGGATAATTATGCTGCTTGCGCATCAGCATCTCCTTAAGCATGAAGCCTTGATAGTCATGTTTGCTTGCACTGAGAATGCTGTAATGCTCCGGAGTATACGTTTGCACGAACACTTCGCCAGGAAGCTCATGCCGTCCAGCCCTGCCAGCTACCTGCGTCAGCAGCTGAAATGTCCGTTCCGCCGCCCGAAAGTCCGGCAGGTTGAGCACGGAATCGGCAGCCAGCGCGCCAACAAGCGTCACATGCGGAAAATCGAGTCCCTTGGCCACCATTTGCGTACCGAGCAGCAGATCCGCCTGCCGGTTTTTAAATATCGTGAGCCATTTTTCATGAGACCCTTTCTCCGTCGTTGTATCCACGTCCATGCGGATCACCCGAATCCCCGGGAACAGCTTGGAAAGCTCCTCCTCCACACGCTGCGTTCCCGTGCCGAAATGACGGATATGCTCGCTCCCGCAGTCCGGACATGCCGTCAGCTCACGCTCGGCATAGCCGCAATAATGGCATCGGATCGCCCGGGAGCTCTGGTGGTACGTCAGCGAGATGTCGCAGTGCGGGCAATTAGCTACATAGCCGCAGGTGCGGCACATGACGAAGGTCGCGTAGCCCCGGCGGTTCAGCAGCAAAACGGTTTGTTCTTTCTTGTGTAACCGTTCTTCTATCGCTTTATACAGGGCGCGGCTGAACATGGAACGATTACCGTTTTTCAGCTCTTCCCGCATATCGACAATATGTACGCGCGGCAGCGGCCTTCCCTCCACGCGGGAGGTCATGGTCAGCAGTTCGAACGCCGGACGGTCCGGCGTTGCAGAAAGAACGGCCTCACGGCCTGTCCGGTACATGCTCTCCAACGAAGGCGTAGCGGATCCAAGAACAACGGCCGCTCCATGCTCGGACGCTCTGGCGATGGCGACGTCACGAGCGTGATATTTCGGGCTTTCCTCCTGCTTATAGGTCGATTCATGTTCTTCATCAATAATAATAAGTCCGATTTTCGTGAATGGAGCAAATACGGCCGAACGGGCCCCGATCACAACGCTGACTTCCCGCCGTACGATTTTGCGCCACTCATCGTACCGCTCCCCGTGTGACAGACGGCTGTGAAGCACGGCAACCCGGTTGCCGAAGCGTCCTTTGAAACGCTCGACCATTTGCGGAGTAAGCGAAATCTCGGGTACGAGAACAATCGCCTCCCGTCCCTGATCCAGGCAGGTTTGAATCGATTGCAGATACACTTCCGTCTTGCCGCTTCCCGTTACACCGTTCAGCAGAAACACCCGCTGCTCGCCGGAAAGAACCGCGTCCTTGATGCAGTCAAATACTTTCTGCTGTTCCGGGGTAAGCGGCAGCGGCGAGGTCGGACGAAACGTCCGCGAGGCGTACGGATCGCGCTGAACCTCGACCTCCTCGAGCCTTACCCATCCCCGCTCCGCCAAGCCTTTGACGGCGGCGGCGGTAATATGCAGCCTCGAAAGCAGCTCCGTCAGCTTGATGGGCTCGGGGTGCTTTTGCAGATACTCCAGCACCAGTTTCTGCTTGGCAGCTCTGGCGGGAAGCTCTTCCTGCCATGCCGCAAGCTGTTCCGGGTTCTCCGGGGGAAAAACCGTCAGCGCTTTTTTCGCCGACATCCGGTCCTTCACCATATGAACCTCCGTCAGAACCCCGTCCTCCAGCAGCTGCTTTACGAGCAAAGTGTCCCCGGCAAATTTCTCCAACAGCGTTTCCAGCCGGACCGTTTCCTGCTTCCGGACATAATTTAAGATCTCTTCCTGCTTCGGAACCGGCAGCATCAGGACATTCTCATGCCCTCCTCGCCGGCCTCCGTGTTCGTCCACCTTCACATGGCGTTCGTATTTTGCTTTTAATGCGCCTGGGATCATGGCTTGCAGCGCCGTGATTTCATGGCACAAATACGTCCGGCTGATCCAGCGGGCCAGCTTGACCAATTCCGGCGTCAGCGGCGGGATCAAATCGAGGATCTGCGCAATCGGCTTCAGCTTGGCCGGATCCAGCTCGGTTCCTTCGTGCAGTTCCACAACGAATCCCTGTACCGTGCGCGGGCCAAACGGTACGCCGACCCGGCTGCCAACGGTGACGAGGTCCTTCATCGCTTCCGGAACCACATAATCGAAAGCGCGGTTCGTCGGTTTGGCCGGTACGTCGACAATTACTTTGGCGTACATTCTTCGGTTATTTCCCCCTTCGTCAGACGGTCTGCGATAAAGGCCAGCAGCCGGGCGGCCACTTCCCTCTTCTCCATCAGCGGCAGCCTCAGCACGAGTCCGTTCGCATCATAAACGTTCACCACATTCGTATCGGTGCCGAATCCGGCCCCCGGTACCGTGACGTCATTGGCGACAATCAGGTCACAGCGCTTGCGCTTCAGCTTATCTATAGCAAAAGCTTCTACGTTGTGCGTTTCCGCCGCAAAGCCGACAACCAGTTGGGACGCTTTCTTTCGTTCGCCGACCGCCTGCAGGATATCCGGATTTTTGACCAGCTTCAGCATCATTTCCGACTCCGTCTTCTTGATCTTCTCCGGCGCTTGCTCTGCCGGACGGTAATCGGATACCGCCGCGGCTTTGATAATCACGTCCTGCTCATCCATCGCGGAGAGCACCGCATCCATCATCTCTATTGTAGATTCCGTGCGAATCACCTTAACCCCGTTCGGGACGGCAACGGTTGCCTTACCCGTGACTAAAGTGACTTCGGCCCCCATTCTTGCAGCCTGTTCGGCAATGGCATAGCCCATCTTGCCAGAGGAATCGTTCGTCAGATAGCGAACCGGATCAATCCGTTCCATGGTCGCTCCGGCGGTAACCAGCACATGCTTGCCGCGGAGCGGCTTTTTCTCGTTAAAGAAGCTCTCGATCGCTGCGAGAATCTCTTCCGGCTCGGCCAGGCGGCCTTTGCCGACATAGCCGCAGGCCAGCTGCCCTGTACCCGGTTCGATAAACCGAACGCCACGGTCGGCCAGCGTTTGCAGGTTGGCCTGCACCGCAGGATGAGCGAGCATATGCACGTTCATTGCAGGGCAAACAAAAATAGGCGCCGTCGTCGCAAGCAGCGTTGTGGAAAGCATGTCGTCCGCAAGCCCCAACGCCATCTTGCCGATCACATTGGCTGTCGCTGGAGCGATAACGACCAGATCGGCCCGGTCGGCAAGATCAATGTGGGACACGACCGACGGATCTTTCTCATCAAAAGTATCGATGTAAACGGCATGCCGGGATAATGTTTGAAACGTTAGCGGAGCGACAAATTTGGCCGCGGATTCCGTCATGATGACCCTGACCTCGGCTCCCGCTTGAGTCAGCTTACTGCACAGCGCAGCTGCTTTGAACGCGGCGATCCCGCCGCTTACGCCGAGCACGATCGTTTTTCCGTTCAGCATCCGGTTTCCTCCCCTTCTGGTTTCATAGCGAAAAAAATAACAACCGCGAGGGTTGTTGTTTTACTTTATGGATTCTTTGTTATACAGCTTCTCATACGAGATATGTCCCTCGTAAATTTCCTCAAGAGCCAAACCTACGTATTTGTGCGATTTCTGGTTCTGCACTTCGGTCTTCGCTCCGTCACGAAGCATCCGCGCTCGTTTGGAGGCGGCGACCACCAAAGAGTACTTACTGTCTACTTTGTCCAAAAGCCGATCTATGGAAGGGTACAGCATCTTATTTTTTCACCTCAGCCATCCAGTGTTTTATTTTGGAAACCATGCGCGCTTTACGGCAGTGCTCCGCCGTGAGAATACTGCGAATCCGGGAACAGGCCAGTTCCACTTGATCATTGATGATCGCATAGTCGTAATGTTCAATCAAAGCAATCTCATCTAAGGCTACGGACAATCGGCTGCGGATCGAATCCTCCGATTCCGTCCCCCGTCCTACAATGCGGCTCTCCAATTCGTTAAGCGACGGGGGGAGCAGGAAAATAAAGACGCCCTCCGGAAATTTCTGCTTGACTTTGAGTGCGCCCTGCACTTCAATTTCCAAAATGATGTCTTTGCCGCTGTTTAACGTATCTTCCACAAATTTGCGCGGCGTTCCATAATAATTACCTACGTATTCCGCCCACTCCAGCATCTGGTCTTGGTCGATCAGCTGCTGAAACTGTTCCCTCGTCTTAAAAAAATAATTCACTCCGTCCACTTCACCGGCTCGAGGCGGGCGGGTCGTTGCCGACACGGAGTATACGATGTCCGGCGCGCACCTTCTTAGCTCTTTGCACACCGTTCCTTTTCCAACCCCGGAAGGTCCTGAAAGCACGATTAATATTCCTTTTTCTGCAGGGCCGTAACCCAAATTACTCGTCATGATCATCGTCCTTATTGGAAAGTCGATGCGCTACCGTTTCGGGCTGAACCGCCGACAGGATGACATGGTCGCTGTCCGTAATAATAACGGCACGCGTACGGCGGCCATACGTCGCATCAATCAGCATATGGCGGTCACGCGCTTCCTGAATGATCCGTTTGATCGGAGCCGATTCAGGACTTACAATGGAAATGATTCGATTCGCGGAAACGATGTTCCCGAAACCGATGTTGATAAGTTTGATCGCCATCTATAGGTTCCCCCTGGTTCTTTCTTTGAAATCAGGCGTTGTTCGCGGGAAGGAAACCGACGCACGGCAACAGTTTTCTTCTTTAGTCGTTGATCAACCAACACCGTTTCAAAAGAAAGAATGATATTACTAATAAGGTATGTTATTCGATATTTTGGATCTGCTCCCGCATCTTTTCCAGCTCCGCCTTCATCTCCACCACAATGGAGGAAAGCGGCGCATAATTGGCTTTGGAGCCGATCGTATTCACTTCCCGATTTATTTCCTGAACGAGGAAATCCAGCTTGCGGCCTACCGGTTCGGCGGACCTGAGCAGCTTCTTGAACTGGCCGAAATGGCTGTTCAGCCGGGTCAATTCCTCATCGATCGCAGCACGGTCCGCGAACAATGCCACTTCCATCGCCAACCGGTTCTCGTCTAAGGGCATATGCTGCAGCAGCTCCTGAATTCGGCTTTTAAGCTTCCCGGCATATTCCTTCACGATGATCGGAGCTAATTGAACGGCCTCCAGCCTATAGCTTTCCATGACCCCAATACGCTGCTCCAAATCCGCAAGAAGTACCTCGCCTTCACGCTCGCGCATCGTCACGAGTTCCTTGGCAGCCTCATCCGCACAAGAGAACAATTCGCGCTCCAGCACCTCATCCTCCAGCTCCGGCTTGTCCTTAAGCGAAACCATACCGGGTATTGACAACAGATCGCGAAGCGACAGCTCCTCTGAAAGCGACAGCTTCTCTCGCATCTGCTCGGCCGCTTGCCGGTAACCCATGGCCAATGCCCAGTCCACTTCGACAGTTTGCGGAGCCTTACCGTCCCGTTCAACCGAAACAAAGGCATCCACCCGACCGCGCTTCACCCGTGCAAGCACCGCACGTTTTACTGCGTCTTCGTAACGGGCCCATTCCCGGGGCATCCTTACAACGACCTCGCAGTAACGATGGTTGACCGATTTCAAGTCGATCTGCAAACGAAAGCCCGCGAGGCTTCGAGCGGCTTGGCCGAACCCAGTCATACTGGTCATCATGGCATTCACATCCATTACCCTATTTTAATTCATTTTTCCAGAGGGTACAAGTGGAAATCGCGTCTTCCCGCTTTCTGCCACACGTATTTGGTCAATTCAACAGTCATCTCATATGCAAGGAACGGCGTCATCAAGTAAATGCCTTTAAAATGGCTCAAAGCCACATCCAGCAGTTCCTTGGCGATTTGCACGCCCATAGCTCGTCCTTCCTCGCCTTTGAGACCGCTCATGCGCTGACGCACTTCGTCGGACAGTTGAATCCCCGGCACCTCATTGTGTAAATATTCCGCATTGCCTCCGCTGGCCAGCGGCATAATGCCCAGGAAGATCGGCACGTTGAGGTGCCTGGTCGCCTCGCTGATTTTTTCGATCAGCTCGGCATTGTAAACCGGCTGGGTCATGATGTAATCGGCACCGGACTCGATCTTGCGTTCCAACCGCCGCACCGCTTTATCCAAATATTTGACGTTCGGATTAAACGCAGCTCCGACAATGAAGTTCGCTTTTTTCTTCAGCGGCTTGCCCGAGAAAGAAACCCCTTCATTCAGCTGCTTGATCATGCGGATGATTTCGAACGAAGTCAAATCGTATACGGAGCTCGATCCGGGCAGGTCTCCGAATTTCGCCGGATCGCCCGTTACCGCAAGCACGTGGTCGATGCCCAGTGCATGCAGTCCCATCATGTGCGACTGCGTTCCGATCATGTTCCTGTCGCGGCAGGCGATATGAATGAGCGGCCGAATGCCTATACGCTCCTGCACGAGACTACCGAGCGCCAGATTGCTCATTCGCGTTACGGCAAGCGAATTGTCCGCCATCGTGAGCGCATCAGCTCCGGCTTTCTTAAGCGCGGACGCCCCCTGCATAAACTTCTCGATGTCCAAATCCCGCGGAGGATCCAGCTCTACGATTACCGTAGGCCGCTCCTTCACCAGGTCGACGATCGTAGGCTCCGACTGTACAGGCGGTGCGGCCGGCGGCCTATCGGACACCTGAACCGGCTCCGCAATCCTTTCCGGTCGAGGCTCCCTGACGTTTTCAGTAAGCTTGCGAATCGCAGCCGGATCCGGAACGTACCCTCTTAGCGACGAGGCTATCGCAGCGATGTGCTCGGGGGTCGTTCCGCAGCATCCGCCGATAATCCGTGCGCCGAGATCGACAAACTTCCGCGCCGTTTCACCGAAATAAGACGGCGTCGCCGCAAACGTATAGCGTCCGTCTACATAGTCGGCTATCCCCGCATTCGGGAATATGGAAAACGGCGGGGCGGCCTCCATTCCGGCGATGCGTTCCAGCGAGCGCATCAGCCCGTTCGGACCGCTGTGGCAGTTGAAGCCGACCACATCCGCCCCTGCTGCCAGAAGCCGCCGAAACGCCTCATCCAGCGGAATGCCGTCGTGGGTCGATCCGGTACCTTCTGTCGCGAACTGGCAAATGACAGGCAGGCTGCTGATCTTTCGGATCAGCTTCAATGCAATCAGCAGCTCCTCCAGATCGTAGAACGACTCCAGCAACAGCCCGTCCACCGGCGTATCCGCCAGCACTTCAATTTGCTGCTTCAAATCATCCTTGACCTTGGCCGTACGCACATTTTTGCGTTTGCCCGCGCGGATCGAACCGATCGCCCCGACGACATAAGCATCGCTGCCGACCGACCGTCTGGCTAAATCGACACCCGCGCGGTTGATGGCCTCCACTTCCTGCTCCAATCCATATTTGGACAGTTTTTCACGGTTAGCCGAGAAGGTGTTCGTCTCGATCAACCGTGCGCCGGCCTCATAATATCTGCGGTGGACATCCATAATGACGTCCGGCTTAAGCAAATTCAATTCCTCATATGAAATGCCGACAGGAAAGCCCATTTGGTACAAATATGTCCCCATAGCCCCGTCCCCGACAATGAGCTGCTGCCGGAGCGCTTCTCTCAAATCCGCTTTCATCGCGGCGCCCCCTCTTCCCATCATATACGTTAAAGCGTTCCTTTAAACACCGTTTCCGCCGGTCCGGTCATATAGACATGATTGTCCGCCTCACTCCACTCGATCAGCAGATCGCCGCCTTTTAACGACACGGTCGCCTTGCGGTCCATCAGTCCGTTCAGCACCCCGGCCACCAACGTGGCGCATGCTCCTGTCCCGCAAGCCAGCGTTGGCCCTGCTCCGCGTTCCCACACGCGCATGTCGGCATAATCCCGGCTGTGCACCGTAGCGAACTCAACGTTGATGCGGCGGGGAAATAACGGATGGTTCTCCAGTTCGGGTCCCCACTTGTAAAGGTCAACCTGGAGCGCGTCTTCCGTAAAAATCACGCAGTGCGGATTCCCCATCGACACGGCGGTAAAGCGAAATTCCTGTCCGTCTACGGAAACCGGGTATGAGACGATACGTTCCGCATCGATGACCGTAGGCACCTCAAGCCCGTTCAGAACAGGCGCGCCCATATCAACGCGAACCGCCGTCACTCGTCCGTCCGTAACCGAAAGCTGCACGGGCTGCACCCCTGCACCGATCGTTTCAATGGTAAGCCCGGTTGCCGCTTTGTCCACCATTCCGTGATCATAAATATATTTAGCGGCGCAGCGGATGGCGTTGCCGCACTGCTCCGCCTCCGAGCCGTCCGAATTGATGATTCGCATCCTATAGTCAGCCTTCTGTGAAGGCAGCAAATAGACCATTCCGTCCGCACCGATGCCGAAATGACGGTCGCATAAACGAACCGCCAGCTCAGATGCATCCCGAGGCAGTTCGTCATGTCCGGCCAGCACGATAAAATCATTTCCCAATCCATGCATTTTCGTGAAATCCATCGTCTGCACTCCTGTTTGAGCATTTTCCTCATACTATATCGCAATTTCGCCGGAATGCATACCCGCTGACGAAAAATTTTATACCAATCCGTTTAAAAAAGCAAACAAAAGAACTCCGCTTTCAAGATGCCGGAGTCCTTATCGTTTCTATTATCTTGCGGCAGGTCCGATCGGTTTCGGGCCGCCGCCGTATGTCATGCGCTTGCGCTTGGAGGAACCGCTCAGCACGCTGCCAATGCCCATGAGGAAGCTTGGAATACCAGCAAATACGAGGACGAGCAGCCAATCGAGCCCCCCGAGCGGGACGGTCTTGAAAATCGGCTGAAGCTGCTCCACGTACAGTACGGGCAGCATCAGCAGCAGCGAAGAAACGACCGCCAGTACAAGCCAAACGTTTTGCAGCGGATTGCGGTGAAAGATCGAGCGCGAGCTCCGGCAGTCGAACACATGAATAAGCTGCGCCATAACGAGCGTAACGAACGCAACCGTCTGTGCTTTGACCAGCGCATTCGGGCTGTCTCCTCCCTGCTTCAAGGTGATGTAGAAAGCCGCCAGCGTACACAATCCGATCAGGATTCCGCGGCTGACAATCTTCCATCCCAGACGCCGCGCAAAAATGTTCTCCTTGGCCGAACGCGGCTTCTGCTGCATAAGATCCTTCTCCGCCTGATCGACGCCGAGCGCCATCGCCGGCAGGCCGTCGGTCACCAGATTGACCCATAAAATCTGGATCGGCACCAGCGGCAGCGGCAGCCCGCACATCATGGCCAGGAACATCGTCATAATTTCTCCGACATTGGAAGCAAGCAAGTACCGGATAAATTTGCGGATATTCTCATAAATGCCCCGCCCTTCTTCAATAGCGGATACGATGGTGGCGAAATTATCGTCGCTGAGCACTAGCGCAGACGCTTCTTTAGATACATCCGTACCGCTGATGCCCATCGCAATGCCGATATCCGCCGCCTTGATGGCCGGCGCGTCGTTCACACCGTCTCCGGTCATCGCTACCGTATGGCCCCGGCGCTGAAGCGACTTGACGATCCTCAGCTTGTGCTCCGGAGAAACGCGGGCGTACACATACACGTCATCCACCCGTTTGTCCAGCTCGTCGTCGGTCATCACCGAAAGCTGGCGGCCATTCATGGCCAGCCCGTCCTGCGGAAGAATGCCGAGCTGCAAGGCAATCGCCTCCGCCGTGGTTTGGTGGTCGCCCGTAATCATGACGGTCTTGATCCCCGCACGACGGCATTTGACGATCGCTTCCCTGACCTCGCGCCTCGGCGGGTCGATCATGCCTGTCAAGCCTACAAACACAAGCTGGTATTCCAGCTGCGTTTCCTGAAGGTCCCGATCCGCCGGCTTCAGATCCCGATAAGCGAGTCCCAGCACGCGCAGCGCGTTTTTGGCCATGTCCTCATTGGCGGAGAGTACCTTCTGCTTTAATGTGGGAGTAAACGGGATGATTTTATCATCCCACAATATATAAGAGCACTGCTGCACCAGCACATCGGGCGCCCCCTTCGTACATACCATCCGCCCTCCCTGGTGCTCCACGACAACAGACATCCGTTTTCTCTCTGAATCGAAAGGCAACTCGTTGACCCGGCGGTACAGCCCATCCAGAGAACGCTGCGTAATGCCCGCTTTCGCCCCCAGGACAACAAGCGCCCCCTCTGTCGGGTCTCCCTTGATACGCCAAGCGCGGGACGGTTCGGCATCCGCTTTTTTCTTCTTGTTGTCACTTGTTTCTTCATGCAGAGAAGCATTGTTGCAAAGCACGGATATCTGAAGCAATCGGCGGAGCATTTGATTTTTTTTAATGTCCGCCTGCTCTCCGTTCCTCAGAATATCCCCGCGAGGGTCGTAGCCGTCCCCGGTGACCTCCAGCCAGTGGCCTCCTACCCATAAGTGGGTGACCGCCATTTTGTTCTGGGTTAACGTTCCCGTTTTATCGGAGCAAATCACCGATGCGCAGCCCAGCGTTTCGACCGACGGCAGCTTGCGGACGATCGCTTTGCGCTGAATCATCCGCTGTACGCCGAGAGCCAGAGCGATCGTTACGATGGCCGGCAGGCCTTCTGGAATCGCTGCAACCGCCAGGCTGACGCCGGCCAAAAACATGCCGTACGGTTCCTGCCCGTGCAGGATGCCCGCTGCGACGACCATCACCGTCAATGCCAGAGCGACGATGATCAGAATTTTACCGAGCTGCTCCAGACGATGCTGCAGCGGCGTCTCCATCGCATCCGTGTTTTGAATGAGATCCGCGATCTTGCCCATTTCCGTGGCCATGCCGGTACGAATTACGACCCCTTTAGCCGAGCCCCTCGTCAGCAGGGTTCCCATAAATCCCAGATTGCGCTGATCTCCGAGAGTTACGCCTTCTCCGTGAATCGCCCCGATATGCTTGGCTACCGGAACGGACTCCCCCGTGAGCGCCGACTCTTCCGCATACGTGCTGTATACCTCGATAAAACGGATATCGGCCGGAATGCGGTCGCCGCTTTCCAGCACGACAATATCGCCCGGAACCAGCTCGCGGGCCGGAAGCTGCTCCAGCTTTCCGTCTCTGATCACCTTGGCATTGGGTGCGGAAAGCTCCTTTAGCGCGCGCAAGGAACGCTCTGCACGAAACTCCTGCACGAAGCCAAGAATTCCGTTCATAATGATGATGGCGATAATCGTGATGGCATCCAAATATTCACCGAGCAAGCCGGATATTAATGTAGCTCCAACGAGTACCAGAACCATGAAATCTTTAAACTGGTTCAAAAAAAGCGTGAGCGCCGATATGCCTTGTCCATCCGCCAGCTCATTTTTGCCGTAAACGGCAAGCCGCTTGTCCGCTTCTTCCGCAGCCAGCCCTTTTGAGGGCTCCGTCCCCGACGACTGCAGCGTTTCCTCGGCCGTCATTTGATACCAATGTTTCTGACTCATCTGCTCTTTCCCTCCCAAAAGGTCGTCTAGGCTAAATGTATTCAGACAAGCCACAAAATATCACGTTTTCCTTCGAAGAGAAAATATGGCATGATAAAGGGTAGCACTTAAAAACAGACTCATCCTCGCACGATTGGAGTTGTTCTTAACATGTCATTAGACGGTCTCGTCGTTCACGGCCTCTCCCGCGAGCTGCAAAGCTGCGTCATGGGCCGAATCAATAAAATACAAATGCCTTCCAATAACGATATTATTGTGCAGATCCGCGCGGCGGGCCGCACCGTGAAGCTGCTTCTGTCGGCCAACCCGACTTACCCGCGTGTCCATCTCACGGAACAAAGCTTTATGAATCCGCTGGAAGCGCCCATGTTTTGCATGCTCCTGCGCAAGCACTGTGAAGGAGGCATCATCGAAGCGATCGAACAGCCCGGGCTTGAACGGATTCTTCACTTCCGCATCCGCCAGCGCGATGAACTGGGCGACCTGAGCGTCAAAACGCTCATTGTGGAAATCATGGGCCGCCACAGCAACATCATCTTGATGGACCCGGCCACCGGCGTGATTTTGGACGGGATTCATCACGTTACGCCGGCGATCAGCAGCTACCGCGTAGTCATGCCCGGCAGCAGCTATATTGCGCCCCCGGAACAGCACAAGACGTTGCCGTTCGACTTGAACAAAGACCGGTTTATTGCACTGATGGCGGAAAGCGCCGAGGGTGTCCCGCCTGAGGAGGCGGCCTCACGCCGCTTCTGGGAGCAGACGCTGGTGCAGCGCCTAAGCGGTTTTAGCCCGCTGGGCGCCCGCGAGCTCGTTTATCGAGCTTTGGGAGACGGTCCTGCCGTTATGTCCCCTGCCGATATGGCGGAGAAATTGTGGGAGCCCCTGCGCTTGCTGACGGATCAGGTCCGCAGCGGAGTGCTCGATCCGGTGATTGTGGAGCAGGAGCAAACCGGGAAAACCTTTTTTTCCGTCACCGCTCTCACCCACATTCCCGGAGAGGTTCGCCGTTACGAGACGGTCAGCGCTTGTCTGGAAGCTTATTATGGGGACAAGGCCGAACGGGATGCCGTCAAGCAAAAGGCGTCCGACCTGCTCAGGCTCCTTTCCAATGAACGGAGCAAAAACGTCAAGAAGCTGGAAAAGCTCGAGGAGACGCTGAAGGAAGCGCGCGAGGCCGATAAGTTTCGCATTCTCGGGGAGCTGCTTACGGCATCGATGCACCTGGTCACCAAAGGCGAGCGGCAAATCGAGGTCATCAATTATTATGATGAGGAGCAGCGCCCAATTACGATCGAGCTTGATCCTTTACTGACCGCCTCGGAAAACGCGCAGCGCTACTTCAAAAAATATACGAAAAGCAAAAACAGCCTGATCGCCGTAGAGGAGCAGATGGCGCAAGCGCACGAGGAAATCGGTTATTTGGACAATCTGATACAGCAGCTGTCGAGCGCAGGACTTGCAGATATCGAGGAGATTCGCGAGGAGCTGGAGGAACAAGGATACCTTCGCAGCCGCGGCAAGAAGGGACGCAAAAAAAAGCCGAATCAAAAGCCGCTTCTTTCTTGCTATACTTCCAGCGAAGGCGTACCTATTTATGTCGGCAAAAATAACACCCAGAACGAATACTTGACCAACCGTCTCGCCCATTCGGGGGATACGTGGCTGCACACCAAAGACATTCCAGGGTCCCACGTCGTCATCCGCAGCTCCGAATACGGCGAAGCCACTTTGCATGAAGCCGCCCGGCTGGCCGCTTATTACAGCCAGGCCAGGGAATCGAGTCAAGTGCCTGTCGATTACACGCTGATCAGGCATGTACGCAAACCCAACGGCGCCAAACCCGGGTTCGTCATTTACGAGCATCAAAAAACGCTGTTCGTTACGCCCGACGCCGAAGCCATCAAACAGATGCCGGTTACGGTAAAGTAAAAAGGGGCTGTCCCATAAGTCAACCTGATGGATGAACTGTACCCTGTCAAATAGACAGTACTAAAATAAAAATCAGTTAAGCGGCCTTCGTCCTGAATTCCTTCGGACTGAGGCCGTTTAATTTGGCTTGTAACCATTCGTTAGTAAAAGAAGATGTACGCATCAATGTCCCTTTGCAGCTCATTAAAGTTACTGTACGTGTTCAAATAATACATCTCACATTGGCAGGAGTAAGGGTATGGGAATCATTTCCATGGTCATCGTCGGCAGATCTCTGTTACGCTGATGTTCAGCATAACAGAGACAATCCGCCACCGAAGGCGGTTCTACACCAATTCACGCCTGCGTTTCATTTTCCTCGCCGTTTCTTGAGCGCCGCCAACGGACAGCAGGATGAAGCTGACTGGCAGAAATGCAAATGCGCAAGATGGCGGCATGCGTACGCCGGTGCAAACGGCTGTTATAGAGGATGCAACTTGGGGTTGCTGGGCAGCTGCAACCAAAGCTATCTTTACTTTTCACATGGGGTTTAACAATAATGGATGTATATGATGCAGAAAGGTGACTGCCGAAATGATTTTTGCGGAGAAGTTAAAAAACGAGAGAAAGAAAAAAGGCTGGTCTCAAGAAGAATTGGCGGAAAAACTTTTTGTAAGTCGACAGTCGGTTTCCAAATGGGAAAATGGTCAAAATTATCCGAGCATTGAAATCATTATTAAAGTGAGTGATCTCTTTGGCGTAACCATTGATTCTCAAGACAATATTTTGAAACTAAGTTCCGGGCTTCGGCCAGCGACCAAACCGGGGTCATCATTTGCGGATCTTCATGGCCGCAATCCTTTCCGCTCGAACAACCGGTCCACCACATCCGCGTCGATTCGGCGAGCCCCGATGGGCGCATGAAACACAACGCCGCCCCGTTCGCCATGATAATCGGACCCCGCTGTAATGAGCAAATCATGCTCTTGCGCCAATGCCGCATAATGTTCTTCCTGTTCCGGCGAATGATCCGAATGGTAGGCCTCCAAGCCGATCATTCCGGCCTGCGCAAGCTGCGGGATCAAATCATCCTGTCCGTATAGCCCCGGATGGGCAAGCACCGCGGCGCCTCCCGCTTCCATAATCCAGCGAACGGCCTCAAACGGCGTAATCCGCGGCGGATTGACATAGGCCGCCGCCCCTTTGGCCAAATAACGGTTGAAAGCGTCGGCCATGGAATCTGCCGCTCCGAGACGTACGAGGGCATCCGCGATATGCGGCCTTCCGATCGTATCTCCCTCTTTTTTCGAAGCCTGTACCGACTTTAGAACGTCTTCCATCGTAATGGAGATGCCAAGCTCCTGCAAACGGGCGACCATCATTTCATTGCGCCGGTCCCGAACCTGTCTCAGGTCTGCCAACCTGGACAAGAATAGCGAATCCTTTTCATCGATCCAATACCCGAGCACATGAATGTCCTGCCCGTTATGCACCGTACTGATTTCCACTCCGGGGATAACGGCTATGCCATACTTCAATCCGGCCTCCTGAGCCTCGGCCAGCCCTCCCACCGTATCATGATCCGTTACGGCTACGGCGCTTAAGCCTGCTTCCGAGGCCAACCTGACGTTGTCGGACGGAGAGCCGGTGCCGTCGGATGCCAGCGTATGAGTATGCAAATCGGCGTAAGACATCATGAATACCTCCCCTTAACATGCCTATTTTATCTGTTTCGTTGTCACAGATTTCCGTTGGGCCGTACCCGGCTTGCTTTTGGATCCGTCCGGTCTGTCCGGTCTGTTATAACCATTGGCTCAGATCCCGCTCTCTCAAGAACGTCAAGAACGTCACCGCAGAAATGGGAAGCAGTGTGGAGCTCAAATAGATCGCATAGAAACTCCGCGTAAAGCGAATGCCTTCGACATCCTTTACTTTCAGCACTCCAAGAGCCGCCTCGTGCCTTACCGAGGATTGGGACAGGATGGAAATCCCGAGGCCCGCTTCCACCGCCGATTTGACCGCTCCCGTACTGCCAAGCTCCATCACGATTTTGAGCATGGATACGTCGCATCCCGCCTTTGCCAGTTCCTCTTCCATCACCCTTCGCGTACCCGAGCCCTGCTCCCGGAGCACAAAGGGATACTTCAGCATCTCTTCCAACGGAATACGCTCCCGTTCCGCCAAAGGATGATTCTGCGGGACAATCAGCTTCAGCTCGTCGCTGAGCACCGCTTCCGTATGCACATCGGGATGCTTCACTTCGGCCTCCACTAAACCGAAGGTTAACTGATGGTTCAGGACTTCTTCAAGAATCAGCTTCGTGTTGTTGACTTTCATACTAACCGATATATTCGGATATTCGGCGCTAAACGGCCCGAGCAGTCTGGGCAAAATATATTCCCCTACCGTCAAGCTTGCTCCCAAATGAAGTCTGCCTTCCAGCATATGCGTGAACTTGGACATACTGATGTCCGTTTCCTTCATCAGCTCAATGCTGCGCAAAGCAAACGGCAGCAGCGTGCGTCCCGCCTCCGTCAACTCGACCCGCTTGGTCGAACGGATGAACAGCTTCGTTCCAAAATAATCTTCGAGCGACTGCACCTGCATCGTAACAGCCGGTTGAGTCATATGAAGCGCCTGCGCGGCATGAGAAAAACTGCCCTTCTCCGCAACCGTATAAAAAATATGAAGCTGGTGAAAATTTAGCGCCATTATATCGAATCCTCCGCCTACTTGGTACCCATCATATGAGAAGCTTATAATCGAAGATCAAAAGAACGTCTGACGAGTCTTAAAAAACATCTTGGGCAATCAGAAAGGTGAACCTCCAGTTCAAATCGATCCTTCAGCCTATTATAACAAAAAACAAAAGGGCTGTTTGGAAAAAACAAAAAAATACGCCGGGCAGAGCTCCGCTCCGGGCGTATGATATAACATATGCAGACGCAAGTTCCGCCGTTATAACGTGTAGAATCTTGTTTTATCAGGAATATTATTATTATACTCGGTTTTGATTTCATTGCGGTACGACCGCTCGACTTTTTTGACGAAGGGCAGCTTTTGCAGCTGCTTTACCGTTTCGTCCAAACGGCTGGAATATACGTACATGGCGGCATAATGCAGCTTTTTGGAGAGGTAATGCACATTGCCGTATTTCTCCAAATGTTTGCTAGCCGCTTTTAAATCGCTAAACCAAACGATGATTCCGCTGCGCTCAGGAAACATAGCTCATAACCTTCTTTCTTAAACCCATACTGGTGGTACGGATCTTTAATCTAATGATGAAAGGATGAAAGCAATAATGCAATCCTTTGACCAAGACAACCTCTGTGAGGTAACCCGCGGCAATCTGACGGAAAGCATGCATCGCGGTCATATTGCCGTGGTGGACAACAAAGGCAAGCTGATCGCTTGCGCCGGCAACCCCCGGCATTACGGATATATGCGTTCAACCGCCAAGCTGCTTCAGGCCATTCCGCTGCTGGAAGCCCGGGGCGACGAACAATTCGGGCTGACCGAAGCCGAAACGGCTTTGTGCTGCTCTTCCCACGGCGGGGAACCGGAGCACACCGCGGCGGTGCAATCGATTCTGCATAAGCTCGGACTAACTGAAAGCGCTCTAGCATGCGGCCGGCAGGAACCGCTATATAAGCCCTCGGCCGACGAGCTGAAACAAAAGGCGCTGCAGCCGTCGCAGCTCCACAACACTTGCTCCGGCAAGCATGCCGGCATGCTGGTCCTGGCAAAGGCAATGAATGTATCTATAAAACAGTATACCCGTTTGGAGCATCCTGTCCAACAAAAAATGCTGCACATCATCTCATTCATGTGCGGCGTATCAACAGAGAATATCGGTGTCGGCACCGATGGCTGCGGCGTGCCCGTATTTGCAGTGCCGCTGTCTGCACTCGCCTATGCATACGCCCGTCTGGGCGCCCCTGACGAGCTTGCAGCCCAGCGCGCCGCGGCGTGCCGTAAGATCATCCATGTCATCGGCCGACATCCTTACTATGTAGCAGGCACCAACCGGTTCGACACCCGGCTTGCCGAAGTAACGCAAGGCCGCGTCATCGGCAAAATGGGTGCCGAAGGGGTGTATGCCCTGGCTGTCCCGGATCGCGGGATCGGTCTGGCTGTCAAGATTGAGGACGGCGCCGAACGCGCCCTCTATCCGACAGCAGCCGAGGCTTTAATGCAGCTTGGAGCCCTGACCCGGGAGGAAGCCGGACGGCTTGCCGAATTTCATTACCCCAAGGTCATGAACCGGCGAGGCGAGACCGTAGGCTCTATCCGTCCGTCATTTCAGCTTCGGCAGCCTTAAGATGGCATTAACGACCGTCATAAGGCTTCTTCCGCCGCCTTAACCGCACTTGCCGCTGCAGCTGCCGCCTGAAGAGCAGCCGCCGCTTGCGGCCAGCGGGTCATTGGAAGGAACCTTGATCGTGTCGGAAACGGAGTGCGCTACCAACTGCGATATTTCGTAAAGCAGTTGATCCAGCCGGTTCTCCGCTTCCTTAAAACGGCGTACCGGCTCCAAAGCATCCAGCTGAGCTTGAACCTTCTTGACTTGCTCCAGCGCTTCATGATAGTTCGGATGGTAATGCCCGAAACGTTCGCATTCGGCGAATCGCTCTTTTTGTTTGGCAAATTCCTTGGTCAGCCTGCCGACTTCCTCGTCCTCCTCTACACGCCGCTTCCAATATAAATAATCCGCAGTTTCCGCGGAAAGCTTGATCATGTCAGCCAATTCATAGGCTCCGAGAAGGATTGCAGACATATCGATCGTCTGGGATTCCATGACTGCCATATGCAGCACCGCCTTTCTATAGGTTGGACCATGGTGGCCTACCTATTTATCATATCATATCCGGCAGCGGTGTGCCGATCTAATATTTATCATTGATTCCTGGCAAAATCAGCTTCATTTCGTCCCATTCGCCGGCATGCCAACGAACCTCCAATGCTTGAGGGAGCCTGTCCTTCCGCTGTTCTACCCCCGTCATCCACCAGGTTCCCCGGGTATCCTGTACTTTTCGCGGAGCGACCCGGTAATCGGTGCCGTTCATTCGGACTTGCAGCAGCGTCTTCATCTCGATCGCCTTTTCCACGATTTCTTTTCGGGTAGAAACGTGATAGGTCCGATAATCCTTCAGCCACATCGGGGGAATGTCCTTTAAGTCGGGATACAAATCGGCCGGCTCGGGCAGCTGCGACTCCAGCTGCAAATAATGAGCTGAATTTCTGGAGTAAATCAGCCCCCTATCCATCGACAGCTGGAACTCGGCATCTGCTTCGTCTTCCTGCAGATTTACATCCGCCAGCTTCGGGTAAGACCTTCCGCGGCCGGAACCGTTCTTACCGTTGAGCAAAAGCGGCATCCCCGGCATATACCCCGCTTTTTCCAGCACTGCCGCAAGAGGCTGCAGGTCGTCCAAAGCAATAATATAATCCTTGGTTCCGACGGCTTCTTGAATATAGGGCGCCGCACCAGGCAGCTTAGCTACGGTTAACGCCGTCTCTTCATCATCACAGCGGAGCAACAGCGAGTTAACGAAAGTCAACTTGCCGAAGGGCCTCGCCCATCCTTCTATCGCCGGGAGGAGATGATCGGGAACTCCGTAAAGCGCATGAGCTTCCAGAAACTCCGCCATCTCTTCAGCCGTCCTTCCGTTCTCCAAAGCACGCCGAATACTGGCTTTGGACAATTTATAAACGCTGACCTGATCGTGCGCAACCGGATCGGCTATACAGCACAATTCCCAGCAAACCTCATCCGTCACGTCCGGCGGCACAATGATCTCGAAGTCCGGCTGCACCATAAACCGCCCAGGTTCCTCAGACTCCTGCGGAGTACGGCTTGCTTGAAATAGCCTAACACACCAACGATAATGTACCCTTCCGCCCAGAGCCTCCGTGCCTTTTTCAAGCCAGCCCATGGCAGCCAACGGGTCCAGCCACTTCTGCTGCAGCCGGCCAAGCCGCTCTTCCAGCCCTGATTCAGCCGGTACAGGCATCAGGCCTTGCCTTTCAAGCCCGGTCAAAAGCCCAAGCGGAGAAAACCAATGCCCGTGATCGCTCCTTTCAAGAAGTGAAACCGCATGCTGCAGCCAGGCTTCCGCCGGAAGGGTCAGCCGCTTCCATATGCTGTACAACACGAGATGTTGTTCGTTAACAGACCGGTTCAGCCAGGTTTTGAGCGCTTTGGATTGAAGCTTCAGCGTTTCTCCGTCCGGCACGATCAACTGAAGCCGCAAAAGCATATCGAGCATGATCGCTGCTTTCATCGGATACGCATCAGCATACGCATATTTTATCGTCGTCCCCTGCAACAGCGTTTCGTTCAGAGGAATAAGCTCAAGCCATTTTTGCAGTTGTTTTTTGTGCAGGATTCCGTTTTGGGTCAGCTTCAGTTCCTGCTGCGCCGCGAAGACAAGCGCCTGAAAAAGCCCCCTGCGAATATCGGTCTTGACGGCTTCAATCGGTTCGATACCGGAAAGAGCAGTGCCATCCGGCGGAACAACGGCAAGCTCAGGAAACATAATTTGCTGCCACAGACCGAAGCTGTCTTCCGGAAGCAGGTAAACCAGTTCACCCCACGTTTTTCGAAAAGCGAAAATAAAACCTTTGCGCAGCAGACCGGCCAAGCCCGCTTTCATCTCGGCTCCGGACAACAAGCCCCTCGCCGATTTCTCCAGCCGAGCCGCGTCAAAAAGCTCGGAGCCGATGTCCCGTACAATCCCTTCAAGCACCGTCCGTTCGTCCGGGCCCATCTGATTAAAGATCGTTTCCAGCACAACCGGATCGGCCCAAATGTCCTCCAGACCGTATCCTTGCCCAAGCCAGGGAGCGTATACCGTCTCTGCTTGTATCCGGCTTCGCAGCTCCCAGGGCATTCGGGCGCAAATTTCCGAATAATTCATTTCAGGACCGCCTCCTCCTGCCTATCCGCCCGATCGATCACATAGTTGTAGCCCTGCTCGATGAGAAATAACTGCCGGTTCATGGCAAACTCCTGCTCCTTCGTGTTCTCACTGACGAGCGTATAAAAGTAAGCTTTATTATCCCCTGATTTAGGCCGCAAAATGCGTCCGAGCCGCTGAGCCTCCTCTTGGCGGGAACCAAAGCTCCCCGATACCTGGATAGCTATGGAGGCGTCCGGCAAATCTACGGCAAAGTTGGCTACTTTGGAAACGATCAGCACCTTCAGTTCGCCGTTCCGGAAAGCGTTATACAGCTTTTCCCGCTTGTCGTGAGCCACTTCTCCGCTGATCAAGGGAACCCCCGTTCGCCTGGTCAGTTCCTGAAGCTGCTCCAGATACTGGCCAATGATCAAGATTTGCTCGCCTTCATGCTTACGCAGCAATTCCTCTACCACTGCCTGCTTAGCCGAATTGACGCTTGCGCATTTCATTTTCTGCCTTGCCTCCTCCGTACGATACACGTCCATTTCTGCCGGAGGCATGGGCACCCGCACCTCGATGCATTCCACCGAGGCGATCCACCCCTTCGTTTCAAGATCCTTCCAGGGCATCTCGTACCTTTTAGGACCGACCAGGGAAAAAACATCTTCTTCCCGGCCGTCTTCGCGGATTAACGTAGCTGTCAAGCCCAAGCGGCGGGTCGCTTGAATATCCGCAGTCACCCGAAATACCGGCGCAGGCAGCAAGTGAACTTCATCATACACGATAAGTCCCCAGTCCCGTTTGTTAAACAAGTCCATATGGACAAAAAGATCATCCTTCGATTTGCGGTAGGTCAAAATTTGATACGTTGCGATGGTAATGGGTTTGACCTCTTTATGCTGCCCGGTATATTCTCCCACCATCTCTTCAGTAACATCGGTTTTCTCCAAAATCTCCCTTTTCCATTGACGTACGGATGTACTGTTCGAAGTCAATATGAGGGTAGCGCAGTTTAGCCGTCCCATAGCGGCGATGCCGATGACAGTTTTCCCCGCCCCGCAAGGCAGTACCAAAACACCGCTTCCTCCCTGCGCGCTGCCCTCACGGTAGAATGACTCCACGGCAGATTGCTGATAATCCCGGAGTTCAAAGGTTCGCCCTCCGTTCATTTTCGTCCTGAGCCGGATTGGCAGCCGCTCTCCTTGGCTGTATCCCGCCAAATCCTCAACCGGAAAACCCATTTTGACCAGTTCCTGCTTGAGATGTCCCCGGTAAAGCGATGAAAAACGCAGGGTCCGCGAATCCAGCTGACAGAGGCCATAGGATTGAAGCGATTTATAGGAAACCATCTCTTTAATGACATCGACATCGTCGGATATTAAAAGCAGGTCTTCTCCAAGACGTTCCATTCGAACCAGGCCGTAACGCTGCACAAAACGGCGAATATCCTGCTTTACGGATGCAGGAATACCGAATTTGGACCACAGCTCCAAAAATGTTATGATTTCCTCCGCCGTCATTCCCGCTGCCGCCGCATTCCAAAGCGACAGCGAGGACATTCGATATGTATGCAGGTTTTCGGGAGATTTGACAAGATCGGCAAATCTTGCCAGGCCCTTTCGCACATCATCGAATGCGGGATGCCGGGATTCCAGCAAAATGCTGAAATCGCTCTGTACGACGAGCGGCCGATCTTTATGAAATTGCATACCGATCCCTCCAAACTTTTACAGATACTGTTATTATGTTGGATTGGCGGCGGATTTAAACATGTAAATTATAAGCGAAGAAAGACGCCCGAAAAGATATGGCGGAGGAAGGACGGCAAAAAACGGAGATGAAAAGCGGAGGCTTCCGCTTCATCTCCGTACACCTGTGTAAATAAAAAATCGTTCTTCCGAAAAAAAAGTTCGGAAGAACGATAAGAGCTTAATGCAAGGCGTGCTGGTTCTGTTCGGAAATTTGGCTCAACGCCTCGCCTGCTTCGTTCTCATAAATGCTGCGGACTGCGAGGTCGCCGATGGATACGATCCCGACCAGGTTCCCATTCTCGACAACAGGCAGACGGCGAATCTGTTCATCAGCCATGATTTTTGCCGCTTCATCCACTGTCGTTTCCGGAGTTACGGATACGACTTTGTCGCTCATCACTTCTTTAATAGCGGCAGATCCTTCCCTTTTCTCAGCCAAACCGCGAATAACGATGTCCCGGTCGGTCAGAACGCCGATTAGCTTCTTGCCGTCAACGACAGGAATAAAGCCCGTATCTTCCTGCTTCATCTTCACCGCAGCTTCATACACGTTATCCTGTAACGTGACTGTAGCGCAGTCTGTAGTCATGATCTCGCGAAGTGTTCTCGAACTCAAGGGAAATCCCTCCTGAAAGGAACTGGCAGCCTGAAGCATCGCCCTGCCCGGCGTACCCAAGCTGCTGCAGAATTAGGTTTTCCCTTTCCCTTGCTTTCCATTCGCCCGATCACTGTCACTTACCGGGAATGTTCCGACATATAATCTTCGACCAGCGCTATGAACAGCTTTGCAGCATGGGTCATTGCCGTTTCGTCAATATCGAACCGGGGATGATGATGCGGGTATACGATGCCGCGGTCCGGATTTCCCGCTCCGACAAACATGAAGCATCCCGGCACCTGCTGCAAATAATAGGCATAGTCCTCCCCCGCCATGATCAGCGGCGAAGTCTTCGCCCCCGCCTCGCCCAAAGCCGCCTTGGCCGCCCGATAAAACCGCTGCTCTTCCTCCGCGTGATTCACGACAGGCGGATATCCCAGCTTGTAGTCTATCGTATAATCGGCTCCCTGCATAAGACAGGTTTGTCGGACGATATTTTCCAGACGGGCCTTCACATCCATTCGTAAAGAAGCGTTGAATGTACGCACCGTTCCCTTCAATACGGCTGTTTCTGCAATGACGTTAAAATTGGTTCCGCTGTGGATCGAGCCGACGGAAACGACGCATGGCTCAGTGGGATCCGTACTGCGGCTGACAATCGATTGTAAATTGACTACCAGCTGAGAAGCCACAAAAACGCTGTCCACCGTTTCGTGGGGCAGACCGCCGTGCCCGCCTTTGCCTTTGATTTCAATGGTGAACTCATCGGCTGCCGCCATGATGGGACCCGCCTTGCAATACGCGGTCCCAACCTCAAACGGCGTCCACAAATGAATGCCATAGATGACGTCCACCCCATCCAGCACACCATCCTTGATCATTCCGAGCGCCCCTCCCGGAGTCACTTCCTCCGCAGGCTGGAACACAAAGACAATATTTCCGCGCAGCAGCTCCCTGTGTCTGCTGAGCGTTTTAGCTACACCGAGCAAGGTGGCCGTATGAGCATCATGACCGCAGGCGTGCATGACACCGGGTACGCTTGAGGCATACTCGCAAGCTTTCTCGTCTTGTATGGGCAGAGCATCGATATCGGCCCTGAGCGCAACGGTCGGTCCGGCTTTTCCGCCCTGCAGTCTGGCTGTCACACCGTGTCCGCCAACCCCCGTCCGTACCTCAAGCCCCCATCCCCGAAGCAGTTTTGCAATGTAGGCAGCGGTTTCCGATTCTTGAAACGACAGCTCCGGATGCCGGTGCAAATACCTGCGCCAAGCGATCATCTCGGGAACTATCGTATCCAGTGTATCTTTTATCATCATAGTACCCCCTCCGCTCTTTGCAGCGTCATCATATAATGGCGATCCTTTCATTGGCATATTAATCTTAATTTTATCAAATCTAAAGAGCGGTTTCATCCATGTGTCACAAGAAATTCAAACTTTACAGCACCGCTTTTGGAGCCATATGCATTAGGCTTGCACAAGTAAGGGAAACATACTATCATGAATAAAGGATAATTAGCTGAGTTGTACATATTTAGGAGGGCTTGCAGTGATTATTGAAAACAGTGGATTAAAAGGCTTAAAAAGTGATCTCGCCCATTTGGACGAGTCTATGGAGCAGCTCGGTTTCGTTCGCTGGCAGTGGGAATATAACCGGGCAACTTACGACCTGAAGCTTGAAGATAAAGCTACGCAAAGCGATTATTACCTGCGCATTAATACTCGGGCTGAATCCGGCAAGCTGGAATCCCCTTATGCCATTCTTTACATCGAAGAAGTCTATATCGGCAAAGCTACTTTCCCGCATGGCCTGGATTATCAAGCGCCTGTACCCGATGCCATCATGAAAACGGTCAACGGTAAATTAGCGGAGTTGAAAGCAAAGCTGTCCCAATAATCGGGGAATAAAAGCT
This sequence comes from Paenibacillus naphthalenovorans, assembly GCF_900099895.1. Lineage (GTDB taxonomy): Bacteria > Bacillota > Bacilli > Paenibacillales > NBRC-103111 > Paenibacillus_G > Paenibacillus_G naphthalenovorans. The sequence continues at coordinate 70,773 of NZ_FNDY01000010.1, forward strand.
TATGACTTCACCGAAACCGAAACCGAGACGAGGAACGCCCGATTTCTTACTGCTGTTTTTGACGTTTTCGCTTGTGTGTTTTGGTTTGGCATTCGTATTTAGCGCAGGCATGGCTTACAGGTCAAGCGAGCCTTGGTATTTGGCAATCCGCCAGGCATTCGCCATCGGTCTAGGAACGGTGGCCATGTTTTTCTGTATGAATATAGACTACCGCAAGCTGCAAAAATGGATCGTTCCGTTTTTAGCCGTTACCGTTTTCCTGCTGTTGTTGGTGCCGATCATAGCTCCGGAAAGAAACGGTGCGCAAAGCTGGATATATATCGGCAGCTTTGGGCTTCAACCAACGGAATTTGCCAAATTGGCGGTTATTCTATACTTGGCCGCCATTATCAGCAAAAAAGGGGATCGGATCCGTGACTTTAAACGAGGACTGGTTCCTCCCTTGGTCGTAGTAGGTTTCATTGCCGCGCTGATTATGCTGCAGCCGGATTTGGGCTCAACGATGATACTTATCCTGTCTGCCTTGCTTGTCATCATCGTGGGCGGAGCCAATCTGAAGCATGTTTTTTATCTTGTCGGAGCCGCTGCCGGAGCATTGTCCGTCGTCATTGCTATTTATTTTATGAAGACCGGCGGTGACAGCTACCGAATCGCCCGCTTTACCGCCTTTCTGGATCCTTGGTCGGATCCGCTTGACTCCGGGCATCAGCTCATTCAGTCGCTTTATGCGTTCGGTCATGGGGGACTGACAGGCGCCGGCTTTGGCCAGAGTATACAGAAGCTGCATTATTTGCCTGAAGCTCACAACGATTTTATTTTTTCCATTATCGGGGAAGAGCTTGGATTTATCGGAACCTCTCTCTTTTTACTGGTGTACCTGGCTTTTTTGCTAAGAGGACTCATTGTAGCTCTCCGATGCAAGGAAACCTTCGGTACCCTGGTGGGTGTAGGAATCGTAGGAATGATAGGGATTCAGGCGTTCATCAATATCGGCGGAGTAACCAACACGATTCCGATGACAGGGGTAACGCTGCCGCTGATTAGTTATGGCGGCACTTCCATGCTGATGACGCTGATGAGCCTCGGAATTCTGCTAAGCATCTCCAGAGAGCATAATAAACCGGAAAAAGAACGCGATATGAAAAAGAGAGCCTGACAAAAGGCTCTCTTTTGGTTATTTAACCCGGTTGTGCGGATCTTCCACTGCTGCCGTCTCTTCCTCCCGAAAGGCTACCCCTTCCACCTTCACATTGACCTCTACAACGGATAAGCCCGTCATATTCTCTACCGCCTCGCGGACGTTTTCCTGCAAATCACGGCAAACTTCATGAATCCGGCTTCCATAGTTGACAATCACTCTCAAATCGATTGCCGCTTCCACTTGACCCACTTCAACCGAGACGCCCTTTTGGACGTTCTTTCCGCTCAAGCGCTTGGCCAATCCTTCCGAAATGCCTCCCGACATGGCGGCGATCCCTGGAGTTTCGAGTGCGGCTAGTCCTGCAATCGTCGCCACAACATCATCTGAAATACGGATAAGACCTGTTTGAATGTCTTCGCTCAAGAGGATCACTCCTTCAAGGATTATAGCTCTATTGTAATAACTTCCCACACGGAAAGCAAATGCGCCGTATCCGATCGGATCCAATGAACTGACCTTCAACTTTAAATCGCCTTTACCATGCCTCCGTCCACATAGAAGACAGAACCGGTCATGTAGCTGTTGCGCGGCGATAATAAGTAGGCAGCCATCGATGCCAGCTCCTCCGGCTCACCGTAGCGTCCCAGCGGAATGTCCTTGATCATGTTCTCCTGTATGTCTTCCACCGTTTTTCCTTGCCGGGAAGCATTGAAGGAATCCAGTTCGATGAGCCGGTCGGTCATAATTCGTCCTGGACACACCGTATTCAAGAGGATGCCGTCCGGACCCCATTCAATCGAGAGCGTCTTCATTAACCCGATGAGTCCCGTGCGCAGGGTGTTGGATAGTACAAGCCCGGGAATCGGTATCTTCACGGAAGACGACGCAATCGTAACGATCCGTCCCCCCTGTTCCTTCATTAATGGATGAAACCCTTTCACCAAACGGACGACGCTCATCAGATTCAGCTGGATGGCATGAAGCCAGGCCTCTTCATCCAGCGACAAAAAACTGCCGCCCGGCGGGCCGCCTGCGTTGCATACCAGTGCGTCCACCTGTCCGAACCGATCCTGGGCTTGCTGTACAAGCCAAGAGATTTGTTCAGGGCTGCTCAAATCCATACCCAAACCGGTGGCTTCCACGCCATACTTCTGCGCAAGCTGTGCGGCGACATCACAGATCGCTTGTTCATCCCTGCTGCACAGCAGCAAGCTGGCGCCTTCCGCTGCCAACTGCTCGGCTATAGCTCGTCCCAATCCTTTGCTGGAAGCGGTAACAACCGCTTTTTTTCCCTTCAGCCGCAAATCCATTCGAATGCTCCTCCTTTTGCCGATAACGGGATATTTGAGAATAGGTTTTGATCCATTCAGGTATACTTTACCACATGAGGTGATAATGATGAAACGCCACGGTTTTGCCATTTGTCTAATTTTGAGTTTTGCGCTTAGTGCGGCGGCGCATTATGTTGGATCTCCCGCATTCAATCCCACGCTGCAGTTTTTGATTGCGGCGGTCGCCATTATATTTGCCGCCGGCTTTCTCGGCAAGGCGACCGAAAGCGTGGCTCAATACGCGGGAGAGCGGCTGGGCGGTTTCCTGAACGCCACTTTCGGCAATGCGGCGGAATTGATCATCGCCATATTTCTAGTGAAGGATGGGTTATTCAATACCGTTAAAGCAAGCATCACCGGATCGATCATCGGGAATATGCTGCTTGTTCTGGGGCTCAGTGTTCTGATCGGCGGATTGAAATACAAGGAACAGCACTTTAATGTGAAGCTCGCCGGTCACAATGCTTCCCTGATGCTGCTGGCGGTCATCGCCTTGTTCATCCCCGCCGCTTTCACTCGAAGCCTGACGACAATGGAAACGCAAACCTTAAGCATTATCGTCTCCGTTATTCTGATCGTTGCCTATTTGCTGTGGCTGTTTTTTTCCATGATCACGCATAAGACCGAGCTGTCAGACCAGGCTCTGGAACACGGAGAAGCGGTATGGTCCAAGGGAACATCCGTCTTGTTTTTACTGCTTGCCACCACGATGGTGGCTATCGAGAGCGAATGGCTGGTGAGCACGCTGGAGCCCTTCAGCCATCAGTACGGTCTGTCCGACCTGTTTGTCGGCGCCTTCCTGATTGCCATAGTAGGCAACGCGGCAGAGCACAGCGCAGCGATTATTATGGCCCGCAAAAATAAAATGGGCGCCGCTGTGGAAATTGCCGTCGGAAGCAGTCTGCAGATCTCGCTCTTCGTCGCACCGGTGCTTGTCCTTTTATCGCTGTGGTTTGGCAACCCTATGAACATTATATTTACTGTCTATGAGCTTGTAGCTATCGGCGTGGCCGCCATCATCGCTACGTCGATCTCAAGGGATGGCAGCACCACCTGGTATGAAGGCGTCCTGCTGCTGGTGGTTTATCTGATCCTCGGGATTGCATTTTACTTGGTGTAAAGGCCCGCATAATAAAAAAAGAGTAACCTTCGGACGAAGGTTACTCTTTATTTTGGTTCATGGCTTCATACAGCTCGGCCAAATTGCGTTCGAGCTTCATCAGGATATGCTTACCGGCTGCCTCATTGATGAGTTCGGCTCGAATAGCGAAATCGATTTCTCTGGACAGCCCGTAAATCTGCGTATCTAATACCTCTTCATAGAGAGGACATTTGCGCGTAGTCAAGTTTTCCATTTGCACTTCAATCAGCTTCTCAATCTTGTCCGCATCCTCCTGAAGCAGATTCAGCGCTCTCTGCGACAAGCTGAGCAGCACATCCGATGACATGAAGCTTCCCCCCTGTAATACGCCATGAAGCGAAACCCGGCTTACCATTTTCAAATTCGTTTCGCCCTCCCGGTTCTCCCGAAATGACGCGAATGGATATCATTCACGCTTCATAATTCAATTTTAGTCGAAAATGGCGGAATACACAAGTCATAGAGGAAGAAAAGGCATTTTCCGCCGTGCGGAAATGCCCCTCCTTGTTTCGCATCGCTTTGTTGTTAGTCCTGAATGCTATTGATCTTCAGTCCGTGCTTCTCAAACACCTCGGCCATGGCTTTCTTCGCTTCCTCCGCATCAGGACCGTGGACGTGAAGGTCGTAAGTGCCGGATGCAAGCAATGTGGTAAACAAGCCAAGAATGCTCTTCACATCGATATATTTATTGTCATACTGCAAAACGATTGAAGATCTGAATTTATTTGCTGTTTGAGAAATTTCCACGATTGCCGCATTGTTTGCGTTAGGCATAACAATCCCTCCAAAAATTACGTTGTTTTAGCTTATGATACATGGGAAGAGAATAACATGCAACTACATTTTCACACCCGGTTATTTTAAATTTTCAGGGTTTAAGCCCATTAGTTCAGGAATGACGAACCGGCCGTCCTTGCGGATCAAACGGTCGTCAAAATAGATTTCTCCACCCCCGTACTCGGGCCGTTGAATCAGCACCAAATCCCAGTGAACGGAGGAACGGTTCCCGTTATCCGCCTGTTCGTACGCTTGCCCCGGCGTAAAATGAAGACTTCCGTCGATCTTCTCGTCAAACAGCGTATCCTTCATCGGGTGTAAAATATAAGGGTTAAAGCCCAGGCTGAATTCACCGATATATCTTGCTCCTTCATCCGTATCCAACACTTCCAGAAGACGGGCGGTATCGTTCGCCGACGCCTCTACGATTTTTCCGTGTTCAAATCGGAACTTGATATTCTCGAACGTTACTCCGGAATAAACGGACAGAGTATTGTAGGCGATGATACCGTTCACCGAATCCCGCACCGGAGCCGTATACAGTTCCCCGTCCGGTATGTTCCGGCGGCCGCAGCATTTGACCGATCCGATTCCGCGAATCGAAAACGTAATGTCCGTTGCGCCCGGCCCTGTAATGCGGACACGGTCGGTTTTTTTCATCAGCTCCTGGAGCGGCTCCATCGCATCGGCCATTCTGGCGTAATCCAGATTGCATACATCAAAATAAAAATCTTCGAACCGCTCGGTGCTCATACCGGCCAATTGAGCCATGGAAGCGTTCGGATAGCGCAGCACCACCCATCGCGTCCGCTTGACCCTCTGCTCCAAATGAACTTTTTTACGATAAATTTGATTGTACAGCTTCATCTTTCCGTCCGGCACATCGGAAAGCTCGCTGACATTGTCACCCGACCGAATGGCGACATAGCAGTCCATCTCCTTCATTCGCTGAAGGTCCATATTCGCCCAGTGTTCCATCTGCTCTTTTGTGGCCGAACGCAGCACAGCCGCGCGAATGCTGTTATCCGCCAGCTCTATATACGGATACCCGCCCCTGGCATGAACTTCCTCTACCAGACATTTAACGATTTCACGCTCGGAACCGGCCATTTCGATCAGTACCTTCTCTCCGGCTTGAACATCCAAAGAATAGCCGACGATATTGCGGGCTAACTGCTGCAGTCTCGGATCGCGCATAAACCTCTCTCCTCGTATAGTATTTCCATTCGGGGAAATTCGTCTCTCTCCTGGCACCAGTCCGGCCCGTTCGAGGCTGAGGATACCAAACGCATTCGTTCCGGCAACCGATTCCTGCGGTACTACCTGGTTGAAGCTGCCAACTCGGTGAAAAACCGCGATCCGTTAATTCGGCGAGTACTACCGGAAGAAGTACAACGAAGTACCCAAGCGCCAACACAAACGCGCCTCGTCTTAACGGCAAGAAAACTTGTGCGTCTGGTCGATGTGCTGCTACGCAACGGCCAACTCTACACGCCTCGAAGGAAGGTGACAACTGCGAAGGTTTATGCCTCCTTTGCCAAAGTCCTTCACGGATTCCCAGTTAAAATCTGGTAATTGACTCGATTTTCGACTGGGTTTAGTTTGGTGCTGCCATTTTTCCTGACCCCTGCGCTCTGCAGCCAAGAAAATTTCCAATTCTCACGAATCAGGGACTTGACATCTTACCGTTGGACTTTTTGACGGTCTACATTCCATTTTCGTTTTTCATCCACTTATTTTTGAATCGGTTGCCGATCACGATCATCACGGCGAACGCCGCCAGAAGGACCAAGAGCCGCCCCTTATATCTGGCAAAATGCAGAAGATCGTGCCCGATCAATGATTCGAGCCATATCATCGGCGCTTTACCGATAAGGGTTCCTGCAATGAAATCTCTCGCCCTTACTTTCATCACCGCCGCGCCATAATTGATCGCGAAGGACGGGAGCACCGGTATCAAGCGGCTTAAGGCAATGAACAGCATGCCGCGCCGTTCCAGCTGCACGTTAAGCTTTTCGATATTTCTGTATTTCACCAGCTTTTTCTGAACCCAGCTTCTTCCACAGTGCCTGGCAGCATAAAAGGCGATGACCGCGCCGAGGCAGGCACCCAAATAATTAATGGCCAGCCCGCCCCATAACCCGAATAACAGAACATTCATCCCAGCCACAAGCACAAATGGAACAAAAGGAAAAACGGTCTGCAGTACGGCAAGCAGCGCACCTCCGAGATGACCGACGACACCATACGAATTCAGAACGTCCGACATGTGCTGAACATTCCATTGCCCCAATGCTGTAACCTCCCACTTCAAGCTTTTCCCATTGTATCAAAAAAAGAAGAGATTCTCGAACGGGATTGCAGCTTGACACAGCCCTGTTATATCTTATAAAATTAATTGTCGAGAATAGGCATGCCACCGGGACTTTACCCAAGTATGCTTATTGTGGAAGCTTGTGTCACCCTCTGTTGATTTTGTTGCCGACGGGACCGCGGCTGGTTTTTTCCCTTCGGACGCCACATGGGCATGAGAAACAAAGTCGGGCACACGCTTCACCCGTTATTAAAACCAAAACTATCTTACTTTATGAACAAAGGAGCACTCTAATCCATGTCACGTTACACTGGTCCTAAATTTAAATTAAGCCGCCGTCTCGGCATCTCCTTGAGCGGTACCGGCAAAGAATTGAAACGTCCTTTCCCGCCTGGCCAACACGGCCCGGGTCAGCGCAAAAAAATCTCCGGATACGGTTTACAGCTGCAAGAAAAACAAAAGCTGCGCCACATGTACGGTCTGAACGAGAAGCAATTCCGCAACCTGTTTGACAAGGCAACTAAAATGCAAGGTATCGCCGGTGAGAACTTCATGTTCCTGCTCGAAAGCCGTTTAGACAACCTGGTTTACCGTCTGGGTCTGTCCAACTCCCGTGCAGGTGCCCGTCAGCTCGTTGCTCACGGTCACATCACGGTAAACGGCAAAAAAGTAGATATCGCCTCTTACCTCGTAACGCCTGGCGATGTGATCGGCCTTCGCGAAAGAAGCCGCAACCTGTCTGTTGTTAAAGAAGCTTTGGCTAACCGCAACTACCTGCCGGCTTACCTTGAGTTCGACGAAAACGCAATGGAAGGCAAATATGTCCGCCTGCCTGAGCGTGCCGAGCTTGCTCAAGAGATCGATGAAAAGCAAATCGTCGAGTTTTACAGCCGTTAATCTTAACGATACGAAAAAACCTTGGCTCTTCTTCGGAAGAACCAAGGTTTTTTGTTGTTTCAGCCAAGCTTGATTTTGGCGAATTTACGCTTGCCAACCTGTACGATTTCGCCGCCTTCGGGCGTCAGCTCCTCGTTCGGGTCAACGATCTTCCGTTCGTTCACCTTCACTGCGCCCTGCTGTACGCTCCGTCTTGCTTCGCTGTTTGAGCTTTGCAATCCCAGCGTCACAAGCAGCTTGGCGATTCGGATTTTCCCGCCCTCGAGCGCTTCAGGCGGAAGCGTTACCTCTTCAATATCGTCCGGCAGCGCCCGTTGCTGAAATACGGTTACAAAATGCTGCTGTGCATCGTCTGCCGCCTGCTCTCCGTGATACATGCGGACGAACATGTGAGCCAGACGCATTTTGGCGTCGCGAGGATGGATCGTGCCCTGTGCGATGCCCTCACGCAGCTGCAGCAGCTCCTCGTTCGAAATATCCGTGGCCAACTCGTAATATTTGAGCATCAATTCATCCGGTACAGACATCGCCTTTCCGTATATTTCGTTCGGCTCTTCATCGATACCGATATAGTTGCCGAGGCTTTTGCTCATTTTCTGTACCCCGTCAAGGCCTTCAAGCAGCGGATTCATAATCGCAATTTGAGCGGGTAAGCCATATTCCTTCTGAAGCGTTCGGCCCATCAGCAGATTGAATTTCTGGTCGGTTCCTCCGAGCTCGATATCGCTTTTCAAAGCAACCGAGTCATAGCCCTGCATGAGCGGATAAAAGAACTCATGAATATGAATCGGCAAACCTCCGGCATAGCGCTTGGAGAAGTCATCCCGCTCAAGCATCCGCGCCACGGTCACCTTGGCGGACAGTTGAACGACATCAGCAAACGTAAGCGGCCCGAGCCATTCGGAATTATAAAAGAGCTGCGTTTTTTGCGGATCGAGAATTTTGTAGATTTGCTTCTGGTACGTCAAAGCGTTGCGCTTCACGTCATCTTCCGTCAACTGCTTCCGCGTTTCCGATTTCCCGGTCGGATCCCCGATGCGGCCCGTAAAGTCACCGATAATGAGCTGCACCTGATGACCAAGCTCTTGAAATTGGCGCAGCTTATGCAGCACAACCGTATGCCCAACATGAATATCCGGCGCGGACGGATCCAGTCCAAGCTTTACTTTAAGCGGTTTTCCCGTAGCAACCGAGTCGATGATTTTTTGCTTCAATTCGTCCTCCGGAACGATTTCGACCACACCGCGCCGGATGGTTTCCAATTGTCGGTTCACTTCGTTCTGCTGTTCCGCAGTCAGTTGTTCCCATTTTGTCATTTGCTTCATTCCTCCCAAGTATCAAAAATACAAAAAAACCTTCTCATCCTCAAGGGACGAGAAGGTTTAGCTCGCGGTACCACCCTAATTAAAGCGAGACAGACGAAACCTGTAGTGCGAATTCCGCTGCTAAACAGATAAACGCCAGTCTTGGCTTTCACTTCAGCAGGATAACGGGGGTTGCCCGATCGGAAGCTACCGGCCTGATACCGTATGATACGGCCATCGGGCGTTCCCTTCCGCTGCTCCGGACTGTAATTCGGTATAAGGTCAAGTACCGGTTTCCACCGTCCACCGGCTCTCTGAAAGCTTGTCTCCTTATCCTACTGATGTCCTTCAACGCATTTGGATCTGATGCAATTAAGCTTAGTTATACCATACGTTTGCTATCGGTGTCAAACGGCCCCGTTTGTGCTTGCGGCATAAGCCAAACATCATGAACAGTGATCCTGAGAGCCTAATGCCGCTGTTCGGCTTGACTCTATATGCTATAATGTTTAAGTAATGTTTTCCAATCGGGAGGAAACCGTAGTTATGGAAAAGGAACAAAAGCCTCAAAACTATAAAGAGGTTCTGCAGTCCATCGGTAAATACACGCTGCTCACTTTCAAATGGATGTTTATCGTTGGAATGATCGCCGGATTTCTCGGGGGAGGGGCCGCGTTCGGATACGTATCCGCTTTAGTCAAGGACGATCCCGTCCGCAGCAAGGAAGCCATGGTCGCCCAGATGCAAGACGATGCACAAACCGGATTCGTCTATTTTCGCGATAATACGCTCGTTGGTCAAATCCGTACGGAGGAAGACCGCCGTTTGGCCAATTTGAACGAAATTCCTCAACTGGTGATTGATGCCGTATTCGCCATTGAAGATAATCATTTTTATGAACATAACGGGGTTGACGTTAAAGGGACGATGCGCGCCGTTATCCAAAAGCTGCTGAATGAAGACGTCCAAACCGGGGGCAGCACCATTACCCAGCAGCTGGCCAGACGCGTTTACCTGTCATTAGATAAAGCCGACAGCCGGAAGGCCAAGGAAATACTGCTTGCGATGCGAATGGAACGCATTATGTCCAAGGACCAGATTCTGCTCGCTTATTTGAACAAAATTCCATACGGCAACGGTTCTTCCGGCTACAATCTATATGGGATCAAAGCGGCTGCGAAAGGGATTTTCAACATTGAAGACTTAAACCAGCTGAATGTTGCCCAAGCGGCATTTCTGGCTGGCCTTCCCCAGCAGCCGAGCAATTATTCCACCTTCAACAGCAGCGGGGTGTTCGACGGCGCCGCCTTCAAACGCGCGGTGCAGCGCCAGCAGCTGGTGCTCCGCCGAATGTTGGAGGAAGGAAAAATAAACGATCAGCAGTATCAGGAGGCACTTCAGTTCGATTTGAAAGGCTCGCTCGCTGAACGGGTGAAGAAAGCTTACTCCACCTATCCTTATTTGATGATCGAGGTGGAGAAGGAAGCCGCGAAAGTGCTGCTGAAAGCAGAACACCCGGATTTGGACCAGAAAGAAAATCCGGAGCTCTATAACGAAGAGCTCAAAGAGATTCAGGCGCAGCTCAAGCGCGGCGGATATCATATTTACACAACGATCGATAAAGAAATTTACGACTCGATGCGTGACATCGCTCAGGATCCGAAAAACTTCTCACCGGACGATAAAGTCAAAGGAATGGAACAAATCGGAGCGGTCATGATAGAAAGCAGGACAGGTGCGATTCTTGGCATGATGGAAGGCAGGGATTTCTTTAAAGAGCAGTTGAATCACGCCACTCAAGCTTACCGCCAGCCGGGGTCCACGATGAAGCCGATCGCCGCCTATTTGCCCGCCATGGAAAAAGGCCTTCAGCCCGCATCAGTGATCGATGACTCTCCGATCATCCTTAAGGACGGTACCCGGGGTTATCACATCCCGGAAAACTGGGACAACAAATATCGCGGGCTGATTACTGCCAGAAGAGCTCTCGACCAATCGTACAACATTCCGGCGATCAAACTGTTTTTGGACGTTGTCGGCATTAAGGAAGCATGGGAATTTGCCGGAAAAATGGGGATTAAATCCATCACGGAAGCGGATTATGTTGCGCAAACCGGTGTTATCGGCGGCTTAAAATACGGTGTAACGGTAAAAGAATTAACCAACGCCTATGCAACGATCGGCAACAACGGAGTTTATAACGAAGCGTACTTGATCCAAAAAATAACGGACTCCAATGGCAAGGTCATCTACGAGCACCAGTTGAATCCGTCCACCGCTTTTTCCGAACAAACGGCTTATCTCATGACGGATATGATGCGTACCGTGATTACTTCGGGAACGGCGACAGATCTGATGAAGAAATTCAAACATTATGGAAAAGTACCGATTGTCGGGAAAACGGGTTCCACACAGGACGATGCGGATGCGTGGTTTATGGGGTACACCCCGGATATTACCTTAGGCGTGTGGGCCGGGTACGAGCTGCCGATCCATAAGCTGAGCAAACAAACCGGCGGGACGAACCGCGCCAAAAATATATGGGCGCTCACTATGAACATGGCGATCGATAAGCGTCCTGAGCTGTTCCCTACCAAGAAATTCAATCGCCCGGACAATATCGTACAGATGACGGTATCCAGCCTATCAGGCAAGCTTCCGAGTCAAGCGACCATAGAGGCGGGGAAACAGGTAACGGACTTGTTTAACAAGAAATTCCTGCCGACCGAGGAAGACAATGTGCTCGTTAAACTGCCGATCATTACTTATAACGGAATCAATTATATTGCCCAAGCCGAAACCCCGGCCGATTTCGTTCAGGAGAAAATGGTGATCCGCAGGGAAAAACCGCTCAACGAACTGTTTGCAGAGCTGGAGAGCGTCATTAGCAAGCTCCCGGCAAGCCGTAAAAGAAGTTTAAGCTTCTATCGCCCGACTGACTATGATATGGACGCACCGTCAAAGAATGATCCGAGAACAGATGACGGGAAACCCCCTGCAGCGCCGACAACCGTTGTCTCCACCCGCTCGGGAGATACAAGTGTCATTACGTTCCAGGCCAGCGGCAGCGCGGATATCGTCGGATATCGTCTCTATCGTTCTTCCAACGGCGGACCGTTCCAACGGGTGAACGGCAAAGTGGTCATTGCGGGAGAGGAAACGAAGTTTACGGACACCACGCCTGGCGCAGGCGTATTCGGATATTACATCACGGCGGTAGATGTAGCCGGCAAAGAATCCGCGCCAAGCCAAGCGGCTTATACGGATGGATCGCTGGGGCAGCCCCTATCGTCTTCGGGCAAAGAAGATCAGCCGCCGGGCTCTGATTCCGGAAGTGCGGAAAAGCCTGACCAGGTTCCCTCCGCTCCATCGGGCCTGAGCGTAAGATCCAGCGGCGGCGGGATTGAGATGAAGTGGAAAGCCAACCCCGGCAAAGACCGTGTGAATCAATATACCGTTTACTACAGCGACAAAGAAGACGGAAGCTATTCCAAAATCGGCACCGTGACCGGGGCAACACAATTCCGCTACTATGCGGTCTCGTATGAAGGGTATTACAAGGTCTCGGCAACAAACGATCTGGGGGAATCCAAGCATTCCGCGCCCGTAAAATATAAAAAGTGATACGTTGTGATTTACAGCAAACAGACCCGGTCAACGAAGACCGGGTTTGTTTATGCAGCTTTGATTTGTTATTAATCTTCAATCGTCGAGAGGTCGCCTGTCGGCAAATTGAGCTCCCATGCTTTAAGCACGCGGCGCATGATCTTACCGCTGCGGGTTTTCGGCAGCTTATCTTTGAATTCAATCTCACGAGGAGCAGCGTGCGCAGACAGCCCTACCTTAACGAATTGTGCAATATCGGCCTTCAACTCTTCAGAAGGAGTATAGCCTTCCCTCAGGGCAATGAACGCCTTAATAATTTCTCCGCGCATCGGATCCGGCTTGCCAATAACGCCCGCTTCTGCGACAGCCGGATGCTCGATCAGCTTGCTTTCCACCTCAAACGGGCCCACACGCTCCCCGGCCGTGTTGATGACATCGTCGATTCGGCCTTGGAACCAGAAATACCCATCCTCATCCATATACGCGGAGTCTCCGGAAATATACCATCCCGGGATACGGAAGTACTCCTCGTATTTAGCCGGATTTTTCCATATTTTACGCATCATCGACGGCCACGGCGTCTTCACGGCCAGATTGCCCATACGGTAAGGCGGCAGTATGTTGCCTGCATCGTCGAGAATCGCCGCTTCTATACCGGGCAGCGGCTTGCCCATCGAACCGGGACGGATCGCCATGCACGGATAGTTACAAATCAGGTGGCCGCCGGTTTCGGTCATCCACCACGTATCGTGGATTCGCTGACCAAATACCTTCAGCCCCCAACGCACGACCTCCGGGTTCAAAGGCTCTCCAACGCTAAGCACATGGCGAAGTGAGGACAAATCAAATTGCTTTACAGTCTCGTCCCCCGCACCCATCAGCATGCGGAATGCGGTCGGGGCGCTGTACCATACCGTGACCTTGTATTTCTCGATCGTCTTGTACCAGTCCTGCGGACTGAACCTTCCTCCGCGGATGACATTGGTCGCACCATTAAGCCATGGCGCAAAAATACCGTAGGAAGTGCCTGTAACCCAACCGGGGTCGGCCGTACACCAGTACACATCCTGCTCCTGAAGGTCAAGCACGACCCGTCCGGTGTAATAGTGCTGCAGCATCGCATTATGAACGTGATATACGCCTTTCGGCTTACCCGTGGAACCGGAAGTGTAATGGATTAGAAGCCCGTCTTCGCGGTCTACCCATTCCAGCTCAAGCTCCTCGGAAGCGGAGGCCATCTCTTTATAAAAATCAACTTGGCCTTCAGCAAGCGTGATATCCTGCCCCACTAGAATGATGTGCTTCAAATGCGGCAGTTCCGCCGCAGGAACCCTCGAGAGCAAAGCAGGCGTCGTGATGATGGCAACCGCTTCACTGTCCTCCAAACGATCCTTGACGGCGGTTTCCATGAATGCTTCGAAAAGCGGTCCAACGACAGCGCCGATTTTGATCGATCCCAGCAGTGCAAAATACAGCTCCGGCGTGCGCGGCATGAAAATAAATACACGGTCGCCCTTCCCTATCCCGAGCTTGCGAAGCACGTTGCCAAAGCGATTGGACTGCAGCTTCATATCGAGGAAAGTGTATTTCTCGTCTCTTCGGTCATCGCTGTAATACAGCGCTACCTTGTCTCTCCGGGTCGAATCGGCATGACGGTCAATCGCCTCGTGGGCCATATTGACTTTTCCCGTATCCGACCAGGTAAACGTCTTTTCGACGGCTTCCCAGTTGAAGCCGGCACGCTCTTCTTCATAATTTTTCATATTGGATGATGATGATACGGGTGCAATGCTTTCTATATTCGCGCGGTCCACTACACATACCTCCCAAAATCCAGCTTACCCATTAATTTAAAACGCTTTCATAAAGCTCTATTTTATTATACCATAACCCTTTTTATTCGACCAATTTTTTGTTATGCTACTACGTAGTGAAGGTTCTGGAAGGGAGTCGGTCTGCACAGATGGAACATATCAAAATATATCATTCCCTGGTTATCCCGTATCAGAACACCGAGATGATCGTTGAGGGCCCTATACCGCCTGAACGGCTTCGCACATACTCCCTTCATCCGGATCTGGATGCGTTTCGGCGGCCGAAAGATCAGTGGGAAGCCTTGGTAGAAATAGCCGAACTGCCGGAAGGAAGGATCATTGCCGCACGAATCTCCGATCAAATCATAGGATATGTCACCTTCCATTATCCGGATGAGCTGGAGCGTTGGTCCGAAGGCGGGATGGACGATCTGATCGAGCTTGGAGCCATCGAGGTCGCTAACGATTTCCGCGGTATCGGACTGGGCAAAAAGCTGATCAAGCTGGCATTTGAAGGTGAGCAATTGGAGAACGTCATCACATTTACAACGGAATATTATTGGCATTGGGATTTGGAAGCTACCGGGCTCACGGTCTGGCAGTATCGCAATATGATGGAGCAGCTGATGAAAAGCGTGGATATGGTCTGGTATGCCACCGACGATCCGGAGATTTGCTCTCATCCTGCAAACTGTCTGATGGTACGCATCGGCAAAAACGTACCGTTGTCCTCTGTCGAGAAATTCGACCGTGTTCGGTTCCGGCAGCGGTTTATGTACTGATGGAGGCGTGAAAAGTCATGAATGCCAAAGCCTTGTTCATTTACGACGAGAATGAAACCGCATACCGTTTTAATGACAGCCATCCGTTTAATCAAAAAAGATTAATTTTGACCGTGGACCTGCTGCGAAAAGCGGGGGCTCTGCCCCCCGAATCCGTCATTTCCCCCGGTAAAGCAGCGGAAGCACAGCTTTACCATGTGCATTCCAGGGAATATGTTCAAGCCGTCACCGCCCTTAGTTATCCGGAACCTGAACAGAAATGGCTGCAGCAAGCGGAAAAATACGGGCTGGCTACGGAGGATACCCCCTTCTTTCCAGGCATGAACGACATTACCATGGGCTTGGTCGGCGGGTCGATTCGAGCTGTGGACGCTGTCATGACCGGGGAAACGGTGCATGCGCTGCATTTGGGCGGCGGACTGCATCACGCCATGCCCAGCAAAGGGTCGGGCTTTTGTGTATATAACGATGCGGCGATTGCCATTGCGCATGCTAAAAGCGCTTACGGCAGTCGAGTACTCTATATCGATACGGACGTGCATCACGGTGACGGCGTGCAGTGGAGCTTCTATACGGACCCTTCCGTATGCACATTCTCCATTCATGAAACAGGGAAGTATTTGTTCCCGGGAACCGGAGCGGTGAATGAACGGGGAGCCGACTCCGGGTTCGGGACAACCGTCAATGTGCCGCTGGAACCCTACACCGAAGACGAATCGTGGATGGAATGCTTCAGCGAAGTGCTTGGCAAAGTGGCGGAGCAGTTCAAGCCTGATTTAATCGTTTCACAGCACGGCTGCGACGCGCATGCCTTCGATCCGTTGGCACACATGCACTGCAGTATGGAAATATACCGGGCGATGCCGCGCTTCATTCACCAACTCGCACATCAATATTGCGGCGGTCGTTGGGTGGCGCTCGGCGGAGGCGGGTATGAGATTTGGCGAGTCGTTCCGCGGGCCTGGAGCCTGCTTTGGCTTGAAATGAGCGAGCACGCGATCATCGGGCAGCTGGAGAAGGACCCGGAGCTGGCTCTGCCGTCTTCATGGCTTAAGGAATGGCAGCCCTACTGCAGTGAAGCGCTTCCTTCCACATGGCTAGATCCTGTAGAAACCTGGGAGCCGATACCTCGCCGAAACGAAATTACACAAAAAAATAGGCAAACCAAAGAGCTTGCCATGCTGTATTTGCCCAAATAAATGTGCTGAACGGAAGATCGGCGATGATCCGCCGAATAAAGAAAAAGCCCGCTGACCTGCGACAACCGGTTCAAGCGGGCTTTGCCTGTTAAAATTCGATTTTTGATTCAAGGAATGCTTTCAATTCGCTGATCGGCATCCGTGTCTGCTCCATCGTATCGCGGTCGCGAACGGTCACCTGTCCGTCCTGCTCGGAGTCGAAATCATATGTGATACAGAACGGGGTACCGATCTCATCATGGCGACGGTACCGCTTGCCGATCGATCCGGCTTCGTCGTAATCCACCAGGAAATGCTTGGATAAGTCGGCAAATACTTTATTCGCCCCTTCCGAAAGCTTCTTGGACAGCGGGAAAATCGCCGCTTTGTAAGGCGCCAGTGCCGGATGCAGGTGCAGCACCGTACGGCTGTCATCCCCTTCAAGCTTCTGTTCTTCGTAGGCGTTGATCAAGAAGGCCAGCGTCACACGGTCTGCACCAAGCGAAGGCTCGATACAGTAAGGAATGTAGCGCTCGTTCGTTTCTTGATCGATATAATGGAAATCCTCGCCGGAATGCGCCATATGCTGCTTCAAATCATAATCCGTGCGGTCAGCGATACCCCAAAGCTCGCCCCATCCGAACGGGAATTTATATTCAATGTCGGTAGTACCATTGCTGTAATGGGACAGCTCATCCTCGGAGTGATCCCGCAGACGAATGCTAGTTTCCGCCATGCCTAGAGACAGGAGCCAGTCACGGCAGAAAGAACGCCAGTACTCAAACCATTGCAGATCTTCCCCCGGCTTGCAGAAAAACTCCAGCTCCATCTGTTCGAATTCACGGGTCCGAAACGTAAAATTGCCCGGTGTAATTTCATTTCGGAAGCTTTTGCCGATTTGGCCGATGCCGAACGGAAGCTTTTTGCGCATCGTACGCTGTACATTCTTGAAGTTGACGAAGATGCCCTGCGCTGTCTCCGGACGCAGATACACGATGTTGGCGCTTGATTCCGTCACGCCCTGGAATGTTTTGAACATCAGATTGAACTGGCGGATTTCTGTATAATCCATAGCCCCGCAGTCCGGACAAACGATGCTGTGCTCGGCAATCAGCTTTTCCATATCGGCAAAGGATAATCCGTCCACAATCATCTCGATCCCTTTTTCCGACAAAGCATTCTCGATCAGCTTGTCCGCACGGTGACGCACCTTACACTTTTTGCAGTCGATCATCGGGTCGTTAAAATTGCCTACATGGCCCGAAGCGACCCAAGCCTGAGGATTCATCAAAATAGCCGCATCCAAACCTACGTTATAAGGCGATTCTTGAATAAACTTTTTCCACCATGCGCGTTTGATGTTGTTTTTGAGCTCCACTCCCAGTGGACCGTAATCCCAAGTGTTCGCGAGGCCTCCGTAAATTTCGGAGCCGGGAAAAATAAACCCTCTGTGCTTTGCCAGAGCGACAATTTGATCCATTGTTACCGATGACATGATTGAACGACTCTCCTTATCTATTTTAAAGCGCTGCGGCAGTTTTTTATTGCAGCCGCTTCAGTAATTGATCTACAATACGGTATGAATTCTCTGAAGCCTGGACGGTAAATTCCGCAAAGTTCACATGCGCCGAACCATCCGCTTTATCGGACATGGAGCGAATGACGACAAAAGGAACCCCGTTCATGGTGCAGACTTGAGCTACAGCCGCGCCCTCCATCTCCGTGCAGGCTCCCCCGAGCTCCGTGTACAGCTGCGCCACCGTTTCACGGCTCGCGATAAACTGGTCTCCGGAAAGCACACGCCCTTCTTTCACCCGTCCGCCGAATAACTCGCCGCTCACTTCCACAGCAAGCTTCCGTAAATGGTCGTCTGCGGCAAACAACGATGTCTCTTCATAAGGTATCGTGCCCCGGGGGAAGCCAAGCGCCGTTACGTCCATATCGTGCTGCAGGCATTCCGTCGATACGACGATATCCCCCACGTTCAGATCCGGATCTACCGCCCCGGCCACTCCGGTAAACACAATGGAGTCCACCCCGTATGTATCAATCAAAATTTGCGTCGTTACGGCAGCGTTTACTTTGCCCACACCCGATTTGCAGAGCACGATCGGCCGGCCATGAAATTGTCCTTCATAGAACACCACGCCCGCCTTTACCGATTCGTTTACCTGATCCATATGGTTATGGAACAGTTCGACCTCTTCCTTCATCGCCCCGATGACGCCGATTTTTGAATAAGCCAAGCCAAGTCCTCCTTTACAAAAAGAAGTGGCTCACGTTTAGCGTGAAGCCACCGAATTTCTTTGAATGATATCGTGAGGTAACGTAACCTGCGTCAGCTCCGAGGCATCCTTGGTTTCCTTGTTCATCAGCTTGGTCAAAAGACGCATCGCCACGGCGCCGATATCATACATCGGTTGAGCTACCGTCGTCAGCTGAGGCCGAACCATGGACGCCATCCGGATATTATCCACACTGATGACGGATACATCATCCGGCACTTTCAGCCCGTTGTCCTGAAGCGCATGAATCGCGCCGATCGCCATTTCGTCCGTCGCCGCAAAAATAGCCGTAGGACGCTCGTCCAGCTCCATGAAATATTTCGTGACCTCAAGACCTGATTCGTAACGGTAATTACCGATACGGACATAATCCTCACGCAGCGGAATCCCGGCCTCCTCCAACGCCTTCTTGTAGCCTTGGTAACGCGCATATCCGTTCGTCGGATCCTGCAGAGTTCCGGATATCATGGCGATTTGACGATGGCCTTTCTGAATCAGCAATTGCACCGCATCGTAAGCGGCCTTCTCATGGTCGATATCGACCGACGGGATGGTCTTCTGTTCATCCGCCGTCGCGCAAAGCACGACCGGAACCGAAGAGGTCTTGAACGCTTCAATATGCTCTTCCGTGATAGCGCCGCCCATAAAGAGAAGTCCGTCAACCTGCTTCTCGAGAAGGGTGTTGATGACGCGTATTTCTTTATCCTTCTTTTTGTCCGCATTGCAAAGGATAATATTGTAGTGATACATGTTGGCGATATCTTCAATGCCTCTTGCGACCTCGGAGAATATCGAGTTGGAAATATCGGGAATGACCACGCCGACGGTTGTCGTCTTCTTGCTGGCCAAGCCTCTGGCCACCGCATTCGGACGATAGCCTAAACGCTCAATGGCTTCAAAAACTTTCTTCCGTGTTTGCGGCTTCACGTTGGGATTGTTGTTGACTACTCGGGAAACGGTCGCCATGGAAACGCCCGCTTCTCTTGCTACATCATAAATTGTCACAGTCACGGCCATTCTCTCCAATGTTAAAAATTATAATGCGATCATGTCATTTAGCCTTATCATACGACAAAATGCCTGATTTCGCAACGAATATAGGCTTAATCCTATGTTCATAGTATCAAATTACATCAAAAAAAGCCAACTGCAGGGCAGCGGCTTTCAAAAATCGTGTACTGTTATGGCATGTTTGGCGATTTGAGACAAGCGTTTTCTAATATCATCCACCCACGGCCCGTCGTTAAGCGACTGGGCAAGAAGCAGCAAATCCAGCAGCTCGTTGATGCGTTCCTGGATGATGGCTTCCACCGGATCGGAAGCCCGATTCTTATCCGTCACTTTTACCATCAGATGGGCGACTTCGCTGACCTCCTCGAATTGCAGCTGCTGCTTTTCCGGCTTGCTGCCAAGCGTTCCGATTAATCCGGTCAGCTCCGGCTTCACCTCGGGATATACTTCACTTCGGCTGCAAGCTTCACAAGAAAAAACAGGGACGTTTTCGATTTCAACTTTGTTTTGATAAATCACGGTGCGGAGGCGGATACCCATGTATTCACCGCATTTGCACTGCTTCTGCAACGATACCACTCCTTTATGACGACAGCCAACCCTTTCTCCATAGGTTCAGATATTCTACCTTGGTTCAACTTTTCCTTCCGAAAGGCGGTTAGTAATATTTAGCACCGGAGAGCCGGCCGTACCAGCGCCGGACAAAAGGAATATAGAGCAGCAGCATGGCTAGTGCGGCTCCGATAGCGTCATTGCGAATATCCTTGAGATCGGGCGTCCGCCCCGGAACGAACGATTGGTGGTATTCATCGGTCACGCCGTACAGAACACAAAGCAGTATAACGGCAAGCTTAACTCCAAGGCTTAACCGCTTCGGACGCCATGCCCATAGATATGTCCAGGCCAAAATAAAATAGGCCGCAAAATGTCCCCAATCAAAGCCTTCCATCATCGGAACAAAGCGGCGGACGATGTCCAGCCAGCCGCCCACATCTTCCCCTGTCCGGGAAGACAAATAAAAAATGACCGCCATCCACAGCAGGGAAGGCAGCCATCGAATGAATACATGCATTCCGTTTTGGCTCCTAACTGCTATCAACTTGCCGAAGCTTTATTTGCGGATATACCCGGCCAATACGTCGACGAACGTTTTCGTAAATGCGGGAAGATCCGGGGGCCTGCGGCCGGAGACGATATTCCGGTCCACTACAACCTCTTGATCCACCCAGATGGCTCCGGCGTTCTCCAGGTCGTCCTTAATCCCCGGGGTCGAGGTCATGGTATAGCCCTTACAAATTTTGGCGGATGCCAACACCCAGCCGGCGTGACAAATATGGGCAATCGGCTTCTCGGCAGCATGAAATTCCTTGGTGAGCCGAAGCACGGATGCATAACGGCGCAATTTGTCAGGGGCCCAGCCGCCGGGGATATACAAGCCAATATAGTCCTCGGAACGAACTTCATCCAGAGCATGGTCGGTTGTCAGCGGAACCCCGTATTTGCCGTGATATACCGTATTGGCTTTGGGACCGGCGAGGTGCACCTCCGCTCCGGCCTCCTTCAGCCGCAGCACCGGATACCACATCTCCAAATCTTCAAAATCCTCGTCTACAAAAGCAAGCACTTTGCGGCCTTTTAATTCCATCTTCGTTTTCCTCCCACAAATTTATGGATCGTCTCTTGCAACGGCGAGCGGGTTAACAGCAGCCGCTTGCCGGCCAATGAGGTTTGGTTTCCTCCGCCAAATCAGTCTCCAGATAGCGGCCGAGCACCTTGATGACAGCGGAGCTGGACGTACATTTGGACAACTCGTCCCATATGCCCTCGGTATCGCTGTATTTGCTTTGCAGCAAGCTGTTTTTCACCTTCAATATGGCTTGGACCGACATGCTTAATTCCTTAATTCCAAGCGACAGCCAGATCGGCAGGGCGCGTATATCCCCTGCGAGCTCGCCGCATACGCTGACATGCGTTTTGAACCGCTTGGCGTTATCTACGATCATCTTCAGCATACGCAGCACCGCAGGATGATAAGGATCGTACAGATGAGCCACCTGTTCATTCATCCGGTCTACAGCCAGTACGTACTGTACCAAATCGTTCGTACCGATGCTGAAGAAATCAACCTCTTGGGCCAGCAGGTCGGAGATCATGACCGATGCCGGCAGCTCAATCATAATGCCTACCTCAACCTCCTCGCTGAAGGGCACTTTAGCTTCCCTCAACTCCTGCTTGGCTTCTTCCAGCAATTCATTTGCCCGATGCAGTTCTTCTAGGCTGCTGATCATCGGATACATGATTTTGACGCTGCCGTAATGACTGGCCCGGAGGATGGCACGCAGCTGCGTCTTGAACAAATCGGTCCGGTCCAGCATCACTCGTATCGCGCGGTATCCAAGCGAAGGATTCTCCTCTTCGGGCAATGCCAAATAATCCAAATGCTTGTCGCCGCCGATGTCGAGCGTGCGGATCACGACCGGCTTCCCTTGAAGCCGCTCGGCGACCTCACGGTAAACAACAAACTGCTCCTCTTCTTGCGGGAAGGTGCTCCGGTCCATGTACAAAAATTCCGTCCGGAACAGACCCACGCCGGATGCCCCGTTGCGGATCACTAAATCCAGCTCCTTCACCGAGCTGATGTTGGCTGCAAGATTCATCTGCCAGCCGTCTTCGGTTTGGGAAGGCAGGTGCGCCAATTTTTGCAGCTGTTCCTGGATCGCCTTCCAAGATTCCCTTCGCGCTTCGTACTGCCGAATAATTTCTTCCTCCGGATTGACGTAAACGATCCCTTCATCTCCGTCGATGATAAGGTAATCTCCGTTTTGAATCGGCGTTTGCAGCTTTCCCTCAAGCCCAAGCACATAAGGCACGCTCATGGCGCGGGCCATGATGGCCACGTGCGAGGTTTTGCCCCCCATCATCGTAACAATCCCCATCGTTTGATTGACGTCAAGATGAACCATTTGGGAAGGAATTAATTCTTTAGCTACCAGAATATACGGCTGATCCTTAGGAGGGAGCGTCTCTTCGAGCGCTCCGAGCAAATGCTTGAGCAGTCGGTTGCCGACATCCTTAATATCCAGCGCCCGCTCCTTCATGTAATGATCGTCCAACAGATCGAACATGTTGACAAATTTATCAATCGCTTCCTTGACCGCTACCTCCGCAGCCTTATACTGGCGCTGCATGATCCCTTGCACTTCGCTCATAAAGATCGGGTCTTCAAGGATCGCCAGGTGAGCGTCGAAAATTTGCGTCTGCTCTTCGCCCAGTACACTGACGAACTCTTGCTTGATCTGCTCGATCTCCACCTTGGAATGATGGATCCCGTCATATAACCGTTCGAATTCATAAGCCAAATCCGCAACGTCGATCAGCTTATCGGGAAAGTCCCATTCCCATGTCGGGATGACAAAAGCTTTGCCCATGGCAATACCGGATGATGCTCCGATTCCCTCAATCAAAAGCGTTCCCTCCCTCTGTGACGGCATCCTTGAGTACGACCGACATAACGGACGCCTGGCCTTTTTTCACCGTTTTATAAG
This sequence comes from Paenibacillus naphthalenovorans, assembly GCF_900099895.1. GTDB lineage: Bacteria > Bacillota > Bacilli > Paenibacillales > NBRC-103111 > Paenibacillus_G > Paenibacillus_G naphthalenovorans. The sequence goes on from NZ_FNDY01000010.1 coordinate 93,899, forward strand.
GCGCAAAGCTCCATGACTTGACCTTATCGACGTTGGTGATCAGCATTGGCGTCGCCAGCGATTTACTGTTCTTTTTCACCCTGTTCAAATTGAACCGAACCAGCAGCTGACCAGGCTCCACCTGGTCTCCTTCTTTAACGAAGCAGGTGAAATATTTCCCCTGAAGATGAGACGTGTCGATACCGATATGCAGCAGTACCTGAAGACCATGTTCCGTTTCGATACCAATCGCATGAAGCGACGGATATACATGGATGATCTTACCGCCCACAGGAGCTACGAGTTCCCCCTTTTCAGGGAGAAAAGCTACCCCGTTGCCGACGATCTTCCCGGCAAAAATTTTGTCCGGCACTTCTTCCAGCGGAATCATGCGGCCCTGCATGGGCGAGTTGAACAGGACTTGCTTAATGTCCCTGCGCAGCGCCTTATTGATTTCCTCACGGATCAGCTCGGAATAGGTGCCGAAAACCACCTGCACGTTCCCCCCGCCCAACCGGATGACTCCGGCTGCGCCCAGATGCTTAAGCGCCGCGGTGTCCATCAGACGATCGTTGACGAGAGTCAGACGAAGGCGGGTAATGCAGGCTTCAATGTTCTTGATGTTGTTCTTTCCCCCCAGGGCCTGCAGAATCAGCGGGGAACGATAAGGAATATCCCCTGCCCACTCTTCCAGCTGCGAGCCTTCCTCGCGGCCGGGTGTAGGGATGCGGAATCGGCGTATCGCCCAACGAAACAAGACGTAATAGACCATTCCGTATGCCAGACCGATCGGGATGAGGAGCCAGCCGTTTTTCGCCAGGTGCAGGTTGATTAAAAAGTCGATCGCGCCTGCCGCGTAGGAGAACCCGTGGTGGATGTCCAGAGCAAATGCAATCCACATCGCAAAACCGGAGAGAATGGCATGCACAATAAAAAGATACGGCGCCACGAATAAAAAGGCGAACTCGATCGGCTCCGTCACACCGGTTAAAAAACAGGCAAACGCCGCGGTTAAAAATGTGGCGCGAACTTTCGGCTTCAAGTCTTCGCGCGCTTCATGGATAATGGCCAGCGCAATGGCCGGGAGCGCAAACATCATGATCGGATATAACCCGGCCATATAGAACCCTGCTTCGGGATCGCCGGCAAAAAAACGGGGCAGGTCTCCGAACACCGGCTGACCGTTAGCGTCGTAAGCCCCTAGCTGGAACCAGAAAAAATTATTAAACACGTGATGAAGACCTGAAGGCACCAACAGCCTGTGAATGATTCCATACAAGAAGGTCCCGAATCCGCCCAGACCCAAGATGACATTCGTCAGCGCTTGCATGCCCGATTCCAAAGCAGGACCTATATGAATCATGACCACGATCAGAATAAAAATGGCCAGACCCATAAGCAGCGGCACCATCCGCGGGCCACCGAAAAATTGTATATATTCGGGAAGCTGAATATGCTTCACCCGATGATAAATTACCGCCGCCAGCAAACCGATCAGAATCCCGCCCGGAACTCCAAGCTGGAACGATTCGCCCAAAAAATGCTTCAGCGATTCACTGAACATATAATGCCCAATTAAGGCCGACATTCCCGCTATGCCCGCGCTCTCCGTCAGGCCGAGCGCAACGCCCACGGCAAAAATCAGCGGCAAATAAGTAAAGATCGTCGTCCCGGCCATCGTTAAAATTTCCCCGATTTGGGGCAATTGCATTTGTTCCCAAGGCAGCGAACCGAGACGCAGCAAAATGGCTGCAACGGGAAGCGTTATCGTGGGCAGCATCAAAGATCGGCCAAGCTGCTGCAGGTTTCCCATCCAATTCAAAGCAAGCCGCTCCCCCTTTCATATTAAGATCGTAAGGCTTGGACACTTTTTTGTCAAACAATGAAATGAAGCCTCCGCAAGAAAAAAAGAGACGGAAATGAATATCCGTCCCTTTTAACCAATCCCGATAAATCAGACTTGATATCTGTTGATGCTGCTGACATTCACCCCGAATTGACTTTGAGACGGCTGTGTGGAGTCCGAGCGCAAATAGGCGTCATGGCCTTGTTGGTCTCCACGGTAGTTCGCCGTGTGATAAGACTGCGGGTTTTGATATTGTCCGTATTGTTGTTGTTGGTTGGAAACGCCGAATTGTTGGCTTATTCCCGCGTTGTACTGGCTGCCGAATTGGCTCGATTGACCGGCAAACCCGCTGTATTGGCTTTGGGACGGCTGGCTGGAATCCGAACGCAGGTAAGCATCATGACCCGCTTGATTCCCGCGGTAGTTCGCCGTATGATAAGACTGCGGGTTCTGGTATTGTCCGTATTGTTGTTGGTTGGAAACGCCGAATTGTTGGCTTATTCCCGCGTTGTACTGGCTGCCGAATTGGCTCGATTGACTGGCAAACCCGCTGTATTGGCTTTGGGACGGCTGGCTGGAATCCGAACGCAGGTAAGCATCATGACCCGCTTGATTCCCGCGGTAGTTGGCGGTGTGGTAAGATCCGGCGTTTTGATTAGAACCGAAAGACGAATTCCACTGATTGTTCGTTCCTTGGTTCAAGGATTGGTTATACTGGGATTGAACATAGCCCACCGGTTGGTATTTGGTTTCATACCCGCGGTACTGGGAACCGTAATGAGCTCCTGCCTGATTTTGAACATTGTTTTGGAAGCCCTGTTGATTATACATGAAAATCCTCCTTGAATGAGATTAAGAAGTCTTCCGGTTCCGGCGCACATTCGTCCGTTCTATTCCGAAAGCCTTTCTTATTTTCTTCAAGGAGGATTTTTTTTATAACCTTGCCGGATCTTTTTTTCAATCGTCAGCGTGCGCCAAGCACTTCCAGCTTCAGCCGTTCGGCGGCAAGACGCGGATCCCGGCTATGAACAATGGCGGATACGACGGCTACGCCGTCCGCACCGGCCGCTACAACGGGGGCGGCTTGTCCGTGTCCGATTCCCCCTATGCCAACCATGGGAATGCGGCTCCAGCGCTGCTTGATTTGGCCGAGAAGCCGGGTGCCGATCGGCTCGCCTGCATCGCCTTTGGTCAGTGTGGAGTAGATGGCCCCGACACCCAGATAATCCGCCCCGTTCTGCACTGCCCATTCCACTTCTTCCATCGTCCCTGCGGAGATCCCGACGATGGCGTCCTTGCCCATCAGCCTGCGCGCCTCCGAGCCGGGAAGATCGTCCTGGCCTACATGAACGCCGTCGGCTTCAAGCAGTAAGGCAACGTCTACCCTATCATTAACAATAAAGGGAACGCCGAACTCCCGGCATAATTCCCGGATCGGCCGGGCCTCCTTCAGAACCCGGGATAACGGCGCTTTCTTCTCTCTGAGCTGCAGCATCGTAATGCCGCCTTCCAAAGCAGCCTTCGCCGTTTCAAGGGCGGTTCTTCCCTCATAAGCGTCAAGCCCCATAACCAAATAAACAGCTAAACGATTTTGCAGGTTTTCCCGAAACAACTTACTTCCCTCCAGGCAGCAAAATGGAATCCTCTACCTTGATGCAGCGGTCCATAATCACTTCAAGCCCCCCGGCTTTGGCAATATCCGCCGCTTCTTCATTGTAAATGCCCAACTGCAGCCACAACACCTTAGCTCCGATACGTACCGCTTCCTCAGCCACCGGAACCGTTTGTTCGCTTCTCCGGAAGACGTTGACGATATCGACCGGTTCCGGGATATCCGCCAGCGATTTGTAGCAAGCTTCACCCAGAATCGTACCGTTGACCATCGGATTGACCGGAATGATGCGGTAGCCCTTCTTTTGCATGGCCTCCGACACCATATAAGACTCCCTGTCGGGCTTGTCGGACAAGCCAACCACAGCAATATTCTTTGCATTCACCAATATTTCTTTAATGGCCTCGCGAGACGGATTTTGAAACGGCATCCTGCTCACTCCTTATCACATATTATTTTGTATAGCTGAGCGCCTGGCTCCCCATCGCTTCCCAGGTTGCCAAAAATTGTGTTTTTTCAATCTTGTGCTTGCCTTTTCCCGACAGGGGATCATTCACATACACATACTCCTCGTCAAAGCCCACAAGCAATACGGCATGCACCATGAAGGTGGATTGAAACGGTCCGATCGGCGTATCCCATACGACCCATTTGCTCGGCACTTTATAATCGATGGTCGTCCACACCACAGAGGGAATGCCTTGAATCAATTGATCTTCAAGCTTAGAGAACGGCTCCCGCGTCATATCGACAGCCGTGGGCACATACGCCTTCAGCAGGTCGAACAATGCCGTATGATAAATGCTGAAGCCTTTGCCCGCGCCCGTCACCTCTCCGACAAAACCCAGGTTCGGGTTGCCCCAATAAGCGATAGAGCCGTCCTTGTTGTAACGGATCGGAGTTGCATCCCGCTTCATCTCTTTGGCAAGCTCCATCTTCGATTTGTTCACGCCGTAATACTGAAGCAGCATCGTCAGGCTTGTGACCTCGCAGCCGGAAGGGAGCTCCGGAAGCTGGCGGACAACGGGCGCGTCCAGCACGACGCTTTTGGGTCTGGGTTCTGCCGGCTTCTCTACTGCAGCATCGGCGTTATTCCCGTTAGGGGTCGGAGTTCCCTGCGCCGATTGGTCCGCATGGACAACGGGTCCGCTTAAAACGGGTTCATTCAACCATGCCTGTCCGGTGATTTTGCCGTATAACAGGACGGCAAAAACGCCGCTGGCGAACAGCAGTCCCGCAATCAGAAAGAGACCTAACGTAACTTGAATACCTTTCCACAAGATGGTCATCATTTAAACACCGCCTGGCCGCAAACGGATTATTCATCCTGGCTTTTTTATTCCTGTACGAGCTCGATGTTCGCACCCAGAGAGAGGAGATGTTCAAAATATTGCGGGTACGACTTGGCTACATGATGCGCATCGTTAATGACAAGACCCTTATCCGAACGCAATCCTGCAACCGTCAGCGCCATAATGACGCGGTGATCGTAATGCGCGTTGATTTCCACGCCGCCGGCAATGCCTTGCGGACGACCGTGGACAATGATTTCGCTTTGTCTTTCTTCCACATCCGCGCCCGCCTTGCGCAGCTCGGTTACGAAGTCGGTAATACGGTCGCATTCCTTATAGCGAAGATTCTCGACATTGTAAAAACGGGAAGTGCCTTCCGCAAACAGGGATGCCGCCACCATGGCCAGAACGGCATCGGTAAAATGATCGCCGTCAAACTCACCGGCCTTCAGCTTTTGGCTGCCGCGTACGCGAACGACATCGTTCTCGTGAGTCAAGTTCACGCCCATCGCCCGCAGCACGTCCACCACGGCTCGCTCTCCCTGCTTGCTGTCCTTGGAAAGGCGAAGTACCGAGACATCCGAATTTGTAACACTGGCTGCAGCCAGTATCGCAGCCGATCCCGGATAATCGCCTTGTACTACATACTTTTGCGGCAGATATTGCTGTCTTCCGGGAATTTTGTAATGCATCAGATCGTCGGAAGCTTCGATCCGGATGCCCGCTTGCGCAATCACTTCGAGTGTCTGCCCTACAATGACCTTGGATTTCAAGTCATGAAGCACCGTAATTTCACTGTCTTCCTCCAAAAGCGGCGTCATGAACAAAAGCGAGCTTAAAAATTGCGAGCTGACGTTGCCGGAAACCGTGATCTTGCCGCCGCGCGGCTGCCCGCCGCGGATCGTAATCGGAAGCTTGCCGTCCCGATGCTCCACCTGGACACCCATTTGCTGCAGAGCGTCGATCAAGTCGTCATGAGGTCTTTTTCCGAGTGAGTCCGGATAGGTATTCACAAAGGTCACTTCGGGGCAAAAAGCGGCCACGGACATCAAAAATCGCAGCACAGCCCCCGCATTGCCAACGTTCAGCTCTTTCACATGTTTAGGATTGCGGCCGAAGCCGCGAATCGTCATTTTCTCATCGTCCTCTTCAATCACCGCTCCCAGATCACGGATGCATCGGCGCATCGCATCGCTGTCCTCGCTGTGAGCCGGGTAGTACACGGTGCTCGTTCCATCCGCCAGTGCGCCGATCAGCAAATAGCGAGTCGTGTAATTTTTGGAAGACAGCGCATTGATCGTTCCTTCCAGGCGCGGCGTTGGTTTAACAATTGCTCTCATCGTAAGTATCTCTCCTTATATGATGTATCCTAAATAAACAAAGGCTATCCCCGCCGTATAAGTGAGTCCCATATATATCCAGGCGGAACGCTTGCGGCCTTGCGCCATCAGGTCCCAAGACTCCAGCTTGAAAGTGGAAAATGTGGTGAAAGCCCCGAGAAATCCGCTTCCGAGCAGAGCCATCATCCGGGTATCCGCCCCATGGCCCCATAGCCAGCCGAGCAAAAAGGCTCCCAGGACATTAACTGAAAGCGTACCGTAAGGAATCGGGCCGGGAAACCGCTTGGCGATCCTCCCGCTCATCCAATATCGGCTGATCGCTCCCCCGAAGCCTCCAGCGGCCACCAAAACCATATACAGCAATGTATTCGACATCACTCGGCAGAACCCCTTTTCGCAAACAGGACATGGGAACGTCGGCCAAGATGAACGCACAACAGCCCGCCCCATAAGCTGATCAAAAAGTAAACCGCGGTGCTTGCATACTGTCCGTGCCCAAGCAATTCAAAAAACTCCCAGCTTAGGGCGGAAAACGTCGTGAACGATCCGATAAATCCCGTCGTCACGGCAGCTCTGATCCGGGGATACCGGCCCAGTCTCACAGAATAAGCGAATCGGCCCAGCAGCAAACAACCGGCAAGATTGCACAGCAGGGTCCCCCAAGGGAAATGTGAGTTCCCATGGTTTAAAGCAAGAGACATCCCGTAGCGGGCCAAGGCTCCGGCCACACCCGCCAGACCTATGTATACTGCTGTCATCTCTATATCCCTCCTGGTGTGCGGCATGAATAGGTTTGACACAGCTTCTATTTTTTCATTATGATGAAATCGTTATGATGAATTCATTCGCCATAAGGCTATCCCCATAAGGAGGACTATTCCATGCAGACGATCACTCCAGCAGAAGTCAAACAGCGAATCGAGAGCGGCGAGAAGCTTTTTATTCTTGATGTCCGCGAACCGGAAGAAATCGCTCTCGGGATGATTCCGGGCGCGAAGTCGATTCCCCTCATGCAAATTCCCGAACGGCTTGCGGAAATTCCGCAGGATGGAGAAACGATTCTCGTCTGCCGCAGCGGCAACCGAAGCGGCAGAGCCTATGAATACCTGGAAGCGCAAGGCTTCAAAGGACTCAAAAACATGACCGGCGGGATGCTGGAATGGGAAACGCTCTAAGCGTTTCCTATTCTGCTGCATATGATCTCGACGATGCGGTCTACCGGTAAGCCATCCGTATCCACCTTCAAATCCGCAAAGTCGTAAGCATGTTCCCTGCTTTTCGCAATGTGTTTTACCCGTTCCTCCAGATGACCTTGAAGAAGCGGGCGGCTTTGATCCCCTTTAACGCGCTCGATAATAGTCTCTACCGAGGCAAAGAGAGCAACGACAAACCCGTTCTCTTTCATGGCAAGGCGGTTCAGTTCAAGCAGTACCGCTCCGCCGCCCGTAGAGACAACCTGCTCGCTTCGCTTCAGCACATTCCCTATGATTTCGCTTTCCGCCTTCCGAAACGCCTCTTCTCCCAACTTGGCAAACATGTCGCTGATGCTCATGCCTTGGCTTCTTACGATCTCTGAATCCGTGTCGACATAGGTCCAGCCCAACTTGGCGGACAGCGCTTGTCCTACTGTCGATTTGCCCGATCCCATCAAACCGACCAGTACAATATTGCGGTTCATTTCCATGCTGCACCTCTGGCTAAAGTCTTTAAACTTACCCTATCATATCACAGCTTGTCCCAACGTGAATAGAAAGTTTAGTGAACACATATGATGGATGTGAATAAATCCCAGCTTAAACAGTCAAGCTGATAATGCTGTATAGCTGCGAAAGGAGATCCTTTATTATGGTACCCGATGCCCTCTCGAACCCGAAGGTTCCCGCACCCTTGGCAACAGATCTGAAGCTCCAGCAAATCTTAGATTCTTCCACGCCCCTTTGCAAGGAAGACATTGTCTGGATGCTCGAATTCATTAAAAAAAAGGTGGCCGAGGAAGATCCGAATTTAAAAGATCTTTCCCAGCCACGACTGCTTCAAAACTTTCGCTATTTTGCTGAAATCGCCCTGATGCTGATTCAACGGCGCAACGGATTCGATCAGGATGCCGACCGGCTGAAGCTTTGGCTGGCCGAGGCCTCTTACGGATTGCATCCGGCCAGAACCCGTTCGCTCAGGCAGGCCGCTCTAAATGATGAGAAGGCTTAGTTTTCCATCCATTGGTAATGGAAGGTTCCTTCTTTGTCCACGCGCTTGAACGTATGAGCTCCAAAATAGTCCCGCTGCGCTTGCAGCAGATTAGCAGGCAGACGCTCCGTCCGATAGCTGTCGTAATAGGCCAGCGCGGAAGCGAAGGCTGGCACCGGAATGCCGCGGCTAATGGCGGTCGCCACCACGGTTCTCCATGCTTCCTGATAGTTTTCCACGATCCCCTTGAAGTACTCGTCAAGCAGAAGGTTTTTAAGTTCCGGATTGCGGTCATACGCATCCTTGATGTTTTGCAGGAATCGGGCGCGGATAATGCAGCCGCCGCGGAAAATCATGGCGATGTTGCCGTATTGCAGATCCCATCCGTATTCTTCGCTTGCGGCTCTCATTTGAGCGAAGCCCTGTGCGTAGGAGCAAATTTTGCTCGCATACAGCGCTTTGCGCACGGCTTCGATAAATTCCTTGCGGTCGCCTTCGAATACTGCCAGCTTCGGACCGTTAAGCACCTTGCTTGCGGCCACCCGTTCTTCTTTCATGGCGGAAAGGAAGCGGGAAAATACCGACTCGGTGATGATGGAAAGCGGCACGCCGAGATCAAGTGCGCTTTGGCTGGTCCATTTGCCTGTTCCCTTTTGGCCGGCCGAGTCGAGAATGACATCAACCATCGGTTTGCCCGTTTCCTGATCATATTTGGTGAAAATATCCGCCGTAATCTCAATCAGATAGCTGTCCAATTCGCCTTTGTTCCAGTCGGCGAATATTTCATGAAGCTCCCGAGTATTAACGCCCAGGACGTCCTTCAGCAGCTGATAAGCTTCGCAAATCAACTGCATATCTCCATACTCAATTCCGTTATGCACCATTTTGACGTAGTGGCCAGCGCCGTCCGGACCAATGTATGTGCAGCAAGGGTCGCCGTTTACTTTAGCGGAAATGGCTGTCAGAATCGGAGCCACCAACTCGTAGGCATCCTTCTGTCCTCCTGGCATAATCGCCGGTCCTTTCAAAGCGCCTTCTTCGCCACCCGATACGCCGGTACCGATAAAACGGAGGCCGTGCGCCTGCAATTCTTTATTACGGCGCTGCGTGTCCGGGAAGAACGCGTTGCCGCCGTCGATGATAATATCCCCCTGCTCAAGATGGGGAATCAACTGATTAATCGTATCGTCGGTCGCCTTTCCGGCTTGGACCATGATCAAGATTTTACGCGGTTTCTCAAGCGAAGCGACGAATTCCTCAATGCTGTATGTACCGACCAATCGCTTGCCCGGCGATTCGGACAACAGCGCATCGGTTTTTTCGCGGGAACGGTTGTATACGGAAACGCTGAATCCTCTGCTTTCGATATTCAAAGCCAAATTCTTGCCCATGACAGCAAGTCCGATTACGCCAACCTGTTGTTTCGACATAAGTCTCTCTCTTCCTTCCTTATCCTTATTGAATTGCTGACGATTTCAAAAAGAAAAGCAGCTCTCTCTAGATCGTCATCGCCCCGAAGCCCCCGTCCACCCGAAGAAGGGCTCCCGTAACAAAGCCGGACGCCTTCTCCGAGGCCAAATACACGGCAGCCCCCTGAAGCTCCTCCGCTTCGCCGAACCGGTTCATCGGCGTGTGCCTCATGATCGCATCAACCCGGTCGGGCGACAGGATCTTACGGTTCTGCTCAGCCGGGAAGAAGCCTGGAATAATAGCGTTCACGCGCACTCGCGCCGGCGCAAATTCGCGCGCCAAAAACTGCGTCACGTTGTTGACCGCCGCTTTGGAAGCGGAATAAGTGAATACGCGGGAGAGCGGAGGCTCGGAGGAAACGGAGGAAATATTGATGATGCTGCCTCCCTCGCCTTTATCAACCATATGCTTCCCAAAAATTTGACAAGCCAACACCACGCTTTTCAGATTTACATCCATGATCGCATCCCATTCGTCCATCTGCAGCTCAAAGAACGGCGTCGGGCTGTTCATTCCGGGACAGTTCATCAGCACGTCGCAGCGGCCCGTCCAAGCCAGAACCTCCGACAATACCCGCCTCAGATCGTCTGCGTTGGTCGCGTCGGCAGAGAAGCATCGCGCTTTACCTCCCGCCTCCTCCACACGCTTGGCCACCTCTTCGGATTTCTCCATGTTGCGTCCTACAATCGCCACATCCGCGCCGTGTCCGCCCAAGCCGACTGCCATGGCGCCGCCCAAAGTACTGTTGCCGCCGATGATGACGGCTGTTTTTCCCGTAAGATCGAATAAATTCATGCTCATGGTCGAAAAGCCCCCTTAGGATTGCGTGTGCGTCAATTGGAAAGCGGCGATGGCATCAAACTCGTCCTTCAACTGATGGTACACACGATTATAAATTTTTGTCAACTGTCGATATATTTCGTGGTTCCGCTCACTGGCCTGAAGCGACTGTTCCACATGCATCCAATCATGCACGCTGGAGAAGTCTGCGATCTCTCCAAGCGCCAGCATGCCTAACTGGGCCGCCCCGAGACCGGAACTCTCAATGGTATTCGGTACGGCGACGTCCGTGCCAAGCACATCGGCCATCATCTGCAGCCAGAAAGGCGATCTTGCAAACCCTCCCGAGGCGCGCACTTCCCTGGTCGGACCGCCCAGCTCCTCAAGAGCCTTCACGACCGAATGGATCCGGTACATGACGCCTTCGAGCACGGCGCGAATCATGTGTTTCTTCTGATGATACAAGGATAATCCGAAAAAGACGCCGCGAGCATTCGCGTTCCAATAAGGCGCGCGTTCTCCGGACAGCAGCGGAAGAAAGATCAATCCGTCCGAGCCCGCAGATACTTCGCGCGCCAGCGCCGTTAAGTAATCATACGGATCCATTCCGCGGCGCCGGCCTTCTTCCGCTTCCGCCGTGGCTAACTGGTCTCGCACCCAGCGGAACATGATGCCACCGTTGTTGATCGCCCCTCCGACGACCCAGAAATCCTCCTTTAAGGCATAGCAGAACAACCGGCCTTGCGGATCTGTCACCGGCTCGCGCACGACGCCTCTCACAGCGCCGCTTGTCCCTATAGTCACGGCATACACTCCCTGGTCCAGGGCTCCTACGCCGAGGTTCGCCAGAACGCCGTCGGAAGCCCCCACTACAAATGGAGTATCTTCCGCGAGCCCCATCGAAGCGGCAGCATTCGCGTTCATGCCCTGCAGGATGCAGGTCGTGGGTACCGGGTCAGACAGCTGTTCGCGTCGAACGCCGCAGGCCGCGAGCGCTCCTTCGTCCCATTCCAGCCTGCGCAGATTGAACAACCCCGTAGCGCTGGCTATGGAATAATCGATGACCAGCTTACCGAACAGCCTGGCAAATACATATTCTTTAATTCCGATAAATTTGTAGGCCTGATCGAACAGGTCGGGCCGATGGTCGCGGAACCACATCAGCTTAAGCAGCGGGGACATCGGATGAATCGGCGTTCCCGTATTCCGGTAAATATCAAGTCCATTTAACTCTTCTTTCAGCACCTTCACGTAAGCTGCACTGCGGTTATCCGCCCAAGTGATGCAGCGTGTCAGCGGCCGCAGTTCCTTATCCACCGCCATCAGACTGTGCATCGCCGAGCTGAACGATACACACAGCACCTGCCCCGGCAGAACGGCGGCTTTGCGTACCACCGTACGAACAGCGGTCAGCACCGCTTGGAAGATTTCATCCGGATCCTGCTCGGCCATATCAGGCGCAGGCGTAAACAAAGGATATTCCACGGAATGAGAAGCAAGCACTCTGCCGCTCCGGTCGATCACAAGCGTTTTGGTGCTCGTGGTGCCGATATCCGCTGAAATGATATAAGGCTTTTGTACTGACGAACCAATCATTTAAATCAAGTTCCCTTCCTTGTTGAATGGCAAGTCGTATGGTTCGGTTAAAATCTCAATGTCCGGATGAAGCCTTGCTTCTTCCAGCAAATTCACGGAAATCTCGATTTCACCGAGGTGCAGCGTGTCTTGAATCCGTACCAAGCGGCATTTGGTATAATCCAGAATGTTGCATGTTTTTATTGCGGCTTTGATGGCGTAAAAATCGTTTTCGAGCGTCGTCGCAATTTTGGTCGGCGCACAAACGGTAGACGTCAGGCCATTGGCATACGTGGCAGCCAGATCCATTTTATCCACCAGGCGCTGGGTTGTAAAATCGGCCGTTCCCACCCCGTTTGCATTGCCTTTGGTCTCCGGCGTCGTATCGAGGACAACCATCTTGGATACGTCCGGTCCGCCATGCGCATAAGGCGTAGGATAGCGGCCGGTCACGTTCGGGTCCATGCCGTCTCCGCTAATATTTTTTCCGATATAATCAATGACCAGCACATCGATTTGATCGAATAAAATTTTAGGCAGCCGTGCTTTGGCGATCTTCAATAGTTCGATCTCGCGCTCCTCGATTTGCTCCGCGGGCAGAACCTCGACGATACACGTTTGGTCATAGGCGTTCTCAACCAGCGCAATTCCGAATACGATCGGCAGTTTGTCCAGCATAATGCGCGCCATGGCAGGCACATTCTCCGCCATATATTTAAATCCGAGCTGATGGCACGCTTCCGCCCCCTTCTGTTTGCCGAGGCCGATGGAAATCATTTTCATAATTCCGCTTTCGATCGGCCCGCGGAAGGCGGTGTGCGGTTTCACACGGTTAATAACGATAATCGCGTCCGCTTCCGAAGCATACTTGTCCACATACACCGGCAGACCGTTGGGAAGCTGATCGATCTTCACCACTTCCATGGAGGAACGGATCGGCGCGCCCATCGCTTCCTCGGTTATGCCAAGGTGATGGAGCACCTCCCTCTGCCCCTCAGCCGTTGCTCCTCCGTGGCTTCCCATGCACGGAACGATAAACGGGTGCGCTCCCGCCTGTTTAATCGCATCTATCGTCGTTTTGGTCAACGCGGCGATATTAGCCACGCCCCGGCTGCCCACAGCGACGGCGACCTGCTGCCCCGGCTTGATTCGGTCGATCGCCCCGGGCTTCCCAAGCTCTTTAACCAACTCTTCGACCGGATTCTCCAGCTTGTCTCCATTGAATTTTTGCCGGATCTTGACTACTTGCGGAATCGGGATATCTTGAAGCAGTTCTCTTAATATGCTCATTGCTCTTGTCAGCCTCCTGCGATGGTTTTGACAGAGTCCCGGATGACGAGCTCCGTGTGAAAGTAGACGGTCTCATGCTCCAATTGCTTGCTTTCAATAAACGCAAGCAATTTTGCCGCCCCCGCCCGGCTCATCTCTTCGATCGGTCTTCTGATCGTCGTCAAAGCCGGCGTCATGAAAGCGGAGAACAGTTGATCGTCGAAACCGACGACCGAAAGGTCGTCCGGCACCTTGAGCCCGCGTTCGGTTATGGCTTTCACGGCCCCGAGAGCCATATCGTCATTGCAGCAAAATACGGCTGTGGGACGCTCCGGCAGATCCAGCAGCCGGTTCATCGCGGCATAGCCGCTTTCCAGATCATAATTTCCCTGCGCCGACATGGCTTCTGAAAACGCAACATGATATTTCCTTAGCGCTTCAAGATAACCGTCGCGGCGGGATTGAGTCGATTTGAAGCCTTCCTTGCCTTCAATAATGGCAATTCTGCGGTGCCCCTGTTGAATTAAATACTCCGTCATCCGAAAGGCTCCGCTTTGATCGTCCGGCACAACATTCATGACCTGGACGTCCTCGATTTCACGGTTCAATACGATAAGCGGAATGCCTTTCTCCGCGGCATATTCAATGAACGGCTGGTCGCTTGCGCTTTGGCTCATCACGATAATGCCGTCGAAGCTTTTCCGGTTCACCTGATGAAAGCTTTTGTAGTCGTCGATCCCGCGAACGATCAAATTATATTCATCTTTAATGACGTCATTCACGCCTTTGATCGCCTCGTACAAAAATCCTGCGGAAGTACCCGTACGCAGAGTCGAAAAAAACAGCCCCAGGTTGTAGGAACGATCCAGCACCAAACTGCGGGCGCTGTAATTGGGCGTGTACTGCAGGCTTCCGGCAATCGCTTTGATCCGTTCCTTCGTTTCCGGATTAATCAGCGGACTGTCGTTCAGCGCCCGGGAAACGGTTGTGTGCGATACGCCAGCCAGCTTGGCGATATCCTTGATCGTAACGCTGCTCATAATCCAACCACCTCTTTGCTGTAATCATAACACAGAATTGCACACGTTAACAATGCTCTTTTTATTCATCTTTCTTTCGTCACGCAGACCTCTTTTTACCGTTCCTTTCCGCTGCATTCTTCATTCAGGCTGACATACGAAACGGCCCATGCGGATACACAGGCCGTTTCACATTTCGTATTCACATTTCAAGCAGTAGCATTTCATGCCTTAGCTCCTTCAACCTTTCTTTACATGCATCGGCGGTTTCGCGGTCTCCGTTCTGCAGCGCTTCGTGCAGAACGGCCAGTTCGTAATCAAGCTCCAGCCTCAACACCGGGATACGTTCATCCGGACGTCTGGAACGGAACGCCTGCATCATTTCCTCCACCGTTACGACAGGTTCTTTTTGGAATAACACTTTATGCTCCACCCCCGAGATTTCCACCATCCGAATGATTTGGCCGAACATGATGTTTTCGATCAGGATTTGCCGGTCTTTAAAGCGTTTGACGACAGCATGACCTCGTGTATCCCCGATCATTTTCTCCATGAGCTCCGCGAGCTTCTCATCCTTAAAGGAGTAGTTGCCAACAATCTTGTACCTTTCTCCTATCCTTTGGAATTTTAATTTTACCAGCTTGCGGCCGGTCCGGATGGAAACGATAAATTGCTGATCACTTTCATTCCAATACAAGGAATAACCTTCTTGTATAAGTGTTTTGATGAAGTTACGGATTAGCCGACGATCAAATCGTAACTCAAGGTTGCAATATTCCACTTCATGACTTTTACTCACGGCAATCCCTCCTCAGGTAGAATAGCAAGAACAAAGTTTCATCGGTTGCGTTGAACATTGCTGGGTCAGACATTGTCTATGATAACGACGAGTAGCGGATCCAACCTGCAATATCTTTGATAGAATTTTCTGATTTTTCTGTTTCTTAGTTCTATCTTATTATGAATCATATGTTTTAGCAACTTGGATTATTGTCTTTTTTTACGAAATTCGAACCTAATTTTTTGAATGGCCTGGCACAGGGAAACAAGAGGAAGGAGAAACTGAGGCCGATAAACAGCGGAAGGCTTGTAAAACAAAACATCGCCCAGGAGTTGTTTCCTGAGCGAGAACGTGTTGAATTTATCCTATTGCGGTACAACGCTATATACCGGGTTGTATAGACGGCAAGCGGTAACGCTTCATCGGGAGTCTCGGGAAACTTAAGGATTCTCCCGCTTGATCGCTTCGTCCTCCAGATCCGTCTTCGAGTAAATATTCACTGTATAGCTCGTATTCAGCCAATCGGAGTTTTTATTCACCTTAAGCCGGTCTTTCCAATAGCGTTCGAAAACGTAGCCATCCTGCGCGCGTACCGTTTCCAGATAGTAATAATCGTACATATCCTCTTCGCCTGTTACTTTATCGATAATGATTGGCTTTCTATACATATATATGTTGTCGTAATTCGCGACAAGGGTGTTTTTAACATGGCTCCGCAGCATTTTCAGCTTCTCGGGATGAAGCTCCCCATTGATGACATACGATTCGTAGTCGGCGGAATACACCTGTTCAGGGGTCTCACGCAGCCTTTTATTCAATTCGCTCTCACTGATGAATAATGCGCCTGTCAAGCGCTCCTTGGCCTTATTCAGACCGTTGGTGTCTATACCCATTCGCTTGACGTCCGACTCCCGGTAATACGGGGCATAGTTGGTCGAACTGTTGTTGTATGTAATCAGCATCGGGTATTCCGCCCCGAGATATTTCAGTGTGATGGAATACGGATTATAGAGCTCGATGGATTCATAGTTCGGATTCCGCTCCTCCACCTTCTGCTCCGGGTTGATCCGGCTGTTAATATAAATCGTTTTGGTCTCGCCCCTCCACAAGACGTTGGCCCCCATCAGGCGTCCCAGTTCAGCTAAAGGCAAATAGCTTTTGTCTTCATAAATCAGCGGCGGGCCCGACAATTGAACAGGCTTGCCGTCCAGCACCAACCGGAAATCCGGACGCAAATAAGCCTCTACCTTCTGCAGCACATCCTCTGCATATACCCCTGCGGTAAAAGTGCTCCCCATTAAAGCTGCCATCCAAAAAACGCGTTTAATCCGATTCATCGTCATTCAAACCTTTCTATTCATAAGGAAAATAATGGACATACTTATATACAATACGACATATTTCTGTCGAAATCCTGCAAAAAATGGTGTTGACAAGACTTTTAATTCCTATAAAATTAGTTGGTATGATTGTTCGCATATCAAGGAGAGTGACCACGTTGATTGAAATCAAAAACGTCAGCAAAACGTTTCATCAGCGCACGGGAGGCACCTTTACGGCCATAGACAATGTATCGCTCACGATCAACAAAGGCGAATTCGTTTCGCTGCTCGGACCTTCCGGCTGCGGCAAATCGACCTTGTTGAATCTCGTTGCCGGACTGGAGCAAGCCGAGCAAGGGACGATTACCGTGAATGGAAAACCGTGCAGTACGCCGGGGCCCGACCGCGTCGTTGTGTTTCAGGAACATGCGCTGTTTCCATGGCTGACGGTTCTCGATAACGTAGCCTTCGGTTTAAAACAAAAAGGCATAGGAAAAAAAGAACGCGAAGCTTTGGCAATGGAGCAGATTAAAGCGGTACACCTCAGCAAGTTTGCCGACCGTTATCCCCATGAGCTCTCCGGAGGTATGAAGCAGCGGGCGGCCATAGCCCGCGCGCTGGCTATGGACCCTGAAATTTTATTGATGGACGAGCCTTTCGCGGCGCTGGACGAGCAGACCCGACTGATTTTGCATAAAGAATTAGAAGAAATCTGGATGCGCACGCGCAAGACCATTCTGTTTATTACGCATAATATCCGGGAAGCGGTTGTCCTCTCGGACCGTGTGCTCGTCATGTCGACCCGACCGGGCACGATTAAGAAAGAGTTCGCCGTGAGGGCGGCTCGTCCCCGGGATTACTCCGATTCCGTCTTGCACCACGTAGAAGCCAGCGTTATGGAAGCGTTGGCCGATGAACTTGAAAAAGTGGTAAAGGAGGAGATGGGCGATGAGTACAGCATTAAGAAGAAGCCTCTTTCTGATTCTTCTGCTGATAGCATGGGAAGCGGGATATAGAATTTTCGACTGGGGCTGGAAGTTCCCTTCCGTGCTTCAGACCTTCCAGGCATTCTATGACGGGCTGGTTCACGGACAGCTGCTGGAGGCTACCTATCAAAGTTTGAAGAGACTTCTGATGGCCTTTATTCTGGCGATCGTGGTCGGCACGGTGCTCGGCTTTTTGTTCGCGCGCTATCGTCTTATTGACGATACGATCGGCTTTCTGGTCGTTGCGCTGCAGACGATTCCGAGCATCGCCTGGCTCCCGTTTGCGATTATCTGGTTTGGCATGAGCGATTTTGCCGTAATCTTTATCACCACGCTCGGGGCGACCTGGACCATGGCCATGGCGAGCCGGACCGGGATCAAGAACATTCCGACCCTTTATATTAAGGCAGCGCAAACGATGGGCACCGGGAATGGACTGCGGATGTTCTATCAGGTGATGGTCCCCGCCGCTTTCCCCCATATGATGACTGGTGTGCGCGTTGCCTGGGCGTTTGCCTGGCGGGCGCTGGTTGCCGGCGAATTGATCGCCAAAGGCGTGGGGCTTGGCCAACTGCTTCAGGACGGACGCAATCTGGCGGATACGGCGCTGATGCTTTGCATCGTCATTATCATCGCTGTGCTGGGTACGATATCCGACCATTTCTGCTTCAAGCGTCTGGAGGATAAGCTGCTGGTCCGTTATGGCCTGATCAGCACCAAAAAATAAGGATCTTATCGATCCGGTCACACAACCAAAAAGGAGAGGGTTTACAGATGAAAAAAAAATCCGCACTACTCGCATTAGCGCTGTCCGGCGTGCTGGCACTAACGGCATGCGGCGGTAAAACAGAAGCGCCGAATAATGCCGGAAACGACGCTGCCGCGGCCAAGACGGTTCGTCTCGGCATTTTCAAGAACGTGACGCATGCCCCGGGCTATATCGCCCTGGAGCAGGGGTTGTTCCAAAAGTACTGGGGAGATAACGTCAAAATCGAGGTTCAGGCTTTCGACAACGGTTCCGACTTCTCCACCGCATTGGCAACGGATCAAATCGATCTCGGCTTCGTAGGCCCGGGTCCTGCAACAAACCAGTATATCAAAAGTAAAAATTTCCGCGTCATCTCCGGTTCCAACAACGGAGGCGCAGTACTTGTAGCAGGTAAAGATTCCGGTATCAACAGCGTGAAGGATTTGGTCGGCAAGACTGTGGCCATTCCGACCAAGGGCAGTACGAACGAAATTTCGCTGCGTCTTTTGCTCGAGCAGAACGGCTTGAAAGTAACGACGGATACATCCGGCGTGCAAATTATCGCCCGGGCTCCGGCAGACACGCTCATCGCCATGCGCCAAAAGGAAATTGAAGCTACGCTGATTCCTGAGCCGTGGGGAACGCAAATGGAACAGGAAGGCATCGGCAAGGTCATTGTGCCTTGGGACCAAATTCCACCGAACAACGGGAACTATCCGCTCACCATTCTCGTCGCGAGCGATAAATTCCTGAAAGAAAACCGGGAAATGGCGAAGCAAGCGGTCAAGGCCAACGCTGAAGCGATTGAATTTATAAAGAACAATCCCGACAAATCGTATGAGCTGATCAATAACCGGTTGAAGGAGCTCAGCGGCAAAGGGATGGACGTAAACCTGATCAAGGCGGCGCTCTCCCACCTGAACCTGACGACAGATGTGAGCAAGGAAGCGATTGAAGAAATGGCATCCGTCTCCATCAATGCCGGCTACATTAAGGATGTTAAGAAAGAAGAGCTCGACTTGAGCCAATTCCTCGACCTCTCTTTATTGGATGAAGTAAAGCAGGGCAAGTAAAATAAAATGAAAAACGGAGCTGCGCGGCTCCGTTATTTTTTTGCGCCATATGTGAATACGCTTTCGCTTCATTCCGCGCTCGGCGGCAAAGGGACCTGCCTCACATTACATCATCTCATAAGCAGCCCGCCGTTGATTTCGATCGTCTCTCCCGTCACATAGGAAGCCAAGTCCGAAACGAGATACAGTACGGCGCCGGCGACATCCTCAGGCGTCCCTTCACGCTTTAGCGGAATTCCGGCCACTGTAGCCTTACGCGCTTCATCCGTGGTAAAGGTATCATGAAACCTCGTATTTCCGATAAACCCGGGAGATACATTATTGACCGTAATTCCGCTGAAAGCCACTTCTTTTGCCAAGCCTTTGGAATAGGCCATGATCGCTGCTTTGCTGGCCGCATACAGGCTTGCCCCCGGTCCGCCGCCGTTATGCGCGGCAATGGATGTCATGTTGATGATCCGTCCCGCTCCCTTCGCTTTCATGCCGGCAAGAACCCGTTTACACATGAATACTGTACTTTTCAGATTTACGTTCATGATTTTCTCGTAAATCTCTTCGGTCATCCCGGCATTGTCCACGCGCTGCACCAAGTGGCCTGCGTTATTCACCAATATGTCAATCGATCCTCCAAACGCCCGTTCGACCTCGCTTACTAAGCGGTCGATTTGCGCCAGATCGGTCACATCCGCCTGAACCAGCACCGCTTCTCCTCCGGCGGCGCGTATGGCTGCCACCGTTTCTTCTCCCTGGTCCACGCTGCGCAAGCAATTGACACCTACCTTCGCACCGCTTTCGGCTAATGCAATGGCAATAGCGCGGCCAATCCCCACATTAGAACCTGTAACCAAAGCGATTTTCCCTGTCAAGTCAATGTTCATGATCTTTTCCTCCCAAGTTCATATGCTAAGGTCTTCTTCTTCATTAAACTGCAAATTCCCCTTTCTTGTAAATCATTTCTGCTCACAAATGTGTTTGAATGACGGAGCAATTTATTGAACTGAGGGGAAAGGTTAAGAAAACTCTATTTTTTCAACTTATCGTTTATCTCGCGTAGAACCTCTTCCATCCGTTCCATTCTTCTCAACATGGAATATTGGTTACTAATCATACCTGCAAAACCAATGACTAAAACAATCACAATAAAAAGCCCCATAAGTCCTCGCCCACTTCTATGCTTTCATGTATTTTGAAATATTTACAATACATCCTCGTTGCATTATACCATCCATTGCTTCATACAAATGGCGATAACCGTCGATTCCTGCTGTCGTTTCGTGGCCTTCTGCCCTCGATTATGATATATTGTTTGGAGAAAAAGGAAGCATGGAGGGAAACGGCATGACCACGTTCAAGGGGTTTCACCAGGAGGATTTCGATACGTTTACGATTGACGGGCTGGAAGAAAGAATGAAAGCTATTCAAACCCGCATCCAGCCCAAATTTCAAGCGCTCGGCGATGATCTGTTACCATCTCTTTCCGTCCGTTCGGGACTGGAGATGTTCCTTCATATTGCAAAGCATGCCCGCAGGAAAGTGAATCCGCCGGTAGACACATGGATGGCTGTAGCCAATAATAAACGCGGCTATAAGCAGCATCCGCATTTTCAGATCGGCCTGTTCGACGACCGGGTTTTCATCTGGCTTGCATTCATATACGAGCTTCCGAACAAAGGGGAGATTGCCGGGAAGTTTCTGAAGCAGGCCTCCGATATCAAACGGCGTTTGCCGGCGGATATGCTGCTTTCGTTCGATCACATGAAAAAAGATGCGCTGAAGCTGTCCGATCTGGACGAGGCCCAATGGAAGCAAGGGCTTGAACGGTTTCGCGACGTGAAAAAGGCAGAGCTGCTGATCGGGCGCAATATCATGAAGAACGACCCTGTTTTGCAAGACGGGGAGAAGTTCACAGCGCTCGCCAACGAAACCTTTGATCAACTGCTGCCCTTATATCATTTATCCCTAGGCATTCAAAATTAATTTCCGCCTAAGCTTGCTTTAAACTAAGGTTAACCTTGTTTGCATATCCTATAGCTGGTGAAAACCGAAACCTACTTAAGGAGGGTATGTAGCTATGAAGCAGACTTACGCCAAAAAAATGATCGTCTCCTCCCTGACGCTTGCCTTGGTACTCTGCGGGGGAGCGCTCTATGGCACAAAGCAATCCGTTCGGGCGGAGACTCCCGATGCGGCCGTCCAATCGCAGGGCAGTACCGACAAACCGGCGGAAGATAAAAAATGGGCTAACAAAGGCGGTCAAGCACGCGGCATACATAGTAAATCGATGCCGATCTTTGAGGAAGCCGCGGCCATTCTCGGTATGGACAAGGAGACGCTGAAGCAGTCGCTGAAGGACAAGACGCTGGCGCAGCTTGCAGCGGAGAAAAAGATCAGCGAAGCCGACCTGATCGCCAAGCTTCAGGCCGAACGGACGAAAAAAATCGATGAGGCCCTTGCTTCCGGCAAGCTAACCGCGGAAAAAGCGGAGAAGCTGAAACAAAAAATGGGAGAACACCTGAAATTTATGGTGAACCATAAGCTGAATGGCGAAGGAAAGTTTCGAATGCACGGCGGCAAGCATCATATGATATTGCCTGCCAAGGACAAGCTGGCCGGCATTCTCGGCATTTCCGAGGACGAGTTAAAGGCGCAGCTTAAAGCCGGCAAATCGTTGGCGGAGATCGCTCAGAGCAAGGGCATAACCAAGGAGCAGCTGATCGGCAAAATCAAGGACGAGATGACGCCGTGGATCGAGAAAATGGTTGATCGCAAGCATGCTGTCGGCGACAAAAAGACAGAATAACGTGTAATCCATCATAAAAAGACGGGGTTCTCCCCGTCTTTTTATGTATTTCATGGCTGATTTGCATCTTATCCTCTTCACTACTCCGTACGCGAAAAAAATAAGCCGCCGCTGCGAAACATTCGATGCGGCGGCTTATTGGGTCGGTTAAAGCGGTTGGGCGGATGCCCGGGTGCCGTTTCGGTCCAACACGATGAAGCGGTACAGCAAATAGAGCGCCCCTACAGACAGCAGAGCTCCGGTAAGGAACGGCAAAGTGTTGCTGTAATCATAGATTCCCGCTCCCAACAGCGGGCCCGAGATGCGTCCCAGGCTGTCCATCGACGAGCTTAAGCCGGACGCTACGCCCTGCCCGACCGGGGTCTTCTGTGTAATGAGCGAAGTGACGCACGGGCGGATCAGCGCGTTCCCCGCGGCAAAGACGCTCAAATAGATCGAAGCCGTAAGCAGGTTCGACGAGAATAAAATGAGTACGAAACCTAGCGCCGAAAGCACAAGGCCGATTCCGACCACACGGGCCTCCTGTCCTTTTTTGATGAGACGCCGTACGACACCGCCTTGAATCAAGGCTCCGACAATGCCGCTGACCGCAAACATAATCCCCAGCTGTGCCGGCGTCGCGCCGATCTGATCTCTCTGGAACAAAAGCAACGTCGCTTCCAGTCCCGCGAGCGAGAATGATACGAAAAACGATAGGATATACAAATATTTGAGCGATCCTACAAACGCGCTCCAACGGGAAGCCCTGGCTTCCTGCGGTTTGCTGCGCTTTTCCTCCGTCAACGATTCCGGCAGCTTGAAGTAGGCGAACACGAAGGTGCCCAAAGCCAGCGCGGCGGCAGCGAAGAACGGTACTTGAATCCCCCATTGACTAAGTATGCCTCCGAGCGCAGGTCCGAAAATAAAGCCCAAACCGATCGACATGCCTACAAGACCCATGCCTTTGGTCCGGTCCTCGTCCGATGTGACATCGGCAACGTAAGCGACGGCGCAAGCGGTGGCCGCTCCGGAAAACAATCCTCCCAATATGCGGGAAACGTACATAAGCCAAAGGCTTTCCAATGCAAGTCCAAAAAGCAAGAAGCTGATACTGAATCCGAGTGCGCCGATCATGATGAGCGGACGCCGGCCGACCCGGTCGGACAGCCCTCCCCATACCGGGGACATCAGGAAAGACGCCAATGAGTAAACCGAAAGCAGCATACCCAAATGAAAATTCTCCGCTCCCGATCCCGTCACGGCGTTGGGAAGTACAGGAATGATGATACCGAAGCCGATAAAAATCGTCATCAGCAGCACCATGATGATGGCGAGCTGTTTGTTCATGTGGTAATGGGTTCCTCCCGATTGCATTAGTTTTCTTTCTTTATCGTACCACATCTTATTTGTCGATGGAAACGAACCCGGGCAAGATTAACAAAATAGACAAACCCCCCGGTTAAATTACCTGCAAAATTATCAAACTATCAAGGTCCCGAAGATTTTGTCGAGATAAATTCCGAATTGCTCGTAAAAACCGCTTGCATCCTTGTCGCATTTTGCTATACTCATTTTGTTTGTTTATTTTTCGCTTTGTTTATGATAATTCGATCAAGAAGGGAAGGGATAAGCTGTGGATCAAACGAAAACTCCCTTGTTTACCGCATTGAAGGAGCATGCCGGCCGTAATCCGGTGCAGTTTCATATTCCAGGACATAAGAAAGGGGTCGGGATGGACCCGGAATTCCGGGAGTTTATCGGCGATAACGCGTTGTCCATCGACCTGATTAATATAGCTCCACTCGACGATTTGCATCAGCCCACCGGCGTCATTGAAGAGTCGCAGAAGCTCGCTGCGGAAGCGTTCGGAGCCGATCACACCTTTTTCTCCGTCCAGGGAACAAGCGGCGCCATCATGACGATGATCTTGACCGTTTGCTCGGAAGGAGACAAAATCATTGTGCCGCGCAACGTGCACAAATCGGTGCTGGCAGCGATTATTTTCGCCGGGGCGAAGCCTGTGTTCCTGAAGCCGGTGCGCGACGAATCCTTGGGGATCGATCACGGCGTAACGACCAAGTCGGTACGGCGCGCGCTTGAAATTCATCCCGATGCCAAAGCGGTGCTGATCATCAATCCGACATATTACGGGGTGTGCGCCAATCTGAAAGAAATCGTGGACGTCGTTCACAGCTATAACATTCCGGTGCTGGTGGACGAGGCCCATGGCGTGTTGATCCATTTTAGCGACAGGCTGCCGATGTCGGCTATGCAGGCAGGCGCGGACATGGCCGCGACGAGCGTCCACAAGCTAGGCGGCTCGATGACGCAAAGCTCCGTGCTTAATATCCGTGAAGGCCGGGTCAACATCATGCGCGCCAAGACGATTATCAGTATGCTGACGACCACTTCCACCTCGTACATTTTGCTGGGTTCTCTCGACTGCGCAAGGCGCTACTTGGCTTTGAACGGCAAAGAGCTGGCCGACCGGGCCCTCGAGCTGGCTTCCTACGCTCGGGAGGAAATCAACCGCATACCGGGGCTTTACTGCTTTGGAGAAGAGATTCTGGGCAAGGAAGCGACGTACGATTACGACCCGACGAAGATCAGCATCCATGTGCGTCATCTGGGCATTACCGGGTACGATGCGGAAAATTGGCTCCGGGAGCAGTACAATATTGAAGTCGAGCTTAGCGATATGTATAACATTTTGTGCCTGGTCACCCCCGGGGATACGCGCGAGAACATCGACATTCTTCTCACCGCGCTGCGCAGACTCTCTCAAGAGAACTACTCGATCCGCCAAGCGAATGAGCTGGTGATCAAAATACCGAAAATACCGCAGCTGAGCTTGTCTCCGCGCGACGCTTTCTACGGGGATACCGAAATTATCCCGTTCAAGGAATCGGCGGACCGCATCATCGCGGAATTCATTTACGTGTACCCGCCGGGCATTCCGATTCTCCTGCCGGGAGAAGTCATCTCCCAGGATCTGATCGACTATATTACGGAGCATATCGAAGTCGGTCTGCCTGTGAAAGGACCCGAGGACCGCAGCATCGAAAATATCAAAGTTATCGTGGAAACACCGGCGATTTTTTAACCACGTACCGCATGGCCGCCCCGTATTGGGGCTGGCCTTGCTCTGTTTTACCATCCTCTTTGCTTTATCCGCTCCTCCAGCCAGGCAATGACGTCGGCTACCGCATGCTCGTTATGATGCTTGCAGGAATGGACGGCAGACTGCAGCAGCTTCGGATGAGCGTTGGCAACGGCGATGCCGATGCCGGCCCGCCGGATCATCTCCAGATCGTTCAGATGATCCCCCATCGCCACACAGCGCTCCATCGGAACACCGACTTGCCTACTGAGCTGCTCCAGCGCATGACCCTTGGTCGCCCCCTGCGGCAGCATCTCCAGGTATTTATCGTCCGACCGGACCCAGACAACCTCCGCATCCCCTGTAAGCTCGTTCACGGCCGCAGCGACTTCATCCAGCCATGCCGGTTCCCAGGCGAACAGTATTTTGATCCAAGGCTCAGACAGTGCATCAGTTAACCGAATCGTCTGCAGGGCAAACCCCTCAATCCGCCGGTGGCGCTCCGTGGTATCGTTGTCCTGCAAAATATAGGGCGCATGACCGTCCCTGGCGTATATTTCAACGCCCAGCTCCGGAAACCGTTCCAAGACCCGCTTCAGCACATTTCTGCAGGATGCAGGCAGCGTCCTCACCCACAGCGATTTCTCACGTTCGTAATCATAGATGACGGCACCGTTGCTAAGAATGACCGGAGCGTTGACCGGCAGCCGGTTGACATAGCGCCTGACGGAAGACGCTATGCGCCCCGTTGCCAGGGTAAACCGTCCGCCGTGCTGCGTAAACCGCTCGATTGCGGCTAGATTCTCCGGGCTAATGTCCTTTTCGCTGTTCAGCAGCGTCCCGTCCATATCCGTAACCAGCAAATAATCGCTGAACAATCCGCTTTGGTTCATAGGTATCCCCTTTTCCTGCTGTCTGCTCAGCTGTCCGCAAAAGCCTTAAGCAGTATTGTATTTGGTTTTTCTTAATGCTATGATGGTCATGGTGCTTGATACAAGAAAACCTTTCCAGTTCATTATGTAGGCAGGTGCATTCATCATGGCGCAAAGCGCTTATATTAAGTTCGTCGAAGGGTCCGCCGTTTCCTCGTTAACGCTGGATGAACTGAAGAATCAGCTGATGCATTACCGGGATCAGCTGGCCCTTACAGGCCGTCAGCTCGAATGGGAGTACGATGATGCAGGGTTTCCGTATACGCTGGAAACGAAGCCCGAGGCGGAGGGCCAATGGTTTTATTTAAAAGGAAAAAACCCCCTCTACAAATATATCGTCATGGGTGTCGGTTCCGAAACACAGGCCGGTACAGAGCGCCATTATGTTCAGGTCGTCCTGCCGGATGACTGTACACATGGGGATAAAGCAAAGGGCAATGAGTTTTGCAAATATTTGGCCAAGCTGTGGAAAGCCGAGCTTCATTTATTCAACGGGCGCGTCATGTACTTCAATCCGCGGAAATAGGGCATGATCTTTCCCGGCAAATGACGTACTTATGATGATGCAGGTAACAGACAGGCTGCTTTTTTCTTGCATGTCCGTGTTCAAGCAAAGAACCCTTCTTGCCTTCAAGAAGGGTTCTTTGCTTTGGATGTTATGACTGCTCTTGCTGTTCTTCCACGATCTCGTTGTAAATCTGAACAACGCGATCCCACTCTTCCTCGTCCTCAATGCTGGCCAGGAAGGCTTCATCGTTTTCTTCTTCAATGCGGAAAATAACACCGTCAGCCTCTACATCATTCCGGTCAAGAAGCACTGCATAGGCCCGATCGTTTGCTTCAAAGGTGTATACCATAACCATCTCGTGTTCAACGCCATTTTCATCGGTTACTATAAAAATATCATCCTCATGATCATGGTCGCAGGAAGCGTCATGAATATGTTCGCTCATGGGAAAACCTCGTTTCGTCATAATAAGTAATATTGTTCCCTCGTATCGTATCACGCCCATGGTCCCAAGTCAATGAAAGGAAAACCTCATCATCGGATTTCTTTACCGTGTACAGCCCGGGGCTCCGCACAAAAATCCGGCCCGCCAAAACAGGCTTCGCAACAGCCCCTAAAAAAGCAAAAAGGACGGCGTTTAGCGCCATCCTCATTCGGTTCTACTCTCCGGAAACGATCAGTTTCTCCGAGACTACGGTATAACTGCCCGTTTCGCTATCTTTAATGGAAAATTTCACTACATATTTGCCGGCTTCATTAAACGATACGTTAAACGGCCACGGATACCAGAAGCTTTCCCTTTGACCGCCGACGACCTTCTCATGAACCGCCACTTCCTCGCCGCTAGGCGATATGATGGAAATCTTAAAGGAGTGGATCGGTATGGTCAGGCTGTCCACTTGAGCAAATACCGCAAAGTCCAGCCGGTCTCCCTTTTTGACTCCGCCAAACGGCTGATTAATGGAATAATCGTCATTGACTTTCTTCGCTACAAACATGTGTACATTCGGCTTGTAAATGGATACGGTCTTCGAGGCGTCATCCCATTTGACCAGAGCTTGCAGAGATTCGGACAGGGCACGAACGGGAAGCACGGTGCTTCCTTTAATCAAAAAAGCGGGTGTCTCGCCGTCCTTGAACGGTCTTTCCGCATTGTTAATCAGCACTTTGGCTTTCACATAACCTTCAAACTCGCCCCACATGGAACTGGCGTAGACCCCTGTCGTCCCGAAGAGGGAAAGCGACAGCATCAACGTCAGCAATCGCGGCACCTTCATTTCAAGCAACCTCCATCGTGTTCTTGGTATGTTATCTTATACTCCGATGGTTCGCAAGAGTTGCGGTGTTTGTGGGAAAAGCCCAAACTTTTTTGAAAAAAAATCTATATCTAGTTATTTATAAAGGTATTCACTGATTAATTATACAAAATATGCCAATAAGGACGCGAACATGAATGTCGAATGATGTCCCGTCTTTTTGACGAGCTGTGACGTTTCGTGCGCTTGCCCGGGAAATTCCCCGGTCTTCCCCGTGCTGTCTGCGGGGCCTACTCCTTTGCTTCCAGCAGTTCCTGCAGCTTCTCTTCACACTTGCCCCTGAGCACGGCCGGCATGATCGAGCAGTGAAATTCGTAGCCCTGATACACGTACATGACGTGATAATTCCGCTCCGGCGTGATTTCTTCAAGCACGATGCGGCATCCGCTCTTGCGCAGCCGCTGTTTTATGCCGACGTGCTCCCTCTCCACCCGAATGGACAGCCGTTCGAACAATCCGTTCCAAATCCGGGACAGCTTCATCGCTCCGGCGTATTTGCGGTCCAGCTCCAGCGCTTTAAGCAGATGCAAAGTCACTATATATTGATGAATCCACAGCTCTATCGCACTATTCCGCATATTCGCCCACCCGAAATTTCATGATCTTTACCTCATTATATAGAACATATGTTCGTTTTTCAATCCTTATCCCCCCATTCTTTCCTGATCCAAAACCTGTCAAAATGTTCTTGAATCCTTCATAAAAAACATGGTAGATTAAATAATATTCGGCTGGTATGCCATAGGCGAGTGGAGGATCGCGAATGAGCCTGCAAATTCAAATGATCGGTACGGGAAGCGCATTTGCCAAAAACTTTTACAACAACAACGCATTGATTCATGCCGACGGCTTCACGTTATTAATCGACTGCGGAATTACCGCTCCCAGAGCATTGTACGAGCTCGGCATTCCGCTCGACCGGATCGATGCGGTGCTCATCTCACATATCCATGCGGATCATGTAGGCGGGCTCGAAGAACTTGCTTTTCAGTACAGGTATGTATTCAAACGTAAAATCAAGCTGCTCGTCCCGGCTCCGCTGGAAGCCGTCTTGTGGGAGCATACGCTTCGGGGAGGACTTGAGAATAAGGCGGAGGGCCTTGTCGGCTTGAACGATTATTTCGAAGTCGCTGCTTTGGCGGAACGAACGCCGACTTCCATCCATCCGAAACTGACCGTAGAGCTGCTGCCTACCGATCATATCCCCGGTAAAGCGAGCTACTCCTTTCTGCTCAACGGCAAGGTGTTTTACAGCGCAGACATGAGGTTTAGCAAGACGCTGCTGACCGGATTGCATGAACAAGGCTGCGAAGTCATTCTGCATGACTGTCAATTGTTCTGTCCCGGTACCGTACACGCTTGCCTTGACGAGCTGCTTACTCTGCCCGAGGAAGTGCAGGAAAAAGTGCTGCTTATGCACTACGGAGACAACATGTCTGAATTTATCGGCAAAACGGGCCGCATGACCTTCATAGAACAGTTCAAAACGTATCCATTACCGTCGTAAGCATATTCTTTGCACCGCGCCATGGACGCAGCTTACTTAACGGGTGCATTCCAAAACCTGACCCCCGGGGTCAGGTTTTGTCGCAGATCCCCTCCCGTCAGAAGCGTTCGGAGACGACCTTGGCTTGGGTAAACTGAAGCAGATAATCGCGTCCCCCCGCTTTCGAATCCGTTCCCGACATGTTGAAGCCGCCGAACGGATGAACTCCCACCAGCGCTCCCGTGCATTTGCGGTTGAAATACAGATTGCCGACATGAAACTCAGTACGGGCCTTCTCCAAATGAGCCCTATTTCTTGAAATAACGGCTCCGGTCAGCCCGTACTCCGAATCATTGGCCAGTTCGAGCGCCTGGTCAAACGAGGCCGCTTTGATAAACGCAACCACCGGTCCGAAAATTTCCTCTTGCGCGATCCGCGCCTTGACGTCGACATCGGCAATTACTGTCGGCTCGATATAATATCCCTTGGCATCTCCCGCTCCGCCTCCGCAAACTACCCTGCCTTCCGTGCTTCCAATTTCCAGATATTCGAGAATTTTAAGGTGAGCCTTGGCGTCGATCACCGGCCCCACGTCAATCTCAGGATCGGACGGATCACCCACACGCAGACGGCTTACGCGTTCTGCCACCCTGCGAAGCACATCGTCATATACGCTCTCATGTACGATGGCGCGGGAGCAGGCAGAGCACTTTTGCCCGGCAAACCCGAAGGCGGACGCTGTAATGGCCTCCGCCGCCAGCTCCAGGTCACTGTCGCTGTCGACGATAATCGCATCCTTGCCGCCCATTTCGGCGACTACGCGCTTGATCCAGCGCTGGCCGGGTGCGGTTTTGGCCGCCAGCTCGTTGATCCGCAGCCCTACCTCGCGGGATCCCGTAAAGCTGATAAAGCGGGTCAGCGGATGCTCCACCAAGTAATCGCCCACCTCCTGTCCGGAACCCGGCAGGAAGTTGACCACTCCATCCGGCAGGCCGGCCAATTGAAGCAGCTCCATAAACTTGGCAGCCACAACCGGTGTCGCGCTGGCCGGTTTCAGCACCACCGTATTGCCGGCCGCCACGGCTGCCGATGTCAATCCCGCCATAATGGCTAACGGAAAATTCCATGGAGGTATGATTACGCCGACACCCAGCGGAATATAGGTAAGCTCGTTGTCCTCGCCCGGTATTCGCGTAAGCGGCTGCCGCTGCGCCAAACGTTCCGTTTCCCTGCCGTAAAACTCGAGAAAATCGATCGCTTCTGCGGTATCGGCATCCGCCTCCGCCCAGCTTTTCCCCGCTTCCACCACCATCCAGGCGGAAAACTCGGCTTTACGGCGGCGCAGGTTCGCGGCGATTTTGTATAAAAGACGCGCCCGCCCCGCCGGAGGCACCGATTTCCAGAACGTAAACGCGCGCGCTGCCGCACGGATCGCCCGATCTGCCAACGCGGTGTCCGCCTGGCTCACCGTTCCGATCACCTGCTTCGGATCGGCAGGATTGACGGAAACGGCCTTCCGGGCCGTCATCAGCTTCTCACCGCCGATCAGCAGCCCGTATTCTTGGCCGAGCTGCGCTTGTACCTTCTTCAGCGCTGCTGCGAATGCCTCTCTGTTCCCGGATTGGCTAAAATCCGTGAACGGTTCGTTGCAAAAAGGCTCTACCATGATCATCCCTCCTCTTCAGAATTACCATGTTACGGAAAAGCTCATCTTCATTTCAAGTCTCATTTCGGGAGCTTGCCGAATAAAATGGATTAGCACGGAGCCGGCGGCGCCGGCTTCACAGATCCAACGCCCAACGCTGCTGCCCTTCTGCTACATAATATATGCCGCCGCGCCGCGTACAAGAAGCAAATCGGAAAGAGGGTGTTCATGTTTGGATATCGGTACCAGA
Source organism: Paenibacillus naphthalenovorans (assembly GCF_900099895.1). Taxonomy (GTDB): domain Bacteria; phylum Bacillota; class Bacilli; order Paenibacillales; family NBRC-103111; genus Paenibacillus_G; species Paenibacillus_G naphthalenovorans. The sequence continues at coordinate 125,191 of NZ_FNDY01000010.1, forward strand.
CTGTTCCGTTCTGCTCTGCTTGCGCTCGCCGGAAACCGGGTCGTCGGGAAGATGGCTCACCGGTACGGGATGAAGCTCGGGGCAAGCCGGTTCGTCGCAGGAGAAACAGCCGATGAGGCGCTGCTGCAAATTCGGCGTTTGAATGCCAAGGGAATCTCCGCCACCTTGGACCTGCTTGGCGAGAGCATTCGCGATTTAGCGGAGGCGGACCGGTTTAAAAGAGAGTATATCACGCTGCTTGAGAGGATTCACCACGACGCATTGGATTCAAACGTCTCTTTGAAGCCGACCCAGATGGGATTGGCTTTAGACCCGGCGGCCTGCTACGCCCATATCCGGGATATCGTTGAAAAAGCACAACAGCTCACAAACTTCGTACGCATCGACATGGAAAATTCACCATATACCGACGATACTATAGCCATGGTGCACCGCCTTCATGCCGAAGGCTTAACCCGCGTCGGCACCGTTATACAAGCCTACTTATACCGGAGCAGGCTGGACGTCAGGCAGTTAACCAAGGCGAAGGTCAATCTGCGGCTGGTCAAGGGCGCCTATCGTGAACTGGGGCATCTCACTTACCGGAGCATGGACGACGTAAATGCCAACATGAAGCGGCTGATTCGGGTCCGTTTGGATGCCGGCGTCTACACTGCCGTTGCGACCCACGACGAACAAATCATCGCCTGGACGAAAACCTACGCGAGGAGAAACGGGATACCGGCAAGCAGGTATGAATTCCAGATGCTGTACGGCGTGCGTGTGCCGCTGCAGGAGCAGCTTGCCCGGGAGGGCTACAAGGTGCGCTGTTACGTACCTTACGGACGGATGTGGTACCCGTATTTCGTCCGGCGCATGGCGGAACGCCCGGCCAATCTGTGGTTTGTATTGAAAAATTGGCGGGACCGCCCGTCAGCACCACGCCAGAACGGATAGGAGGTATCCATTTATGAGAGGCAAACCGGAATTATCCATCCTGCGGGTGCCGTTCGACTTGGGTGCCGGGCGCAAAGGCGTAAGGAGAGGTCCGGATGCGATCCTTCAGGCCGGCCTGGAACGGAAGCTGCGGCAGCTGGGCTATTCCTGCGAGCTTCCGGATCCGGTCCCTGCCCCGTCAACCGCCAAGGAGAGCGGCGTCTTCGTGCCGCAGGCGGAGCCCAGGCACCTGAATGAAGCGGTAAAGGTGAATGAAGCGCTCGCTGTACAAATAAAGGACGTGCTGGAACGCGGACGCTTCCCGCTGGTGCTGGGCGGGGACCACAGCATCGCCATCGGCACGCTGGCTGGACTTGCGCAGCATTATAGAAGCATCGGCGTCATCTGGTTTGACGCACATGCGGATTTGAATACGCCGGACACCAGTCCTTCCGGCAACATTCACGGCATGTCCCTTGCGGCGTCGCTTGGCATAGGACATCATCGGCTGACACGGATCGGCGGCTTTCTTCCCAAAATCCGGCCGCAGCATACGGTCATTATCGGGGCCAGGCAGCTGGATCCCGGAGAAAAGGAGCTGATTCGCGCTGAAGGCATTACCTGCTTCACCATGCATGAGATCGACCGGATGGGAATCGCCAGGGTCACGGAGGAAGCGGTGCGTATAGCAACCGCGGGTACGGACGGCCTGCACGTCAGCTTCGATATCGACAGCCTCGATCCGCTGGAGGCTCCGGGAACGGGAACGCCGGTCAAAGGCGGAATCAGCTACCGCGAAGCGCATTTGGCGCTGGAGCTGCTGTACGAAGCCGGAAGCGTGCTATCGGCGGAGATGGTAGAGGTCAATCCGGCGCTGGAACGCGATAACCAAACGGCAAGGCTGGCCGCAGAGCTGATTTCTTCTCTGCTGGGGCAGCGTATTTTATAGGAGGGAACACCATGAAACCGACATCGGAAGATATCATTCGCCGCACGAACCGGTTCGGGGCGCGGAATTATCAGCCGCTTCCCGTGGTCATTTCCAAAGCGGAGGGGGTATGGGTTTATGACCCGGAGGGCAGGAAATACCTCGATATGCTGAGCGGCTACTCGGCGCTCAATCAGGGGCACCGCCATCCCCGTATCATCCGCGCGCTGAAGGATCAGGCGGACTCCGTTACCCTGACCTCGCGCGCGTTTCACAACGAGCGGCAGGGCGGGTTCTATGAGCGCTTGTCCGATTATACCGGCAAGCCGATGATCCTGCCGATGAACACCGGGGCCGAGGCGGTGGAAACGGCGATCAAGGCAGCCCGCCGCTGGGCTTACTTTCGTAAAAACGTCCCCGAGGACCAGGCGGAAATCATCGTTTGCGAAGGCAACTTTCACGGCAGAACGGTAACCGTTACCTCTTTCTCCTCGAATCCGGAGTACAAACGCGGCTTCGGGCCCTTCACCCCCGGGTTTGTCGTCATCCCCTACGGCGATGCGGGGGCCTTGGAACGCGCCATCACCCCGCGAACGGCCGCCTTCCTTGTCGAGCCGATTCAGGGGGAGGGCGGCATCGTGCTCCCTCCTGCCGGCTACCTGCAGCAGGCCGCAGCCATTTGCAAGCAGCGGCGCGTACTGCTTATCGCCGACGAAATTCAGACCGGCTTTGGACGAACGGGGTACCGCTTCGCCTGCGATGCGGAATCCGTGGAGCCGGATGCCTACATCCTCGGCAAGGCGCTGGGAGGAGGCGTCCTGCCCATCTCCGCCGTAGCGGCAGACCGCGAGGTGCTGGAGGTGTTCGAGCCGGGGTCGCACGGCTCGACCTTCGGAGGCAACCCGCTCGCCTGCGCCGTGGCGACAGCCGCCATACAGGTCGTGCAGGACGAGAAGCTGGCCGAACGCTCCCTGGAGCTCGGAGACTACTTTCTCGGCCTTCTCCGCCAGCTAACCAATCCGCTGATCCGCGACATCCGCGGGCGCGGTTTGTTCATCGGTGTGGAGCTGGCCGTACCGGCCAGAGCTTATTGCGAGCAGTTGAAAAACAAAGGTTTATTATGCAAGGAGACGCATGAAAACGTCATTCGCCTGGCTCCCCCGCTCACCATCGCCAAATCCGATCTGGATTGGGCCTACAGCCGGATTGCCGAGGTGCTCGGATAACGGCAGGCATCATTTGCCTCCTTCCTGAGCATGCTATGAACAAGGAGGCGATCAACGATGAGTCAAAACAAGCGGCACGTCGTTGCCGTACGCAAGAACGGCGACGGCGATATTGTAGACCTGAAGCTGTCTAACGGCGAAGTGGTGGATTACCTGGAGGCTCAACAGCTTGCCAAAGACGGCCAGCTGGAGAATGTCAACGTGTTCCGCGGACGGGACGGGGATGAACATCTGCGCTCCAATGCGGACGGCGATCCGTCCAATAATCTCGATAACCTTCCCGGGTTCTGATGCTAACCCGTAATAAGCCGGCACGGTTTTCCGTCCGGCTTATTTTTGATTTATCTCCCCAAAAAATCAAACGATGACGAACCAAGTAAAATGAAGCGCTTAAAAAAAGATAGTGACCCGGCAGGAATTACTTTACAAATACAGAATCCATATATTATCAATTGATTTAGTCGGGAGTTGGAGTTTCATTATGAACGGTAGCACAGTCTTCGTCATTTATGCTGGTTTTATCTGCGCTTCCTCCCTATATTTCCAGCAAACTGAAAGCCCTCTTTTACTCATTGGCATAACTTTCATTTATATGCTGTCCCATGCGGCCCGCAAAATCATTCCCGTACCTCATGCCGTTCAACTGGTACTGCTGATTGTGCTCCATATCTTCAGCGCAACCCATTGGATCTTGCCGCTGTATTTGCTGCATATGGGCATCATTTTTTACAAGACGCCTTCTCTTACATTGGCGCTATCCTATAATTTAGGGATGATGACAGCCTATTCCCTTGCCGTACTGACCTACAGCACGGTAACGATATATACAGTAACCGACATCGTCTTCACCGCGGCAAGCTGCATACTCATGGCTTATCTGTTCCGGAAATATATGTATGCCATCGAGCAGCAGAAGCAGTTGTTGACAAATGAAAAAAAGCACCTGAGCACCCACGATTTACTAACGGGTCTATACAACTTTCAGGAATTTCACCGGCAGATGGGAATTTTTGTGGAACAGAAAGAAAGCAGCATTCTGGTTCTGATTGATTGCAAAAATTTAAAGTCACTGAATACGACGAACGGCTTTCAGGGCGTCAACAAAATATTGAAGCAAGCGGCCGAACTGCTCCGTATTATGTTCCCTGACGCTTCCCTGATTGCCCGTTACGGCGGCGATGAATTCGCCATCGTGGTTACGGCAAGCGACCCGAAGAAAACGATACATACGATCACCCAACTGCTTGCTTCCGAATTTCCCAAGCTCACGGGCATCGAAATCAATTTCGGTATCGCCAGTTATCCTGAAGACGGACTGAACAAAGACGATCTGATTCTTGTAGCCGAACATAATTTGTATATGATGAAGCGGGAAAGCTGGCTGAAGCGGGAGGAGCACATGCTGCGTTCCGAGAAGCTTCGCGTAGTTGGCGAGCTGGCTTCTGGCATGGCGCACGAAATACGCAATCCGCTGACGACGGTCAAAGGATTTTTGCAGCTGTCCAGAGCGGGGAATTACAATATCGAGCCTTGGTATGACCTGATTATGGATGAAATTAACCGGATGAGCATGCTGACCGCCGAATTTTTGCAATTCTCCAAGCCGCATGTCACCCATTATAAAATCCAAACGATTGAAAGCTGCATTAGCCGCGTCATTTCATTGCTTGATTCGGAAATCACCCGTTTGGGCCATCAAATCGGCTTTAAGGATGAAGGCCACGGAGTTTGCATGTTTATGGATCAGGACAAGATGCTGCAGCTGCTGCTGAACTTGGTCAAAAATGCCCTCGAGGCTATGCCTGAGCAAGGTACGGTATATATTCATCTTTATCTGCAGAACAATAACGCCGTCATTGAGGTAACCGATACGGGCAAAGGCATCCCCGAGTCGGAGCTTGATCAGATTTTCATCCCCTTTTACACAACCAAAGAGTCCGGAACCGGACTTGGGCTGTCGATCTGCCACAAGATCGTACAGGATCACGAGGGAACGATCGAAGTGGAAAGCGTACCGAATATGGGAACCAAATTCACCATCACCCTTCCAACGGCTACAGCCGCGGAAGCTGCTGAACGGCAGATTCAGCCAAACCGGACAAAAATTTTCGTATGAGCTTGAACCCCGCCTCCATCCAACCGGCGCTTCCAGTCACTATGGTGCAGCCGAACCAACCGAACATCCAGCCGTCAGCTGGTTTCCATACCCGTGAGGGTGATTTTTCCTCATCGTTCCTGAAGTAAACGGCATTTCAGGAAAAACGGGTCAGCATGGAAATCGGGAAGCTGGCGTCGGGTTCTTGCCCCAATGTTCCCCAGGCCATAATCCCATTCACATAATGTACCTCGAACGGCAGTTGTTCGCCGTCTACTTTATATAATCCGGGCGGGAAATCGGCCGGATTCAGCGTATATGCCTTGGCCGCATAATACTTGCGCTCCAACACCGAACGCTGGCTCGGAAATTCAGCCCGCTGCATCTCTTCTTGAAGCAGTTTCATCTCCGTTTGGAGTTCCTCGGGCGTCATTTGGCTATACAGCTTTTTCATAGTGTGTCTGAACCCCTTAATCGATTTAGTTTAGCGCCAATGTCCTTATTTATTCGATATTGGCGCTCCATATTCCCTTTATAAAATATTGCGGCTTTATTGAAAAGCGGTTTTTTGGCTGCCGGTGCTTGTTGCCTCGGACAAACCCCTTACGGTATAGTAAGGGAGAATAAGGTATGCATATATTTATGTAAAGGGCGTAGTTAAATGAGCAACGCGAACAGGCGGCATTTTTTTCGTTTACCGTTTCAGCATCCGCTGTGCGCCGAATTAAAAATGATAGATTACAAGGACCTCATGCCTGAATACAGAATCGTCAAAGCCGCGCTGCTGGACCTGAGCGCAGGCGGGGCCCGCTTCAGCACCGCAACTCCGCTGCCGGATGACGACAACCTTCTCGTCGAGCTGAAATTTACCGTCATGCACAAAGAATTCAAACCGGTCGGCACCATCGTTCGCAGCATGAGATCGGAAGAAGAGCATGATGAATACAGCATTCAATTCTCATGGAATGAAGCGGATATCGCTGCCCTGACCGGCGTACTGAACCAAATGGCCGTCAAGCTGCGAAACAAAACGGTTCTCCCCGGATGCAGCTTTTGTACGGAAGAGGAGCTTCTCGAATTTAAGCGCTTATGAACGGGGATGGCCTGACATTCCGGCAACGATATACGTTTTTCCGGTTTCCGTATGCCATACCCAGCTTCGAAACAGCAGCTGCTCGGGACGCATCCGGTCATAAAGGTCCTTCAATCCGATAACGGCTGTTTCCATCCCGTATTTTCCAAACGCCTCGAACAGGAACCTTGCCCGCTCCCGATCCCCCCGAGGCTGGCTTAACTCCTCGGCAATCCACTTCTTGTCCTCATCCAGCAAAATCATATCTGTCCACACCGCCACTCTTCCATCCGGTTTCACCAGGGAGAGAAGCAGCCGGTTATAATCGGATATCAAGCTGTTGCGCAAGTAACCGAGCGCCTCAATGATTTGACGAATGTCCTGCTCCGCGTAGCGTTCCAAATGGCTGTAAAGCTGTGTTAGCGCGTCTATATAAAACAACTGGGTATGAACGCCGGAGGATACGACAAGTGAGAAGGTGTTATTTAAATGAGGCAGTGCCTCGTAACGCCGTACCTCGAATACACAATCCCGAAGGTAGTCCGCAATTTCCGTACCGGAATCCCCATTCATGAGCATTTCCTCAAATTTTTCGTAAAACGAGATGTGATCCAAGCAAGTATAATCGACTCTGGTGAGCGATTTCAGACGGCTTAGCGCAAGCCCTCCCGTCTCTTTGAGCCATTCTTCCAGCATATTGTCTTCCGTATCCAGCACAGTCACCTGCTGAAAATGAACGGCCAGACCCGGGAGATCCACATCGCCGTGATTACCCGCTCCAAGCACTGCCGCCTTCTCCGGCTTCGCAAGCAGCTGAACGGACTCACGGATTAATCTCCGCACATGATAACGGTGAGTTCCCCACTCTTGCTCGCCCCAATCCAATGTTCCAATGCCCGCTCCCTGCTCTTGCGGAACCCCGAAAGGCAGCTGCATCATCCCAGGTACATTTCTCATGAAATCCCTCTTTCTAAAAGCTTGTCTTCTGTTGTCATTATAGCATAAGCCTTGTCGGAAACACATGGTATTCCGGCAAAAGAACACGACCCATCTGCCGATTTACAATGAAGACGTTTTCTTGCTAATATGATAAAACAGCGAGAAAAAAACGATTCCTCCAGAACGGGGTGAGCGAGATGTTTACTGAATTCGAAAAAGAAGCTTTATACAAGATTATCTATACCCGAAGGGATATTCGCACATTTCTTTCCGATCCGGTACCCGATGAAATCATCATGAGGCTACTGGATGCAGCACATCATGGTCCTTCGGTAGGATTCATGCAGCCTTGGAATTTTATTGTGGTAACCTCCAAAGAGGTTAAAGAGCGGTTGGCTTGGGCGGCGGATAAAGAAAGACGCGCATTAGCCATCCATTACGAGGAGAATCGGCAGGACCACTTTCTGAGTCTCAAAATCGAAGGAATCAAGGAGGCTCCTGTCACGATCTGCATTACGTGCGATCCCACACGCGGCGGATCACACGTATTGGGACGCAATTCGATTCCCGAAACCGATATCATGTCTACAGCCTGTGCTATTCAAAATATGTGGCTGGCCGCTTGTGCCGAAGGTTTGGCCATGGGGTGGGTCAGCTTTTATAAAAAGAATGATGTCCGCGACATCCTGAACATTCCGCCTCATATCGATCCGATCGCATTGATTTCGATTGGATATACCGATCAATATCCGTCCATGCCTATTTTGGAATCCGCAAACTGGGAAAAACGAAAATCCCTCAAGGACCTCATTTATCATGAAACTTGGGGAAAATAGACCAGCACCTATACTTGTTTCCCAAAAAAAAACATAAAATCAAGGCGAACGAACAATCGATATCCCCCTATGTTACGTATACTGTTTGCAAACAGATAAGGAGGGATATCAATTGACTCATCCAGGTAAATGCTGCCCGCCAGCAGATCCCATTGTCCAAAGACCCACTCAAATCTTTAGAGATTTTTACCATCCGCAGCTTGTTCAGGTCATTCATCCTATTGAAGTGATCAATCGTCATCACTGTGTCCCCGTCTTTAAACATGTTCACACTTATATTGAAAGAAATGTGGGACCAATATCATCTCACGTTCCTTGCGGACCTTATGGAGCAGGGGCAGCCATCGCCAACGCAAAGAGACGCAAAAGATAACTCTGCCAATTTGATTATTGCTCTCCAGCAATAAGTTGCTGGAGAGCTTTGTCCCCCATAAAAAGAAGCACGCCGGCTCCAAATCCACATAAGCTTATCGATCGATTTAATACGTATTGTATACATTTTCACATTCTTCTGCTGTCGGTTCATAGAAGCAATGATTCTTGTAGCGTCCTGCAAAAGGCTGATTATACCATGTCGGAGGACAGTCTCCGGGCGGTCTGAAATACCACAAGCTGAACTTTGCCGGCCAATGCCGTTCCCCGTTCACCGATCTTCGGGCCAAACGTTTTTCCCGCTCCCTGGCATTTTGATAAAAATACCCGTGAAGTACGGCTTCAAAAGCGTGAGGTTGATATATCATTTGCGGAATGGTGCGGATCCCGATAAAATCGGAACAATTCGCGCGGATGCGGTTAATCCCTACGTTGCCGACCAGCAGCATGCCCTGCTCGCCCTCCCCTTCCGCTTCGGCACGAAGTAATCTTGCAAGGAGCGCAATATCTTGATCCCTAGCTTTAACAACAGCCATCAGGTTCACCTCTTCACTGTTTATAACCTTAGAATATTGTAAAAGGAACTGATAGGTGACTGTCTTTGATCAGTTTATTGACCTGTATGGTTATTCGTGGTAATTTTAACATGACCGTAAACGCGGTAAAGCCCCTTGAGGTAGTACCTGAGGGGCTTTGCCTATTTCGTTTTTTGTTTTTAAGGAGGAGCTTGAATTGAAAAAATGGTCCGGAATTTCAGCCATGGTATTAGCAGCTGCGATTATAATTTCAGGGTGCGGCAATTTACAAGCCGCCTCAACTCCCGCCTCGCCAGCAGAGAACAAGATATTCTTCACCGCCAAAGTGACCGGGGTCGTCGACGGCGATACGATCAAAGTTGAATTGGAGGGTAAAGAAGAAACGGTCCGAATGATTCTGGTAGATACGCCCGAAACCGTCCATCCGAACAAGCCAGTGCAGCCGTTCGGGCCCGAAGCCTCCGCACTCGCCAAAAAAACGCTGGAAGGCAAGGAGGTCAAGCTGGAACGCGATGTTTCCCAGCGGGACCGGTACGGACGCATTCTGGCCTACGTATATGTAGACGATCAAATGTTCAATGAGGTGCTCCTTGAAAAAGGATTAGCCAGAGTCTCGGTTTTTCCTCCGGATGTCAAATATGTGGACCGCTTCAGGGAAATCCAGAAGAAAGCCCAGAAGGCCAGGCTCGGGATCTGGAGCATCGAAGACTATGCCTCGGATCATGGGTACGATGACAACAAGGCACAGATCTCGTCCGAGCCCCAGCCATCCCGGAATGAGGAGGTCTACTACGGCAAATGCGCTGAAGTCCAGGCTGCGGGCAAAGCTCCTCTTCACCGCGGAGACCCCGGCTACCGCAGCGGTTTGGACAGGGATGGCGACGGTATAGCGTGTGAATGAATTTTCCCTTCATACAAAAAATTCCCCGCATCGTCGATGGCTGCGAAGCGGGGATTCAAAAAATGTATATAAAAAGATGGGGTACGTTATTCATTATGGCCGGTGATCATGAAAGTAATCTTTAAAACAGATGAAAAGAACATTAAAATTTTAATTCAACCAAGGAAGGCTTCCTTAAAAAACCGTGGCGAGTCCAATGGTAAAATTTTACTTTGGCCTTGATCAAAGGTTGAATATATACAAATTGATTGTCCTCACCTGTAATCAGCTGTTGAGTGACATCATAAAACTCCTTCTTCTGCAGCGGGGATATATCGGATTCAATCATCCCGACCGGCCGCTTCCGCCCATGATCTTCCACCTCTGCCAACCAGCCAATGCCCTCTTTTCGATACCCTGTAATCCACACATCCTCGTACTTGTAATTCATGATCTTTAACCAGTCATGAGAGCGCCTGGAAACGTACGGACTGTCTTTTTTCTTGGCAACCATCCCCTGCATGGATTGTTCAACCAACAGATTGTAAAGCTCCTCGCCTCTTTCATTTACTTGAAGTATGATGTGAAAACGCTCATTTGTCACCATAACGGATTCAAGGATAGACCTTCTTTTCATTAATGAAAGATTGCGCAAGTCGCGGCCTTTATGTTGAAGGATATCCCAGACCACATAATGCACCGGACGCTGCTTGGCAAAAAAGTGGATTTTCTCCCGCTTTGTTAACTGCAAACGTTCCATGACAAGCTCGAAATCCGAAGCTCCCGTATCCGGATCAATACAGCAGACCTCGCCATCAAGAATAACGTCACCTTCCACAGGAACATCATGAAGTTCGGGATACTGGCGTGTACATTCCGTCTGCTCTCTTGTAAACAGCCGTGTTTCATCACCCTTCTTGATCAAGATTAGCCGGTGCCCATCCATTTTCGGTTCGAATATAAAAGCCGGGTCTGAGAAAGGATTGTCTTGAGACTCAAGGAGCATAGGACTAATCAGCATATGCATCACCCGAATCCATTTTATCATGGAAAATTCATTGAATAAGCAGGAAAAAGAAGGAGACCTTAAGGCAGCACAAAATAGAAAAAGGACCCCTTTCGGAGTCCTTTTCAACGGTGAGTGTTTGGTATTTGCCTTGAATCTTTCCATTAGCTCGGGTTTTACACCTCATTCACATCTTGCAGTACGTGTACTACAGTAACGTGTCTTTGGCACACACCTCCGCTTCTATCTCGATTCAACAACAACTTCCACGGTATTGCTCGTTAGATCGCCCAACGGAACCACACCTCTCTTGTCACCGTTAATAGTATGATGTCCAAACCGAAAATCTTTATGCGCATTTTTTTTGCCGCCGCGGCCCCGCCATATTTCATCGATTTAACGGCTCATATCCTAAATAAGCATCCAGCTTTTCTTTGATCAGCTTCATGCCTTCCTTCACCGCTCTTTGTATAAGTAAATTGGTTTTATGCGCCTCATAATCCTCCTGCTCATACTGCACCCTGATCTCCGCATGTTCCCCCTTGACAATGCCTATAATGACCGATACAACTTCCCCGCGCTCATCGGGTCTGCCTGGATTCTCATGCTCGCTGCGGCCTTCCTCGATCATGGAATCCCACGCCAAAACATCTATGCTGCATTTGTAATCATAATCCGGATGCTTAGAATAGGATTTGATGGTGTCGGCTAACTTCACCTTCATCCAGATCTTCATCTTGTCCCCCTTCAACCGTTCCCAAGCTAATCTAGTTAAACAACACGCTTGGCAAACAAAAAACGATTTCTCCAGTATGTATCAAATTCCGTTAACGTAACCCCCGGATCGCCGTAGGTATGAATGATTTGTCCGTTACCCGCATAGATTCCCACATGACCTACCGTTTGGTTGCTGGCAAACCGGCCAGGGGTATAAAAGAACAGGAGATCCCCGGGCTGCAGCTGATTTACGGATACGCTTTGACCAACCTCCGCCTGAGCACGTGAAGACCTGGGAAGCTTGATTCCGAAGTGGCCGTACACATACTGGACGAAGGAAGAGCAATCGAATGTATGTGTACTTTCGTAAGGTCCGGCAGCAAATTGATAGGGCGTTCCTACCAACCCTTCGGCAAAGCGGATCAAGTCATTTTTGTTCACCGAGATTCCTGCTGCTCGTAGGGTTTCCGTTTCAGATTGCTCCAATGGGAATCTGTTTTGCCGGTCGGACAGCCGTCGATCATCGATCGGGGAGAAAATAACCTGCGACCGTTCCCCGTTCCAGTTCACCGGGACTCCGAACAGCGCGGACAACGCCTGTGTAGTTAGATGCGGTTTATGATCAATATATTTGGGGGCCTGCGGCAGTTCGACGGGCATATCACCTGCCATGGCCCGGGTTTGGTTCATGTTGACGGAATAAGCCGCATCCGTGCCGCCCATGGCGAAACAACCGTTGGCGTAATGCAGATCATAATTCATCGATTTCGCCGTTTCCTCCAGCGGCACCCAGACCAGCCCGCCGCTTTCCCTGTATACCGGGACATTGGACAAGGTCGATACGTTGGCTACATACATGGTAGCCGTATGGCCGGTTGGCGCAGGCTCTTGAAGTCCGATATGCTCGGTTTGCCTGTTCGTACAACCTCCCGTAATAAATATTGTCACAATAAAAAGTATGTAAACAACCTGTCGCGCTTTCTTGGATACCATCGCCACAACCGCCTTTTTTTCAATGTTTTTCCGGTAAGTGTTTACCAAGGAAAATAATTTATGCATGAAAAATGACGGCATGAAACAGCAAAGGCCCGCAAGCTTAACTTGCCGGCTTCCATTGTACCACATTCCTTGCCAACCTGCTTAACCGGAGCTTGGCGGACAAGACCGCCCGTCTGGTATATTTTACAACCTACAAGCGGAAGAACCGCCTCCTCATGTTCCCAGGCAGGCGGTCCTTCTTTTCCATTCTTATTTGGCAAAATGTTCTTTCATGTGATCAATCCATTCTTTGGAGTCCGGAACTCTGGCGTATAATTTGGTATAAACCTGTTCCGACGCCTCAACGAGCTCTTTATGGAATTTTAGATTTGTCGGCGGAATACAGTGCAAGCGCTTCGCTAATCATAGACGCTTGATTGGATAAGTAAGCTTCAATGGCATGAGTGGCGCGTCAAGAACCGGAATGTCCTCAAAGGAGCGCAAAATCTTGCGAATGATAAAACGGACAAAGAGACAGATGGACATCCGGACCTCATTACGAAGACACACGATAACATCAGCAAAATAGATTTGGAGCAGGAAGGTGACGAACTCACCCTTTCTTTGTTACGGACAACCGGAGAAATTGAGATTTAAATGAAAAAAGTTCAACCGCCTCAACGAAATGATGATTGAGCGGTTGAACTTTTTTTACCCTATTCGCCGAGTTATGATCAAAATTCGAAATTGATCTTTTATCCATCGATTTGTCTCTGCCCTTAAAGCAGCTTAAATGTTTCTCATGCCTTTCTGCATAAGCTCCCTATTTTGTCATGGTGAGCTGTTTGATACATAATCCGATGACACCAATAAACAAGATGATCCCTATAACATCCCAAATAAATAGTCCCATCGTTCCACCTTCAATCTCATTAATCATTGATTCTATAGTACCATATTTTTCTTTTCATGTCGATTAATCGGATAATTTAAGGACTTTTGTCATATTCAAAAGACCTATAAGATGGCCGTCCTCTTATCATTCATATAAAATCCCAGGGTTTACGGCAGATGACGGGGTAGATCGGAGCATGGTTAACCATGCGTTAGAGGGTTGACATGTTGTACTTGGCTTAGGTGAAGATAACATTTATAAATGCTTCATCCATGGGAATAATACTTATGCCCTAAAACCAAGGAAGAGGTGTGATTCAATGTCGTACAACTGTTGTTATTGTAATAAGGAAGCAGAAACTGCACACAGTATTACAGTATATAATAAAAACGGCACTGAAGAACGATTTGAAATCCTCTGTAGTCCTTGTTATGCCGAATGGCTGCTTTCGTTAAAAGGGTAAATGGATGGGGAATTTTCCTAAGGGGGATTCTCCCTCTCTTTCTGATTGATGATTGAGGAGCAAGCGGGTCTTTTAAGCAAAAAAAACTTGATTTGTCAAAACTTTTCGAAGAGGTATGATCTTGCAACCACCGCTGCACCTCCGAAATAAATAAGAACACCCGCCCGTTAACTCCGAGCAGGTGTTCTTATTATTAAGCCTATGGACTTTATTAGTTAAAGATTGCACACGGGTTTCGTGTGGATCATTAAGTAGTCTTACAACCAGTGTATACTGCTTTTGACTACTTTCGCAGGAACTCAGCTACAACGGAATTTGGAGGAACATCTCTTGTAACCAGTGCTCCGGCTGCAATAACCGCCCCGTCACCAATAGTTACTCCCTTTAAGATGGTTGCTTTACATCCAATCCAAACCTTATTTCCAATAGTTACAGACGCTGTATCACTATTCCCTTCAATTGAATGATAATCCGTGTCCATTATAGTAACATCCCACGAAATCGCACAATCGCTACCTATTGTAACATTGTCCTTACACATAATTTCTGTTCTGCGATTAATATAAGTACGGTCCCCAATTGAAATAACGGCGTGGTCGGTATCTAGGTAAAAACCTACATTATGGTATAGCAGTACATTATCACCTAAAATCAGCTTAGAATTTTTCCTTGCCGATACTTTTACTTTCCCCGCTACACGCAGAAATTCACCGCATTGTTCCGTTTTTTTCCTAAATAAAAATCCCTTCATTAGCCTGACAATCAACACTGGCAATGATTTTAGGGATTTTTTACTGCTAAAGATATTTTCTTTTTTAGGGTAAATACTTCCGATAGCTGGCATACTCCCACCGCCTCAACCTATGATTATCTATATAAAGTAAATTTTATAGGAATCCGCGTCGATTTTCCACTAATTTTTTCCTTTCATGGTTATAGACTAGACACCGTTTGTACGAATCTTTGCAGAAGACCACTCTTCGCCCTTTTTCCGGGCATAAAAAATACCCCGGATCGGCTCGGGGTTGAGTCTTAATAATATCCCTATAAATCTCCCAATGGTGAAATCCATCACTGTTGCCGTGTCATCAAGGTATAACCCTTTCCTTCACATTCATCGCAATTAATAAAAACGTCTAATGCGCCAGTACCGCCGCAAGCTTTACAAATTATCATGTTTTCCTTGTCGGTGTCAGGTTTCTTACCTATAAACCATTCTACAAACCACTCTTTTATCTTAGTCATAACGCTGCTCCGAGCCAATTGAAAATCCCCCTTGTCATATTACATCTAGAGATTCTCAATCCATTTTAACACCGAGTTGAAAATTTTATATCAATTTGTTATCTAATTATGATCAAATTATTATCAATTTATTACCGAATTTCTTCATCAACAAGCGTGAGGGTAGACATGTTGTTATGTCGCTAAAGATGAGAGAAAACCATAAACGGATAGCTGAGCGTATGGATGGTCAAGCGTGAAGATGTTGGACTGGTATGCTCACATTACACCGTACATGCAGAAGGAAACTGCGGACGCATTCGGGAAATGTTCTTTTCGGCACCAATTGCCATTTGGACGTCTTATGAAAAGTACATAAAAAGCAAAAAAACTTGATTCCTCATTTTCAGGCTGTCGAGAAAGTCTCGATAGCTTTCTTTATACTAAAAAAATTTAATATAGGTAACACATGAACTAGACGGTGAAGAGCATGCTTCGTTCTAATAACGGTAAACAAAATCCTATGAATTTGTATCTATCGAAGATCTCGTTCCTCAAGATCACATGCTTCGCAAGATCGACAAATACATCAGCTTTGAATTCATTAGAGAAAAAGTAAAGCCTCTGTACTGCGAAGATAACGGGAGACCGGCCATTGTTCCTGTGATCCTCTTTAAGATGATCTTTCTCGGCTACTTTTACGGCAATCGTTCGGAGCGGCGCTTAGAACAAGATATTCAAACCAAGCGTATCGTTGGTTTCTTGGTAGTGTTCAAAACTAATTAGCGAAAATTGTTCAAAAGGTCTTGACGGTTACAACAGATCGCGTTCCAGACCACACAACCATTAGTTGGAACCGACGCAAACGGTTCAAGGATACAGCGATCTTCCAAGAGGTGTTCGATGAAATCGTCCTTCAAGCCGTTCAACATCGAATGGTCGGAGGTAGGGTTCTCATCTCAGACTCCACGCATATTAAAGCCAACGCCAACAAACACAAGTTCACGAAACAACAGGTGCTGCAAAACACGAAGGATTACATAGAGGAACTCAACGACGCGGTGGAGGAGGATCGCAAGAATCATGGAAAAAGCTCTAAAACCAAGAGAGGAAGTGATCGAGCATAAGGAAATTAAAGTGAGCAAGACAGATCCCGAAAGTGGCTATATGGTTAGAGAAGGAAAGCCCGAAGGATTTTATTATTTAGACCATCGTACCGTCGATATGAACTACAACATCATTACGGATGTACATGCACTGCTTACGTTGAACGATTGGACCGACAGGTAAAGCGTTTCGGCTTTAAAGTCGAAGCCGTAGCTCTGGATTCGGGTTATTTAACCAATTATCCAAGTAGCTCCTCTATGAAACCACATTATAAATTATCACAAAATAAAAAAGCCCTTGAATATCAAGGACATTTTGGGATGACCTGTAGTGGGCTCGAACCACTGACCCCCACCCTGTCAAGATGGTGCTCTCCCAGCTGAGCTAACAAGTCATAACATCAAATATTATTTCTGCGTATATAATACCAATCTCATGAGTAAAAGTCAACACTTTTTAGACAGCACTTTTTTTCTTCCGCTCGCCTTTCTATCGTTCCATTTAAATATGAAAAAAATTTAGAAAAATCTATAAAAAAAATGTGTCTTAAATCACAATTTTGGGCATATAATATGTCTATAATTGTCACATCGACGCGAAAGGAGATCATTTATGTACTATTGCATTGCATGTAATAAGGTGCATCCTCCCTTGTCAACAAAGAATGAAATAATTTTTAAGACCGGCTTTCATTACATTAATTCTACTATGTACAGCGCCGGAATATGCAAGGCTGTCCCCGAACCGGAGGAATTGCAAAAATCAGTGACAGCCTAAGCCAGGCAAGCACTCATTCGTTGACGGGAGCTTTCCCGTCTTTTGTATTGTGATTCATCCATACCCGTACGGTTAGTACGATAGTCAAGATCACCAGCCCGGCAAAGCATACAACGCCTGCCGATACATACAGCCAGTCGGAAAGGGTTGGCTGCGGATCCTCCCCGGCACATGCACAGGCCAAGGATGGCTTTACATAGGACATCCCTAACCATAGCAAGGGCAATAGATATATGAACATTTTATACATCTGTCTTTTCATATCGTTCTCCTCTTCTTTTCAAGCGCCAGTACGTTCCTAATAGAGTAGACGGGAGACATCCGACGAAGGTTCCGCATCCAAAAAAGTGGTGTTTTCAACAACCCTTTTCGTGTAAAATAAAGCATATAACCCTTACAGGAGGCAATTTCTATGAAAATTGTGATTTCTGCATCCGAGGCGATGGAAAAGGGAGTATGGATTGAACTGCTCAAGCTTTTCGGCAGAGACAAGGATGAGGATTTTTTGCCTAATGAAGAGTTCATTTTAACAGAAGAACAAGCGGTGCAGTTAAAGCTGATTACAAAATAAGGAGCGGCAAGTATGGATTCGATTCCCAAGCTGTTGATCTGGGGCGGAGTGGTTATGATCGTCGTCGGACTCCTGTGGTCCGTAGGCGGAAAATTTTTGAATCTTGGCCGGCTTCCGGGCGACATTGTCGTGGAGAAAGAGAATGTAAAATTTTATTTTCCGATAGTTACGTGTATTGTGATCAGTGTCGTCTTATCGCTCGGCATGATGGTCATCCGTTGGTTTACAAAATAAGGCGCCCCTTACGGGATGCCTTATGGACATGAAACCTGCTATTTCCGTTTCCCATTCCTTGAACTCCAATCGATGGAGCTATCTTTCGGTTCGGTTATGTTGATATTTTCGTTGCGTACCATCTGAGATAAATCATCGATCGTTTGATCGAGGAGTTCACCCTTGTGTTTGGAAAATAACCGGCGCCTTTCTTTAAGCAGAATCTCCAGTATCAGTTTTTTTTGACTCTTGCTGAACAGCATAACGTTGTTCACCTAGCTTTTAGTTTTTTTCTCAAACGCCATGCACGGCTTTCCTGAGGATCGCTTTACCAATGCCGAAGGCAGGTCGTTCGTCTTGAATCCGTAGAATCGGCAGCCTCTGGGAAAGCCCGGGTCCCATGTCACATAAAAGTATTTACACAAAAAGCAATTTATTCTCTCTTGAACGGCAGCGTTGTCGTTCTTCATGCATCAACTCGAGCGGGTGGATTGAAAGAATTCGATCCATTCTCCATCCGGTCCGTAGAAGAAGAAATATCTTGAACCGTTAGGCAGTGTCGTAATTTCTTGATCGATGAGCTCAACGTCCATCCGGCTAATCCGGGCCCACTCTTCTTCAATGTCATCGACCGTGAATGCAAGGTGATGCACCTTGCCCTCCTGCGGAAGCCCGTCGTTATAGCCTTGAATCAGTTCCAGCTCCGTTTCGCCAGCCTGTCCGAAGCCGAGGAAAGCAAGCTTGATCACTCCATTCGAATGATCCAGCTTATCTTTCAACTCTAATCCGACCACTTCTTTATAGAATCGAACCGAAGTATCGATGTCCTTTACCATGACACCGACATGTTCTACCTTTCTGCCTGCCAAGTTATTCCGCTCCTCTCTTCATTCATCCTATTCCCATCTATTATATCATAAATCAACATTAGGCTGGAGTACCGGCGATGCTGTTCACGCCATTTATGAGTCCGCGGCCATATGCTGTTTGGTAGTTTCATCTTCCCGCTTGTTCTGAAACATTACAAAAACAAAAAACAAAGACCCGTTCCCGGGTCTCAAATGTCTACTTTGGCCGTAAGCCGCGGAGCAGCTGCCGGATATGCTTGATTCGGGATTCCGAGCGGATCGATATAATCGATCCAATCTGGACTAAAGAGGATGTGGAAATGGCCAGCACCTCCACATTATTGACATGTATAGCACCTGAAACCTGATGTGTGGACATATGAACTTCACGCGCTTGTCTCGGTACCGGGAGAGGCGCCGAGAAAATCGGGTACGCTTTGAGATTGCCTTCCTTCCCGTGATACGCAGGAATCTCCCGATGAACCGCTAAAGCGAGAGTTACCGGCGAGAAGTCTCCCAGATCCCCTGCATTCAAGGCGGAAGCATAACCGATATTATAAATCATGACCCGGTTTACCACCGAGGTCCTGACCGGGAGCGCCATGCTCATTCCTCCAGAGGCAGCGGTTCGAGAGGCCCGATAATCAGCGACTCCGGCGGGGTATCGAACACACTGGACAAATAGATGACCTGCGTATCGCCTATGAGAAAAACGGACGAACTGGCAACAGCGGTCACCTTCACATTCCCGACGTTAAGCGCCTTATTTTCCACCTTTAGAATCATTCGCAGCGCCCCCCTCTTGATTCATTTTCATTACATACTGCTTCATCGCCAAACGGATATCTCCAATGACTTTATCCGTAATGATCTGCTCCTGCTCCATCGTAAGCACCGCCTGCTTCGGGTCTACCATCGAATCCAAATAATACTCGATCCTCTGTGCGGCTTGCCCTTTTAAATCTCCGATGACAAAATCCGAAAAGTCCTGACCGAACTCCACCCCATACATGGCTTCAAGGTCGGCCAGCTCCTCAGGGCAGGATCGCCGCAAATAATCATAGACCTGTTTCTGAATGCGGGCAAAGGATTCCGATCGGGCTGTATTGGTTCCGATGGCCTGCCCTCCTGCCGTGGCGTCATCCAATGATTGAGCCCCTAAGCCTGTCGGGGACAAGCCTACATTTAATGTGCCTTCCAATGTTTCCACTTTTAATTGGTCGAATTTGTATTCAATCCTTTCGATAGTCACCCCTCGCTGCCCCTTTAGCGAATCCAGTTCTCGTTCAATGAGTTCGATACGTCCCTCCAAATTCCGGATGCGTTCGGTTTGCCACCTCAAATACTCGTTTAACTGATGAAAGTAAGACTCAGGGTAGGATGAATTCATCGAATATTCCTCCGTTAACGGGAAGGTGCAGGAAGAGGCACAAAAGGTACGGCGGACGGAACCGCAAACGTCCCTCCCAATTCAGGAGCAGGTCCGGTAAACCCTCCCGTATTATACAAATTCGCCAAGGCGCGAATCGTTCCGGCTGTTCCGATCTGAACTACGGACGAATTCGTCACCGCGCCGATTCTGAGCTGGTGTATGACGATATTCTGATGAATGGTCAGCTGCATAGAATTAGACGACACCTGCCTTATCCGCCGAGGAAATGTTGGAATCGAATACGTCATTATCATAAGTATTGGTCGAACTGACTACATTGTAGGTTCTTACATTTTCGCCGGTATTAAAAGAACCTGCCCCTGCAAAGGTTTTGGCTATCGTCTTGGGAGCCAATTGGATCGCGTCGCCGATGTGCACTACGGAGCCTGTACCTACACTCACAATCTTAATTGCACCCACGATGGCCGGCATGGCAGCAACACCTTACCCGTTATGGATTTGATTCATTATATGTTCTGATCCCAGAAAGTATGTGTTTTGCTTCGTTATCAAGGTTATCCTTTGCGTTTCACATTCATATACTGAAGCAGTAAGGAGAGTGGATGATCATGGACGAAAACAAAAATAACAACAATTTCTTCGATATAAATTGGAAAAATTTCGAGCAATTTTTTGGCGGGAAGCTGCCTTTTACAGGACCCATGAACCCGGGGAAGGAGAGTGAACCTATGGCATGGGTTGAAAATTATGTAAAGAACGTCATGAAGCAAGCGATGCCGAATATGGATTCCCCTTCACTCAAGCATCATTTTCATACCGAGATTTTTGATACTCACAACAATGTTATTGTGAAAGTCCATGTCCCGGATAAAGCGCAAGCACGCAAGCTGAGGGTTAAGCTGAACCTGAACCAAGTTCGCCTGGAGGGGCTGCCGGACAACAAAACGCAGACCATCCGATTGGCCAGTCTGGTGGTTCCCGAAAGCTGTAAAGCGGTCTATCGAAACGGCATTCTGCAGCTCCACATACGAAAGCAAAGTGCGGAGAACCCTTACCAGGAAATCGATATCCGGTTTACGTAAAATACAAATCAGCGCATCCCGTCCGTTTTCGTTCAGTACGGAGAGATGCGCATCGGACTAACGCTGCATCGCCGGCACGATATGCGGCCTAATTGTTTCCCGCATTATTCGAATCGGCTACATCGGGATCGATCGTATTCGTGAAACTGATCAGCGTAAACGTAGCGCTGAAATCACCAGTATTGCTGCCTCCAGCCCCTGCGTTCGCTTTGGATGTGCTTTTAGGCGTAATTTGCAGGACATCGCCAAATACCAGCTCGCCAGCGTTACCAGTCACTTTAATGGGCGCCAAAATAATCGAAGGCATGGAACCCCTCCTCTTTCATGTGATTATATAAGTATATGAACGAGGGAATGAAAAAACACTCGCCTATAGTAAAAAAATACGAATAAAGGGTTTTGCTTTGGCGATTGCCAAGCAAAACCCTTTATAAAAATCGTTGTAAGAACTGCCGAAGACCGGACTCGAACCGGTACGGTAGTCACCTACCGCAGGATTTTAAGTCCTGTGCGTCTGCCAATTCCGCCACTCCGGCAAGATCTTATTTGGTGGGCCCTGAGGGACTCGAACCCCCGACCAATCGGTTATGAGCCGACCGCTCTAACCAACTGAGCTAAGGGCCCTGGTGTATTTGGTTGCGGGGGCAGGATTTGAACCTGCGGCCTTCGGGTTATGAGCCCGACGAGCTACCGGGCTGCTCCACCCCGCGCTATTGTTTCGCTTACGACAGCGACAAAATTAAATATACACCAAATAAATCGTTGAAGTCAAGCATAAAATTATACCATATACCTTACGCCAAAACGCCCTTTTTTGGATCGAAACACCTCTACCTCCGAAGGACATTCATAACCGTAGATCCACCAGTCTTCTTCCATCCGCTTGGCCAAGCAGCCGGCCTGAAATTTACTGTCGTACAATTTCACCCAATAAATCCAGTTCATTGTCCTCACTCCGCTTGATGTAGATGAAAAATAAAGTTCTGTTAATAGCTTAACCAAAATAAGTTGCCTTATTTTAAGGAAGCCTCTCCAAAATATAACAAGTATAATGAGGCGCGATGCAAGACATGTAGTTAGCTGACCTGCTCTTCCGAATCGGTGCCAGGGTCATGAACAACCATTTCCCGTTCATCGTCATCACGCTTATGATGAGCGATCCTGCTGGAAGCGGATGCGGCTATGCTGGCCACAAGATCGTCGAGAAAGGTATGAACGCCAAAGCCCGCTTTGATATCGAGATTCCGGATGATTCCGACTTTATGCTTATCCAGGTGCCCGAAGGTGGTGAAAGCGATGCTCCCGTAGCCGAACACCGAGCCAATCGCAAGCGTTTCATCACAGCCGAACAGTCCGTCGTCGGATAAAATAATGGATAGAAGCGGCTCGCTCAGCAGCCCTTTCTCCGCCAGTACGTCCAGCTCAATGCCCACCAAGACGGCATGCTGCAGCTCCCGCTTTTGCAAAACCGCATGAACGGACTCTATACACGTCTGCAGCGTTAAGCCGGGATCATAAGACAGCTGGATTTCCCTGACGATCAGAGCGATGTCTTCAATAGTGACTCCGCGTTCTTCCAGCTTCTGATATACCGCGGCTTTGACTTCCTTGCTGTGTACCTGACGTCTCATGGCAATAGCCTCCTTTTCTCCAATAGGATGTCCGTATCATATTATGTAAACGTTTGAATGCTGGTGTGGACGAACTGCTATTTCTGTTATTTTCCATTTTTCTTTTGGATAGATGGACCGGAAGCCATTATAATGTAAGCAAAGGTGGGATTGATATGTTCTATGGCATGCCGTCTTTCCGTCAACCGAAATCCGTGAATTCGCGGACCTTTACCGCAGAAGGTACGATCCCCATTTTCCGTTGCTTAAACCGCATCTTACCCTGCGGGAAAAAGAAGCCTGGGACAAGCCTCCGGCTTCCTTCAGATTCCGCCTCGCGGCGGACACCCTTGCCCTCAGCTACGGTAGGCGCTCGCCAGCCCCCGTTCGGGACTTTCACCCTAGAGATGACGCCCATGCTGGGCGTACACAGCAAGACGAAAGGCGGCCTGTAGAAGGCCGCCTTTCGCCGGAAATGAAATATAAAGTCGGATTATTGCTTGAATACGCCAAGCAGACGTTTACCTTCTGCACCTGTCTCTGTGGTAAACACTTCGTAGATGCGAACGGATAACGGGTA
>NZ_FNDY01000033.1 GCF_900099895.1 Paenibacillus naphthalenovorans
GTGGAGCTGACGAATACTAATCGGTCGAGGGCTTATCCAAAAAGCACATGAAGATGATCAGCGGCTTGGTTTCGATCCAGTTTTCAGGGCGCAAGTCTTGAGTTTTGTTCAAGCTTGGAGAGATACCCAAGTGGCTCAAGGGGACCCTCTGCTAAGGGGTTAGACTGCGTAAGTGGTGCGAGGGTTCGAATCCCTCTCTCTCCGTTGGCTAACTGTGGCGGCGTAGCTCAGCTGGCTAGAGCGTACGGTTCATACCCGTAAGGTCGGGGGTTCGATCCCCTCTGCCGCTACCATTTTTTAAATTGATTTATAAAGCTTCGATATGCGTTTATCGAATGATGGAGGCTTAGCTCAGCTGGGAGAGCATCTGCCTTACAAGCAGAGGGTCGGCGGTTCGATCCCGTCAGCCTCCACCATCATATGCCGCTGTAGCTCAATTGGTAGAGCAACTGACTTGTAATCAGTAGGTTGGGGGTTCAAGTCCTCTCGGCGGCACCAGTATCCTGATGCGGAGCCGTGGTGTAGAGGCCTAACATGCCTGCCTGTCACGCAGGAGACCGCGGGTTCGAATCCCGTCGGCTCCGCCATGATATACATCCTGTAAGGGATGAGAACCCATTAGGGTTCGTCGGAGCTTTAACCTCGTTAGCACTGCATCGCAGTCTCGAGTGAAACGAGAGTATCCCGTCGGCTCCGCCATGATTTACAAAGATTAGACCTGATCTATAGATGACAAGCTATAGTACATAAGGCTCGGTAGCTCAGTCGGTAGAGCAGAGGACTGAAAATCCTCGTGTCGGCGGTTCGATTCCGTCCCGAGCCACCATAGGCTTTTAATCCGGAGGCTTAGCGAAGTGGCCAAACGCAGCAGACTGTAAATCTGTTCTCTGACGAGTTCGGTGGTTCGAATCCATCAGCCTCCACCAGTTCATAAGAGCCATTAGCTCAGTTGGTAGAGCACCTGACTTTTAATCAGGGTGTCGTAGGTTCGAGTCCTACATGGCTCACCATTTGGTGACCGTAGAGAGACCTTTAGAAGGTCTCTTTTTTGCATTTTGTAAAAGTTACTTGACGATTCAAACGATTCGCTCCCCCTTACATTTTCAAGCAATAGGCATGAGAACGGGCTATAATTCCCTGAGGTTGGCTTTTTCTTTAATGTAGTCGGCTGTACGGGAAGCCAACGCCATGACCGTATTCGTCGGATTGCCGGCACCCGAGGTAACAAAGATACTGGCATCACAGATGAACAAATTTGGAATGTCATGCGTCTGACCGTAGGAGTTGACCACGGAGCTCTCCGGGTCCGACCCCATGCGGCAGCCGCCCATCAGATGGGCGGTATCGGGCACGACGAACTCCGGCCTTCCGCCGGCGGCTTTAAGAATGTCTTTCATTGTACCTACGGCATGATCAATAAGCCGCTTGTCGTTATCGCCGTAGCTGAAGGTGACTTTGGCCAGCGGCATGCCGTTTGAGTCCTTGCATTCGCTCAGGGTGACGGTGTTGCCGGGGTCGGGCAGTACTTCGCCGACCATGGTAATGCGCGCATAGGCGTTATAGTCGAGCACCGCTTCACGCAGACGTGTGCCCCAGACCGGGCGGCTGCCGCCCGACTTGGAGATGCCCTGGGCAAAGCTCAGCGGCCTGACTCCGCGGGCGTGCAGCGTGTAGCCGCGCGTGACACCCCCGGTTAGATGATAGAAATCCTGCGTCGTCGCAAGTACCGGCGTTCCTTTGTACAGCCGCACATCGTGATCGAACCGCGCGTAGACGTCGTTGCTGCTGTGCGTCATGAACGCTTTGCCCACCCATCCGCTGCTGTTCGCAAGCCCGTTGGGGAACTGCGCATTGGCCGAGTTTAACAAAAGCCTTGGGGTTTCTACGACATACGCGGAGATAATGACCAATTTAGCCCGCTGTTCATAGGTCTTGCCGTTATGAACGAAGGTGACGCCGGTCGCCCTGCCGTCTTTACCGACGTTCACCTGCGTGACCATACAGTCGGGAAGAACCTCCGCTCCGGCCCGTATGGCTTTTGGAATGTGCACGATCAGTGTGCTGAATTTGGCGTTCGGCATGCAGCCCTGTGTGCAGAAGCCGCGGTTAATGCAGGGCGGCCGGCCCTCAAAGGGCGCTGACAGGATGGCGAGCGGGCTGACCACCCAGCGAATGCCAAGCTTCTCGCAGCCTTTAGCGAACAATTGGGCGTTCGGGCTGATCGGATCACGCTCCGGGTACGGATAGGGGCCGTGGAATGATCCCCAAGGGAAATACTTCGGACCCGATACGGCGATTTCTTTTTCCACTTTATCGTAGTAGGGCGCCAGATCCGCGTATCCGATCGGCCAGTCTTCTCCTACGCCGTCAAGCGTCCTAGACTTGAAGTCTGTCTCGTGAAACCGCAAGAAGACGCCGGTAAAATGCACCGTGCCTCCGCCTACCCCTTTGCCGGAATTGTTGTGCCCCATCTGGAGCGGGTCTGCACCATCTACAATGCGCGTATCCTGCCAGCCCAGCTGCTTCATGGCCAACTCATCGCTGGCAAAGTCGTGCTGCGGGTCGCGAAACGGCCCTGCATCCAGCACTACGATTCGCATTCCGGCTTCACTGAGCTCCTTGGCCAGAACCCCTCCCGCCGCGCCGGCACCCACAATGACGACGTCCACCGTTTCGTTTTCGTATTTCCGCTTCATTCTTTTTTCTTCTCCTCCTTCGCCTCCCAGGGATCGAGATGTTCCATACGAGCGTAGCCGCGAGGGTAAGCCGGTCCGCCAAATCCGATTTCCGACCATATCTCCGGATGGGAATAATAGGCTTCGATGCTCAAGGAAAGCAGCTTCTGGAAAAATACCTGCTGGGGTACGTCCCGCCACACTTCGTGAGGAACCGCCTCGCCCTGGCTGATCTCTTCCATAAGCTGTTTTTTCTGCTTCTCCTCCAGATGAAAGAAAAGCTTCGTATGGATGGACTGGCATGCGGCTTCCAGCGCCTGCAGACCCTGGCGAACCAGCTCTTGGACTGGAGGAATCCCGGGCTTGCGCTGGCTTTCCTCTCCGGAGGCCAGTGACCGGTCGATGTGGCCGAGCACGAATTGTATGATCTCCGGACGGGCGTCATCCATTAACAGACTGCACCATGCTCTCAGCATTTCCGCTTCCACCGTTGTGAGGAAGGTATGGCCCCCGAAGGTTTGCAGCCGGGAGTTAACGATTTTTCGCGTATGTTCATCCCATTCATGCTGTTCGTTCATCACATTGTAAGAGGGGTAGCGGGTAAGACGTTTCATAGGCTGACTTACCTCCAATAGTAAGCGATCAGGCCCAGCACGCTGATCGCGATGTACATCATAGGCATGAGGACAGGCGGGCCGACCAGAAAATTGCGCATGCTGTAGCCGCCTACACGCAAGCCTACGCCGTGAAAATGATAGTAGAAGCCGGCGGTGCCGGTCAGAACGCCGAACCACATCAGGAAAACAAAGACAGAAAGCAGCCAATCCGGGCGGGATATGGCAATCCATATCGCTGCCAGACTGTAAATTGGCGATGAAATGACAGGAGACCACATCGCTTTGTGATGGAAGTTCTGGCGGTAATGCGATAGCGTGACCTGTACCCACACGGCCAAAAAAGCCAAGCCGACAAATAAAAATACAACGCGCTCCAAGGGCCAACCGGTCCAATTCATAGGAATCGCCTCCATGTGAGATTAAGCTTGGGGCCGGGGTTGCCCGGGAAAGGTTAAGGAACCGAACGGCATGACGGCCAGTTCCAACGGGGATGTCTTCGACAGATCTTTCAGAACCGTTTCCAGATGATCCGCCGGATGGAAGCCCAGAAGCTCCGTCATGTGACGGGGGAGGGAAGAATGCAAATACACCGGATGGCTGTTGAGCACTTCGTCTACGTGCAATATTTTATGGGCGCCGAGCACAAAGTGCTGTTTCAGCTTGGCCGTCATCCGCGGCCGGTCCGATATCGTTTCGACCCAGTACTGAAACATGCCGTTGCCGAGTCCCTCGGAAAGCTCCGCCGCCATCAGGATCGGCCCTCCCGGCTTGGTAAACGCAGCGGCATTGCGCAGAGCTTTTACCGCTTGATAGAGCTGCCGGTCTTTAGGATCCCCTCCGGGAGATACAATGACGAGATCGTACCGCTTGCGAACGGGATGCAAGAAGCGGGCGGAGGCAAGAGCTGCGCCGGTTCGATGAGCCGAGTGCACATTCCCGGCTACCGCGTCCAGAACATGCCTGTCCATATCGACGATCACGTTGAGAAGAAAATGAATGGGAACGAAGGCATGAGCTTCCTCGAGATCGCGGTGAATCGGATTATCCGGATCCCCAATCGCCGCGCGGTACTGCAGAGACAGTCCGTGATTGTGCTCGATACAGGACTGCGAGGCGACGCCGGGAATCAGTGCTTTCACCCCGCCGGAGACGCCGACCAGGGCATGAGGCTCGATGTTGCCCGTCGCGATGCGAAGCGGCGCTTCAACCACCCGCCGGTTGATTTCCACCGGCGTGCCGTGCGAGGTCGTTCCGACATGCACGCAATCCTCAGGCAGAGCGGAATGATTGTACACCCTAATTCTTTGGTATACGGCCTCCCCCACCAATTCCCGCAGTTCCTCTTCGGTATGCTTCCGATGAACGCCGAGCGCCACGATGATATCGATTCCGTCGTCTTGAATGCCCGCGGATCGTAGCTCTTCAAGCAAAGGTTCCAACAGCAGCGGAGTCGGACAGAGCCTTGTGCCGTCGCTGACCAGAATGACCGCCCGGCTGTGTCCGGCCGCCAGTTCCCGAAGTCCGGGCGAGTCGATCGGTGCCTTAAGCGCTTCCCGGATCAGATGTAAAGAGCGGTCACGCCCTGCGCATGGCTGCTCCTGCATGTAAGTAATCGTCTCGTAAGAACAGGCCGGGGGGATTTCAAAAGAAACAGTTCTCGTACCGTAACGCAAGCTTGGAATGACCTTGCCCTCCTTCGATATTGGCGGGATAGCGTCCGAATGCAGACTCTTAAAAATTATTTCCATATTGCAATAAATTATCCTGAATGATGGAGCGCCAAAGTACGGACATTGCGCCCTTTTTATTTTTACGGCAGTGCAGTTATGCTACAATATAGAACAGCGAACGAAGTAATCTTCATCATTATTTATAGAAGGTTGGGAGCCAGGACATGGATTGGGAACTGTTAAGGGAGCGGCTCGAGAAGACGTTGAACGTTCCGGTAAAATCGGCCAAATGGTCATGGGACGACTGGCGGCGCGATGCGCAGGAAAGCGGAGCGGGGAGCTTGGCCAAGGGTGAGGAAGTGTACTTTTTCGTGCAAAAGGAAGGGCAGGACGCCCGGCTCTTTACGGTGCGGGAGGATGCGGTCACTCCGGTGGAACGCCGGCTTGTCGAGCTGATGCTGGAAGCGTGGAATGTCCGGGACAAAAAAAGCCCGGTAACCGTGAGTGAATTGGAGCGCAAGGCGGGACTGGTACGCGAATGGTTCCGGGAGCAGCAGGAGCTCGGATTGGTCCAGGCGGAGATGCCGGATACGCTGGTGTCCCAGCTGGGGTTGTATTCCACCAAAATTCCGCTGCTGCTGTACGGCGATTATACGACGGCCCGCCGCGTGCAGTATCTTGAGCTGAAGAAGCTGCTGGAGTCGTTTTTTGATGCCGAAATCACATTGATTCCTTTGACAGATAAAGAATGGCTCATGCTGGCGCCGGAAAACATCCTTTCTATAGATGACAAAGAGGATCGCGACCCTGATGAAGAAACGCAGGAGGATCTGCTTGCGGCGGTGGGCTATGGATTGCATGAAATGCTGGAGAATGAATGGGTGGGGGAGTGTCACCTGGCTGTCCATTACCCGATTCTTCCTTCAAAAGAGCTTTATGCAGCTATATTGCAGCTGCGGGAGACGATGATGCTGGGACGGACGTATCATGTTGGCAGCACTACGCATTTGCCATGGGAGCTTCAGCTTGAAAAGCTGGTGCATCTGATCCCCGATGCGGAGAAGGCCGGTTTTTTGGAACGCGCCGCCCAACGTCTGGACCTGGCGTTCGATCCGGAGACCC
This sequence comes from Paenibacillus naphthalenovorans, assembly GCF_900099895.1. GTDB lineage: Bacteria > Bacillota > Bacilli > Paenibacillales > NBRC-103111 > Paenibacillus_G > Paenibacillus_G naphthalenovorans. Next base: position 6,085 of record NZ_FNDY01000033.1, read on the forward strand.
TAACGACGCTCGAGCATTTCTTTCAGCTCGACTGCAACGTCAGCGAAACGGCCAAAAAGCTGTATATTCACCGGAACACACTGCTGTACCGGCTGGACAGATTCAAGCAGGAAACGGGATTGGACGTTCGGACCTTCAATCATGCGGTGCTGGTCAAAATCGCTATGCTATTGTACAAAGTCACGAAAAGAAAGTGATTTTTTTGTGAAGATTGTGCATAGTCAGCCTGCGGTCAGGTACGGTATGATTTAACCATATCACGATACTAACTCGCAGGAGGAATTAATCATGGCAGGTGTACGTTTAAACCACGTCGTTAAAAGATATCCTGGTGCTGAAGAAGCAACGGTGAAGGACTTTCATCTTGATATTAAAGACAAAGAATTTCTTGTTCTCGTAGGCGCTTCCGGCTGCGGTAAGTCAACTACGCTTCGCATGATCGCCGGTCTGGAAGAAATTACGGAAGGCGAACTGTATATCGGCGACCGTTTGGTGAATGACGTAGCACCGAAAGACCGTGACATCGCGATGGTTTTCCAATCCTACGCGCTGTATCCTCACATGAACGTGTATCAAAACATGGCATTCGGTTTGAAGCTCCGTAAATTCAAGAAAGCCGACATCGACGCCCGTGTACGCGAGGCGGCCAAAATTCTCGACATCGAGCATTTGCTGGATCGCAAGCCGAAGGCTCTTTCCGGCGGTCAGCGTCAGCGTGTTGCCTTGGGTCGTGCGATTGTCCGCGAGCCGCAAGTGTTCCTGATGGACGAACCGCTCTCCAACCTGGACGCCAAGCTGCGCGTACAGATGCGTGCTGAGATCAGCAAACTGCACAAACGTCTTGAGACGACCGTGATTTACGTAACGCATGACCAAACGGAAGCCATGACCATGGGCGACCGGATCGTCGTTATGGATAAAGGCGTTATTCAACAAGCGGCTACGCCGGAAGAAATCTATAACCATCCGGTGAATATGTTCGTAGCAGGCTTCATCGGTTCCCCGTCCATGAACTTCATCAACGGCGGATTTGTAGATCAGGGCGGAAGCTTGCATTTCAAAACTACGGGTATCGATGTAGAGGTGCCGGAAGGAAAAGCAAAAATCCTGCGTGAAAAAGGTTATGTAGGCAAGGAAGTCGTAATGGGCGTTCGTCCGGAAGATTTTCACGAAGAAGCCATCTTTATGGAAGCTTCACCGAACAGCATCGTGAACTCCTATATCGAGGTGGCCGAGAACCTGGGTCATGAAATGTTCCTGTACCTGAACGGTATCGGTACACAAAGCGTCGTAGCCCGTGTAGACGGACGTTCAGGCCTTAAAGAAGGTTCGAACGTGAAACTCGCTATCGATATGAACAAGGTTCATTTCTTCGATAAAGATACGACTGCTTCCATCCTGCTTCATTCCTAATCGCAGCAATGATTCAAAAGGTCAGCCCTGATGGGCTGGCCTTTTTTTGAATCTTCGTGAACGAAAGGGCAGCTTCTTCCGGTTGATTTATGCGCGGGATTTCGTTAGGATGAGAATATTGGGATAAAAAGGAGAAAGAGCACGATGCCGAAAAAAGTGAAAGTATCCGATTTGGTGAAGGAGTTCCATTTGGAAATCATTTGCGGCGAAGAAGGGCTAAAGCGTCCGATTACAACAGCCGATTTATACCGGCCGAGCTTGGAGATGGCCGGCTATTATGAATTTCACCCGCACGATCGGGTCCAGATTCTGGGAAAGACGGAGCTTACCTTCTTTGACCGCTTGTCTTCCGAGGAACGGATGGATCGGATGCAGAGGCTTTGTTCGCCGGAAGAAACGCCATGTATCATTATCAGCCGCGGGATGGAGGCGCCGATTGAGCTGCTCGCGGCGGCAAACGAACATCATATTACCGTGATGCGGACGAATCTGGCGACGACCATCCTGGCCAGCAGACTGACGGGATTTCTGGAGAACCGGCTTGCGCCCTCGACGACAATCCACGGGGTACTGGTTGATGTGTACGGGATTGGTATGCTGATTTCCGGCTCCAGCGGCATTGGCAAAAGTGAGACGGCTTTGGAATTGGTCAAGCGCGGTCACAGGCTCATCGCCGACGATGCGGTGGAAATCCGGCAAACGGCAGACAATCAACTGATCGGGAACGCTCCTGAGCTGATTCGGCATCTGCTCGAGATCCGCGGGATCGGAATTATTAATGTGATGACGCTGTTCGGGGCAGGCGCCGTAAGGACGGCAAAGAAAATTTCGGTGGTCTGCAAGCTGGAGATTTGGCAGCAGGATAAACAGTATGACAGGCTGGGTCTGGACGAGGAGACGACGCGGATTATCGATACCGACATTCCGCTGGTTACGATCCCTGTACGACCCGGACGTAACCTGGCGGTCATCATCGAAGTGGCGGCTATGAACTACAGGCTGAAGCGAATGGGATATAATGCCGCGCTGCAGTTTACAAATAAGCTTACAGAGTCGCTGAACGAAGATATGGACGATTTGGAATAGAATTGTACTGCTCATCATTAGGAAGGTAAGTGGAAGGGAGTTTAAGCATGTTTCTTGCGATAAATCCGATTGCGTTCTCCATCGGTCCGTTGAGCGTTCGCTGGTACGGTATTATTCTGGGTACGGCTGCTCTGATAGGGCTGGTGCTTGCCATACAAGAGGGGAAAAGGTTCAAGATGTCCCCCGATTTTTTTATGGACTTGGTCCTGATCGGAGTGCCGTCGGCTATCATTGGCGCAAGGATTTATTATGTAGCCTTCCAATGGGACGATTATAAGGACAATTTGTGGGATGTGTTCAAAATATGGGAGGGCGGCATTGCCATTTACGGCGCACTCATCGGGGCGATCGCTGCTGCGTTTTTTTATGTTCGGCGTAAAGGGTATTCATTCTGGCGAATCGCCGATATTTGCGCCCCGGGGTTGATTGTCGGTCAAGCCATCGGCCGATGGGGAAACTTCATGAATCAGGAAGCGCACGGCGGGCCGGTGACGGAAGCCTTCCTGCGGGAAAATCTGCATCTGCCGGACTGGATCGTGAATCAAATGCTGATCGACGGACGGTATTACCATCCTACCTTTCTGTACGAATCGGTATGGAACATCGTGGGGCTTCTTCTGCTGCTCGTGCTGCGGAGACAATCGTTTATGCGGGCGGGAGAGCTCTTTTTAAGCTATTTCATCTGGTATTCGACTGGGCGTTTTTTCATTGAGGCGCTGCGGACCGACAGCCTTGATTTCACGGGACCGGCATGGTTGGCCGAGCTGATGAACGGGCTTTGGTCCCCGATGCAGCTGCTTGGCTTCGAGCAGGGCTACTTGACCTATGGCGGCAACGTGCGCATATCTCAGCTGTTGGCCTTGTTGATCGTTCTCGCCGCCATTACACTGATCGTGGTCCGCCGCCGGAGCGGGGCCGCTGCGGCACGTTACTCAGATCCGATTTATCGGATCGGGGAAGAACCGGATCGATCCGGGGCGCCGGTCTCTGACGATACGAAAGCAGGCGGTGCCGAGACGACGGCCGGTGGTCATAGTCAAGACGGCAAGACGAAGGAGCAGAAGAATGATTCGAACCATACTGTTTGATTTGGATGGAACCATTATCGATACGAATGAACTGATTATTCAATCCTTTCTACATACGTTTGAAGGGGTGGGGCCTGAACCGCTGACGCGTGAACGCATTGTTCCGAACATGGGACGGCCGTTGATCGAACAGATGGTGTATTTCTCCGGAAGGGAACAGGTGGAAGATTTGGTGGCCAAGTACCGGGAATTTAATATCAGCCGCCATGACGAGCTGGTTAAAGAATTCCCGTATGTGCGGGAGACATTGGCGCGGCTGCATGCCGCGGGAGTGAAGCTGGGCGTGGTCACGAGCAAAATCCGCCGAACGACGGAAATGGGGCTTAGGCTGACCGGCATGTTCGACTTGTTCGGTACGATTGTGACCGTAGATGATGTGACAAAGCCCAAGCCAGATCCGGAAGGCATCCGCAAGGCGCTGCGTGACCTTGAAGCGGACGCCTCGGCTGCGATAATGGTCGGCGACAGCCACTATGATATCGAAGCGGCGCATCAGGCAGGCATTCGTTCTGTGGGTGTTTCCTGGTCGTTGAAGGGGATAGATTATTTAAAGCGGTATGAGCCGACCTATATCATTGACGATATTCGTGAAATTTTGCCGCTTGCCGGCGTCGAGGGGAAGTAGCCAGTGAGACAAACGGACAGGTATCCGGTAGAAGGGCCGAACTCGCTGTGGCAAATGTACAGCACGATCAGCCGATGGAAGGCCGTTCGCAATTTTATATTCATCCAAATATCCAGATATACTCCTTCCCTGCCGCTGAAGCGCTGGATTTACCGCCGGGTGCTGGGGATGAAGGTGGGGGAGCAGGCTTCTTTCGCGCTGATGGTGATGGTGGATGTCTTTTTTCCCGAAAAGATTGAGGTAGGCGACAATACCATTATCGGCTATAACTCCACCATCCTGACACACGAATATTTAATCAAAGAGTATCGGCTTGGGCGTGTACGCATCGGTTCCCATGTAATGATCGGCGCCAACACGACGATTTTACCGGGTGTCACGATAGGGGATCATGCCGTTATTGGGGCGGGTTCGGTGGTCCATAAAGATGTGGCTCCGTACAGCTTCGTAGCGGGTAATCCGCTGCGGGTGATCCGTGAGGATGTGCGGAAAGAGCCGGTTTCCTTAAATATGGAATAAATTTCATCCTGCGGGAGAAGGGCCGGTTTCCCCAATGCGGCTCCTTCAACCGGCAATCGATAACAGTCAGGGGAAGTTGGGAGCCGAAAGCCGTTGGCTCCCTTCATTCATTATAAGCAGATGGCATCCGAACCTGTTTCCCGATCATTGACGAATCGGGGCTTCCGTGGTAAACTAGCGAGTGTCTTCTTTATCTTGGTAGTATGGTAGCACATTAGCGGACTAAAGTAATAGATGGATGACTCAAAGATGAACCGAATCCAATATCATTTAATGAATAGTAAGGGTGAAGACCGATGTCCAAACCGAAGGTGTTTGAAAAGCCGACAGGCGTAAAGGACTATCTCCCCGAGGCGGCGGCGGCGCTACGCGGCATTGAGTTCAAAGTGCTGCAGTGTATGGAGCGCTGGGGATACAGAGAAATTATAACGCCTACTTTGGAATATTACGATACGGTTGGAGTCGCGAGCTCCACGGAAGATAAAAAGCTGTTCAAACTGCTCGACCGCAACGGAACAACGCTGGTCATGCGATCGGACATGACAGCGCCGATTGCCCGTGTGGTATCCTCGCTGCTGAGGGAACATCCGTTTCCTCTGCGCCTGTCGTATCATGCCAATGTTTTCCGGGCCATTGAAGCGGAAGCGGGACGGGATGCGGAGTTTTTCCAGACCGGTGTAGAGCTGGTAGGCGACGATTCGAGCGAATCGGATGCGGAAGTGATCGCGCTGGCGGTGGCGTGCCTGCAGGCTGCCGGCGTGAAGGAGTTCAAGATCGCCCTTGGCCATGTGGGATTCTTGAACGGATTGTTCCAGGAGATGCTGGAAGGGCGTCCGGATGCTCAGCGGGCGTTGAAGGACTGCCTCCTGAGCCGCGATTACGTAGGTTATCGGGAGACGATTAAAGCGCTCGGGCTGCCGGCAGAGGTGCAAAAGAAGCTGGAAGGCGTTCTTCGTCTGCGCGGCGGGCAGGAGATTTGCCGTCTGGCGCAGCAAGTGACGCATGATCCTGTAGCCGAACGTGCGATCGCTCATTTGTGTGAGATATGGGATGTGCTGAAGGCTTATCATGTAAGTGAGCATGTGTTAATCGATCTGACGATGATCGGAGATTTCTCCTATTATACAGGCATGACGTTTGAAGGATATGCCGCAGATCTTGGTTTTCCCGTATGCAGCGGCGGCCGCTATGACAATCTACTGTCGCAGTTTGGACGTCCGGCGCCGGCCACCGGATTCGCGCTGAAGACGAACCGCATTTTAGAGGTAGTCGGGAAAAGCGCATCAAGCGCAACGGCAAGGAGAGTGCTTGTCGCTTACACCGCCGAGCATCGCGAAGCGGCGCTTAAGGAAGCCTTGGCGCTGCGTTCACGCGAAGGGTTGATGGTGGAGACCAAACTGCTGGATCATAAGGACGGACTAAAAGACAAACAGCCGCTGGATGACGGAGCCTTCCGCGTACAGGGGACGGTCTATCAGGATGTCTTTGAGTTTGTGAAGTAAAGGAGGGGCGATACGCATGCAGGATTTATTAAAAGTAGCGATGCCCAAAGGGCGTATCTATAAACAGGCCTCCAAGCTGTTCCGCGAAGCGGGCTTAGCGATTCCCGAGGATGCGGATGACTCGCGCAAGCTGATTATCGCCGTACCGGAAGCGCGGATGGAATTCATTATGGCGAAGCCGGTCGATGTACCCACTTACGTCGAGTACGGCGTTGCAGATATCGGAGTTGTCGGCAAGGATGTGCTGATGGAGGAAAACCGGGATGTCTATGAGCTCCTGGATCTCGGCATTGCGCGATGCCGCATGTCCGTGATCGGGCTGCCGGACTGGAAGCCTGTGCTGAATCCCCGGGTAGCGACGAAATACCCGAACGTGGCTTCGCAGTATTTCCGCGAAAGGGGACAGCAGGTCGAGGTGATCAAGCTGAACGGCTCCATTGAGTTGGCTCCATTGATCGGATTGGCGGACCGGATTGTAGATATGGTGGAAACCGGCGGAACGATAAGGGAAAACGGTCTGGCAGAGCACGAGCAGATTTTTGAGATCACAAGCCGCTTGATTGCGAACCGGGTAAGCTACCGGATGAAAAATGCCGCTATTCAAGGGCTGTGCGATCGGCTGCAGCCGGTGATCGCCGCGGTGACGGCAAAGGGATAACCATCCCATCATCCGCAACGAATTGTCAGAAGGAGGCAGGGAACATGAGAATTATGCCTGCATCGAAATTTTCACTGAAGCGGGAGGTCGAGTACGGCTCCCCCGAGCAGAACGAGAGCGTCCGGCAGATCATCGAAGAGGTGCGCCGCGACGGGGATGCGGCGCTGCGGAGATTCGCGCAGCAGTTTGACGGTGTCCGCGTGGACGAGCTGCGCGTGACGAAAGAGGAGATCGAGGCCGCTTACAACGAGGTGGACGAGGAGTTTTTGTCGGCCATTCGTGCGGCCGCAGTGAATATTCGAAAATTCCATGAGAAGCAGATGCGTTCCTCGTGGATGGATTTGCAGGCCGACGGCACCATCCTCGGCCAAGTGATCCGTCCGCTGAGGCGGGTCGGCTTGTATGTTCCGGGCGGTAAGGCGGCTTATCCTTCTTCGGTGCTGATGAATGCCATTCCTGCACAGGTCGCGGGAGTGCCGGAGATCGTGATGGTGACCCCGCCGGCCACCGCAGGGGCTGTGGGCATCAACCCGCATATTCTGGTAGCGGCGGCGGAAGCGGGCGTCGGCGAAATCTACCGCGTGGGCGGAGCTCAGGCCGTAGCTGCGCTCGCTTATGGGACGGAGTCGATCCGAGCCGCGGACAAGATCGTCGGGCCGGGCAATATTTATGTAGCTCTGGCCAAGCGGTATGTGTTCGGCGCCGTAGATATCGACAGCATTGCCGGGCCGAGCGAAATTGTCGTGCTGGCCGACGATAGTGCGGATCCGGCCTACGTAGCTGCGGATCTGCTCTCTCAGGCGGAACACGACGAGATGGCCTCGGCCATTCTGATCACGACATCGGAGCCGTTGGCCGAAGCGGTCCGCGCAGAGGTGGAACGCCAGTTGAACGAGCTGCCGCGGCGTGAGATCGCCGCGAGATCGATTCGCGATTATGGCGCGATTCTTACGGTATCTGACCTTGAAGAGGGGATTGATGCAGTCAATCGCTTGGCGCCGGAGCATCTGGAGATTATCGTGCGGGAACCGTTTCAATATTTAAGCCGGATCGAGAATGCGGGAGCGATCTTCCTTGGGCCTTACAGCTCCGAGCCGGTAGGCGATTATTTTGCCGGACCGAACCATGTGCTGCCGACCAATGGCACGGCACGGTTCTCGTCACCGCTTAACGTGGACGATTTCATAAAGAAGTCGAGCGTCATTTATTACAGCAAGGAAGCGCTGCTGCGGGACGGCGGTCAAATTATTTCGCTCGCCCGTCATGAGGGGCTGGATGCACATGCGCGGGCAATTCAAATTCGTTTGGAGAAAGAAGGGAATACTCGTGGCTGAACAAGACTTTCAGGCAGCGGGGCGCCGGGCTGAAATCGCGCGCAAAACGAATGAGACGGACATTAAACTGGCTTTTTCTGTCGACGGTTCGGGCGTATCCGAGATCGAGACCGATGTACCGTTTTTGAACCATATGCTCGATTTGTTTACGAAGCACGGCCAATTCGACCTCAGGGTGGACGCCCGGGGCGATGTGGAAATCGACGATCACCATACGGTAGAGGATATCGGCATCTGCCTCGGACAGACGCTGCGTGAAGCGCTGGGCGACAAAAAAGGAATTAAACGCTACGCAAGCGTGTTTGTTCCGATGGATGAAGCGCTGGCTCAGGTGGCGATCGATATCAGCAACCGTCCCCATCTGGAATATCGCGCCGAGTATCCATCGGCAACGGTGGGCAGCTTCACGACGGAGCTGGTACATGAGTTTCTGTGGAAATTTGCGCTGGAGGCCCGGATTACGCTGCACGTTATCGTGCATTACGGGCACAATACGCATCATATGATCGAAGCGGTCTTTAAGGCACTTGGCCGCGCTCTGGACGAAGCGACCAGCATCGACCCGCGCGTGCAGGGCGTTCCGTCCACGAAAGGGGTACTGTAAGCCATGATCGCGATCATCGATTACGGAATGGGCAATCTGCACAGCGTCCGTTCGGCGGTGGAGCGTCTTGGCTACAGCGCCTTGGTGACGGCGGACGAGCGCGAGCTGCTGGATTCGGAAGGAGCCATCCTCCCCGGTGTAGGCGCGTTCGGCGATGCGATGGAGCATCTGCGCAATGCCGGGCTGGATGAAGCGGTGAAACGTTACGCGCAAAGCGGAAAGCCTCTGCTGGGGATCTGCCTTGGCATGCAGCTGCTGTTCAGCAGGAGCGAGGAATACGGCGTGCATGAAGGATTGAACCTGCTGCCGGGCGAAGTCGTCCGCTTCCAGGGCAGCTTCAAGGTTCCGCACATGGGCTGGAACAAGCTGTCGTTCAAGCAGTCGAATCCGCTGCTTCAGGGTTTGGAAGAAGGCCATGTGTATTTCGTCCATTCCTACCATGTGCTTCCCGAGCGGAAGGAAGACCTGCTTGCGACGACCGATTACCATCAGGAGGTCACGGCTATTGTCGGCCGCGGCAACGTGTACGGCATGCAGTTTCACCCCGAGAAAAGCGGGGCTGTCGGCATGCGGCTGCTCGGCAACTTTCTGAATATGTGCGTCAAGAAACAGGCTGCAACGTAGCCAATCAGGCTGCCATACAGCGAAGCACGAATGTCTGATGGCGGCTTGTACCCTATAAGACTCTGAGATGGAGGAACGTCCATGTCTTCATTTGTTATTTATCCCGCGATCGATATTCGCGGCGGCAAGTGTGTTCGTCTGATTCAAGGGGACTATAACCAGGAAACGGTATACAATGAAAATCCGCTAGAAGTGGCCAAGGCCTGGGAATCGCAAGGGGCGAAATGGATTCATTTGGTCGACCTTGACGGAGCCAAGGCGGGCTATCCCGTGAATGACAAGCTGATCGGCGAAATCGCAAAGTCCGTTCAGGTGCCGGTGCAGCTCGGCGGCGGCTTGCGCACGGAGAAGGACGTGGATCACGTGCTTTCGCTAGGCGTATCACGTGTTATTCTCGGTACGGCGGCGATTGAAAACCGTGATTTTGTGAACCGCGTACTCGCGAAGCACGGTGATAAGGTGGCCATTGGTCTGGATGCGCGCGACGGCTATGTCGCGACGCGCGGCTGGCTGGAAACGTCTGCGGTGAAAGCGGATGAGCTTGCCGTGGAGCTGGCGCGGGAAGGCGCCCGCACGTTTATCTTTACGGATATTTCCCGTGACGGCATGATGAGCGGACCGAACGTGGAAGCGATCGTCCACTTGGCCAAGGTGTCCGGACAAACGGTGATTGCGTCTGGAGGCGTCAGCCAATACGACGACTTGAAGCGTCTTGTACAGTACGCGTCCGAGGGAGTCGGCGGCGCGATCGTCGGGAAGGCGCTGTATACTGGCAGCATTAAGCTGGAGGAAGCGCAAAGCCTGGTATAAGCTGATTCAACGATTGCCGCCCGCCGGAGAGCGAGGCGGCTTTACGGCAGAGAAAGGGGTGCGGGGTATGCTGGCCAAACGGATAATTCCCTGCCTTGACGTCAAGGATGGCCGGGTCGTCAAGGGAGTTAACTTTGTGAATTTGCGCGATGCCGGTGATCCGGTAGAGCTGGCTTCGATCTATGACCGCGAGGGGGCTGACGAGCTTGTGTTCCTCGATATTTCGGCTTCGCATGAAGGCCGTGCCACCATGGTTGAAGTGGTGCAAAAAACGGCCGGTGAAATCACGATTCCGTTTACGGTAGGAGGCGGGATTTCCAGTGTGGACGATATGAAGCGGCTGCTAAGAGCGGGCGCGGACAAAATCGGCATCAATACGGCTGCAGTCAAAAATCCGCAGCTCGTGTCCGACGGTGCGCGCCGGTTCGGCTCGCAGTGCATCGTGGTGGCCGTTGACGCCCGATACAATGCCGAATGGGGCGAGTGGGAGGTATTTACACACGGCGGACGGAACGGTACGGGCATCAAGGCGCTGGAGTGGGTAAAGCGGATCGAACAGCTCGGGGCTGGAGAAATTTTGCTCACAAGCATGGATGCGGACGGTACGAAGGACGGCTTTGACCTCCCGCTGACGAAGGCGGTGTCGGAGCTGGTGACGATTCCTGTCATCGCCTCGGGCGGAGCGGGCAGGAAGGAGCATTTTTACGAGGTGTTCACAGAAGGCAAAGCGGATGCGGGGCTGGCTGCGACGATTTTCCATTATAAAGAAATAACGATTGAAGAGGTTAAGGACGACCTTAGAAATAAAGGAGTGGAGATCCGATGAGTGGACAACAAACGTCGGTGGATAACTTGGAAAGCTTGTTAGCGGCGATTAAATGGGACGGAAGCGGCCTGGTGCCGGCCATCGTTCAGGATGCGGCCAGCAAAGAGGTGCTGATGATGGCCTATATGAACAAGGATTCGCTGAAAGCTACGCTGGAGTCGGGCGAAACCTGGTTTTGGAGCCGTTCGCGCGGGGAGCTGTGGCATAAAGGCGCTACAAGCGGGCATATCCAGAAGGTAAAATCGCTGAAGTACGACTGCGACGGAGATACGCTGCTGGTGCAGGTGGACCAAACCGGTCCGGCTTGCCATACGGGACGCTACAGCTGTTTTCAGCACGATGTACGCGTCGGCGTTTTGGCCGGGCAGGCGGAGAAGATAGGGTCTGATGAAGAAGTCGTGAAGGACCGCTTCGCGATGCTGGGCATATTGGAATCCGTCATTGCACAGCGCGATGCCGAGCGTCCGGAAGGGGCCTATACGACCTATCTGTTCGAGAAAGGCGTCGACAAGATTTTGAAAAAGGTCGGCGAGGAAACGGCGGAGGTCATCATCGCAGCTAAAAACCGGGACAACGACGAGCTGCGTTATGAAGCCAGCGATCTGATTTTCCATCTCCTGGTGCTGCTCCGCGAGAGAAAGCTGCCGCTGGATGAGCTGATGAAAGAGCTGGACCGCCGTCACAACAAGTAAATAAGCTTGGGATCAAAGCTCATTGGAAGAACAACCTAACGGCAATTCAGCGGAAGAACATGGAACCGCTGGCCGGGCAAGGAGAATCGCTCTATGCGCATTGATTATCATACGCACCATGTAAGATGCGGCCATGCGTCGGGTGAACTGGAGGACTATGTGCTGAAGGGCATTGAGATCGGACTCACCCAGCTCGGGCTGTCCGATCACATGCCCTTGCTGCACGTAGATCCAGCCGCCTATTATCCCGGCATGGCCATGCCGATGGAAGAACTGCCGAAATATATTGAGGAAGCGTTCATGCTGCGGGAGAAATATAAAGACCGCATTGACATTCGTGTAGGGCTCGAAGGAGACTATATCGAAGGCTACGAGGCTGACATCGAGCGGATCATTCAAGCGTATCCCTGGGATTACGTTATCGGGTCCGTGCATTTTTTGGGTGAATGGGACATTACCGACTACAGGCAAACCGACGGCTGGAAGCAGAGGGACGCCTACGAGGTGTACGAACAGTACTATGATGCAGTAGGTAAAGCCGTCAGGACAGGCTTTTATGATTATATCGGGCATATTGACGTGATCAAGAGGTTCGGCTTCAAGCCGGAGCAAAGCGTGGAGCACCTCGAACGCCAAGTTTTGGAAGCGGTAAAAGCACAAGACATGGCCATCGAGCTGAATGCCAGCGGTCTGCGTATGCCGGTCAACGAAATGTTTCCAAGCCGCCGGATGCTGGAATATGCGCTGGAGCTGGGAATTCCGCTCACGATCGGCTCGGACGCTCACCAGCCGGAGCGGCTGGGACAGTATCTGGATCAGGCGGTGGATCTGCTTCGTGATGTCGGTTTTAAAGAATTAGCCACATTTAAAGGCCGGAAACGGCTAATGATGCCTATTGGATTCCCCTAATATGATGTATAATAGGGTAGTAGCTTTATTAAAATGATGTAAAATACCATTTTTTTCAATACTTGCGGCGTCGTTTGATGACCCACGTAACATAAGCACAAAGCGGAGGTAACCATGTACAGCGACAAAATGAAGATTTTTTCGGGTTCGTCCAACCCGAGATTGGCGGAGCGCATTTGCAAGGAGCTTGATGTACCGCTCGGCCAGATCAAGCTGTCCCGTTTCAAAAGCGGGGAAATCTACTGTCTCTATGAGGAAAGCATCCGGAATTGCGACGTGTTCCTAGTGCAGACCTTTTCCCATCCGATCAATGAGAATTTCATGGAGCTTCTCGTTATGATGGATGCCGCCAAACGGGCATCGGCGAGAACGATCAATCTTGTCGTTCCCTACTATGGTTATTCCCGCCAAGAGCGAAAAGCGGCGCCCCGGGAACCGATCTCGGCGAAGCTGGTGGCGGACCTGCTGACTACAGCCGGTGCGGACCGCGTCATCACCATCGATCTGCATGCTCCGGCCATTCAAGGCTTTTTCAACATTCCGGTGGACCATTTGACGGCACTGGATTTGATCAGTGATTACATTAAGAAGAAAAACATTCCCAATCCGATCATCGTTTCGCCGGATGCGGGACGGGCGACGACTGCAGAGAAAATGGCCAACATTCTTGACGCGCCGTTCGCTATGATGATCAAAAAAAGACCCGCTCACAACGAAGCGGTTATCACGCATGTCATCGGAGAAGTTGAAGGAAGAACCCCGATCATCATTGAGGATTTGATCGATACGGGAACGACGATCGTCAACGTTGTCGAAGGCCTCAAGGAGCGCGGGGCGAACGATGCCTACGTGTGTGCGACACACCCGGTGTTCTCCGGACCGGCGCTGCAGCGTCTGGATCATCCGAACATCAAGGAATGCGTGATTACGGACTCCATCGCCATTCCGGAAGATCATTCGGCCCGGTTCCAAGTATTGTCCGTGGCCACTTTGCTGTCGGATGCCATCAACATCATCATGTCCGGCGGATCGCTCAGCTCTTTGTTTAAATATGGCGGTGTATAACTTATAATACATTTACTGGATGACCCCGACAAACAGGAACTAACAGTTTGGGGTCATCTTGTGGTATACTTAAGAATCAATATTACTCCGGCGATTTAGAGAGCACTTTGGGAATGAATATTCAGGAAGGGTTTCTCATGAATTCCGGTCGGGTTACGGAGGTGCCTTATTACTATGGGGAAGAAAAAACGTGCGACGCCCAAGCACAGCAATATCGTACCGATGAAAATGGATGCCACGTTCTTTTTCGAAAAAGCCGTTCAGTCCTTGGACCGTTATCATTATGATAAGGCATTGAAGTATTTTCGTCGCGCGGCCGAATATGAACCGGAAAACCCGGTGAATCATTGCAATCTGGCCGGGCTTCTGTCCGAGATGGGAAATTATGAGGAATCCAACCGCATTTTGCAGCATGTGCTTGATCGGATCGACCCTACGATGACGGAATGCTATTTTTATATGGCGAACAATTTTGCCAATATGGAGAATTACGAGCTGGCCGAAGAAGCGATTATCCATTACCTGGAGAATGACCCCAACGGACAGTTTCTGGAAGAATCCGAAGAAATGATGGAGCTGCTCAGCTACGAGCTCGACCGTCCCACCAAGCTGACGACGATCAAGAGCCGGGAAGGGCTGTTCGAGCACGACCGGGCGCGTTCGATGCTGGAGGAGGGCCGTTTTTCGGAAGCGGTGCGGGTGCTGGAGAAAATTATCCGCAAGCATCCCGACTTCATAGCTGCGCGCAATAACCTTGCGTTGGCCTATTATTACATGGGACACTTTGAAAAATCGGTTGATATGATTCGTCAAGTGCTGGAGCTGGAGCCGGGCAATTTGCATGCGTTGTGCAATCTGGCGATTTTTTACCAGCATTTCGGTGATAAGGCGGGTCTGGCCGGGCTGCTTGAAGTGCTGCGCAAAACGTATCCTTTCCATCAGGATCATGCGTTTAAGCTGGCGACCACTATGGGGATTTTGAACGAGCATGAGAAGGCTTATTTGCTGTTCAAGCGTCTGTTGAAAACCGGCGAAACGGGTCCGGATCCTTGCTTGTGTCACTATACCGCCGTAGCCGCATACAATACGGGCCGCTATGAGGAAGCTGAGCGCTGGTGGCGGCAGGCGGCGAAGTTCGACCCCGGTTCGGAAATTCCCAGGTTCTATCTTAATTTGCTCAATAAGAATTGGGACGAAGCGGTGAAGCCGCCTGTCAGCTATCATTATCATATGCCGTTTGAGGAGCAGTTTCGGGGAATCGAGCGTACGGAGAACGGCTTGCCGGATCACCTGAAGCGCGATCCGTTGGTGCGTTCGTCCTTTTTCTGGGCGTTGCGGCATGGAGATGCGCATACGAAGCTGCAGGTCATTCAAGCGTTCGGCTTGATCGCCGATGACGAGGTGAAGGATGCGCTGCTTGAATTTATCGGACAACCGGGCGAGGATGACTATCTGAAGAAGGTGGCTATCTTCGTTCTTCGCAGTATCGGCGTGAAAGAACCGCTGACGGCCGTGCTGGAGGGGAATCAGACAACGGTGGCCCCGTCGCCTTTTGCTCCGGGGCTTCCGATATGGGATCCCAAATGGCAGCTGGTGATGGAGACGGCGATGCGGTATATGTTCCGCCGCTACGATATGGTGCAGCAGTACGATTTACAAACGCTTTGGGTAGAATACTTATCAAGAGTATTTCCGAACGTGCCCAAAATCACGAAAGTGGAGGGCTGGGCAGCCGCCCTGGAATACCTGACGGCAAAGATGCACCGACGCCCTGTCAGCTATCAGGAAACCGCGGATCGCTACGGCGTATCGGTAGCTACCGTCAGCAGGAACGCCAAGCTGATTGATGAAGCCTGCGGATTGAAAGAAAAGATGGACGCCATCTTTGATAAATTTGCAAGCTTGGAGTCTTAACCTTAATATGAAGGTATAGAAAAAATACGCTGACAACCGGCCGTAAGGAAGCGGCTTTAAGAGTTGCAGTCGATTGGGAGGAAACCATATGTACAAGTCAATCGTTATCGGAACCGGACCTGCCGGGTTAACGGCAGCTATCTACTTGGCACGCGCCAACCTGAACCCGCTTGTTATCGAAGGTCCGGAGCCGGGCGGCCAGTTGACCACCACAACGGATGTGGAAAACTTTCCGGGGTTTCCTGAAGGCATCATGGGGCCGGAATTGATGTCGAATATGCGTAAACAAGCCGAACGCTTCGGCGCTGAATTTAAAACCGGCTGGGTCAATAAGGTGGATCTCTCCGAGCGTCCGTTCAAGCTCAACGTAGAAGGTCTTGGAGACATTGTCGCGGAATCGCTGATTATCTCTACAGGCGCATCGGCCAAGCTGCTCGGCATTAAGAACGAGAAGGAAAGCATCGGCCGCGGCGTCAGTACCTGTGCAACCTGCGACGGCTTTTTCTTCCGCGGCAAAAAGATTATCGTGGTCGGCGGCGGCGACTCGGCGATGGAGGAAGCGAACTTCCTGACACGTTTTGCAACGGAAGTACGCATCGTCCACCGCAGAAACGAGCTGAGGGCTTCCAAAATCATGCAGGATCGCGCGCGCGAGAATGAAAAGATTGTTTGGAGCTTAAACCGTACGCCGCTGGAGATTATATCCGGGGATAAAGGCGTTACCGGTCTAAAAGTGAAAAACAACGAAACCGGCGAAGAAGAATTGATCGAAGCGGACGGCATCTTCGTAGCGATCGGCCATAAGCCGAATACGGATTTCCTCGGCGGACAAATCGAAACCGACGAGCTGGGCTACATTATCACGAAGCCGGGTTCATCCTTGACCAATGTGGAAGGCGTATTCGCCTGCGGCGACGTACAGGATAGCAAGTATCGCCAAGCGATTACGGCTGCCGGCAGCGGTTGTATGGCTGCGCTGGATTGCGAAAAATTTCTTGAAGGGCATATGGTACACGATTGGAGCCAGTCTCTTTAATCGATTGAACGTGGAACTTTCGTTCCGCGTTTTTTCTTTAGCCTTCGCTTGACCTCTTGTAGACGTTGGCTTATAGTTGGAACAAGAGAGAGTGCATATGAGCCGGGTCTCCAAAGGTCTTGGACAACATAGATTGGCAATTTTTATGAGGTGATTAAGAAGCATGGAACAACAAGTATACGTCGGAGTCGATTTGGGAGGTACCTCCATTAAGGTGGGCTTATGTAATGAGCAGGGCAAGCTGCTGCTCACAGACGAAGGGCCGACCGGTACCGAGCACGGCGCCGACGTGGTGTTGGAAAATATCGCGCAGTACGTACGCAAACTGGTGGCGGAGTCCGATTATACATGGGATCAGGTTGCAGGGATCGGAGCGGGAATCGCCGGATTCATGGATATTTCCGAAGGCTTCGTTAAGCTGTCTCCCAACCTGGGCTGGCGCAATGTGCCGGTGAAGAAAATTCTTGAAGAAAAGCTTGGAAAATCGGTGAAAATCGATAATGACGCCAATGTGGCGGCCCTTGGCGAAGCGTGGGCGGGTGCAGGCGCAGGTATCCCGAACATCGTTTGCTATACGCTTGGCACCGGTGTCGGTGGCGGGATCATTATCCGCGGCCGAATTTACCAAGGCTTTTCCGGTATGGCCGGCGAACTGGGGCATATGGCGATTGTTCCCGACCTTGAGGCTATCGATTGCGGCTGCGGCAAAAAGGGCTGTCTGGAAACCGTCTCATCCGCAACGGGCATTATTCGAATGGCGAAGGAAGCGGTGGAACGCGGCGAGAGTACCTCTTTGGCACTTGTAGAAAACATCATGGCTAAAGATGTGTTCGACGCAGCCAAAACCGGCGACGAAACGGCGCTTCGTATTATCAACCGCGCTGCCTTGTACCTCGGCAAATCGATGGCTACCGTTTCCGTTATCTTAAATCCTCAGCGATTTATCGTCGGCGGAGGCGTATCCAAGGCGGGCGATATCCTGTTCGACGCGATCCGTAAACACTACAGAGAGCATACTCAGGTAACCGCGCAGGAAGGCGTGGACATCGTCCCGGCTGTTCTAGGCAACGATGCCGGAGTCGTTGGCGCTGCCGGCCTTAATCTGCGGGGATAAACCCGGATCGAGCCGTCCTGCGGCTTCTCCGGGCAGTGGAAGGAGAAGAACCCCATGGAAGAAATGCAAACTCTCGGCAAGCTGGTGATCATTACGGGGATGTCCGGAGCCGGCAAAACCATTGCGGTGCAAAGCTTGGAGGACCTGGGTTTTTTCTGCGTGGATAACCTCCCTCCGGTCTTGATTCCTAAATTTGCCGAGCTTATTGAGCAATCCAAAGGTCGAATCGGTAAAGTAGCACTTGTGATCGATCTCCGCGGCCGTGAGTTTTTCACTTCGCTGTCGGAGTCGCTTCGGTTCATTAACGAGAATTATACTTTAACTCATGAAATATTGTTCCTCGATGCAACGGATTCGGTTCTGGTGCAGCGTTATAAGGAAAGCCGGCGCAAGCATCCTCTGGCTCCGACAGGAGCGCCGCTGGAAGGCATTCAGCAGGAAAGGAAGCTGCTTGAGGAGCTAAAGGGTCTGGCTACTCAGGTGATCGATACCAGCAATTTGAAGCCAACCCAGCTCAAAGAAAAGATCGTTTCCCGTTTCACCAACCTAGAGGTAGGCAGCATATCTATAAATGTAATCTCATTTGGCTTTAAATACGGAATTCCGATTGATGCCGATTTGATTTTTGACGTTCGCTTTTTGCCCAACCCGCATTATGTGGAGCATTTACGTCCGAACACCGGGCAGGATACGGAAGTGTACGATTATGTCATGAAATGGACGGAGACGCAGGAGTTTTTGGCGAAGCTCCTCGATATGCTGCATTTCCTCATTCCCCAGTACAAGAAGGAAGGCAAGAGCCAAGTCGTCATCGGTATCGGCTGTACCGGAGGTAAGCACCGCTCGGTTGCGATTGCGGAATATCTAGGTAAAATGATGGGCAATAGCGAAACGGAAGTGATCAGAGTCACTCACCGGGATTCGGAACGCGATCGGGTTGAGGTGAAGAAATGACGCTTGTCCATGAGAGGGGAAAAATCAGGCCGCGGATTGTTGTCATCGGAGGGGGAACGGGTCTGTCGGTCATGCTTCGCGGACTTAAACAGAAGCCCATGGATATTACAGCTATCGTCACGGTGGCCGACGACGGAGGGAGCTCAGGCATTTTACGCTCCGAGCTTGAAATTATTCCGCCGGGCGATATCCGCAACGTATTAACCGCGTTGTCGGATGTGGAGCCGCTGCTGGGCCAACTGCTCGAATATCGTTTTGATAAAGGGAATGGTTTGGCTGGACACAGTTTGGGTAACCTAATGTTAGCGGCGATGCGAGATATTACCGGTGATTTCGTTACCGGGGTGCGGGAGCTGAGCCGTGTTCTGGCTGTTCGCGGCCGCGTGCTTCCGGCTTCGGATCAGTCGATTGTACTTATCGCGGAGATGGAGGACGGCACCGTTGTGAAGGGGGAATCCAAGATTCCCCAGGCAGGCGGTGTCATCCGCCGCGTATCGATCGAACCGGCTGATGCTTGTGCTCTGCCGGAAGCGTTGGAGGCTTTGCGGCAGGCGGATGCTATACTGGTTGGTCCGGGGAGTCTTTACACCAGCATTTTGCCGAACTTGCTGGTACCCGAGATCGCGGAGACGATTGTGTCGTCCCAAGCGTTGAAAATGTTTATTTGCAACGTAATGACCCAGCCTGGAGAGACCGACGATTATAAAGTGAGCGACCATTTGAAAGCGGTTCGAGATCATGTCGGGCACGATTTGTTCGATTATGTCATTGTGAATAATGAAGAGATTCCCGAGAAGGTTCAAAACCGGTATGCCGAAAAAGGCGCAAAGGTCGTTCAACTGGATTTGGATGAAGTGACGAAGCAAGGCTACAAGGTCATTGCCGACCGCCTCGTCTTGTTCCGAACTTATTTACGTCACGATGCGGAAAAGCTAAGTCAGCACATTTATCAACTGGTGGAGAGCTGGATGTTCAAGAAGAGGTGATTACCATGTCCTTCGCCGCCCAAACGAAAAAAGAACTTACCTTGATGGAGTCGGAGCAATGCTGCGAGAAAGCGGAGCTATCGTCCCTCCTTCGTATGAATGGGGCCGTTCAGGTTTCCAGTCAGAAGATTGTACTGGATGTCTCGACGGAGAATGCCGCCATCGCAAGGCGGATTTATACGCTTCTCAAAAAGACGTTTCAGGTGCATACGGAGCTTTTGGTCCGCAAAAAAATGCGGCTGAAGAAGAACAACGTATATATTGTGCGTGTTCCCAATCAGGTGCAGGAGATTTTAAAGGAGCTGCGGATTGTTTCCGAGGGATTTCTGTTCACACCGGGCATAGAGCAGGATATTATTAAGAAAAGCTGCTGCAAAAGGGCATATCTGCGAGGGGCTTTCCTGGCGGGAGGCTCGGTCAACAACCCGGAGGGCTCTTCTTATCATTTGGAAATTTATTCGATGTACGAAGAGCACTGTCAGGCTTTGTGCCAATTGGCCAATGATTTTGACCTGAATGCCCGCTGTATCGAACGCAAAAAAGGATTTGTCCTCTACATCAAGGAAGGCGAGAAAATCATCGAGTTTCTCAGTTTAATCGGTGCGCACCAGGCTTTGCTCCGTTTTGAAGACGTCCGGATCATGAAGGACATGCGCAACTCGGTAAACCGGCTGGTCAATTGCGAAACGGCGAATTTGAACAAAACGATCGGTGCGGCGGTGCGCCAAATCGATAATATTCGCCTTCTGCAAAAAGAAGTCGGTCTTAATAATCTGCCGGAGAAGCTCCGGGAAGTTGCGGAAATCCGTTTGAAGCATCCGGATATGAATTTGAAGGAAGTCGGGGATCTGCTGAAGGGTCAAGTCAGCAAATCCGGAGTCAATCACCGTTTAAGAAAAATCGATGAACTGGCGGAAAAGCTCAGGAAATCGTGAGAAATTCGTCTAAATGTAGATTTTTTGTGTAAATTATCAATAATTCTAGTGTAAACTAATGAAAAATGATATAATAACTGAAAAATCGCTTTTTAACGAATGCAGAACGGTTACCGTTTTGGCAAGGTTTCCGCTCTGAATCGTTTTGGGATACCATCCTTCTTTATAGGACGGTGAAATTTAATTACTCTTAGGGCGTTCAGCCCTTCATCCTTTGGGAATTAAGATTGTAGGGGGTATTGGTTGCATGTCGAGACGCCCAGTAGTCGTCAAATTAAAAACAGGCCTTCATGCCAGACCGGCAGCACTTTTCGTGCAGGAAGCGAATAAGTTTTCTTCGGAAATTTTTGTGGAGAAAGACGAGAAGAAAGTCAATGCCAAGAGCATTATGGGCATTATGAGCCTTGCCATTAGTACGGGGACCGAAGTCCACATAAGTGCGGAAGGTTCGGACGCAGAACAGGCTGTAAACGCTTTAGTCGCATTGGTGAGCAAAGAGGAATTGGAGAACCAATAAGATCTGCAAGCTTCCGATAAGGAAGCTTTTTCTTTTGCGGGCTTCCTTATTTTACCTGGGGTGGACAAGCAGAAATTCATCAGAAAAAAGCGCAACCTTTTTTCGGGCCGTGCGTCTATATAGACGTGCTATAACCGGAAAAGGTTTTTTGTTGTTTCTGAAAACATCCGCATAAACAAGCCTTATGAGGGCTCGGCTTTCCGGCGGTTTCGGAAACAGCATCTCGCCTGTGAAGCGGGGAGTTGTGCCACCCTGCCGTTCCGGCTTTAAGAAAAGACTTCGATGAGAAGTATTTCTTAAGAATAATAAAGAAAGTATAAATTTGCAGCGTAGTTAAACACTTTCTTTATTGCAAGAAACCCTGCCCTTGAATCACGGTCGCTCATTAAGGGACGACCTAGTTCGTTAGTGGTTTTCTTACGGCACCAAAAGAGCTGCACAAAGAGGAGTAGAAGGATGAAACGAATAAGGAAAGAATTGGCCTTGTTGCTAATCATGTCGATGCTGCTGTCGTTTGTAGCGGTCCCTATGGCTTCTGCTGCGGAACAAGAAGCGCCGATATCTTCCGGGACGACTTATGTATTACTCTACCTGAACAAGAAGGAAGCTTTCCTGAACGGGGAGCAGGTTACGCTGGAGGCTCCGGCGACCATCATCAAGGACAAGACATTCGTTCCCGCCAAGTTTTTGGGCGATGCTTTCGGGATGAGAGTGGAATGGATTGCATCCAAACGGCAAATTGAAATGGATACGCCGGGTTACAATATCATGCTCGACATTGATAACAAATCCGTGTGGATTAACGGATACTGGCAGCATTTTGACGATGTGGCTGCGATTGTGAACGGTAAGCTGATGATCAAGCTGACTTGGCTAGCCGACTACATGGGGGCGAGATATACATACAATGATGAGCTGAAACGGGTCGATGTACTCTACACGAAGCCTCCGCGGGGAATTTACAATCCGGATACAAGCAATTCAAACCCCGTTGCCAAGTTTACGTTTGCCAAGCCGACCTACAAGATCGGTGAACCGGTCAAATTTGTGGACCTGAGTTACGACCCGGATGCGGAAGGTCTTCCAAAGTACGAGTGGCAGGGCAGGGAAGAGGCCTATTTCGCTCCCGGCACTTATCCGATTACGCTGACGGTATGGGATCGTAACGGCAACAAGAGCGAGCCCTATACCCGCAACCTTGTGATTACGAATGAAACCTATCTGAACAAAGTGGAATATCCGATCTACACGAAGCCGGTGGGCAGTTACATTAAGACCGATTGGGGCACACTGTGGAATAATTTCTGGGAACTTCCCCAACTGCCGAAGCAGGTGACGGAGGACCGCTCCCGCAAGCTGCTTGTCAGCGACAGCCCGGAGACCTTCACCGAACAAGGAATTTTGTATCAGGATGATGTTGAAGGCAAAGGACGTCTGTACGCGGATCATATTAACGGAACGAAAGAAAAAATGACGCTGGCGATTCTGGCAACCAACCTGACTGATAAACCGGTAACGGTCAAAACGACGAATAAAGGCGAGGTATGGCCTTCCGTTTATGCGAATTTGATCGGCAGCGAGGCAACCGTCGATTTCCTGATCGGCGATCCGATTAACGAGACGATGACGATTCCGCCTCAAAAAACATTTGTATATAAGCAATTTCCGGATTTTTATCCCGATCAAGGGGTGAATTTGTTCTACGATGTGGAAACAAGCGGAAAGGTGCAGTTTACATTCGTGACCGCTCCGGAAATTACACAAAATGCATTGCAGCTTCCGAAGCTTGCGTATAACGGTCATGTCCGCGGCACATTCCCGGTTTCCGAACTGATCTGGAACATTGATGCCAGCTCATTTACTACGCCGTCACGATTGGTTATCGGGGATGGGAAGACGGATCCGTTCCAGCCCGGATATGATCCGCAGCGTGGACAAGAAGTGCGCAACGACGGCAACTATGGGGTAGTGTACAAAATTCACGCGGATAAACCGCGGAAGATGGCGGTCATGATTCTTCCTAGAGGAGGGGTGTTTAAGGGGCCGATCAAAATCAACGGTGAAATCCGTATGGTTCCTTACTCCGGTGTGATGACCGCATTCGACGGTATGCAGATTTTGGCGAAAACTACGGGCAAGGAAGAGTCGTTGGATATTGAATTCAGCCCTCCGGCCGGGTCTGCGCTTCCATTCGACCTGATCTTCTACCCGCTCGATGATCGGGCGCAATAATCGTTCGCAACAAGACCTTTTTCTCCCGCTTTCAGAAAGCGGTGGGGAAAGGTCTTTTTTTGCTGAGAATCAAAAGCTGGTTTAAAGGACTGAAAGCCAATAAAAAAGCCCTGATTCGGCTTATTCGCCGTTCAGGACTTTTTTCATTGCGACGGTGTTACACGCGCTCGATCACTTTATCGATCAAGCCATACGATACCGCTTCCGCCGCCGACATGAAGTTATCGCGGTCCGTATCTTTTTCGATACGCTCGACGGATTGACCGGTACGCTCTGCCAAAATGGTATTCAGCTTGTCGCGCATTTTCAGAATACGTCTTGCACGGATCTCGATATCGCTGGCTTGCCCTTCGGCGCCGCCAAGCGGCTGGTGAATCATGACTTCGCTGTTTGGCAGGGCGAACCGTTTGCCTTTGGCGCCTGCCGCGAGCAGGAATGCTCCCATCGATGCAGCCAAACCTACGCAAATCGTAGATACGTCCGGCTTGATGAACTGCATCGTGTCGTAAATCGCCATTCCCGATGTGATGGAGCCTCCCGGGCTGTTAATATACAGATGGATATCTTTGTCCGGATCGCTTGCTGTCAAGAACAACAGCTGGGCGATAATCGAATTGGCTACAACATCGTTGATCGGACTACCGAGAAAAATAATGCGGTCCTTAAGCAGACGGGAGTAAATATCGTAGGCGCGTTCCCCTCTTGCGTCAGGTTCGACAACCATAGGAATAAAACTCATGAGCTGCAGCCTCCTTATATTTAAACTATAACCATCATAACGGAAAATCAAACAAAGGTCAAGAAAGGTCAAACAAAGAAAATAAAAAAACTCCTGATGGAGTATTTCGAAAGATGCCAAAACATTATGGCAGCCGTTATTCTGTAAACCAAAAAACAGCAACGCGCCCGCAAGGAATCGAACCTTGATCTCAGGCTCCGGAGGCCTACGTCATATCCATTGGACCACGGGCGCATATACAATTAGGATGTTGTCTCAAGGTGACAGCAAAAGTTATTATAATCTATCGTGCTGATAAATGCAACTCCATAAATCAAAAAGTTTTGAATGAATAGGCTGCAGGCCAATGGGAAAAAATTCGAATGGGAGCCTCTTGAAGCAAGGAACATATTGAAGTATAATAAGTTCAGCTAAGTGAGAGTGCTTAGTTCTTTTTTTGGAAGATGTGGGACTAAAAATGCAGTACCGGGACAAAAAACGTCCATATATGAGCGGAGTGAATCCATGAGAGAGATCCTTTCTATTCAACAGCAGCTTCTCCCTGATTTGGTGGATACCTTGAAGAAGCGGTATACCATACTTCACTATATCCTGGTTTCCGGAATGGTGGGCCGCAGGACGCTGGCACTGTCATTGAACATGACGGAGCGGGTGCTTCGCGGGGAAGTGGATTTCCTCAAAGAGCAGGGGCTGATCGATGTGGAGGCCTCCGGGATGCGCATCAGTGCAGCCGGAAGAGAACTGCTTGAGAAAATCGAACCGCTGGTGAAGGATTTGTTCGGACTTACCGATTTGGAGGAACGCATACGCTCGCATTATGGCTTGAGGCAGGTCGTTATTGTACCGGGGGATTCGGACGTATCTCCTCACACGAAGAAGGAACTGGGGCGCGCCGGCGCTTCTGTACTCCGCAAGCTGGTCAGGGAGGACGAAGTCATTGCCGTGACCGGAGGGTCCACGCTGGCTGAAGTCGCGTACCATTTGACGGCTGCAAATCCAATGAAGGGATGCTGGTTCGTTCCTGCCCGGGGCGGATTAGGGGAAAGCGTGGAGCTTCAGGCGAATACGATTGCTTCCACGATGGCCAAGAAGGCCGGAGCCCGTTATCGGCTGCTGCACGTGCCGGATCATCTGGGCGAGGAAGCTTATCAATCGCTGATGCAGGATGATCACATCTCCGAAATTGTTCAATTTATCCGCAAGGCGCGGATGGTCATGCACGGCATAGGAGACGCTATGGTCATGGCCAGACGCCGCAAGGTGGATAGTGAAACGACAGAGAGCCTGCAGCGTGACGGAGCGCTTGCCGAAGCGTTCGGGTATTATTTTGACAGGGAAGGACGCATCCTTCACAAAATGCCGACCATCGGGCTCCGTATGGAAGATATTCAGCGTATGGATACGGTGATCGGGATCGCCGGCGGCAAAAGCAAAGGTGAAGCGATTGTCTCGGTGCTGAAGCACGGGCACGAAGATGTGCTTATCACCGATGAAGCGGCGGCGCAATACATTGTACAACGACTGACATCTTGATAGGCTCCGGCCTGTCTTGACATATGTTGCAGCGGCCTGCGGCCGTTAGACGACACATCATAACCATTTTTAGGAGGCAATTACTATGGTAAAAGTAGGAATTAACGGTTTTGGACGTATCGGCCGTAACGTATTTCGTGCGGCTCTTAACAATCCGGAGGTTGAAATCGTAGCGATCAACGATCTGACAGACGTACACACATTGGCGCACCTGCTTAAATATGATACAACGCACGGTAAACTGGATGCTACGGTTGAATCTACGGAAGGCGCATTGATCGTCAACGGCAAATCGATCAAAGTGTTTGCCGAGCGTAATCCTGAGAACCTGCCTTGGGGAGCTAACGGCGTGGAAATCGTCGTAGAATCCACAGGGATCTTCACCGCGAAAGAAAAAGCGGAGCTTCACTTGAAAGGCGGCGCCAAGAAAGTCATCATCTCTGCGCCGGCTACCAACGAAGACATCACCATCGTTATGGGCGTTAACGAAGACAAGTATGATCCATCCGCCCATACGATCATCTCCAACGCATCCTGCACAACGAACTGTTTGGCTCCGTTTGCGAAAGTTCTCAATGACAAGTTCGGTATCGTAAAAGGGATGATGACGACCGTTCACTCCTACACAAACGACCAGCAAGTGCTTGACCTGCCGCATAAGGACCTCCGCCGCGCACGTGCCGCTGCCGAGAACATCATTCCGTCCACGACGGGTGCAGCGAAAGCCGTTTCCCTGGTTCTGCCGGAGTTGAAAGGCAAGCTGAACGGTATGGCTATGCGCGTGCCTACACCTAACGTTTCCGTAACGGACCTGGTGGTTGAATTGAGCAAAAACGTAACGGTCGACGAAGTGAACGCTGCGTTGAGAGAGGCTGCCGAAGGTCCGCTGAAAGGGATCCTGAACTACTCCGAAGAGCCGCTTGTATCCAGCGACTATAACGGCGATCCTGCTTCCTCCACGATCGACGCTCTGTCCACGATGGTGGTCGGCGACAACATGGTTAAAGTCGTATCCTGGTATGACAACGAGTGGGGTTACTCCAATCGTGTTGTAGATTTGGCAAACTTTATCGCGAAAAAAGGTCTGTAATGTTAAAATTGTGGTAATGCTCTGATCATCTTTTTAAAAGAAACTCGCCATCGTGGGCTGTAGGGTGTGCCCGCAGCGTTAGCCAAACATTCGTTTCCGCAAGGCAGCAGGAATCCGTGAAACGAAGATGCAGGCTGACGCTCTGCGGCACTCCCGACTATGACGGGACGGGCTGTTCTTTACAGATGAGGAGACATTCCCACATTTTTTATGTGCGGGCAGGATAAAACCGGTTGGAGGGCATGAATAGGATGAGTAAAAAAAGCATTCGAGACGTAGAAGTAAGCGGTAAAAGAGTGTTTGTCCGGGTTGATTTCAATGTGCCGCTCGAAAACGGTAAAATTACAGATGACACGCGGATCCGTGAGACGCTGCCGACGATCCGGTATTTGACGGAACGCGGAGCGAAGGTAATCCTCGCCAGCCACATGGGCCGTCCGAAAGGCCAAGTTGTGGAAGAGCTGCGTTTAACCCCTGCGGCGGAGCGTCTGTCCGAGCTTCTCGGCAAGCCGGTCGCCAAAGCGAATGAAGCGATCGGAGATGCGGTGAAGGCGCAGGTTGCAAAGCTGAAGGACGGTGACGTGCTCCTGCTGGAGAACGTGCGGTTCTATCCCGGGGAAGAGAAGAACGATCCGGAGCTGGCTAAAGCTTTTGCCGAGCTCGCCGATCTGTACGTAAACGATGCCTTTGGCGCCGCGCACCGCGCGCATGCGTCTACGGAAGGGATTGCACACCATTTGCCGGCGGTATCCGGCCTCCTGATGGAAAAAGAGCTGGAAGTACTCGGCAAAGCGCTCAACCATCCGGATCGTCCTTTCACGGCGATTGTGGGCGGAGCGAAGGTGAAGGACAAAATCGCCGTGATTGAAAAGCTTATCGAAATCGCGGATAACATTATCATCGGCGGAGGCTTGTCCTATACGTTCTTCAAGGCCAAAGGCTATGAGATCGGCAAATCGCTTGTGGATAACGACCGTCTGGAGCTGGTTCTGGAGTTTGAGCGTAAAGCAAAGGAGAAAGGTGTCAACTTCCTTTTGCCTGTGGACGTCGTGGTAGGAGACGCATTCAGCGCGGATGCGAATACCAAGGTCGTTCCGGTTGACGCGATCCCGGCAGATTGGGAAGCCTTCGACATCGGACCGAAAACACGCGAATTATATGCCCGGACCATCGCCGAATCCAAGCTGATCGTATGGAACGGACCGATGGGCGTATTCGAACTGGAGCCTTACAAGAACGGAACCAAAGCCGTGGCGGAGGCTTGCGCCACGACATCCGGTTATACGGTTATTGGCGGCGGCGATTCTGCGGCTGCGGTAGAGAAGTTCCAGCTCGGAGATAAGATGGACCACATCTCCACGGGCGGCGGTGCTTCTTTGGAATTTATGGAAGGCAAGGCGCTTCCGGGCGTGGTCGCCTTGAACGATAAGTAAGGAGGCAGTCAAACATGCGTAAACCGATTATTGCGGGCAACTGGAAAATGTTCAAAACGGTGCGGGAGGCTGTAGCTTTTGTAAATGATGTCAAAGGCAAGGCTGAGGCCGACGGGGTTGAAAGCGTCATTTGCGCGCCTTTTACGAATCTGCCTGCATTGGTGGAAGCGGTAAAAGGAACCTCGCTGAAGGTGGGCGCCCAGAACCTGCATTTTGAAGACAGCGGTGCTTACACAGGCGAAATCAGCGGCGTCATGCTGAAGGATCTCGGTGTGGATTACGTCATCATCGGTCACTCCGAACGCCGTGCTTATTTTGCGGAGACGGATGAAACAGTGAACAAAAAAGTGCATGCCGCGTTCAAGCACGGCTTGACGCCGATCGTCTGCGTGGGCGAGAAGCTGGAGGAAAGGGAAGCGGGTCAAACCAAATCCGTGTGCAAAGTGCAGACAGAGGCGGCTTTCGCCGGTCTTAGCGCTGAGCAAGCGGCGCAAGTGGTTGTCGCTTATGAGCCCATCTGGGCGATTGGAACGGGCAAGTCTTCCACCGCTGCCGACGCGGAAGACGTGATCGGCTATATCCGCGAGCTGATCTCCAACTTATACGGACAAGAGACGGCGGCAGCCGTACGGATTCAGTACGGCGGCAGCGTGAAACCGAACAACATTGCCGAATACATGCAGCAGCCTAACATCGACGGTGCCTTGGTGGGCGGTGCGAGCCTGGAGCCGGCATCTTACATCGCGCTGGTTGAGGGGGCTAAGTAAGATGGCCAGACCCAAACCGGTAGCCCTTATTATCCTGGACGGCTTTGGACTGCGCGGCGAAGTCCAGGGAAATGCCGTTGCTCAAGCCAAAAAACCGAATTATGACCGGTACTGGAACCAGTTTCCGCATACGACGCTTACCGCTTGCGGGGAAGCCGTAGGTCTTCCGGAGGGCCAGATGGGCAACTCCGAAGTAGGCCATTTGAACATCGGCGCCGGCCGGATTGTGTATCAGGATTTAACTCGGATTTCCAAATCGATTCGGGAAGGCGAATTTTTCGAGAATGAAACCATCCTTGGCGCGATCAACCATGCACGGAACAAAGGGAAAAAGCTTCATCTGTACGGCCTGTTGTCCGACGGCGGGGTACATAGCCATATCGAGCATCTGTTTGCCCTGCTGGAAGTATGCAAAAAGGAAAAATTCGAGGACGTATACATTCATGCGTTCCTGGACGGCCGCGACGTAGCTCCGGACAGCGCTGTGAAGTATATGGAACAGCTGCAAAACAAAATTGCCGAGCTCGGCGTAGGACGAATCGCTACGGTACAGGGCCGGTACTACGCGATGGACCGCGACAAGCGATGGGAGCGTACGGAGAAGTCTTACCGTGCGATGGTGTACGGCGAGGGGCCGACTTTTGAGGACCCGATGGCCGCGATCAAGGATTCTTATAACCGTTCGGTGTTCGATGAGTTCGTTATGCCGACGGTCATCGTAAAGCCCGACGGTACGCCTGTCGGTTTGGTTGAATCGGAAGATTCGGTCATCTTTTTCAACTTCCGGCCTGACCGCGCCATTCAGCTGTCCCAGGTCTTTACCAACAGCGATTTTCGCGGCTTTGACCGGGGGGAGAAGGCTCCCAAGGATTTATATTATGTCTGCTTGACCTTATTCAGCGAAACCGTTGGCGGTTATGTGGCTTATAAGCCGAAGAACTTGGATAACACGCTTGGTGAAGTGCTGGTGCAAAACGGTCTGAAGCAGCTTCGCATCGCCGAGACGGAGAAGTATCCGCATGTTACGTTCTTCTTCAGCGGCGGCCGGGATGTCGAACTGCCGGGCGAGACACGGATTTTGATCAACTCGCCTAAAGTAGCCACGTATGACTTGAAGCCCGAGATGAGCGCTTATGAGGTTGCGGCGGCGGCCGTTGCGGAAATCGAAGCCGAAAGACAAGATGTCATTATCTTAAACTTTGCAAATCCGGATATGGTCGGCCATTCCGGTCTGCTTGAGCCTACGATCAAGGCGGTCGAAGCCACCGATGATTGCCTGGGTCAAGTGGTCGAAGCCGTTCTGGCTAAAGGCGGCGTTGCCTTGATAACGGCTGACCACGGCAATGCGGATATCGTGACCAATCCGGACGGATCGCGCAATACCGCGCATACGACCAATCCTGTACCTTTCATTATTACCGACAGTCGTGTTACACTAAGAAACGATGGCATTCTGGCGGATATCGCCCCGACGGTGCTGGACCTGCTCGGTGTAGCCCAGCCGGAGGAAATGACCGGAAAGTCGCTTTTGGCAGCAAGTGTTAAACATAACTGACATTTGATTAAAAAAGACAAGGAGTGTATCTAGCAATGACTGTAATCTCCAATGTGTACGCCCGTGAGGTGCTTGATTCCCGCGGCAATCCGACCGTTGAGGTGGAAGTATTCCTGGAATCCGGAGCGCGCGGCCGCGCTATCGTTCCATCCGGTGCATCGACAGGCGCTTATGAAGCGGTAGAGCTTCGTGACGGGGACAAATCCCGCTACCTTGGTAAAGGCGTGCTCAAAGCCGTGGAGAATGTGAACGACATCATCGCACCGGAAATCATCGGCATGAATGCACTCGATCAAGTGGGTATCGACAAGCGCATGATCGGGCTTGACGGTACGCCGAATAAAAGCAAGCTCGGCGCGAATGCGATCCTCGCCGTTTCCATGGCAGTTGCCCGCGCAGCGGCGGAAGCGCTCGACGTTCCGCTGTATGTATACCTTGGCGGCTTTAATGCCAAAACCTTGCCGGTTCCGATGATGAACATCATTAACGGCGGTGCGCATGCGGATAACAACGTGGACGTACAGGAGTTCATGATCTTGCCGGTGGGCGCTCCGTCCTTCAAAGAAGCGCTGCGTACGGGTGCGGAAATTTTCCACAGCCTCAAAGCGGTCCTGAAGGACAAGGGCCTGAACACTGCCGTAGGCGACGAAGGCGGCTTCGCTCCTAACCTTGGCTCCAATGAAGAAGCGATTCAAACGATCATTGCCGCGATTGAGCGTGCGGGCTATAAGCCGGGCGTGGATGTGTTCCTGGGCATGGACGTTGCTTCTACGGAGTTCTTCAAAGACGGCAAATACCACCTCGAGGGTGAAGGCAAATCGTTCACTTCTGCGGAATTCGTAGATTTCCTTGCTTCTTGGGTTGAGAAATACCCGATCATTACGATCGAAGACGGCTGCTCCGAAGATGACTGGGAAGGCTGGAAACTGCTGACCGATAAGCTGGGCAGCAAAGTACAGCTGGTGGGCGACGACCTGTTCGTGACAAACACGAACCGTCTTTCCCAAGGCATTGAGCAGAACATCGGCAACTCGATCCTGATCAAGGTCAACCAAATCGGTTCCTTGACCGAGACGTTCGATGCGATTGAAATGGCGAAGCGTGCAGGCTACACAGCTGTCATCTCTCACCGTTCCGGCGAGAGCGAAGACAGCACGATTGCGGACATCGCGGTAGCTACCAACGCCGGCCAAATCAAAACGGGAGCGCCTTCCCGTACGGACCGCGTAGCGAAGTATAATCAATTGCTCCGCATCGAGGATCAACTGTCCGATGTAGCTCAATACGCAGGCAAATCGGCCTTTTACAACCTGAAAAGCTTTAAGTAATCTGTTCTAAATCATTTTATAGCTGCCAGACCGGCTTTGAACTTTTTCGTTCCCGGCTTATCCCGCGATGGATCATCGGGAACGAAAAAGCTTCAGCCTGACGCAGACCCGGAGGGGATCCAATGAGTAATCTGATAAAGACCGTATTGTTCTTGATGGCATCGGCTTTTCTTACGCATTTGATTCCCTTCAATCATTTTTTCCGCAGCTTAAATACGATGATTCACGAATTCGCCCATGCGATCATGACGCTTGCGCTTTCGGGCCATGTGATGTTCATTGAGCTGTATGCTAACCATAGCGGAGTCACCTATTCGCAAATATCCAGCGGCTGGAGCCTGATTCCGATTTCATTGGCCGGGTACACTTTTGCATCGCTTTTCGCCTGGTTCATGTTTTATGCCAGGGCGAAGGGCAAAGAGCGTTTGGGCTTGCAGACGATTACATTGGTGGCTATTCTTTCGCTGGTCCTGTTTGTCCGCAATGAATATGGAATCATGTGGCTGATCGGCTTCGTGCTGCTGAATATCGTCATGCTTGCTTTTGTGCCCCGGTTGCTGCGGGACGGATATTATCTTCTCCTGTCATTCCTGATGCTGGAGGAAGCCGTATTCGGGTCGTTCTCTTTGGTTCTGTATGCCATGCAGGATCCGGCTGCTGCTGGGGATGCAACGAACTTGGCTCAGGCTACCCTCATACCGGCTCTCGGTTGGGCTATTTTCTTTACCGTGTTTTCTCTATGGTGCGCGTCCCGGTCGCTCCGCTTATTCTTTGGCGGCCGTAAACCGAGGAAGAGCCGGGATCATACCCGCGCATTTCAACCGCGTTATGAAGAATGACCGGCGGCTTAAGAATCCCTGATGAATCATTTCGATTTGTCAGCGGTTTTTTTATGTGATATAATATGGTTGCTGTCTATTTTTCGGACAAGATCGGTGTGATCCCGCAGGAGGTGGAATTTCATGGAAGTTGCATTGAAAATTATACTGGTAATTGCTTCGCTTGGCTTAATTGCGGCGGTTCTGCTGCAGCCGGGCAAAAGTGCGGGTTTATCCGGTGCCATCTCCGGGGGGGCGGAACACCTGTTCGGTAAGCAAAAGGCACGCGGCTTGGAGCTTTTTTTATCCCGTCTTACGATGGTGCTCGCAGTAGTGTTCTTTGTTTTGTCTGTGATTGTGGCTTATTTCGTAAGAGCCTAATCTAATAAATATATGGCAGCAGGGGAAAGTTACTCCTGCTGTTTTTTGTTTCTTAAGCAGGGAGTATGCGTCGGGTTGCCGGGTGTTTCTGCCATTTCCTTGGGCGGGCTATGAATTGGAGTGCACTTGGCTATACTAGGAGTATAATCTATGAAGCTTATTTATAGAAACAGCTTGTACATATACAAAACTGAATTGGTCAAGCGGCGGTATGATTAGGCGGCTCAGTGGGCCTATTCAGCCGCGCGGACGGGCTACGATGTTGTTTTTAATGAAGCCGGAGGGAGAGGGGACAAGGAAACAGACGGAGACCTGTCAATTGACATAGTTTATTGTACAAAGAGATGAAGTTAAGAACACAAAAGGCAGGTGAGAATCATGATAACCAAAGAAGATTTACTTGATTTTATGAAGGAAACGGCTTATAAACCGATGACGTATAACGAGTTGGAGCAGCATTTTCCGCTCGAGAGCGCGCAGGATTTCAGAGAATTTCTGAAGCTGCTCAATCAGCTTGAGAATGAGGGCTTGATTCTTCGTACCCGCAACGACCGCTATGGTGTACCGGAACGGATGAACTTGCTGCGGGGCAGACTTCAAGCGCATGCCAAAGGGTTTGGCTTTCTCATTCCGGATGACCGCGATCACCCGGATGTATATATCCATGCAAACGATATGGGTACGGCCATGAATGGAGACATCGTACTCGTGCGTATCAACTCCAAAAGTTCTCACGGCGGAAGGATGGAAGGAGAAGTCGTACGTGTCGTTACCCGCGGCAATACGCAAATCGTGGGACTTTTTCAAGCGCATGAAGAGTATGCTTTTGTCATTCCCGATGATAAGCGGGTCGTGCGCGATATCTTTATACCGAAGGAAGCGTTCGGCGGAGCGATGGACGGCCATAAGGTCGTCGTCAAGATCGTCTCTTACCCTGAAGGCCGCGCGGCTGCACAAGGCGAAGTCATTGAAATTTTGGGTCATAAGAATGATCCTGGCGTCGATATTTTATCCATTATCCGCAAGCACGGTTTGCCTGAGGCATTTCCCGATGAAGTGATGGAGGAGGCTGCAGCAGCTCCGGCTGTTATTTCTGAAGAAGAGCTGAAGGGGCAAGGCAGGCGGGATTTGCGAGGCAAACGGATCGTCACGATCGACGGTGAGGATGCCAAGGATTTGGACGATGCAGTGAATGTGGAACGGCTGCCGAACGGTAACTATTTATTGGGTGTTCACATTGCCGATGTCAGCTAT
Source organism: Paenibacillus naphthalenovorans (assembly GCF_900099895.1). GTDB lineage: Bacteria > Bacillota > Bacilli > Paenibacillales > NBRC-103111 > Paenibacillus_G > Paenibacillus_G naphthalenovorans. The sequence goes on from NZ_FNDY01000033.1 coordinate 40,426, forward strand.
TATGTAAAAGAAGGCTCCGCACTGGATCATGAAGCGTACAACCGCGGCTGCAGTGTGTATTTGGTCGATCGGGTGATTCCGATGCTGCCGCACCGTTTATCTAACGGGATATGCTCGCTAAACCCGCAGGTGGATCGTCTGACGATGTCCTGTGAGATTGAATTTGATGCGAATGCCAATGTGGTGCGCCACGATATTTTTACAAGTGTGATTAGAACCAGCGAGCGGATGACCTACACAAACGTGCGCAAGCTGTTGACCGAGGAAGAGCCGGATGCCGAGCTTGTGGAGAAATACGGTTATCTGATGGATGATTTCCGCTTAATGGAAGAGCTGGCCATGAAGCTGCGCTCCAAACGGATGCAGCGGGGCGCCATCGATTTTGACTTCCAGGAATCTAAAATTTTGGTGGATGAGAACGGAAAGCCGACGGATATCGTCAAAAGGGACCGGACCATCGCCGAAATGATCATAGAAGAGTTTATGCTGGCGGCAAATGAAACGGTTGCAGAGCATTTTCACTGGCTGAAGGTGCCGTTCTTGTACCGGATTCACGAGGACCCGGATGGGGAGAAGCTGCAGCATTTTATGGAGTTTATTACGAACTTCGGATATGTGGTGCGGGGGAAGGGTAATACGGTTCATCCCCGGGCGCTGCAGACGCTGCTTGAAGAGATTAAAGGGACTAAGGAAGAAACGGTCATTAGTACCGTTATGCTGCGTTCCATGAAGCAGGCAAAATATGATTCCCAGAGCTTGGGGCACTACGGATTGGCTGCGGAGTTCTATACGCACTTCACTTCGCCGATTCGCCGGTATCCGGATTTGGTCATTCACCGCGTGATTCGCGAAGTGCTCGAGAACGGCACATTAAGCGCGGCCAGGCACGAATATCTTGCCTCTCGAATGGACGATATCGCGAAGCAATCGTCGGAGCGGGAGAGAATGGCGGTGGATGCGGAGCGGGAGACCGAAGCGCTGAAGAAAGCCGAATTTATGCTCGACAAGGTCGGTGAAGAATTCGACGGCATCATCAGCAGCGTGACGAGCTTCGGCATGTTCGTGGAGCTGGACAATACGGTGGAAGGACTCATCCGTCTGTCTGATCTCACGGACGATTATTACCATTATTATGAGGCGCAGCACGCATTGATCGGAGAGCGGACCTCGAGAATCTATCGCTTGGGCGATGAAGTGAAGGTACGCGTGGCGCGGGTGAACAAGGATGAGCACACCATCGACTTTGAAATGGTGGATATGAAGCCCCGGCCGCAGAAGGTGAGTCTGGTGGACGTGCTGAACAACGTCCGCAAGAACGGCAAGCGGAAGGGCCGCGGGGGCCGGGAAGCCGGAAAGCCGGCCGCCAGCGGCAGTCGTACCGGACGCAGTAAACAAGGCTCTGGCGGCAGCAGCCGCAGCGCGCGGGGCAAAGGCCCGGGTGCGGCGAAGACCCGTGCGCTGGAGTCGGTTAAAAGCGGCTCGGGTACGGGCACAGCCAAAAAGAAGCGCAAAAAAACCGTTAAGCGGTAACCTCTTGATTTCCCGGGATGGAGTTGGTACAATGGACTCCATCCCTCTGTTTGGAAATCATGCAGGAAGGAGCGGCAGCGGAGAATATGAGCAAGAAAAGCGAAAACAAGGTTCTGGCGCAAAACAAGAAGGCTTCTCATGATTATTTTATTGAAGATACCTATGAGTGCGGTTTGGTCCTGACGGGAACGGAGATCAAATCGCTGCGCCAGGGCCGGGCCAATATCGGCGATGCGTTTGCAACGATCCGCAACGGCGAAGCATTCGTGCATAACATGCACATCAGTCCGTTCGAGCAAGGTAACCGTCATAATCCTGGCGACCCGACACGCGCCCGCAAGCTCCTCCTCAGGAAAGCCGAGATCAACAAGCTGTTCGGTCTGGCCAAGCAGGAAGGGTATACACTGGTGCCGTTGAAGGTTTACGTTCGAAACGGTTTTGCCAAACTGCTGCTCGGACTCGGTAAAGGGAAAAAGCAGTACGATAAACGTGACACTGCAGCCAAACGCGATGCTCAGCGAGACATCCAGCGTGCGCTGCGCGAGAAGCAAAAAATTGCCAGATAATACGGCAAACACCGCTATTCTGTCAAGGATATGGCGATGCTTCCATGAGTTCAAAGGTTCTTTTTGCTTCATGAATGTGGTATAATAAAAGCGCACCAGGGAAGTGCACAGCATCATCAGCAAGACCAGCAGAAATGTCGTCATGGTAGATAAGTTTTATTTCATAACCTTACCGGGCCCGTCTACAGGGCCTGCCTATGCGGGGACGTTCTTGGATTCGACGGGGATAGTTCGAGCATGGGTTGCGGGTAGCGGGGACGCGTCCGCTTCATCAACGCTAAAGCCAATTAAATGGCAAACAACAACAATCTTACGCTTTAGCAGCTTAATAACCTGCTAGCGTGCTCCTACTCTGCATCGCCCATGTGCCGGGATAGGGGCTCAACCTTAGTGGGATACGCTGTCTAGTCTCCGCCTGCGGCTAGCTGAAGAAGACAATCAGGCTGACCTGAAGAGGAGCCGGTTACGGGGCGCCTCTAGGGTGACATCAAAACTGTGACTACACCCGTAGAAGCCTGTGTGGCGTTATCTTCGGACAGGGGTTCGACTCCCCTCGTCTCCATTGCTGAAAACCCTGTACGTGATTTCCGCATCGTAATGGTTGATATCGGTGGACGGTTGTATCACTACACGGTCAACGTATTCTTGAAGCACCTGTTTTTTGTCCTCTTCCTCACCGGACAGAAGCAGGTGTTTCTTGTCGTTTATGACCCGAAAAATAAGAGATTCGTCCAGGGCGTTCGTCTTCTGAATCATTTCGGCACGCTGAAGCTCATACTCCAAAACTTCTTTCCGCTGCTCGGCTTGCTTGATGTTGTCAATAACACTTTTAACTCCGTTCCCAAGCGCCTCAACCCAGTTTTTAATTTTACCTTCCAGTTCGGATAGTTCGTCCCTTATTGGCTCAATATCGCTGACGTATTGCTGTTGCTCCTGCTTGTACAACTCCTGTACCCTCACTGTGATCTGTGCAACACCCGCGTCAGAGAAACAGCGCTCTGCCAGTTGTTCAATGGTGATATGTTCGATATCCTCTTTACGCACACTGGTATTTCCACATTTGGACTGGCACTTATAGTATGTGAGGAGAGTTCTTTCAGCACTTTTGGGATTTCGATAAGAATTGCCGGCATAAAGAGATCCACATTTGCCGCAAACAATTTTGCCCGTTAGTAAATAGTTCACTTTGGCTTTCATCCTTCCTCCAGTTCTTTTTCTATCACTCATTTTTTTGTTGACTCTTTCCCACAATTCGGGATCAATAATCGCAGGTATAACGCCTGGTATGAATATTTGTTTCTCCTGTGGCTTTTTGTTATTTGTATTGCGCCGGCCTTCTTCGTCTTTGGGGCTCGATACGTCCCAAGTATAGTCCCCTTTGTATTTTCGATTAGAGGCCCATTCCCCGAAGCTGTTCTTAGTAAATTTGCGTCCTTCTTGGGTGCGGAACCCTTTTTCGTTGAGTGTTTCAGCAATTTTTTCTAAAGGTACGTCCTTATCGATTCCTTCGAAATATATCTGTACGGCCTTATAACGTCGCTCGTCTATTTCTAGCTTCCGTGTTTCTGGGTTCACTTTCAAACCGTATGGAGGTCGGCCTCCGGTGTGAATTCCTTGCATAGCATTCTCAAGCAGACCCTTACGGGCTTCACGGGCAAGGTTTAGGGAATAGTACTCTGCCATTCCCTCGAGGACTGATTCGAGAACAACGGACTCCGGGGAATTGTCCAATTGTTCTAGAACACTTTCGACTCGGACGCCGTTCTTTTTGAGGATACGCTTATAGTGTGCGGAGTCGTATCGGTTTCGAGCAAAGCGATCAAGTTTATGCACGACGACTACATCGAATAACCGTTTAGCCGAATCTGCGATCATACGTTGGAAATTCGGGCGCCGGTCTGTGGTAGCTGTCTTTTCTTCATCCGGGTAACTATTCACCAGAACGTACCCTTTGCGCAAGCAGTATTCTTCAATGGCACGGAGTTGGGCTGTTATGGATTCTTCTCGTTGATTGTCGGAACTATAACGGGGATATGCAACTGCTCTAATAAGATTTTTACTCACATTTAATCACCACCAGAAACGTGTGTTCGTTTTGTTTATCCGGCCAAAAACAAGAGACAAATGATTGCACTCCAGTTATGTATTAAAATGGGAGGTCTATAGATAGTCTAATTTCCTGCTTGACTTCATTCCAAGGTTTCAGCAGTCCTTGTTTCAGATAAGTGGTAGGATGTCCACACTGAATGCAATAACGAGCATTTCCTTCTGCGATGGCCCCGCATTCCCAAATAATGCTTTCACCATAATTATCATACTCAACATTGGTGCATTTGTTTAATAGGCCGACGCCACATATTTTGCAGAAATTACCTGTTATTTGTTCGTTTTCGCATTGGGGGCAAGTAATTGGCAGGTGATCTTCATTGAGAATGTATCCATCATAAATCATCCAATTTACACCTCTTCTTTTTAGGAGTCTTTTATTACAACAAACAGGACAAAATTTCCCGGTTGGAGATATGAAATAATGATTACAGTTTGTGCATTGACGTTCGTTATTCTTTTCATAAATATAACGTGAGAATAGTTGAGCTATATCGTCTAATGGGTTAAAGTTTCTCCCCAATTCTAATCCTTTATTAAAAAATTTAAGGATATTAATCGCAGCTGCCATCGAAATATTACACCATTCACTTATATCACGGGCATCAAACTTTTTTAACCCATGTAAAACATAAGGAGGGGCCAAAAGTGTACGAGCGAAACAGTTTGCTTCTTTTTCGAATGCGTCATACTCGGATTTGGTAAGAGAGCTTCTCGCAATAATTGATCTGTTAGTTTTTTCGTTATGTTTTAAAGCATAGTGGCCAAGTTCATGAGCAATTGTCCACCTAATATGACCGGGATTGCTTATAGTATCGTTATATAAAATCATGTATTTTTTCATTTCAGGTATGTACCAACAGCAACCGCTGTCACTATCAGTGTGAGTAATTACTTCATCAATATCTATGTCGTGTTTATTTGCGTACCAACTATATGATGCAATTCTCAAATCCGGGAAAGCTTTAAAGTATATTTCTAATGGCACGGGTAGTGAACTAATATTAAAATTATATAGAAAATTGCGTGCTGCTTTTTCGGCAGCAAAATAATTCGGTTTAATCATCCTCTGAGAAGGCCTCCTCAAAGGCAGCTCTAATCATATTGAGCATTTTTCTACGATCATTTGGAGACATGTTTTTTGCGGCTCTTTGAATTGCTCTTACTTCAGGTGGAGATGGATCTGTCGGAATTAATTCCAAGGGCGATGGGTCTTCAGTTCTCCCAAGCAAATAATCGGTCGTCGTGTTTAAAATAGCTGCAATCTTGGATATCGTTTCTCCGGGAGGGGATGCAACCCCTCTTTCGTAATTTGAAAAGTTAGCTCGATTCATTCCTAACTTTTCTGCCATTTGATCCTGTGTTAAGCCTTTCTTCATACGAAGTGCTTTGATTCTATTACCGATCGACATAGAGATCTCTCCTAAAAAAAGAAAATTATATTTACTATTGACGTAATTATCAGATACGTTTATAATCACAGTAAGAAAGGTGGTGGAAAAAGATGCCGAAACAATCTTGTGGCGTAAGATTACGATTCAAGCAACTCAGAAGGATGCGCGGAACTCAAGAACAAGTTGGCCGAGATAACGGGGTTACTGGTACAACCATCCGTTATATTGAGAACGGCCAAATCGTGCCTAGTGGAAAATTAATGTTAAGGCTAGCTAAGTACTTTGGTGAACCAGTTGAGGAATTGTTTCCTGATGTTTCTTCATCGTCTTGACAGAAACAATATTTACGTTTTTATTATACAACGTAAATATTATTCACGCAATACCTCATATTAAATTTTAAGAGGTTTATTTTTCCATGCACTAAAAGAAAATAAAATTTACTTCTGATGAAAATTTAATATGCGTAGAAAGGTTGTTTTACTTATGACCACAACAATTAATGTTTCCATTAAAACAATACCCCACCCTAATCCACAAAAACTTGTGGACATGTGGGCAAGTATGGTGCTAAAGGAAATTCAAAAACAGCAAAGTTAAGTGCAACGAATCAGCTAACAACGACGACTCTACATAACGTACGGAGGTTCCTTGAAAACTGAATCTGATTAATGGGGAAGGAGGAAGTGGAATGCAATTAATCACTATCAATGGGGTCAGGGGTTATATTGACGAGAATGGAACAG
>NZ_FNDY01000027.1 GCF_900099895.1 Paenibacillus naphthalenovorans
CAGGAGGTCTCCCCTAAGGGAGCACCCCTAGCGCTCGACTTGCATGTATTAGGCACGCCGCCAGCGTTCGTCCTGAGCCAGGATCAAACTCTCCATGAAAGAAAAGCTGATTAGCTCATACATCTACTACTGGCGAGAATCTTTCGATTCTCTATCTTTACACTCACTCGTTGTTCAGTTTTCAAAGGGCAATTTCATTGTCGTCTTGTTTAACGGCGACTTTTATAATATAACACATTTGCCTATTCGATTGCAAGTACTTTTTTATTTTTTACGTAACATTCAATTCCATAAAAAAAGCCTCGCCACCAAAGCGACGAAGACTAATTTAACACAAGCGGCTTCCTGAAGTCAAGTACAGTGTGCCGGAAATTTATGTTTGAATCACGTCTTGTATGTACAGATTGCGTTCGATCATCAAATTGATGATTTTTCCGTTCACATTCACCCAGGGGCGAGTCGGGTGCGACCGGTCGGAAAAGACAATTTCTCCAACCTGGTTATCGCTCAACTTCACCAATGTCCCGTTATGGAAGGAAGTTACTTTATTGATAAAGGTTTGAACAAGTGCAGGATCCAATTTACCAAAGGATTCATTCAAAAGCTGTTCCAATACCAAATATGGAGAGGCTCCACTCTTATGATAACGATTGGTTTTCATTGCGTGAAAGACATCGGTGATGGCCACAATTTTTGAATATAAATGAATCTTATCACCGCGAACACCCAAGGGATATCCGGATCCATCTTCACGTTCATGATGCTGCAGTGCGCAAAGCTTCACTCCATCGTTAATGGCAGGTACGCTTTTTAACAGATTATAGCCGATAATCGTGTGCTTTTTCATATCTTCTCTTTCAGCAGCATTCAGCGCGCTCGGTTTGAACAAAATCCCCGCGTCCACCTTCGCATTCCCGATATCATGCAATAATCCGCCCAGCGCTACCGGCATCAAATCTTTAGAAGACAAACCGTGCCATTTGGCCAAATTGTAGGAAGTAAGGCTGACCATAATACTGTTATGATAAATAAAATCACTCAATTGAAAATGTCTTGGACTGAATGTGAGCACATTGTAATCATCAATATGCTGGATCAGCTTTTCCAATGTCGTGCGTATCTCCAGTATCGGCAAGCTTTGACCGCCGGCGTTCGCAATATTATAAACACGCCGCATCAGCTGCAGCATTTTTTCATAATGTTCGTAAAAAGACAAGACCGTCCCTTGTTGTTTTTCATCCAAAGCGGTTTCGTCCGATGAGCTAACGGCTTGTCCATTCTTGGATTCGATTTGAACAGCAGGAATTAAAAACGCTCGAAGTACTTCCAAATCGTGCTCCGAGATGATTTTACCTTTGCGAAGAAGAACGTTGTTATATTTGGTTAGCACATCTTCAGAGAGTTTCTCGCCGGATTTCAACTGGGAAACGGGGACAGTAGCCATGGAATTCCCTCACTTTACCTTACTCAGCTCCGCTGAAAAATTATCTTTGTATACATTTTAAACGAAAAAGAATGGGGATGTAAGCCCCATTCTTTAACCCTTGAAGCATAAGACGGTCATTCTTCTGCCGTAATGTCCGGCGGCTCGCCGTCTTCTTCTGTTTCAGGCTGATCATCATTCTTCTCTACCCGCGCTACGGTGGACACTTCATCCTCATCACGGATATTGATCAGTTTAACCCCTTGTGTATTACGTCCCATCATGGAAATACCCGACATGCTTGTACGGATAATCGTTCCGAGCGCAGTGATGACCATAAGATCCTCGTCTTCCCGAACAACCTTCAAGCCGACGACCGGGCCGTTCTTTGACGTCACATTGAGTGTTTTTATGCCTTTACCGCCGCGGGACTGCATCCGGTACTCTTCAACCGGAGTCCGTTTACCGTAGCCTTTGGACGTAACGATAAGCACGCTGTTATCCTCTTGAACGACGTCCATATCAATAACGACATCATGATCATCCAGATGAATACCTTTCACTCCGGTAGCCCCCCGACCCATCGGGCGAACATCCTGTTCCGGGAAATGAATGGACATCCCTTGCTTCGTACCCATAATAATCGATTGATTTCCATCCGTCAGCCTCACTCCGATCAGGTCATCGTCTTCACGGAGCGTGATGGCGATCAACCCGCCCTTACGAATATTGGAGTAGTCTTCCAGAGGCGTTTTCTTCACCAAACCGTTCTTGGTTGCAAAGAACAAATATTTATCGGATTCGAAGCTTTCCACAGGAATGACGGCATTTACCGTTTCTCCCTGCTCGATCTGAATCAGATTGATGATCGGTGTTCCTCTGGCCGTACGGCTGAGATCCGGAATTTCATAAGCTTTTAGACGATATACCTTTCCTTTGTTCGTGAAGAACATCAGATAATGGTGTGTATTCGTTACGAACAAATGTTCTACGAAGTCATTATCTTTCGTATCCATACCGATAACGCCCTTGCCTCCGCGTCTCTGACTGCGGTAGGTAGTCACCGGCAAACGCTTGATATAGCCAGTATGCGATATCGTAATCACGACTTCGGATTGAGGAATCAGATCTTCATCCTCGATGCTTTCTTCACCGATCGTAATCTCCGAGCGGCGTTCATCACCGAATTTTTCCTTAATTTCATTCAGCTCTTCGCTGATGATATTCAATACCAACTGTTCGTCAGCCAGGATGGCTTTGTACTCGGCAATTTTCTTGAGCAATTCAGCATACTCTTCTTCGATTTTCTCGCGCTCCAAGCCGGTTAAACGCTGCAGACGCATATCGAGAATCGCCTGTGCCTGTTCAAAGCTAAGGCCGAAGCGGTTGATCAGGCCCTCACGGGCATCTTCCGTCGTGCGGGATGAACGGATCAGCGTAATCACTTCATCCAGATGATCCAGCGCAATGCGCAAGCCCTCCAAGATATGCGCACGGGCTTCCGCTTTGCGAAGGTCAAATTCTGTCCGGCGGCGAATGACTTCTTTTTGGTGCTGCAGATAATGGTAAAGCATATCACGAAGATTAAGCACCTTCGGTTCACCGTTTACCAGTGCAAGCATAATGATACCGAAATTGGACTGCATGGCCGTTTGCTTGTACAAATTGTTCAGTACGACATTCGGATTAACGTCACGGCGCAGCTCAATAACGATACGCATTCCGTTGCGGTCCGATTCGTCCCGCAAATCGGTAATGCCGTCGATTTTTTTCTCGCGGACCAGCTCGGCGATTTTTTCGATTAAACGAGCTTTGACGACTTGATAGGGCAGTTCATGAACGATGATTCGCGCTTTGCCGCCGGTTTCCTCGATGGTCGCTCTGGCTCGCATCGTTACGGAACCGCGGCCGGTGGTGTATGCATGTTTAATTCCTTCACGCCCCATAATAAAACCGCCGGTAGGAAAATCGGGTCCTTTGATCGATTGCATCAGATCGAGCGGTGTCACGTCCGGATTTTCAATGAGCTGCTGAACGCCGTTGATGACTTCCGTAAGGTTGTGGGGCGGAATATTGGTTGCCATCCCTACGGCGATACCGGACAATCCGTTGACGAGCAGGTTGGGAAAGCGTGCCGGCAATACGGCGGGTTCCTGCTCCTCACCGTCATAGTTCGGCACAAAATCGATCGTTTCTTTGTTGATGTCGCGAAGCATTTCCATCGCGATTTTGGACAGCCGCGCCTCCGTATAACGCATAGCCGCGGCAGCGTCGCCGTCAATCGAGCCGAAATTTCCGTGGCCATCGACAAGCATATAGCGCAACGAAAAATCCTGCGCCATGCGCACCATGGTTTCATATACGGCAGAGTCACCGTGCGGATGGTATTTACCGATGACCTCGCCAACGATTCTGGCTGATTTCTTATAGGGTTTGTCAGGTGACATGCCCAGCTCCGACATGGCATACAGAATACGCCGATGCACCGGCTTAAGACCGTCTCTGACATCCGGCAGAGCGCGGCTGACAATAATGCTCATCGCGTAATCCATAAAGGAAGTGCGCATTTCCGAGCCGATATCTATTTCTCTAACCTGTGAACGGGATTCTTCCGACAAGATTTTTTACCTCCTACGGTTCATGGCGATGAATTAAATATCCAAGTTTTTGACGTATTTCGCATGCTGCTGAATAAATTCACGCCGCGGCTCAACGTTGTCGCCCATCAGCGTATCGAAGACGAGGTCTGCCTCGATCGCGTCTTGAATGCTTACCTGCAGCAAGGTACGGCTCTCCGGGTCCATCGTCGTCTCCCACAGCTGGCCCGGATTCATTTCTCCAAGCCCCTTGTACCGCTGTACATTCACTTTAGCGCCTTCCCCAAATTCAGCCATAATGGCTTCCCGCTGTTTGTCATTGTAGGCATAACGCACCGTTTTGTTCCGCTCAAGCTTGTAAAGCGGCGGCTGTGCGATGTAGACATATCCAACCTCGATCAGTCTCCGCATGTAGCGGTAGAAGAAGGTGAGAAGCAGCGTCCGAATGTGCGCTCCATCGACGTCGGCATCCGTCATAATAATGATTTTATGGTACCGCGCTTTTGAAATGTCAAAATCATCGCCGATCCCTGTGCCAAGCGCCGTAATGATCGCGCGAATTTCCGCATTGGATAAAATTTTGTCCAGCCGCGCTTTTTCCACGTTGAGGATCTTGCCGCGTAGCGGCAGGATCGCCTGAAAATGCCGGTCGCGTCCTTGCTTGGCCGAGCCGCCGGCGGAGTCCCCTTCGACAATGTACACTTCGCTGATGGAAGCATCCTTAGAAGAACAATCGGCCAGCTTGCCAGGCAAAGAGCTCACTTCAAGGGCGCTTTTGCGGCGCGTCAGCTCTCTCGCTTTTCTTGCCGCTTCGCGGGCTCTTTGCGCCTGTACGCCTTTTTCTACGATTTTTTTTGCAATGGACGGATTCTCATCCAGGAACTCCTGGAGCTTCTCCGCAAAAAGCGATTCCACGATACCGCGAACCTCGCTGTTCCCGAGCTTCGTCTTCGTCTGGCCCTCAAATTGCGGATCCGGAATCTTGACCGAAATAATGGCTGTCAAGCCTTCGCGCACGTCATCGCCGGACAGATTGGCATCGTTATCCTTAATCGCATTGTTTTTACGGGCATAATCGTTTAAAACTCGTGTAAGCGCACTTTTGAATCCGGATTCGTGTGTACCGCCCTCATGCGTATTGATATTATTCGCAAACGAATAAATGTTCTCCGTATAGCTGTCGTTATACTGAAGGGCGACTTCGACATGAATATTGTCTTTATCTCCTTCGACGTAAATCGGAGGCTGGTGCAAAGCTTCCCGCGTACGGTTCAAATATTCAACAAAGGAGACGATCCCTCCTTCGTATTTGAACGTGTGGGACTCATTCGAACGCTCATCCGTCAGCGTAATTTCGATCCCTTTATTCAAGAATGCAAGCTCCCGGATACGGGATTGAAGCGTATCGAAATCGTATTCGGTTGTTTCCGTGAATATTTCTTCATCGGGCCAGAACGTCACCTGCGTTCCGGTTTCCTCCGTCTCCCCGACAATCCTTACGTCATACTGGGGAATACCGCAACTGAATTCTTGTTCATGGATTTTACCGTCGCGTTTCACCCTGACAATCAATTTCTTGGACAAAGCGTTCACGACGGATACGCCTACACCGTGCAAACCGCCGGATACTTTGTAACCCTCACCGCCGAATTTGCCGCCTGCATGAAGCACGGTAAGCACGACCTCCAAGGTCGGACGCTTGAGCTTCGGATGCTCCCCGACCGGGATGCCGCGCCCGTTATCAATAACCGTTACGCTGTTGTCCCGATGAACAATCACATCAATTTTCGTGCAATATCCGGCTAGTGCTTCGTCGATACTATTATCGACGACTTCCCATACCAAGTGATGAAGGCCTCGGCTACTCGTGGATCCGATGTACATCCCCGGTCGTTTGCGAACCGCCTCTAGACCTTCAAGCACCTGAATTTGACTTTCATCATAGCTTGTACCTGGATTTACAGACATGCAGACACCCACTTTTCCGTAGTAAAAAGAGTAAATCTCTCCTGAACATGCGCTTTCAAGGAGGAAATCTCATTTATTATGTTCAACTGGCTGATGAAATCGCGGAGCGACATGGTCTCTAGTTCGTTAACAAATGATGCGCCCGTTTTTTCAAAGTCATGGACGATATCGGAGAGTAATAGACTTTTGTATGTGTCACAACAAGGGATTTGCTTTCCTCGTCGCCAATCACTTCCACGCGCTTTTCCTTATTGGCATAGGTGACAAATTGCTTGGATATTTTGGAAGATTTCTCGATCGACAGGTCAAAAATGGCGACAAGCTCCGATGCGCGAATAATTTTTTCGCCGCCCAAATGAATGAACATGCTGACCCACTCCTTCCCGGCAAAACGATGGCAATCCATTTATGTTAAGCTTCCGTCTCGAACATGGATGACAGAAGCGTTTTCCAGTTTTGACAAATCTATGCTTTCAATGCCGGTTGTCGTAATGAAGGTTTGCACCTTCCGTTGGAACGTCTCAATAAGCTGGGTTTGGCGATATCGGTCAAGCTCTGACAACACATCATCGAGCAAAAGCAGGGGATATTCCCCGACTTCTTCGCAGATGAGCTCGATTTCGGCCAGTTTAAGCGAAAGGGCCGTTGTTCGCTGCTGCCCCTGGGAACCGAACGTTTGTACCTCTTTATCATTAATGTAAAAGCGGAGATCGTCGCGGTGCGGTCCTGCCAGCGTGACGCCGCGGCGGATTTCCTGATCCTTCACCTGTGATAACTTTATCATAAATCGGTCAAATAAGACAGCTTCTTCTTCTTCAAGAGCGTTGGCAAAGGCACTGTCATACTCAATTCGAAGTCGTTCCATGCCATTGGTGATGCCGGCATGTATCTTTTCCGCCCATATTTGCAGCTTCTTTATAAAGCTTTGACGTTTTTTCATTATTTTAATACCAAATTGAGCAAGCTGCTCATTCCAAACTTCAAGAAGGGGAGCGTCGCCGGAGGATGAGAACAGCTGCTTCAAGTAATTGTTCCGCTGCTGCAGTACTTTGTTGTACTGGGAGAGATCGTATAAATACGCAGGATGCACCTGTCCGATTTCCATATCGAGAAAACGTCGGCGGACGCTTGGAGACCCTTTGACGATCTCCAAATCCTCAGGCGCAAACATGACAACGTTCAAAGCTCCTATAAAGTGGCTAAGTCTTTTTTGCTCCAGCCCATTGATTTTGGCACGTTTGCCTTGCTGCGATATGATCAGATCCAATTGCAGCGTACCATACCGTTTTTCAATCTCCGCATGTAAACTGGCCTTTTTTTCGTTCCAGCGAATCAGCTCTTTATCCTGGTTGGTCCGATGGCTTTTGGTAAGCGCGAGCACGAAAATCGATTCCAGCAAATTCGTTTTTCCCTGTGCATTCGGTCCAACGATGATGTTCACCATCCGGTCGGTTTGGAATTCGACCTGCTCGTAATTGCGATAATGCTGCACTAACAGCCTTTTTAATTGCAAGACGGTTCCTCCTGAGTGCTTTGCGGAGCAAAGCCTGCTTCATAAGCAATCGCAAGGCTTTGCCGAACAAAGCCTTCTGCCAAAGTGCGGCGGTTATGTCGGCCCATCGACCTGAAACTCGCCGCAGCCCGCCACCTTAATGATATCGCCCGGAACCAGCTTGCGGCCCCGTCGATGTTCCGGTTCTCCATTGACAAAGATTTCGGTTTCCTGAAGAAAACTTTTGGCCTGACCTCCGGTAGAAATGCAATCGGCCAGCTTCAAAAATTGACCAAGGGTTATATAGTCCGTGCTTATGCCCACTTTTTTCATACGGATTATCCTTCTTTCTTAGCCCGTAGTCCGGTAGGGCAGGATCAGCTGCAGCAGGCTGGAGCTCTCATTCGGCCTGATGATAATCGGCTGCATAGCGCCAGTAAAGCCGATATGAATCTGTTCGCTGTCCATGACCTTTAAGGCATCGAGCATATATTTGGAGTTAAAGGAAATGCGCAGCAGTTCCCCCTTCATGCTTGAAGTCATCAACTCTTCGGTCACTTTTCCAAGCTCAGAAGAGGTAGAAGAAATCTCGATCGATTGGTCCTCAAGCATCATCAGCTTGACGATGTTGCTTTTGTCCTCTCTGGATAGGAGGTAGGCGCGGTCAATCGCATCGATCAATTCATTCGTATTGACGACAATTTCCGTTTGATAGAATTGCGGAATGAGCTTCGACGTATCCGGATATGTTCCTTCTAGAATCCGGGTATAAAACAAGATGGAATTGATTTGGAACAGCACTTGATTTTCGGCAAAAACGACATCGATCAGCGTGTTCTGGTCCGGTAATATTTTGGCAAGCTCGTTTAACGTTTTTCCGGAAATGGTTACATTGTTAAGCGTCATGCCTTCTTCCGTATCGATATTCGTTTCACGGCTCGCTAACCGGTGACGGTCACATGCGGTGAATTTCAGTTTTCCGTCTGTAATGGTCCATAAAATTCCAGTGAGCACGGGAGTAGCTTCATTCGTTGAAACGGCAAACGAAGTTTGCTTGATCATTGTTTTCAGCAGGTCGCTAGGAATTTGGATCCGTTTATTCTCCTCGATGCCGGGCATAATCGGATATTCCTCCGGATCGAGGCCCACAAGCTGAATTTCAGATGAACCCGAACGAATCGTCGTTTGAAAATGGTCTTTAACCTCAATTTCTACCTGCTGCGCCGGCAGTTTCCGTATAATCTCCACAAAAAATTTGGAAGGAAGGACAACGCTGCCGGATTGTTTAAGATCGATGACCTGTATTCCATTATCCTCGGCAGGAATAAAGCTTTGGATCGAAATATCGGTATCGCTGGCTGTCAGTATCATTCCGCTGGAATCGACGTCTATTTTGATCCCGTTTAAGATGGGAATGGTCGTTCTGCTCGAGATGGCTTTAGAAACGTGACCGATGGATTCATTCAAATATTGCTTCAGTACCGTTAATTTCATGTATGTCACTCCTACTGGTTCTAATCGGGAAACGATGGGCATATACTTCTATATTACATTTTTTTTTTAATTAGTAATAGTAGTAGGGAGCCGGGATATGTGGATATGTGAGTGAATAAGGCAAAAAGAAGGCCTATCCACATGTGTATAAGATTGTGCATAGGCCTTCTTTTATGCAGCTGTGGATAAGACGTTCATCGCATCGTTTCCCGTTTACAGCGTTACGTTTCTGATTTTTTCTGTAATGTTCTGAATGATTTTGAATAATTCCTGATCTACCTTCAGTGCTTCGCTTATTTTCTCATGCGCATGAATAACCGTCGTATGATCTCGTCCACCGAATGCCTCCCCGATCTTCGGCAGTGAGAAATCCGTCATCTCCCGAGCCAGGTACATGGCAATTTGTCTTGGAAAAGCTACGGTTTTGGTCCGTTTACGCGCTTTGAAATCCTCGATTTTCATGCCGTAGAATTCGCCGACCTTTTGTTGGATATCCTGTATCGTAATCACTCTTGGACGGCTGCTTGGAATAATGTCCTTCAGCGCTTCGGCGGCCAAATGCGATGTAATGTCCTCGTTAATTAAAGAAGAGTAAGCCACCACACGGATTAATGCGCCTTCCAGCTCCCGAATGTTCGAATCGATCTGATTGGCGATGTAAACCATGGCTTCATTGGGAATGTCGAGATTTTCAGCTTTCGCCTTTTTGCGCAATATCGCAATCCGCGTCTCCAGGTCCGGAGGCTGAATATCGGTGATCAGACCCCATTCAAAGCGTGAGCGGAGACGCTCTTCAAGCGTCGGAATCTCCTTGGGCGGCCGATCGCTGGAAATGATGATCTGCTTGCGTTCTTCATGCAAAGCGTTGAACGTGTGGAAAAATTCCTCTTGCGTTTGTTCTTTTCCGGCTAGGAACTGAATATCATCTATAAGCAGTACATCGATATTGCGGTATTTGTTGCGGAAGCTTTCGCCGCGGTTGTCACGGATGGCATTGATGAATTCGTTCGTGAATTTCTCGGACGAGATATAGAGCACGCGTGCACTGGGGTTATGCTCAAGAACATAGTGGCCGATGGCATGCATAAGGTGCGTTTTGCCTAATCCCACGCCTCCATACAGAAACAGCGGATTATACGCTTTGGCCGGCGCTTCCGCAACCGCGAGCGATGCCGCGTGGGCAAACCGGTTTCCTGCACCGATGACGAACGTATCGAACGTATATTTCGGGTTCATCATATGACTGAACGTTTCCTCCGGAGCAGAGGCTTGATGTGCTTTGGCCGGAGCAGCAGCCGATGCTGCTGATATGCTGGGCGGTTCAGGCTGTTCTTCGGATTCAATGATGAATTTGAGCTCGACTTGTTTGCCGGTATAATCGTAAACCGCTTCTTTAATATGCTTGGTATAGCGGTTTTCCAGCCAGTCGCGCGCGAAATTGTTCGGGGTACAAATCGTTACCGTGGTATCGTTAAATACGACAGCTCTTGTGGAGGTAAGCCACGTTTCGTAGCTCGGTTTGCTCACCCTTTTTTGCAATATGGATAATACTTGCTGCCACTGGTCGTTAGGATGGCTTTCCACAATCTATTCACTCCCTTAAAAAAATAACCGGTGTGGCGTAAGCCGCGACCCTGTAGAAAAAAAGCGGTGAGTTGTCGAAACTATCCACAATATGCAGAAAGTCGATAACCCAATTATACATAAGCCGTGTAAATTGTTCACAAAGATATCCACAGGCTGTTGATAAAGTTGTTGAAAAGTAATCGTATCCACAACAGAAAACATATTCATGATATCAAAAAAGACCCTGATAAGCAACGAAATGTTAAGATTTATCCACATACCCTACAACTTGTATGTATGACTTATCAACAGCACTATATATTGTTTATAATGTGTTCATAATTCGACAAAATCGGAGAAATTCCGATTATTTTTATTCACAAGTGGATAACCGGTTGAATTTTTATTTATTCTATATGTTAGTCATTGACGGCGGATGGACCGAAACTTTCCTGGCAGATGTTGTTTGAAGGCAGTGAGGGGATTCGAGTTGACTTTTATTGTGAAAATGTGCTTTAATGTTTAAAGGTATTTTTGGGATTGGAACAAATCCTTCGAGGAGGTGCACGATAGATGAAACCGACATATAAACCGAACGTCCGTAAACACAAGAAAGTACATGGCTTCCGTAAGAGAATGAGCACGAAGAATGGTCGCAAAGTACTTGCAGCTCGCCGTCAAAAAGGAAGAAAAGTATTGAGCGCATAAGGGCGTAAGACCACTGATAGGTGGTCTTTTTTGTTATTATGGACCGGAATCGTCTGATTTGGATAAGGATCATGTGAGTTTGCCGCTATTGGGGCTGATAATGGAGCGTGCGTTCGTGGAGAAAAAGAACCGACTGACGAAAAGAGAATATTTCGATAAAGTTTATCGCCACGGCAAGTCGACTGCGAACCACCAATTTGTACTTTATTATAAAGCCCGCCCGGAGCAGGAAACCTTTCGTCTTGGGGTGTCGGTCAGCAAAAAGCTCGGAAACGCCGTCGTCCGAAACCGTATCCGGCGTATGTTGAAAGAGATTGTAAGGCTTAACGCAGCCCGAATTCCGGGGGGATACGATCTGATCATCATCGCTCGTAAGCCGGCTGCCGAGATGGATTACCATGATATGGAGAAAAGTGTGCTTCATGTGCTCAAACGCGCGTCTCTTCTGGTTCGTAAAGAGAGATGATACGCAGCGATTAGTTTCTTTGTGCCTGAAGATATGATATAGTTTAGAATGGAAAAGATGAAGCTGGGAGGATATGATTTTGACGCGTCGATTATTGAAATACATTCCGCTTTTATTCGTATTTTTACTGCTTGCGGGATGCAGCCCGGCGAATGCGCCGATTGACCGGGAAAACAGCTTTTGGGACAAGTGGTTTGTCGGTCCTCTCTCGGATGGGCTGGATTGGTTTGCACACATGCTTTGGGGCTCTTACGGGTTATCCATTCTTGTTGTAACGATTATTATCCGGTTCATCATATTACCGCTTACGCTAAAACAATATCGCAGTTCGAAACGGATGCAGGAATTGCAGCCCGAGTTGAAGAAGATTAAAGACAAATACAAAGACGACGCCAAAAAACAGCAGGAAGAAACGATGAAGCTGTTTCAAAAGGAAGGCGTGAATCCGCTTGCCGGATGTTTTCCGATTCTCATACAGATGCCGATCCTGATTGCTTTGTATGCCGCGATCATGCGCAATGGACATATCGGTGAACATACTTTCCTTTGGATGCAGCTTGGAACGAAGGATCCTTATTATATATTGCCTCTGCTCGCAGCGGTCACGACATATTTGCAGCAAAAAATGATGTCTTCGCAGACGCCTCCGCAGATGCAAAGCCTGATGATTATATTCCCGGTGCTTATCTTTGTCATGGCGATGAATTTTGCGTCGGCCCTCCCGTTATACTGGGTTTACAGTAACATTTTCACGATCGTTCAAACTTATTTCATATATAAGCCGGGTAAAGCACAGCCAGCTGTAGCAACGGCAGAAGCTAAACCGAAATCGAAAAAGAAAAAATAATTTCATTACTCTTCAGTTAAGGGTGATCGGATGACGAAGAAAATCGTGGTAACAGGTAAAACGATCGATGAAGCAGTAAATAACGGGCTTCAGCAGCTGGGGACAACCGAGAACCGAGTCCATGTGAATGTGCTGGAGCAGCCTGCCAAAGGTTTGTTCGGACTCTTCGGGGCTAAGGAGGCGAAGGTAGAATTGACTTTGCTTCCGGATGCGATCGAAGAAGCGGTCTTGTTCCTTGAGGATGTGTTTCGTTCCATGAAGCTTGATGTTCGGATTGAGCAAAAACAGGACAAGGAAGTTACGGAGCTGCACCTGCACGGCTCGGAGCTCGGCATGCTGATCGGGCGGCGAGGGCAGACGCTTGATGCGCTGCAATATCTGGTCAACATTGTAGCCAACCGTTACTCTGACCGGCATTTGCGCATTGTGCTGGATGCCGAGCAATTCCGTGAGCGAAGGAAAAAAACACTGCAGGAGCTTGCCGATCGTTTGGCCGATCGCGTCATCCGTACCAGAAAAGAAGTCGTTCTCGAACCGATGTCTCCTCAGGAACGTAAAATCATTCATTCGCAGCTTCAACATCATCCGAAAGTCCGCACGTTCAGCCGGGGAGATGAGCCCAATCGCCGTGTCGTGATTGTTTTACGCTGATTACCACATGCAATGATGTCATGTTCGTATGACTTCATTGCTTTTTCTTTAGTATTGAAGCTTACAAATAATTGAGGTGCAACCATGATTCAGGATACCATAGCGGCGATTGCCACTCCGATGGGGGAAGGGGGGATCGCGGTCATTCGCGTCAGCGGAGACGAAGCCGTTCGGATCAGTGAACGTATTTTTAAAGGAAAAAAGAAGCTTAGCGAAGTACCTTCGCATACGGTACATTACGGTCATATTGTGGACCCGGACACCGGGGCAAGAACGGAGGAAGCGCTGGTAACGGTGATGCGGGCTCCGAGATCCTTCACCAAAGAGGATGTAGTGGAGATCAGCTGCCATGGGGGATTCGTCTCCGTGCGGAAAGTGCTGGACCTGCTTCTGGGGAACGGGGCTCGGCTGGCAGAGCCGGGGGAATTCACAAAACGTGCTTTTCTCAATGGGAGAATTGATTTGTCCCAGGCCGAGGCGGTTATCGATTTAATCCGGGCGAAATCCGATCGTGCCTTCCGAATCGCTTTGAAGCAGTCCGAAGGAACCTTATCGAAGAGAATCAAAGAGCTTCGTCATCGTTTGGTTGAGCTGATGGCTCATATCGAAGTGAATATCGACTATCCCGAGCATGACGTAGAAGAAATGACGAACGCCTATATTAAAAACAAGTGTTCGGAGGCGATGACGGATATTGACGGGCTGCTGAGTACAGCGGAACAGGGAAAAATTTTGCGCGAGGGCCTTGTTACGGCGATCGTCGGGCGCCCCAATGTAGGAAAATCGTCGCTGCTTAATGCTCTGGCACAAGAAGAGAGGGCTATTGT
Source organism: Paenibacillus naphthalenovorans (assembly GCF_900099895.1). GTDB lineage: Bacteria > Bacillota > Bacilli > Paenibacillales > NBRC-103111 > Paenibacillus_G > Paenibacillus_G naphthalenovorans. The sequence goes on from NZ_FNDY01000027.1 coordinate 14,040, forward strand.
TACCGATATTGCGGGTACGACAAGAGATGTTGTGGAAGAATATGTGCATGTAGGTGGTATTCCGCTAAAACTGCTCGATACGGCCGGGATCCGCGAAACATCGGATATTGTTGAGAAAATTGGCGTGGAGAAATCCCGTCAGGCGCTGGCCGATGCCGATCTCATTCTGCTGGTGTTCAATGGGGCGGAGCGATTGCAGCCGGATGAGCTGCAGTTGATCGAACAGCTGAAGGGACGTCAGGTGATCGCAATTATCAACAAACTTGACCTGCCTCAGCAGCTGGAACAGCATATACTGGTCGATGCGTTCGGCGAAGAGCGGGTCGTCCGGATGTCGCTGTTGTCGGATCAAGGCATCGCCGATTTGGAGAAAGCCATCGCAGGGTTATTCTTCAGCGGTCAGGTTGAATCCAGCGATTTGACTTATGTAAGCAACGCGCGGCATATTCATTTGCTGAAACAGGCCCGGACAGCTCTTTCGGAAGCTTATTCAGCCGCGGAATCGTTCGTGCCGATCGATATGATTCAGATTGATATTCGAAACGCCTGGGAGCACCTGGGGGAAATTATAGGAGATTCCGTGAGCGATTCTTTGATAGATCAGATTTTTTCACAGTTTTGCTTAGGTAAATAAGATCACTTGTTAGGAGGTCGGATCGATGAGTTATGTAGCGGGAGAATATGATGTTATTGTTATCGGTGCAGGCCATGCAGGCGTCGAGGCGGCCTTGGCGGCAGCGCGTATGGGATGTGAAACGCTGGTGCTGACGATTAATCTGGATATGATTGCGTTTATGCCCTGCAATCCCTCGATCGGCGGACCGGCCAAGGGCCATGTTGTGCGCGAGATTGATGCCCTTGGAGGCGAAATGGGCCGCAACATTGATAAGACCTATATTCAAATGCGGATGCTGAATACCGGGAAGGGTCCAGCAGTTCATGCTTTGCGCGCGCAAGCCGATAAATTTCTGTATCAGCATACCATGAAAGAAACGTTGGAGAAACAAGAACGGTTAACGCTTCGCCAGGGGATGGTGGAGGAACTGATTGTCGAGGACGGGGTATGCAAGGGAGTCATCACCAAGACTGGAGCACGGTATCTGGGCAAGGCAGTTGTATTGACGACAGGAACGTACCTTCGCGGCAAAATCATCATGGGCGAGCTGATGTATGAGAGCGGTCCGAACAATCAGCAGCCGGCCGTTAAGCTGTCGGAGAGTCTGCGCAAACACGGACTGGAGCTGGTCCGGTTTAAAACCGGTACGCCGCCGCGGGTGCATAAGGACACCATTGATTTTTCAAAAACCGAAATTCAGCCGGGGGATGAAAAACCTAAATTTTTCTCTTATGAAACGACGGAAGAGGTTCCAAATCAACTGCCGTGCTGGTTAACGTATACATCTGCAGAGACACATCAAATTATTAACGATAATTTGCATCGCGCTCCAATGTTTTCTGGAGCGATTGAAGGCACGGGTCCAAGATATTGTCCGTCGATTGAAGACAAAATTGTGCGTTTCAGCGACAAACCGAAGCATCAAATCTTCCTGGAGCCGGAAGGAAGGAACACCAAAGAATATTACGTGCAGGGTCTGTCGACAAGTATGCCCGAGGATGTTCAGCTTAGAATTCTGCGTTCAATCCCTGGCCTGGAAAAGGTAGAGATGATGCGGACGGGCTACGCGATTGAATATGATGCGGTGATTCCGACGCAGTTATATCCGACTCTTGAGACAAAGGTAGTGAAGGGGCTTTTCACCGCTGGACAAATCAACGGTACGTCCGGTTATGAAGAAGCGGCGGGGCAGGGAATTATGGCTGGAATTAATGCCGCCCGTAAGGTTCAAGGTAAAGAACCTGTGATCCTTGATCGTTCCCAAGCTTATATCGGCGTTTTGATCGATGATCTGGTAACGAAGGGAACCAATGAACCTTACCGATTGTTGACTTCCCGCGCGGAGTACCGGCTTCTTCTTCGTCATGACAATGCCGATCTGCGTCTGACTCCCATTGGGTATGAGATCGGACTCATATCCCAAACGCGCTATGAACGGTTCCAAGACAAGGTGAAGAAGGTTGAGGAAGAGATCGAACGCCTCAAAACGACGAAAGTGAAGCCGACACCGGAGGTACAGCAGATGCTCACCTCATTAGGGAGTGCCGTTTTGAATAACTCTGTCGACATGCTTTCGCTGCTTCGTCGTCCGGAGGTTACTTATGAGCATCTTCATGCGCTCTCGCCGGCTCCTTATGAACTGACGGAAGATATGAAAGAGCAGGTCGAAATCCAGGTCAAATACAGCGGTTATATCGAAAAGCAATTGGCTCATGTAGAACGGCTGCGTAAAATGGAGAAAAAACGGATTCCGGAAGATATCATTTATGAAGAAGTCCATGGCCTTGCAACAGAAGCGAAGCAGAAGCTGGCCAAAATCCGGCCGATATCGATCGGGCAAGCTTCACGAATTTCCGGCGTGACGCCTGCGGATATTTCTATCCTACTGGTTTATTTGGAGCAATATAACAAAGTACTCGCAGCCAGAGGATAACTATGGATAATATATTGAATAATTTTACAGATTTGCTAAATAATAGAGGAATCCGGTTATCGGAGTCTCAGCTTCATCAATTTGAGCTTTATTACAGGGAGCTGGTGGATTGGAACGAGCGAATGAACCTGACCGGTATAATCGAGAGGGAACAGGTATATATTAAACATTTTTACGATTCTCTCTCTGTTGCTTTTTTTGTTCCTATGTCGGATCATTTGAAGATAGCCGATATCGGTTCAGGAGCAGGATTTCCCAGTATTCCCTTGAAAATTGCTTTTCCCCATCTACGGGTCACCATAGTGGATTCTTTAAACAAGCGGATTCACTTTTTAAATCATGTAACGTCTTTTTTAGGGTTATCCGACGTTCAATGTGTGCATGCTCGGGCCGAAGACGCGGCCCGTCTCCCCATACATCGTGACCAGTATGATTTAGTTACGGCAAGAGCAGTGGCACGTATGGCCGTGCTTAATGAATTTTGTTTGCCTTTTGTTTCGGTCGGAGGATTATTTGTGGCAATGAAAGGGCAGGGGGTCCAAGACGAAATAGAGGAAGCCTCTTTCAGCTTAAGAGAACTGAGGGGTCAATGGCTGAACACTCATCGCTTTGAGCTTCCTGTTGAAGAGTCAACCAGACATATCGTGCTTATTACAAAAACGGGTCCGACGCCGAAAAAATACCCCAGAAAAGCAGGTACACCGTTAAAATCTCCTTTGATTTAATTTTGTTTCACGTGGAACATTTTAACGGATGTCTTTTCAGGGATAGGCTAAAGTTCTTTGTCGGTACTAGCAGGAGTTTAGACTTTTCTGGAGAATTAATTAATAAAGGGATATTATATATATCGGTTAAAAAGATCGGGTGGTTATCGTAATGAAGGAACAAATCTCGAAGTTGTTTGGTTTTGCTGATAAGGCGTCAACAAGCGAAGTGAAAAATGTTCCTGTCCATGAGATCGTTCCAAGTCCATACCAGCCTCGAACAATATTCGATGATGAGCGGATTGAAGAACTGTGTCAGACGATTAAAACACACGGCGTAATTCAGCCGATTGTAGTTCGGATGCGGAACAATATGTTTGAATTGATTGCGGGAGAACGTCGTTTGCGAGCCGTGAAAAAATTGGGTTTAGAAACGATCCCTGCCATCATACGTGATTTTAATGATTCGCAAGCGGCTTCTATAGCTTTAATTGAAAATCTTCAGCGTGAAGGTTTAACAGCTATTGAGGAGGCCATTGCTTATCAGCAATTAATTGATTTGCACAGTTTGACACAGGAAAGCTTGGCTCAAAGGCTGGGGAAAAGTCAGTCCACCATTGCCAATAAAATCAGACTTTTGCAATTGAGTGAACCGGTGAAGCAAGCGTTAATTGAACGTAAAGTGACGGAGCGGCATGCCAGAGCTTTGCTTTCTTTGGATCAAGAAGAACTTCAGGTTAAAGTGCTGGAAGACATCATTTCTAAAGAATTAAATGTGAAACAGACAGAAGCGAGAATTGCTTTTTTGAAGGAATCGGCTAAAGTAAAAAGCAAAGCCAAGAGGGTTTCGTATTCTAAAGATGTGAGATTGGCGCTGAATACAATCAGGCAATCCGTTGATATGGTTTCATCTTCCGGTTTAACGATAAATACTACGGAACAAGATCATGAAGATCATTACGAAATTGTCATTCGGATACCAAAACGCTAAAATAAATTATACATTTTTTCTTCATCGTGCTGTTCTTAATTATAGTTCACTCCGTTGAATTCATAATCAAAGGATTGGCCTCATTAGGAGGCTTGTTTTTCTCTTTAGGCATTTTGCTGAACATATCATTGGGGAGTTTCTAAGCTTCTCTAATGATTCTTTTTTTTGAAATTGCGTCAAGTCGTGTCGATCTATTTACATTTATTTTGGAACCGTCTTAAAAGAAATGAAAAATTCGAATTTTTTCTAGTGTATTTATTCATTATTGTTTCGTGAAATGGAATTCGAAAAAGTTTTGAATCATTTAAGTTTTTAATTATATGAGGTGAACTCATTGGCTAAAATTATCGCCATAACCAACCAAAAGGGCGGGGTTGGCAAAACTACAACGTCTGTCAACTTAGGAGCTTCTCTGGCATCTTTGGGAAAAAAGGTATTGTTGGTTGATATTGACCCTCAGGGCAATACGACAAGCGGTATTGGGATCAACAAAGCGGATGCCGTATATTGCATTTATGATGTTCTGATTAATGATGTACATCCCAAAGATGCCATGTGTGATACGGCAATTGAAAATTTGAAAATTATTCCTGCTACTATACAGCTTGCCGGCGCGGAAATAGAGCTTGTTCCAACCATATCAAGAGAAGTTCGTTTAAAAAAATCGCTTCAGCTAGTGAAACACATGTTTGATTACATATTGATCGATTGTCCGCCATCTTTAGGTATTTTAACTGTAAATTCATTAACGGCTGCCGATTCGGTCATTATTCCAATTCAATGCGAGTACTATGCTTTGGAGGGACTAAGTCAGCTTTTGAACACTGTGCGCCTTGTGCAGAAGCATCTTAATACAACATTGCAAATTGAAGGCGTTCTTTTAACGATGTTTGACGCCAGAACCAATTTGGGGATGCAGGTTATTGAAGAAGTGAAGAAATACTTTCAGCAGAAAGTATATCAGACGATTATTCCCCGTAATGTGAGATTAAGTGAAGCTCCGAGCCATGGTCAGTCCATCATTACTTATGATCCGAAATCAAAGGGTGCAGAGGTATATATGGAGTTGGCAAAGGAAGTGATTGCACTGTGAGTAAGCGATTAGGTACGGGACTGGGAAAAGGGTTGGATGCGTTACTGCCCTCACTTAACATCAATGAAGATGATAAGGTTGTTGAAATTCCACTTGGTCAATTAAGACCGAATCCATATCAGCCGAGAAAAAACTTTAATGATGAATCGATTCAAGAGTTGGCTGCATCGATCAAAGAGCATGGAGTCATTCAACCCATTATTGTAAGAAGCGTTTTAAAGGGATTTGAAATCATTGCGGGCGAACGACGGTATCGTGCTTCACAAGCCAGCGGGTTGGCGACGATCCCGGCCGTTGTCAGAAAATTTACCGATCAGCAAGTTATGGAAATTGCTTTAATAGAAAATGTACAGCGTGAAGATTTGAATGCGATGGAAGTGGCCGTTGCATATCAAGCTTTGATCGATCAGTTTAATATGACGCAAGAAGAGCTGTCAGTGAAGGTCGGAAAGAGTCGTTCACACATTGCCAATTTTCTCCGGTTATTGCAGCTGCCAGAAGAAGTCAAGCAATATGTTTCACGTGGAACATTATCGATGGGTCATGCAAAGGCTATTGTAGGATTAAAAGATAAAAAGATCGTCAAAGCCTTGGCGGATACAACTATTAAAGAACAGTGGAGTGTACGCCAATTAGAAGAAGAAGTTAAAAAGCTGGAAGAAAATACGGAGAAAAAAACCAAATTAAAACCGAAACGCAAGGATCCTTATATTAATCAGCTGGAAGAAAGCTTGAGGGAAACTTATCGCACTACAGTGAAAATCAAACATAATAACAATAAAGGTAAGATTGAAATTTTATATTATTCAAAAGATGATTTGGATCGCCTGTTGGAAATGCTGCAAGGGAAAAGTTCATGAAGCTATTTTGTATAGCATACCTGAGTTATATACCTGATTTTCTCAGGTGATTCGGGTATGCTATCTTTATGAAAATGAAAAGGTGGGGTGATTGAAATTGTCGATAATATATTTGGATCATGCAGCTTCCTCTTGGCCAAAACCCCCGGAGGTATTAAAAGCAATGTACGACAATATGGAACACTTTGCTGCGAACCCGGGCCGGGGCAGTCATGAAATGGCTGTAAAAGCAAGCCGCACTCTGTTTGAAGGACGCAAGCAATTAGCCAAACTTTTTCATATTAAAAATCCGAACGATATTGCCTATGCACTAAATACAACCATGGCTCTCAACTTGGCCTTAAAGGGATTTCTTCATGAGGGAGATCATGTCATTTGTACTGCTGTAGAGCATAACTCCGTCAGAAGACCATTGGAATATTTGAAAAAAACGAAAAACATAAACATTTCTTACATTAAAACAGATCAGAAAGGGCATCTGGCAATTGATGATCTGGTTTCGGAAATAAATGGTAATACAAAGTTGATTGTTTGCAGTCACAGCTCTAACCTGCTTGGAAGCATACTGCCTGTATCAGAAATAGGAGAACTGTGCAGAGACAGAGGAATCAAGCTATTAGTGGATGCCGCGCAAACAGCAGGGGTATTAGAAATTGATGTGGAAAAAATGGGGATTGATATGTTGGCTTTTCCCGGCCACAAAGGACTTCTTGGACCGCAAGGAACGGGCGGTTTGTATATCCATCCCGATATTGATTTGGATCCGCTGCTGCATGGGGGGACGGGGAGCCAATCGGAAGCCATTGATCAGCCTACCGTACGGCCGGATCGATATGAGGCAGGGACACAAAATACGGTGGGGATAGCGGGACTCATTGAGGGCGTGAAATACATACAAAAGGAAACGGTTGAAAGCATTCATAAGAAGGAATGGCAGCTGACTCAAAGAATGATGTCAGGGTTATTGGAAATTGATGGCGTTACTGTATTAGGTCCTGAAGTGGGGCAAAATAAAACCGGTATCGTTTCGTTTACCGTAGGAAATGCGGATTCCTCTGAGATTGCTTTTATTTTGGATCAATCGTTTCAAATTGCCGTTCGGGCAGGATATCATTGTACGCCTATGGCCCATGAGATGGCCGGGACCATGGAACGTGGAGCGGTTCGGGCGAGTGTAGGCTGTTTTACAACGAATGAAGAAGTCGATCAATTCGTTTATGCGATCAAGGAAATCGTGAAATATACCAACTAAGAGTGTGGATGTGGGGGCCATCACATGGGGGAACTTGGAGCAAGTATTCCGTTAGAAGCTGTATTAGCATTTGTGGGAATCATCATATTGTTTTTTAGTATTATCGTTGTTTCCTTATGGGCGAAGCTGAATAAACTCCGCAAAAGATACGAACGTATGCTGAACGGAGCGGAGGCTGTCAATGTTGAACAAATATTAATCGACCTGCAACAAAAGTTAAATGACCAAGAGGCCAGGAACGATGAAATTGATGAAAAAATCAAACAAATCAGACAACATATGCGTCATATGAAATCACATATCGGATTTTGCCGTTACAATGCTTTCGCGGAACGAGGAAGTGATCTAAGTTTCTCCATAGCGATCCTGGATGATCAGAGGGATGGGGTAGTGCTTACGGGAATACACAGCCGGGAACAAACTTATATGTATGCTAAGCCGATAGAGCAAGGACAGTCCAAGTATACGTTGTCCCCGGAAGAAATCGAAGCCATTAATCGATGCGGACTAAAGGTGTAGTTTTCCACCGCAGTTTACTGGTTAGAGCGGTATAGAATGATTTGGCTATGATGTCGGACATATTCATGACCAAGCTTAGTCGCGTATTCTGAAGCACGAAATATTCCATAAAACCGCCGACGTTAACAATACCGGTAATATGCATATTTCCTACCGGAGGAAGTTCTTTATTGACGCCGGCACCGGGCTTGACCGGACCTTGCCCGATCTGGATGCAGCCCACGCTTGTTAATTGACCAAGACAAGCATCGACGGCAATAATATACGGATTATTAAAGTGTTGGTTTATGGTGGTGAGCGTTTCGCTTAGGTTCATTGCATGAACCGGATGATCCAACGTTCCAAATAAATGAAGGCCTTCTATCGCATACTTTTTTAATTGAGTTCCCACGAGTGGACCTAATGAATCGCCGGTGGAACGATCCGTGCCGACACAAACCAGAACGATAGGCTGATGGGGAGGCACTTGTTGGAGAAAAGCAAAAAGGCGTTCCGAGAGCAATTCGATGCTGTTTGATTCCGAATGCATTACCTTAAGAATTTCATTGTTTGTTGTCTTTTGCGCATCTCTATGAAAAGGAATTTTCATATTTACGCCTCCCATTAAGAGTTCATACACAAAAATCAGGGCAAAAACTGTTACTAGTATACGGTTAATAGGAATGAATTATACGTAGGTCTGAAAAAAACGGAAAAGGCGGGAGAGCGTTGCTGTTGATGGCTTTTGATTCAACTCAACAAGCGTTAAGAGCGGAGATGCTGCTCGATTATGCCGGCATTGAGAATGATATGTGTCCGACTCCGAAAGAAATAACGGCCGGGTGTGCCCTATCTTTGGAATTTCCGGATGAATGTTTACATCAAGTAGCGGACATTATCCGCCAAGAAAATGTAGAGATCAGGGGCATTTATTTTAAAAACGGTGATAAATATGTTACGATAGATCTGTAAGGTGGGAAGGAAATGAACCAATCTAATCCTGAAGTTCAAACGGAGGAAATAACATTAGAAAATTTACCGCAAATATGGAAAAAACTTCGAACGGAATTGACGGACTATATTTCCAATCCTGAAGTATGGACTGGATTACTGTTTACCTTATTGAAGGTATTTCTGATTTATATAGCCGCTCGGGTCATTATTAAAATCGCTAATAAGGCTTTAGAGCATATGTTGAGGGAAAGATCGCGGGGTCCGATCCAATTTGACCAGAGAAGAACCAAAACGATCGGTAAATTAGCTGCGAATATCATTACTTATGTGGTCAATTTCATCATGATCCTGATGATATTGAGTCAATTTAATGTAAACTTGGGTCCTGTGCTGGCCGGTGCAGGCGTTGTCGGACTTGCCATCGGTTTCGGAGCCCAGAGCTTGGTGAAGGATGTCATTACCGGCTTTTTTATTATATTTGAGGATCAATTTGCCGTCGGAGATGTCATACAAACAGGAACCTACAAAGGAACAGTCGAAGAAATCGGCTTGAGAGTAACCCGGATCAAAAGTTGGACGGGAGAGGTTCATATTATTCCTAATGGAACAATTAATCAGGTAACAAACTTTTCGATTAATAATTCACTTGCAGTAATCGATGTAAATGTTGCCTATGAAACGGATATCGATACCGCTTTGAAAGTATTAAAGGAAGTTGCAAATGCTTTTTATGAACATAGCGTGGATATGGTGAAGGCTCCTGACGTGCTTGGTGTTCATATGATAGGGACTTCAGATATTACATTGAGACTGACTGCCGAATGTAAACCCAACACTCATTTTGCGGTGATGCGCCAATTGAATGCGGAAATCAAAAAGGCATTCGAGTCACACGGGATCGATATCCCTTATCCGAGACTCGTCACTTATCATCGGACGGAAAAGGCGGAATCTTAATGGAAAAGAAACAATATCAGCTTGGTGATGTAGTACAGATGAAGAAACCTCACCCATGCGGCACGAACGAAATGGAAATTATCCGGATGGGCATGGATATCCGGATCAAGTGCGTCGGGTGTAAACATAGTGTGCTCGTACCCAGGGCGAAGTTTGAGAGCAAATTAAAAAAGGTGCTTAGGTCTGCCGCTGTATCAGAAGAGGCTGGAGCGGACGGTACGGAAGCAGGACAATAGGTAAAGAAACCAGCAAACAAAGGCTTTGATAATCTGCTTAATTAGGTATTGCATTTATAAGAGGGGCTGTGATATTATATTACTTGTCCCTTTTGGAATGCGGAAAGGTACCCAAGTGGCCCAAGGGGGCTGACTCGAAATCAGCTAGGCGGCGCAAGCCGTGCGTGGGTTCGAATCCCACTCTTTCCGCCATACATACAATAACCAAACGACCGATGACGGTCGTTTTTTTTGTTGGCGGAAAGGGGAGAGAACCCGAGGGGTTCATCGGAGCATAAGCATCGGCAGGAATACATCGCAGTCGGCCGGTAAAGCGGAATATAAAAAAGAATATTGCGGCCTATCAACGGCCTCAAAAACGTTTGTATACATGTTGAGAACGTGAAGCAGCGAGTTAATTAAGTTATCAACAGGACAATATCAGTTCGTCTAACCCAAAAGTTAATCACATGTTGATAAGTTTTGCTTTGCCGGATATGCCGGGGTTATCCACATATCCCATAACCTGCTGCTGCAAATGAGTGGTATATAGCTCAAGGGCTTCATTTTAATAGTGTAGAAAAAAATTGCAGCCATAACCAAAAGACCCGGCCATGTTTCCAACATGGATAGGGTCTATGCCTGGAAGGCCTATTGACTGCGGGATTGGCGGTAAATCGAGAAGCGGTCAATGACGTAACCCATGACGGTCCACGACAAAGTCGTGAGAAAATAGAGAAGCAGGGGATTTACGTCCGTATAAGTGAAGATAGGGTAAAACCAGGCCGGCACGCTGAGAGAGTAAAACAGTAAATAAATCGGGTCGTATTCGTGTCCGATATAATGGATCAGGCAGAGCGCGGCACCGATAATGGTAAGAATAAGGGTATATTTATATCGCATATCGTAATCTCCTTTTGAGTTGTCATTTACATGAAGTTATTGGTTCCCCGACGCGCCTTCCGATTCCGCGGCGGTCGGGGAGAGGGGGTCAGCCCCGAAACACTTTTTTCCACTTTCGGTTATGATTGGTGGTTTCGGGGAAGCGTTCCCCTTTTTTTAATGTGATCATTTTGGGATTGTTAATGCCCATATGGAAGGCATTTTCGCCAACTTCCATATACTCGCCGTCGTTCGGCGCCCTGTCGCCAGGACGGAATTGCGACCATTCACCCATGGCGGGTCACCTCCTGTTGTTGGTGTATTGTTAGATTTTCCACAAAACGACTTTAGCATTAGGGTTAATAATTACCATCCTGCCCTGTTAAAACAACATGATCGTGTGATGGTTTCTCTTGCTTTGGCATTCTATTTTTGCTATAGTATTATGGTGCGAGTTTAGGAAAACATTCTCGCTCCTTGCTTCTGACGGTACAAGCCGAATCAGAGGCCTTTTAGTCCAAAAGGAGGTGGCAACATGCGCAAATACGAAGTGATGTATATTATCCGTCCTGATCTGGAACAAGAAGCGGTTCAGGCTACGGTGGAGAAGTTCCAAAACATCATCAACAACGGTGGCGAAATTACGAAGCACGATCTGATGGGTAAGCGCCGTCTTGCGTATGAGATCAACAAGCATCGTGACGGTCATTATGTGTTGGTTCAATTCAACGCTAATAGTGAAGTCGTCAGCGAGCTTGACCGTGTATTGAAGATTTCCGACGAAGTCATTCGATACCTGATCGTCAAAGACGTAGCTTAAGGCTCCAGTGCCGTAATTGAGTTTGTTGACAACGGACAACGTAAATCACGGGTGTACGTTGCAACGGATCCGGGAGGGAAATACATGCTGAATCGTGTGATTCTGATCGGAAGACTGACACGTGACCCTGAACTGCGCTATACGCCCGCAGGTGTGGCTGTAACCCAGTTTACACTTGCAGTTGACCGACCTTTCTCAAATAATCAAGGCCAAAGAGAAGCGGATTTTATTCCGGTCGTAACTTGGCGCCAACTCGCGGAGACTTGTGCGAATTATCTTCGCAAAGGTCGTTTGGCAGCAGTGGAAGGCCGTATTCAGGTACGCAGCTATGATAACAATGAAGGACGTCGCGTTTATGTGACGGAAGTCATTGCGGACAATGTGCGCTTTCTGGAGTCGGCTAACAGCGGCAATCGCGATGAGGGTATGGGAATGGGTGCCGGCAGCGGCGGCGATGGAGGCGGCTACCGTGGAGGTTACGGCGGAGGACGCAGCCAACAGCAGGATCCTTTCCAGGATGACGGAAAACCGATTGATATTTCTGATGATGATTTGCCGTTTTAGCGAACGTAACATCTAAAGCAAGAAAATGCTTTAAGACCTCAGTAAACTCAAGGGGTTTTAAAGCATTTTAACTGTGTAATGGATATCACCATTTACGGATAACATTCACGAATTATTAAGAGTCGGAAGATGTTGAGTAAATTGTGTAATATGTATGTTGAAAATTAATATCAGTCAGCTGATTGATGTTGAACATCCCTATTCTCTGGATGTGGATGTAGCCCCGGTAGTGAGAAGTTGGGTGTGCGTAAGTCGTAAGACTTATCCATACCCGACTTTGAACTTGGGGACCAATATGAAATATGAAGGGAATGAGAAAATAACAATGGCATTTGCACAAAGAAATGACGAAGAACGTGGTGAAAGAAAATTCACTCCACGTAAAGGCCGTCAAGGTAAACGTAGAAAAGTTTGTTATTTTACAGTCAATAAAATCACTCATATTGATTACAAAGATACAGATGTTCTAAAAAAGTTTATCAGTGAACGTGGGAAAATTCTTCCGCGCCGGGTGACTGGGACAAGTGCAAAATATCAACGAGCTTTAACAGTTGCAATTAAACGTGCTCGGGCAGTAGCGTTACTCCCATACACGACAGATAACTAAGAAAAAGGTGTGTTTGCCTTATGGCGACACACCTTTTAATATATCAGCTCATTCAGTGATGTTTGCTTAGCGGCAAAACAGAGGGCATACATATGCGAATCTTCCCTGTGTTGTTTAAGTTAATTCCGAGTCCACTTACGATATTTGACAATTGAGATCAAATGACAGATGATTATCACAAATATTCCCGGTTTCGATCAAAGAATAAAAAAACTTATTATCATTGATCCTTGGTGGTGATAAATATGCGCACCTTGAAAATTGAAAAAACACTCAATGAGGCCGGAAAACGAAATGTAGTAGTCGTGGATGAAGATTACAACATCATCGAGGAAATAACGTTGTTTCTTCACTATTTAGAAGAGAAGGGGTATTCAGAGAACACAATTGAAGGATATTGTCGAGACTTAAAGGAGTATTTCAATTGGCTAGACGAAGTGGGGCTCAAATTTTACGAAGTCAGGAAGGCGGATATGTTTTCTTGGCTTGAGTATCTGAACACAAAAGTCGGAAAGACAGACAAAGAGAAGTCCGCAAAAACTAAGAATAAATATATGGCAACAATAGCCTCTTTTTACCGATATTATGAAGTGATGGGAGGCTTTTTGTCAGAGAATCCATTAACTTATAAAGATGACTCAAAAAACAGATATTTCTTGATTCATAAAGTGAATCGTAAAGATATTGGTTTTAATTTCTTCCGTGTTAAAGAAAAAAAATCAGTAAAGGGTAAGCGATTGACTCGAGAGCAGGTTGAAAAGCTGTATAAAGGACTTGAGTTGTTACAATCAGATGAGAGTTTAAATACCCGCAATCGATTGTTGTTCAGATTTCTTTACGAAACGGGTTGTCGGATTAGTGAAGCATTAGGGCTTCGTATAGGTGATTATGAACTTCAAACAAAAGTTGGGATTATAAAGGTTAAGGAGCATGATCCCCTCTACCATAAAGATCACAACATCAAATCGTTGGAAAGGGAAATACCCGTCAGCAGAGATCTGATCTTTGCAATAGAGGATTATATCTTGTATCACCGCCCCGATGATGGAAAACATCTTACAATTTTCGTAAATCATGAAACCAGCCCTGGCCAATATATGATCCGCGATACAATAACAAAGCTTTTTAAAAAGTTATCTGAACAAGTGGGGATAAAATGTACTCCTCACATGCTTAGGCACACTCATGGAACCGAATTAACCGAATCAGGATTTGATATGCGTTATGTCCAAGACAGGTTAGGTCACAATGATGTTAAGTCTACAAGTAAGTATCAGCATTTGTCGCTAGAGGCGAAAACAAAGGCATATGAGAGCTTTATGCAACAGAGGAAGAGTGTTGAGCTCCGATGAACAGAAGAATTATTTCAACTATTGATACAAAAACAGATTATTGGAAGTTGGATTATGAGACAAGCTTCGGTAAAACGATAACATTTGATTTTGCATACCTTCCAAATAAATGGTTTAAAAAGCTCCATAAGCAAATCACCATTGAATGTATGAGTCTTGAGAGACCGAGCATTGAAACATTAAACAGATACAACTATGCATTGAAACATTTTTTTGATTTTCTGCTTGAATACAACATTAAACTAAACACCTATGAAGATTTAACTCATAGTATTACTCAAATGTTCATTTTTTACTTACAACAAAAAAATCAGTCAAATTCAACAAGGGCAATAGCTATGTCTGCATTAAAATGGGTCGTTGAACATGGACAGTTTTTTGAATATGACGGTTTTCCAACACATGCGGTATTTGACGGAGATGAGTACCAGGCATTGAAACAAGATGATATTTTAAGAACTAGATACATCCCCGATAACGTTATGGATCAGATTGAAGAGGCTTTGAAAAAGGAAAACAATTTATTCATTAAGTCATTATTAGAGATATTGATCGATTCGGGGATCCGAATATCGGAGGCAATTGATCTAACCGAAGGATGCATTACAGAAGATTTTACTGGTAAGCCTGTTCTCTATGTATATTCAAGTAAAAATCAAACAGATCGGTACATTCCTGTTTCAAAACGTGTACAAAAAGCAGTAAGTACACTAGAAAAATTATCGGAGGAAGGCAGAAGAGAATTACAAACAAATTACTTGTGTATATATTGGCAAAAGCGGAATAGGAAGTATTCAAGGGTGATACAAAAGCTATGTCGTGATTTGTTATCTAATTTTGTAGAGCAACACAATATTTTGGATAATGACGGCAAATTGTACCCATTAACCTTTCACGCGTTCAGGCATACGCTTGGGACGGACATGCTTAACAGGGGCATGAGCATGTTTGAAATTCAGGAATATCTAGGCCACGAATCATTACACTCTACAAGTTTATATGCGAGGGTTAAAAACCCGAAGGTTGAAAGCGAATATAAAAAGCTGGGGTTTATTGGATTGATCGTCAAGGAAATTAGTGAGAAGGAACTTGGTCAAGGAAAAAAACTGGATGCTGAAATACTTTTGTCTGCTT
The DNA here is from genome assembly GCF_900099895.1 of Paenibacillus naphthalenovorans. GTDB lineage: Bacteria > Bacillota > Bacilli > Paenibacillales > NBRC-103111 > Paenibacillus_G > Paenibacillus_G naphthalenovorans. Next base: position 29,472 of record NZ_FNDY01000027.1, read on the forward strand.
CATTGCCCGATGGAGCCTGTCAGAAGCCAATTAATAATGAGGGCAAGATCTGCTCTAAATTTAATATGTGCGTGATCTGTCCAAAGTTTATCACGACTCCCGAACACTTACCAATCCATAAAGGCCACTTGGAGCGTCTCAGAGCTGATAGAGAGGCGTATATGGCTCAAGAATATATCGGATCGATAAATCACCTTGAAACAGTGGAATTCGCCTTAGAAACGATTATAGAGCGTTTGGAGGCGATGCAGGATGGTTGAGATCCAAGGACTTCAATTGTTTGATTACAACCCTTTGAAGCCTGAATTAGATTTCCGCTGTGGAAACAATAAGTTCTCGGATAATATATGGGATTTTAACGGGTTTATTAAAGTAGAGCATTTATCGGGCAAAAGACTTATGGTTGATTTTGAGTTTATTATTCATAAACCCAAAATGCTAGAAGTAATAAAGTGGTTTATACATCATGAGCTGACCACGGGCAAGTTCTCAACTGCCAAACGAAGTTTAGATGGAGTTGTTCGATTTGTTAAATTTATAAACGAATATGCGCCGGAGGTTGAGTCGTTTTCAGAAATTGATCAATTCTTGCTGGAAGCGTATTTTAAATATTTGCCCGAAGCGAGGAGTGAGACAAGCGGTGAATTATTAAGCCATGTTTCAATCAAGAAAAGTGCGTTGGCGATAAAAGATATCTTATTAAAGGGAAATATTAAAGGTTGGGATGTTCCAAAAGATGTTCGGTTTGTTCAGAGCATATATAATGAACTCATAATTAATAACAAAGCGTTAAAGAAGGATGCAAAACAAGCGGAGCAAGTAAACATTGATAAGATATCGGACGAAGAGCTAATCGACCAGATGCTGCGTAAAGCAATTAGTGATCTAGATAAAAATGAGAATATTCTTGTTGCAGCTAGCGTAGTGATTGGATTGCAGCTAGGACTTCGCATTAGCGAAATTATTACTATGTATAATGCCTCCATTGAGCAAATTGGCGGAGAAACAAAATTGGTGTACAGTACCGGTAAATTGCAAGCTGAACCTACAAGGGTGTACAAACCAGCGAATGCTCTAGTCGTACAAGCCATAACGAAAGTTGAAGAATATACGGCTCCGTTAAGAAAAGAATCTGGTTTACCGTATTTATTTCTTAATCGAGTACGTAATGTTAAAGGATACCCCGTGGGCACGGTTTCACATGCAAATTGGTCAAAAAACTTTTTACGACCATGGCTTCAAAAACACAATCTCCGAGATAAAAATGGCAATATTGCTGATTTTTCATCTCATACATTCCGTCACGCTTGCGCTACCTATGCTTTAAGAGGCGGTGCTTCTATAGAGACGATACGGGAATTACTAAATCATAAATCCATTAGAGGGACTCAACACTATACTCATTTACTCCAAGAGGATGTAAGGAACAAATTTGCTAAAGTATTCAATGAAGGAGCAGTACTTGTTGGTAAGCAGGCTCTTCAGATAAAAGATAGATTGAAAGTAAATAATCCATTCAAAGGAAAGACCATCGAACAGGTCGATAAATTGCGTAAAGCTCATAAAATTCAAATTTTATCACATGGACTCTGCCTTCATCACCCAATGCGTAATGAACCTTGTGAAGGCGACGGTGTATGTTTGGGGTGTCACAATTTCCTGACAACTCCGGACTTCCTTGAAGTTCATAGAGGGCGTTTGCAAAAAATTCGAGCCGAATTAGCCATTGCACCAGCAGGTGGTCCTTACGAGGCTAAGTTAAAGACAATTGAGAAGTACCTCGTGGGAATAATTGATGAATTGGAAAGCCAGATGAATTATGCCGGCAATGATAATAATTCAGATTATAGTATTACCCCAAGCGAATGGGAGGGAATAATACGATGAGCGGCCCCTCTAAAGAAAATAAACTCATTACGCTTGAGCGGATCGAGCAAGCAATAACTAACCTTCGAAAAGGGAAGAAAAAGCTCTCTATATCAGCAATTGCTAAGAAAGCCGGCATTGAGCGTAAGACGATTTATAATCGTCCTGACCTTAAGGAACGCTGTGAGCAGGCCATTTATTTGCAGACGGAAATTGAAAAAGGAATAGAAGAAATTGTAGCCGCAACAACCGAAACACAAAAACGGCCAAGTGGCAAGAGACTACTTGAGAATCGGTACGAAAAAGTTAAACAGGCCCTGCAAGATGAAAAAGCAAAGAACGAAAAACTCCTTGAAGTTTGCAGGAAGCATGTTATTGAGAAAGCACTACTTAAGTCGCGTATCGAATATTTGGAGAATATGATACAAGAAATGAGAGAGAAGCAAGTAAAGCAGATATAAAATAATTAGGGCTTGCTGAATAATCAAAAAATCCTTATCGTACAAGGATTTTGAGGCACTTTTGTCGAATTCATCTGCAAGGAAAATACGGGAAATCGGTAAAAAACCTTGCAGATGGAGTGAGCGAAAATGTTCGTGTTGAATCGAGATATGGCAGACCTGCTGGAAAACTTCTATTTGCCCTTTGGCGGGAAATTAAATCCAACCAATCGTTGGGTCCAGCTTGCGTCGATCATTCCTTGGGACAAAGTAGAAGAAAAATACGTGAGCTCGTTCCAGTCACCGATCATCGGCCAAAAGGCGTACCCTGCACGTATCGCTCTCGGCTCGCTCATTATCAAGGAGCGCCTTGGTTTAAGCGACCGCGAGACGACCTTGCAAATCCAAGAGAATCCGTATTTGCAGTTCTTCTTGGGCTACACCGCGTATGTCGATGAAGTGCCGTTTCATCACTCCCTGCTCACGCATTTTCGGGAACGGCTCGGCCTGGAAATCCTGGCTGAAGTGAACGATTGGATCGCCCAAGCCGCGCTGCAAGCAGAACGAGAGGCCGAGGCGAAACCGAAATCGTCCAAACGAGATCGTGATGACGACGACAACGATGCGGGTGGCTCGCAGCTCACCATGGAAGTAGGGGAAGCCCTCACCATTCCTGAGGAAACTCCCGCAACAGCTAAGAAATCCCGTAACATAGCTAAAAGGTTCCATGTCTTGCCACCAGCATCAGCACCGACTGCGAACGTGAGGAATAAGGGGACCCTCATGCTGGATGCGACATGCGCACCTGCAGACATCAAGTATCCGACGGATTTGGGGTTGCTGAATCACGCGCGTGAGATCCTCGAAGACATCATTGACATACTGCACCATCCCCATATTGGAGTGATGGAGAAGCCGCGCACATACCGCGAGAAAGCCAGAAAATCATATCTGGGCGTATCCAAACAACGCAAGGCATCGGGCAAGGTGATCCGCAAAGCGATCAAAAAGCAACTGGGCTACGTGGGACGGGATCTGCGGATCATTGAAGCACTCGTGGAGCATACGCCTCTCACGGAGCTGAGCAAAAGACACTATCGTCAGCTTCTGATCATCTCGGAACTCTACCGTCAGCAGCGCGAAATGATGGAGAAGAAAATACACGTCATCGCTGATCGTATCGTGAGTATCCAACAGCCGCATGTCCGTCCGATGGTTCGAGGCAAAGCTGGAACGAACGTGGAGTTCGGCGCCAAAATCGCCGCCAGTCTGGTGGATGGATACGCTTGGATCGAAACGGTTGAGTGGGACAGCTTCAACGAGGCAACAACGCTGCAAGCATCGGCGGAAGCGTACAAACAGCGATTTGGGTATTACCCCGCCGTCATTTTGGCTGACAAAATCTATCGCAATCGAGACAATCTGAACTATTGCAAAGAGCTTGGGATTCGCCTTAGTGGCCCAAAGCTCGGTAGGCCCTCGAAGGAGCAAAGTGAAGTCGCCGATCGTCGGCAAGAGCGGCAGGACGCCGCACAGCGCAATGCAATCGAAGGAAAGTTTGGAGAAGGCAAGCGCAAATTGGGACTGGGTCGCATTCATGCACGTGGTGCCGAAACCAGTTTAACCGTCATCGCCCTTCAATTTCTGGTCATGAATTTGGAGCGACGACTACGGGTTCTCTTTTTGCCTTTTTTCAAACTGCTTGGGTTTAGAGGCTTACGTTGGGTGTAGACTGGGATGGATCTTGTTCAGCAAGCCCTAATTAGGGTTGTTCGTTATCGTTGAGTTCGGAGTGCACTTCATGAGAGTTGGTATCCTGATTTATCGTATTATTCGCACTAGCTCGAAGTTAAAGGGATTATCATTGCTGCTCGTTACAATTAAGGGTAGGTTATAATTATTTGTGGAATAATTTGTGGATTATGTGCAGATAGTTAGTTTTAGATCAAAAGGTATGAGAGGTGCCTAGTTTGATAAGATGGTTAGACCAAAATGAAGGAGTATTGCTCAAAATACTTAGCGTTATATTCATAGGGTTTGGTACCGGTCTATTTCTCATTAGTGAATATGTACAGGCACTGGAAAGCGGATTAATAGGAATCTTGATTTATGGAATATATCGAGTTGGCTCAAAATTTGAAAAGAATTTGAACGATAATAACGATCCGAATTAAATATAGGTTGTGTGTTTATGAAAATAAAGTGGCTAAAATTACACCGATTTATTGAGGATAACATTAAGGGCGGACTTGATTGCTTGTCAGACTTTGAATGTTTGGATGATGAGTATAATAGCTTTCAATACAGATTGTATGTCCAAAAAGATATTTTTGATGACGGAGATCCTGTATTAATAACGGCTATTTTAGGAATGTACGACATTGAGTCAGAAATCGAGCATGATCCTTCGATATTCCAGATGCCAAGCACTATGATAAACAACTTACATTGTTTTGTTAATCAGGGATTTAGGCCATAGAATGATATGGAATGGAAGAAAGACGAAAGTAACGATAAGTATTCGGGAATTGCATAAGTTGGTGAAGCAAGCAGGTGATTGTACCAGGCTGGACGCAAAAGAAGTATGGTCGTATGTCATAAACCTTCTTGATCGAGTATTAACAAAATAAGAGTAGACCCAAGTAGGCCATTAAAAGCCTGTAAACCCGATAAAATTGGAGTTGAAGAATAATCAACTCGGTAGACTAGGCCCATCAGGTAAGGTCGAACGGTTTCTTTGTGTAAGGCAATCGATATTCGCACCAGCTGATTAAACCGTTGCTGGATAGTTACATTTCTTTTCGTAACCACTAAAGAGGGACCGGGTTAGCTCTTGATCGAACCGATAACATTCGATGGAACTGATTTTGCCATACCGGAAGCCGGAAAAAGTAAAATCCGTCGCCGGATCCACTTCGTGTTGCAACATGCTTGCCACTCTCCTTGATATTTATAGCACGACAAAAAGCCCGAAGAGCAGAGAAACGAAGCTCTCGGGCGACAGTTGTTCATCCGTTAACGGATAAACGAGGTACGGATACGGTTCTCTCTCAATGCGCTTACGAGGTTAGCTGTCGGATTCGGACTTGAGAGTGACCGTCCTTTTCATTTTTTGTAAAAGAAAAGGATTCACCCCGGAAACCGTTAATACGGCATCAAAGGTTCCCCCGTTCCCCTGTTCGGGGATTCAGCGTGAATCGATATGAAGTTATTGCTAGCCATCATACGCCAAATCATACCTGAAGTAAAACGGAATGAAGGGGATCATTTTCGATGATTATGGCTTAATTGCAGAATGAAAACGGGTACAAATGATGAGTTCAATTGTTATCCATGAAATATCTTCAAAACGCTTCGATTTTCGTTTCTACATAGATTGATGTTGATGATTCATCTTTGAGTTTTTGAAAGGCAAGAAATGGCCATTATTCTGCAATTTTTGAACAAAATCATACTCATTCGTTAAAAAGCTCTGTTCAAGTTGAGGGTATCTCTTTCAATCAAATAATAACGTAATCACCGATAAAGCATTCGTCGAAAAACGTAGGAATCGAGAGGAATTTAATGAAAAAAAAAGGTTATCTCGTTTGGAAACGCTTTTAAAAAGCCTATTTTCATGTTTTTTCAGGGGAAAACCGTGTTTTGTAACCTTTACACCTTTCCTCCACAGGAGTAAGATTCATTCCATGATTCATTTTGTTTAATCATCTGGATCGCTGAGTTTCCGTAATGGAAAACGGGGGACCCAACGCAAGCCGATGTCTCGATGTGAGAGCCGAGCGTCGGGGAGCACGGGGTGAATCGCTAACGGTCGCCGCCATGGAGGTGCCGAAAGCGTAGGGCGACTCTCACCGCCCGAATCCGACAGCTAACCTCGTAAGCGTGGATTGAGAGGATGTGAACTTGTGATCGATTGGTGACCACAGGGGCGCAAGCCTCGGTGGTTTTTTATTGGCTTTTATTCAACAAAATATAGAATTTCGCTTAATTTCTGTGAATCAGAAAGCGGGGGACCCAGACGGAGATGCAAGTCATCATGCTTGCCTCCAGGGGTGAATCTGGACGAAAGTCCGGTAGGGCGACTCTCACGCCCGAATCCGACAGCTAACCTCGTAAGCGTATCGAGAGAGGCAATTTCAGCGCATCGGCATAATGGCTTATTCCATCATGCCAAGAAGAAGCCGCAAAGAAATCCTCTTTGCATGGCTTCTTTTTTTTGCCTCTCTGTTTCGAATTCAAGGGGAGGATCACATGGATAACCAAGAATTTACACTTATATCTGCTTCTAATGAATTAGGGCGCAATTTCATAAAGGTAATGAAGGCTACAGGTGAACCGGTTGCCGCTTTGGTTAACAATGTTCATCAACAGCGAGAAATGGACGAGTTGGGAATAAACACCATTGTGCGAGTGGATACTAAGAATGATTCTGAAACGTTATTTCCTCCTGTGAATATTGGGAAAGTTTATTTATTCGAGGATTCACTTCCGCTTATATGCAGATACATGATCATTTGCCGGCCTTGGACTTCGAAGAAAATATTTGTCATCACAAAGACCGGTAATATTCCTTCCGTGTATAAGAAGCTTGGAGCAGACCACATCGTTTTAACGAACGGAAAGAACGTTTCGTTTCTTTTCGGAATGCAGTTAGATGGAGAATGAAGGGACTGACAAACGATGGTTGGGTTGTTCTGGCCCGTAATTACGGCGACGTTTGTTTATCTAATTTATGTTCTCATTCACTCTGAATAGTTTCACCAGTTAGGTTTGCCCTTTATCTGTAGAGGTATTCGGATTTGTCCTTCGTGGTCAAATATCAATGGCGCGACGTCTCTTAGGAGGTATAAAAAATGATGGATGTGGTTATGGTGTTGACTTTAGCCGGAGCTTACGGATTGTTTTGCGGTTTTTTAGCCTGGTGCGGAAAGGTTGTAGAAGAAACAGGGGGAGATCGCTCATGATCGTGATTGTTGGTTTTACGGTCTTTATTTTCTTATATTTGGTTTACGCGCTGGTGAATCCGGAAAAATTTTAATTGTCTTTCATGAAACGTCTTAAGGAGGGCGTGAAATGGACCTTTTGCAGCTGGCAGCGGTCATTGTGATATTAGTTTTGCTTGTGAAACCTTTGGGAACTTACATTTATCACGTCTTTTCCAATCAGCCCAACCGGACGGACAAAATATTCGGACCGGTGGAGAGGTTGATTTATGGGTTGTCCGGTTTGAAAAACCGGGCGGAGATGGGTTGGAGACGGTACGCAGTGAGTTTGATCTTGACCAATGTAATCCTGGTAGCGGTCAGCTATTTGATTTTACGAATCCAGAAAGTGTTGCCGTTCAACCCAAATGGAATCGACAATATGGAATCTACCCTTACGTTTAACACTGTTATCAGCTTTATGACGAATACGAACCTGCAGCACTACAGCGGCGAAACGGGGTTATCCTATTTTTCGCAGATGGCCGTCATTATGATGATGATGTTTACATCAGCGGCCACGGGGATTGTCGCAGCGATCGCGTTCATTCGCGGGTTAACCAGCAAAGGCAAGACGCTCGGCAACTTTTTCAGCGATTTTGTCAAGGCACACACCCGCTTGCTCATTCCGTTGGCCCTAATCATTACGTTGCTTTTGGTCGCGTTGAACGTACCGCAAACCTTGAGTCCGAACGTTCAGGCGACAACGCTTGAAGGTGAGACGCAACAAATTGCGGTCGGTCCAGTGGCGTCTCTTGTATCGATCAAGCATTTAGGAACCAACGGGGGAGGATTTTTCGGTGTAAACTCGTCGCATCCGTTTGAAAATCCCAGTCCACTAACGAATGTACTCGAAATTTTATCGATGTGGTGCATACCGGCCGCGCTGACGTACACATTCGGCAAATTTGCAAGAAATCAAAAACAGGGCTGGGTTATCTTCAGCACCATGCTCATTTTGTTTGTCGCCTTCCTTTCGGTTGCCTACACGTCGGAAATTCGGGGAAATCCGGCATTGAATGCGTTGGGAATGGATGCTTCGGAGGGAAGCATGGAAGGAAAGGAAGTCCGGTTCGGTGTTGCGCAGTCGGCTTTGTTCACGACGGTCACTACCGCGGCGACAACCGGGACCGTTAATAACATGCACGATACGTTGACGCCGCTCGGAGGACTTGTGCCGCTCGCACTCATGATGCTGAACAGTGTATTTGGCGGTGACGGTGTCGGTCTCATGAACATGCTCATGTATGCCATTCTCGCGGTGTTCCTCGCCGGATTAATGGTCGGACGGACTCCTGAATTTTTGGGACGAAAAATCGAGCCGAAGGAAATGAAGCTGATTGCCATTGCGATTCTGGCTCATCCGCTGATTATTCTTGCTCCTACGGCCGTCGCATTTATGACGGAGTTTGGAATGGGGGCGATCAGCAATCCCGGATTCCACGGTATTTCGCAAGTGCTTTATGAATATACGTCTTCGGCAGCGAACAACGGTTCCGGATTCGAAGGTCTGGGTGACAATACGACCTTCTGGAATATTTCGACCGGACTTGTGATGCTGTTCGGCCGCTATATTTCAATCATCGCACTTCTGGCAGTAGCCGGGTCAATGGCAAGGAAACAGTGGGTACCGGAAACGGTCGGTACGTTTAAGACGGACAACAAATTATTTGTCGGGATTTTGATCGGAACCGTGCTTATTATCGGCGCTTTAACATTTCTACCGGTTCTTGCTCTTGGTCCGATTGCCGAACATTTGTCGATCCGTTAAGGGAGGGGATTTTTCATGAGTGCCAATCGAAAAAGCATGCTGAACGCAGCCATCATTCGCGGCGCAATCATTCAGAGCTTCTTGAAATTGAATCCAATGTTGATGATAAAAAATCCGGTGATGTTCGTCGTAGAAACAGGGGCTTTCCTGGTTCTTTTGATGATTCTGTTTCCTGGTTACTTCCGTTCCGGGGAGACGATCGGATTTAATATTACCGTATTCGTCATATTGTTGTTTACCGTTCTGTTTGCAAATTTCGCCGAAGCGCTTGCGGAAGGGCGCGGTAAAGCTCAGGCCGCCTCTTTAAAAAAGACGAAAAAAGAAATTTCGGCGAATAAAGTGGTGAACGGGGAGATCAAGTCGGTCCCATCCACCGAACTGCGCAAAGGCGATATTGTTGTCGTGTCCCAGGGGGAATGGATCCCCGGAGACGGCGAAGTGATTGAGGGACTTGCCTCGGTTGACGAATCTGCGATTACGGGGGAATCGGCGCCGGTGATTAAAGAAGCGGGCGGAGATTTTAGCTCTGTGACGGGAGGAACCAGGGTGGTCAGCGACCAAATCAAGGTGCGGATCACCAGCGAACCCGGCGAGTCGTTTTTGGATCGGATGATATCTCTAGTTGAAGGGGCGAAACGGCAAAAGACGCCGAACGAGCTGGCACTAAACACGCTGTTGATCAGTCTTACGCTGATTTTTCTAATCGTCGTGGCAACACTGCCGCCGATAGCGAATTATGTAGGCGTTGATTTGGAAGTGCCTGTGCTCATTTCACTTCTAGTATGCTTGATTCCGACAACCATCGGCGGTCTGTTATCGGCGATCGGTATTGCCGGAATGGACCGGGTTACAAGGTTCAACGTTCTCGCAATGTCGGGCAAAGCGGTAGAGGCCGCGGGCGATATTAATACGATGATATTGGACAAAACAGGGACCATCACGTTCGGGAATCGGATGGCGAGTGAGTTTGTCCCCGTTGGTGGGGAGACGGAAGCCGCGGCTGCTGCGTGGGCTGCCATTGCTTCTGTTTACGATGAAACGCCGGAAGGCCGCTCAGTGATCGAGCTGATGAAAAAGCAAAATTTGACTTATGACGCTTCTCTCGCGGAGGGAGCGGAAGTAATCGAATTTAAGGCGGAAACGCGAATGAGCGGTGTCGACCTGAAGGACGGACGCAAGGTGCGCAAAGGGGCAGTTGACTCGGTAATCAAATGGGTACAGGGTCAAGGAGGCTCCATATCGGAGGATTTGAAGTCAAAAAGCGACAGGATCGCTTCTGAAGGCGGAACACCGTTGGCGGTAGCCGTAGACGATCATATTTATGGTTTGATCTATTTAAAAGATACGGTGAAACCCGGGATGCGGGAACGGTTTGATCAACTTCGCAAAATGGGCATTAAAACGATCATGTGTACGGGTGACAATCCCTTGACCGCAGCAACGATTGCCAAGGAAGCAGGGGTAGATGAGTTTATCGCCGAAAGCAAACCGGAAGATAAAATCGCCGTCATCAGCCGCGAACAGGCGGAGGGGAAACTCGTCGCCATGACTGGAGACGGCACGAACGATGCGCCGGCGCTGGCGCAAGCGGATGTGGGCTTGGCCATGAATAGCGGAACAGTTGCGGCAAAAGAAGCGGCCAATATGGTGGATCTCGATTCCGATCCTTCGAAAATCATCGAAGTGGTCGGCATCGGAAAGCAGCTGCTCATGACTCGGGGAGCTCTTACCACATTCAGTATTGCCAATGATATTGCGAAATACTTCGCAATCATTCCGGCGATGTTTACACTGGCGATTCCGCAGATGGAAGCCCTCAATATCATGAGGCTGGGTTCGCCGCTTTCTGCCATTCTTTCGGCGCTCATTTTCAACGCGGTGATCATCCCGCTCTTGATTCCGCTAGCAATGAAAGGAATTACGTACCGTCCGCTCAGTTCGTCGCAGCTGCTCAGCCGGAACCTGCTGATCTATGGACTCGGCGGAGTGATTGTTCCGTTTATCGGTATTAAACTGATTGATCTGGTTGTTCACATCTGGATTTGATGGAAAAGATCAAGATGAGAAAGGAAGGAACAGGGTATGGATAAAACATCGGCAGATGTAAATGATATCGTGAATCATGGCAGTTCCTTTTGGATTGCGGTACGGATCAGCATGGTATTTATTGTATTGTGCGGACTGTTGTACCCTCTGGCTTCTACCGGAATTGCACAGCTTCTGATGCCGGAAAGAGCGAACGGCAGCCTGATCAAGGATTCCGGGGGTCAAGTGATCGGGTCGGAACTCATCGGACAATCATTCACGGATCCGAAATATTTTCACGGGCGGGTATCCAGTATTAACTATGATGCAGGAGCTTCGGGTTCAAACAACTACGCACCGTCAAATCCGGATTTGATCGAGCGGACGAAGGCATCGATCGAAGAATGGGAGAAGAATAATCCCGACGTTCCGGTCAGTGAGGTTCCGCTCAGTCTGATCACGAACTCTGGTTCGGGTCTTGACCCGCATATAACACCGGAATCGGCCAAAGTTCAGATTCCGCGAATCAGCAGTCTGACGGGAATTCCTGCTTCCGAGCTGGAAGATTTGGTGGATGAGCATACGGAAGGAAGAGATCTTGGACTGTTTGGTGAGCCCCGTGTGAATGTATTGAAATTGAACCTGGCTTTGCAGCCATTGTTAAATCAGCGATAAGAAGAGAGCCCTGCTCTCTTCGGAAGGAAACACTTCCGAAGAAGGCGGGGTCTTCCCATTTTCCACAAGGGGAGGGGTCGGTTTGGAAACGGATTTTAGACGTAAAACTCCGGAAGAAATTCTATACTCCATTTCCAAGATGCATCAGGGACGGTTAAAAATCATCATCGGTTCGGTAAGCGGAGCAGGAAAAACCTATCACATGCTGCGAGAGGGACAGCTGTTAAAGCAGCAGGGGATCGATGTCGTGATTTGTGCCGTAACTACACTCCAGAGAACAGAAACGGCTGAGTTGCTTCAAGGTTTCGAACGAATTGCAAGCATCAAATGGGGGAAGGACGGCAAGGAAAAAGAGGATCTGGATTTAGATGCCTTGATCGAACGTAATCCGGATGTCGTTTTAGTGGACGGGTTGGCTCATCATAACCGAAAAGACGCTCGTTTTCCGACCCGTCTTGACGATATCAAATTTTTGTTGGGACATGGAATCAGCGTCATCACGACGATAAACGTTTACGAACTCGGAGGGTTTGCCGAGATTGCAAAGAAGCTCACCGGAATCGATGTAGAAGAAACGGTTCCCGCCGATACATTGGAATTGGCCGATGAAGTGAGACTGATCGATGTGACGCCGGAAACGATATTGGCAAGACTTGCTGAAGGAGCCATTCAGGCCGACGAAAGTAAAAAATGGTTTAAACGCGGCAATCTGGCGATTCTGCGGGAACTTGCCCTGCGGCTCGTCGCGGAAGATGTCAACGCATCGTTGGAAGAATATCGAGAAGAGCTTGGGATGGTCGGCCCTTCAGGAGCTACGGAACGCATTCTGGTTTCTACGCAGTATCATTGGAACGGTTCACTATACGTGCGCCGCGGCCAGCAAGTGGCCAAACGATTGAACGGCGACCTGTTTGTCGTTACCTTCATCGATCCCAAGAAAAAACTATCTAAAGAGGCCGCAACATTTAAGCGATCGATGATCAAACTGGTGGAAAAAGTGGGCGGGCAATTCGAGGAATTGCCGCTTCGTTCCCGCAGGCGTCTGCCTTCGGATCTTGTACGTTATGCAACCAAGTACGGCGTGACGCGGATTGTCATGGGGCATTCCAAACAAAGCCGATGGCAGGAGTTTTGGCAAGGATCGGTTATAAACGGTCTTTTAGGGAAAATCAAAAATATTGATGTTTTTTTCATGACCGATCGAGCTGAACATGAAGGAAGGCGCATTTTGCCGGCCAAGATGGGTGGGACGGGAGACCGTACTTCGTACAAGCGCCCCAGCATGCAGGAAGTGGAGAGTCGTATTGCGAGTATAAAGCGTGGCACATTCAAAGTGTACATTGGAGCCGCCCCTGGAGTAGGCAAAACGTATACGATGCTGCTCGAAGGGAACGATTTGAAGAAAAAAGGGTTCGATGTGGTCATTGGATTGCTTGAAACGCACGGACGGAAAGAAACGTTGGCACAAGTAGGAAACCTTGAGATCATTCCGCGCAAAACGATCCATTATAAAGGTGCACGGCTGGAGGAAATGGATACGGATGCCATCATTCGCCGCGCACCTGATATTGTGCTTGTCGATGAACTGGCTCATACGAACGTGCCAGGGAGTCAAAATCGGAAACGTTATGAAGATGTGCTCCGTTTGCTTGATGCAGGGATTTCGGTCATATCCACAGTGAATGTGCAGCATCTGGAAAGTTTGAACGACGCCGTTGAGCAAATCACCGGTATTCGTGTCCGCGAAACGGTCCCCGACCGAATCCTGCAATTGGCCGACGAAGTGCAGCTGATCGACGTGACGCCGCAGACCTTGCAGCAGCGGATGAAAGAAGGGAAAATTTATGACTTGGATAAGGTCGATCAGGCGTTGAGTCATTTTTTTAAGACCGGAAACCTGATTGCGCTGCGAGAGCTGGCATTACGGGAAATTGCCGACGATGTCGACGAACGGCTAGAGTCGTGGGAACGTAAATCTTCGCTTCGCGGGCCATGGCGCAGGCAGGAAGTCATTTATGTTTGCGTAAATGTGACGCCTCATGCGGAACGGTTGATCCGCCGAGGGTTTCGGATAGCCTACCGGTTGAAAGCAGTTTGGTATGTGACATTTGTACGTCCGGAGGGCATGGAGATGACAAAAGAAATTGCCGAACGGATCGAAACCCTGCGAAAACTAACGGAAAGACTGGGGGGAACATTCGAGATTCAAACAGCGGCAAATTATAAGGAAATCCACCGGATTATCGTACAAAAAGCGAATGAATACAACACGACGCAGTTGATTGTCGGGCAGTCGAAGGTGTCATTTTGGGAGGAAATTTATAAAGGATCCCTTATTAAATCATTACTGCGTACTGCCCGGCACATGGATGTTTTAGTGGTATCCGATTATGAAGCAGGGAAATAAAAGGGTTATGGTTTGTGACTTGATTCGGAATATTTGTTGGGTTAAATGAATTAAAACTTATTATTGTTTATCGCATAGAAAGGAGTTTCCATGAACATTGCATTTTTTTTCTACGACTGACCAATTAACGCACAATATTTATTTTCTGCGTTTTGAAGGTATATTTCAGGATTGCTTCTAAACCTTCTTCGTTTAGCCCCTTCCGACAAACGAGATGCCCAACGTTGACGTTCCGCTTGGAAGGTGTGGTAATCCACATTTTGAAGTCTTTTCTCAAGGTCTTTTTGCCGAAGCGCATCGTCGACGAACACGACTGTTACTGCTGCCGTATAATGACGGGAAATTGACGGTGCTTATTGACCAATTATCGACGAATAATCTGACCGCATTGAACAGGAATTGCGGGAAGTCAGAGCTACCGTTCTCCGCTTCCCGTTCCGATCAGATCTCTACGTGGTACGTGTCTTTCTTTCTCAAATAAAACCTGACATCCCCCATAATGATATACCAGTCGCGATCCAACTCGATCCGGCAGGGGATCTCGATCCTGTCATTGACTCGCATCAGAAGCCATTCTCCGCAGTGAAAACCAACTTTTCGCCCTTCAATGTGAACAACCCACCATTCTCCGTCCCGGTCATACGTCATCTTGAACCATGTCCGCTTCATTCCAGTTCACCTTGAATGACAAGCCTGACCATGTGGTCGTCGATGATGCGTCGTTTGTTTATAGCACCGTAGATCAGGCAGTTCGTGCATACCTTGTTGATTAGTCTGGCGGAGCCGCCGGAGAATTGGTAGATGACGTCCATCGCTCCATCGGAGAAGACGTCGTGTTCACTCCCCGCATACGTTAAATGTCTGGCAATATATTCTCCCGTCTGAGACCGATCATAATGCTGAAGTTTGCATTGCAGATCGATCCGTTGGCGAATAGCTGTGTAGGTCTGCATCCGCAGGCGATCCCACAACTCGCTCTGTCCGACCAGAATCAGGGCCATCGGGCTTTCCGAGTCCATCTTGACGTTCAGCAGAAACCGTACTTCTTCCAGCATCTCGCGATCCAGGAGATGGGCTTCATCCACGATGACGCATGGCTTGACGTGGTGAATCCCCCGCATCAATTCAATTTCGCGATGCAACTGCCGTTTCGCATCGCCGCGGTAAAACTTCGCCTCACATCCCAGCTGTTCGAGCAAGCCCTTGTAGAAATGACGGGGCGTCAGCTTGGAATCCGACAGATACAGCACCTTGTATTTGGCCGCGCTGAGCGCCGCCGTAATCCGTCGAATCGTCGTGGTTTTTCCGGTACCGCAATCTCCCGTCACCACGGCAAACCACTGACGCTGCGCGGCATATTCGAGACGTTCCAGCGTTTCTTCCAACATCACCGGAATATATAATTCCTCGGTCGGAATATCCCGGGTGAACGGGGTGTGACGAAGTCCATAGAACGATTCAAACATCGTCCGCCACCTCCTTGCGAATCGCTCGGAAGGAGATGGCGGGAGTTTGCTGCTCCCGACGCCGATC
The DNA here is from genome assembly GCF_900099895.1 of Paenibacillus naphthalenovorans. GTDB lineage: Bacteria > Bacillota > Bacilli > Paenibacillales > NBRC-103111 > Paenibacillus_G > Paenibacillus_G naphthalenovorans. The sequence goes on from NZ_FNDY01000027.1 coordinate 45,171, forward strand.
ATGCTGCTTTTCGGCCCCGCGCAGCAGACGCGAGGCGTCTGCCGGTTTGGGCTGCAACTGTTCCGGAAGGGCAGGCCGTTTCCCGGCACGCTCCCCGATCACCAGCTCCCGAACCTTCCAAGGCTCGTGTCCTTCGTACTCGATCGTCACTTCCGTGATGTCGGCGGGGTCGTACACCACTTGAACCGTTCTGCCGATGAAGAGAAGTCCGACTTCGTATTTCCTGCCCATGAAGCTGATGCATCCCGCCTTGTCGACCTTCCGGTTCTCGCAGTGAAGAAAGGCGTTCGCGAGCACGTCCGGTTCGACGAAGCGAAGCGGATGAGGGTCGTTGCGAAAGGCCTGCTCCGGACTCCTCCCTCCGAGCGCCGAATGCGGTTTGTTCTGGTAGCATTCGCTGAGCCACACCTGAAACAACGCATTGAGCTGTTCAAGTGTCTTCGGCTTCTCCAGTTCCACTTCGCCTAAAAAAGATTCAATGACGCCATTTAGCCTCTCGACCTTGCCCTTGGATTCCGGCGAGTAGGGCCTCGCGAATAGAAGGCGGATACCCAGCTTGGAGCACGTCCTCGCCATCCACTTCGTTTTGTATTGCTTCCCCTGGTCGAAGTAGACCGCTTCCGGTACGCCGTATTTCTGAATCGCTTTACGAAAGCAGTCCTCTACAATGGTTTGGTCGAATAAGGCGTAGAATTCCCCGTTCATGACCGAACGCGTCGCGTCGTCCTCAAACAACACGAGATAGACTTGCTTCTTTTCTCCGCCGGGTCCGATGGGTAGATACGGACCCTCTTTGATGTCCGACTGCCACAGCGCATTGCGGCGCCGTTTTTGAAACCGCCTTGCGGCAACCCCCTTGGTCTCATACAGCCGCATTTGTCTGGAACTGTATCCGCGTTGCGTGAGCTTCTCCTGCAAGGTGCTGCGCTTTAGTTCACCCGGTTTCACGATTTCTTCCCATTCCAGGATCTGAATGATCTGTCTCACACTGCGGCCGGGAACCTCGCGCCGCAGCAGAATCGCCTGTTCCAACACCGATTCGGGAACGGCTATCGCGGGCTTTCGGCCTTTCGCTTTCGGTTTTAAGCCGCTGAAGCCTGCCTCCCGATACCGTGCCAGGTACCGGCGCAACGTGCGCTCGGATATCCCGTATTGCTCGGAGATCGCCGCTTTGATTTGACTGGCCTTGGCCGGATCCAATCCGTCCGCCAGTAGCGGCGACAGTAGTTGAACCCGCTGTGCGGCGATTTCTTCCGCCTTCTCCTTCTTCATCCTCATGCCTCCATTTCCTTGGGATGAACATGAGTTTAATCCCGAAGGGGATGGACATGAAGGCAGAACGGGTCTGTTACCCATAAATTTGAATTGGCGATTGGACGGACAACTCGTTTCAGCCATCCGGCGGCATCGCCTACAAACCGTCCAAGCCATTGGAGTGCGGACTGTGGCCGGGTGGACGGACGGACCACAGGGAGATGAAATCGCATCGCGATCGATTGCAGGCAGCCTGCCGCATACACGGCCCAAGCCAGGAACCAGCACTTCCAGCGGAGGAGCGTCGATTCATCGGCCGCAATGTCGGTACGGGGCGGCTCCGAAACCGCTCCCTCGATGCTTTCGGCGTCGTACCGCTTGTAAGGCACAAGCAGATCCGGCAACTCATGATGAATTCTCCCACACACCTTACAATGAAGTCTGCGGATCACAAGCTTCACTTTTTCCCCGGAGCTTTTGAACCATATCCTCGAACGGCTTCCCGCCACGCTTAAACTTCCTCCGCAACAGGGCGCAGCTACACTCTCCGCACTCCTAACAAAAAAACGCCGCTTTCCGGCTCCTTTTCAATGAGCTCATATTTTGATACAATGACCATGTTGATGATGAACAGACGCCTCTTGTGATACTGTTCCCGCAGTATCCTTTCCAAAGGAGGCGTCTTTTCTTTTCCTCCTCGCCGTCTTTCTCGGTCATTATATCGGTCAATTGCTGGACAGGCATTAACGTCAACTTTCGGGCTTTTTGATTCAGCTAAAACACGACCATTTCGCCGCTGCGGAGAATGTATTCGTTCCAGCTTCGCAACCCGGTCATACGCCGGTGGCGGGTCTTGGTACGGCGAAAAAACCGCTCGTGATCGTTGTTGGTTCGCGGAACGTGAGGATGATCGTAGCAAGTAAACAAGCCTTTCCAAAAGCCTTTGGTGTAACTTATCAAGTTGGCAACCATCGGCTTGTCGTGCTCTTCGGTGTAGGTTTGTTCGACCCATTGAAGCAAGTGCTGCAGATGGAACCGAACCGAATCGCTGCTTTTATCCGCGTCGGGATTCAGGATATCGGCGATATGATGCAACGGCAGCGTCCAACGCTTGACCTCTTCGTAGGCTTGCTGAAATTCGCTAAGTATATTGAATATTCTGACTACGTTTTTCAGCAGCGAGGTCCCCTTTTTTATCCAGGCATCGCTCCAAGGAAGCCTAAATGGCTTGCGCATTCTCGTATATCCGAATCCCCGGCAGATCGAGCGGCGGGTTTCCGTCTTCAAGAAGCAACGAACGAACAGCCGCGACGTAATCTTTGGCGACCTCGGCTTCTGCCGAATCGTCGTTCTCAATTTTCTTTTCGATCTCACGGATTCCGCGCAGGCTTTTCTTGATCCCGGTTTTAAGCTTGCGGTCCAAGTCGACAACTGGTTTGGCGATGTCCTTGAGGTAATGGTACTGGCAGTACTGGTAAGGAACATCCGGCAACAACGACTCCATGGCCATGCGGATAGACTGCTGCCCATCCGTCACGATGCCGATGATCGGAAAGCCTAACTCGATGATCGGCGTGATGAGCTTCTTCAATTCCTCGGCCGAGCCGCTTTTCAGGTTTTGAGCGGCCAGAATGGTACCGCTGAAGATTTCCCGAATGACATAAAGCGTTTCGTTGCCTTTCTCGGGTTGAACGCCGTCCATGGAGATCATGATGCCGCCATTGTCTTGAACGACTTGCCCTAGAACTTCCTTCACGTGATCCGTCACACTGGCACGAAGCAAGGTCAAATAGCGTTCGTACAGTCTTTGAGAGTTCCGCTCTGAGGTGGCAACCCCGCGGCGATTCAACTCCTCGGTAATTTCCGTAATGGTCATATGATGCTTGAATCGCAACTGACCCACCAACGCCAGCACATCGAAACCGTAAGAGGTATGCTTCATGCACAACGAATCGGCTTCGACCGATTTGTAGTAGGCTTTTGGGTAAGCGCAGTCGGCATTCGGGCAGTGATACGCCATGTTCCATACTTGGATAACGCCGTTCAACGTAATGATGTTTTTCTTCCAAGCGGTATGATGTCGCTTGAGCTTCGTCCCGCAATGAGGGCAATGTTGAAGCTCCGTACGAAAGTAAATTTTCTTTTCCGGGATAACGCGATTTTTGGGTAAGGGCATCAACGAAAACCTCCGTCAAATATGGCTATTAACTATTTCGACAGAGGTCTTGGAAATCCTCGTTAGTTAATTGGTCAACCGTAGAAAAAAAACACCACTTCTTTGATTGTTGAGGAATTAGAAGTAGCTGATATTGAACTTCAATCAGATTCAAAACGAGAAGTTGAAGTTTCATCGGTATTATTCACTTTTGATGAATTGAGAAAGAAGTTAACGCTAAAAGAAGTAGATTATTTGGAATTACATAAATTTCAAATGGAAATTGGCAAGTTAGGGGAAGCGTATGTTTATGAAATGGAACTGAAAAAGTTAGAAGGAACAATTTATGAGGAACTTGTTGATAATAAAAAAGCATTAGACCCTCAAAATGGTTATGATATTCTGTCCTACGATTCGGAAGGTAATAAACTTCATATTGAAGTGAAAACAACAGTAAAAAACGACACGGAATTTTTTATAACGTCCACAGAACTAAACACCGCGAAGCAAATGAAAGCTATTGGTGAAAAATATCTTATCTATCGTGTATCAAATATCTTAGCTAAGAATAAGAAAGATATTCGTTGTGAAGTAATATCGGATATTTTCGATAATGATGACTTTTTATTAGAGGAAAGTTTGTGGAAAGTTAAGAATGTGAAGAACTCAATCAAAAATTATAGGAGAGGCGATTAAAGCTCGATTCTACGAACTAAATCCGATAAGTTTCTGATTTAACTGTGGTTCCATAAGTGTAGACGGTGCCGCTTTCGCTAGGACTGTTGCAAGCGCGTCTACATACGTAGAAAATGTAGTATATAGAGCGAGACAAGTCCGGCAGTGTGAATATATATCCCACAAACCTAGTCACGCAGCTTATCACTTTCAAATGCTTGGCTACTAGACTATATACAGTTGAATTCCTCTATACTTGACAAAAATATAAAAAAGGTAAATAATACTACTATGGTAATCGGAGGTGGAAACGGACACATGAACCAACGTGCAGCCGCTATTATTAAAGATTGTCGGCTTACGGACAGTCAACTATCATTAATTCTGTCTGGCATTGCAGAAGGTAAGCGGATATTTTCTCAAACCATGGAAGTCATGCCAAAGACTTCGTCGAAAACTTACTCATCCAGACTTTTGTACGAGTTAGTCAATACTCATGTTGCAGAAGCGATTTTGAAAAATCCGCATTTAAATTTGAGCGTGGAACATAGAGTGGCGGGCTTCTATCCCTACATTGTAATGCGGGAAACGACGAGAAATATTGCCGCGCTTGTATTGCCAATTCCCAATAACAGAGATTTTGAGCCTAGTTTATTTAGGGGTGAATTTGCCATAACGAACATTGATCGACTTATGGCAATGGGGGCAACGGAAGAAGATTTGAATATAGATATTGATTATCAACCCTCGTTGCTTTTCGAAATAGAACATCTTCCCTTCGGTCTCATTGTCAGTTACGACCGGGAAAAGAATTTGGTTTACGAGGGAGCGCTTCAACCCAATCAAGAGGAGTGGCTCTTTAACGAGGATGTAACAGACAAGGTAGTTGCCGGCGGAGGCAAGGTTGTTGAGTTTCCACGACAAATCTATGATGATACTGACATCTTCATCGGGCTTACACAAGCTGCGTTGCAAGAAAGCGAGAAGGAGCTCAATGAAAAGAATAATCTTGTTTAAGGAGTTTATGACACGCTATGACTGAACGCGCCTTTAATCCAAAACGTTTAAGAGAAGCAAGAATGGTTCGCGAATTGAGCATAGCGGAACTTGCGGATAAAATTGGCGTGAGCAAACAAGCGATCTCGCAGTTTGAACTTGGTGAAAGTATTCCAAAAGCAGAAAACATGATGGCAATCATTAATGCGCTTCGATTTCCGAAAAGTTTCTTTTATGGAGACAGCGAACAATACGTAGGCAACACTTTTTTTAGGGCGTATGCAACCGCAACAAAAAAAAGCCGAGAAATACAGCTGAATAAATCATATCTTGCTGGATATATATACGACTACCTGAGCAAATATATAGATTTCCCCAAACTAAACTTGCCGGACACCAAAGATTTCAGCAATTGCAATTGGGATGCGGTATCAATCGAAAAATTGGTGCAATTGACTAGAGATCATTGGGGACTGGGCGATAAACCCATAACCAACATCGTCAATTTGCTTGAACGTAACGGAATTATGGTGTTCACTATCCATATGGACAGTGAAAAAATCGATGCCTTTTGTCAGCATCGAAAAGGCCGTCCCTTTATTTTTCTAGGCGATGACAAACAATCCGCGGTTCGGCGTCAATTGGATGGAGCTCACGAACTTGGACATCGTTTAATGCATGAAGATGTGAATAATGACCTTCTTTCCAAAGAGGAGTTTAAAAAGATTGAAGAGCAGGCGAATCGCTTTGCGTCTGCCTTTTTGTTGCCTGCCGAGGCGTTTGCAAAAACAGTGACTTCAACGTCGTTGCTTCATTTTGTGGAGCTTAAAAAATACTGGAAAGTTTCGATTGCAGCTATGATATATAGATGCAAAGACCTGGGGCTAATATCAGAGAGCAAATTCACTTCGTTATTTAAACAAATGTCCATGAAACGAATGAGAGTGAAGGAACCGTTGGATGACGTGATTCCGGTGCCGGAACCAGTTGTATTAAGAAAAAGCATACAAATGCTGCTTGAAAAGAACGTAAAAAATGAACTCCAAATCATTCATGAAAGCGGCGTGCCGCAAGAATATGTGGAGATGTTTTGCAATCTTGATCCCGGCGCATTGAATGTCAAAGACCCGGAAGCGACAGTTAAATTAGCTGCCAATCCATTGAACTGAATGGGCGATGAGCATGTGTGTATAATGTGAAACTAGGATGTCGGTTATAGTGGAGTTCTTTTGACAATGAAAAACGTGTCATGGGAAAATAATGTATTAGACTGAAAAATAAAGTGTTAGACGCCCATGCCGCTAACGCGGCACCATCAGATGATGAAAATATTGGGCATGCGATATAATTTACTTACGGCTGGCGAAGGGAGGTCGGCAGTCAATGGTGCCTCGAGCCCGTGTGTTAGACAGACCCCAACGACCAGGTGCACCACAGATTGTTGCTCCGTTTTGGAAGCACGCAGGATAGAATAACCATTTGGCGGTTGTTGCACCAGCCCTTCAATCTTGCACGCCGTAAGGAGAGTTCTTAAGGATGGACGTCGTTTACAGCCATGTATGCGGGCTTGACGTTCATAAAAAGAACATCGTGGCCTGCATTATCACACCTGAAGGTAAAGAAATTCGAACGTTTGAGGCTATGACAGATGACCTGATCCAGCTTGTTGATTGGGTGAAAGTCAGAGGCTGCACTCACGTTGCGATGGAAAGCACAGGCGCTTACTGGAAACCGATCTACAATCTGCTGGAGCTCGAGGGCATCGAAGCTCTTGTGGTGAACGCTCAGCATATCAAGAATGTGCCCGGCCGTAAAACCGATGTGAAAGATGCGGAATGGATTGCCGGCTTGCTGCGTCACGGTCTGTTGAAAGGCAGTTTCATCCCAAAACGAGAGCAACGCGAACTAAGAGAATTGATTCGGTACCGCCGAAGCCTTATTGAAGAGCGTGCCCGGGAAGTAAGCCGCATTCAAAAAGTGCTGGAAGGCGCCAACATCAAGCTTTCGTCCGTTGCCAGCAATGTGCTTGGGAAATCGGGACGCGCCATGATCGAAGCGATGATTGCCGGTGAAACGGATCCCGGTACCTTGTCCGAACTGGCGAAACGAAAGCTGAAAAGCAAGAAAGAAGATTTAAAACGTGCCCTGAACGGCTTGATGGGGCCTCATCAGAAGCTCATGCTGGGTGCCCAACTCCGGCACATCGATTATTTGGACGAAGAGATTGCAGACTGGACGAAGAAATCAAAAAGCGCATGCTCCCTTTTGAGGAGGACCTGGCACTGCTCGACACGATCCCTGGCGTGGCAAGACGGACAGCAGAGACGATTGCGGCTGAAATTGGCGTGAATATGGATCAATATCCCTCTGCCGCCCACTTGTGCTCTTGGGCAGGGCTGTGTCCAGGTCAGAACGAAAGCGCCGGAAAACGAATTTCCGGAAAAACTCGAAAAGGGAATAAAAAGTTGCGAAGCACGCTCGTTGAAGCTGCCAAAGCTGCGGCTAGAACGAAAGGAACGTACCTATCCAGCCAATATCACCGTATTGCGGCACGCCGGGGAGCCAATCGTGCAACCGTCGCAGTAGCTCACAGTATATTGTCAATGGTTTACTATATCCTCAAACGAAAACAACCTTATGTCGAACTAGGTCCGACCTATTTTGAGGAACGAAAACGCGACGTGATCATAAAGCAATCCATAAGGAAACTTGAGTCATTAGGCGTATCAGTTACGATTAATAGGGCCGCCTCCTGATAACTGCAGCTTATTACGGATAAACACCTTGTTAGAACCCTGGCCATTTTGCTCTGGTTTCAGGGTCAGTTTCCTATTGTCTTTTTTTTTAGTGCTTTCGTTGTGCAATATTTTCAAGATAGACCGAGAAAATAAAGTTATAGACTGGGCAGCGACGTTAAGCTAGCGAGCAGGTAATGAGAAATGAACGTTTTCCGGGGATGGGGAAAGCAATCGGATCGACCGACTGCTTTTCTATATTTCTCACTTATAACGAGAAGAGTGGACCCCCTTTTCAGAGTAGTCCACTCCATTGACGATGTGCTTTAAATTGATACTCCAATTATAAGGGATGCGTAGCCAAAAATCAAGGTATTTCTGGTGCAGGTATTTCTGGTGCAGAACCGGCAACTTGACGGTAAGCATCTATAAGTTCTGGCGCACGGCGTTGCAGCAGTTCCTCAACAGTTCTCAAAAAGGAACGCAACTCGGTCTTGACCTCCATAAGTTGCTGCAAATACTTCTCGGATTGTTTCTCAGCGGTCTCCAACTGCGCCTTCACATCCACCAACTCTTGCTCCACGCTAGTCTTTTCCCGATTTAGGTCAAAGATCTCGTTCTCATAATACGCTGTCACAACTTGATAGAAAAACATTTGATTCATCATGAGCGAAAGAAACGAATAGGTGGCGGTGCTAAATTATTTTCACAAGCGGCTCCTGTAGCTTATGAACCTGACCAGAAAATTATCAATGAAAAGGCATTTGAAACTGAGAAGGAGGTCGTAACGATGGTCGAGGAACAACCTCAAATGCTGGCTCGCGAGCAGATCTATAACGAGGTGTGGGAGCTGTCGCTTGCTGGCGTTGCCAGGAAATATGGCACATCGTACGGCCTAATATATAAGCTTTGTAAGGAAGCAAATGTGCCCATACCTCCTGCAGGGTATTGGACGAAATTAAATTTTGGAAAGTCGGTATCGAAACCACCTCTTCCAGACTCAACTATACATGAAGTTGCTATTCCGCGTTCGAAAACGCCGCGGATAAGAGTGCAGAAGATTGATAAGGGTATGGCGACCATTCCAGAAGCAGAGCTCGGAGCCACGCAACAGGATGGAGAAGCGGTAAACAATGCTGATGCTGGTTCGAAAATTGCTATGAAAGAAGACGATTTGAGCGAATGGAACAGGAACGATAAAAAAGAAGTTGGCGCTCAAAGAAGCCGTCAAAGCTACAGCTCATATAAGTCCAGTCCTCCATTTCTAGCGGGCGTGATTTCGAAAGAGACGCTTCCGCGTGTCTACCGAATCCTTGGGGCACTCATCCATGCTATAGAACCATTGGGATGCTCAGTGACGGATACTCTCTCATTTATTATTCGGAATGAATCGGTATCCCTTGAGATATATGAAATGCAGGACAAAGTCGATCATGTTTTAACAAAGTCAGAGGAAAATCAGCTTCGCAAATATGAGGAAGATAAGAAACGTTACTCCTGGGCTTCGAAACCGAATTTTCGCAAATATGATTATGTGTTTAACGGGCAGCTGTGCATCAATATAAATCAGAATCAAAATAAAAGGTTCCGTGATACGAAATCTTCCATCGTGGAAGACCAATTGGGAATTCTTCTGATCGAGATGTATGAAGCATCTGAAATTATACGAAAAGAGCGAGAGGCGCGTGAAGAAGAACGTCGTAAACGCGAAGAAGCAGAGAGATTGCGAGAAGAACGCCGAAAACGTTATATGATTGAGGTCGAGCGCACGGTTGCATTGACAAATTTGGCTCAGGATTACGCGATGGCGTGCAAGATCAGGGCATTCGTTGCAGCTTTGGAATCGTCCGGTAATTTGACAGGGGAAGATTTACAATGGATCGATTGGGCAAAGAAGAAAGCCGATTGGTATGATCCGATAATAGCTAGAGAAGATGAGTTTCTTGGGAAGCGCGAACACGAGAAAGGAAAAGATTTGAAAACTGAATATTCGTGGCGGCAATAGCTCTTCGGGAACTCTTAAATGCTTATTTTTCCCTCTCCGATCATTTTCGATTTTAATACCCGTCATAGCAATCATTTCAAAAATGCGAAGCGGTAAAGTTGTTTTTTCAAGTCCAAAAGGTCACTCCAAGGTCACCTTGAAGTCACCCAAAGGTCACCCAAAGGTTACCCAAAGGTCACTCTAAGTCCAAAACCATTGATTATTATTCAGCGGCATGTGTTGACCTTTTCGGTCATTAATAGACACTTTCAAATAGGAACAAATGATCGCAATTATGCTTGTATAGGAGTTTGTCTCTACTGTATAATGGAAATTGTTAGCATCCCATTATTTTTGATTACTAGAATAAAAAGTTAAGAGGGTGATGATTATTAAAGGTAGGCACAACGACAAACAAGCGTAAGTGGTGGCACACCTCGCTTGGTTGTCGGTACTGATTTTCTTCTGAGAAGTGGCATTCTCAAAACTGGTCATGAAGAAGGTATCGAGTGTGAAATGATCATGCACTTTACACTCAACATATGTATAGCCAGACTATATTTATGTATACGTCATGAATGACGGATATCCTTCTAAATTTCAAAAAAAAAATGAAAGAAGGATGTATATTTTATGACAATTGAACTTGAGTCAAAAGTTTCCGCGCTGTTGGAAGGTATTGCTTCACGACTAGATATATCTCCAACAAAGTATAAACAAGCTGTTGACAGATACACTGCCGTTAGCAATTGGATAGCAGAAGGCCAATTTGAAGGTGTAGAAGAAATACATTTTTACCCACAAGGTTCATTTAGACTTGGGACAGTTGTTAGACCTATTCGAAATGGACAAGATGCCGATTATGACATCGACTTGGTTAGTGAATTTCAGATCTCCAAGAAAAAGACTTCTCCAAAAGCATTAAAAGAGGCAGTTGGTAAGCGTATAGCGGAAAATGAAACCTATAAAAAAATGCTCGATGAAGAAGGGCGGCGTTGTTGGACTATACATTACGCAGAGCAAGACGGAATTGGGTTCCATATTGACGTGTTACCGGCAACACCAGAAGATGCATCATTAAGAAACAACCTGGTTGATTCCAGGATCGCCGAAAAGGCCATTGCGATAACTCACAAAAATAAGGATAAAACTTATGAGTGGTATTCTAGCAATCCAAGTGGTTTTGCTGATTGGTTTGAGAATATTAACAAACCCGTGTTTGATTTAGTCAAAGCCACTCAACAGCGCAGCCTCTTCGAAAACAATAGAGACATTTATGCAAGTATCGATGAGGTGCCTGAGGCTCTAATTAAGACCCCTTTACAACGAGCAATCCAGATTCTGAAGCGCCATCGGGATGTTCGCTTCACAAACCACCCAATGGCAGAAGACAAACCGATTTCCATGATTATTACAACATTGGCAGCCAAACTATACAATGGCGAACCGAATGTGTTCTTAACACTTCGCAATATTGTGAATCAACTTGATGCCCTATCGGATCTGCTGAAGCCGGAGTTCAGCGATAATAAAGTTCTTCAGGAGCAATCGCTAATTACCAGAAATGCTGATGGAACATGGGTAATTCCAAACCCTGTAAATCCAGATGAAAATTTTGCGGATAGATGGCATGAGAATAACAATCAAAAGGCAAGAGCTTTTTTCCAATGGACCAAATGGATTAAAGAAGACGTTATCGAAATAATTGGAACAAATGATGTAGGGAAAATCGTTAAATCATTCGAATCAACTTTCGGACAAGTTTCAATAACTACGGCGAGAGCTCTTGGTTTGCCGACGAGTGCCGCAGTGCTTTCAGCGCCAATGGTTCAAATTTCAAATCCCAATAAACCTTGGGGCCGGTAACAATGAATGGGGAAATTGTATGGGATCATTTCAAGGAATTACAAAGTGAGTTTCCGAATGTTACTTTGGCATATGAGAACGACAGGTTTTATGTCCGTGGAAAGATACAATTTCGTGCTCAATATCTAGATCATGAATTAGTGGACGAAGCATATTTGGTCGAGATGGAGCTACCGACGAATTATCCAAGTGCCCCTCCAATTGCAAGAGAATTGGAGGGGAGGATACCTAACACGTTTCATACGTTTTCAGACGGTACTCTATGCCTAGGTGCGCCGCTTGCTGTTAAGATGACTTTTGCTAAAAATTCGACGTTATTGGGATTTGTCAAAACACAGTTAATTCCCTATCTCTATTCATTTTCTTATGCTGCAACCAACAAAGATCTACCTTATGGGGAACTAGACCATGGGGCTAGGGGGATTTTGAACTATTACAAAGAATTATTTCAAGTAGATTCAGAAGAGTGTTGCATAAATTTTCTCTACATTTTGGCCTCCCAAAAATATCGCGGTCATCTGTTGTGCCCTTGCAATAGCGGAAAAATATTAAGGAAATGTCATGGGCCAATGCTTCTAGAGCTTCAACAATACCAAACCCCAAGAGAATTTGGTATCGAATTTATCGATTGTCTTGAGTTTATCAAAAAAAATAGGAAGAAGGGTTAAGGTTGTCTGAATCGGTTGTACCACCCCACATACGTTGTATGCTATGGGGTAAAGCTGCAGGTCGTTGTCAATATAGAGGGTGTAACGAGCTTTTACATATTGATCCCCATACAAAATCATTAATGAATCGCTCATATATAGCCCATATCATTGCCGATAGTCCTGGAGGACCGAGAGGTGATAAGATACTCTCCCCAAAATTAGCAAAAGATATTTCGAATTTAATGTTACTTTGCGATACACACCATCGTTTGATTGATGTTAAAGATGTAGATGGACATCCTGTTGAATTACTTCAAGCGATGAAACAAGAACACGAAAAGAGAATAGAGCTGGTGACTCAAATACAGGAAGATAGACAAAGTCAAATTGTATTGTATGGGTCCAACATAGGCGACCATAGTTACCCAATATCTTATGAACGTTCTGTGGTGGCATTATTACCTGAACGATATCCGGCTGATACCAGAGCAATTGAATTGGGATGGAAAAATAGTTTGTATAACGATCATGAAGATGATTTTTGGAAGATCGAAAACGAAAATTTGAAGAGGCAAGTTCAAACAAAGCTTATACCGTTATTATCTTCAGGTGCTTGTAGGCATCTTTCGTTATTCGCGCTTGCACCACAGCCATTGCTGATTTCCTTGGGCACTATGCTTTCTGATATTTTTCCAGTTGATGTTTATCAACTGCAAAGAGAGCCCGTCCAAAGATGGGGTTGGGACAATGAGTCTGACAATATTGAATTCCTTATTCAATCCCCTGAGAAGATACATCCAACTGTTGCATTAAATATATCCCTTAGTGCAACGATAGCAACAAATAGAATAACTGAAGTACTTGGTGATAATGTGTCAATTTGGACACTCACAATTAAAACCCCAAATAATGATTTTATGAAAAGCAAAAGTCACCTTGTGACATTTAGACAAACTATACGGAGTTTAATGGACAGAATTAAGTTGGCTCATGGGCAAAATAATCGGTTGAATATTTTCCCTGCAATGGCAGTTTCGACAGCAGTCGAGTTGGGACGAATTTGGATGCCAAAGGCAGATCTACCCTTAGTAATATATGATCAAAATAAAAAAACAAACAAATTCGAACTGGCATTGGAAATTTCAAAAAACAATGAAGTTGTTTTGCATGGTAGTGCTGTGTAACCGCCAAGTGATCGCTTAAGAAGAAAGCGATCATTTTTTATTTCTAAATGGATTATCCTTTATAAAATTCCGCGATTAATTAGATGACTTATTAGCCCCTTCGATCGAAGCGAAAATTTCCTTTGTAATTCTATGGATCATTCTTACATCATCGCTTTTCTTCTCCAATAAAAACTGGTAATGAACTTCGAGAATAGCTCTCGTCTCAAATTCCTGAGAGTCCGGATCAATCTCCCGAAAATCAAAAAGCTCTCCTGGCTTTATGTTGAGGGCGTTCATGATTTTTTCCAATGAATCTACGGAAAGATTTCTTTTTCCGAGCTCAACTTCTGTCAAATATGAAGCTTGTTGTCCAGTTAGTTGGCTTAATTGATGTAAGGTCAAATTTTTATTAATGCGTATGTTTCGGATTCTTTCTCCGATCAGCTTTTTTAATTCAGACATCGATATATTACCTCCTTACTTAAGGGTACGGTTTCTAACTAAAAAAATATATAATACTATAAGTGATAAAATTTGATAATCTAACTTAAAAGTGATATCATATTGTTATTATGTCTAGGGGTGAGCAAAATGATTCCAAAAGTCAGATCAGTGGAATCGCTTATTTTGATGAATCAATCGTCGGTTCAACTTGCCGTTCGGTTTCGAAAAATCATCTTTCACAAGGGTTCTCAGTTTTTGTTGCTTCAGCAGAAGGAACAGCATACGGTGATGAAAATAAAATGTTGCGATAATGCGTACAAACTAATTGGTGCGAATAGGGAGGAGTACGAAGAACTCAGTGGTTATTTCCAAGGGATTCCGGTAAATTTAACCGATACGGAAGAAGAATACTGGGTTGTGGGGATAGGGTTCAACAAAGTGGAAAATCAAAAAGGCATGTCAACTGAATTCAGAATTTCCAACGAGAAACCGCTTGATGTATTACCTTATATTATACAAACGGGAGTTGAACATGTGTTCTTTTCAGAATGAGGTGATTAATTTTTTTATGAATGGCATGGTTACTGTTAGAGGGCTTTCTCAATTAGGACTAATACCCGAGGGGCAATGCGTGATACCCAACCAGTTTTATGAGAATGGCTGGGGGAGGTGGCTCCCTATGCCGAATATAACGTTGTTACCCTTCTTTAGCGTTTCTGTAGCAAGCGGTTGTCTATGATAACTTAAAAACAGGCCACCGTAATCATTGAAAAACCGGCCACAACCGATAAACCTACTTGGAGAATAAATCGACAAGTGGGTGCCGGGAGAGAATGATTACGATGAATATTATGCAGAAGATTTTGATGATGCACATCCATGAAGGAAGGTCACGCCGGGAAATTGCTAGATTGACCGGGATTCATCGAGAAACGGTTGGAAAATACATCCACCAATATGAGGAAAGGAGACGGCAGTTGTTGGCGGAGGGGAACGACTCAGTAGATATTCAAGCATTAATTGATGCCCTGACCACCGCTCCCAAGTACAATGTAGGAATCCGACCGAAACGGAAACTGACCGATGAAATAGCAAAAAAAATCCAAGCGCATTTGAATGAGAATGAAATCAAGCGAAACCAAGGGCAACGCAAACAACAAAAGAAGGCAATGGACATCTTCGAAGCACTGGAAGCCGAAGGCGTAGATATTAGCTACAGTACGGTTCTCCGAACAATCCGTGGTTTGGAACGCAAACCCAAGGAAGCATTCATCAAGGCACTGTATGAACCTGGGGAAATCTGTGAATTCGATTGGGGTGAAGTGAAACTTAAAATCAATGGTAGACTACAAACTTTTCAAATGGCGGTTTTCACATCCGCTTATGGGAACTACCGTTTTGCGTATTTGTTTACCAAACAAACGACAGAATGCTTTCAGGAAGCACATGCCTTGTTTTTTCAGCATATTGGCGGCGTACATCGAACGATGGTGTATGACAACATGAAAGTGGCGGTCAAACGGTTCGTTGGAACGGGAAAGGAGCCGACGCAAGGTCTTCTGCAGTTGTCGCTTTATTATGGGTTTCAGCACCGTTTTTGCAATATCCACAGCGGCAATGAAAAAGGTCATGTGGAGCGCAGCGTGGAGGTCGTACGCCGAAAAGCATTCGCCTTTCGGGACGAGTTCGACTCGTTAGAGGAAGCGAACCAATATCTGCAGCAGGTATGTACACGGCGCAACCAAAAACCGCAAACCGAGTTGAGCGGCCAGACGGCGATCGAACGACTGGAACAGGAACGCTCTTTCCTTCTCCCTGCCATGCCCCCGTTTGATGCCGCTCGTGTACTCTACGGACGGGTAGACAAATATGCGACGATCATGGTGGACCAGAATCGTTATTCAGTACCGGATCATTTGGTTGGTGAGTCGATCATGACCAAGGTCTACTCCACGAGAGTGGTTTGCTTTCATCAGGAAATTCAGGTGGCGGAGCATATGCGACTGACCGGCAGCCATGAGTGGCGATTTGATCTGAATCATTATTTAGAAACGTTAAAGAAAAAACCTGGTGCATTCGCCGGTAGTGCGGCGTGGCATCAGGCTCCCCAAAAGATAAAAACAATTTACGAGATGTATTATACCAGACGAGAGAGAGATTTTGTACAACTACTGCAATATATTCGCGACGATGTCGGTTTCACAGAGGTAGAGCAGGCCATAGAGGCGTTGCAGCGTATCCATCCGAGCCATGTCACGACGGATAAAATTAAAGTGCTGTGCGCTAAGAACCGGGAAATGGTAGTTGCTCATGCCACGCTCTCCAAAACCGGTCAAGAGATCACGGATCGATCGGTCGAACAATTGCGCGCGTACGATGATCTGTTTCATACCGATACGTTAGAAACGAAGGAGGACGTTGCATGAGTCATTCACAGCGCAAGGCGTGGAAAGAAGCGATTATGGAATACAGTAAGGAACTACGGCTTCCGATGATTCGGAAGCATCTGGAGGAGTACGTGCGGGAGGCCAGCCAACGGGACGTTTGCTACGAAGAGTTCCTGGCTCAGTTGCTGGAGAAGGAATGCGATGCCCGACGGGAGGCATCCCGGTACAACCGAATCCGACTGGCAGAATTCACACATAAGAAATATCTTGAGGATTTGTCTGTAGATGAGCTTCCTCAGGACGCACAAAAGAAACTGAAACTGCTCAAAACGCTAGGGTTTATTCCGGAAGGACGTAACGTCATCTTGGCCGGCAATCCAGGAACCGGAAATTATCGAAAGAATTTGGTTATGGAAAGATTTTCAGTAGCGCCTTAGAATCATCGTTAGGCATTTCCGGAAATCTTTCCATAACAATTATGAAT
>NZ_FNDY01000001.1 GCF_900099895.1 Paenibacillus naphthalenovorans
GTACATAAAGCCTTTGCCCATCCGTAAATAGGTGATGTCGATTCCCCAGACTTGGTTTGGCCGGTCGATCGTCAAGCCGCGGAGCAAGTAGGGACGCGTGTAGGTCGCATGCAGGCGCTTGCTCAGATTCGGCTTGGGATAAACGGCCTCAAGCCCCATGATCCGCATGCCGGTCGGTAGATGCTGGTACGATTCACAGACAGCAGCTCAGCTTGGCGCTTGAGCGTGATCGTCGTTGTGTTGTCCGGCTCCACCATCGTTTTACGCGATTCGAGAGATTCATTTGAGGCCAGATTTTTTTTTGAGCCAGTCGACCTCAACCGTAAGTTGACCGACCAGCTTCTCCAAGCGCTCCTGCTTGGCTTCGTATTCCTTTTTCATTTTTTCTGTTTCGCTCGTCTTCTTCTCGAATACGGTCGAAGCGCGCTCCAGGAACTCTGCTTTCCACCGGCTGATCATCACCGGGCTAAGTTCGTATTTCGAAGCAATCTCGTTGACGGTCTGCTCCTCGCGGAGCACCTCCAGCACAACCTTCGTCTTGAATTCTGAGGTATATCGGTTCCGTTTTTCCATGATCTCATTATAACTTATTTTTCACGCTCCCGTGTCTTAGCCTATGGGAGCAATATAGACAACCATGCACTGGCTAAGTCCGTCGGACCCGGCGCTACGCGCTTTAAGCCAATGAGGGTTCACAAGAACGTTATCTGAAATAGGACTATATAGAAAGGGAGAGAAGTATGATTGAATGTCCATGGTGTAATAATCAGGTGCAGTTAGTAAATGATATTTGTCCTGAATGCAAGCATGAAGTTTTGCCCGAGCATTTAATCACGAGTACTTTTACCGATCATACCGATGAAGGAAACAATAAATTGAATTTGAAATTAATCATATCCAAATGCGACGATTTGTAGTTATGCTTATCGAAGGCCTTAAGCCCGTGTCCTATAAGGATTCTTAACGTTGAAATTGCTTGTCGCTGATTGCGGATTTTCTACAGTTGCCTCAACGCGCCTTGTCCATCTCATGCCGGCCGCGCCGGGATATCGGCATGTTTGATTTCGGCCGAAAATACAATAGGTTATGAAATACAGTTCGAGAGGAGAATGACAATGGCGTATCCTATATATCCTTATATAGGTTGGGAGCAGCAATGCACGAATGTTCCGGTCGTTTTTCCTGCGCAGCATCAGAACAGGCATCCGGGATTTGAATATGTGATGAATCCCCGGCCGATTTTCGATAATCCGGGTTATACGGGAAGCGGAAAGTTGAAAAATAAAGTAGCGATTGTGACGGGCGGGGATAGTGGAATCGGGCGGGCCGTGGCCATAGCTTTTGCCAAGGAAGGAGCCGATCTGGTGATCCCTTATCTCGACGAACACCAGGATGCGATTGAAACGAAGCAAATCATCGGCAAGCTTGGCCGAAATTGTCTGCCTATAGCTGCAAATTTGAGGGAGGAAGACGCCTGCCGCTATATTGTGGAGACAACGATCAAAACCTTTGGACGGCTCGACGTCTTGGTGAATAATCACGGCGTACAGTTTCATCAGGACAGTATTTTGGATATTACAAAAGAACAGCTGATGAACACGTTTCAAACCAATATTATTTC
Organism: Paenibacillus naphthalenovorans; assembly: GCF_900099895.1. Taxonomy (GTDB): domain Bacteria; phylum Bacillota; class Bacilli; order Paenibacillales; family NBRC-103111; genus Paenibacillus_G; species Paenibacillus_G naphthalenovorans. The sequence goes on from NZ_FNDY01000001.1 coordinate 1,622, forward strand.
TTTTTTTGATATGACCAAAGCTGCGCTGCCTCATTTGCCCGCCGGGGGCTCCATCATCAACACGACCTCGGATACCGCTTTTTCCGGGATGGGGAATATGATCGATTATACGGCCACGAAAGGGGCCATTGTATCCTTTACCCGTTCATTGTCTCTGTCGTTGGCCAAACACGGGATTCGGGTAAACGCGGTAGCGCCCGGACCTACTTGGACGCCCCTAATTCCGTCTGCATTTGCCGCGGCAGAGGTTAGAACTTTTGGTACAGAAGTGCCTTTGAAACGGCCGGGGCAGCCATTTGAATTGGCGCCGACTTACGTGCTGCTGGCTTCCGATGATTCGACCTACATATCAGGCCAAGTGTTGTTCGTAAACGGCGGATCCGTCGTAACTTGATTTTCAGCACAGAAAAGTCGGCTCTCACTAGTTTATTTAGAAATATAAAATGAATTATTTTCAAACTTTGTTGTCAAACCAAGTTCTTCAACAGCGAATTTCCAAGTCATAGGAAAGTAGGTTATGTCATTTAGAACCAGTAAGGGATACTCTTCTGAGGAGTTATCAATCCAAACATCATTAACGTACACGTTAAATTCAGGCATTGTGGCGTAAAGCTTTGAAGCCGGGACGCCGGGATCAGTATTAAGATTTGCCGGTTTATTATTTGTCTTTCTGATCACGAAGCCAACCTCAGCATCCCACTTTGTCTCCAAGGCGAGTGCCTGAGTATAATTCCATGTCATTGGAAAGTAAGTAATGTCTTTATAAACAACAACAGGATACTTAGATGTTGAGTTTGAAATCTGTTGACCATTCACAAAAATGTTGAAGCCAGGCAGACTTACTTTAACTGCCCCCTCAGGAACGTTTTCTTTTGGCGATATGCTTGAAGAGGCAGCGTTTGCTGAAGAACCGGAACTGCTTGACGAACGGCTGCTGTTGTTACCGCCGTTATGATAGTGATACTCCCCATATTTCAAACCCCATTTCTCACAATTGGTTCGACAAGTATGACCGCCGTTCTGATCTGTTCTACCGGGATGAGCGTTAGCGATTGAAGCAAAAGGAAAGCAGAGCAGGACAATAATCATAATGGTTTTCTTGAGTTTCATTGGTATTATCCTCCTATCATAGATCTAATCACCTAATAAATTACCATGAAATGAAAAATACGACAATAATACAAAAAAATGAAACGGAGGCTGAGTTAGCCTTAATAAGTTCATTAGTGAGGATAGCGGCATGTGAATTGGATCGTCTAATTTGCATGCTGTTTTTGTTTTTCTGATGAGAACATTCAAACGAATATTTGACTGAATAGAAAATAGGGAGTATGATGATCCTATACTCAAACGATTAGTTGATTGATGGGGTGTTTGAATGACGCCAAAAGATACATGTGAACTGTATTGTTTTGACGAAGTAAAAGTGCAGCGCGTTCAAAACTCGCTAATGCGGCAGGATATTTCAGGCATGGCGAATATGTTTAAAGCGCTCGCCGATGAAACGAGGATGAAAGTGGCCTTTGCTCTATGCCAAGAAGATGAACTTTGTGTCTGCGATGTGGCCAACATTATCGGCTCCACGCTTGCAACGGCTTCACATCATCTGCGAACGTTAAAAAAAATGAATCTTGTCAAGTACCGAAAAGAAGGAAAGCTGGTATTTTATTCTATGGATGATGACCATGTGCGCCAACTCATTAAACTCGCTTCCGCGCATCGTCAGGAGATGTTGACCGTTGAACATTAAAACGCAAAATCCTAAAGAAGAGAAAAATGTGTACCGGGTTCAAGGTTTTACCTGTACCCATTGTGCAGCCATCTTTGAGAAGAACGTAAAAAATCTCCCAGGCGTTCAGGATGCGCAAGTAAACTTCGGAGCATCCAAAATAACGGTTTTTGGGAATACATCGATAGAGGAATTAGAAAAGGCGGGAGCATTTGAAAACCTGAAAGTGACGCCTGACAAAGAGCGTGCCGTGGAAAAGAAAGAACCACTTTGGAAAGAAAACTGGAATGTCATTGTTTCTGCCTTGCTTCTGATCGCCGGTTACTTTTTGGGAGAGCAGTACGGGGAAGGTTTGCTTTCCTCTCTAACCTATGGCGCATCTATGCTGATCGGCGGCTATGAATTATTTAAAAAAGGCTTGAAGAACCTTTTTCGCCTTCAGTTTGATATGAATACGCTAATGACCGTAGCCATTATAGGGGCTGCTGCCATTGGCGAATGGGGCGAAGGGGCCACGGTTGTGATTTTGTTTGCAATCAGCGAAGGATTAGAGCGGTACTCCATGGAAAAAGCTCGCCAATCGATTCACTCGCTGATGGACATTGCACCGAAAGAAGCGTTGATTCGCCGCGGCAGCACCGAGCTCACCGTAAACGTAGATGATATCCGGGTCGGGGACATTATGATCGTAAAGCCCGGTCAAAAGCTGGCGATGGATGGAGTCGTCATTAAAGGAGAGTCTAACGTCAATCAAGCAGCCATTACCGGCGAATCGATTCCTGTCGCAAAAACCGTCGATGATGAAGTCTATGCAGGTACGCTTAATGAAGAAGGGTTGCTGGAAGTACAAGTAACCAAGACGGTCGAGGATACGACGATTGCAAAAATCATTCATCTGGTGGAAGAAGCGCAAGCCGAGCGGGCTCCTTCTCAGGCGTTCGTTGACCAGTTCGCGAAATATTATACGCCGGCGATTATGATCGCGGCCGTACTTGTTGCTGTCATTCCGCCATTATTCGTTGGCAGCAGCTGGGGAGAATGGATTTATAGAGGTTTAGCGCTTCTTGTTGTAGGCTGCCCTTGTGCTCTTGTGATCTCCACTCCGGTATCGATCGTGACGGCGATCGGCAACGCGGCGAAACGCGGCGTGCTCATTAAAGGCGGCATTCACTTGGAGGAAGCGGGGCGAATCTCGGCGGTTGCTTTTGATAAAACAGGAACGCTGACAAAGGGCGTGCCTCAAGTCACTGATTTTATCACGATTGGTAAGAATCTTTTTGGGAAAAATAATGAAATCTTAAGAATTGCAGCCATTCTGGAAAAAGGCTCGCAGCATCCTATCGCGTCTGCGATTGTAAGAAAAGCAGAAGCGGTGCAAGTCGATTTTAAAGCCGATGCGGAAGAATTCAGCTCCCTCACCGGTAAAGGGGTAAAAGGGAAGGTTGACGGACAGCTTTATTACATGGGCAGCCCCAAACTTTTCTCTGAGCTGCAGACATCCATCGATAAAGAAATTCTGACACAAATCGGTGAGCTGCAAAACCAAGGGAAAACGGTCATGTTGCTGGGGACGGAAGAAAACATCTTGGCTCTGATCGCGGTTGCCGATGAAGTGAGGGATTCCAGCCAGCATGTCATTTATAAGCTGCATGAGCTTGGCATGAAGAAAACCGTCATGCTTACAGGCGACAACCAAGCGACTGCCGATGCGATCGGCAAGCGATTAGGTATAGCAGAAGTCAAAGCGGAACTGCTGCCGCAGGATAAATTGGAGTATATTAAAACGCTTCGCAGCCAGTACGGCAATGTCGCCATGATTGGCGACGGGGTAAACGATGCTCCTGCCCTTGCTGCTTCCACTGTCGGAATTGCAATGGGAGGCGCCGGTACGGATACAGCTCTGGAAACAGCGAATATTGCCTTGATGGGCGATGATTTAAGCAAGCTGCCGTACACCATAAGCCTAAGCCGAAAAACACTGGCGATCATTAAGCAGAACATCGCGTTCTCGCTTGGAATTAAAGTCTTGGCGCTGCTGTTCATTGTTCCCGGATGGCTTACGCTGTGGTTGGCGATTTTCGCCGACATGGGGGCAACCTTAATGGTTACCCTCAACAGTTTGCGATTGCTGCAAGTCAAAGACTGAAGGCCGGATGCTCCTCACCCGAGAAAGCATCCGGCTTTTTGCGCATTTATCCGAAGGCGGACAAGTTCTGATGCCATTGGGCGACTATTCCTTCAGCAAGAAGTTTGGCTGGCTTGTGGACAAGTTCGGGGTTTCGTGGCAAATCAATCTTCCGTAACCGGCGGCAAAAGGATATTTTCGTTTAGTCGATAGGGGATAGGGCGGGGGCAGGCGAATCCGAGCAGAGAAGACGAATGAAAGCTATACTGTTCCGCTCTCTTCTTCTGCAGGAGCCGGATCGTGGGACATCCGTATTCCCTAAAGCGGCGAAGCGGCCTCCGCTGTCCACCTTCCGCACCGTATGCGACAATAACGATAGTTGCTTCCCTTCTAAGCGGGGCTCCTAAACCCCTAAATCGACTTCCCCTTAAAGCAGCGCATTCAATAAATGCACCCCCATATCCTTCCATCAAGCGATATCCCACCCCACCCAGGCTGGGTGTTCCCTTCCATTAATTCAATCAGCGACAGACGAATAGCAGCGAAATGTCATTCCCAGCCAACCTTGGGCTTCGCTCAGTCCACAAGAGGTAAATGTGGTTTCAACTCAGTTCGATAATAATGGTTATGCTTATCCAAACGATAATACATGGATTCAAATACATACAACTCGGCTTGGTAATATGTGGATCAAAGTAGAAAACACAAAAATTGGCGTAATCCGTCCAATGAACGCCGACCTCAACGTAAAAGTAGCCACCCCCTGTACGACCACCCGTATCGTGAAGCCGCGAACGGAGCCATATTATCTCCTCAAACAGTACATGCAAAAGCTGATTTCGTGTCGCCATCCGGTCTGTATGCTATTCAGATTGAAACTGCGTGGCTTGGTGATCGGTGGTTGACCGACTATCGCGTTTCGAAAGGGGGAGAACTGCGCATTGGAGCGGGAAAAGGTATATAATGAGATGAAACCACTGCTTTTGTCGTTAGCATATCATACTTTGGGGAGCATCATCGAAGCGGAAGACATTGTCCATGACGTGTTCCTTTCGTGGGAAGAAAAACCGCCGCAGCAAGTGCGCGATTCAAAGCCTATTTGTGCAATATGGTTTTATCGCGGGAAGCGAATACCGTGAAATGAAAGGTGATCAAATGACATTAGCTCTGAGAAGACTGCTGGCCTATTGGCTGGATTTCGTATTGCTGGCAATCATTTTAGTCGATTTGCAAGGGCTGGTTTATATCACAACATCCGGATTTCCCTTTCATTTCTTGAAGGAAGGCTATCATATTGAAATTTGGGTGCTTCTATCCATGTCGCTGCCGGTTTGGTTATATTTTATTTGGTTTGAGCTTAATCAACAGCAAACCCTTGGGAAACGGATGCTAAAATTAAAAGTAACGAATCGTGAACGATCAAAAATAACCTTCAGGCAAGCGTTCCTAAGAACCTTTATCAGGCTCTTGCCCTGGGAATTAACGCATATCATTATCCTAGTTCCCGAACCATGGTGGGGTATGGAAGGGCCGCCGGCCCATATGCATCTCATTTACATCCCTAATCTGATGCTGCTTCTGTACATTCTCATACTATTTGCAGGCAAAGGAGAAAAAGGGGTGCATGACATGGCCGCTAAAACCATGGTGATGAGAATTCGGGATGAAAGATAGAAGCTTAACCATTTGTTCGCCGTAAATCTGATGACGGTTTGCAGCCGGGTCAAGGCAAACGCCCGTTTTTATGGGGAATGGTCGCTGGAATAGATATTTTGAAAGCGCATACAATTAAATGAGTTGATATGTTTGATATATTACCAAAGATGATATGTATATTAGACGGTTGGGCGCTTGTTTAATACACTTGTTAAAGCAATCCATCCTTATAAAGGAGTGAAGAAAGAATGACTGTCCAATATCAGCCCGGTCTTGAAAACGTGATTGCTAGCGAAACTTCCATTTCTTATCTGGATGTTGAGAATGAAGAAATTGTATTGCGTGGCTATGACTTGATTGAACTTGCCCGCAAAGTAACCTATCTGGATGTCGTCGGGTTATTGTTGAACCGCCAGCTTCCTACCCCGGTTCAACGAAATGCGTTGGAGGAAAAATTGAAATCCGAGTATTCCTTCCCCGAAGACGTCCTTTCGATATTGAAGCTGCTTCCGCAAAAGACGAATTTAATGGATGTATTGAGAACGGGGATCTCCGCTATTTCCGGCTATGATGAGGAACTGGAGGATCGTTCGCGGGATGCGAATTACCGCAAATCGATTCGCCTGCTGGCCAAAGTACCGCAAATCGTTGCAAACGGATACAGGGCCGTTACAAAGCAACCCTTGTTGGAACCGCGCAAGGATCTTTCCTATTCAGCCAATTTCTTGTACATGATCACAGGAACCGTTCCCACGAAGTTGGAGGAGAGGGTCTTTGACCAATCCTTGATCGTGTACAGCGAGCATGAGATGCCGAATTCCACGTTTGCCGCGCGCGTGATTGCCTCTACGCAATCCGATATATACGGAGCTTTGACTGGCGCCGTCGCATCGCTGAAAGGTACGCTTCATGGCGGTGCGAACGAAGCAGTGATGAAGATGCTGCTTGAGGCGGGAACGGAAAGCCAAATCGAACCGCTCTTGCTGAACCAGTTGTCCCGCAAGGAACGCATCATGGGCTTCGGTCATCGCGTGTACATGAAAAAAGTTGATCCGCGCGCCATGCTGATGAAAGAAGCGCTGGCTGAATTGGTGCAGGAGAAAGATAAGCATGAACTTTTCAATATTTGTGTCATCGGAGAAAATGTGATGAAACGTGAAAAAGGGCTTTATCCGAATCTCGATTATTATGCAGCTCCCGTGTATTATTTGCTGGGTATTCCGATCGATTTGTTCACGCCGGTTTTTCTTGCGGCACGCACGATCGGCATATGTGCGCACGTGATGGAGCAGCATGAAAACAACCGGTTGTTCCGGCCTCGCGTGTTTTATAACGGTCCGCGCGGATTACATCCACAAAATTGAGATGATCACGATAAATGGAGACGGAGAGTGAATTGCAAATGAGTACAACAGACTATATTCAAAAGAATGACTCACAAGTGGATCAATTATTGAATGATCTTGCCGACTACGTATTGGATTATACTGTAGAGAGTGAGGAAGCGTATCGCATCGCCCAGCATGTACTGCTTGATTCACTCGGAACAGCTATATTATCGCTCCGTTTCCCGGAATGCGCCAAGCATCTGGGTCCTGTTGTACCGGGTGCCAATTTGCCGGGCGGGGCCCGGGTTCCGGGAACGAGATACGAGCTTGAGCCCGTTCATGCGGCATTTAATATCGGCTGCATGATCCGCTGGCTGGATTATAACGATACATGGCTCGCCGCCGAATGGGGGCACCCGTCGGATAATCTGGGCGCCATACTCGCCGTCGCGGACTATCTGAGCCGCGGTCGGGTAGTAGAGGGGAAATCGCCATTCACGATCAAGGATGTGCTGACGGCTGCGATTAAAGCGCATGAAATCCAGGGGATATTGGCGCTTGAAAACAGCTTGAACCGGGTCGGACTGGATCATGTGCTGTTCGTCAAAGTGGCTTCAACGGCAGTGGTTACGGCCATGCTCGGCGGCGGCAGGGAACAGGTCGTCAATGCGCTCTCCAACGCATGGCTTGATGGAGGCAGCTTGAGAACATATCGCCACGCCCCCAATACCGGCTCGCGCAAATCCTGGGCTGCCGGCGATGCTACGAGCAGGGCCGTACGCTTGGCTCTTATGGCGTTAAACGGAGAAATGGGATACTCTACTGCGTTGTCGGCCAAACATTGGGGATTTCAGGATGTACTGTTCAATGGCAAGGCATTGGTGTTGGGACGGCCCTTGGGATCGTACGTGATGGAAAATGTGTTGTTTAAAATCTCGTTCCCGGCCGAATTTCATGCGCAGACAGCGGTCGAATGCGCGTTCCAATTGCACGAATCGGTGAAGGACCGCTTCGAGGAAATCGATCAAATTACTTTAACGACGCATCAATCCGCCATTCGGATTATTGACAAGAAGGGCCCGCTTCATAATCCGGCTGACCGTGATCATTGCTTGCAGTATATGGTGGCCATCGGGTTGTTGTACGGTACGTTGACCGCCGAACATTATGAGGACGAAACGGCATCCGATCCCAGAATCGACGAGCTTAGAAAAAAAATGGTTGTCATTGAGGATGAGCAGTACAGCAAAGACTACCTTGATCCGGAGAAACGGTCGATTGCCAACGCGGTACAAATTCATTTCAAGGACGGCACGCATTCAGAGAAGGTTATTTGCGAATATCCGATCGGTCATCGCAAACGCCGCGCGGAAGGATTGCCCAAAGTTCTCGAAAAGTTTGAAGCCAATCTGTTAACTCGTTTTCCCCGGAAAAAGGCTGCCGATATTTTGCAGCTGTCCTCGGATTATAACCGATTGACCGAGTTGCCGGTACAAGAATATTTGAGTCTGTATGTGATTTGACAGATAACGTTCAAGACATGTTAACGTGGAGGTTATTATGGCGTGGTTAATTGAAAAGGAACCGGAACAAAGCAGGCTGGCCGACGAATTCCGAAGGCTTGTAAGCGGCGGACCGATTCTCAAAATTCCTGGCACACATGATGGAATGTCGGCAAGAATAGCGAAGCAGCATGACTTTAAAGCGATCTATCTTTCGGGAGCCGCTTATACGGCCAGCCGGGGATTGCCGGATCTGGGTATTGTCTATTCCAACGAGGTGGCTGAGAGGGCGCGCGATCTTATTCGCGCGTCCGGTCTACCGCTGCTGGTCGATATCGATACCGGTTTTGGAGGGGTGCTCAATGTGGCCCGGACCGCCAAGGAAATGGCGGAATCTAAAGTCGCCGCCGTTCAGATCGAAGACCAGGAGCTGCCGAAAAAATGCGGTCATCTGAACGGGAAGAAGCTTGTTACCGTCGAGGAAATGGTACAAAAAATCCGCACGATTAAAGAGATTTGTCCTACACTGTTTGTTCTTGCGCGTACGGATGCGAAAAGCGTGGAAGGAATCGATGCCGCGATCGATAGAGCGAGACAATATGCAGCCGCCGGAGCGGACGGCATCTTCCCGGAGGCGTTGGAGAGCGAGGAAGAATTCAAGCACTTCAGAAGCAAGCTGGAATGTCCTTTGCTGGCCAATATGACCGAATTCGGGAGAACCCCTTATTATACGGCGGAACAATATGAAGCGTGGGGATATAACATGGTCATCTTCCCGGTCACGTCTCTTCGGGTTGCCGCCAAGGCGTACGAACGCGTTTTTGCCGAGATTCAAAATAAGGGAACACAGGTCGACTCCCTGGATCGCATGCAAACCCGCAAAGAACTGTACGAGACGATCCGGTATTACGATTACGAAGAGCTGGATGCGAAAATTGCGAAGACGGTATTGCCTGAGCCTGATAAATAATGGAAGCCGGAGTATTCTGCTAAATCCCTCGAATGATGTTATCGAACGCTTCGAGGGATTGTTTTTTTTGATTTCCGCTACGGTTTATTTGATGCATTTCAGGAATTCATTCAGAACTTGCGATTTTTCGTCATTTCTCCAGACGAGGGACATCTCCAGACACGGTTCAACATCCTCTAAATCCCGATAGATGACGCCTTTATTTTTTTGATTTCGAAAGGAGTCCGGGACCAATGCAACGCCCATGCCTTCCGATACAAAAGCAACAATGGTCAATATTTCCGGCGCCTCCAAAGAAACGTTCGGACGATATCCCGACTTATAACAGAGTTGAATCACGGCGTCATGGTAAATGGATCCGTTATTGCGTGATGAGATAATAAAGTGTTCGCCGGCAAGATCCTGCATATGCAGTTTTCTTTTTCTTGTTAAGGGATGCTTCTGTGGAAGTGCGGCAATGAACCGCTCTTTAAGAATGATCTTCGATGTCAAAAATGGACTTTGAATTGGCGTGCGAACGATAGCAAGATGAATGCGTCCGTCATGTAAGGCTTGTATTTGATTCGTTGTCTTCATTTGATGGAGCATGAGGTTCACTGAAGGATATTGTAAGCGGTATCTTTGCAGAAAAGGCACAATACTATAAGTTGCCGACCCGACAAACCCGATGTCAAGCCGGCCAATCTCGCCTTTATTTGCCCGCCCGGCGGCATCTATAGCCCTGTCTATATGTGCCAGGCATAAGCGGCATTCTTCGAGAAATACTTTTCCCGCCTCTGTAAGTTCTACTCGTTGTTTGGTACGGAATAACAGGGGAAACCCTAGTTCATCTTCCAACTGCCTTATTTGTTGACTGAGTGGAGGTTGTGCAATATTTAAACGTGAAGCAGCCCGTCCGAAATGAAGTTCTTCAGCAACAGTAACAAAGTAGCGCAAATGCCTTAACTCCATCGAGAAACCCTCCTTTTAATTACATTTTACATCACTGGAAGGTGAATTGTAATACTTCGGTCCATTGGTCATGGAATCGCTTTCGGCTGAGCCTGTCATTATGGGATGGTTTAGCTCATCCGATCCTCAATGTCATCCGCTGCAAGGTCCGTTTGTTTACCGGATCCAGGATGCGCATAGCAAAAAACCGGGGTAGAAGAACCCCGGCTTGAATGACCAATCCGTTTTCTAACGGCTTATTGCGTTTTGATGTAGACGGTCTGGGATGCCTGATCCCAGCTCACCTCGGCGCCCAGCGATTCGCTGATGAAGCGTACCGGCACCATCGTGTATGAGTTTACCAGTTGGGCCGGCACCTCAAGCGGTTTGGCAATCCCGTTGACGGTAGGCTGGGTGCTGCCGATCCGGAGATAGACCGTCACGCTGCCCTTGGTTGCCGTCACCGAACGCTCCGTATCGTTCCAGGAGATCACGGCCCCCAACCTCTCGAAAATCGCGCGCATCGGAACCAGAACGCTCCCGTCTTTGTTGACCGGGGGCTGCTCGAACTTCTGCAGCTCGCCGTCGATAATCACTTTGATTTTATCGAAGCTGATGATGAGCGGCTTCACTTCCAGCTCTCCGCCAAAATGCCGCTTCCGCAAGCTCATGATTTCTTCCAACGAGCTCGTTCGCTGAAGCAGCAGCTTCTCTACCGTCGTATCGCGCAGCGCCGTCAGCTTTAGGACGGTATCCTTCTGTGTCTTGTCCAGGGAGGCTACGGCGGCATCGCGGATCTCCTGCAGCTCCTTCTCCCCATCCGTCAGCACCTTGTCGATCCGTTTTTCCGCCTCTGCCCGCGAGATCCGCCCGACCCGGTATTCCCGCATCGTCCCGCCCGAATAATTGATATTGGATTCGTTGCGCAGTTTCCGCATTGTGCTGCTGGTGTAGTTCGGATTCATTTCGTTGCTGTAGTCCCACATTGTGCTGCCGGAGTAGTTGGGGTTGTTCTCGTTGTGGTAATTCCACATCAGGGAAGACCTGTAGTTCTCATTGATCTGATTTGCGAAATGCCAATGCGTGCTCGACAAATAGTTCTCGTTGATCGCCGTCGCATATTTCCATAACGCTCCGGAGGTGTAATTCGGGTTGATCTCCCGTTGGTAGGCATTCAATGCATCTCGATAACCGCTGCCGCCATATTTATCCGACAGTTCAGTGTAGTCCCTGTCCAACAGCTTGGCCAGCTCGTCGAGATCCTTTTCGACAAGGTCGTTCAAGATGCGCTGCTCGTTGTGAATCTGCTCATAAAAGGCGTCGTATGCTGCCGTCGCTTTCTTCTTGTCCGATGCATACAGGTCGCTGTATTTCGCCTCCAGCTGGTTGTACCGGGATTCGACAGCCTGAACGAACGAGTTGTCATAACTTGCTGCGTAAACCTGGGATACGTTGATCGTCGGGCTGACAGACACGACCAAAGATCCGGCAAGCAGTACCTTGACGATTACACGGATGAATTTCTTCATTGAGGTCCTCCTAGCGTTCTGTATGATTCATTACTATTTCAATAAAAAGAAAAATGATTACATAAATTTTCGGTGAATGGAATTAAATTCCTTCCTTGATATGCAAAATGAATCGATAGTCCCGACCTTATACAGTAATATTTTATTTTTTCAAGCCACTTGAATGACCTGAACGCCCCAGGTTAGTCCGGCGCCAAAACCGATCAATACAACAATGTCACCGGAACGTGCACGGTTTTGTTTAATGGCTTCTGCAAGAGCGATGGGAATGGAAGCTGCTGACGTATTCCCGTATTTCTCAACGTTTACAAATACTTTATCGAGAGAGATGTTGGCTGACTCTGCGGCTTTCTCGATCATTCGGATGTTAGCTTGATGCGGAATGATCAAGGCGATGTCATCTATGCTCAGACTCAAATCGTCCAGGACTTTCCGAAGCAAGGCCTCAAAAATTCGGACTCCAAACTTGAATACTTCTCGTCCGTTCATCGTCACCGGTCCCGTAACCGGGGACTTGAGCAGCTCTGATCCGGAACCGTCCGCACCCAATAGAGAGTAACACGGGAAGGAGCCGGGGAGGGATTGAAGAACAACTGCGCCTGCCCCATCTCCAAACAGCACTGCCGTGTTTCGGTCGTTCCAATTCAAAATTTTTGAAAACACGTCGGCTCCTATAACCAGAACGGTCTTGTAGGCACCGGACCGAATCAATTGGCTGCCAACGGACAAGGCATAGACAAAACCCGAGCATGCCGCCGACAGATCGAATGCGGCCGCATGGCAAGCGAGCTTTTGCTGAACAAGTGCGGCAGTTGACGGAAAAGCGTTATCCGGAGTTGAGGTCGCCACAATGATAAGATCAACCTCTTTCGGGGATAACCGGGCTTGCTTTAAAGCTTTAGTTGCAGCGATGGCAGCCAGTTCGGATGTGTTCGTCGACTCATCGGCTATATACCGTTGACGGATGCCTGTTCTTTGTCGAATCCATTCATCGGAAGTTTCCAGAGCTTCCGGCAAGTCAAAATTGGTTAAAACGAATGGCGGAACGTAAAATCCTGTACCTGTAATGCCGACCCCATTATGATCACGATTGGAACGCATAAAATTCCCTCCACAACATAAATACACAAAAAACAAAAAAGACACAAAAGACAAACTAAAATATATCATATAATGCCAGAGAAGCAAATATGCAAAATCCGATTCCCTTGCTTTAAGCGTCACGATTAGAAAAGCCGGATAAATAGAGGGAGTCGCACCTGTTTTTTTGCTTTTTTGGGGATTGTTTATTGACAACCGTTTTGAATTGGATTTATATTTTAGACAGCATATATTTTTGGTTTTTTGGGGGGTGGCCGTGGCGTGATTTTGACCGGACGCCGAAAGCAATTTCTTCAGAAATTGATCGACTTGTACAATAAAACCAACATGCCTGTTCATTATGAAACATTAGCAAGAGCGATTGGCGTCAGCAAATGGACGGCCTACGACATGCTGAAGGAACTTGAAAAGCTTGGCTGTCTCACCCGTGATTACGCAGTAAATCCCGGCGAAACAGGACGTTCCCAAATTGTTTTTCAGCCGACAGCCAAAGCTTCGAGTTTGTTCGAACAACCTCGTTCTGAAGTCATCGATCCGGAAGAGTGGCATCAAATAAAAACGAAGGTGCTTGCGCTTCTAAACAGCTTAAAAAGCAGCAGCCTCAGCGACGCCGTTCAAAAGGTGATGGAGGAGATTCCGAAGGTACAGGTTCGGGTTGCCTTCTGCGCGTACATCATCGGGCTTCTTCTTGTTTACCTTCGCAAGCTGGGCGGGCGAACCGAGTCTTTGATCAAAAGTCTTGTTCAACACGCGCCGACAAACGAAATGCGGATGACGATGTTTGTAGGGACCGTCCTTGGCACGATCATTCAAACGATGAATCACGAGATGGGCATCGAGGTAACCGATTTGATCGGACGGTATCTAAAGTCAATTACAGACCTTTCCGACCGTGAAAGGGGAATGCTTTCCGATTTTCTTTATGAATCTCTGGCCTGACGGGTCAGGTCGCACATAACAAGAAAAAATGAAAGGAGGAATGAATTGGTATCCGGCATGGATAAACTGTAATGGAGAAGCTGTTTTGAATCAATCCGACGGACGTGGAACCATACGATATATTTCTCGGCAAACCTCAAGGGGTGAGAAGGACAGAATGAGCATGAAAGTGGGATTGGTTTTGGGAGGAGGGGCAATACGCGGGTTAGCGCATATTGGCGTGATCAAAGTTTTTAAAAAGCATCAAATCCCGATTGATTTTATTGCGGGTACCAGCATGGGCGGTGCCATCGGGGGGTTGGTTGCCGCCGGTATTGACATCGAGGAGATTGAAGAGTTTATTCTGAACACCCCCTCCTACCGGTTCGTGGATATCGGAATTCTCAAGCGCGGGATTTTGGCCGGAAATAAAATATACGCCATGCTGATTCAATTTCTGGAACATAAAGGGCTTGGCGACATCCGAATCGAGGATCTGAAGATTCCGTTCCGGACGGTGTCGGTCGATCTGATAAAAGGAGACGTTTTTGTTTTTGAAGAAGGAAGTCTCGTTTTGGCCATCCGGGCCACCACATCGGTTCCCGGTATCTTTTCTCCCGTTCATTATCAGGGCAAAGTGTTGGTGGACGGGGGAGTGTTGAATAACCTCCCCGCTGATCTTCTGCGTACGGCGGGAATGGATGCAGTCCTTGCGGTGGATGTCGAAAGAGAGCATGAAGAACAGGAGCCGCGCAATCTATTGGAAGTGGTTTACCGTTCTTTTACGATTATGACTACGGTACAGCGCCGGGGCAATCTAAAATTTGCGGATGTGGTGTTTCGGCCGGAAGTCGGGCATATTTTCGCCTTCGACATCGGCAGAATCCGGGAGTGTATTCTAGCGGGGGAACGAGAAGCCCAAAACAAGATTCATGAAGTGATATCCCTGCTGAAATAAATCAGAAACGGAGGTCGCGGTGATGATGGATTTTGTCAAAAAAGGATTAGCGTTTGGACTGGGTTTGGCCGTTATAAGCAAAGAACAGGTGGAAAAGCTGGTTAATGAAATGGTGAAAAAAGGGGAATTATCCAAGGAAGAGTCGAAGGATATGATCCATCAACTGATTCAACGAGGCGAAGAAGAAAAAGACGGATTAAAACGTTTGGTGCGTGAGCAGCTTAAACAAATGACGGACGAATTGAATTTAGCCACAAAGGATGATATCCAGCGGCTGGAACAGCGAATTCAGAACCTGGAAAAACGAGGCGAGTAAATAAGGGGGCCCATTCAAGGCCCCCCGGCTGTTAAAGGGGACGTATGGATGATTGGAAAAAGGATGCGCCATATCAGTCGATATCGGGATATTGCCATTGCTTTGATTCGTCATGGATTTGGAATCGTGGTAGAGGAAATCGGTTTTGCTCAGTTTCTCTCTCTTCCCCAGAGAATGTTCTTCGAACCGAAGAAAAAGGATCCAAAATCCGTTGGCGAACGGATCAGGCTCGTTCTGCAGGAATTGGGACCCACTTTCGTGAAATTGGGGCAAATCGCAAGTACGCGTCCCGACTTGCTTCCTGAAGAGATCATCCGTGAATTGGAAAAATTACAGGACCGGGTCCCTCCTTTTTCATTTCAGGAAGTGCGCGGCATTATTCAGGAGGAATTGGCGGACGAACCGGATAACATTTTTCAACATTTTGAAGATACTCCGTTGGCTGCTGCGTCTATAGGACAAGTCCACCAGGCTGTTTTGCGATCCGGCGAAAAAGTAGCGGTCAAAGTCCAGCGTCCGAATATCGCCAGTGTGATTGAAACGGATTTGGAAATTCTTCAGGATTTGGCGGCTCTTGCTGAACATCGTCTGGAATGGGCGGCCAGATATCAAATTCGGATTATGGTGGATGAATTCTCCAAGTCCCTTCGGGCAGAACTCGATTATACGATGGAAAGCCGCAATGCGGAGAAAATCGCAAAACAATTCGGCAATGACCCTGCCATTTATGTTCCCAAAGTATTTTTGGAATATTCCACCAAGAAAGTATTGACCATGGAATACGTTGACGGAGTAAAGCTCAATGAGCCGGATAAACTGAAACAGTACGGCTACAACCCGAAAAATCTGGCGGAACGTCTTGCCAAGGCGATTTTTCACCAAATTTTTAATAACGGTTTTTTCCATGGGGATCCTCATCCCGGAAATGTGCTCGTATTACCGGGTGAAGTGATCGCGTTTATCGATTTTGGCATGGTAGGACGGCTTAGTCCCGAGATGAAATACCATTTTTCTTCTTTGGTCATTGCTTTGATGCGTCAAAGTACAGACGGGGTCATAAAAGCCATCCTTCGCATGGGATTGGTGCCGGATGATGTGAATATGGCGCAGCTGCGCGGAGATGTAGAACAATTGAGGGAGAAGTATTACGGTGTCCCGTTAAGTCAAATCAGTCTCGGAGAGGCCGTCAACGACCTGTTTCGCACAGCGTTTCGGCACTCCATCCGGATCCCCCCAGACTTGACGTTATTGGGGAAGACATTGCTGACGGTTGAAGGCGTTGTTGAAAAACTGGATCCCGCGTTTCGCATCTTCGACATTGCGGAGCCCATTGGGCGTCAATTGTTAAAGGAACGATTGCATCCCAAAAGTGTATCGGTAACGGTATGGAATCGTGTTTCCGATTACGGGGAACTGCTGCTGGATCTTCCCAAACACATGAAAGAAGTAACCTCTTTGATCAAACAGGGGAGACTTCGGCTTGAGATCGCTGTCCCTGAACTGGATCTTTTCTTAAAGAAATTGGATCGGATCAGCAACCGGTTGTCTTTTAGTATTGTTTTGTTATCCTTCAGTATTATTATGGTAGGTGTGATTATCGGTTCTTCTCTGGGCAGACAATCCACCTTGCTCTGGCAATTTCCGGCGATTGAAATGGGTTTGGGATTGGCGATGATCATGTTTTTGTGGCTGTTATATTCGATTTTTAAGTCAGGGAGATTTTAAGGCTCCGGGCCTCGGGGCTGATGGTTGGAGCAAAAAAGGGAGCACAGTTCCTGGCACAACGCCTTGCGCCATTCAGGTCATAGGTCCATATGATGAAGAAAATTGTCAGACCGGTTTTGGGGTCTGGCATTTTTTTTATTTTTTGGCGCCGCGAGATCCGCCATCAGGAATTTTTTGTTTATTCAGGGTGAAATGGGAAACAATAATAAGGAAAATATAGAAAAGTGGTGATCACTATCGCATCGGCTAACAACAAGATATCGCTGCTTCAAGGATATATGCTGATCCTGATAGCCATCGGTATTCTGAATCACGTGATCATTATCCCACTATTGCTAACGGTCTCCCATAGAGATTCATGGGTTAGTGTTTTGGTTGTCTTGGCTATATCCCCGGTTTGGGTCGCGTGTTTGTCCTACATTATCAAGGACATGAACGGGGTACCGCTCAAATCTTGGCTGTACCGGCACTTTGGAAGGCTATTATCATGCTTCTTGTTAATTTTGATCAGTGTCTATGTGTTCGCCATGGGCACACTTTGCCTCAAAGACACCATAACATGGACCATTGCCTCTTATTTGCCGCAAACACCGGTTTTGGCATTAGTATTAGCGGGAGTGATCTGCAATTTATTTGCTGCGAAAGCCGGATTGCGCTCGATTGCGATCGTAACCGGCATTTTGCTCCCTTTTGTGATCATACTCGGTGATTTTGTCATGTCAGCCAATTTCAAGTACAAGGATTACAGCCTGCTGTTTCCGGTTATGGAGTTTGGGACGGCACCCATATGGAAAGGCCTCTTTTATGCTGCGGGGGGGCTTTTAGAAATGATGGGCATTCTTTTTTTTCAGGAGCACTTAACCAAGCGCCCGCGATTCGGCAATCTCATGCTGGTCCTCGTATTGCTAACAGGTCTGATTCTGGGTCCGTTGACGGGTTCCATCGCCATTTTTGGACCCAATGAGGCGGCAGAACAGCGTTATCCCGCTTTTGAACAGTGGCGTATGGTCCAATTGGGACAGTATATTGCGCATCTTGATTTTTTCTCCATCTACCAGTGGCTCTCCGGAACATTTATTCGTGTCACACTGGCCCTTTTTGTTCTGGTCGACATATGGAAACCGAATAAGCCATTGCCATGGCTGATACTCACCGCCATACTGATGATCGGGGCTGTCCTTCTGCCTTTCAGTGATGCTGAGTTTCTGGAATTTCTTGGTAAAGTGTATTTTCCGTTGTCGGTCTATGTCGTTTTGGGATTAACGGCGTTGTTTGTAACAAAAATTTGGATATCCAACAGAATAAGAAGGTGAAATGACGGTGTTTAAAGAGTGGTTTATGAAACGGCTTCTAAGAGGATCGCACGGTTCGACACAGTCCCCGAACCAAGAACACAATCCAGCTTCCAAACCATCCTCAAACCTAACGTTTGAACCCGCCGATACCGATACGATTTTAGCTTTTTTCCAACGTTGCGCCGATGTCAAGCATCATATATACACTTTGAATGCAAATGATGACCGTTCATCCGTTTTATTCGTCTACTGTGAAGGTTTGAGCGATAGCCAGCAAATGATTCATGAGTTGGTGCTGCCTCGTTTGCAGCGTTTTTATGAAATATACGGCTTTACGGAAGTCGAGTGGCTGATATCGGCGAGTCAACTTCATCTGGAGCTTTTACCGGATCATGATTGGCAGCGGAAAGCGGCCCAAAATGTGTTTGAAGGCAATCTGCTCATGCATATCCCCGCACTTGGGGTCACTGGTACGGTTAATATTGCCGACTTGCCGACGAGAAAGCCGGAAGAATCGAATTTGGAGGTTTCCATCAGGGGACCGAGGGACGGTTTTGTGGAAGATTTGGTCACCAATGTCGCGCTGATCCGCAAGCGGATTAAATCTCCTTCGTTGGCCTATGATTCGTTAGTCGTCGGTGAACGCACGCAGACGAGAGTCGGATTGATGTACGTGTATGATATAGCCGATCCGAAAATCATACAGAACGTGAAACAACGGATTCAAAAAATTACCATCGACGGCATTTTCAGCGCGACGCAATTGGAGGAGCTCATAGCGCCGGCCAAGGCATGGTTTCCCTTAATGGCGTATACCGGCAGGCCGGATTTTGCAGTCAATTGTTTGCTGAATGGACGATTTGTCCTGCTGGTGGACGGAACTCCGGCGGCTTTGGTTGCTCCTGCTGATCTAACGCTTCTGGTCAAGACGCCGGAGGACATCCATTATACAGCATTATCCTCGACATTCGGACAATCGCTCCGATTATTGGGATTGGTTGTGTCTCTTATGCTGCCGGGGTTCTGGGTTTCATTGCTCGCTTATCATCACGATCATATTCCGTTCTACCTGCTGGCCACTCTTACGACCAACCGGCTCGGTATTCCGCTATCGGTAACCATAGAAATGTTCCTTGCTCTGCTTTTTCTTGAAATATTGCGTGAGGCGGGTGTTCGTCTTCCGTCCACTGTCGGTTCGACGCTTACCGTCGTCGGAGGGCTTATCCTCGGAGATGCCGCCATTCGAGCCGGCATTTTGTCTCCGGGGATTGTAGTGATCGGCGCGCTGACTCATGTATTCGGCGCAACGTTGACCAATCAGGCATTGAGCGGGACGGTAAGCATATTAAGATTCATGTTTTTCTGTTTTGCCGCATTGTTCGGGTTATATGGTTTTTTTCTCGGTATTTTTATCTTGCTGGTTCACTTGTCGACACTTTACTCTTTCGGTGTTCCTTATTTGGCTCCATTGTCTCCTCCCTTTTTCAAGGACCTGCCGAATGCGCTGTTCCGATTGCCTTGGGTGTGGAAGAAGCGGCGTCCAAAGATGCTCAATATTATCGATGATACGAGTAGTCAAGGAGAAGATAAGAAGTGAAGGGATTGAAGCTATTTACTGTGGTGATGGTACTGCTGACCATCACCACCGGCTGTTGGAACATCCGGGAAGTCCAGGACATCAACTATGCAACGGCCATTGGGTTTGATTACAGCGGCGGAAAATGCATCATGTATGTGCAGATGCTGGATTTTTCCAGTGTAGCCAAGTTGGAAGGTCAGCAAAAACTGTCGGAAGGGCCTGTATGGGTCGGGAAAGGAACAGGGAAATCGTTTACGGAAGCAGCTAACAGTTTATATTCAACGTCGCAAAAAAAATTGCTTTGGGGCCATGTTTCAGCGATTGTATTCAGCGAACGAATTTTGAAGCAAAACAAATACCGGGATGTATTGGAATTGCTCGACCGATATAGGGAAATCCGTTATTTGGTATGGGCGTTCAGCACCAGGGAATCGATTGAAGACATTTTTAACAATACTCCATTTTTTAAAGAGTCCCCGAAAATGTCCATTTTGCACAGTCCGGAAGAACAATACCGGCAAAGCTCGATCATTAAGCCGGTCAGGCTGTATCAATTTATCACGTCTCTGAAAGAGGATGCGCGAATTAGCTACCTGGCTTCTCTTCGGATTGTGGAGGACCAATGGAAAGAAAGCAGGAAAGCACATCCGCTGTTAGAGTATGAAGGCATGCACGTCTTTCAGAAAGATCGGTACCGGGGACATATGGATTTGAATGATTTGCAGGGATTGCCCTGGATGAACGAAAAAACGGTTCGGGCGCCGCTTTATCTCTTTCGCGAGAACTCATTGGCCGCTGTGTTGGTCATGGAGAAACCGGAGGTGCAGATCACGCCTTCAGTTCAACCCGGCGGATATTTTGACGTTACGGTAATACTGCAGGCAGGGGTCAATGAAATGCATCAGGAAATGACCAAGCGGGAACTGATCAGCTTGGCAGAACAGAAGATCGAGGAACAAATCCGTCATACCTACCGGCAAGGGTTTGAGCGGAAGGTGGATGTATACAATCTGAGCGAGCCGTTGTTTCGGCGCAATCCATCGGAATGGCACCGGCTTGCGGACGAGGATCAATTTTTGTTGCGCGAAGATTCTTTGCGCAGCGTCCGCGTTATTGTCGAATTGACCAATACGGGACGGTATAAATTCAACCCCGGCATGTAAGGGTCCAAACCGATATGAATCCAGCTTGCCCCAATGCCCTTCCCGGCTCCGTTGCCGGCCATGCCTTTTGGTTGACGGGAAGAGTTTTGGGCAAACGGGGAGTTTTGGCGAAAATCGTTCCCGGAAGCGGGTGCGATTGAACTGAACAAGCAAAAAAAGCGCATATTCATTCGGAAAAAATGCAGAAAAGAAAAAATCATTGACAGATGAAGTGTTCCAGTGGTAAAATTATTCTTATTAAGAAATCCAAGTATTCATATAGGATTTATCCACCGGACAGCCGGAGATGACATTCCTTGAACGTATGGAGGGGTGCGTCTCCTTTTTTGCGTTCGCTGAAAAAACATAATGGAGGGGTATTGGATGGCTAAACAGAATTTGAAGATCGCAATCATTGTCGGGAGCCCGAACAAGGTATCGAGGTTGAATGGACTTACCCGGTTTGTTGAGGAGAAGTTGCAGGCCTCAGGGAACGTTCAATTGAACTGGGTTCAGGTGACCGAGCTGCCCCCCGATGACTTGATTTACGCAAGATTCGACAGCCAGGATGTGCGTCTCGCGAACGGGAAGGTTCAAGAAGCCGATGCGGTGATTGTAGCGAGCCCGGTATATAAAGCTTCGTACACGGGAGTTTTAAAGACGTACCTGGACTTGCTGCCGCAGGGTGCGCTTGAGGGCAAGATTGTGCTCCCTTTGTTTATCGGCGGTACAATTTCCCATCTGCTATCGATCGATTATGCGTTGAAGCCGGTTTTGGCCGCTTTGGGCGCAAGACATGTGCTTGGCGGCGTATTTGCAGTCGATAGCTGGGTCGCGAAAACCGAGCAAGGCGGTTACGAATTGGAAGAGGAATTAAAGTCTCGTCTTGAAAACTCGGTTGCAGAGCTGATTCGGGAGACTGCATGGAGAATTGAGAGAAAACGGGAGTCTGAGAACGCGGTTAAGGCCTAAATATCGCCACTGCATTGGGAGTGTGAAAATCATATCATGATACGGAAAATTGTAATAGCTGTGGCTTTAATCGCGTTTGCATTAGCGCTTCCCGCTTGCGGCAGCGTGGAGAAACCTGCGGTTTCTACAAACGATAATGGTGGTAATAGCGGCGACCAGGCGAAGGTTATCAGGATTGGCTATCAGAAATACGGCACGATGAATTTTTTGAGGGCGAAAGGGGTTCTGGAAGAGAGGCTTGGAAAAGAAGGCGTGAAGGTCGAATGGACCGAGTTTCCCGGAGGCCCGCAGCTTCTTGAGGCGCTGAATGTCGGCAGCATCGATATCGGACATACCGGCGAAGCCCCGCCGATTTTCGCCCAGGCAGCCGGCGCGCCTCTCGTCTATTTGGCGCATGAGCCGCCGAGTCCGCAAGGCGAAGCGATTCTGGTGCCGCAAGGCTCTCCGATCAAATCGGTTGCCGATCTCAAAGGGAAAAAGGTAGCGCTCAATAAAGGCTCTAATGTCCACTATTTGCTGGTGGTGCTGCTGGAGAAGGCCGGCCTTCAATATAAAGATGTGGAGACGGTATTCCTTCCGCCGGCGGATGCCAGAGTAGCGTTCGAGAGAGGAAGCGTGGATGCATGGGTCATCTGGGATCCGTTCCTGGCAGCGGCTCAAACGGCTACGAAAGGAACCATTTTGGCTGACGGTACGGGTGTTGTAAGCAATCATGAATTTTATTTGGCCTCCCGTAGCTTTGTCGAGAAAAACCCTGATCTTACTGCTATACTGCTTGAAGAACTGGACAAGGTAGATGAATGGGCGAAGACGAACTTGAAGGAGCTTACGGAGCTGTTGTCCGCTCAGCTTGGCATCGACGTTCCGTCGCTGGAGCTTGCTTCCGGACGACGCGAATATGGCGTGCAGCAAATCAGTGAGGAGGTCATCGCCGAGCAGCAGCGGATTGCGGATACGTTCGAGAAGCTCGGACTTATTCCGAAGCCCATTCAAGTCAAAGATGCGGTTTTAAAGAATAAATAAAAAAGCGGTATGGAGGGATTTCAATGGAAGTGTTTTGGTTTATTCCGACGCATGGGGACAGCCGGTATCTGGGGACGACCAAGGGCGCACGTGCAGTCGATTTTCAGTATATGAAGCAGATTGCGGAAGCGGCGGACCGTCTTGGTTTCGGAGGTGTTCTTCTGCCGACAGGCAAGTCTTGCGAGGATGCTTGGGTAACGGCATCTTCCCTGATCTCTTCGACCGAGAAGCTGAAGTTTCTTGTAGCGGTCCGTCCGGGGCTGATGTCTCCGACTTTGGCGGCGCGCATGGCGTCCACCTTCGACCGCATCTCCGGCGGCAGGCTTCTTATTAATATAGTGGCGGGAGGAGACCCGGTAGAGCTTGCCGGAGATGGATTGTTCCTCGATCATGATGGCCGTTACGACTTGACCGATGAATTTCTGCATATTTGGCGGAAGGAGCTTTTGGGCGAGGAAGTCGACTTTGAGGGTACCCACCTGCGTGTCAACGGAGCCAAGGTGGTTTACCCGACGATCCAGAAGCCGTATCCTCCGCTCTACTTTGGCGGCTCCTCGCCAGCCGGCCATAAGGTGGCGGCCGAGCATGTCGATGTATATTTGAGCTGGGGCGAGCCTCCGCAACAGGTAAAGGAGAAGATTGAACACGTTCGGGAGCTTGCCGCCAAACAGGGCAGAACGATCCGCTTCGGCATCCGGCTGCACGTGATTGTACGCGAAACGAACGAGGAGGCCTGGAAAGCGGCGAACGAGCTTATCCAATATGTCGATGACGCGACGATTGAAGCGGCGCAAAAAATATTCGAGCGCTTTGATTCCGAAGGGCAGAAGCGCATGGCGCAGCTTCATAGCGGCAGCCGTGCATCTCTGGAAATCAGCCCGAACCTGTGGGCAGGAATCGGTCTTGTCAGGGGAGGCGCCGGGACGGCCCTCGTCGGCGACCCTGAAACGGTTGCCGAACGGATGAAAGAATACGCGGAGCTAGGCATCGAAACGTTCATCCTGTCCGGATATCCGCATCTTGAGGAGGCGTACAGGACGGCGGAGCTGTTGTTCCCGCTGCTGCCTCTTGACCGGCCTCAGGGCACGTCGGAAAGACAAGGATATGTCAGTCCGTTCGGCGAATTGATCGCCAATAACGAGCTTCCGGGCGAGGTCGCGGAAAACCGTGCGAAAGAGGTGGCGGAATATGCAGGGAAAAAGAACAGTCAGCCTCCTGCGAAAGTGGCAAAATAAATCGTGGTTTGTCTGGATCGTTCCGGCTGCGCTTGTCATTCTATGGCAAATTCTAGGGCAATTAGGAATCATTTCTACACGCATACTGCCGACTCCGGTTGCTGTGGTGAAATCGTTGTTTACTTTGATCGGTAACGGAATGCTCTTTGATTATATTGGAACAAGCACAACCCGTGCGTTGATCGGTTTCGCCATCGGCGGCGGTATAGGGTTAATACTCGGCCTGTTGAACGGCATTGTTCCTCTGGCCGAGAAGCTGATTGACACATCGGTCCAGATGATCCGCAACATTCCGCATCTGGCGCTTATTCCGCTCGTCATCCTCTGGTTCGGCATCGGTGAAGCGGCGAAGCTGTTTCTGGTTGCACTTGGCGTTGCATTCCCGATCTACTTGAATACGTTCCACGGGATCCGTACGGTGGATCCGGGGCTGATTGAGATGGGGAGGGTGTATGGTTTACGGGGGCTGCCGCTCTTCTGGAAAGTCATTCTCCCGGGGGCGCTTCCATCGATTCTTGTTGGTGTTCGTTTCTCGTTGGGCATCATGTGGATCTCTCTCATTGTGGCGGAGACGATTTCCGCCGATTCGGGAATCGGCTATATGGCGATGAACGCCCGCGAATTTATGCAAATGGATATCGTCGTGCTTAGCATTATCCTGTACGCACTGCTTGGCAAGCTGTCCGATTCGATCGCGAAGTATTTCGAAGGATTATTCCTTCAGTGGCATCCGAACTATCGGAAGGGATAAGCAAGGATTGGAAAGGAAGGAGAATGATCATGAAAACTGGAGTGCTGGGCTCTCACTTGGCCATCAACGACGTGAGCAAGCGGTTTGGCGACGTGAGGGTGCTGGAGAAGCTGAACCTGAACATCAAGTCCGGCGAATTTATCGCGATTGTGGGACGGAGCGGCTGCGGCAAGAGTACTCTGCTTCGTCTGGTGGCAGGTTTGGATGAGCCGACGGAAGGAACGCTGCTGCTGGATAAGAAGGAAATCACGGGTATTGATCCGGATACGAGGGTTCTGTTTCAGGACGCAAGGCTGCTGCCTTGGAAGAAAGTGCTGGAGAACGTTCGGATCGGTGTACGAGACGGAAATAAGGAGCGCGCTTTGGAGGCCCTCCGGATGGTAGGGCTGGAGGATAAAGCGAACGAATGGCCGGGTGTGCTGTCAGGCGGGCAGCGCCAGAGAGTAGCGCTTGCGAGAGCGTTGGCGGGAAACCCGCGGCTGCTCCTTCTTGACGAACCGTTAGGGGCATTGGACGCGTTGACACGCATCGACATGCAGGATTTGATTGAGAAGCTGTGGCAAAAACAGCGGTTCTCTGCCATTCTTGTAACCCACGACGTGAGCGAGGCGGTGGCGCTTGCCGATCGTGTTGTATTGATGAAAGACGGAGCCATCGCGCTCGATGTCGCCATTACGCTTCCTCGGCCGAGGGAGCGGGATAGCGGCTTCGCCTATTTTGAAAAGCTGATTTTGGACCGCGTTATGGAGCGTGATACGAGTTTGGAGCAAGAAACGCAGTTGAAGGTCTCGTATTCTATTTAAATAAAGATAAATTCGAGGAGATGTGAGAGGATTCAGCTCAACGGCAGCATCGGGGAGATCCGATTCGGGCTGCGGCATTTCTCTAATTGGAACCAATAAGGTGAAAAGCACGAAGCCGGTGTGAGAGATGTTGGGAATACTGGAAAAGGAGAAAATGATTGCAAATGGTCCTTTTGAAAGAAGGGGAAGTGGATGAGTACCCGCAGCAAACCGTAGTACGTATCTCGAATGAAAAGTTAACCATGCAGGTAATGGAGGAATCCCCGGTTAACTGGCCGGATCTGATGTTTATGGGGTACTGCTGCGAGTCTTTCCAAATCAATCGGGGGATCTATAATACGGCGGAGATCTGGTTGTACCGCAGAGGCTTTACGGATATTCGGGCAAGAAGAACCATACTGCTTCGTTTCTTTACTTTTGCCGTCAGCCGCGTTCAGAAGGATAGTAATAAGAAGTTTATCCGATTTGGCAGCGGAGGGTTGACGGAATGCCTGGAGGCGTTTATGCAAAGCGTATCGAACAAAGTAGGGCCATCATAAGGAAGTAAAAGCTTAATGCTGCTGTATACAACCCGAATACGACCGGAAAACCGGAGGCGAACCACAGGAAGTGGAGAGCCTCCTTTTTATTTAGCCGACAATAGAGATTGTTCCATTTGCAGAATTTGGGAAGCATTATGATTTGACGAAAGGTCGGGGACACAACAAATATGCCGTTTTCGTGATAAAGCCATCAGCCACGGGCAGGTCCCCTGTCTTTATAAAACATTTGCGGAAAGAGGGATTAGCATGTCATTAAAATTCGCCTATTGGGTACCCAATGTAAGCGGAGGATTGGTCATTTCCAAGATTCCTCAAAAAACGGGCTGGACGTTTGAGGACAATGCGAGATATGCCAAACAGGCGGAAGAAGCGGGCTTCGAATACGCATTGCTTCAGACCCGGTTTATCGCCAGTTATGGAGCCGAAAATCAATTGGAAGCCATTACTCTCGCATCGGCTTTGGCAGCCGTCACCACGAAACTGAAGCTGATTGCCGCCGTTCTTCCGGGGCTATGGCATCCAGGTCCGATCGCTAAGGCCATCTCCACGCTAGATGAAATCAGTAAAGGTCGTGCGGCGGTTAATGTCGTCAGCGGGTGGTTTAAGGGAGAATTTTACGGCTACGGGGAACCATGGCTGGATCATGACGAGCGTTACCGCCGATCCGAGGAGTTTATCAGGGTGCTGAAGCAATTATGGACGGAAGAGGAAACGAGCTTTCGGGGCGATTTTTACAGAATCAACGGGGCTCCTCTCAAACCGAAGCCCGAGGTCCTCCCGCCGGTGTTCCAGGGCGGTAATTCGTTCGCCGCGCGCCAAATGGCAGCCCGTGTTTCGGACTGGTATTTCATGAACGGCAATACGGCAGACGGCTTCCGGAAACAAATCGCTGAAGTGAATCAGCTGGCCGCCGAACATCAGCGGAGGCTGAAATTCGGAGTCAATGCCTTTGTCATTGTAAGGGATACGGAGGAAGAAGCGCAGCGAGTGCTGCGGGATATTATCCGTTACGCGGATGAAGAAGCGGTAGAAGGATTTCGGAGTCAGGTCCAATTCGCCGGCAAGGCTTCTCCTGAAAGGGAGGGAATGTGGGCAAACTCTAATTTTGACGATTTGGTACAATATAACGACGGTTTTAAGACAGGCTTGATCGGAACGGCCGAACAGGTTGCAGACCGCATCATTGAGCTGAAAAAAATTGGTGTCAACCTCATCCTTACCGGGTTCTTGCATTACGATGAAGATATTCGTATTTTTGGAGAGAAGGTCATTCCGCTTGTCAGAGCAAAGGAAGCCGCACTTCTGAGCGCTGCTGCTCAATAATACAATCAAGGAGAGGAGTGAATGGAGTTGAGTATTCAAGCCAATACCTTGGATCAGAGATTCGATTATGATACGATTCGTAGACAAATCCGTGAATTCGTCGAGACGGACATCAAACCGAGAGCGGAAACGATCGATCGGGAAGGGGCTTTTCCCAGAGAGAACCTTCTGGCGCTTGCGGAAGCGGGTTGGAACAGTGTGTTAATCCCTGAGCAATGGGGTGGTCAGGGACTTGATCACGTGGCCTTCGCCATTGCTACGGAAGAAATCGCAAAAGGGTGTGCGTCAACGTCACTTGTATATGTAATGCATGTAGGCGCGGTGCAGACGATCGTTTTATACGGGAACGACGACCAAAAGGAAAGATGGTTGAAGCCCGTTCGCCAGGGAAGGATCGGAACGTATTCGACAAGCGAAAAAGCTTCCGGGGGCCACTGGTGGTATAATTTCAGCGAAGCCGCCCGTGATGGAGAGGACTACATTATAAACGCTGAAAAATCGTTCACAACAAGCGCGGGTCAAGCCGATTTCTACATCTTCCAAACCAAATCCCCCGGCGCGCAAACGCCGACGGACGTCAGCTTTTTTATCGTGGACGGCAAGCTTCCGGGAATCAACGCCGGCGTTTGGGACGCATTGGGGGTTAGAGGAAACCACAGCGGTCCGATAAAATACGACGGCGTCCGGATTCGCCCGGAAGATAAACTGGGCTTGGAGGGACAAGGTCGCGAAATTTTGGAAAGCGGCGTTTCACCCGTTTACCTCATAGGCCTCGGTTCGACGTGGTTGGGGGTAGCTGAGGCTGCGTTGGAATCGGCTGTTGACTATGTGAAAGCAATGGTGCATCGTGATTTTAATAAAAGACTGGCGGATTACCAAGTCATTCGCCAGCAACTTGCCGAGGTCAAGGTATTAATTGAAAGTTTGAAGCCGTGGCAGCTTTCCCTGGCTAAACAATTAGACGCACTTCAAGCACAAGGGCGGCAGCAGGTTGAACTGCTTCTGCCGCTGGTCGAATTTAAAATTCATGCGGCCGAGGTTGCGAACAAAGCGGCGAAAGCGGCGTTGGACGTAACCGGCGGCTATGGTTACAAACGAGGCATATTTGAAAGACTTTACCGCGATGCCAGGGCGGGGATTGCCATGGGACCATCGAATAATATTGCTCGCGAATGGATTGGAAAAGCTCTGGTAGGATTGCCTCTCGAATTGTGGTACGAGGGAGGGGATTAACGTTCAATAAACCGTGCTCGATTGAATCATTCTTTCATGTATCATTGCTGCAAGCGCATCAATATAATCAGCGGAATCGTTCAGAAATTCGGTGGAAACAAACTCCAATCCGCAAGCTTCCGCTTTAAGCCGGCTATTGATGCTGCAATCGAATATCGCCTCGACATTTTCCGTTAAAGATAACAAGTCGCAGACGACAATAGCTTTGCCGCCTTCCTGTGCCACTTCCTCCATCCTGTCAAACACATCCGGTTTCAGCCATGTCTGGGGTGCAGGACCTGCGCTTCGATAGGCAAGCATCCAATGTTGGCAGGTTGCTTGATCTGCTACGGCCTTAGCCAGTTCAGAGAATGCTTGAATAAATTCGATATTTGCTTGCGGTGAACCAGGCTGACTGTGCGCAGTAAACAAAACGGTTGCCTTTGAACGGTTCGTCGATGATAGCCATTGATGGGCCGTTCGAAGGCGAAGGCTGATCGCTTCCACCAGACTTGGAAACAGGTGCCAATCATTTACGGTCATAGCTTGTATTGGTCGGTCATGAGTCCGACCGGCGGCGGGAAGCCTTACGGCAATATTGCGAAGGGGATTGAAAAGCATTACGGCAGCTTTGAACAGGTGAAATGCCGATTCTGGTCGTCGATGTATGGGAGCATGCCTATTATTTGCAATATCAGAACAAAAGGCCGGATTTTTTATCATCATGGTGGAATGTAGTCAACTGGGAGGAAGTCAATCGCCGCTATAACGAAGCGATCCGTTAATCGTCATAACCTAAACTTTGCAAAAGCGGCAAGCTGCTTTTTGCAAAGTTTTTTAGCTTTAAACGTTTGATCTTGCTATGGAAGGGAGGATATCCATGAACGAACGCGCGGCTCCTCCTTTACGGGAACCATCGACAAGGTGGGAAATTTTGATGCTGCTCAAGAAGCACGGTTCAGTAAGTGTCCAGGAAATGTCGGACTATCTGGGGTTAACGGGAATGGCCATTCGCCGGCATCTCAATGCTTTGCAAAAGGAGAAGTATATCCGGACCTCCAACGTACGTCATCGTACCGGAAGACCGTTGTTCGTAGATGGTCTTTCGGTTTTTGCCGAACCGTTGTTTCCGAATCAATACGATGTACTTGCCACGGAATTGATGGATGAGCTCCATGACATGTTCGATGATTCGTTTGTCGGCAAACTATTTGAGCGGAGAATGAAATCTCATAACCTCGTGATCCGTAAGAGAATCGAGAGCTTTTACACTCGGTTCTTTTTCTTTTGTTGAATCTTGCGCTCATCCGGTATGGTCAGAATTTGCTTTACAATATAGCATTTTAATTTTATTGTGAAGATAGACGATAAAAAAAGGAAGAGCAGGAAATCGTTCAGTTTTGAATAATCCAGTCGAACAATAGAAATGAGTGGATCACATGAACCAAAAAGTGGTGTTAGCTGGCGGGACGGGGTTTATCGGAAAATATTTGGAGAGAAAATTTTTGGAACTGGGATATGAAGTGAAGATCATTTCCAGACAAGACCATCATATCTCATGGAACGATCATGCAGGAATAGCAGATGCTTTGGAAGCTTCCGGGATGCTGATTAATCTTGCGGGGAAGTCCGTCAACTGCCGCTACAACTCTAGAAATAAGGAAGAGATCCTGCAATCGAGAACAGAGACTACCCGCATACTTGGAAATGCCATCTTGGAATGCAAAAACCCTCCTTCGTTATGGATCAATTCCAGTACGGCTACGATTTATCGACATGCGGAAGACCGGCCGATGACCGAGGATCATGGTGAAATCGGATCAGGGTTCTCCGTTGATGTAGCCAAAGCATGGGAGAACGCATTCTTTTCTTTTCAATTACCCCAAACCAGACAAGCGGCCTTAAGAATAGCCATTGTATTAGGGGAGAGCGGGGGAGTTATCCATCCGATCCGAAACCTGGTCCGATTCGGACTTGGAGGTGCCCAGGGTTCGGGAAATCAAATGTTTAGTTGGATTCATATCGAGGATTTATATCGTATTATTCTCTTTCTTAGAGATAAAGAAGAACTGAGCGGGGTGTTCAATTGTTCATCGCCTCATCCTGTCACCAATCGTGAGCTCATGCATCAATTCCGTAAAGCGATGAATATGAGAATAGGACTGCCATCCCCCCAATGGCTGCTTGAAATAGGTGCCTATGTCATAAAAACGGAAACCGAATTGGTTTTGAAAAGCCGTTGGGTTATTCCCGAGAGGCTGGAGAGAGAAGGATTTACGTTCAAATTCGATACATTGGATAAGGCGCTTGAAGATATTTTACATAGGTCGCATTCGTAAAAGGCCTGCCTGTCCAACCGGCTGCTGCATTCTATAAAGTAGGTGAACGAACTGTTCAGCTTAACGATCATGAAAATCGTGATTTCCGTTCTCATCGTATTTGGATTGGCGGAGATTTCCAAAAGAGCAAATCCTCATCTGGCCGGGATGATCTCTGGGATTCCATTGGGTACGGGACTCTCCATATATTTTATTTCTTTGGAGCAGGGGATTGATTTTACGATTCGCGGGATACCTTGGGGGATTGCCGGGTTAGCTGCCGCTCTTGTGTTTTGTTTCGTTTATCTTGTCATATCCGGAAGTCTTGCATTGAATTGGAAAGGAACCGTTATTTTCTTATCATCCACGGGTGGTATTTTTGCCTTTTTATTGTCAGGTTATTTTATTTATTCATTGGAAGTAAACGTGGCATCGGCTTCTTTTATATTTTTAGCGGTATTCATGTTAAATCTGATCCTGATGAAGAAACTGGTCCGCCAGCAGGGGAAGGGTTCGGGAACCAAAAGCACGGGAATGCAGTATTTCATCAGAGGTATAACGGTTGGAGTGATTTTAATCCTGATCACCGGAACGGCCTCTATGGTCGGCAGCAAATGGGCCAATATTTTAAGTTCATTTCCCTCTACCCTTTTTCCGCTCATTGTCGTACTGCATTACGAAGACGATCATCGGCTTTTTCCATACGTCATTTATGGATATTCGTATAGTATAACAGCGTTATTTATATTCTATATCGCTTATTTGTTCGTTGTTCCCATCTATGGACTTCATGCGGGTTATATTTTGATTTATGCCATTTGTGCCGTGTATCTCTATTTGCTCCAAAAATTACGAATGCGTTTCGGATCCGCTCGTTGAGGAGAGCGGCTTTCTCGTATACAAACGAGGAGGATGCTAAATGGCTTTTCCGCATCGGCTCTGGCCTATTGCCAGGGTCTTTTGTTGTTTCCATTCCTTTAACGACCGATGCCGCAGGTAAATTATAATTGATAATGAGAATCGTTATTAATATAATAAACTTATCCGAAAAAGGTAATGAATTCAAAAAAATAACAGGTGGTGGGAGAGTTGCTATTTCAGTATCATACCTTACTTTGGAATCATGCGGCTCTCAGGGTGCAGGACGTACGTCATGCCATCCTGCAGCCGGGCGAAAGCCTGCGCGCATATCAGCTTCCAGCCAGCGTATTTCTGTATACTGTTCGCGGTAAGGCACATGTGTTGATTGATGAGAATGAGTATGCCGTGGATCGGTGCTATGTTTGTCATGCCGGCAAAGGTGCTTTTCTGGATATTGCACAGGTAGTGGAGGCATTCGAATATTACCTGGTATTTTATACAGCGGTCTTGACCACGCCATACTGCCAAAAATTGGTGCATCGGCATCAAACAAGCAATCCTTTTCAGGTACAATACGGTTTTGCGCCCCAGTTTCCGACACCGCTCTTTTTGGGAATAGAGCAAATGAACCGACAATGGCAGCAAATCGGCACGCTGGAGCAGTTCCATGTCAAAGCCTTGTTCCATCAATTTGTTTATGAATTGCTGCATCAGCTGCAGGAGCAGGGAGGCGAGACGACTCAACCGAACCTGGTTGCCCAAGCGATGCGATATATTGAGGGACGTTACGCCGAGCCGATTACGCTGAATTCATTGGCAGCTGTGCTGGATTGCAACGCGCGACAATTGCAGCGGTTATTCAAAGCGAGGCTGCATGTGGGTCCGATCGAGTATTTGATTCAGGTGCGTCTGGACAAAGCCAAGGCATTGCTGCAGCAGACGAATGTCCCGTTAAAACAAATTGCCGAGGCCGTCGGTTATACGGACAGTTACTATTTTAGCCGGATGTTTAAAAAATACATGGGGGTTTCTCCCAGTCTATTCAAGGAACGGGCATGGCAGCGGAACGATCGTCGCCATAATCCATCTCGTCTGTCGCAATTCCCTATTGTTGCCAGAAGATTGCGAAGATATAGTGATATTGGTGATGATGAAAATCATTATCAATACAAAAACGAAGGGGCTATACACATGTATAGAAGTTCAAAAGCGTCATTGGCCATCAGTTTGATGCTCAGTCTTGTTTTGCTGCTAGGCGCATGCTCGGGCACATCTGGTGGAGGAGGGACCTCCCCGACCAACAGCGTTAATGTGCAGCCGGCCGTCACTCGCGGCGAAGCGGATAATGCCAATACAGCGGGGAAAACGGCGGAAAGCACGCAGCGCAGCATTCAGCACCTTAAAGGCGAACTGGTTCTCGAACAAAAGCCTGAAAAAATTGTGGTGCTGGACTACCAGTATATCGATCAACTGCTCGCGTTGGGAGAGCAGCCGATCGGAAGTGTCATCGCTACGAGCGACAGCTCGGTATTCCCGGAATATCTGACGGATAAGCTGGATGATGTTAAGGTGTTAGGAACGAAGGAGGAGCCTAATTTGGAGGCGATTATCGAGGCGGCTCCGGATCTCATTATTTGTACGGAGTTTCAGGAGAAAGTTTACGAGAAATTAATCAAGATCGCGCCGACACTGATGTTTGACAGAAATGAAGACTGGCGCACGATGCTCCTCAAGTTCGGTCAAATTGTCGCCAAGGAACAGGAAGCGCAGAAGGTGCTCGAAGGATACGATCAAAAAATTGCCGATCTAAAGGCAGCGTTGGCAGACAAGCTGAACGGGCAGACCGTTGCTTTGATCCGTCCGCGCGATAACATGATCCGGCTGCATACGACGGGACATCGTACTGCAGAGATTCTGTATCGTGATCTCGGTCTTTCAGCGCCGAAAATGGCAGTGAATAACGAGCAGACCAGCTTGCCCATTTCGTTAGAGGTCATGCCGGAATTGAACGCGGATCACCTCTTTGTCTTAAAAGATGATTCCAATACGGAGTTAACGGATGAATTTCAAAAGACATCCGTCTGGAAAGGCCTGAATGCGGTACAAGCCAATCAGGTCTATACGGTCAACACGACGATGTGGATCGGCTATTACGGTCCTATTGCCATTAATCTGGTCGTGGATGAAATTGCAGAAGCGCTGTTGTAGATAATACAGAGATATTGCCATCTATTGGTGAACGATAGGCCGCTGATTGTCTATGGAGGTATCACAGCCCGCCAATGTAAAGCTTTAAACTAAGTAAGACATAATGGGAAGGGGAGCAACCTGAGTCGCTTCCTTTTTTTTATCCTTGCGAATTTTTATTGCTGAATGGTGAGGGGAGAGCATGTCCAAAAGCACAATAAGACTGACGATCGATTCCAGTTCAAAAGATGACCAGGATCGCGCCAAGCTCAGCGAGCTGCATCAAATCGTTGTTGATCAGGTGATACGATTGGAAATGAAAGAATACGTGAAAGTAACATTGGAATATGTAGGCGCCGGGCGTATCATGCAATCGGCGGAGAGACCCAACGATGAGGAAAGCGTCGAATCGTTGGATATGACCGCGTTGAGCCAGAGACAACAGCAAATCGCGGAAATGCTGTGCAATCATTACTCGATTAAGAGAATTGCCGATGAACTTTATATCAGCGTCAATACGGTAAAAAAACATATTCAGAACATGAAGAAAGCGTTGGATATCGATTCGGCGGGTGCGGATTTTCTTTACACATTGAAGCAGATGATGGATAGGGAGAGCAAGGACGGAGGAAAAACATACTTCATTTAGATCATCTAGATTATTCGATTGGAGAATTTACTCTATCTGGACTTACTGCTATTCTAAAAACAGACATCGATGATAATGATTATCATTATTATCGATTCTGTACTTTTCCGGAGGAGGACGGATATCGTGAACGCTTATGTTGCTGAAAAATCAAAAAATGACCCCTATCTTCAGAGTCAGGCAGCTCGGGAATCCAATGCTAGATCTTACCCCAGGCGAATCCCGATCGCGATTCTTGAGGCGGAAGGCATTTATGTAAAAGATATGGACGGCAAAGTTTATTACGATTGTCTTGCCGGAGCCGGAACGCTTGCATTAGGCCATAATCATCCTGTCGTCATCGACGCGATTAAAACGATGCTGGACAGCAAACGGCCGCTGCACACCCTTGATTTGACAACCCCGCTGAAGGAGCAATTTGTGGATGAATTATTTTCAAGCTTGCCTGAGGCATTTGCCAAAGATGCGCGCATCCAGTTTTGCGGGCCGACAGGAGGCGATGCGATTGAAGCGGCGATTAAGCTGGTAAAAACGGCAACAGGCCATCGCAGCATTCTCTCGTTTCAAGGAGGATACCATGGCTCGACGCACGGAACGATGAGTCTAAGCGGGACGCTTGGACAAAAAGAAAGGGTCCACGGATTAATCCCGGATGTACACTTCCTGCCGTATCCTTACGCCTATCGCTGCCCGTTTGGTGTCGGCGGGGAGCAGACTCATCGGATTAGCAGCCGTTATATCGAGAATTTGCTAAACGATCCTGAAAGCGGCGTTGTCTCTCCTTGCGGAATGATATTTGAAGCGGTGCAGGGGGAAGGCGGTTCTATTCCCGCGCCGGTCGAATGGATCCGGGAGATGCGCCGGATTACGCAGGAAAAAAACATCCCTCTGATTATTGACGAAGTGCAGACGGGACTTGGGAGAACCGGAAAAATGTTCGCTTTCGAACATGCTGGCATTCTCCCTGATGTGCTGGTCCTTTCGAAGGCCATCGGCGGAAGTCTGCCGCTATCGGTTGTGATTTATCATAAAAAGCTGGATACCTGGAAACCGGGAGCGCATATCGGGACGTTTCGGGGCAATCAAATGGCTATGGCGGCCGGACTGGCAACATTGAAATATATAAAAGAAAACGATATCGCAACCAAAGCAGAGCAATTGGGAAATCGGTTGAGGGATCGTTTAAACGAGCTGAAATCGAAAGTGGAATTTATCGGAGATGTCCGCGGTCGCGGTTTAATGATCGGCGTAGAGATCGTGAATGCCAATGAGGAGCCTGACAAGCTGGGGCATTTTCCGGCTTATCCCAAGCTGGCAAGCCGCATTCAGCAGGAATGTCTCCACAGGGGATTGATCCTGGAGATTGGAGGCAGGCATTCCGCCGTTATGCGTTTTTTGCCGCCATTAATCGTAACGGAACAGCAAATCGATGAAATTGCACGGATTTTCAGTGAAGCCTGCCATGCGTCTTGCGCTGCCCTGCATGCGGGAGAGTATGTTTGATCCGGAAGCGAAACTGGCGAAACCTAAAGAGAGTAATTCGGATGACGGTTGGATGAGAAAGGAGAGAACGAATACGAATGCTGCAGCAGCAAACGGATGCAACCACCTCCGTGAGAAGTGTGGAGCTGGCGGCAAAGGCGACCATGCGCGCCTTGCTGAATAGTTATCTCAGGGAGATCGGAGTAATCGATCCACGGGCCTTAAAGCTTGGTCAAAGGAATCCCCTTCCTGAGCCAGGAGAAGCGGTCGTCATCAAGCTTCCCTCGACCGGGAAGACCATCACGGGGACTTTGACTTATTACTCTGTGATCGGACAGCATGCTTACGGATCTGCATTTAACGAAGTGAGTTCAGACGGAACGCTTCGGAAGCTGGATATTCATCGGTTGATTTCACTGCTGCTTGAAGAGCTGAGCCATCTCGAAGCTTTGGACAAACGCGGGGCTCATCTGAATCACATGAAGGCGCGCATCGAAAACAGTCTCCGCAAGATGAGCATGTATATCGAGTACGAATGGAACCAACGGCATTCCATAGCGGACAAGAAGCCGGATTGCGTCCGTTCCGAGCAATCGCTTTATTTCGGTCATCCCTTTCATCCCTATCCGAAATGCTCGGAAGGGTTCGCCGATGAGGAGCTTGCGCAGTACAGTCCTGAAATGGGCGCTTCTTTTCAATTGAGTTACTTTGCCGTCCGAAAGGAATTGGTTTATGAAGAATGGCTTGATGGAGAAGCTCAAGCGCTGCCGCCGGCTGTGATGGCACATGCCCAGCAACAATTGGGCGATAAAGTAAGCGAGTATGTGCTGGTGCCCATGCATCCCTGGCAGGCAAACTATGTTGTGCGGCTGCCGGAGGTTCAGGAATTGATGAATCTGTCCGCCATTATTCGTCTGGGTCCATCCGGTCCCGTGGTATATCCGACTTCTTCGGTAAGAACAGTGTGGGATCCGGAGGGGGGATACGGATATAAACTGCCGCTGAATGTTCGGATCACCAACTTGATACGCGAAAATACGCGGGAACAAACGAAACGGACCATGGATGCCGCCAACGTGATTCACCGGTTACAAAACGAGCTGAACACGGAGCATTTCAAAATTATTTCGGAAACCGGCTACAGCAGAGTCGGATTCGATTCGGTTTCAGAAGATTGGTCATCGAGCTTTACGGTCATCTACCGGCCCTTGGCCGTGCCGCATGCCGCTACATTTGTCATGGCCTCCTTATTGGAAAGCTTTCCGGGAGAAGAGGAGCCCAAGCTGATTCAAGCGATCAGGCAAAACGATCAAGGACGGCTGCCTGATTTAACTTATTGGCTGGAATGCTATTTGCACATCTCCATGCTGCCGCTTCTTCGCATTTTAGCCGGGAAAGGGATCAGCTTTGAAGCGCATTTGCAAAATTCCCTGCTGACCCTGAAGAACGGACTGCCCGATTGCTATTATGTGCGGGATCTCGAAGGGGTCAGCATCGACCGTCATAAAGCAGCCGAAGCAGGCTGGATCCCTACGCTGATTGAAGATCACAGCCCTGTCCTCTATGAAGAAGCCAAAGCTTGGATGAGGACCAAGTATTATTTCTTTGTGAATCACCTGGGTTCGCTGATCCATACGATTGCGGCTTACTGCAGGGAGGACGAGGAACGCTACTGGGGCATCGTCAACCATTTGCTCGAACAGGAAAAATCGGGAGCTGACGAACGGCTGCTTGCCTACATCGACGATTTATTGTACAGCGATGTTTTGCCGGCCAAAGCGAATTTTACAAGCTGCTTTCTGTCCAAAGGAGAGATGCCATTGTTTGTCAATATTCCCAATCCCATCAAGGGACAAGCCTAAATGAATACGCGGTCCCGGCCGAACCCAAAAATCGGGAAGCTTGTAAAAATAGGGCGTTCCGTTTCCAAAGTCGTTAACATTCCTATTTTATGGGACAGACATCCAATGCCCGCTTTCCCATAAGGTTTAACGGCCTTTTAAAATGAGAAAGGAATGTGTCGTCACCGTGGAAAAGTGGAAACGAAATTTGTTCATTTTGTACGTAGGGCAATTTCTGGCGATGGCTTCAATGAGCTGCGTCACCCCGTTTTTACCGCTTTATTTGCAGGAATTAGGGCTTACCGATCCGGAAGAAGTTCGCTGGTGGACGGGCATAATTTATGCCGCCAACCTGCTGACGGCCTTTATTTTTTCACCGATTTGGGGAAAGATTGCAGACCGCTACGGACGCAAGCTCATGCTTGTCCGTTCCGGAATTGGCATGGCCGTCACCATTACGCTGATGGGGTTGGCCACCAGCCATATTCACTTGCTGATCCTGCGTTTATTAAACGGGATGATGGCCGGATTCGGTCCGGCCGCCATCGCCTTGACAGCCACGAACACGCCCAAGGAGCGGAGCGGGTATGCATTGGGGATTTTGCATTCCGGATCTGTGGCCGGAACCATGTGCGGCCCTTTATTGGGCGGATTGATGGCCGACTGGTTCGGGTTCGCCGCCGTCTTTTTCTATACCGGTGTAAGTATTTTCATAGCGGCATTGATCGTCATCTTTTTGGTCAAAGAAAACTTTGAGAAACAAGACCGGAAAGAAAAGACAAACTTTGTGCAAGATTTCAGGAAAATCGTATCCCGAAAACCAATTGCATCCCTGTTTGTCTCCGCATCCATCATTCGATCGGCCATGGTGGGCACCTTGCCTTTCATCCCGCTGTATGTCCAGTCCTTGGCGCCGAGTCAGGATAATCTGTTCTTTTTGGCCGGGATTACGGCGGCGTCGATGGGGATGGCTAACATGATTACCGCCCCGCAGCTGGGGAAATTAGGGGACAAGTACGGCTCGCATAAAGTGTTAATCTGCGCCGCATTCGGAGCGATCCTGTTCTCTGTTCCGCAGGCATTTGTCCAGGAACTGTGGCAGCTCATCGTGCTGCGTTTCTGTACGGGGGCGTGCCTTGGCGGGATGATGCCTTCAATCCATGTTCTCGTTCGTCATTTTGCGCCGAAAGGGATGGAAAGCCGGACCTACAGTTATGTCAATTGTGCCATATTTCTTGGCGGGATGGCAGGGGCGCTCGGCATGGGAGCCGTCGCTTCCCGGTTCGGATTACCGTCGATCTTTATTTGCTCCGCTTTTCTTTTGCTGCTCAACAATGGCTTGATGAAATTCACTCTCCCTGACGCCAACCGTTACAGCAAGCCGGTCGGCATGACCGGTGTGCAGGATAATAACCGCAGCGGGGAGGTGAAATAATCCGGGAACGAATGGAATCAAAGCGAAACGCTTCATGGAGATGAAATGGATGATGCCATATTACTTTCGAACGATGGGAGCCGTGAACTGATGAGTGTGTTAGAACCATTACAGCGCGGAGAAGAGAAGGATTGGATTCGTGCTTATTCGTCCGAAATTTATGCTAAAGTGGAACAACGAGTCCTTTGTCAGCTGATCGAGGCGGTGCTTTATGAAGAAATTGCCGTTCCCCTTCATGGGCTTCCCGTGTCCGGAGATTTCGAGGATCGCCTTGTTCTCCCGGGAAAAACAAACGAAGGGGAACCCGTTGAATATATGTTTGAGGGCAAACGCCAATTCAGTTTCGGCCGTTTTCGCATAAAGAAAGGAACGGTAAGACGCAAGGAAGCAAAGGAAGACCCGACTGCGGCAACGTTGTCCGGATTTGTGGAAGAAGTGCTCGGTCAGGTTCAAAAAAATGAACGTTTGGCGATGCTGCTGCAAGAACTGGAACATACGCTGGTAAAAGATTTGCAGGCCCAATACCATAAGTCCGTCGCTCCAATGCCGGAAACGCCATGGGATTACGATGATTTGGAAAGCGATTTGGACGGCCATCCGTATCATCCGTGCTACAAATCGCGGATCGGCTATAGCTTGGGGGACAATGCCTTATACGGACCGGAATTTAAAACAAAACTAAAGCCGGTATGGTTGGCGGTCTCCAAATCGCAGAGCCTGATTTCTTTATCGGAAGGAACAGAC
Source organism: Paenibacillus naphthalenovorans (assembly GCF_900099895.1). Classification (GTDB taxonomy): domain Bacteria; phylum Bacillota; class Bacilli; order Paenibacillales; family NBRC-103111; genus Paenibacillus_G; species Paenibacillus_G naphthalenovorans. Next base: position 41,803 of record NZ_FNDY01000001.1, read on the forward strand.
TACAACTCATTTATACAGCATGAACTCGGGAAACCTGCGTATGAAGCCTTTGTTTCTTTGCTTAATGAAAAGGGGCTGGATGCCGGCGATTACTGGTTTATGCCCGTTCATCCCTGGCAGTGGGAGCACATGATTCTACCGTACTTTCATCGTCAGCTATCCGAAAAGAAAATCGTCCGGCTTGGCAACGGTTCCGACGAGTACCGTCCGCAGCAGTCTATACGCAGTTGGGCCAATCATTCCCACAAAGAGAAAGCGTACATGAAGCTGGCGCTGAATATCACCAATACATCAACGAAACGAATATTGGCGAAGCATACCGTGATGAACGCGCCCCTCGTTTCGGATTGGCTGCTGTCTCTAACCAGGGATGACGAAACCGCTCGAAGACTCGATTTTGTTTTTTTAGCTGAATTTGCGGGAATTTCCTTTGATTACGAGAAGCTTCCGTCCACTGTACAACTGCAAACCTATGGGAACTTGGGTGTGATTTGGAGGAAGAGTCTATACTGCTATTTAAGAGACGATGAAGAAGCGGTTCCGTTCAGTGCGCTCTGCCACATGGCCGGAGAGCAGCCATGGATTGAACCGTGGGTTCGCAGGTACGGGTTGGAAAACTGGACGCGCCGGCTGCTGGAGGTTGCGATAACCCCTATCATTCATATGTTGTACGCACACGGAATAGCTATGGAGTCCCACGCTCAAAATATAATTCTCATTCATAAAGAGGGACGTCCTTGCCGTCTGGCGTTGAAAGATTTTCACGATGGAGTTCGGTTTTCCAAACAGCATCTGGGACAACCGGAAGTTTGTCCCGATCTTCATCCGGAGCCCGCTCATCATCGCGCTTTAAATCGTCATTCCTTCATACAAACCGATGATCTCCCGGCGGTCAAAGACTTTGTGCACAGCGCGTTTTTCTTTGTGTGCATAAGCGAGCTGTGCATGTTTTTAAACGAACAGTACGGGCTTCAGGAAACGGATTTTTGGGAAATGGTTGCCCGGGTGATTTATCTCTATCAGGATGAGCATCCGCAATACAGCCAAAATTTCGAGCACTATGATCTGTTCTCGGAAACGATTCAAATCGAACAATTGGCAAGAAGGCGGCTGTGGAAAGACGCGGAGGTCGATCCAAAGTCCGTACCGAATCCCCTATATCCATACCGGACAATCAGAGGAGGGAGAGTATGACGACGGAACATAAGGGTCCCGATTCCCGCGCACATTCGAAGGAAGCGGCTGATGAAGCCGATTGCCGGGTCATGGAAGACTTGGTCAATGCATTGCTTGCGGAAACATTTTTTGACGAACACGACGAGGTGAACCTTCTATCCCAAACCGAATGGAAGTTCATGGTTCGCGGTCACATGGGACTAGCCGCAGCAGACCGGCAATTCGGTTCTTTACATCCTAAGGCAAGCGTCTATTGCTGGCGGCTGGATGATTATCATGAGGCCATGATTGTTTTTCCTGTACATCCTGCAATCTTGCAGCCATACCGCTTTGAGGCATCCGCAGGCATGTACGAAGTGCGTATAGAGGAGAACCATACGGTCTATCTGAAAAAGCTCGATCCGTTGGGGCTGATGCGGCATATCGTTCATCTTTACGGGAAAGATCCGGCCGCCATAGATGCCGGCGGAGCGGACCGCTTTATGAATATGCTCGATCAAACATTGCTGCAAATGTCCTGGTCTCTTGAAAACAAACAACCGTCGGCAGGAATACTGGGTTTGCCTTCGGCAGCTTCATTATTGGAGCTGGAGAGAAAGGCGGCTTTTCGCGACCGGCCTTTCCACCCTGTCTCCAAAGTCAAGCTGGGTTGGACGCAGGAAGATTACCGCAACTATACAGCCGAATTTGCCCGGCCGATTCAACTGAACTGGATGGCGGTGAAACGCCGGTATCTCGTTAGCGGCTTGGATGAACATTCCATTGAAGACCAATATAAGCAGGCAGAAACAGGGGGGTTAGCTCCGGCGGATCTGCTGCTTGCCGAAGACCAGAAAGCCGGGATCCGTAAGGAAATGGACAGGCGAGGGCTGAGTACGGAGGAGTTTGTACCTGTTCCCGTCCACCCGTGGCAAATGTCTACCGTATTGCCTGGACAACTGCAAGAGGAAATCGGCAAAGGGATTTGCATACCGTTAAACGTTGAAGCGGGCACCTTTTACGCCACTTCTTCCTTACGGTCATTGATGCCCGCCAATGGAGGCCAGTTACACGTCAAGCTTCCGCTGGGCATGCATTCCCTGGGCGGACTTCGCTATCTTTCGGCCATTAAGCTTATGAATGGACAGCGCGCGGAACGACTGATGAGACAAGCGCTGGAACGGGACCCCGTCTTGAAAAAACGGCTGCTTCTATGCGATGAAACCGTTTGGTGGGCTTATCTGCCTGATAACAGAGACTTGTTTGCCGATCCTCCCAGACATTTATCCGCCATGATAAGACAATACCCTCCGGAAATCACAGATCATGAACATGTACGTTTAGTGCCCATGTCGTCTCTGACAGTTTTCGATAGGGACAGGAAGGGGCATTTGTTTGACGAATGGCTGCGCATGACAGGACTGGAAGTCAATGAATCCTCCGTTTTGCGTTTATTCAAAGAGGCTTTGCTGCCTTATTTTGAAATATGTTTCCGTTTGTTCCGACTGGGGATGATGCCTGAAGTTCATGGACAAAACTCCATTCTAATCTTGAACCGGGGGAAAATAGAAGGTCTGCTGCTTCGCGATCATGATGCGCTGCGTTTGCATGTGCCCTGGTTAAATGCCAACGGGCTGGAAGATCCCGAGTATCGATTGCGGCCGGGTCATCCGAACTCTCTGTATCATGACACGCCGCATCAGCTGTTCTCCTTTTTCCAAATGCTTGGCATCCAGGTCAACAGTTACGCAATCCTTGACAGCCTGTCACGGTATTACGGCATTAAAGAAGAACGGTTATGGATCGAACTGCAGGAATGTTTGAATCTGGCAATGATTGAGGCTAATGTACCGGATGAGGTGAGGTGCGTACTCGAGGAATGTTTATTCGCCAGGGAACGATGGCCCTGGAAGCAAATCATCCGGCCGCTTCTGAAGCCCAATTCCAGGGTCCCGGGAAGCATGCCCTTTGGGCTCGGAGAAGCGCCGAATCCCTTTAAAGTATGTGCCGGGGCGATAGAAACTTCGGTATGAGGCAGGGCAGGTTAACGAATTCAGGAAAGGAGAGAGGGACGCGTGTTTCGCATTCAGGCCAGAGTACAGGGGGTTACGCCAGAGCTTTTGGAGCTGTACCGGAGTATCAGTACTTCCACCATTGGCCATCTTACGGATTTTGGTTTTCTTAACGGGCTGCAGCCCCTTTTTCGGCCGATCCAACTGATAGGAAACGCGGTTACGGTTCGCATTCCGCATCTTGACTCTGCCGCCATTTCCCATGCCATGGAGCTTGTTCAGCCTGGCGATGTTCTTGTCGTGGATATGTCCGGCGATGGCCAAAGAGCATGCTGGGGAGAATTCAGGACTTACGCTGCGCTGGACAAAAAAGTTTCCGGCGTCATTGTATCCGGGTGCGTCACCGATGTTCGCGCGATAACCGGACTTGGTTTTCCCGTCTATTCGAAAGGAATCAGCGCGCTGACCACACGTTCCCTTAAACTTCAGGGCGAGGTGAACACCACCATAAGCATAGGCGGGGTAAGCATACGTCCCGGCGATTTAATTGTAGGCGATGATGACGGCCTGTTCGCCGTGAACCCGGAAGACGCCGAAGAGATTGGTTATGCGGCCTTGGAGAAACAGCGCAAAGAGGCACTGCGAAGACAAGAGTACGAACATGGCCGGCAATTGGAATCCCCGCCTATAACATCGTAATTAATCCAAGAGCTCTTCAGACAAGATAGAAGAGCTCGATTTGTTGTTTCCGGTCACTGTCCGTTTGCTAATTCCGCTATGCGCCGGTTGACGTTATCCTTATACAGGCCGCCATGATAGCAGATGACAGTTTCAATGTCGTACTGTACAAATTTTTTCAGAGAGTTTACGGCCAAGTCCGCATCGATACAGTACTGCGGATCGGGCCCAAGCAGCTCTCCGTTTGCCACGATCATAGAGTCCCCGGCGATAAGTGTTTTGCTTTGTATATGATACAGGCTGATATGCCCGGGAGTATGTCCCGGCGTATGAATCACTACGATCCCTCCGCAATAGGGCAATTCTTCTCCGTCGGCTACGGTTTTATCCACTTTTGATTTGGGCGGGTTTTCAAGCACTTGTCTGAAGGCTTTGCGCCACTCCTCCGGCACATTTTCCGGCAAAGAGTCCATAGCTTGGGCTACGGACTCCGGATTTATTTTAAGCAGTCTTTTTTCTCCTTGAATATATGGTTTTTCAACGTCATTGGCCAATACCTCGATAGGTTGAGGCAATACATTGAGAATTGTCGGTAAACTGCCGATATGGTCCAGGTCTTGGTGTGTTATAATGACTTTATTCAGCGTATCCCATGCGATCCCGGACTTCTCTGCTTCTTGGCGAATGAGCGGCCATTGGCCGGGATATCCGGTATCCACCAAAATCGTATGGTCTGTGTCCCAGAGCAGGGTAGGATAAATAGTATCCATTCGCCCCATGATATTGGATGAAACTTCCAATCCTTATACACCGTTGGTAATGAACATGATGATCCCTCCCCAATGGATATGCGATCTCTTGCTTGTATAGCCTATCGTATCAAATCATATCGAGATAGTAAATAATAAAAATATTTATTATACCACAAAAATAATAAAAAGTCAATATATATTTTGTGGGAATAGGATGAAATCGAAGTAAAAAAATCGCTCACCGATCCCTTGATCGTCAGTGAGCGTATGTTCAGGCTATTCTTGATGGTTGATTTTTTTGAAATGAATCTGCAGTGAGCCGAAAAATACTTTTCCTTGATTGTAATAAAGCTCGCATTGATACCCGTATGGACGCGTGGCGGATTGCAGCAGTTGATAACCCGGGAGCGCTTGAATCAAAGAAGTGATCTGTTCAATGACATGGTTAGGCAATTGGGTGAACATCTTGGCATGAATTCCATCGGCAACCGATATAAAACGGGGAAACGCCGTTTTGTTAAATTGGGAAAGTGCGACACTGTCCTCGGCGAATCGGAGTATCTCTTTATTGATCCGATTCAGGTTTATGGTTATATTTTTATAAAAGTAAATACCGAAGCCGATTCTGTTCGTTATTGGATTTAAGCATTTTTTCCATGTGAAACTCTTTTCTTCCCAAAAATCGTCCAATTTTTCTGTAATTTTATTCCAGTCGAATCGGGTTGTACATATTTTTTTCATGACTATACTCCTTGGATGGTTTGGTCCCTAAGCCCGCTATTTAAAAGGATTCGAAGCCTGCAAGAGGATTGCGACGGCAGGACTGTCCTGCGATAGAAAATGACAGTGAATTCGAGATTTTGACCACCGGTCCGGAACAGCGCGGCAAGCGGAGCCGGTTACCCGCGAAACATTTTTCCGGAACAGCTATATTTGTTCGTGAATTCCATGTAAAATAAAGAGGTTGTGACACAGTGAAACGCTGGAACGTTATAAGAAAGCAGCGACATTGCGGTCTTAAACGGAAAGCTTCGGAGGGAGTTTATGCTGCGAACCGGTACAATCAAGGGAATTCTATTCGATATGGACAACACATTATTGCAATCCAACATTGATTTCCCGGCCATGAAGCACGATGTGTATCGTTTTCTGGTCCGCCATAAAGTGATTCCTGCCGAATTTCCCGTACAGGAGCACACGACATCCACCTTGATCGAACACGCCAAAAATACAGGCATGACCGATGAGATGTATGAAACCATAATCAAGATAACGGAAAAACATGAATTAAAAGGGATGGAAGGCGCAGGGCTTGAACCAGGGGTCAGGGAATTGCTGGAAGCTTTGTGCAAGAACTATGTTCTAGTCATCGTAACGAATAATTCAGTAACAGCGGCTCGAAAGGCTCTGGAAATCACCCAAATCATAGCGTATTTTGATCTGATCATAGGAAGAGAGCACATGACTTCGCTTAAGCCTTCCCCATCCGGATTTCATTATGCCAAAAAACAATTTGAGCATATCTTGTCCGATGAATGGGTTGCGGTTGGAGATTCATGGATTGACGGTAAAGCGTCGAATGATGCGGGGATTGCTTTCATCAGCTACGGCACAACGATGGAAGAGATGATCAAAAGGGGAGTAAAGCCCATAGGCCAGGTGAACAACATCATCGAAATCCTGAGCTTTATCAGGTCATCTTAGGAGCGTTATTTCAGATCGATATTTCAATAGAACCGCGGCCCAAGCTAGCCGGTCCGCTGCCGCAAACCGCAAATGGAGGATAACGATGGAGAGAACACTGGTCAAAGGAGCAGTATATAGTCTGATTATAGGCCTGTTACTAGGCATACTGATCTACCCTGATACGGAAACGATAAATAATGGCAAGGGATTTTTTGAGTATCGGGTTATCCCTTTAAGAGAGTATATTTTCACAGTACTGCGTTTTGCTGTCACGGTCATGTTCATTACATTAATTGCGCTATGGGTTAAACTGGAATGGAAATCGGGCTCTGAAATCATGGAATTTATAGCGGGATTTTTTAAATCATTTTTTATTGTGCTGGCAATCATATTAATAGTAGTCATAGTGAGCATGTTCATTTTTAATAGATAAAGGCAGTTTCAGTGTTAACGATGAATCATAAATCGGCCCACGTGTATGCGTGTTTTTTTTTGTCTGATTTCCTATTGACACTGTAAGTTATTGGGATTATGATAAATATAATTCTGATATATCAATTAAATATTATAAATACATCTATAGAGTATAAAAAGGGTGATGGAATGAAACAAGGAAAAACCGATTTGGCCTACCGGATCATCAAGGGCAAAATTTTAAGCGGCGAATTGAAAGCGCTATCCGACATTTCCGAGGATCGGCTGCAGGAAGAGCTTAACATCAGCCGCACTCCGATCAGAGAAGCGCTGCAAAAATTGGAGCAAGAGAAGCTGGTATATATTTATCCCCGCAAAGGGATCATCGTTTCCGGCGTTACCGTAGAATTACTCAATGAAGTATATGAAATGCGGGAATTGATCGAACCCTTCGTAGCTAAAAGCGTGTGCCGCAAGCTTCCGGAGGATTGGCTGTTAAACATGAAGCAACGCTTGGTTGAACCGCCCGAAGGGATGACACCCGAAGAACGCAAAGCCTATTATATTGATTTGGATAAAGAGCTGCACAATCAAATCATCTATTCGTACCCTAACACCTTTATCCATAATATCATGGGCAACATTTACGACCATAATCATAGAATATTTGCTATCACCTCATCCGTTAATGAGAAGCATAATGTCTCGATCCCTGAGCATGTAGCCATTATTGAGGCTTTTCTGGAAAGAGATCCGGATAAGGTCGAAATGAGAATGAAAGAACATATTGTTTCATCCAGAAAAAATGCCATTGAGTACTTGATCAAGCAACATCAAACCAGAGAGGAGTAAAGTTATGACACACATGACCGCTGCCAAAGCTATCGTAGAGGTTCTATTGAGGGAGGGCGTCGAGAAGGCGTTTTGCGTACCCGGCGAGAGCTATTTGAGCGTATTAAACGTTTTGTACGAAACACCTCGGATTGAATTGATTTCCGGCCGTCATGAAGGCGGGGTTTCATTCATGGCTGAGGGCTATGCGAAGGCCAGCGGCAAGGTAGGGGTATGCTTCGCTACACGCGGGCCGGGTGCAACTAATTTATCCATCGGCTTGCACACCGCTCATCAAGACTCCACGCCCATGGTCGCGTTCATCGGACAGGTGGAAAGCTCGTTTAGAGGACGGGAAGGATTCCAGGAGATCGATCTGGCGGATTATTTCAGGCATTTGGTCAAATGGACAGTGGAGCTCAACGATGCCCGCCGGGTCCCGGAATTGGTCCACAGGGCTTTTCATATGGCCAGATCCGGCAGACCGGGCCCGGTTCTGATCTCCTTGCCTCAGGACGTCCTGGATGAAACGGCTGAAATGGTTTTTCAAGAATCCGAGATGTTATCCCATCCGCGTCCGGATCGCCAAGCCGTGGCCAAAGCCAAAGAAATCCTGCGGCATGCCAAGCGTCCGGTGATTATCGCCGGGGGCGGAGTAACGAGCACCAAATCTGCGAAAGAATTAGTGGAACTGGCCGAAAAATTGCAAGTTCCGGTGGCAACGGCATTTCGCCGCTTTGACGCGTTTCCAAATCAGCATCCGTACTACATCGGGCAATTGGGAGTGGGTGCCGCGCCGTATCTGGTGGAGTGCATAAGGGAAGCGGATGTCGTTCTTGCCCTGGGGACCCGTTTCTCCCAAATAACGACACAGAACTATACGCTGTTGACCTCCGGGACCAAGCTGATACATGTCGATATTTCACCGGATGAATTGAACAAAGTATACCGGCCGGCACTCGGGATTGTAGCTGACACGAAAAATTTTATGCTTGACTTGCTTGCGGAGCTGGGCGAATCAGGGCAAAGCAAAGAGCGTAAGGCTTATATACAGGAACAGCGGAAGAAATATGAACAATATTCCGAGGTTCGCGTCACTTCTGGTCAGCATTATGTGAATTTGGAAGGGATCATGGGCGATCTGATGAATCACCTTCCTTCCGACACCATATTCACTTCGGATGCAGGTAATTTCTACGGATGGATGGCCAAACATTACCGGTTTCAGGAGGAAGGGACTTTTGTGGGGCCGACTTCCGGTGCGATGGGGTATGCCCTTCCGGCAGCCATTGGAGCCAAGGTGGCCCAACCGGAGAAAACCGTTGTGGCTTATGCCGGAGATGGCGGGTTTATGATGACGGTGCAGGAGCTGGAGACGGCTGTACGCTGCAAAATCCCTGTCCTGGCGATCGTCGCTAATAATAACATGTACGGTACGATCCGTATGCATCAAGAGAAGCATTTTCCAAAGCGTGTGATTGCAACGGAATTATCGAATCCGAACTTTGCGCAAATCATGACGAATATGGGCGGACACGGAGAGCTTGTAGAAAAGAATGAAGATTTTGTACCTGCGCTGCAGCGGGCGCTGGCTTCTTCAAAGCCTGCGCTGATCGAGGTTCGCATCGATCCGCAGCAAGTGTCGGCAGCCAGAACGATCGAAGAGCTGAGAGCGGCACAGCCTGCAAAGCAAATGTAAATCATGATGAAAAGACCAACGTTGATTTCGTTGGTCTTTTCATTGGAAAAAGAAGGAGCTGTAAAGCTGCCGTTCCCCATGGCTTTATTATTTATAAATGACGCTGCCGGCTTCTTTAAACTCTCTGGATTTTTCCTCCATGCCTTTTTCGATGGCCCGCTGTTCCTCGAGCCCCTGCTGTTTGGCATACTCGCGAATGTCCTGTGTAATTCTCATGCTGCAGAACTTGGGGCCGCACATCGAGCAGAAATGAGCCGTCTTGGCGCCTTCCGCTGGAAGCGTCTCGTCATGGTATTCCATAGCTCTTTCGGGGTCCAGCGACAAATGAAATTGATCTCTCCAACGGAACTCAAAACGCGCCTTGGATAAGGCGTTATCCCTTTCCTGGGCTCCGGGATGGCCTTTGGCCAAATCCGCCGCGTGGGCTGCGATTTTGTACGCGATGACGCCTTCGCGAACATCATTCTTGTTCGGAAGACCCAGATGCTCTTTCGGAGTTACATAACAAAGCATGGCGGTACCGAACCAGCCGATCATGGCTGCGCCGATAGCTGAAGTGATATGGTCGTACCCCGGGGCTATGTCTGTCGTAAGAGGGCCTAAGGTATAGAACGGGGCTTCCTGGCATACTTCAACCTGACGATCCACATTTTCTTTAATCATGTGCATAGGAACATGGCCGGGTCCTTCAATCATGACCTGAACATCATGCTTCCATGCGATTCGGGTCAGCTCGCCAAGCGTCTCCAATTCGGCAAATTGAGCTTCATCATTGGCATCCGCAATGCATCCCGGGCGCAATCCATCACCAAGGGAGAAAGCGACGTCATAGGTTTTCATGATTTCACAAATTTCTTCAAAATGAGTATAAAGGAAATTTTCCTGATGATGCGCCAAACACCACGCCGCCATGATGGAACCGCCGCGGGATACGATTCCCGTAACCCGCTTCGCCGTCAAAGGAACATAGCGTAACAGCACACCGGCATGAATGGTAAAGTAGTCGACGCCTTGTTCGGCTTGTTCGATCAGGGTATCCCGATAAATTTCCCAAGTCAGATCCTCCGCTTTACCGCCGACTTTTTCCAAGGCCTGATAAAGAGGGACGGTACCGATGGGCACGGGGGAGTTGCGAATGATCCATTCACGGGTGGTATGAATATGTTTGCCTGTGGACAGGTCCATGATGGTATCTGCGCCCCAGCGGGTCGCCCATCTCATTTTTTCGACTTCTTCTTCAATCGACGAAGCGACAGCCGAATTGCCGATATTGGCATTGATTTTGACTAAAAATTTACTGCCGATAATCATCGGCTCGCTTTCCGGGTGATTGATGTTGCACGGAATTATCGCCCGGCCTCGTGCGACTTCGCTGCGGACAAATTCCGGGGAGACGTTCTCGCGTATGGCGATATATTCCATTTCGGGCGTAATGATTCCTTTTCTGGCATAATGCATCTGCGTTACATTCGCTCCGCTTTTGGCTCGTAACGGTTTGCGCTGCAATCCCGGAAATCGTTCTTCCCGCTTGACGGATTCTTCTTTTGAATATCCGTTGTCCTCCGGCTTGACCGCTCTTCCCGCATATTCTTCAACATCGCCGCGCTCCAATATCCAATTCCGGCGGTTAAGCGGAAGTCCCGAGCGAATATCGGTTTGGATGCTGCCGTCTGTGTATGGACCGCTGCAATCATATACCCTGACAGGCGGGTTCTCTTGTACATTGCCGCCGATGGTTGTCGGGGTTAGGCTAATTTCCCGCATAGGTACTTTAATATCCTCCCGCGAACCCTGCACATACACCTTCTTGCTCCCCGGAAAAGACGAAAGATGAGGGGCTGCTTCTTTTTCTTTGATTTCGCTTGCCATTTCAATTCCTCCTCAGAATGAATGTGATCAAGCGGAGAAACCCTTCGATGCAAACCAAAAAGACCGCAACGGGAAAGAAGCGGTCTTTGAATACACAAAGGCTAGGACTTTTCCTCCGCTGGCATTACCCAGATCAGGTTTTACGGTCGACAGCAATCGGCTGTCCTCTCAGCCTGGCAACTCCCAAGCTCCCGTTGTTATTCAACTGTCATACCAATAATAACCATAAGATCTTGAAAAATCAACCTGTTTTTATATCACGGCACCCTGTTGGAATGATGATTCCGGTGCGGAGCATTGCAGAATTTAGTGCTTCAGAATCTTCCTGAAATCGGTTATGATAAACAGTGAACGTGTGCATTAAAGCGGGGTGGATGAATGAAGTGAAAACGGGGAGAGACCGGGGATGAATGATACGCCTGAAGTGCGAAACTATAGGATACCGCTGTTTTGTACGGTCACGTTGATGTTCTGGTTTTCGATGTATACTTGTGTGCCGATCTTGACCGCATACGTTGAATATCTGGGCGCCTCTTATAAAATGGCCGGACTGATTGTCGGCATGTACGGATTGAGTCAAATGCTTCTGCGGATACCGGTGGGCGTGGTCTCGGACCGTTATCACAAGCACAAATGGTTTATTGTATTTGGCTTGTTTTTTTCGGTTTTATCCGGTGTCGGGATTCTGGTTACGCAGGAACTGACGTGGATTCTCCTGCTCAGGGCCGCGGCAGGCGCGGCTGCGGCGACGTGGGTAGACTTTACGGTTTTGTTTGCCAGCTACTACCGTCAGGAAGAGACGACGCAAGCGATCGGAACGATTTCATTTTACAACTCGCTCGGTCAAATGTTCGGCATTCTCTGCGGCGGGTGGTTCGCGGATAGGTATGGCTGGGAATCTTCTTTTCTTATCGGTGCCGCCGCAGGCGCTCTGGGGCTTGCGGGTGCTTTCTTTCTTGTAGAAACCCCTAAGAAAAGCACACAGCCCATGACCTTCAAAGGCATGCTGGAGGTAGGCAGCGACAAGAGGCTGTTGACCGTCTCTTTTCTGGCTGTCCTTTTTCAATTGCTGACATTCGCTACGGTTTTTGGATTTACTCCCGTATATGCCCAGTCGATCGGAGCGACGAAGCTCGATATGGGACTGCTGACGTTCTTTTCCACGTTTCCTATGGCGATAGCGTCCCTGGTAGGGGGCAGATATGTAGCCCGGAAACTGGGTGAAAACCATATCATCATCATCGGCTTCATCTTTTCCGGAATCTTTACAATTCTTATACCGTTTTCTTCAACCTTGTGGATGCTGATGGTTACCCAATGTCTTGCGGGGATTGGCCGTGGACTCACAGCGCCCGTATTGATGGCTCTCAGCATAAAGCATATGGATGCGGGAAGAAGGGCTACAGCGATGGGGTTTTATCAGGCCATCTATGGCTTGGGGATGTTTGCAGGTCCGCTGGTCATGGGGGTAGCCGGAGATTTATTGACCTTGCGGCAGGGTTTTATTATGATCGGCGCTTTAGGATGTGCAACGGCACTGCTGTCCCATGCGTTGTTAATGCAGCGCGGTCTTCCGTTAGGGGATACCCGTTCTGCGAATGATCAGGCCTGATCATTCGCAAACCAAACGCCCGAGCTGTAAGCCCGAGCGCAGGTCGATGGATCATATTAGATGAACCATGCAGTCGAAACGATAACGAGAAGAATGAAAAGGACGAGAATCACGCCAATAGAAGTAAAACCTCTTGCGAAGCTCATTGATGACAGCCTCCTTTCGCTATAACATATTGTCATCTTATGAATTACATTGATCGGGGGATTGGGTCTTTTCTAAAAATGTATATATATAACAAGTGAAATCCGGTCATTTATTTCGGAGGCAAGCTGGTTTGGAACTCGGAAAAGAGAAGAAAAAGAGCTGCGACCGCATTCTGGCATTCTTTTTTTTTGAGTCATTTTGCCGGGAGATGCCAAAGGAAAGGGGCGGGCCGAATGATCCCTCTAAAGATTTCCAAAGAGCAAAAAGAACAAATGGTGTGGCGCGTTCAGCAATATTTTGAAAAAGAAAGAACCGAATCGATCGGAAATCTGGAGGCCGAGCAGTTGATTGATTTTATGATCGGACTGGTAGGACCCCCGGTATACAACCATGCCATTGGGGATGCCAGACGAACGTTGCTGGAGAGGATGTCGGCGCTGGAAGACGAGCTGTACTCCCTGGAGAAACCGGTGGGAAGAAGCCGGTAGACGGGAGGCGATGAGTCGCCTGTAGAATGGAGGAGCGAGATGGTAAAAACGATAAGAAACGGATTGATATTTGCCGCGGCGGTTCATTTTTTGTTATTTACCGTTCAGATCATTTCCGGTTATGTGATGACGATGCTCTATGTTCCCGATATCATCAGTACCTATGAATCCGTAGAGGTGCATCATCGGACCGTATCGTTCGGTACAGCCGTGAAGGTTCCGGGGTGGGCTTATATGATTACCTTTATCGGTTGTGTACTGCTCTATGCTTTTCTCATCAAGCCGGCACTCCACCACTGGAAGCAGCGAAGAAACAGACAATAGACGATGGTCCGTCTGAAGCTTCCTCATTTTTCTGTTTCAAGAGACACAGGGCTTGTGATATAATGTCTCATTAGTTATGCAAATGTTTGTGTAGGGAGTGAGCAGTTTTGTCTCTGATAGTTATGAAGTTCGGCGGCAGCTCCGTTGGCGATGCGGAAAGAATGAAACGTGTGGCCAACCGCGTAGTAGAGAGACAGCGCGAGGGCCATCAGTGCGTGGTTGTCGTTTCGGCGATGGGAGATACCACCGATGATTTAATTGACTTGTCCAAACAAATTTACACAGGAACCCCTCCTGCGCGTGAGATGGATATGCTGCTGACGACCGGGGAGCAGGTTTCGATTGCTTTATTGTCCATGGCGATACATAGTCTGGGAGCATCGGCTGTTTCCTTCACCGGATGGCAGGCGGGGATGTACACGGATGCGCTCCACGGCAAAGCCCGGATTACCGATATTCAGCCGCAGCGTGTGCTTAAAGCGCTGGAAGAAGGCAAGATCGTCATTGTTGCGGGCTTTCAGGGTATGAGCGCAGAAGGGGAGATCACGACGCTTGGGCGAGGCGGGTCGGATACGACGGCCGTTGCGCTTGCCGCAGCGATTCAGGCGGATGTGTGTGAAATTTTCACCGACGTGGACGGCGTTTATTCGACGGACCCGCGCATCGTCAAATGTGCGCGCAAGTTAAACGAAATTTCGTACGATGAGATGCTGGAGCTCGCCAATCTCGGAGCGGCGGTACTGCATCCCAGAGCGGTTGAATACGCAAAGAACTATAATGTAAAGCTGGTTGTCAGATCCAGCTTCAACCATAACGAAGGTACGCAAGTGAAGGAGGAAGCGGCGATGGAACAAGGCATCGTGGTACGCGGCATTGCATACGATAAAAATGTAGCGAGAATCAGCATTCTGGGTGTGGAAGAAAAACCAGGACAGTTGGCCCAGGTGTTCACGGCTTTGGCCAAGGAACAGATCGATGTGGACATTATCGTGCAAAGCGGTGTGATTAACGGACTCGCGGATTTCTCCTTTACCGTATCCTCGTCCGACTTGGAAAAAGCGCTGCAGGTTATTGCAGGCATTCGCTCTTCCGTGGGCTTCCGTGAAGTGACCTCCGAGACGAATTTGGTGAAAGTGTCCATCGTGGGGGCAGGCATGGTCAGTACGCCGGGCGTCGCCGCCAAGATGTTCGAAGTAATCTCGGAGCTCGGTATCAGCATCCTGCTGGTCAGCACGTCCGAAATCAAGACTTCCTGCGTTATCGAGAATGGCCGTTTGAACGAAGTGGTTCAAGCTCTGCACACGGCATATGGCCTGGATACGGATCAAACCGTATTTGTCGGCGGACCGTCGGAAAGAAGATAAGCTAGCGGATTTTATCAAATAAGAAAGTAAACGCTCTAAGCAAAAAAGCAGTAATGCCGGCGGCCATCAATGGACCGACGGGTATGCCCCTGAGGAAAATAATTCCAAATATCGAACCAATGACCAGACCCACAATCATTTGTGGGTCTAATTTTAATAGCTCAAGCCCCTTGCCGTTCATATACGTGGCGATGGCTCCACCCAGTAAGGCCAGTATTCCGGGCCAAGTGGTAAACATGGAAGAGACGTCCTTGATGGAAATTTTCTCACTGGCAAAAGGGACCAGAACTCCCATCGTCAAAAAGAGCAGCCCCAGTTCGAGCCCTCTTCGTTCGATGGTGGGCAAATACCGCTCAAGGCTGATCAGCTTCACGATCAAGAGCACACAGGCGGCTGTCGTAATAATATGGGAACGGCCAATCAGCCCGATGATAATCAGTGCAACAAGCAGTATCTCTCCGTTCATGGTTAAGCCCCTTGTCCATTTGGTATCACTTTATATGTATGAGGGGTCAACCGAATTAGAACGAAGCATTTTTCTGTTTATTAACCATACAAAACCGGTCGCGGGATTCCATACGGTGAGGCCGCCGATATGCAGAACGGCGGCTTCCCGCTGCCGCTTAGGACATGATTGCTCACTGCTTCTCCCCATTTTCTCACTGCCATTGCGCAGAACTCTCCTGCAGCTTTCAAATCACCATAGCTCCGTCATGGAATTGCGGGACGGCTTGAATCCGGTTGACCTGACTGCAGTAAAGAACATCTTCTTTATATCCGAGCCGGATCAGACGTTTGCCGTTCGAGCATGACAGTATCGTCTCCGGGAGCCGGTCGTGCGTTTGGCGGTACGCATGCATCATGGCCAGACCCAGGTCGTTCACCTCGCAGCCGCCGCCGGTGAGCCGGACCAGTTCGTCGGCCAGCAATCCTGCGCACAGTCCGTCCTCCAGACTGAATACGTCGTGAGTCCCCGCGCACAGCAGGGCAATCTCCTTCTGCAGCTGCAGCGCCTTGACCGCGCAGCTGGACGCATTCAGTAAGGAGCCTGCCAAAATATGCGCCGCTTTATGTGATTTTTGCACTGCCCTGGTTCCGTTTGTCGTCGTCATGATGATGTTCTTCCCTTTGACGGCTTCGGGAGCATATTCGAACGGAGAATTGCCGAAGTCAAAGCCGGGTATTTTCTTGCAGCTGCGTTCGCCTCCCAGCAAGTCCCCCGGACGCTGCAGGCTTTTGGCCTGCGCTACCGTTTCGGTGGGTACGACGGACCTGCTGCCGTTCGTGAGCGCCGTCAGCATCGTGGACGTGGCCCGCAGTACATCGATGACGATCACTGTTTTGTTCTGAAGCTCATCCGTTCGCGCTTCGCCCACGCTGGCGATGACCTGCACATTCATTCCTTTGCCCAGCCTCCCCTCTAGATTTGCCAATTGAAGCTTTGATAGGACTCCTGTCTGGAAACATCAGCCAAAAGCAGCGTATCCGACCTAAGCCCCCGCCGCAGAGCCTCTAACGAAATGATATCTCCGGGAACAATGTTGCCGAGGTGGATATCCGTGCCCAGCATTTGCAGCAGATGTACCTGCTGCTCCTTTTGCGGTGCTTCCCATAGCAGCAGGTCGGTGCTGGGAACCCGGTTTAACACCCGCTCTATTTCTTCATCTATACATGCTCCGTTTGCGTCATAAATGCCTACGCCTTTGCCCGATTCTCTTCCTTCAATCGTAATCAGACTGGCGCCCAGCTGCGAATCGATCGTTACCGTTTGGATCAGCTCTTCGATCTCAATAGATGAACCCCAGCCTTTTTTGCCGTATTCGGTAATGACCATAAAGCCCTCGTTCAGGCCGCGGCAAATCAGTTCGCTGCGCAGGCTGCGCGACATTTCGATCGTTCCGTCCGATATTTCCAACCCGTTAAACCCCAAATATTTTGCCATCTGAAAAAAATGGTCTGTCTCGTCCTGTCGTATCGCAACTTCCAGGAACGTACCGCCTGGATATACGGTAATGTCATATGCTTTGGCCATCTCTATTTTTTTCTTGAGAAAATCCGCCATATAAAGCGGCGAGGTGCCGAAGCCGATTTTCAGCATGTCGATATAGTCGCCTGCCGTTTGCAACAGATCTTCTAAGGCATAAAGCCCCAGTCCTTTGTCGATCACCATGGTTTTTCCCGATTGCCGCGGTTTAGGCGTCCGGCGTCCGGTCGGATCACTGAGCAGTGCATTCCACTGCAGCGGTATTGATACCTCCATCTAGTTATCGCCTCGCTGTAGGTTAGTCTTGGATTACTGTGTCATCATATGCATTTTCAGTTGGGGGTGTGCCCAGTATTCCTAAAATAAGACGAGCCTGCATAGGATGGGTATAGAGACCAAGGGATGAGGTGAAACGTCGATGTTGAACAAGATTGTGTTCAGTATGGCCATGATCCGAATCGTTTCAGGAGGTATCGAAATTGCTGCGGCCCTGCTCATGCTTCGATTTAACCAGATTGAGAAAGCGCTGCTCGTGAACTCGGGGCTGGCGCTCGTAGGGCCATTCGTACTTCTGACAACAACGACGATTGGGCTGGTCGGGCTGGCGGATAAGCTTTCGGCAGGCAAAATGTTATGGGTGATGGCGGGGGTCAGCTGCATTTTTATCGGAATCTTAAAAAAGTAATCTGTCATATTTCACTAGGTAAGGCATACACATGATTGTAGAAGTTGGACAGACTGACGCCGGTAGAAGCGCGGTAACCGTCGCAATGCTGATGACGGGCAATAGAGCGCCGCCGTAACCGTCGAATGTGGGAGGAATGTACTTTGATCGGATCGGTTCTACCGTTTTTTTCTGCCCCTGTGCGGCAGATTCTATTAACTCTACCAACGCGAATTCAAGCCGAATTGCAAGAAATCCGCATTCGCGAGTCGCGTCCGCTTGAAGTCATATGGAGCACGGGACATGGTTTTGTTGCCGAAAAAGGCGGCTTGAGCCCGAATCCCGAGCAAGCATACCGGGCGACCCACAAAGATTGTGCAACGCTGCTGGAGCTCTTGACCCAGCATTCTATGTATACGTTTGAGGAAGAGCTGAAGCGGGGATTCATTACCGTAGCCGGCGGGCATCGGATAGGTCTCTCCGGCCGGACGGTGGTCGAGCAGGGCAAAGTGAAATATATAAAAGACATCAGCGGGTTTAACATTCGGCTTGCCCGGGAATGGAAAAAGGCGGCGGCAGGGGCGTTGCCGTTCCTGCTGGAGCCAAGAGACGGGAGTGTTTATCGAACACTGGTCATTTCTCCGCCGCAGCAAGGAAAGACCACATTCATCCGCGATTTGGCCCGGCTTCTCAGCTCAGGCGGCAAGGTCAACGAATCGGGAAGGTCTTACAGGAGCTTCAAGGTCGGCATCGTGGACGAACGCTCCGAGATCGCAGCCTGCGTGAAAGGCGTGCCGACCTTCGACGTCGGTCCCCGAACCGATGTACTCGACGGCTGTCCGAAGGCCGAGGGCATGATGATGATGATCCGTTCCATGTCTCCGGAAGTGCTGATCGCCGATGAAATCGGACGGGCTGAAGATGCAGCCGCCATTCATGAAGCGCTTCATGCGGGAATCAGCATTGTAGCGACTGCGCATGGACGGGATATCGAAGATGCGAAGCGACGTCCGATCCTGCGGGAGCTGCTTGAAGCCGAAGTCTTTGACCGGTTCGTCGTTTTGCACCGCAGGACGGGGGCTGCCGCTCCTCCGGGACCGAATACGGCGGTGTTTGATCAAATTGGTAAACGGATGGATGACAGGCTTGCCTTGAGAGGGGGGATGACCTTATGAGCGCGAGCGAAAGAAGGAGTCCAGGATGCTGAAGCTCTTGGGCGCCATGTTGATTCTGCTGGCAGGCACTCTCCTGGGTTTTTATCAGGCATCCCAATTATCGCGCAGGCCTAAGCAAATCTCCGAGCTGATTCGGCTTTTGCAGCGGCTGGAGACGGAAATCGTGTACGGCTTCACTCCGCTGCCGGAAGCGCTCAGACAAACCGGGCGAGCGGGGACCCATCCGGTGGGATCCTTGTTTCTGGACACGGCGGCTGAGCTGGTGAAACCGGACGGGCGTTCCGTCCAAACCATTTGGGAACAGACGTTGACTGCCGGCTGGAGAAATACCTCCATGAAGCCAAATGAGAAGGAAGTGCTGCTGCAGCTCGGCTCTACCCTGGGGCTGACCGACAGAGAAGACCAGGTTAAGCATCTCAAATTGGCCGTCAATCAACTTCAAGGTGAAGCGGACTGCGCCCGCGAGGAACAGCAGCGGTATGAACGGATGTGGAAAAGCCTGGGACTGCTGATGGGGCTGCTCGTCGTCATCTTGATGTATTAGGTGAGGTGCCGCCAATGAACGTAGATGTAAACGCGATATTCCAGATTGCCGGCATCGGCATCATTATCGCCATGATTCATACCGTGCTCAAGCAAATGGGCAAAGAAGATATGGCCCATTGGGTAACCGTCATCGGCTTTGTCGTGGTGCTGTTTATGGTCGTCCGGTTGTTAGACAGCCTGTTTAATGAAATCAAGACAATTTTCCTCTTTCAATAAGAGGGGGGGATGCCTGTGGAGATCATACAAGTGGTGGGACTCGGGTTGATCACGACGGTTCTTGTGCTGGTCATCAAAGAGCAGAAGCCAATGTTTGCCTTTTTGCTCACCGCCTTCACGGGGATTACGATCTTCTTATTTTTAATCGGTAAAATATCGACAGTCATCGGGGTGCTGGAGGAACTGGCGAACAAAGCCGAAATCAACCTGATATTCCTCAAGACCATTCTGAAAATCATCGGCATCGCCTATATCGCGGAGTTCGGGGCGCAGGTCGTCAGAGACGCGGGGCAGGAGGCGATTGCCTCCAAGATTGAACTCTCCGGCAAAATCCTCATTATGGTGATGGCCATCCCGATCGTGTCGGTCATCATCGAAACCGTGGTCAAGCTGCTTCCCGCTTAAACCATTGCGGCACACTGGAGAGGCGAAGCGAACCAGGAGATGAAGCTATGCTGCATCTAAAAAAACGTATGTCGCTTGAGACAGGCCGCTATCCCGGCGGTGGAAAAAGCAGGGATCGGCGCCCGGAGCTCCTGCTCCTCTGGATCGCTGTGATCACGGCGCTGCTGCTTGACGGAGGGAATGCTTTAAGCTGCTGGAAGCCGGGGGGCTGCGGAATGACCGCATACGCAGCGACGCCGGTAGAGGAGTTGATTCGCGAGCAAGCGGAGCGGCTGCCGCTCGATCAGGTGGAGCAGTTCTGGGGCCGCTTGATGCGGCAGTACGGCGGGTATTTTCCCGATGCCGCAGCGCCTTCGTTTATGGATTTGCTGCTCGGGGCCAAAGAGATCAGCCCCGGTTCGATTTTCTCCGGGCTTTTGCGGTACTTTTTTCACGAGCTGATTTATGGCGGCAAACTGCTTGCATCCATCGTGATCCTATCGGTTTTCAGCATGCTGTTGGAAACGCTCCAGAGCTCCTTTGAGAAAAACAACGTAAGCAAAATCGCGTACGCCATATCATTTCTGGTTTTGATGATTATGGCGGTGAACAGCTTTAACCTGGCGATTGGTTACGCCAAATCCGCCATTTCGGAAATGACCCACTTTATGATTGCCGTAGTTCCGCTGCTTCTGACGCTGCTGGCCTCCATGGGGAATGTCGTATCGGTATCCGTGCTGCATCCGCTGATTGTATTCATGGTTTATGCCATAGGGACGGTGATTTATTTTTTCGTTTTTCCCCTGTTGTTTTTTTCGGCAGTGCTTCATATCGTAAGCGCGCTGTCGGACAAATATAAAGTAACGCAGCTTGCGAATTTATTACGAAATATCAGTTTGGGCTGTTTGGGGATATTCGTAACCGTTTTTCTCGGGGTGGTATCGGTTCAAGGGGGCGCGGGAGCGATTGTGGATGGAGTGACGATCCGTACGGCCAAATATATTGCGGGCAATTTTGTGCCGGTAGTAGGCAGGCTGTTCTCCGATGCTTCGGAAACGGTTATCGGCGCGTCGCTCCTGGTCAAAAATGCGGTAGGCTTGTCGGGGGTCGTGATTATTCTGGTACTTTGTGCGTTTCCTGCACTGAAAATTATTGCGCTTGCCTTCATATATAATCTTTCCGCGGCGGTCATGCAGCCGTTAGGCGATCATCCGATGACCGCATGTCTGGCAACCATCGGGAAAAGTTTGATTTACGTATTTGCTGCTCTGGCAGCGGTAGGGCTCATGTTTTTCTTGGCGATTACAATCCTGATTGCGGCGGGGAACGTATCCGTGATGATGCGATAATCCTCCGAACGGGAAGGGGGATCCCGCTATGGACTTCCTGAGCGATTGGCTTAAATCGGTCATACTCGTGATTCTGCTCGCGACTTTCGTCGACTTGCTGCTGCCGAATCAATCGATGCAGAGGTATGTCAAAACGGTGATTTCCCTGTTTCTTCTGATGACGCTGCTTCATCCCATTTTATCCTTAATAGATAACAGCAGCCAGATAGATCAAAAGCTTGGATCGGCCCTGTTCAAACAGGATGCCGCCTGGAAGTGGCAGAGCGGTAACGGTACGGACCGTATGGAGTCGCTCCCCGCCATACAGCAGAGAGCGGAGACGCTGCGGTTAAGGCGGGAGGAGCAATCCCAACGGATTGTGCAAAACCAGGTTGCCGATTTGATCAAGCGCAAAATTGAACAAACGGCGGGAGTACAGGTACAAAGCGTGCAGGTCGATACCAGGCAGGATGAGAATGGTCAAGCGGTCATTCGGAGCGTGGCGTTGTCCCTGGACTTTGTACCTTCAACCGAGAACACATCACAGCAAAGCCGATACCAGGCGGTCGGCAGCAGCGGGCCTGTCAGGCCGGTGGAACCGGTTGACATCGCCCCGATTGAAATCGGGGAAGACAGGAAGGATTCAAATCCGGCGTGGGCCTCGGATGAAGTGCAAGAGGATCGTCTCCCGCCGGAGGCGCTGCAGAAACAAACGCAAATTTTGCTGATGCTGGAGCAGGACTGGCAGCTGTCCGGAGAGCAAATCCAGATCCGGATGGGACTATCCTCAAGGAGGTGAATCGATGGGAGACAACGACGGGAAACCCAGATGGCCGTTCAGCCTTTTTAGCGGCGGACCGGGCGGACCCAAACGAATCCAGACCCTCCGCTGGCTGCTGCTGATGGGGCTGGTCGGAGCCGCCTTCATGATACTGAACTCATTCATTACGGTAAAAGAGGTGGATCCCATCGGTGAGGGTCGCGCTTCTCCAGCGGATCAAACGCAGCCTGTCTTCGGATCAAGCGGCAAGGAGTCCAGTCCCTTCCGCGAATTTGAGGAAGCCTATCAGTCCCAGCTCAGGGAGATTTTAACCAAAATCGTCGGGGTAGGCGAGGTGGAGGTTCTTGTCACGATTGAATCGACCGAGGAGGTCACGGTTGAACGCAATACCCAGGAAACGCAGCAGATCACCAATGAACAGGATCAACAGGGAGCCAAAAGGCATATTACCGATATTTCACGCAAAGGGGAAGTCGTTCTTTACGAGGTGTCGGGCGGCAAAAAGCCCCTCGTAACCAAAACGATCAAACCTAAAATCCGCGGCGTGCTGGTCGTGGCCAAAGGGGCGGAAAATTTAACAGTGAAAAAGATGATATCCGAGGCTGTGGAACGCGGCCTTGGCGTCCCTCCGCACCGGATATCCATTCTTCCGCGGAAACAATAATTCGCGTTCGCAGGAAGCAGTGATAAAACGATAAACTCACTTAAGGAGGAATACTGATGAACTCTAAAAGACAAACGATTTGGCTCGTATCCATGCTCAGCTTGATGGTAGTCCTGTCAGCCTACTATTTGTTCACGGAAGACGTTAGCCAACTGGAGTTGAATACGGCCAGCTCAACGCAATCCAAAGAAGTGATTATCAACGCGGGCCAATTGGATGGCCTGCCGCAGGGCGCAGCCAATGGACAAACGGCGCCGAAGCAGAGCGATCAGCAGCCCGAAGCCGAAGAAGGGACGAAGACCGAGACCGATCCGAAATCGAGCAGCACGAGCACCGAAACGCCATCCACAGAAAAGCCGGAATCCGGCGCTGACCCGACGACTGCTCAGCCCGTATCCAAGAATGAAGCGGCAGCCGGCGACCAAAACGCCAGAGTGCTGGAACAAATCCAGGCTCAAGCGACCTCGGGTTCCGATTATTTTGTGAATCTGCAAATGAAGCGCGACGAAGCGCTGTCCAAACAGGTGGAGTCGCTGATGACCATTCTGGCTGACACCAAGCAGACGCAGGAAGCCGCCGCAAAAGCGCAGACGGAACTGCAAAAGCTCCAGGACATTGAAACGAAGATCACATCCTTGGAAGAGAACCTTATGAAGGAGTATCCGCAAGCGGTGATTACCCAGGAAGGCGAGAGATGGAAGGTAACGGTGCAAGCGAACAAGCTGGAAAGAAGCCAAGCCGTCAGTATTGCCGATCAGGTAATGAAGGAGCTTGGCATCATCCCGGATCACATCGCCATACAATACAAGCCTTAATCCAAATGTGCCAAGCAGATGAAACAAGAGTCCCCGCGAAGGGACTCTTGTTTCATCTATACCCTTCGAAGCCCGGCTGCTCTTCCCGACCGTGTTATCCATGCGGTACAAGTGAATCAGGCGGCGTTGTTCCCAGCTTCATGGGCAAGTCCCAAGAAACTCTTTCCTTGCCGGAAGATTGTGATATAATAACAACGTCGTTTGTTTCACCTTTCGTTCCGACCGCTGCCGCAGTATATTGACGCCGGTTGGAACAAGACGCCAAAGGAGTGAACCTATTTGTTTAAGTTAAGCGAAATCAAAGAACTGATTAAGCTAGTGGATCAAACCTCTTTACAAGAGCTGGAAATTGAAAACGAAGGCTCCCGCCTTTTGATTCGGAAACCGAATAAAACCGAGCAGGTCGTCGTTGCTGCCGCGCCTGCTGTGCAAGCTTATGCGCCAGCAGCCGTTCAGCAGACCGCTCCTGCGCCCGCTGCACCGGCAGCCGAGAAGCCTGCCGCAGCCGATGCCGGCTTACATACAATCGTTTCCCCGATGGTAGGCACATTCTATGAAGCTCCTTCTCCGGGAGCGGCGCCGTTTGTTTCGAAAGGCAGCAAAGTGAAGGAGAAGACGGTTGTCTGCATCCTCGAAGCGATGAAGCTGATGAACGAGATTGAAGCCGAGGTTAAAGGTGAAATTGTCGAAGTGCTGGTAGAAAACGGCCAGTTGGTCGAATACGGTCAGCCTTTATTCCTGGTGAAACCGGAGTAAGTAGGAGGAGAACACCATTGAAGTTTCAAAAAATCTTGATTGCCAACCGTGGGGAAATCGCCGTTCGGATTATTCGCGCCTGCCGTGAGCTCGGCATTTCCACGGTCGCGGTATATTCCGAAGCCGACCGGGAATCGCTTCATGTCCGTTTGGCGGATGAAGCCTATTGCATCGGACCGACGCTTTCCAAAGACAGTTATCTGAACTATACGAATCTGATGAGCGTGGCTACGCTTACGGAAACGGATGCCATTCACCCGGGCTACGGCTTCTTGGCAGAGAATGCGGACTTCGCGGAAATCTGCGAAAGCTGCAACATCACGTTTATCGGACCGTCTCCCGATGCGATTAGCAGAATGGGCGACAAGTCTGTGGCGAAGCAGACGATGAAGGATGCGGGCGTTCCGGTTATTCCCGGCTCCGACGGGCTTGTGGAAGATATGGACGAGGCAATCCGGATCTGCCGGGAAATCGGCTATCCTGTCATCATTAAAGCAACGGCAGGCGGCGGAGGCAAGGGGATTCGTCTGGCAGAGAACGAGGAAATGCTGATTCAACAGATTACCACCGCACAGCAGGAAGCTCAGAATGCTTTTGGCAATGCCGGCGTCTATCTGGAGAAATACTTGACAGGCATGAAGCATGTCGAGATACAGATACTGGCGGACAAGCACGGCAATGTTGTGCATCTGGGCGAGCGGGACTGCTCCGTGCAGCGCCGCCGCCAGAAGCTGGTCGAGGAAGCGCCATGCCCGATTCTTACGCCGGAAATCCGCGAACGGATGGGAGAAGCGGCCGTACGCGCGGCCAAGGCCGTGAACTACTCCGGTGCAGGTACGCTTGAATTTTTGCTGGGCGCCGACGGACAGTTTTATTTTATGGAAATGAATACGCGCATTCAGGTAGAGCATCCGGTCACGGAGCTGATTACCGGCATCGATATTATTAAAGAAATGATCCGTGTAGCGGAAGGGGTGCCGCTGTCCTTCACCCAGGAAGACGTGAAGATCAACGGCTGGGCCATCGAATGCCGGATTAATGCGGAGGATCCCGAGCGGAATTTCATGCCTTCGGCAGGCCAAATTCAATTTTATTTGCCTCCGGGCGGCTTTGGGGTTCGGGTGGACAGCGCCGCTTATCCGGGGTATACGATCTCCCCGCATTACGATTCCATGATCGCCAAGCTGATCGTCTGGGGAGCGGATCGGAACGAGGCTGTGCAGCGAATGAAACGGGCGTTATCGGAATTTGCGATCGAAGGAATCCACTCGACGATACCTTTCCATTTGAAGCTGCTGGAGCATAAGAAGTTTCTGGCCGGCGACTTCGATATTAAATTTTTGGAAGAACATGATGTAAATGACCCGAATTCCTGATTTACAATTCATTGTCATATTTTTGCCGGGATGGTATAGTATACAATAAGACAAGGTTAGAGCGGCTATAAGATAGTCGCTTTACCGGAAAACAGAATGAACATGAATGTTTTTTGAAGCCGTTTTTGCTTAGCAAAAACTTGGAGGAGGACCTATCCAATGAGTACACTGGCTGCGGATTATGAGAAGACCGAGATGGGCACGATTCAAATCGCTCCCGAGGTGATTGAAATCATTGCCGGTATGGCTGCTGTAGAAGTTCCCGGTGTTGCGGGAATGAGCGGGGGATTCGCCGGCGGGATCGCCGAGCTTCTCGGACGGAAGAACGTATCCAAAGGCGTAAAGGTCGAAGTGGGACAGCGTGAAGCGGCCATTGACGTGTCCATTGTCATCGAATTCGGATCGAAAATTCCCGAGGTGGCAAGCGGCGTGCAGGCGAATGTGAAGCAGGCAATCGAGTCGATGACAGGACTTAGCGTAGTGCAGGTCAACGTTCATATTCATGACGTTATCTTCAAGGGCGCAGACAAAGCCGAAGAGGTCGAAACATCTCCGCAACGCGTGAAATAAACATGAAGCCCGGTTGAACCCCCAAACCTATCGTCTGGGGGTTTCCGCCATATTTTCGGAAGGAGTCGGAATACGTGGTAAAAGTGCTCGACAGACTGCTGCTGCTGCTTTTCAGCGGCATTATATTTATTGCCTCCGTCGTCCTATTGTTCTTAGCCTTCGGACTCATTCCTTTAACCGCTGCGGAAAATTTTGTCCACGACATATATTATGATATGGACACGGCGGTCATATTCATCCCGGTTACCATAGCGGTTTTTCTGATCAGTATCCGTTTTCTTTATCTGGCGGTTCGGCGGGGGAAGTCGGATGTGCCTTCGATAGATCAGAGAACCGATTTCGGGGATATCCGCATATCGCTCGATACGGTGGAGAATCTGGCGCTTAAAGCGGCGGGCCGCACCCGGGGCGTGAAGGATTTGCGTTCGCGTGTCAAAGTCAATCAAGCGGGGCTTGAGTTTGTGATCCGCGTCATTGTTGACGGCGAAAGCTCCATTCCGGCGCTGACGGAAGAGATTCAGGGCAATGTCAAGAATCACATTGAAGACATTACGGGTATTCCGGTTGCACATGTGACTGTGTTTGTAGCGAATATCCAGCAATCGTCCCCCACCTTCAAAAGTCGAGTGGAATAGAGGTGAGCTTCCCGGATGTGGATGCAAATATGGGAACAGCTGCGGGAAAAGCACAGGGGCAAAACCTTTGGCGTCCTTGCCGGAGGCGTCTTGGGGATGATATATTTGTTCTTTGGCTTGTGGCGTATGTTAATCTTTGTCTTGATCGTATATACTGGTTATTATATAGGGAAAAAGCTGGACCGGAACGAGCCGGTATTTCCCATAGAAGACACTTGGCGCTGGCTAATGGACAAATGGAGATTGTTCCGCTAAAATCCTTGGGATAGCCTGAGGATTTTTTTAATGATCCTTTAAGTGACCAACAGGAGGTTTTATTGGTTAATGAGACGAAGATTGGCAAGGGAGCTTGCGCTGCAAAGTCTGTATCAAATCGAGATGAACGAAGTCACATCCGGTGACGCCATCGCTCATGTCGTTGAAGAGGCAAGAGGAGAAGATGAAGCGCAGCTGACACGGGAGCGCGATCAAATATCGCCGGCGGAAGTGCAGGAGCTTGTGGAAGGCACCACACAGCATAAGCAGCAAATCGACAGCTTGCTGTCGGATTATTTAAAAGGCTGGCAAATGGACAGGCTGTCCAGGGTTGATCGTGAAATATTGAGGCTCGCCGCGTACGAAATGATTTACAAGGAAGACGTGCCGCCGAAGGTAGTCGTGAACGAGGCAATCGAGATGGCCAAGAATTTCGGGACGGAGGAATCGGGGAAATTCGTCAATGGCGTGCTCGGTAAGATGATCAAGGATTTGGAGAAGCTTCGGGAACAGACGCCGAAGGTCTGAAAAATGGAAAGGGGAACGGCTTACATGTCCGCACAAGTAATTAATGGTAAAGAGATCGTGAGCGCTTATCGCGCGCAAATCAAAGAGCAGGTTGAACGGCTTGTACAGCAGGGCGTTCGCCCGGGGCTGGCCGTGGTCATCGTTGGAGACGATCCGGCATCGCACGTGTACGTCCGCAATAAAGCGAAAGCCTGCGAAGAAGCGGGAATGCACTCCGAGATGTACAAGCTTGCCGAACAAACGCCTGAGGCGGAAGTGCTCGCTTTGATTGCCAGACTGAACGAGGATTCCGCTATTCACGGTATCCTTGTACAATCGCCTTTGCCGAAGCACATTTCGGAAGAACGTGTAGTGGAAGCGATCGCAGTGGAGAAGGACGTCGACTGCTTTCATCCGGTCAATGTCGGCAACCTGATGATCGGTAAAGAAGGACCGGCTCCTTGTACGCCTGCAGGCGTCATCGAGATTTTGAAGAAGATCGGCGTAGATATCGCCGGCAAGCATGCTGTCGTTGTAGGCCGGAGCAATATCGTCGGCAAGCCGATGGCGATCCTTCTGCTCAGGGAGAACGCAACCGTCACCCTTTGCCATTCGCGCACAAAGAATTTGGAGGAGATTACACGTCAGGCGGATATCCTTGTGGCGGCGGTCGGCAAAGCCAAAATGATCAACCGCAGCCATATCAAACCGGGCGCTGTCGTGATCGACGTGGGCATTAACCGGCTCGACAACGGAAAGCTGGCGGGAGACGTTGATTTTGACGATGTGCTGGATACGGCAAGCTACGTGACGCCTGTTCCGGGATGCGTCGGGCCGATGACGATTACCATTCTTCTTCGCAATACGCTTGAAGCGGCACAGCGGGCGGCAGGCGCGCATGCCGCTTTGTGATCCGTTATGAAGGATAAACAAGTTTATTCCATCAAGGATTTGAACCGGCTTGTCAAAATGTTGCTTGAGGGGAATGACCGTCTGCAGAACGTATGGGTCAGGGGAGAAATCTCCAACTTTACGCATCATACCAGCGGGCATATGTATTTTTCGCTAAAGGATGCAGACAGCCGGTTAAAATGTATTATGTTCGCTTCGTATAATCAGAAGCTTGCTTTTATTCCGAGGGAAGGCGCCAAAGTGCTTGCCTGCGGAAACATCTCGGTTTACGAACGGGACGGGCAGTATCAGTTTTACGTTACGCAAATGCAGCCGGACGGGATCGGCAGCCTGTTTATGGCTTTCGAGCAGCTGAAGAAAAAGCTGGAAGCCGAAGGGTTGTTCGCTCCGGCCGCAAAGAAGCCTATCCCCCGATTTCCGAAGGCGATCGGTGTCATCACGTCTCCAACCGGAGCAGCGGTTCGCGACATTATCACCACGCTGCAGCGCCGCCATCCGTCCGTGCCTGTTCTCTTATATCCTGTATTGGTCCAGGGAAAGCAGGCGGCCCCATCGATCGTGAAAGCCATCCGGGACATGAATGAAATGAACGAAGTGGATGTTTTGATTGTCGGCCGCGGTGGGGGGTCCCTGGAGGAGCTATGGGCATTTAATGAGGAAATCGTTGCGCGGGCCATCCATGCCTCGGTGCTGCCGGTCATCTCTGCCGTAGGGCATGAGACCGACTTCACGATCGCCGACTTTGCAGCCGACCTGCGGGCGGCGACACCCACGGCCGCTGCCGAGCTTGCCGTGCCGCATCATTTGGAACTCATGCAGCAGATCGGCTTTTATAAGCAGCAGCTTTACGGGGGGCTGGCCAAACAGCTCGAACGCAGCAAAGAAAAGCTTAAGCGACTGCAGCGTTCGCCCTATTTGACGAACCCCAGACGGCAGCTGCTGCAGCAGCCGGCAGAGAGGCTCGACCGGGTTCGGGAGCAGCTCGGCTACAAGATCCGCAGCCGGGTGACGAAATCGGGGGAACGTCTGATGCGTTCCGAACGCCGGCTGGCATCTTTCAATCCGAAGGAGCAAATCGTTTATACGCGCAAGCGCCTGGATTCCTCAACCCGGCAGCTGCGGCAGGCCATGCAGGGTGTGCTGAAGGGAAAGCAGCAGGAACTGATGGCCGGCATTCGTCAGCTCGACGCGCTCAGCCCTTTGAAAATCATGCAGCGCGGCTACAGTTTAGTGTATGATGAGAAGGAAAAGCATTTGATTAAATCGATAGACCAGGTCCAAATCGGTGATATTTTGAAGCTTAGGCTGAAGGACGGCCGTATCGATTGTCATGTTTGGTCAATGGAGGAGAAAGTCGATGACAAATCAGGAAGCGATGCCTAGCTTTGAGCAAGCCATGGATCAGCTTGAGCGCATTGTGGCACAGCTGGAGAGCGGAGACGTTCCGCTGGAGCAAGCGATCGAGCTGTTCCAGGAAGGGATGAAGCTGTCGCAATTGTGCAGCAGCAAGCTGGAACAGGTGGAAAGGAAAATCGAGGTCCTGCTTGAGCAAGATGGCGGCATGGTCAAAAAGCCGTTTCAAGCGGACGAAGGCGATAAAGGGGATACCCGATGATTGAACCGCTAAACGGGATAGACACGTATATTAAAGAAAAAGTACTGCTTATCGAGCAAGAGCTGAAGACATCGATTCCTCCCCAGTGGAGCATCCCTGCTCCTTTGCGCGAAGCGATGATGTATTCCTTGATGGCCGGGGGCAAGCGGCTTCGTCCAATTCTTGTGCTCGCGGCAGCGGAAGCGCTTGACGCCGATTCGACTGCCGCCATGCCGGCGGCTTTGGCCGTTGAGATGATTCACACGTATTCTCTGATTCACGACGATTTGCCGGCAATGGATGATGACGATTACCGCCGCGGCAAACTGACGAATCATAAAGTGTTTGGCGAAGCGATGGCCATTCTTGCCGGTGACGCCCTGCTGACCCATGCCTTTTACATGATTGTTCAATCGGCAAGAAAGCATGGAATTTCGGGAGAAACGATTGCGGATATCGTAGAAGATCTTTCACGTCTGGCTGGCGCTCCGGGCATGGTGGGCGGTCAAGCTGCGGACATGCTGGGAGAGCAGGGGGTCACCCGGCTGGAAGAGCTGGAATATATCCATTTGCATAAAACAAGCGATTTGATCGTATTTTCCTTAAAAGCAGGCGGTCGAATCGCCGGCGCAAGCGATAAACAGCTGGCTGCGCTCGAGCATTTCGGCACCTGCATCGGCCTCGCTTTTCAAATTCAGGACGATATTCTGGATTTGATCGGGGACGAACAGAAGCTGGGTAAACCGGTACAGAGCGATGTGAAACAGCAGAAAGTAACCTACCCTTATTTTATCGGGATCGAAGCCTCCGAAGCCAAGGTGGAGGAACTGACCCGAAAAGCCAAGCAATCGATTGTACAAGCGGGGTTTCCAAAGCCTGAGAGGCTTTTGCAGCTTGCCGATTTCTTGATGAAGCGGGATCATTAATTGAACATGATTGATTTGAGCACGGGACTTCTCCTGTGCTATACTTCATGATATCAAGGCAACGTCTCGGCATTGGATTGACTATTTTACCATGGAAAGCGGGGAACAAGCGTGCTGCTCAATCAAATTCATCAGCCTGAGGACCTGAAGGGTCTTACAGTAGAACAGCTGGAGCAAGTGGCAGCGGAAACAAGAAAGTTTCTGATCGAAAAGCTTTCGGCTACCGGCGGTCACCTCGCGCCCAACCTTGGTGTTGTCGAGTTAACGATTGCTCTGCACTATTTGTTTGATAGTCCGAAAGATAAATTCATTTTCGATGTGGGGCATCAATCCTACGTTCACAAAATATTGACTGGACGCAAGGATAAATTCGATACGCTGCGTAAATACAAGGGCCTTTGCGGTTTTGTGAAGCGTTCCGAGAGTGAGCATGACGTATGGGAAGCCGGTCACAGCAGTACGTCCTTATCCGCTGCGATGGGGATGGCGGTAGCCCGCGATCTTAACGGGGAATCGAATCGCGTCATTACGATCATCGGCGACGGCGCTCTTACCGGAGGGATGGCGTTAGAAGCGCTGAACCATATCGGGCACGAGAAAAGAAAGCTGATGGTCATTCTGAACGATAATGAAATGTCCATCGCCCCGAATGTCGGCGCGCTGCATAACTATTTGGGGCGCATCCGTTCAGACCGTCATTATGTTAAAGCCAAGGAAGAATTCGAGCATTTGATCAAAAAAATTCCGGCGATTGGCGGGACTCTGGCCAAAACGGCGGAACGTTTAAAGGATTCCTTCAAATATTTAGTCGTTCCGGGGGTATGGTTTGAGGAGCTCGGCTTTACGTACCTTGGACCGGTGGACGGCCATAATCTGCCGCTGCTCTTGGAAGCCTTGAAGCAAGCGGACAAAGTAAACGGCCCCGTACTCGTTCACGTCATTACGCTCAAGGGGAAGGGATACTCTCCTGCCGAAGCGGATTCGCACAAATGGCACGGGATTACTCCGTACAAGATTGAATCCGGTCAAGTGCTCAAATCCGTCGGGCCGCCTATGTATACAGAAGTGTTCGGCAAAACCTTGATCGAGCTTGCGAGTCAAGACAAGCGAATCGTAGCGATTACGCCGGCCATGCCGGGAGGCTCGGGTCTGCTTGAGTTTGCCAAATTATTTCCGGACCGCATGTACGATGTCGGCATTGCGGAGCAGCATGCAGCCACCTTCTCGGCAGGCTTGGCCAGCCTTGGCTTGAAGCCGGTATTTGCGGTTTACTCCACCTTCCTGCAGCGGGCCTATGACCAGGTTGTGCACGACATTTGCCGGGCAAACCTGAATGTCGTCTTTGCGATTGACCGCGCGGGTTTCGTTGGGCCGGATGGAGAAACCCATCAGGGGGTTTATGATATCGCCTACCTGCGCAGCATTCCGAATATGGTCCTGATGATGCCGAAGGACGAGAACGAGCTGCGGCACATGATGAAAACGGCGATTGATTATGATGACGGGCCGATTGCCGTACGCTACCCGCGGGTTAACGGCTTGGGCGTATCCACGGATGAGCCTGTGAGTCCGATTCCGATCGGCACGTGGGAAGTTTTGCGGCAGGGAAAGGATGCAGCGATTTTGGCCGTCGGACCGATGATTCCGCTTGCGCTTGAAGCGGCAGAGCAGCTTGCCAAGGAAGGTATTCAGGTTCGGGTCGTCAATGCCCGGTTTATCAAGCCGATGGACGAAGCTGTGCTGATGCAGCTCGCGAAGGAAGATATCCCGGTCGTCACGCTCGAGGAAGGCGCCCAAATGGGCGGTTTCGGAAGCGGCGTGCTTGAGTATTATTCTCTGAATAATATATACGGCATGCGGATAAAGCTGATCGGCGTTCCCGATTATTTCGTGGAGCATGGCTCTGTGAAGGAACAGCGTCAAGAAGTGGGATTGACGGCAGAACGGCTGATAACCGAGCTGCAATCGCTCGTCCCGCGCAAAAAACAGCGGGCGTAAGATGTAAGGAGCTATTCATGGCAGCAGACAAAGCGGATAAAGAACGGCTCGACCTCCTGCTGGTCGAGCGCGGTTTGTTTGAAACAAGAGAAAAAGCGAAAGCGGCGATTATGGCCGGCCTGGTGCTTGTGGAGGATGAGCCGGTGGATAAAGCCGGCACGAAAATCCCGCGCTCATCCAGAATTGTCGTCAAAGGGGCGGTGCATCCTTACGTAAGCCGCGGCGGATTGAAGCTGGAAAAAGCGCTTCAGACTTTCAATATTAATCTTCAGGGTATCACTGTGCTGGATATTGGCGCGTCTACCGGCGGCTTTACGGACTGTGCGCTTCAGCATGGCGCAGCTCACGTATATGCCGTCGATGTGGGCTACAATCAATTGGATTGGTCGCTTCGCAAAGACCCGCGCGTCAGCGTAATGGAACGGACGAATTTCCGTTACATACAGCCGGAGGATTTAAAGGGACCGGTGCCCGCCTTTGCCAGCATCGATGTGTCGTTCATTTCCCTAAAGCTTATTTTGCCACCGCTAAAAAAACTGCTTGCCCCTTCGGGTCAAGTGGTTGCATTGGTGAAGCCGCAGTTTGAGGCAGGCAGAGAGAAGGTAGGCAAATCCGGAGTGGTAAGGGAGCCGGAAACACACCGGGAAGTGCTGCAAACGGTTCTTCAGTTTGCACAGGAAATTGGATTTGCTGTGAAGGGTATTACTTTCTCCCCGATTAAGGGAGGAGAAGGAAATATCGAGTTTTTAGCGTATTTGACCCAAACCCATACGGACGAGCCCGGATGGTCCGGTTCCGAATTGGAACAGCGCATCCGCGAGGTTGTTGAAGAGTCGCAAAGCATGCAGAGCTCATCTTAATGGATGAGTTTTTTGCCTTTTTAGAGGATTATGAAGGCGGATTCTCGAATAGTAATTTCGAGGTGATTCCATGCAAAAGGGTGACGGAACGGTCGTTGTGCTGATCATAGCAGTGCTCGCCATATGGGCTTTCTATTATATACGGGGCAAAATGCGGGAGACTGTGGATAATGCTTCGCCTTTCGATTTTCTGATTGATGAGGAATTGCCTGATGACGATGCGACGCGTTTGCTGGAAGAGAACGGTTATGAAGTCATAAGCGGCAAAAAGCGCATTCCCATTGAAATCTCAGTAAACGACGGGGAAATGCTGCACAGCCGATTGTTTATAGATTATATGGCTTCGAAGAATGGCCTGTACTATACGGTCAAGCTGGCTAAGGACCGGAAGCCGGTGGAGTGGACGGGAAGCTCGATACGCGAACGGCTGCTGGTGTACCAGCTTGTGTATCCGAACACGGCCGGTGTATTATATGTGGACTTGCCACAGCGGAAGGTTCATTGCTTTGTGTTCGCTGTGCAGCTGTACGATGAATAATATACGCAGCAGGGAGGATACCATGAAAGCCCAACGACATATCAAGATCCGTGAAATCGTTACAAATAACGAGATTGAAACCCAGGATGAGCTGGTGGAGCAGCTTCGAACCGCCGGGTTTCACGTAACGCAAGCAACGATTTCCCGGGACATTAAGGAATTGCATTTAATGAAAGTTCCTCTCGATGACGGGAGATACAAGTATTCGGTGCCTGCCGATCAGCGTTATAATCCGATGCAGCGGCTTCGCAGGGCGCTCAACGATCATTTTGTACATATCGATCATACCGAAAATCTGGTGGTGCTAAAGAGCTTGCCGGGCACAGCCAATGCCATTGGAGCTCTCATTGACAGCCTGGAATGGAACGAGATTATGGGAACGATCTGCGGCGACGATACCATTCTGATTATATGCCGTACGAAAGACCAAAGCGCGCATGTGGTAAATCAAATTCTTGGAATGCTCGGATGAAGCCAAAAGAGGTGTGAACCATGCTGCTGGAAATGTCCATCCGCCATCTGGCG
Organism: Paenibacillus naphthalenovorans; assembly: GCF_900099895.1. Lineage (GTDB taxonomy): Bacteria > Bacillota > Bacilli > Paenibacillales > NBRC-103111 > Paenibacillus_G > Paenibacillus_G naphthalenovorans. Next base: position 76,843 of record NZ_FNDY01000001.1, read on the forward strand.
GTGATAGAACATGTTGAATTGCACTGCAAAAACGGTTTTCATGTTTTGACAGGGGAGACGGGAGCGGGGAAGTCGATTATTATCGATGCGCTGAGCCTGATTGCAGGCGGCAGAAGCTCTTCCGATCTGGTGCGCTACGGGAGCGACAAAGCTACTATTGAGGCGATGTTCGGAATAGAGCCCGGCCATCCGGTGTGGGCCGTTCTGGAGCGGTTGGGAATAGAAGCGGACCCGGAAGAGCATCTTATCATACGCAGAGAAATTACGGCGCAAGGCAAAAGCACAAGCCGCATTAACGGACAGCTCGTCAATCTGGCCATGCTGAAGGAAGTCGGCGAATGGCTCGTGAACATTCACGGGCAGCATGAGCATCAGTCCTTGTTTAAGGTGGAGGAGCATCTCCGCTGGCTCGATCTGTTCGGAGAAGCGGAGATTGCCCCTGCCAGACGGGCCTATCAAGAAGCTTATGATGCTTATCAAACCATACGCAAGCAAGTGAGAGAGCTGCAGGATACGAGCAAGCAAAATTTGCAGATGATGGACTTGTACCGTTTTCAGGTTGAGGAAATCCGAGCCGCCCAATTAAAACCGGGTGAGGATGAGGCATTGGCAGAGGAAAAACAAAAGCTGGGAAACGCGGAGAAACTGTATTCGAACGCGGCCGACGCTTATGATCTTCTCTATGGCGGAGGCAAAGGGCTTGACTCGGTGCGCCGCGCCATGCAGAAGCTTCAGGATATTGCCGGGCTGGACCCGGCTAAGCTTCAGTCTATTGCCGAACAGGTACAGAGTTCCTATTATCAGCTTGAGGATGCGGCCTATCAAATCAGGGATTACCGGGACGAGGTGGAATTCAACCCGTCTCGTCTTGATTTTATCGAACAAAGACTGGATACAATATCGTCTCTTAGGAGAAAATATGGAGATACCGTATCCGACATTTTGGCTTATGGGGATAAAATTGCGCATGAGCTGGATCTCATCGAGAATAAAGATGAGAAGCTAATGCAGCTGGAAAAGCAGGAACAAGCGGCATTTGCGGCCCTTCAGCGGTTGGCGGACGATTTGACCGGCCTAAGAAAAAGCGTAGCTGATCGCCTTTCGGCGGAGATTGTAGCGGAGCTGCGTGAGCTTCATATGGAGAGGACGCAGTTTCAAGTGCATTTCGCACCGGTGGAAGGGAGGAAGCTGACAAGAGACGGTGCCGATCAAGTCGAATTTCTGATTTCGGCGAATCCCGGAGAGCCGCTTCGCTCTTTAAGCAAAATCGCTTCCGGCGGTGAAATATCGAGGGTCATGCTGGCGTTGAAATCGATATTTGCCCGGGTGGACCGGATACCGGTTCTCGTCTTTGATGAGGTGGATACCGGGGTAAGCGGACGAGCGGCTCAGGCGATTGCTGAGAAAATGTCCAAGCTGTCGCAGAGCTGTCAAGTGTTCTCGATCACCCATTTGCCGCAGGTGGCCTGTATGGCGGACGCGCATTACCGTATACACAAAACAACGGATGGCGACCGGACATATACGAATGTAGACGACCTGGGTACTGACGAGAGGATTCATGAACTGGCGCGGATGCTGGGCGGAGTAGAGGTCACGGAGAAGACGCTCCAGCACGCACAGGAAATGCTTGCCTTGGCAAATGATAAAAAGGCAAGGATGGTCTAACGGGGGTGGCACCATTTTGGTGTTATAAAAGAAATGGGCGGGGGTTACCTTAAAGGTACACATCAGCGGTATTTGAATCATGTTGGTGTACAGGATAAGATGCCGCTATGCAGAGGAAGCAAGGGAGCGTGAGCGAATTGAGTTCCAACCAGAGAAAAAGATTGATTGGATTACTGCTCGTCCTCTTCGTTTGTTGGGGGAGCTTAACCACCCCATTCCGCAGCTTTGCCTCATTCCCCGAGGAGCTTCGACTTTTTACCGGACAACAAGCCCATTTACAGCTATCCATGCCGGTGAATGCACAGTTGACCATTAATCATCCGGAAATATTAAAAGTGAACGGAACCGCCGAGCACTCATTTCAAGTGGATCTTCATCATCCTATTTCTTTACAATCCTACAAAGCCGGACAAGCGGAAATGAAGCTGAAATTGTTTGGCAAAATCCCGCTCAAAACGGTAAAGGTCAATGTCGTACCCGATCTCAAAGTCATACCAGGCGGGCAAACCATCGGCGTAAAACTGAAGTCGGCGGGCATTATGGTGGTGGGTCATCACCTCGTAGCCGTTGCGGAGGATAAAAAGACGTCGCCGGGCGAAGAAGCGAAAGTCCAGCTTGGAGATTTGATCGTCAAAATGGACGGTAAACCCGTAAACGATGTGAGCAAGGTAGCTGAGCTTGTCAAGGCGGCGGGTGAAAGTAAAAAACCCATTTCTTTAACGATTTTACGCGGTGATCAGACGTTGGAAATTCCAATTACTCCTGCCTATGATCTGCTGGATAATGCATACCGGCTGGGACTGTATATTCGTGATTCCGCAGCGGGGGTCGGTACGCTGACATTCTATGCCCCGGATCAAGGCGTGTATGGTGCCCTGGGGCATATCATTACTGACATGGATACACAAACGCCGATTGTGGTAGGTAATGGAGAGATCGTTCATTCCAATGTGACCTCCATCTCCAAAAGCCAAAATGGCGAACCCGGTGAAAAAAGAGCCCAGTTTTCCAGAGAAAGCAAGGCAATTGGCAATATTGAGAAAAACACGCAATTCGGCATTTTCGGCAAGATGTACGAAGCTCCTTCCCACAGTCTGAGCGATAAGGTGCTTCCGGTAGCCTTTGCGGAGGAAGTCAAAGAAGGTCCTGCACAAATTTATACCGTGATCGGAGGCCAAAAAGTCGAGAAATTCGATATTGAAGTCATCCATGTGGCCAAACAAGAGTACCCTGCAACCAAAGGAATGGTCATCAAAATTACCGACAGCCGTCTTCTGGAAAAAACGGGGGGAATTGTTCAAGGCATGAGCGGCAGTCCGATCGTTCAAAACGGCAAGGTCATTGGTGCGGTCACCCATGTATTTGTTAATGATCCGACAAGCGGCTATGGTTGTTTTATCGAATGGATGCTGCAGGATGCAGGCATTATGCTCCGGTCAACGGGAAATCAGGAAGGAACAAAAGCAATGAAGGCGAGCTAAATCGCCTTCATTTTTTTTACCTGAACGAAGAAAGGATAGTTGGTGCGAATTCAGATATAGAAAATAAAGTGTTTGTCGAAAAATGTATAATAATGAATTAAATTATTTATTATAAAATAAAACTGATAAAAAATCCACAAAAATAATATTCGACAGAAGGAATTTTAAAGTGTGTGTCGAAATCATATTATTAGGTAAATAATGCTAACGTAATTGTCGCAAATGAAGGGAGAGCTTTCTGTTGCAAACTATTGAAGTTCTTTTAGCGGATGATAACCGTGAATTCACCAATTTATTATCTGAATTTATCGATGATCAGGAGGATATGAGGGTAACGGGTGTAGCCTATAACGGAAACGATGTTATTCGTTTAATCGAGCAAAGCCCCAAAGTTCCGGATGTGCTGATTCTGGATATTATCATGCCGCATTTGGATGGTCTGGGTGTGCTTGAGAAACTCCGTGAAAGGGATTTAAATCCACAGCCTAAAATTATTATGCTCACTGCTTTTGGCCAAGAGAATATTACGCAGAAAGCGGTTCAGCTTGGCGCCTCTTATTACATTTTGAAGCCTTTCGACATGGAGATTCTGACGAACCGCATTCGTCAATTGGTGGGCCCTAACCAAACGATGTCGATGATGTCATCTTCAATGCAAGCGAAAGCCAATATCGTTCATTTGCCAAAAGCGAAAAATCTGGATGCCAACATTACCTCGATTATTCACGAAATCGGTGTTCCTGCCCACATCAAAGGATACCAATATTTGCGTGAAGCCATTACAATGGTGTACAACAATATTGAAATTCTCGGGGCCATCACCAAAACGCTGTATCCTGCGATTGCCGAGAAATACAAAACCACGCCGAGCCGCGTCGAACGCGCGATTCGCCACGCGATTGAGGTCGCATGGACGCGCGGCAATATCGAGAGCATTAGCCATTTGTTTGGCTACACGATCAATATCTCCAAAGCAAAGCCGACCAACAGCGAATTCATCGCAATGGTGGCGGATAAGCTGCGGATCGAGCATAAGGTTTCTTGAAAGGGTAAGGATTAACTGGAATAGTTGGTTACTGCCATTTAAAAAGTTTATATTCTTCACATCCAATCCATCACCCGATAAATCGAAATGATTTGTCGGGTGATTGGTTTATGGAAATCTAACGGTATCGAAAGAGGATGCCGTTTTTTTGCTGCATACTTGAAAGATGCATGGGGAACGTTAAAAGAAATATTGAAGGAGGCTTCACCCTTATGCAGCAAACAGACATCCTCGGCAAGGCGGATGCTTAGAAGACAGGTGCTGGTCACATGCGAAGAATCTGCCGACTATGGGGAAGCCTACCCGTCAATTTATTTCGTCGGAAAACGGGTGATTGTGATCATGAAATGGAATGGCACACCGGAACGTTGGCCCATGAAAGGAAAAGTGGAAGCGGACCGCAGCACGAAGCAGCTGTTGCAGAGAATTCGTCCAGGCAGCATAGCCGTTATCGCGCACGACGATTTGGACGAGTTGGCGGTACGGGGATTAATCGCTGCCAAGGTTAAGGCGGTGATTAATACAGGCAAAACCACTACCGGCACCTTCGCAAGCCGGGCGGGCTTATTGCTTCTTGATGCAGGGCTGCCGCTGCTGGAAACGGCTCCGGAATTCTTCGAGCTTTTAAGCGGAACCCCCGAACTCGTCATAACCGAGAACGGCATCGATCTGGGCCATGCCTTCCTTCCCTGCAAAAGATTCACCAGACAAATGTGGCTGGAGGCTTATCGTGCCGCACGAAAAGCGGAGCCCGTTCGGCTCCGGGAATTTATCGACAACACGCTTCGGTATGCCAATCAAGAGAAAGATTGGCTGATTGACCCGCTCACCTGCCTGTCTCTCCGAACGAAGCTGAAAGGGAAGCACGCCCTTATCGTCGTTAGGGGAAACGGATATAAGGAAGACCTGGCGGCTTTACATGCTTACATACAGCGAGAGGATCCGGTGCTCATCGGTGTCGATGGCGGAGCTGACGCGCTGCTTGAGCTCGGGTACGCTCCGCGGCTGATTATCGGGGATATGGATAGCGTGACGGATCGGGCTTTATGCTCCGGTGCCGAGCTTATCGTACATAGCTACATCGACGGAACAGCTCCAGGCTTGGAACGGCTGCACAGGCTGCATTTGTCGGGAGTGCTTTTGCCAAGCGGCGGGACCAGTGAGGACGCTGCGCTGTTGCTGGCTTATGACGGGGGATGCGAACAAATCGTTGCCGTCGGCCTGCACAGCCATATGCAGGATTTTCTTGAGAAAGGCCGTAAAGGCATGGGAAGCACTTGGCTTGTACGCATGAAGGTAGGCAGCAAGCTGATTGACGCCAGGGGAATCAGCCGGCTGTACCCGAACGGCGAGACAATGAAACCGCTCAGAATCGGCAGGGCTTGGCAATCTTTTGTTCGATCCTGGTTCTAGATTTACAAGGAGGGGCGAATGTGACGACACTTGTATCCGTCATTATTCCCGTTTGGAATGGAGCGGAACGTCTTCCCGCAACGCTGAAGGCGGTGGACCGGGTCATATCAACAATAGAAGGGGCGAAGCCCCGCGCGCTTAAGTTTCAGCTTATTGTCGTCGATGACGGAAGTGATGATGACACTAGAGCGGCTGCTTATCCGTGGGCGGATCTGGTTATCGGTTTTCCGGTTAACAGAGGGAAGGCGGCTGCGATGTCAGCGGGCTGCCGGGCTGCCGGGGGAGAAATTTTTGTATTTCTGGATGCGGATTTGGGAGAAACCGCAGCCTGCTTTCCCGTATTGTTGGAACCGTTAGTCCAAAATCAGGCCGACTTGACGGTTGCACGTCTTCCGCAGGTCAACAAGCCTGCAGGCTTCGGACTGGTAAAAGGTCTCGCATCGCGCGGAGTGAAAGCTTTAAGCGGTTATTCATCGTTAGCCCCGTTATCGGGTCAGCGCGCGGTAAGGGCGGAAGTATGGAAGCGCTGTGGACGTGTTTACACCGGATTTGGGGTAGAAGTAGGCATGCTGATCGATACCGTCAAGCTCGGTTATCGTGTGATGGAGCTCGCTGTGCCTTTTGGCCATAGGGAAACAGGAAGGGATTGGGGCGGCTTTGTGCACCGCGGCAAACAGTTCGTTGCCGTCGGTCTCGCGTTATGGGAATGCTGGAGGAAACCGGTATGTTGACTGGTTTTGTCCTGGAGTGGATTTTGCCCGTAACGGCACTGTTAGCTATCGGCCGTCTGCTTATGCCCGGCAGCTTGCGGTTTTTGCAGGAGCACGGGATTACCGAACGCAACTATACCGGGGACTCCATTCCTACAGCCGGGGGGCTGCTCATCTGGCTTCTTCTTCTGGCCAGTTTTGTCATAGACAATTTCACCGGCATTTGGAATCCGGATGCGGTATGGGTGCTCTCCCTGAGCATCATTTGCTTTGCGGGTTTTTTAGACGATGTGAAGGGCGATAAGCGAACCAAAGGCATACGCGGCCACTGGCTGGCGTGGAAGAGAGAACGCAGCATCACGACCGGAATCCTGAAAGCCGCGGCGGCCGGCCTGGCCGGTCTTCTTGTTCTGCTGCCGGACCAAGACAGCTTGTGGGACCTGCCGCGCCAGCTCCTGCTCGTGCTCCTCGCAACGAACGGCGTTAACTTGTTTGATGTCCGTCCCGGCAGGGCGTTGAAAATGTTTTTCTTTTTCATGGGGATGATCGGCTGGAGCAGCTTTCTTATGGCAACAGATGCAGCCCCGGGAGGGGCGCAGCTGTGGCATAATCTGGCGCCGGTCCTTGTCGGCGCGCTGCTGCTTGCTCCGCTTGACTTGAAGGGGCGGATCATGCTTGGCGATACCGGCGCCAATCTGCTCGGCTTTGCGCTTGGCATCGGCATCGTAAGACTGACGCCGGAGCTCTTTCAAGGGGCTGCCCTTGCTGTGTTCGTCGCCTTGCATATGTTAACGTGGCGCCGCTCTTTAAGCAGCTTGATTGAGACAAACCGGTTTTTGCGCTGGCTGGACGGCGCCGGACGGGAACGGGTATAACGAATGAAGGGACAGCCTTGTACGGCTATCCCTTTTTACGTTTTTCCCGAAATCTGGGGGCGACATAATTGTGCTTGCGGTCGCGAAAAAAAATCCATCCTCCGATAAAGGCGACCCCCACTCCGAATAAAATCAACCCGAGAATCATCTTGCCCCAGAGAATTCCCGGATCGGCAGCCGTTTGATCGAATTGGGCGAACCAGGCATCCTTCATGGCCAGAAATCCGTAGGTCGCCATCAGGCCCGGAATGACCAACAGCAGCATGGCGATAAATCGGTATAAGGTGACTTTCATGTGCGGCTCCTTCTTTTTCCGATAAAACGTTCTATGTCATTAACGTTACCATAACTTCAAGAACATTTCATGCCTTTTCACAAATTGGACTATATTTCTTGAGACGAATATGGTTAAAATAGAAGAATCATAGTTTCGGAGGGAATATAATGACGACGCATGCTTTTGATATCGTAGTCCTTGGCGGAGGCATCGGTGGTTATTCGGCAGCGATTCGCGCTGCTCAGCTTGGAAAGAATGTGGCCATCGTCGAACGGGACAAGCTGGGCGGAACCTGTCTTCACCGCGGCTGTATTCCGAGCAAGGCGCTTTTAAGGAGCGCGGAAGTGTATGCAGCGATGAAGGAAAGTGAGCGATTCGGGATTGAGGCCGACGGAGTCCGGGTCGATTTCGGAAAAGTGATCTCCCGCAAAAACGGGATCGTTGAACAGCTGCATAACGGACTTCAATATTTAATGAAAAAAAATAAAATTACCGTATATTCAGGAATAGGCAGAATCATCGGCCCTTCTATTTTCTCGCCGCGCAGCGGCAGTGTATCGGTGGAGCAGGAGGACGGGGAAATCCTGACGCTGGTGCCGGAGAAGCTGATTATTGCCACAGGTTCGCGCCCGCGGAGTCTTCCGGGTTTGGATACGGACGGGGTTCGCGTGCTGAACAGTGACGATGCCCTTCGTCTGGAGAAGCTTCCGGCGTCGGCTGTGATTATCGGCGGAGGCGTGATCGGAGTGGAATGGGCATCCATGCTCAGCGATTTCGGCGTTCAGGTTACGGTTGTGGAATATGCGCCGAGGCTCCTTCCGGGAGAAGACGAGGAGGTATCGCGCGAGCTTGAACGTCTGCTTAAGAAACGGGGAGTAACCGTAAGGACCGGCGCCAAGGTACTGGCCGATACGCTGCAGAAGAGCGATTCCGGAGTACAGCTCGCCGTTGAGCACAAGGAAGCGCGGCATATGCTGGAAGCGGAGATCGCACTCGTGTGCGTGGGACGTCAGGCCAACGTCGAAGGGATCGGCCTGGAGAATACCGACGTCAAAGTTGAAGGCGGCTATATTCGTGTCAACGACGTGATGCAGACGGCGGAGCTGCACATTTATGCGGTGGGGGACTGCGTCGGCGGCTTGCAGCTGGCTCATGCGGCGGGCCACGAAGGCATCGCCGCGGCTGAGCATATATGCGGGCATACAGTCCATCATTACGCTTCCCACCAGATTGCACGCTGCGTGTACTCGCGTCCGGAAACGGCGAGCGTCGGACTTACCGAGCGGCAGGCGATAGAACGCGGTCATCAAATCAAGACCTCCAAGGTGCACTTTAAGGCCCTTGGCAAGGCGCTCGTTTACGGAGAAAGCGACGGTTTTGTGAAGGTGATTGCCGACTCTGCAACAAATGATATACTGGGTGTGCACATGATCGGTCCTCATGTAACCGATCTGATTTCGGAAGCGGCGCTGGCGCAACTGCTTGAGGCGACGCCTTGGGAAGTCGGACAAACGATTCATCCGCATCCGACCTTGTCCGAAATATTGGGCGACGCCATGCTGGCCGTTGACGGGAAGGCTATTGTCGTTTAATCGTACTTGAAATATTGAAATTGTGTTCATAAACCAAACGGTTTATAATATATATAGTGTCAAGTACTAGCACCTGGTAATAATATTAGGTGATGATGATAAGGAGGCGTCTGCCCCATGTCCATCGGACAAATAACCAAACATCGGCAGCTTGGTTTGAGCGACGATCAAATCATTGAGATGTACACATATATGCTGAAGGCCCGAATGTTCGACGAGAGAGGGTTTGTTTTGCAGCGTTCCGGGAAAATTGCGTTTCACGTATCCGGCATCGGACAGGAAACGGCGCAGGTGGCTGCCGCATTCGCGCTGCAAAAGGGAAAAGATTATTTCCTCCCTTACTATCGCGATTACGGATTCGTTCTAACCATCGGAATGACGCTCAGGGAGCTTATGCTTTCGGTCTTCGCCAAGGCTGAAGATCCGAACAGCGGCGGCCGGCAAATGCCGGGGCATTTCAGCCATAAGAAGCTGAACATCGTCACGGGGTCAAGTCCGGTAACGACGCAGGTGCCGCATGCCGTAGGCTTTGCGCTGGCTTCAAAGATGAAGCGTCAAAACTTCGTATCGTTCGTGACATTCGGAGACGGTTCCAGCAACCAGGGCGATTTTCATGAAGGCTGCAATTTTGCAGGCGTACATAAGCTGCCGGTTATTTTCATGTGCGAAAACAATCAATATGCGATTTCGACCCCGCTTCACAAACAGACGGCCGGAAGCATTGCGGAACGGGCTGTCGGCTACGGATTTCCAGGTATCAAGGTAGACGGCCGGGATCCGCTGGAGGTGTACCGCGTGGTCAGGGAAGCACGCGAGCGGGCCATTCGCGGTGAAGGGCCGACATTGATTGAAGCGGTCATGTACCGCATCCCGCCGCATTCTACTTCCGATAACGATCTGCTTTACCGGACCAAGGAAGAAGTCGAGGAGAATCGTGCCAAAGACGGTCTCATTGGATTCAGGCGGTATATGATCGAATGCGGTGTATGGAGCGAAGAACGGGATGCCGAACTGATGGAGCAAATCAAAGCGGAACTGACCGAGGCGACGAATTACGCCGAGCAAGCGCCGTTTCCGAAACCGGAAGATACGCTGCGGCATGTGTATGCCGATTCAGGGGAGGTATAATCATCGTGGCCGTCATAACCTATTTGGAAGCCATTCGTACGGCAATGAAAGAAGAAATGGAACGGGATGAAGATGTGTTCGTTCTCGGCGAGGATGTCGGCAAGGGCGGCGTCATGAATGCGACCAAAGGGCTGCGCGACCAGTTCGGGGAAGAACGCGTAATGGACACGCCGCTGGCGGAATCGGCCATTGCAGGAGTGGCGATTGGCGCGGCGATGTACGGCATGAAGCCTGTAGCCGAGATGCAGTATGCGGACTTTATTTTTCCTGCTACGAACCAGATCATCAGCGAGGCGGCTTTGATCCGCTACCGCTCCAACAACGATTGGAACTGTCCGATCGTCATACGCGCGCCTTACGGAGCGACAGGGGGTGGGGCCCTTTACCATTCGCAGTGTCCGGAGTCCGTATTTTTCGGCATTCCCGGATTGAAGATCGTTGCCCCGTCTACCCCTTATGATGCCAAAGGATTGCTCAAAGCGGCGATTCGTGATACTGATCCGGTTCTCTATTTCGAGCATAAAAAATGCTACCTGGGAATCACGGGCGAGGTGCCGGAAGACGATTATATCGTACCGATCGGCAAGGCCGACGTGAAACGGGAAGGCACCGATATTACGGTGATTTCCTACGGACTGACCGTGCAATATGCGATGAGAGCGGCGGAAGAGCTGGACAAGGAAGGCATCAGTGCGCATATTCTGGATTTGCGCACCCTTCAACCGCTTGATAAAGAAGCGATTCTGAAAGCAGCAAGCAAAACCGGCAAGGTATTAATTATTCATGAAGACAACAAAACCGGCGGAGTCGGCGCGGAGGTTTCCGCGATCATCGCGGAAGAGCTTCTGTTCGAGCTCGATGCGCCGATCATGCGGCTGTGCGCGCCCGATGTGCCGGCTGTAGGGATGAATCCTCCGATGGAGAAATTTTTCCTCTTGAATACGGATAAAATCATGGAAGCCATGCGGAAGCTGGCATTGTTCTAAGGCAGGCAGCGAGCCCTTTGAAGCTGACGTATTTAGCCGTCCTCCAGGCCGGCGTTTTCATAGGAGGTTATGCAGCATGAAGGAGAACATGAAGGGGACTGAAGTTACCGTTCCCCATTTGGCAGAGAGTCTGGTGTCGGCGACGATCGGCAAATGGCTTAGGCAGCCCGGGGATTACATAGCGCAATATGATGTGCTTTGCGAGCTGATTACGGACAAGGTAACGGTAGAGATGCCTTCGCCCATTGAAGGCAGGCTCGTTCGGCTTTTGGTGGAAGACGGGGCCACGGCGGCGGTGGGAGAAGCGATCTGTATCATTGAGGAGCCACAGCAGGCGGCGGACGGCGCCGCAGCAAACGGCGCGGCACAAACGGAACAGCCGGGCACTTTATCACGTCCGGCGGCGGAAGCCCAAAATCCGGGGTTGGGCGGCCGTTTCTCTCCGGCGGTGCTGAAGCTGGCGGTCGAGCACGGTATCTCTCTTGGCGATGTGCAGGGAACGGGGTTGGGCGGCCGTATTACCCGCAAGGACGTTGAAGCATTCATTGCTTCCGGGCGTGCAGCCGTCCCGGGATCTGTCATGCCGGCAGCCGAAGCGAATAAGGCCGCAGCTGCCGCAGCCGCAGTCGAGGGGGTATTTATTCCCGAGCCTCCGAAGGTGCCTGTCCGCTCGACTGGCATTCATTTGTCGGAGAATCCGCCATTACCGAAGATCGAGGTGGAAGGACATTCTCTGGAAGGCCGCGGAGAATATTTGATCGACGTGACGCCGATCCGCAACACCATCGCGAGCCGAATGCGTCAAAGCGTGACGGAAATTCCTCATGCATGGACGATGATCGAAGCGGATGTCACGAACCTGGTGCTGCTGCGCAACAAGGTCAAGGATGAATTTATGAAGCAGGAAGGCATCAACTTGACTTATCTCGCGTTCCTGCTTAAAGCGGTTGTGAGCGCCATTAAGGATTATCCGATCATAAACTCGGTTTGGGCCGTCGATAAAATCATCGTCAAACGGGATATCAATATTTCCCTTGCCGTAGGCACTGAGGATTTCGTGGTTACGCCTGTCATCAAGAAGGCTGATCAAAAAAATATTGCCGGCCTTGCCCGGGAAATCGACGAGCTGACCCGGAAGGGAAGAACCGGCAAGCTGACGCTTAACGATTTGGAAGGCGGCACGTTCACGGTCAACAACACCGGTTCGTTCGGATCGATTCTTTCCTATCCGATTATCAACTATCCGCAAGCTGCGATTCTAACCTTCGAGTCGATCGTAAAGAAGCCGGTCGTTATTCAGGACATGATCGCCGTTCGTTCCATGGTCAATCTATGCCTGTCCCTTGACCACCGTATTCTGGATGGGGTGATCTGCGGCCGGTTCCTGCAGCGTGTCAAGGAAAATCTGGAAGCTTATAACCAGGATACGAAGCTATACTAGAACTTGCTTGGCAACAACATTCTATAGCAGCATCCCCACGGTGAAGAGCAGCGTGGACAACAGCATGGATATGATCATCACATATACGATAATCTTGAAAATAAGTTTGTTTTGCATAAGATTCAACTCCTGTTCATGGGAATACTATAATGATATTGTAACTCATGCGTAGATTGGAGGAAAGCGAATGATTAATCAAGAGCGATTAGTGGCTGAATTTATCGAGCTTGTCCAGGTAGATAGCGAAACGCGTCATGAACAGGAAATCAGCCGGGTGCTGAAAGAGAAGTTCGCAGCGCTCGGCCTTAAGGTGGAAGAGGACGATACGGCGGCCCAAACGGGTCACGGATCGGGCAACCTGATTTGTACACTGCCGGCATCGCCGGGCAAGTCCGCGGCGGCCAAGCTTTTCTTCACCTCGCATATGGATACGGTCACTCCGGGCAAAGGCATTAAGCCCCAGATCGGCGAGGACGGGTACATACGCAGCGACGGGACGACCATTCTCGGAAGCGATGATAAAGCGGGATTGGCTGCAATGCTGGAAGCGATCCGTGTGCTGAAGGATAACCAGATCGAACACGGTCAAATCCAATTTATCATTACGGCCGGAGAAGAATCAGGCTTGCTTGGCTCCCGCGCCATGGACGCCAAATGGGTGGATGCGGACTTCGGCTATGCGCTGGACTCCAACGGTGAGATCGGGGCCATTGCCGTTGCCGCTCCGACCCAGGCCAAGGTGAACATCACCTTCTGGGGACGTTCCGCACACGCGGGGGTGAATCCGGAGGACGGGGTCAGTGCGATTACGGTGGCCAGCAAAGCGATCTCCCGCATGCCGCTTGGCCGAATCGATAAAGAAACAACGGCCAACATCGGCCGCTTTGAAGGCGGTGTGGAGGGAGCAACCAACATCGTAGTCGAGAGGGTTCGACTGGAAGCCGAAGCTCGCAGCATTACACAGGAGAAAATGCTTGCACAGGTGGAAAGAATGCGCAAAGCGTGCGAAGATGCGGCTGCGGAGATGGGGGCGAAGCTCAACTTCCAAAGCGAGGTGATTTACCCCGCCTACATGTATGACGAATCGGCTCCGGTCGTCAAGCTGGCAATGAAGGCACTCACCAACTCCGGCTGCACTCCGCGCACCTTCCATTCCGGCGGCGGCAGCGATGCCAACATGTTTAACGGCATGGGAGTTCCGACCGTTAATCTGGCGATCGGGTATCTGGACATTCACACCACGAAAGAACGCATCGCAATAAAAGACCTGGTAAAAACTTCCGAAGTGGTAGTAAACATTATTCAGGAAGTTGCTAAGGGACCATAAAGCCGTCTTGGGAAGAACCACTCGCATGAAGAAACGTGCCGGGTGGTTTTTTTATGGATTCTCCGACGTAAGTTGTATTGTAGGAGGTGTTCCAATGGGTTTGATGATGAAGAAGGGGGTTGTTACGGATGCGGATGGTCATGAGGCATTGCCGGACGCTAAAATTCAAATCGTTGAAGTAAGGCAGCCCGATGGGGTGACGGCCCGGGCTATTCACGATTTGTCCGTCTTTCCCAGGCTGGCCGTAGGGGATACCGTGCTGATGAATACGACGGCAGAAGAGCTTCAATTAGGCACGGGCGGCTACCATTTTATTCATGCGGTACTTGAGCCATCTATGGAAGCAGCGGAACCGGGACCGGGCCATATTATGAAATTGCGCTACACGTCGCTGCAGCGCGCGGTGCTTGCGGCAGAAGAGCCTGATAGTCCGCATCATGAGACGCTGGCCGGCCGCAGGACGCTGGAGGGGATGCCGGTGCTTCTGGGGGAACTGCACAGTATGCTGCCTGTGGCGGTATGCTGGCTGCGTCATCTGGCCAATCAAGCGCAGCCCGGGACCAAAGAACTCAGGATTGCGTACATCATGACGGACGGCGGTGCTTTGCCGCTTTCTATCAGCCTGCATGCCGCCAGATTATGCGGCCTGGGCTGGCTTGCCGGTACGATTACCTACGGTCACGCCTATGGCGGGGATCTCGAAGCCGTCAATAAATATACGGCGCTGCTTGCAGCAAGACATATTCTGCAGGCCGATATCGCCATAGTTATTATGGGTCCGGGGATCGTTGGGACAGATACCGTTTACGGGTACAGCGGGATGGAGGTCGGAGAGCTGATCAACGCTGTCCATGCCCTCGGAGGAACGCCCGTCGCCATTCCGCGGATCAGCTTTGCCGATCCCAGGGAGCAGCACCGGGGGATCAGCCGGCATACGCTGACGGCACTAGCCGTCGCTGCCCTGGCACCATGCAGCCTGCCGCTGCCGCTGCTCCGGGATCCCGGGAAAATCATGCTGCTGAAACGGCAGATGCAGCAGTATGAGCTCGACCGGCTGCACCGCGTTCGCTGGACGGAAGCTCCCTCCGTGGATGAATTGGATGCTGCGCTGGAGCTTTACGGCAGGCCGGTCACTTCGATGGGAAGGGGATTACGTGAAGACCCTTCGTTTTTTGCAGGAGTTTGCGGTGCCGCTTCCGTTGCCTATCGGCAATGCTTGTATGGACAGGACAGACAGGACGAATAAGCCGGTTCTTCAGCTCAGCGGCGCTTCTTGCGTTCAAAAATGCGGTTAAAGGCTGATCGGCCGACAAGGTTCCCAGCATCATTTTCAAATATTGTCTTACTTCCCATGCCTTGCCTACAAGACGCAGCTGACCGTTGCCAACATAGGTTTTCATAGTGTTTTCCCCCAAGCTTTGATAGGTTGATATAGTTCACCTTATGCGAGAGAAAAAGCGAGTATGACTTGAATTCATGGTATAATAAATCGATGTCTTATAATAAAATAACCAAATGGTAAGAAAGGAATCCGGTCATGACTTCAATTTCCCATAAAAAATTTGAAGAGGTCACTATCTCTACCCGATCTGTATTCCAGGGAAGGATCATTTCTCTCCAGGTGGATACCGTCAAGCTGCCGAACGGGTCGGAGGCGACCCGCGAAATTGTGAAGCATCCGGGAGCCGTGGCCGTACTCGCCATCACCCCCGATGATCGGATGCTTGTCGTAGAGCAGTACCGCAAGCCGCTCGAAAAAAGCCAGATTGAAATCCCCGCAGGTAAATTAGAACCTGGCGAGAAGCCGGAAAACTGCGCCCGTCGGGAACTGGAGGAAGAAACCGGCTACACCAGCGCTTCGCTTCAGCTTCTAAGTTCATTCTATACATCTCCCGGCTTTGCCGATGAGATCATTCATCTGTATGTAGCCCAGGGCCTGACCAAAGGGGAGGCCCAACCGGATGAGGACGAGTTCCTTGAGATCGAAGCCATTACGCTCGAGCAAGCGCAGCAGTATATGGCTGAAGGGCGGATCAGCGACGCGAAGACGATCATGGCGATATATGCCTGGCAAATGTATAAACTGACAGGGAAGTTCTGATATGTCACTGCAAGATTATTATGCCGACCTTCATATCCATATCGGACGGACGGAAGAAGGAGAAGCGGTCAAAATCAGCGCGGCGAAAAATCTGACGTTTTATAACATTGCTCAGGAAGCCTCGGAGCGCAAAGGTATCGATATCGTTGGCATCATTGATTGTCATTCGCCCGGAGTGCAGCGGGAGATGGTGCATTATTTGGAACGGGGCGATATGGAGGAGCTCGATGGCGGAGGCATCCGGTATCACCATACAACCATCATCTTAGGCTGTGAAATCGAGGTGCGGGATCCGGGGTTGGGCACGGCTCACCTGATCGCATATTTGCCCAAGCTTTCCGACATGCTGCAGTTTACGGATTGGCTCGGTAACTATATGAAGAACGTGAATCTGAGTTCTCAGCGCATCTATACTACAGCCCGTGAACTGCAGCGGGAGGTCATCGATCGTGGAGGGCTGATGGTGCCCGCCCACATTTTTACACCGCACAAGAGTGTGTACGGCAGCTGCTCCACCCGGATGGAGCACCTGCTTGATCTGGACGGTATCACGGCGGTAGAGCTGGGCCTGAGCGCGGATTCGGTGATGGCGGGGTATATCAGCGAGTTGGACCGATATACGTTCCTGACCAACTCCGATGCGCACTCTCTGCCCAAGATCGGGCGTGAATATAACAAGCTTGCGCTGGAGCGCCCGACCTTCGATGAACTGCGCAAAGCGCTGAATAGGGAAGAGGGACGTCGGGTGCTGGCGAACTACGGTTTGAACCCGCGGCTGGGCAAATACCATCGGACTTACTGCAGCAGCTGCAATCATATATTGGACGAACAGCATGCCATCGCGACGGAGCGCTGTCTATACTGCGGCAGTACGAAGCTCGTCAACGGGGTCATGGACCGGATTCTGGATATCGCCGATCGGGACGAACCCGTCATTCCCGCTGACCGTCCGCCATATCATTACCAGGTTCCGCTTGAGTATATCCCCGGCCTCGGTCCCAAGACGCTTCATCGGCTGCTCGCCCGTTTCGGCACCGAAATGAATATGCTGCACCGGGCTGCGTATGAGGAGCTTGCGGAAGCCGCAGGCGAGACCATCGCCCGCTATTTGACGGATGCACGCTCCGGAAAACTGCGGCTCGCAACGGGCGGAGGCGGCAAATACGGGAAGGTGGAAGCCTGAAGTCATAATGGGAGGCGCTTTTTCATATGCTCTAGTAATCGGACAAGGGGGGCATGGCAGCATGTTGCGCAACCGAACGCTAGAGCAATATATGAAGGAGCATTTGTCGCTGTATATTTTTGTCGGTGTAATTTTCGTAACAGGAGTCGTCTTTGGCGCCGTCATGGTAAACGCCCTCTCGCTGGAGCAAAAGCAGGAGATTACAAGGTATCTCGGCAATTTTTTTTCCATTGTAACTCAAGGCGGTCTGGAAAGCGGGACGGCTTCCTCCATCAAGGAGTCTTTCACCATGCACATCAAATGGGTCCTGATCATCTGGCTGCTCGGACTATCCGTTATCGGACTGCCGCTTATTCTTATTCTTGACTTTCTGAAAGGCGTGCTGATTGGATTTTCGGTCGGTTATATGGTGGGCACGCTTTCCTGGAAAGGGCTTTTGTTCGCGCTGGTTTCGGTCGTTCCGCAAAATTTGATTGTCATTCCGCTGCTGATTATTTGCAGTGTGTCCGCGATTTCGTTTTCCATTCTTCTGGTGAAAAACCGGTTTATCAGCCGAAAAGGCACTCTTTACGAGCCTTTTATGCGGCTTTCCGGGACCATTCTCGCTTCCGGTTTCATGCTGATCGGAGTCGCTGTATTTGAAGCCCATGTTTCACCTGTCATGATGAAATGGGTTGCACCGATGCTAATCACAATGCCGCCCTCTTGAGGATAGGGCTAAAAGGTTTGACTTTCTTGCGTTTCACCTCCTATAATGTAAGCATAAGAATCCTGTAGTTAATGCTTATGAAAGGTTTTGCTGCGCAAAACCGAAAGCATTGCTTACGAGTAAGGTTTTGTTGTGCAAAACCCAAAATCACGGCTTACAAGTAAGGCTTTGCTGTGCGAAACCCGAAGCGTGGGCTTACGAGTAAGGTTTTGCTTTCACAAAACCCGTAGGGGGAAAAGCATGGAATCTCGCATCGAAAAAATAAAGCAGCAGCTTCAGTCTCAAGGCTATAAGCTGACACCGCAGCGTGAAGCGACCGTCCGGGTGCTGCTTGAGAACGAGGAAGACCATCTGAGTGCGGAAGATGTCTTCATGCTCGTAAAGGATAAAGCGCCGGAGATTGGCCTTGCTACCGTATACCGGACACTGGAACTGCTAAGCGAGCTGCATGTGCTCGAGAAGATGAATTTTGGCGACGGCGTGGCACGGTACGATTTGCGAAACGACAGTACTCATCATCATCATCACCATCTGATATGTGTGCAGTGCGGAGCCGTGGACGAAATTATGGAAGATTGGCTTGGCATGCTCGAGGAACGGCTGGAGCGGGAGTTCCGGTTTCAAGTACTCGATCACCGGCTGGATTTCCAGGGCATTTGTCACCGCTGCCGGGATAAGAACAAAACATGAACCCGAAACCTTCGGCTTGAGTATCGATTCAGGCTGAAGGTTTTTTGCATACTTTACATATTCACACCATTATGACAAATCCTATATAGTACGTTTTGTCGATGAGGGAGGAGATTGACTCATGATCATAGGAATACCGAAGGAAATCAAGAGTAATGAGAATCGGGTGGCCTTGACACCCGGAGGGGCAGCGATGCTGAAGGCGGCAGGTCATATCGTTCTCATTGAAACGGGAGCGGGTGCCGGCAGCGGCTTTTCTGACGAGGATTATGCCAAAGAAGGCGCCGTGCTGATCCCGGAGGCGGCCGAGGTATGGGCGAAGTCGGAAATGATCATGAAGGTGAAGGAGCCGCTGCCTCAGGAATTCATCTATTTTCGTGAAGATTTGACACTCTTTGCCTACTTGCACTTGGCGAACGAACAGCTGCTGACCGAGGCCCTGGTCCGCACCAAGATGACGGCCATCGCCTACGAAACGATTCAAATGCCCAACGGCAGCCTACCTCTTTTGACGCCTATGAGCGAAGTGGCCGGCCGGATGTCGGTTCAGGTGGGGGCTCAATTCCTGGAGCAATTTTACGGAGGACGGGGCATCCTTCTTGGCGGCGTACCGGGTGTGCCTCCTGCGGACGTGATTATTCTGGGCGGCGGGATCGTTGGCACCAACGCCGCCAAAATGGCGCTGGGTCTTGGAGCCAATGTCGTTGTGATTGAGAAAAACGCCGACCGGATTCGCTATCTGGACGACGTGTTTCACGGACGGATTCGAACACTCATGTCCAATCCGTACAATATTGCCAATGCGGTGCAGAAGGCGGATCTTTTGATCGGCGCCGTTCTTATCCCCGGTGCGAAAGCGCCGAAGCTGGTCACAGAAGAAATGGTAAAACAGATGAAGCCGGGGGCTGTCATTGTCGATGTGGCCGTCGATCAGGGAGGCTCGATTGCCACCGTGGACCGGGTGACTACGCACAGCCAGCCGACATATGTGAAGCACGGCGTGATCCATTATGCCGTTGCGAATATGCCCGGGGCCGTGCCGCGGACGTCTACCCTTGCTTTAACCAATGTGACGATCGCTTACGCTTTGGAGCTTGCCGGTAAGGGAGTCACCCGGGCGTTATACGGTAACGGGCCATTAAAGCACGGCGTGAACACGTATCGCGGTCATGTGACTCACAGCGCCGTAGCGGAGGCCGCAGGCTTGCCGTACACAGGTCTTGATACGCTTTTGCCTATTAGCTGAAGAAAGCGGCGACCCGCACATAATCGCGTCCGAAAGATCATAGTCTTTTAGAGGAAAGGGGAGAGTACAGGCTATGATCTTTCATATTCGTATCCGTAAGTGGATGGGCCGTATGCGATTCATGCTGTTGTTTCTGGCGTTCACCTTTGCGATGTATCATATACTGCTAATGGTCACCCGTTTTATTGAGCCCATGCCCAAATACAAAGCGCCGGCTGGCGGAGCGGTGAAGGTGTTTCATAATGAGCATGCTGCAATATTCCCGTCTGTCAGTATGGGAGAGCGGCTGAAACTTTTTTATTGGATCGGTGAATAAAAATGCTGTGACGAGGCAGGAAATCCCCCCTTTTTGTTGAATTTTTATGTAATACTGCAGCTTGACAACACAGAAGGGGATCAGGCTCTCATGAAAAACGATTTGAAATCGTTTATCCGATTTTTATCTGAAGAACGAGGCTTAGCCCAAAATACGCTGGACTCTTATGAACGCGACTTGCAGCAATACATCCATTTTTTGGAGCAATCAGGCGTTCATTCGCTGAAGGACAGCGGGAAGGTGAGCATTTCGTCTTACCTGCTTAAGTTAAAACAGATGGGGCGGGCTACGGCAACGCTTTCCCGTAATATGGTATCCATCCGTTCGTTTTATCAGTACATGGTGAAAGAACGGATGCTGGAAAATGATCCTTCCATGCATATGGAGACTCCGAAGCTGGAGAAGCGGGTACCCAAAGTGCTTTCCGTTTCCGAGATGGAGAGGCTGCTCGAATCGCCGCCGACGTCAACGCCCAACGGGATGCGAGATAAAGCGATGCTGGAGGTGCTTTACGCCACCGGGATCCGGGTATCGGAACTGGTCTCGCTTGATGTGGACAGCGTGGACCTGACGGTCGGGTTTATTCGCTGCGTAGGTAAAGCCAAGGAAAGAATCGTTCCGCTGGGAAGCATCGCTTCCCAATATGTAGCGGAATATATCGAAAAGATGCGTCCGAAATTGCTGAAAAAATCCAAGGACGAGGAAGCGCTGTTTATCAATCATTTGGGAACGCGCATGACAAGACAGGGGTTTTGGAAAATCATTAAACGATATGCTGTGGAATCGGATATCCAGATGGAAATCACGCCGCATACCCTTCGTCATTCGTTCGCCGCTCATCTGCTGGAGAACGGGGCTGACTTGCGTTCTGTTCAAGAAATGCTCGGCCATGCCGATATTTCCACCACGCAAATTTATACCCAGGTGGGACGGGGCAAAATGAAAGACGTTTACAACCGCACCCACCCTAGAGCCGGAATTAAATAACGGCTGATTCGCCCGCCTTTCGTGTGAACGGAAGACGGGTTGTTTCCATTCGGCGGCTTTTGCAAAAGCCACTATGGTTTGCGATAATAAGCTCATGAGTTAGTCATCTAAAAAGAGAGGTGGGGCAGGTTTGAAATATAAACGCATGGCAGTGATTGTATTGGACAGCGTAGGCATCGGCGAGCTTCCTGATGCAGCGCGTTTTGGAGATACCGGAGCTCATACCCTGGGGCATATTGCGGAGCGGGTGTCCTCGCTGAGATTGCCCCACATGCAGCGGCTCGGGCTGGGGAATATTGCTCCCTTGCAAGGAATTCCACCGGCAGAGAAGCCGCAGGGATACTACGGAAAAATGGCTGAGGTATCGGTCGGCAAAGATACAATGACCGGGCATTGGGAAATCATGGGGCTGAAGGTAGAGACCCCCTTCAACGTATTTCCTGACGGATTTCCGGCAGAGCTGATCGAGCGTTTTGAGAAAGAAACCGGCCGCAAGGTCATCGGCAACAAAGCGGCTTCCGGCACGGAGATTCTGAATGAACTCGGTGCCGAACAGATGGAGACGGGGGCATGGATCCTCTATACTTCCGCCGATAGCGTACTGCAGCTGGCGGCCCATGAAGAAATTATACCGCTGGAAGAACTGTACCGCGGCTGTGAAATTGCCCGGCGCTTGACGCTGGATGAACCCTATGCCGTCGGCCGCGTTATCGCTCGTCCGTACATAGGAAAGCCCGGAGCTTTCACGCGGACGCCGAACAGGCATGATTATGCCGTTAAGCCTCCTGCGCCTAACGTTATGAATCTGCTCAAGGATGCGGGATACGACGTGATCTCCGTAGGTAAAATTAACGATATTTTTTCCGGGGAAGGGGTCACGGAATCGAATCCCACCAAGAGCAATCTGGACGGTATCCACAAGACGATAGACAAGCTTTCGCAGGCTTTCGAAGGGCTGCTGTTTACGAACCTGGTCGATT
The DNA here is from genome assembly GCF_900099895.1 of Paenibacillus naphthalenovorans. Taxonomy (GTDB): domain Bacteria; phylum Bacillota; class Bacilli; order Paenibacillales; family NBRC-103111; genus Paenibacillus_G; species Paenibacillus_G naphthalenovorans. Next base: position 98,998 of record NZ_FNDY01000001.1, read on the forward strand.
TCGATTCCTTGTACGGGCATCGGAGAGATCCCGAAGGATATGCGAAGGCCTTGAACGAATTCGACGATTGGCTGCCGAAGCTGATGGAGCGGATTGGCGAAGAGGATTTGCTGATTTTGACCGCGGACCACGGGAACGATCCGGTTCATCACGGAACCGATCATACCCGGGAATATGTTCCGCTGCTGGTATACAACCCGGCTTTTCAATCAGCGGGATCGCTGGGCGTTCGTCATACGTTCGCCGATATTGCAGCTACGATTGCCGATAATTTTAACCTGACCGCCGTGAAGAATGGAACAAGCTTTTTAAACGATTTACAATAAACGACGAAGATGAAGGGAGCGTGTTTGTTCATGGAACAAAACGCGTTGCTGCAAAATATTAAAGAGGCCGCTGAATATATCCGCAGCAAATATCCGATTGAACCTGAAATCGGTCTGGTGCTCGGCTCCGGACTGGGCGTGATCGCGGATATGGTGCAAGATGGCGTGGTGATTCCTTATGAGGATATTCCTCATTTTCCGGTGTCTACCGTGGAAGGACATGCAGGCGAGCTGCTGCTGGGCACGGTTAGCGGGCGCCATGTCTTGTTGATGAAAGGGCGCTTTCACATGTATGAAGGTTACAGTGTCGAGACGGTTTCCTTCCCCATCCGGGTCATGAAGGCGCTAGGCGTTAAAATACTGCTTGTCACCAATGCGGCCGGGGGCATTAATACTTCTTATAATGTGGGCGATTTGATGCTGATTAAGGACCATATCAACTTTACGTTCCGCAACCCGCTGATCGGCCCCAATCACAGCGAGCTTGGTGTCCGTTTTCCGGATATGTCCGAGGCATACAGCCGCCGGTTGCGCGATATAGCCAAGACGGTAGCCTCCGAGCAAGGGCAGAAGCTTCAAGAAGGCGTCTATATCGGTCTGTTGGGGCCATCGTATGAAACACCGGCTGAAATCCGGATGATGCGTACGCTCGGCGCAGACGCCGTGGGCATGTCGACGGTAGCTGAAGTGCTGGTCGCCCGCCATGCAGGCATTGAGGTACTGGGTTTCTCCTGCATTAGCAATATGGCTGCAGGCATCCTGGATCAGCCGCTGTCCCACCAGGAAGTGATGGAGACGACGGAGCGGGTGAAGCAAACGTTCTTGAAGCTTATTGTAGGTATTATTCCGCGCATTTAGCGTTCCGGTCTGCGTCTGACATTGAAAGGAGAGGTGAAAGCAATGGAACCTTATTATGCAGAACACATCCAGGAGTCTGCTCAATGGATCAGCGATCGGATTGACCGCCGTTCGCTCGATATCGGTCTTGTTCTCGGCTCCGGTCTTGGCGACATGGCCGCCCAGGTAGAGGATGCTGTCACGATTCCTTATGAACGCATACCGCATTTTCCGGTTTCTACGGTAGAAGGACATGCAGGCCAGTTCGTCATCGGCAGGCTCGAGGGCAAATCCGTCATCGTCATGCAAGGGCGCTTTCACTATTATGAAGGTTATTCAATGAAAAAGGTTGTATTTCCGATCTATGTCATGAAGCAGCTGGGGGTCCGATCTTTGGTTATCACCAATGCGGCCGGGGGAATGAATCGAACATTCCAAGCTGGTGATTTAATGCTGATCACCGATCATCTGAATATGACCGGTGACAATCCGCTTATCGGCATCAATCATCCTGAACTGGGGCCTCGGTTTCCGGATATGTCTGAAGCTTACAACAGGGAATACCGTGCATTGGCTAAACAAATTTCAGAACAAATAGGGCATGAGCGCAATGAACCTGTACGGTTGCAGGAAGGCGTCTATGCCGGAATCAGCGGCCCGAATTATTTGCATCCCGCCGAGCTGACAATGCTGGCCCGGCTCGGAGGAGACGCCATTGGCATGTCTACCGTCGGCGAGGTCATCGCGGCCAGTCATGCCGGCCTGAAGGTGCTCGGCATCTCCTGCATCACCGACATGGCGATTGGAGAGGAGCTCGAGCCGCTTACGCACGAGCAGGTGGTCGCCGTAGCGAACCGGACGAAGCCGGTATTCATCGAACTGGTCTGCCGGTTTGTGCGGGAGGTCAGTGTGTAATTGGGGAGCCGCTGCGGAGGCATGCATTCCCATCGAAGACTGCTGTAAAGCAATAACCTGGCCACCGGCCAGGTTATTTTGCCTAAAATCAAGTAAAGGCGCTCTCCGAGAGCTGCCAATGGGGACGCCTTTTTTAAGGTTACTTCGATTTTTTTGCGCCCTTATCGCTTGTTCTTGTCGTTGTATTTTGATTGGCATGTCCTTGTTGTTTAGCGCACATCCGGGACACCTCCCCTGCAAGAAGCATTCTTCAGCTTTCATATTATGGCTTTCCTGATCACGTTTATGCGATTCGCAAGTACGCCTCCAGTGATAAAGGAACAGGAGGCCAGGCGTCTTGAACGGGGCAGCGGATTCCAGATCCGTGAAGCGCTTCTTAATATTCGAACCGAGCACTCTGTCCATGCGGCGGAGTTTTAGTATCGATGTTTTGTTGCGTAATAGTTTTATGCTAAAATAGCTTGGGGCATAATAGCTGAAGATGCTGATTAGCTAAATTTGTCACAAATTTTTCACCTGTTCGACCTCAAAGGGCATGTGTAAATTGATGCGTATTTTGTACAATAAGACTATACGTCTTAACGGCTAACAGTAAGGGGGGAATTACCTATGCAAAAATGGGCTATGTTTTCACTATTCATCATCGCTTGTCTCCTCGGTACGGGAGTGCTGTTCCAGAATATCTCGGCGCGTCAAGCGGAGATGGCGCAGGAAGAAGCTGCGGGTCCGACATTGAAGTTCGTTGCTACGAACTATAAGTTCGATCAAGCGGAGTACACCGTGAAAGCCGGCGAAAAAGTGACCGTTTCTTTGCAAAACAAGGAAGGTCTGCATGCGATTGAAATCGTAGGCACGAACGTAAAGCTTGACAACAATACCAAGTCCATGGAAGTGACTTTCGACAAACCGGGCGAGTATGAAGTGCATTGCTCGCTGCCATGCGGTCCAGGCCATGCGGATATGAAAACGAAGCTGATCGTTCAATAATTCAATAACGACTGCACAAGGAAGCTTGAGGGTTTTGGCCTCGGCTTCCTTTTCTTTTGGTCCTGCGGCGCATATAATACTTGTAATATGGTAAAATGCGAGGTGCGGATTACGTGAGGACGGTCGATATCATACATAAGAAAAGGGATGGCGGCGAGCTGACAAAGGAAGAACTGGATTTCTTGATTGAAGGCTACACTCGCGGAGACATTCCGGATTACCAATTGTCTGCGTGGGCCATGGCGGTGTTTTTCAATGGAATGACGGCACGGGAAACGGCTGAGCTTACGATGGCGATGGTCCGTTCGGGCGAGCAAGTGGATTTGAGCTCCATTCCCGGCGTCAAAGTCGACAAGCACAGTACCGGCGGCGTCGGCGATACGACGACCTTAATTCTGGCTCCATTGGTGGCGGCTGCAGGAATCCCGGTAGCCAAAATGTCGGGAAGAGGGCTCGGACACACGGGAGGAACCATTGATAAGCTGGAGGCGATTCCAGGCTTTGAGGTGGAACGCACCAAAGAGCAGTTTCTGAATCAAGTGAAGGAAATCGGTCTGGCCGTCGTGGGCCAATCCGGCAATTTGACTCCGGCGGACAAAAAGCTGTATGCGCTGCGCGATGTAACGGCAACCGTCGAATCCATACCTCTGATTGCAAGCTCCATTATGAGCAAGAAAATTGCATCCGGCGCGGATGCCATCGTGCTGGACGTCAAAACCGGCCGGGGAGCGTTCATGAAATCTCTGGAGGATTCCGTCCGGTTGGCGAAGGCGATGGTGGAGATTGGCACGGAGATTGGCCGTGAGACGGTTGCGGTGATTACGAATATGGATGAACCGCTCGGACCGTCCATCGGCAACGCTCTGGAGGTGCGCGAAGCCATAGAGACGCTGAAGGGGCAAGGACCGGCTGAACTGACGGAGCTTTGCCGGGAGCTTGCTAAGCATATGGTCCTTCTGGGCGGCAAAGCGCAGGATGAAACGGAAGCGAAGCAACTGGTCGCCCAGCTGCTAAAGAGCGGAGAGGCGCTGGAAAAGCTGAAGCAGTTGATCAAGGCCCAAGGGGGAGATGCGCGTGTAGCCGATGAACCCGATCGGCTGCCCGAGGCCGCATACCGGGTGCCTGTGCCCTCCCCTGCCGACGGCTGTATTGCCGCGATCGATGCGGAGGCGTTAGGAGTTACTGCCATGCTGCTCGGCGCAGGCCGCGCCACGAAGGAGGACCCTATCGATTTGGCCGTCGGTATCAAGCTGTTCAAACGCGTCGGGGATGCCGTAAAGGCAGGGGAGCCTCTGGCCGAGCTGTACATGAACCGGAATGAACCGGCTGATACGGCCCGGATGTGCGAGCGGACTGCTGCCGCGTTTACGATTACGGAGGCTCCGGCGCCAAGATCGAAGCTGATTTATGCCGTTGTGACCCGAAACGGAGTGCGGTATCTATAAAAAACAATGACTCGAGCGAAACGAAGCTCGAGTTTTTTCATGCCAAAATTGCTCATGATGGAATCGCCTTTTTTATGCATTTCTTTGTGCTGGATAAAGCATACTACATAGCGAATCAAATACAAGGAGGGGTTATGTGAATGAAAATTCGTAATAGGCTGTTAAGCACATCCGGAATCGCTCTTTGCTGCCTGGCGATGTTAGCCGCCGGCTGCGCGAACCGGCCGCAGGCGCAAAACGACCGGCAGCAGGTTCAGCAGCAAGCTGCGCCAAGCCAGGAAACGCGTCCCTTGAGTGAAACGGAAGAAAGAGTTGAGGTTGCCGATAAAGCCGCTGAAAAAATCGTTTCCGAGGTGCCGGGCGTCCAATCGGCAAACGTTCTGGTGACCCGCCGCAACGCTTATGTCGCCGCTGTACTCAAGGGCGGTCAAACTCAAGTGTCCCAGGACGTCGAGTCTCAGATTGCGGAGAAGGTTCGTGCCACCGACGCAAATATCCGGAACGTTTACGTTTCGGTCAACCCTGATTTTGTGAGCCGGGTAAACCGATATGTTGACGATGTGCAGGCAGGCAGACCGATATCGGGCTTCGTGCAGGAATTTTCCGAGATCGTACAAAGAGTGTTCCCGAACGCAAGGTAATCAGCAAACCCATCAGGGTGCTTTTCTAGTGAAGCCAGAGAATCCGCCCGTCGGATCGCTCTGGCTTTTGTACGGCTGCAGGGGTGTCCTCCCTGGATATTAAGCGAGGCGCTTGCAGCCTGCTCCATTTCTTTTCACCATTGGAATATTTTGTTGGGTAATGGTCAACACTGATTACCAGCAATTTAAACTTGAGCTTCAGTCAGGAGGGGTAGAACAGGCTATGATCAGCAAAGTATTGAAACTAGGGTTATCCGTTCAGCTTTTGCTTCTTCTTATGCTTCCAACCGCTATGGCAGAGGAAGGCAAGGCGGCCCAGCCGATTGACCTGGCGCCGAATTCAACGTCTGCCGTTGTCATGGATGCAGATACAGGAACCATTATTTTTGAAAAAAATAAAGATGCCAAGCTGCCTCCGGCCAGTATCACGAAGATCATGACGATGCTGCTGGTTATGGAAGCACTGGATCAAGGGAAAATCAAGATGGACGAAAAGGTGCGTACCAGCGAATACGCAGCCTCGATGGGCGGATCGCAAATTTTCCTGGAGCCAGGAGAGGAAATGACCGTTGAAGATATGCTCAAGGGCATAGCATTGGCTTCGGGTAATGATGCTTCTGTGGCGGTAGCTGAGAAAATAGCAGGTTCGGAGGAAGCGTTCGTGCGTATGATGAATGAGCGGGCCGAGCAGCTTGGCATGAAAAATACCCGTTTCGTTAACCCGAACGGGCTTCCTGCGGAGAATCACTATTCTTCGGCTTACGATATTGCGCTGATGTCCAAAGAACTGCTGAAGCACGAAGAAATTACTAAATACACAGGCCTGTATCAGGACTACTTGAGGAAAGAATCGCCCAGACCTTTCTGGCTGGTGAATACGAACAAATTGGTTCGTTTCTATACCGGTGCGGACGGACTAAAAACCGGTTATACCAGTGAAGCGAAATTTTGTCTGTCGGCCACGGCCAAAAGGGACAATCTCCGTGTGATTTCCGTCGTCATGGGTGAACCCGACACCAAGACCCGCAATGCAGAGGTAACGAAGCTGTTTGATTATGCCTTCTCCCAGTTTACGAGCCTTCCGATTTACAAAACCGGAGATACAATGGGTGAAATGAGGGTAGGCAAGGGTGAAACCCCTATCGTTCCTTTGACGGCCAAGCATCCCTACAGCGTCCTGCTCAAGAAGGGCGATGGCGTAAACGGCATTCGCCATGAACTGCAGTTGCTGCCTAATTTGAAGGCGCCGATCGCTGCGGGACAGCCGATTGGCAAGCTTGTCGTATACAAAGATGATCAGGTACTCACCGAGTTTGCGCTGGAATCGCCGGTAGATGTAAAAAAAGCCGGTTGGTGGACGCTGACGAAACGGACGGCTAAACGCCTGCTTTTCCTGGATTGAAGTTAGAGATACGCTGCTCACACGAATCGACATCATGAGTCCCCGCAGCAGATGAACGCCGCTAGCGGGGATTTGGTTTTATCCGCTTTGCGCAAGGTGTCGCAATTTTTCTAGTTCTGGCGCTTTTCTTCTAGTTTTGTCGGAGGTGCAGGAGATGGTTTCCTCTGTGTAGAAAAGAGTGGGCATAGACGGGAAGGAGTGAGCAGTTTGAGTTTGCAAATTGAACTTGAACATTATCGTAAAATGCTGATTGTAAGGCTTAAAGGCGAGCTTGACCATCATACGGCGGATACCGTAAAGACGAAGATGGAAGAAGCGATTCTGAGGGGCAACAGCAGCCATATCATTTTGAGCTTAAAGGATCTGACCTTCATGGATAGCTCCGGCCTGGGAGTCATACTTGGACGCTATAAACTGATTACGGCCAGAGGCGGGAAAATGGTTGTTTGCGACGTGAATCCGTCCGTGTACCGTCTTCTTGAAATGTCGGGCCTGTTCAAAATTTTATCGATCCAGGATAACGAAAGAAAAGCGATCCAAAGTTTGGAGGTCGTATCATGAGTGAACGCAACTTTATGACGCTTCAGTTTGCAAGCCGCTCTGAGAACGAATCATTTGCACGTGTGGCCGTTGCCGCTTTTGTATCTCAACTCGACCCGACCTTGAATGAATTGACGGATATCAAAACCGTGGTTTCAGAGGCTGTGACCAACTCCATTATCCACGGTTACGATAATCGTCCGGATGGCGTAGTGACGATTACCGCACAAATCGAAGGGGATACCGTTTTTATCACAGTGGAAGATCAGGGAGCGGGGATCGAGGATCTGGATCTGGCTAAGCAGCCTCTGTATACTTCCAAACCGGAATTGGAGCGTTCAGGCATGGGCTTTACGATCATGGAAAATTTCATGGATGAAATCGAAGTCACTACCGCACTTGGCACAGGCACCACAGTCAGGATGAAGAAGCGAATCGAATCGAAAAAAGCTTTATTCAATTAGGGGTCTGATCTTATGGATGTGGATTTGAAGAACGCCTCTCACAGTTATTTGGACGATGCCGAAGTCAAGCGCTTGATCGCGTTAAGCCAATCAGGGGATGCGCTTGCCAGGGAGACGCTGGTGAACTGCAATATCCGTCTCGTTTGGTCGGTGGTACAGCGGTTTTTAAACCGCGGTTATGAAGCCGAGGATTTGTTTCAGATCGGCTGCATCGGCCTGTTGAAGTCGGTTGACAAGTTTGACCTGTCGTATGATGTAAAGTTTTCAACTTACGCCGTACCGATGATTATTGGGGAGATTCAGCGTTTCCTCAGGGATGACGGAACACTTAAAGTCAGCCGTTCACTTAAGGAGCTGGCCAACAAAATCCGCAAAACCAAGGATGAGCTTTCCAAACGAAACGGCCGCCTTCCCACGGTGAAGGAAGTAGCCGAAGAACTCCAGATTTCTCCTGAAGACGTGGTCTTTGCCCAGGAGGCGAACAAGCCGCTTTCCTCCATTCACGAAACCGTCTTTGAGAACGATGGCGACCCGATTACGCTGATGGATCAGATTGCCGACGAAGCGCAGGACAAGTGGTTTGATAAGCTTGCGTTGAACGAGGCGATCGGATCATTAAGCGAGCGGGAGCGTTTGATCGTGTATCTGCGGTATTTTCGGGATCAGACGCAGTCGGAGGTCGCAACCCGTCTTGGGATTTCTCAAGTGCAGGTATCCCGGCTGGAGAAAAAAATACTGCAATCCATAAAAAACCAAATTGCACAGTGAGGTTTAAAGAGGACGAGCCGTAGCTCATCCTCTTTTTGTTTATCCGGGAAAAGTTATCCGGCTTTTACGTCGTCGCGAAACAACAGCCCGATGCAGTAAAGGCCGGCAAGTCCGACCAGGGTATAGACAATACGGCTTAAGCCGGAAGATTCGCGGTGAACATCTCCTCCCAGCAGCGCCGTAACCAAATCCCATTCAAATAATCCCACAAGCAGCCAGTTCAGTGCCCCGATAACCACGAGCGTTAAAGCTGTTTTTGTCATGTCCTATGACACCTTTCTTGTGTTGAGAGTGAGTTCATTGTTAATAAGCTTAGTTTTTGTTAAAAAATCTCTCATTATGCTGCCCGCGGCAAGTTAAATTATGCCAAAAAAAGGCGTGTTTATGACAGTGGATTTTTATTCATACTAAGGCAAACAAGACAAACTGCGTCAAAAGGGAGGAACTGCAACATGCCGTCTGCTTCTGTTCCATCCCTGTATATACGTTTGCGCAAAAAAATGCAAGTGCGCCGCGGTGAACCGGTATATCTGGGACAAATTGCACAATTGCTGGCGGAGCCGGAGTATGAGCAAAAGCTGCAGATGCTGGAGCTGTACCGTCCCGACGAACAGGACGGAAGCCTGGTGCTGATCGATATGATGCTGATTGTCCGCAAGGTGAAGGAGCTGTATCCTTCCATGCAAATCGAGCTTTTTGGGGAACCTCATGCGCTGATTGAAATCCAAGGGCGCTCGAAGCCCCCCAGCCTGGTGTTGATCGTGCTCGTATGGCTGCTGCTGTTTGTAGGATCGGGGTTAGCCATCATGAACTTTCACGCGGATGTCAGCATGGCCGAAGTGCACCGGCATATTTATAAACTTCTTACCGGCAAGGAGACAGAGCATCCGCTGCTGCTGCAAATTCCTTATTCGATCGGGATCGGCATCGGGATGATGACGTTCTTCAACCATTTGTTCAAGAAAAAATTCAATGAAGAACCGAGCCCGCTTGAAGTGGAAATGTTCATGTATCAGGAAAACCTGAATCATTACATCATTACAGATGAATATGGAAAAATGCAAGCAAAGCATTCTCGGGAGGAGGCGACTTCTCATCGGGATTCTTGATGTCCTGCTTCAGATGTTTATCGGGATCGGCGGCGGACTGGTGGTTGGCAGCGGTATGGTAGCGTTTCTGGTCGTGCTGGATGTCATCCCCCGATTGGCTCAAATTACCAGATCATATAAAAACATCCGGTCTTATGAAATAGCCGTTATTTTCGGCTCGCTGTTTTTTACGCTGACCGATTTTTTTGAATGGACGTATTTTCTTTTTCCGATGGCTGCGGCAGGGTTCGGTCTGTTTGCCGGTATCTTTGTCGGAATGCTCGCGGCCGCGCTGACAGAAGTGATTAATGTGCTGCCGATTTTGGCCAAGCGGATCCGTATGGAGCCATTTATGATTTGGCTGCTGATGGCGATGATTTTCGGTAAAGTCATCGGGTCGCTAATCGATTGGCTGGGTGTGCTGAAGTGATTCTTATTCGTATCAAGGAGGATAAAGGGATGAAGCCGTACAAAAGAGCGAAGCTTTTGAGGGTCCGAACGGGTTCGGACCCTGAGAAGGAAGATAGGCAAAACGGAAAATCGGAGGAGAAGCTGGCTATAGACAGCGAGGGAAACATTATTGACAACTCCGAAACCGAATCGGAGATGCCGCAGCCTCACATCGAATCAGAAGCTTCATCCGGCGGCAGTCCTAAGGGAGAATCCGGCTCTTTTCATCAAGAATGGACATTGACTGAAGAAGAACGCGAGCTGATGAAGGATACATCCATTTCAAAGGATTTCGGGCGTTTAAAAAGGCAGCTGGAAGAGCAGGTGGGGTTGAATAAAAGCTTCGATGTGGTGTTCCGGGAAATGGTGTTTGGAGGTCAAAATACCGGCATATTTTATTACAACGGATTTGCTAAGGATACGGTGCTGACCGATATTCTGGTGCGTCTATCCTATGCGGATCAAAGGCATCAGGACGACGGGCACACAGCAGGCCAAGGCGATCGGGGCAAGGAACAGTCGGATGTGATCGCGCTTTTCGAGCAAGCGCTGATTCCCCATATTCAAGTGACGAAGACAAAGAAGCTGAAAGAAGCCATTGATCATGCGGCGATAGGCGGAACGGCTTTTTTCTTCGAAGGCTACGAGGAAGCGGTGCTGGTGGATGCCAAAAGCTTCCCTGTCCGCTCCACGGAGGAACCGGATCTGGAGCGGGTAGTGCGCGGGTCGCGGGACGGTTTTGTGGAAACGCTGCTGACGAACGTAACCCTGGTGCGCCGCAGAATTCGCGACCCCCGTTTGAAGCTGGAAATCACCCAAGCCGGTAAACGGACGCAGACCGATATCTGCATTGGGTATATTCAGGATATTTGCGATAAAAATTTGGTGGAAGCGGTTCGCGACAAAATTCAACAGGTCGATGTGGACGGGATGCCGTTGGCAGAGAAGCAGCTGGAAGAGGCCATCATTGGCAAAGGGTGGAATCCTTATCCTATGGTACGGTTCTCCGAGCGTCCGGATGTCGTCTCGGCGCATTTGCTGGAGGGACATTTGATTGTGTTCGTTGATACGTCGCCTTCCGTCATGATCCTGCCGACGACATTTTTTCATCATGTCCAGCATGCGGAAGAGTACCGGCAAACCCCGCTGACCGGAACCTACCTGCGCTGGGTCCGTTTTTTCGGCATTGCCGCTTCACTTTTCCTGCTGCCGCTCTGGATGCTGATGGTGATCGCGCCGGAACTCAAGCCAGCGGGACTGGATTTCATCGGACCGCAGAAGGCGGGGAAAATTCCGCTGCTCGGCCAGTTCCTGATTGCCGAGTTCGGACTGGATTTAATGCGGATGGCAGCGATTCATACGCCTACTCCGCTGGCGACGGCGATGGGCTTGGTCGCGGCGATTTTGATCGGAGACGTGGCGGTGAAAAGCGGATTATTCGTCAATGAGGTGATTTTGTATCTTGCCGTGGCGGCTGTCGGTACCTTTGCCACGCCGAGCTATGAGCTCAGCCTCGCGAACCGGTTGGCCCGGTTGGGTCTGCTGTTGGCGACAGCCGTCTTCAAGGTGCCCGGTCTTGTGATTGGCTCTACCTTGCTTGTCCTTATGCTGGCGCTCCAAAGATCTTATAACACGCCGTACTTATGGCCGTTTATACCGTTTAACGCCAAAGCGATGGCCGACATTATCATCAGACGCCCGTTTATGTCGATGAAAACCCGGTTAAGCATCACCAAGCCGACCGACAGGACGAGGCAGCCGCAGCGCTGACAGACCTGCCTTTAACAAACCTTACGGCTTTGCGCTTAAGGAAAGGTTTTGCTTATTGTCAGTCCGAGTCCATCTGTGTTACTTTAGAAGAAATGTCTAGTTAGGGAAGAGGGAATAACACACGATGTATTTACACGGCACAAGTAAAATCAATGACAATGGGCACCTTGAAATCGGTGGCTGCGATACAGTAGAATTGGCAAAGAAATTCGGCACCCCGCTTTATGTCATGGATGAAGCGCTGATTCGCCGGCGGTGCCGCGAATTTGTAGAGGCTTTTCGCCATTCGGGCCTCCGCTTCCAGGTAGCTTACGCCAGCAAAGCGTTCAGCGTCATGGCGATGTGCCGCATCGTGGAGGAAGAAGGCATGTCGCTGGACGTCGTGTCCGACGGCGAGCTGTACACTGCGCTGCAGGCAGGATTTCCGGCGGAGCGGATTCATTTCCACGGCAACAATAAGACGCCATACGAATTGGAGATGGCCGTCGATGCGAAGATCGGCTGCTTTGTCGTCGACAACTTCGTGGAGCTGCATATGCTTAATGCGATTGCAGCCGAGAAGAAACAAAAGGTGAACATCCTGCTTCGCATTACTCCGGGAGTCGATGCGCATACGCATGAATATATCTCAACGGGTCAAACGGATTCCAAATTCGGATTCGATTTGGAGAACGGCTCCGCTATGCAAGCGGTCAAAGAAGCATCGGACCTGTCTCATTTGATTCTGCTCGGCGTGCATTCCCATATCGGTTCGCAAATTTTCGAGGTGGGCGGATTCCGTTTGGCGGTGGACAAAGTGACGGACTTTGCCTTGAAGGTGCGTCAGGAGCTTGATGTGACGTTTAGCGTCATCAATCTGGGCGGCGGTTTTGGCATTCGCTATGTCGAGGGGGATACGCCCTTGCCTGTGGCGGAATATGTCAAAGCGATCACGGATGCGGTCCGCGGCAATTTCGGGAACCACGCATATCCGCTTCCGGAAATTTGGATCGAGCCGGGGCGCAGCATTGTAGGCGATGCGGGAACGACTTTGTATACCGTCGGCACGTATAAGGACATCCCGGGCGTCCGCAAATATGTAGCGGTGGACGGCGGCATGACGGATAATCCGCGTCCTGCTTTGTACGAAGCGCAGTATGAAGCCATGCTTGCCAACCGCGCGCATGACCCGAATGAGGAAGTCGTCTCCATTGCAGGCAAATGCTGCGAAAGCGGAGATATGCTGATCTGGGATGTGAATCTGCCGAAGGTACGGACAGGTGATTTGCTTGCCGTAGCCTGCACCGGCGCATACAATTACGCGATGGCCAGCAATTATAACCGCATTCGCCGTCCGGCGGTCGTTTTTGTGAAAGACGGGCAAGCCGACGTGGTCGTTAAACGCGAGACGTTTGAGTATCTTGTGGGGAATGACGTCGTGCCTGAGCGGATGAAGCAGGTAACGAAAACAACATAATGGAAGAGACGCTCAGCTGACGGCTGGGCGTTTTGTTGTCATATTGAAACGGCACACGGATCTACCATTTGTGCGGAGCTGATTTTCATAGTAAAATAGTTGAGGACAACCTGGGATATTTGCTGAAGCATCATTTCCGGTTACATATATGACGAAAATAAGGAGATGTATATACCTATGGCAAAGCAAGCAACCATCAAAATGGCTGACGGAAACGAAATTGTACTGGAACTGTTCGACAAGGATGCTCCGAATACCGTAGCTAATTTCGAAAAGCTGGCAAACTCCGGTTTCTATAACGGCCTTGTATTCCACCGCGTCATTCCTGGATTTGTAGCTCAAGGAGGATGCCCTCATGGATCGGGAACCGGCGGCCCCGGATACACGATCAACTGCGAAATCAACCCGAACAAGCACGAGCGCGGTACGCTGGCTATGGCGCATGCAGGCCGCAACACCGGCGGAAGCCAATTCTATATTTGCTACCAGCCGCAGCCTCATCTGGACGGCCAGCACACGGTGTTTGGCAAAGTCGTAAAAGGCATGGAGCACGTCGATGCCTTCAAAGGCCGCGACAAAATGGAGTCCGTTCAGGTCACTGAAGTATAAATTATTGGAATCGGTATAGACAAAGTTTACTCCAAGCGTTATACTGGGTTTTAAAAATAACATAGCTGGAACCTTCGGGGCAGGGTGAAATTCCCAACCGGCGGTGATGACAAGCGGCGTTAGCTGCTTGACTCAGTCCGTGACCCGTGCGGCGGCCATGCGCCTTGTATTAGGCAGGCATCCGTTGCCGGTGGACTCGGTGAAATTCCGAGACCGACAGTATAGTCTGGATGGGAGAAGGGGAAGGCCAAGCAAGAGCAAATCTTGTCATTTGCATATGTGCGTAATTTCACAAGGAAGCTGCCGCGTCCGCCGGCTTGTCGATGTCTGACAAGCTGAAATGGTTTACCGGAGGTAAACGGCGGTATCGGCGTCCTGTTCCTGTGCAATTCCACGGCATTCCCATACGTTAACAATCCCATGCCCCTTTTGTATTGCGAAAGGCGGCTTTTTTGCGTTGGCCGCAAAGTTTCGGCCAGCTGCATCATCAAGAGAATGGGGGGCGGATCATGACGATGCCTGCGGGCGGTATTAACGATGAATTTTATATGCGGCTTGCCCTGCAGCTGGCCGCTTCCGCCTCGGGACAAACGGGCATTAATCCCGTCGTCGGCTGCGTGCTTGTCAAGGAAGGCCGAGTGGTCGGTATGGGCGCGCATTTGAAACGCGGTGAGGCGCATGCCGAAATTCATGCGCTGCAGATGGCCGGAAGGCAAGCGCAGGGCAGCACGGTTTATGTCACGCTCGAGCCCTGCAGTCATCACGGCAAGACGCCGCCGTGCAGTGACCGGCTCATCCGTGAAGGCGTAAAACGGGTCGTGATCGCGGCGACGGACCCGAACCCGCTGGTGGCGGGGAGCGGCATCGCGAAGCTTCGCGCGAGCGGCATTGAGGTGACGACGGGCGTGCTGGAGCGGGAGGCTGTGAAGCTGAATGAAGCGTTCAACAAGTTCATCGTCACCCGCCGGCCGTTCGTCACCGTCAAGAGCGCCAGCACGCTGGACGGCAAAATCGCCGCCAGAACAGGCGACAGCAAGTGGATTACGGGCGACGGTTCCCGCTCATACGTTCACACGCTGCGCCATCGTCATCAGGCGATTATGGTCGGCATCGGCACGGTGCTGGCCGATGACCCGGCCTTGACGACCCGGCTCCCGGTGCCGGGTCTGAATCCCATCCGCGTCGTCGTCGACTCGACGCTGCGCATCCCGCGCGACGCACGGCTCGTGCGGGACGGCGAGGCGCCCACGGTCGTGCTGACGACCGAACGGGCGCCCCAAGCGCGCCGCCGCGAGCTCGAAACGCTCGGCGTCGAGGTCATCGACTGCGGCCCGGGGCCGGCAGTCGATCTACGCGCCGCCATGGAGCGGCTGGGCGAGCGCGAGATCGGCTCGCTGCTTGTCGAAGGCGGCGGCAAGCTGAGCGGCGCGCTGCTGGAAGCACGCCTTGTGGACAAATTGGTGCTCTTCTACGCACCAAAGATCATCGGCGGGGGAGCGGCAGCCCCGGGCAATTTCGATTTTCCCGGATTCGGGAGGATGCGGGAAGCTATAGCATTGGAGCGTCTGGAGGTTGAACGCTTCGATAACGACATCTGCATCTCCGGGTATCCCCGGTATGAAGCAGAGAGTGATACCGAAAATGAAAGCGGGGGGTAACGGATGTTTACAGGCATCATAGAAGAAATCGGTACGCTGCGTCACATGGCCAAGCAGGGGCAGGCCATGGTACTGACAATCGGGGCCAAACGGATTCTCGACGACGTTAAGCTCGGAGACAGCATTTCGGTGAACGGGGTATGTCTTACCGTCGTTTCGTTCGACGAGTCTGCCTTTACCGTGGATGTGATGCCCGAAACGTACCGTCGGACCAACCTGTCCCGGCTGTCAACCGGCGCTCCGGTCAACCTGGAACGCGCGATGCCGGCCAACGGACGCTTTGGCGGGCATATCGTCCAAGGACATGTAGATACAACCGGAGTCATTACAGGTAGAACCCCGGAAGAGAACGCGGTCGTTTTTCGTGTAGAGCCGCGTGACACGGGTATTCTAAAATATATTATTCCTCACGGCTCCATCACGATCGACGGCATCAGCCTCACGGTTGTCGAAGCGACGGAGAACTCGTTTACCGTATCGATCATACCGCACACGCTTAGCGAGACGGTCCTTCAGTACAAGAAACAAGGGGACGAGGTCAATCTGGAAGGCGATGTGCTGGGCAAGTACATGGAGAGGCTCATGACTTACCGCGGCGGAAGCGGCTCGGCGATTTCACCGAAGGCAAAGCTGACCGAAGCTTTTCTTGCGGAGAATGGCTTCATCTAAGGCAAAGATCATCGGGGATAGAAAAAAAGGAGTGAGAGCAATGGAAGAGCCAATCCGTTTTCATTCGATCGAAGAAGCGATTTACGATCTGATACTCGGCAAAGTCATTATCGTTGTGGATGACGAAGACCGCGAGAATGAAGGCGACTTCGTCGCTTTGGCCGAAAAGGCGACGCCCGAGGTCATCAACTTCATGATCAAAGAAGGCCGCGGTCTGGTATGCGTACCGATTACCGGGGAACGGGCCAAGGAGCTTGACCTGCCGCCGATGGTTTCGCGGAATACGGACTACCACGGCACCGCGTTTACGGTGTCCGTAGACCACATCGAAACGACGACAGGGATTTCGGCTTCGGAGCGTTCGCGGACAGTCATGGCGCTGATCGACAAGCGTACCAAGCCGCAAAGCTTCCGCCGGCCGGGGCATATTTTCCCGCTGATCGCCAAGAAAGGCGGAGTGCTGCGCCGTGCCGGCCATACCGAAGCGGCGGTAGATCTGGCCAACTTATGCGGAGCCTACCCGGCCGGGGTCATTTGTGAGGTGATCAAGGAAGACGGAGAGATGGCGAGGGTGCCTGATCTGATGGAAATCAGCCGGAAGCACGGCATCAAAATCATCACGATTCAAGATTTGATCAAATACCGTAATCATAAGGAAAAGCTTGTTCAGCGTGAAGTCGAAGTCAGGATGCCAACCGATTTCGGCGTCTTCCAAGCGATCGCTTATACGAATGTCGTGGATCAAAAGGAGCATGTGGCCTTGGTCAAGGGCAAGATTGACAGCGACCGCCCTACCTTGGTGCGTGTTCATTCCGAATGCCTGACCGGCGATGTATTTCATTCCCACCGCTGCGATTGCGGACCGCAGCTTGCCGCAGCCTTGAAGCAAATCGACGAGGCGGGCGCCGGGGTGCTCCTCTATATGCGTCAGGAGGGACGGGGCATCGGGCTGATCAACAAGCTGAAGGCTTACAAGCTGCAGGAGCAGGGATTCGATACAGTAGACGCGAACCTGAAGCTGGGCTTTGCGCCCGATTTGCGGGATTACGGCATCGGGGCGCAAATTTTGAAGGATCTTGGCGTGAGAAAAATCCGGCTGCTGACGAACAACCCCCGCAAAATTCGCGGGCTGGAAGGCTACGGTCTCGAAGTCATCGAACGGATACCTATCCAAATGGAAGAAAACGAAGACAACACGGTTTATTTGCACACGAAACAGGCCAAGCTTGGCCATCTGCTCGATTTTGGCGTGAAAAAATAATTTTGAACATGAAGGGATGTTAGAGCGTTATGGCGAAAATATACGAAGGACATTTGGTATCACAGGGATTAAAGTACGGTATTGTGGTTGGACGTTTCAATGAATTTATTACCAACAAGCTGCTGGGCGGCGCTCTGGACGCATTGAAGCGCCATGGCGTACAAGAAGATGAAATCGAAATCGCCTGGGTTCCGGGAGCTTTTGAAATTCCTTTGATCGCACAAAAAATGGCTGAAAGCGGCCGGTACGACGCCGTGATCACGTTAGGTGCCGTCATCCGCGGTTCAACTCCTCATTTTGATTATGTGTGCAACGAGGCGGCTAAAGGCGTCGCAGCGATCGCGCTCAAAACCGGCGTACCTACCATCTTCGGCGTTCTGACGACCGACTCGATTGAGCAGGCCGTGGAGCGTGCGGGAACCAAAGCCGGCAACAAAGGCTGGGAAGCGGCCGCTAGCGCGATAGAAATGGCCAACTTGGCCAAGCAATTCTCAAAATAAACGTTGAAGGCATGACTTAAGGGGGAACGAACGGAAAGTGAAAGTCACGGTAAAACTTGAAACCTTTGAGGGCCCCCTTGATTTGCTGCTCCATTTGATTGATAAGGCGGAAGTCGACATTTACGACATTCCAATCAAAGACATTACGGATCAATACATGGAATATTTGGACGCCATGCAGGAGCTTGAGCTTGAAGTGACGAGCGAGTTTCTCGTCATGGCGGCCACCTTGTTGTCGATTAAAAGCAAAATGCTGCTGCCCAAGCCGCCTGTTGTGGACCTGGAATTTGACGACTATATGATGGATGAGGATTACGATCCAAGGGCGGAACTTGTTGCAAAGCTGATTGAATACCGCAAATATAAAGCGATAGCCGATCATTTACGGGATAAAGAAGTGGAACGCAGTCTGATTTTTACGCGGGAGCCCGAGGACTTAACTCCATACGTCTCTACAGTCATTGAAAATCCGGTGAAGGGACTTCATGTTGCCGATCTGGTTCATGCGTTTCGCAAAGCGCTGCGCCGCATGCACAGCCGGCAAGCCATCGCCAAAATCCGTAAAGACGAAATTTCCGTCAAGGACCGGATGCTTGAGGTGCTCGAAGCGCTGGAGAGCCAGGGAGGCAAAGTGCTTTTCTCCAGACTTTTGCAAGAGGATACGACAAGGGAAGCGGTAGTGGTGACGTTTTTGGCAATGCTGGAGCTGATGAAGATCAAACGGATTATTTGCTTTCAGCACCGGCTTTTTGACGACATTGTGATACAGGCAAGAGAGGATGGAACGGCGAATGGACTTTGGACAGATGAAATCAGTTATTGAAGGCTTGCTGTTTGTGGCGGGAGATGAAGGGCTTGATGCCAAGCAGTTGTCTGAGGTGCTGGAGCAGGACGCCAATTTTATCCGCGAGATGATATTGGATTTGCAGTCGGACATGAAGAGGCAGGGCAGAGGCCTTCAGATCGTCGAGCTTGCCGGGACCTACCAGCTGGCGACGCTGCCCGAACACGCACCTTATTTTGAACGTCTGGCTTATTCGCCATCCCGATCATCTTTATCGCAAGCCGCACTGGAAACGCTCGCCATAGTTGCCTACAGACAGCCGATTACCCGTATTGATATTGAGGAAATTCGCGGGGTGAAATCGGACCGTGCGCTGCAAACGCTGGTTGCCAAGGATTTGATCCAGGAAGTAGACCGCGCTGACGCACCCGGACGGCCGATATTATATGGAACCACCAAATCGTTTCTGGATTATTTTGGATTGGCCTCGCTTGCCGATTTGCCGGAAACAACGATGTTCGAGAACGAGGATAATCTGGAAGAAGAAACGCGGCTTCTGTTTGAGAAGCTGGATGGAAAGCAAATGACGATCGACGAGATTGATCCGGCGGATCAAATCTGACATGTATGTTTCGCCTAAGCAGGGCTATACTAACTCCTGAGGAAAAAGAAGCGGCAAGCTTCTTGTCATTCAGGGGTTTTCTTAATGTTTTCGGGACGATGGCTTACCTGCAGGAAGGGGTTGCTTGATATGTTTTGGGCTTGGGCCGCCGGGATGATCGGCGCGCTGATCGTTCTCTTGGCACTAAGCCAGGTTCGGATCCGGATAACGTTTACCCATCAAGATAAAAATGATGAAATTTTATTGAATCTCCGCGCTCTCTTCGGCCTTGTGCAGGTGAATTACTATGTTCCGACGATTCGCTTCAAAAACTGGGCGGAGGGATTTGAACTGCACACGGCTCAAGT
The DNA here is from genome assembly GCF_900099895.1 of Paenibacillus naphthalenovorans. GTDB lineage: Bacteria > Bacillota > Bacilli > Paenibacillales > NBRC-103111 > Paenibacillus_G > Paenibacillus_G naphthalenovorans. Next base: position 118,537 of record NZ_FNDY01000001.1, read on the forward strand.
GAATGTGACGGCCGACAGGCTTATGAAGGACCAGAAGAAGCAGATTAATCTGGAGAAAATGAAGGAAGCCTATGAAAAAGTACAGGTCCTGCTTCAGCATTGCTTTCATTTTCAAGAATGGTTATCCGGAACGATGCGCCGAATCCATTGTACGCAGTTCAATTGGAGGACCTCTGTCGGCATCGGGGATGCCCCCGAGACGGCATTACTGGTGGGGAGCATCTGGGGGATCAAATCCATGATCCTCAGATTTCTGTTCCGTTTTATCCAATTGGATACCCAGCCCCAACTTCAGGTTATGCCGGCTTTCAACCAAAAGCTGTTTGTGATCGAAGGAGCGTGCATCCTGCAAATTCGACTGGTATATCTGGTTAGTGCCGGCTTACGGCTTCTGTTGCGCATCCTTAAAGTCAAAGGTGGCCTTAAGGTATGGCGGAACGTTCTGCTTCCTGCCGGAAGCTCGGGATCTACATAATCATACCTCTTAAAGGACACGATATAAGTGTTTAGGTCAAGTCATCTTTCAAGGAGGTATATTTTCATGAGCGAACATCCGATTCAAGGTTTAATGAAAACATCAATGGAAAATATTAAGGCTATGGTCGATGTGAATACGATTGTCGGCGACCCTGTGGAGACCCCTGACGGCAGCGTAATTATGCCTATATCCCGAGTGGCATTTGGCTTTGCTGCAGGCGGCAGTGATTACAATGTTGAAGATGGCAGCAGTGTTAGCCGCAACGATGCGCATAACGCATCCATCGCATTGCCCTTCGGCGGCGGCAGCGGCGGCGGGGTATCCATTACGCCAATCGCTTTCTTGGTCGTAGGCAAGAACGGCGTGAAAATTTTGCCGCTGGATAACCAGACGCATCTGGTGGAACGGCTGATCGACTCGGCTCCGCACGTGGTCGACCGGCTTCAATCGATGATCAAGGCGAATTCCAAAAAGGATGCAGGAGAAACATCTACGGTAACCTCTGTCGAGAATGAGAATTACATCGTGTAACATTCTTCAGATGAATATTACTTCATCCCTTTCTTGGAACACGATGGCTTTAACCCATAAGAAGCTGCTCCCGCGACCGGGGCAGCTTTACTGTTTTCTTGATTCGGTTGCTCTTTGCCGAGGATTTCTTTATATTTACTTAGGAGTCATTTTCATGCGATTTATAGAAGAAGGGAGATGCCAAAATGCATCAACTCGATATGCCTTCGTTAATTCTGCTGCTTTTTGCAGCACTCGGCATTCTATCCAGCAATACCTCCATTACCGTCGCCATGGTTGTCCTGCTTCTCTTGAGAGCTCTCAACCTTCATCAGGCATTTCCGTTTCTGGAAAAGCACGGACTTACTTTGGGGATTATTATCTTGACGATCGGCATCATGACGCCGGTCGCCAGCGGGAAACTGACGCTTCAAGCGCTAGCGCAGAATTTTCTGCATTGGAAGTCGCTGCTTGCCGTTGCCGTCGGGATCCTCGTCGCTTATCTGGGCGGTCGTGGGGCTTCCCTGATGCTGAATCAGCCTGCGATCACAACAGGATTATTAACTGGTACCATTCTGGGTGTAGCGCTATTCAAGGGGGTTCCTGTGGGCCCGCTGATTGCCGCCGGCATTTTATCCCTTATGATCGGGAGAATGTAATCCGGCTGCAGTTCGTGCATACATATTCCATGGCTATTGAAAGGTTTAAGTATTCCTACTAAAATAATAGGAGTTAGAAGGATATTATGATATAATCTTGATTGTGAATATCGTTCTAAGGTATACTTTTCTCGCTAATAAAAAAAGAATAAGGGAGTAAGATCATGGAAAAAGTACTTATCTTCGGGCATAAAAATCCGGATACGGATTCCATTTGTTCTGCAATTGCGTATGCTGATTTGAAAACCAAATTGGGTCAAAATGTGGAACCCGTCCGTTTGGGCGAGATCAATGGGGAAACGCAGCATGCATTGAAACAATTCAATGTTGAGGCGCCTCGTCTGGTTGAGACCGTAGCCAATGAAGTAAAAAGCGTCATTTTGGTCGATCACAATGAACGCCAGCAAAGTGCGACGGACATCGATCAGGTTCGCGTGGCAGAGGTGATCGACCACCACCGTATCGCGAATTTTGAAACCAGCGGTCCTTTGTATTACCGTGCCGAACCGGTCGGCTGCACAGCGACGATTCTCAAAAAATTGTATAAAGAAAACGGGATCTCCATTGATAAACCTATTGCAGGCTTGATGTTATCCGCTATTATTTCCGATTCGCTTCTATTCAAATCGCCGACTTGCACGGAGGAAGATGTGGCTGCGGCACGTGAGCTGGCCGAAATCGCCGGCGTGAATGCCGAGAGCTACGGTTTGGAAATGCTCAAAGCCGGTGCTGATTTGAGCGACAAAACGATCAGCCAACTGATCTCCCTGGATTCTAAGGAATTCCAAATGGGAGGCTCCAAGGTTGAAATCGCTCAAGTTAACGCTGTTGATACGAACGATGTTCTTTCTCGCCAAGCGGAGCTGGAAGCGGCTCTTTCGCAAATCATTTCGGAAAAAGGCTTGGATTTGTTCCTTTTCGTTGTAACGGATATTTTAAATAACGATTCCATTGCTTTGGCCCTCGGCAATAAGGCGAATGCCGTAGAGCAAGCGTACAATGTAAAGCTGGTTGATAATAAAGCCGTTCTTAAAGGCGTAGTATCACGTAAATCGCAAATCGTACCTGTGCTGACCGACATTTTTAACAAAAACTGAATCATCCGCGTTGGATAGATTCCAAGTAAGAAAGGCTGCCGGCCGTTGGGTCCGGCAGCCTTTGTCCGATGATAAAGCGGCAATCGCCAATGTTGAGAAGGGAATGACAGCATGTTGACCATTATCGGCCATAAAGTCGAATGGATCAAAGACCCCTTCGGCATCTTGTCCGGAGAGCGGTATGAGTTTTTGCTTGATGTCGAGGTTTCTGAGGATGATGAGCTATACTCAGAGAACGGTTTATATATTAGGGTCATTTATCGTGTGGACGAAAATAAAACCAATCTCGTGAAATACGAAATTTTCGAAAAAACGACAGAACGGTATCTGGAGTTCGATCTGGAAGAAGATGAAGAACAAACGGTAGACGCTTATTGTAAAGAGCACCTGCCCAAGGCCGTGAAATAAATCTATAAAAAAGATGAGTATATCCGTTCCGGATGTATTCATCTTTTTTTAATGAAAGTATCTGATTCGCCCGGTCGGCCTGATTCGGTCAAGCCATACATAACCTTGTCCTGAATGCATATATATGTACAAGATGAGAAGGAATGGGCCTGCCCTTAGGTGGCGGCGGCTTCGTTTCCAAAGGATGGCTTGCGGGAGGATTTAGGATGAGAAAAGGATGTCTGCTGCTACTTGCTTTACTACTCGTTTGTACGGGAGGCTTGCTGCCTGCAGAGGTCCAGGCGGCGCCCGGCGTATCCACCAGCGCAGAAAGCGCGGCGCTGATCGATGTCACCTCAGGGCGGCTTCTGTTCAGCGTCCAAGGGGATAAGCCGATGAGAATCGCCAGTCTGACCAAGATCATGACTGCAATAGTGGCGATTGAACACGGGAAACTGAGCGATATGGCGAAGGTCGGCAAGAATGCGTTCGGAACCGAAGGATCTTCTATTTATTTAAGGCTGGATGAAGAAATGAGCTTGAAGGACCTTTTGTATGGACTGATGCTTCGATCCGGCAATGACGCAGCGATGACGATCGCCGAGCATGTCGGCGGCAGCGTAGAGGGCTTCGCCTTTTTAATGAATGAGAAGGCGCGGATGATCGGGATGACGAATTCCAGCTTCAAAAATCCTTCCGGGCTCGATGCGGAAGGGCATTATTCCACGGCGAACGATATGGCCAGGCTGACGGCCTACGCGCTCAAAAATCCGGTCTTCCAGGAAATCGTCAAAACGAAAGTGAAAAAAGTGCCTAATCCGAATGAATCCTGGGACTATTCCTGGGTCAATAAAAATAAGATGCTATCGCTGTATGAAGGCGCTGACGGGGTCAAAACCGGATATACCAAGCTTGCCAAACGATGTCTTGTCTCCTCAGCAACCAGAGGAGGGCAGCAGCTCGCTGCGGTGACGTTGAACGATCCGAACGATTGGATCGATCACGCCAGACTCCTGGATTACGGCTTCAAGCATTACCCCCTTGTCCCCTTCATCCGTTCAGGAGAACCCGTGTTAGGCACAGACCTCGCAGCCGGCGGATCGTTCAGCTACCCGGCGGAAGAAGCAGAACGGAGCCGGTTTACGCGGCAATTGGTGATGAATGACGCCGGATCAACGGCATACAGGCTTGGTGAAGCGGGGCATCTGCAGTTCCTGCTGGACGGCAAACCGATCGGTTCCGTTCCTTTGTACGCAAAGGACAGTCCCCGTCTTCATTTGAATGACCGTTCTTCCTTTTCCCTCACGGAAATGGAAATGTTGAATGAAGCGCGCGCCAGAGAATGGCTGTATATTCTTCAGGCATTATCCCGTGTGCTCTTTACCGGTCAAGTCAAGTAAACGGGAAGGAGAGCGAACGTTCATGGTCAATTACATCTGGTTGTTTTTTATGGTAGCCGGCTTTATTGTAGCGGCTTTTCAAGGAAGAATCGATCTGGTGACGGAAGCGGTTTTCGACGGTGCCAAGAGCGGCGTAACCGTATGCTTCGGATTGATCAGCATTATGGTGTTCTGGCTAGGCATGATGCGGATCGCCGAGGACGCCGGACTGCTGCAGAAAATGTCCAGGCTGCTGAGCCCCGTAGTCCGTTCTTTATTCCCGGGGGTCCCCCGGAATCATCCGGCGCTCGGATATATCATGTCGAATATGAGCGCCAACATCTTTGGTTTGGGCAATGCCGCCACACCGATGGGAATTAAGGCGATGCAGGAGCTGCAGAAGCTGAATCCGAACAAGGATATTGCGAGTCCGGCGATGTGCACGCTGCTTGCGCTGAATACCGCCAGTATTACGTTGATTCCTACGACGCTGATCGCCATCCGCATGAGCTACAATTCGGCCAATCCGGCGGAAATCGTCGGAACCACACTTTTGGCTACCTTCATCTCCACCGCGGCCGCCATTATGGTTGACCGCTGGTATCGGAGCAAGAGCTCGCCGCTCGGATCGGGGAAAGGATGATGGCACGTGTATGATTTGGTCAATTTAATTTCCTCATGGGCCATCCCCGTCATTATCGTCTTCATTCCGCTTTATGCGGCTTATCGTAAAGTGCCCGTCTACGAATCGTTCGTAGACGGAGCCAAGGACGGGTTTGATACGGCTATCCGCATTATCCCTCATCTGGTCGGGATGATGGTTGCCATCAGCGTGTTTCGCGCCTCCGGGGCTATGGATCTGTTTACCGGATGGCTGAAGCCGATCTGCGAAGCGATCGGTCTGCCTACCGAGGTCGTTCCCCTCGCTTTTCTGAGACCGATTACCGGCGCCGGTTCACTTGCCTTCACTACGGACCTGATCTCGCAGTTTGGCCCCGACTCCTTGGTAGGACGCATCGCATCGACCATTCAGGGCAGCACCGATACAACACTTTATGTGATTACCGTGTATTTCGGGGCGATCGGCATCCGCAAGGCCAGCTACGCCTTGAAGGTGGGTCTGATCTCCGACGCCGTCGGGTTTATCGCTTCCGTCGTTATCTGCTACCTCGTATTCGTTTGATGGCAAGTCCCGCATGGAACCCCTCCGCTATCCGCACATATACTGTAAGCAGTCAACCCGGAAGAGGTGAGCTGCGTGCAGTTTTACGGAATTATCGTTCATCATTCCGTCTGTCCCGCTATAAACGGAAAAGGGTATGATTTCTTTATTGCCAAAAGCGGCGCCATCATCCCTTCTTCCGAACAAACCGACCCTCTGTACATCCACATTTGCCTCGAAGGTGATTTCTCCGTGCTTCCTATAGAGTACAACACAGAAGAGAAGGAACAGTTGTTTTTGCTGAACAAATTGATTCAAAAGCTCTCCGATTCATACAAGTTTCACCCGGCCGACATATTTCCGCATACGAATTCGTGTCCGGGCCGCTTTTTTCCGTGGTCTCAACTTGTGATTTCGCCTGAGGATAGGTATCATTAGCTTGAGGTGAATCGACAAAATGGAACGTTTGCAAAAAGTATTGGCCGAAGCGGGTGTGGCCTCCCGTCGAAAATGCGAGGAGTTGATTACCGCCGGACGCGTGGAAGTCAATGATCAGGTAGTCACTACCCTGGGCGTCAAGGTTGATCCGTCCCAGGATTTTATTAAAGTGGACGGGCGTCCGATCCGGCGACAAGCGAAGGTATATGTGATCTTTAACAAGCCCAAGGGCGTCATTACCAGCGCCAAGGACCCGGAGGGCCGCAAAACGGTTACCGAATTTTTCAAAAACATGAAAGAGCGCATTTATCCGATCGGTCGGCTCGATTATGATACCGAGGGACTGCTTTTGCTGACCAACGATGGCGATTTTGCCCATCTGCTTACGCATCCGAAGCATCATGTGCCGCGCACCTATCTGGCAACGGTCAAAGGGATCCCGCATGGAACACAATTGGACAAGCTGAGAAACGGCATCGAGCTGGACGACGGCATGACCTCGCCGGCTGAGGTAGAATATCAGGACGTGGATATGGACAAGAAGGAAGCGGTCATCAAAATTACCATATATGAAGGACGCAACCGGCAGGTACGGCGCATGTTCGATGCCATTCATCATCCGATCATTAAGCTGAAGCGGGTTCAGTTCGGCCCCCTTCAGCTTTCCGGCCTGCCCAGGGGCAAATTCCGTCATTTGACCCCTCAGGAAGTGGAAGAATTGAGGAATGAAGCGCTCTCGGCAGGCGGCGGCAAGACACATAAAATTCAAAAAGGCGAATAATCGTTTATGACATTTTTCGCTATAATGAAAAAAGGATTTACATCCAATGGTTTGAAGGTGAGTGATCATGGGAAAGCATAGACAATGGATCCAAATCACTATTTTTGCCGTGATCGTGGTAATCGGCGCGTTGACCCTCGCAAGCCAGCTGTACTCCGGCGACAAAAAGCCGACCCAAGGGGCTCCGGCTCCCAATTTCAAGCTGCTTGGACTTGATGGGAATACCTATGAGCTGTCCGATTTTAAGGGGAAGGCGGTTGTCGTTAATTTTTGGGGGACATTCTGCGAGCCGTGCCGCAACGAGATGCCTGCTTTGGAACGGCAGCATGCCAAATGGGGAGATCAGCTGGTCGTGCTCGGGCTGAATTTGGATGAACCGAAAGTAGCCGTAGAAAATTTCATTCAGCAATACAAGGTGACGTTCCCTATCCTGATGGACAAAAACGAAGAAATTCGTAAACGTTACGGGGTGTCGCAGTATCCGACGACCTTTTTTGTCGGACCTGACGGCATTGTCAAACACATCCGCATCGGTGAAATGGATGAACCCTTTATCGAACAAACGGTTTCAGCCATGCTGAAGTAACTTAGAGAAAATCAGATGTAACCAAGGAGGTCACATGATTCACAATACAAAATGCGAATGCGGGCATCAGAATCATGTCGGCACGGTTCTGTGCGAATCCTGCGGCAAGCCTCTGACGGATGATGGCGGCGACGAGCCGCTTGAGATGCGGTATGACGGGGTGGCAAGACGTTCCCAGCGGACCAATCCCGGTGTGCTTGACCGGGTGTGGAGTTTTTTTTCCTCGGTCAAAGTTGCCATCTGGCTGATTATCATCACATTGATCGGCGCCTCGCTCGGCACCATTTACCCGCAAGAGAACACGTTCTTGAATATCGATCCGTCGGTATATTACAAGGAGACGTACGGAACCATCGGCCACATTTATTATTTGCTGGGGCTGACGCACACCTTTGAATCATGGTGGTTTATCACGCTTTTGTTTATGATCGGCACCTCCCTTGTCGTGTGCAGTCTGGACAGGGTTCTGCCGCTGTATCGTGCACTCAGCAAGCAGCAGATCCGAAAGCACACCAGTTTCATCACGAGACAGAAGGTATCCTACGTCGGAGAGATTCCGGGAGCGGAGCTCGGAGAGAAGGCGTCGCTGGAATGGACGGAGAAGGCCGCCGGGCTGCTGCGCAAGCGGCGATACCGTGTATATACCGACGGTACGGCCTTGCTGGCCGAGAAAAACCGGTTCAGCCGCTGGGGGCCTTATATTAATCATATCGGTCTCATTATTTTTCTGGCGGCTGTACTGATGCGGAGTATTCCCGGATGGCATATGGACCAGCATCTGGCTTTTCCTGAAGGACAGCTGGTCAAAATACCGGATACGCCTTATTATCTGAAAAACGAAAAATTTACGCTGGAATTATACACAGAAGAAGAAATGTCAGAGGATTTCCGTGAAAAAGGTCAGATCGTACCCAAGGTTTACAAAACGGAGGCTGTATTGTACAAATGTACGGCGGATTGCGATGATCCGGTGAAGGAACCGGTTCTTACGGAGGTGCATCGTCATGACATCCAGGTCAATGAGCCTCTGATGTATGAAGGGCTCATGGCCTTTCAATTCGACTTCAAAATGTCACCGATGCTGCTATCCGTCAAGCCATCGCTAAAAAACAAGCAAACCGGCGAAAACTACGGCAGCTTCGACATCTCGATGAAGAAGCCTGCAGAAAGCTATAAGGCCGGCCCTTACGAGCTGAAATTAAAAGCTTATTTTCCGGATTTTGGAATGGACAACAAGGGAATGCCGCTGACGAAATCCAACGATCCGGTCAAGCCGGCATTCGTTTTTGAGATCAAGGGACCGGGATTGAAGCCGGAAGGCGAGCCTTATATGTACTTCCCTCGGCAGGTAGATAAGGTGAACTTCCGTCAGGATGAAATTAACGGCGCTTTAGCGGACAAGCTGGAGCTATCCGTAGGGTCTATGGACGATGTCCAAATATCGGAGTATATCAGTTTCTTGAATATTAGAGTGGATCGTGCCATGCCGTTCATATGGGTCGGAGCGGCGATCTCCATGATCGGTCTGGTGATGGGATTTTATTGGCACCACCGCCGGGTGTGGCTGCGCATTGATAACGGGCGGCTGGCGCTCGGGGCGCACACGAACAAAAATTGGTACGGGATTCGTAAAGAGGTGGCGCAGGTCCTGCAAAAATCGGGAATCGACATCGATCCCAAAATATTGGAAAGAAAGGAGGTCCAAACGTGAGCAGTACTTTCTTGTTCGTTGCTTTTATCATATATTGTATAGCCATGATCGGTTTTGTCATCGGCATCACGGGGCAAAAATCGGTGCGGGTGACGGATCCGGAAAACTATGGCCGGCGTTGGGGCAAGATTGGCATTGGCTTGACGATTTTCGGTTTCTTGTTCCATGTGACCTTCTTCTTCACCCGTTGGATAGAGGCGGGACATATCCCGACCAGCAATATGTTTGAATTTATGACGTTCCTCGGCATGATGATTGTTCTTGCGTTTATTGTGTTATATTTGATTTATCGGGCTCAAGCACTCGGCGTCTTCGCCCTGCCTGTAGCCATCATTATGATTGGCTATGCGTCGGTATTTCCGCAGGAAATTCAGCCTTTGATTCCTGCACTTCAGAGCTACTGGCTCAAAATTCACGTGACCACCGCTGCTTTGGGCGAGGCCTTCTTTGCCGTTGGCTTCGCGGCCGGTATCATGTACCTGCTGCAAAGCGTCAACTTTGAAGGAACGAGCCGCAGCGAGCGGTGGGAGCAACGCGGCGTCGAATTCACCCTGTTCACCCTGATTATGATTGTGGCTTTCGTCGTATCCGTATTCAGCTTTAAAGCGGCGGGATACGAAGCGGTCTTTACGCATCAAGAGAAGATATTGGACCAGAATAAAGTGGAACAGGTGGTCACGAATCGGGTCGAATATGTGCTTCCGCCGATCGTCAAGCCTTACCAGAGCGAGCTGGTGGAAATGAAGCCGTTTCTGGGCATGACGCAGCCGCTGTTCGAGGCGCCTTCTTGGATGGAGGGAGCGAACGCCGGCAGGAAGCTGAATACGGTGATCTGGTCGATTTTGCTTGGGATCGTACTCTATTCTCTGCTCCGGCGGATTGCAAGAAAGCCGCTTGGCCGGGCTCTGCAGCCGTTGATGAAAGGGATTGACCCGGACGATGTCGATGAAATCAGTTACCGTTCGATTGCCATAGGCTATCCTATTTTTACGCTGGGCGCATTAATTTTTGCCATGATTTGGGCGGAAAAAGCCTGGGGGCGCTTCTGGGGCTGGGATCCCAAAGAAGTGTGGGCGCTCATCGTGTGGCTCTTTTATGCTGCGTACCTGCATTTTCGGCTGTCCCGCGGCTGGCAGGGCAAGAAATCGGCATGGCTTTCGGTTATCGGCTTTCTCGTCGTGATGTTTACGCTTATTGGCGTCAATCTGGTTATTGCCGGGCTGCACTCCTACTCCGGTACGTAGCGGCGCCATATCTTTTACATCTGAAGAAAAGAGGGATATCCATGACAGACACAAATACGCGTATTTTGGTTGTGGATGATGAAGAACGGATCCGCCGGCTCTTGCGGATGTATCTGGAGAAAGAGAATTACCATATCGATGAAGCGGAGGACGGGGAGACGGCGCTTCGGAAAGCTCTCGAAACGGACTACGACTTGATATTGCTCGACATCATGCTTCCGGGCATTGACGGTAATGAAGTGTGCGCACGGCTGCGTCAAGTTAAATCGACGCCCATCATCATGCTGACGGCGAAAGGGGAAGAAACCAATCGCGTACAAGGCTTCGAATCCGGGGCTGACGATTATGTCGTTAAGCCGTTCAGTCCGCGCGAGGTGATCTATCGCGTGAAGGCCATATTAAGGCGTTCCTCGGTTACCGCTTATTTGTCCAAGGAAGTCAATTCCAGCAACAATATCGTATTTCCTAACCTGGTGATCGAGCATGATGCGCATCGGGTGACGGCCGGCGGACAGGAGGTTGCCTTGACTCCGAAAGAATATGAGCTGCTTCATTATTTGGCCGTATCGCCGGATAAGGTATTCTCCAGGGAAGAGCTTCTGAAGGATGTTTGGAATTACGAGTTTTTCGGTGATCTGCGGACCGTTGATACGCATGTAAAACGTTTGCGCGAAAAGCTGAATAAAGTATCGCCGGAAGCGGCCTCCATGATTACAACCGTGTGGGGCGTGGGCTATAAGCTTGAGGTGCCGAAGTAACGTGTTTATCTTCAAAAGCGTCGTAGGCAAACTGTGGATCACGATTATCGGGCTGGTCGTTGTCGTACTGCTTACGCTCAGCCTTTTTTTATTCCGTTTTATAGAAACCTCATTCCCTAAATCGAAGGACCAGGCGGAAACGCTGAGCAAATTGGCGGTGAAGGTGGCCAGTGAGATTTCTTTGCACCAGGAAGAGCGGCGTTACTTGCAGGTCGTTAATGAGCTGTTAAGCGCTCAGGATACCAGCGTCATCATCGTTACTACGGATTTTAGACAGATTCAGGCGCCGGTCGGTCAACCCGATCATCGGGAAATACGCTATGATGATTTTTTTCTGAATTCGGATCTGCAGAAAGTATTTGCGGGTGAGATTAAGGACAACCGCCTTAGAAATAGCGGCATGCCGAATACACAGCTGGAGAATCAATATACGGCCGTTGCCGTGCCGTTCATGAATAAGGAACAATCGCAGGTGGCCGGAGCGCTGATTCTGTATCAGATTACCCAGTCCTCGGAAGAGACGCAGGCTTATGTGAAAAAGCTTTTTGTGGTGGTTGGGGTTGCCGGCTTTTTAATGACCACCTTTTTCGCCTTTTTCCTTCTTACCCGTATTACCCAACCGATACAGCAGCTTAAAAAGGCGGCGGATCTGATCTCTAAGGGAGAATACGGCACTCGTGTGCCGATTACATCTACGGACGAGATCGGAGAGCTGGCTCAAACGTTCAACCACATGGGCGGGCAGCTTTCCGATACGATTAAAGCGCTCAACCATGAGAAGGAGCATTTGTCCAGCGTCCTGCGAAGCATGACCGATGCCGTCATCACTTTTGATGCGGCCGGGCGTGTCATACTGACGAATCCCCAAGGGGAGAAAATTATTCAGGAATGGAATCAGATCCAGTGGTCGGATGAAAAGCCTGCCCTGACCGGCGGGCAAGCGGGCAGTGGTTCGATGAGCACCATTCCCGAGCCGCTCAGGCCGCTCTTTGAATCCGTGATTTCAGAAGCGAAAGAACTGACCTCCAAGGTTCATGTCAGAAGTGATGTATGGTCCGTCGTCATGGCGCCCTTGTACTCCCAAGATATCGTACGCGGTGTCGTTGCCGTGATGCGCAACGTCACGGAGGAGTTTCGTCTGGAGAAGCTGCGAACGGATTTCGTGGCCAACGTGTCCCATGAGCTGCGGACGCCGCTGTCTATGATGCAGGGATACAGTGAGGCGCTCATCGATGATATCGCGGCCACGCCGGAGGAACGGAAAGAATTGGCGCAGGTCATTCATGACGAATCCCTTCGGATGGGCAGACTGGTCAGGGATTTGCTCGATCTGGCCAAGATGGAGACGGGGAATATGGAGCTTCATTTCCGGGAACTGGACGTGTTGGCTTTCCTCAGGCGGATACACCGGAAATTTGCGGGGCTGTCTAAAGAACGGGGCATCGCGATAAGCTGTACGCTGCCGGATAAACCGCTGCTGCTTTGTCAAGCGGACGAGGATCGCCTTGAGCAGGTTATGACGAATCTGCTGGATAATGCGCTTAGGCATACACCTGCAGGGGCTCAAATCGAAATCAGAGCGTCGGAAGAGCGTTACAAAGGTGAACATGCCATTCTGATCGAAGTCTCGGATCAAGGCTATGGCATACCGGCGGAGGATATTCCTTATATTTTCGAACGTTTCTATAAGGCGGATAAAGCCCGTACCAGGGGAACCAACGGAGGAACCGGCCTTGGTCTTGCAATTGTCAAAAATATCATCGAAGCTCATCATGGAACCATTCAGGTGAAAAGTCAAACCGGACAGGGAACGACATTTTCTATCACGCTTCCCTGCAAAGGTGTGTAAAACCAAGCAAAAGCCTCCGATTCGTCATCGGAGGCTTTATTTTATTTGTTGAATCGTCCAACTTTTTCTTGTTGTTCGTGAAACAACCGGATTACAGGGTCAGTTCGATAACGTCAGTAAGTTCAGGAAGCTGAGACAGCTGCACAATAACGTCCTTAGGCGTCGGTTTGTCGGTTGTCAGCACCATGATCGCCTGACCGCCAATGACCTTGCGGCCTACCTGCATGGTTGCGATATTCACATCATTGCTGCCCAAAAGGGTACCTACTTTACCGATAATCCCCGGACGGTCATTGTGGGAGATCAGCAGAAGGTTACCGGATGGAGCGATGTCGACCGGGTATTGATCGATCTGCACGATGCGTTCACCATAACCCGCAAGCAAAGTACCGGCGAGCAAGTGCTGCTGCTGCTTGGTCTTGAGCGTAACGGAGACCAGGTTGGTAAACGTCGGCGAAGCCGAGGACTGCTGTACGATCACTTTGACGTCCCTCGTTTTGGCCAAATGCATGGCGTTAACGATATTGACTCCTTCAAGCTGGTTCGACAATATGCCTTTGACGATATGCCGGGTGAGCGGGGACGTATCGACGTCGACCAAATCGCCGGCGTAGTTCACGACGATTTCGCTGACCGGCCCGTCGACGGTTTGGCCGAGGAACAAGCCGAGCTTCTCGCCCAAGTTGAAGTAAGGCTGCAGTGCGTTCAGAACGTTAGCCGGTACCGTAGGCATGTTGACCGCATTTTTGAACGGCTGCTCGCGCAAAATATGCAGCACTTCTTCGGATACGTCGATGGCGACGTTCTCCTGGGCTTCAACGGTGGAAGCGCCAAGATGCGGAGTAACAATAATTTTCGGATGGTTCAGGAATGGATGATCCGGGGCAGGCGGCTCCTGTTCGAATACGTCGAAGGCAGCGCCGGCCACGATACCGGAATCAATCGCCTCGACAAGAGCCTGCTCATCGATGATCCCGCCGCGGGCGCAGTTGATAATGCGAACCCCTTTTTTCATCGTTTCAAACTGAGGACGGCTGATCATATGGCGGGTTTCATTGGTAAGCGGAGTATGCACCGTAATGAAATCCGCTTTGGCGCAAATGTCGTTTACCGTTCCCAGTTTCACCCCGATTTTCTCGGCACGTTCTTCTGTCAGGAACGGATCGTAACCGATCACCTGCATACCGAAAGCTTTCGCGCGTTTGGCTACCTCGCTGCCGATTCGGCCCATGCCGAGAACTCCGAGCACCTTATTGCGCAGTTCGACGCCAACGAACGTTTTGCGGTCCCATTCTCCGCCAACCGTTTTCTTGTATGCCTGCGGGATGGAACGCGCAATAGCCATCATCATAGCGAACGTCAATTCACATGTGGCAATGGTGTTGCCGTCCGGGGCATTGATGACCACGATCCCGCGCTTGGTCGCGGCTTCCAGATCGATGTTATCCACGCCCACACCGGCGCGTCCGACGACCTTCAGCTTGGTACCGGCAGACATGATGCGCTCGGTCACCTTGGTTGCACTGCGCACCAACAGGGCGTCATACTCGCCGATGATGGCTGCGAGTTCGTCCTCGGACAAGCCGTTCTTTTTCTCTACCTCTACATCCGGTGCCTCGTACAGCATTTGAATCCCCATGTCGCTGATTCCGTCCATGACTAATACTTTAAACATTTCATAACCCTCCATTAGTATAAAAATAACATTGGAGCATCAAAAAAAGCCCCCCACCCCGACACGACTAGCGTATACAAGGGACGAGGAGCTGGCTCTCGTGGTACCACCCTAATTCACTGTGCGCTCGCGCGAACAGCCTCTTGTGGTCTGCCGAATTCACAGACCCGGAAGGGTAACGGCTTCCGGCCGGCTGCAGCTACTTCAAGTTCGATGCAGCAACTCAGGAGTGCTCCGCATATTGAAATTCGTCCGGTTCGCACCAACCACCGGCTCTCTGAACGTTTCGTCATATGCTTGGCTCCGTCATGGCTTTATTGCAAGTGAAATTTTTCATTAGATTAACACGACCGTTTCGGCCTTGTCAATAGGTGTCGAACTGAAATTAAAATACGAAATCTTTGTGAATATTTTTTTCCTGGATTTCTATTCCCGTTCGTTTGGACGGAGCGGTCAAACATGCTAAGATAGAGGTTGAAATGAGCAGTGATGCAAGGAGGAACTCATGGAATATCCTATTGATCGAGTGGGGCCGGAAGACTTCAAGCGAAAGCTGGAGAACGGGGAATTATCAGATTCCCTTATTATTGACGTAAGAGAGCCGTACGAATGGGAGTATTATCGCTGGGATGAGCTGGTTCTTATGCCGATGAATTCCATTCCGGAAAGACTGGGGGAGCTTCCCAAGGATAAACCCATCTATGTCGTGTGCGCCCATGGCGTACGAAGTGCCAATGTCAGCTATTATTTGAAGCAGCAGGGGTTTGATCAAGTGGTCAATGTGGATGGAGGAATGGCTGCGTTGGCTGCGCTGCGCGGGTTTCAGTACGATTAAACCTTTTCCTTGTATAAGCAAAAATAAGTACCCGACAGGGTACTTATTTTTGCGGTACGACCGATAAGGCATAGGGTTAATTGGTGAAGAAAGGAAGCTGGGGCAGCGTCTCATTCGCATATCTGTTTTTGCCCCGGAGGAAATCGCCCGGTCTGACTGCGTTTGTTGCGATCAGAACATCAACGATGCCCTCAATTTCCTGCAAATTCAAATTCTTGGCTTGTCCGGAAGCAAGCATTTCATCGATCCGGGCGGTTAAATCCTGCGGTGTGAACGCTTTGAATAACTTGGAAGTCATCATCATTTGAGCTATGTATTCGTTTTTCATATTCAGGCCAAGACGGCTCCAATCGTTGATGGATACCGGTTTGGTTACGTCAATCGGTTTGAACTGTTCATTCACCGTTTGATTCCATTTGACGATCGATTCGTAGTATTCTTTTTCGGCCCGCAGCGCATAATTTTTCGCTTCCTCAAGGTAAGCGTCTTTATCCAGCTGGGAGACAAGCTCGGTACCGGGTACCGCATTGGCCTTGGATTGGTATCCGCCGAGCGCTTCATTGAACAGTTTTAAGCTTCTCATATAGTTCATATGCGCCTCTTTGAGAAGAGGCGAGGAATCGGGCATCGATTTAGCGCCCAGTCCGTCGTAAGTTTCTTTCGCCAGCTTGGCGAGTTCCTTCAGGATCAGGGAAGCGTCCGCCGGACTGTTGGTTTGCAGCTCTTCCATTTTGTCGAACCATCTTTTATGAAATTCCCTGTATGGCTGATAAATGGTATGATAGAAAGACACCAGATACTGTTGGTGGTAAGCGGCAAAACCCTTTTCCGCTTCGTTTTTCTCGGCGAGCATTTTTTCATATTTTACCGCGGTCCGCTCTTGTCCCATCTTCAAGCCGAAGAAAAATGCTCCAAGTGCCACGACAAGCATAAAGATAAAAGTGACGGCGAATAGGTAATCCGTTCGGGTCAACCGTTTGTCCATGTGGTGAACACCTCTGATTCTGTTGTATGCTGATAGTATAGGTGAAAATGTCGAAAAAGGGAATCATGATGAAAAAATTCATAAAGCATTTTAAATTTCAAAAAGTCAATCTGGATGAAGTAGACGATCGTTTTTTGCTGATCAATCTGTATGTAACCCAATTGGTCGTGCTGATCGCGGCTGTGGTGATCCTGTTGTTTCAAAAACCGCAGTTCAGCGCCATCTTTTCCATCGCCGCGGGTACCCGCATTCTTATATGGAGCATTGGTTTCGCGGCAGCGGTGGTCATAGTCGATTTATTGATTTCAAGCAAGGTCCCTCCTGAAGTGACAGATGACGGCGGCATTAATGAAAAGATTTTCAAAAACAGGCCGTTGTGGCATATCGCTTTGCTTTCTCTGGTCGTGGCGTTCTGCGAGGAACTGTTGTTCCGCGGTGCGATCCAGGCTTCCTGGGGGCCTTATTGGACAAGCATATTGTTTGCCGCCATTCATATCCGTTATTTGCAGCACTGGCTGATGACCGGGCTTGTATTTGGCATCAGCTACGGCCTGGGCTGGATTTATATCCAAACGGGCTCGCTGTGGACTCCGATCGCAGCTCACTTTCTCATCGACTTCACCATGGGCTGCATCCTTCGATTCAGGAGTGAGGAAACATGAGCAGGAAACGACAAACCTTGTTACAACAAGAACGCAAAGAACCGGAGCACGCAGCGGTGGCGGAGTTGGATGATCATTACCTGCCGCCGCGACAAACGGTTCACCCGACCGAGAAAGAAAAGTGGGTATTTATCTTTTATCGGTCGCTGTTGTGGATTTTTGTACTCCTTGTTGCAGGTCTTTTGATTTGGGGCTGGACGCTGTTTAATTCCTGATTTCGATCGTTTCGGGATCTACGAAGGCGCAGCCCTTTTTCTTCAATCGGGTCAGGAGCGTGTCCAGCGCTTTTGCTGTCCAGGGCAGTTCGTGCATCAAGATGTTGCTTCCGGGACGAAGCTGTTCCAATACATTTGAGATGATCCGGCCCGGATTATTTTTTTTGACCATCATCTCCCAGTTCTTGGAACCGTTTGACCATGTCATGTAAATCATATGCTCCTCTTTTACCTTGGCACGGACTGCCTCGCTGGCCGAACCGAAGGGAGGCCGGTAAAAGGCCGGGGCTTTGCCTGTCAGCTCCTGCACAGCCTTTTGGGCGCCGTTTTCGGATTCATCATATATAGCTTGAGCTTTTCCTGCGGGGCTGAAGGTTCAGGCGGCTTCTTTTGTTCCAAAGGAGGGGGTTCCCGGATCGGCCGCGGGCGGTGCCGCATGAGGGGAAGCGGGCGTGGCCGCCGGACTTGCAGGAACCGGTGCGGCTGCCGGCGTGTTGGCGTTCGGATTGGCGCAAGAGGTCAGGACCAGCGCCGCCGCGGACAAGAGAAGCCAGTTATTCTTCATAAGGAAGCTCCTGTTCTAACGTCATGTTTGTTGGCTTACAGCTTTCCTTATTTTATCATGCATGTCTCCATGTTACATAGAGGAGAATAAATGAGGAAGACGAATCTAAGCGGAGGGATGGACTATGAGAGTAGGAGCATTTTTGCTCGGAGGACTTGTAGGAGCGGCGGCTGTCGTCTATTTGTCCAATAGAAACAAATCGTTGTTCGGTGCCGCGTTCAGCAGCAGCGATTCGGTAAACCCGTCGATGGGCATGGCGTCATCGTCGGGCACAATAGGTCAAACCAAGTCGGGCGCGTCGGAATCTCAATCCTTTCAATCAGGATCCAAAGAGAAGGCGAATAAGCCGAAAAAGGGCTTGAATGAAGATTTATTTAAAGAAGACGGGTTGAACAAGGTTAGCGATATTGTAAATCAAGATCCCGGACTAAAGGCCGCTGTAGAAAAAATTTTGGACAGCAATGCGGGAAAAGAACAATATGGCGCACATTAATTTTCAGAATTAGATATCGGGCACAGCGTTGTCTTTCAAAGACGGCGGTTGTGTCTTTTTCTTTATTGTGTTATTTTTAGGGGTATAACCGTTCTTTTCTTTCAGGTTTGTGATATAATAGTCATATCATGAAAATACAAGCTCTTCATTTCATGAATCGCAGGGCCATGGCTCACCTTTGTAACCCAAACTTCATAAGATATTATTACAGTCGGCAAGGGAGGAATCCAGTATGAAAATGGAGCGTTTAAGTCAGGACAAGATACGGATTTTCCTCACATTCGATGACTTAACGGAGCGCGGCATTCATAAGGATGACATGTGGAGAGAAATACCTAAGGTGCACGAGCTGTTTAGTGAAATGATGGATCAGGCTTATATGGAGCTTGGCTTTGATGCAACAGGTCCGCTTGCCGTCGAGGTGCTGGCCATGCCGGCACAAGGAATGATGGTGATCGTAACACGGGGCAAGATGAATTTTAGCCACGGTGAAGATGCGATTGACGAAGACTTGGAAGAGGTATACGAGCTTGAAGTGACTATGGATGAAACGGACCAGGTCACCTATGCTTTTCATGATTTCGAAGACCTGCTTCGCATGGCCAAAGTCATTAACCCGTTATTGACGAATGGCGGAACTCTGTATTCATACAAAAACAAGTGGATCTTGCTCCTTGACGCAGCCGATATGGAAGATAAACAGCTGCAATTGATTGTAGCCGTTTTATCGGAGTATGGGGAGGCGACTTCGGTTACGCAAGCCATGCTTGAGGAATATGGCAAAACGGTCATTGAATCCGATGCCGTGAAGGTGCTTTGCGCTAAATTCTAACTAATCCTGTCTACACAGACTAAGACATGAAGCATTCACAAAAACGTTCGTTTTTGTTGGAATGCTTTTTTTGCGGGGGGAAGTAAGGCGATGTCGGGAACCAATAGAAGCGCGGCCGTAGCTACCTTTGATTTAGAGGAGCTGGTCGTTCATTATCAGAAACAGCTGCGCGAGGAGGCATTCTTGTATCTGCAGCGGCGGGGCATCGCTCAGGAAACGGTTGAACGTTACCGGATCGGCTTCGAGCCTGGTAAAATCGGTTTTTATGTGAATTCAAACAAACTGGGGGATTATTTTGAAAACCGGGTGATCATTCCGATAGCGGATGCGGAAGGCGCTGCCGTTGATTTAATCGGTCGTTCGATCGATCATCGCGAACCGAAATACAAATCGCTGCTCGGTGTCGATGATATAATGTTTAATGAACAGATCCTGGAAGAAACGGAGGATGTCATTCTCGCAAGCGGTGTCTTCGATGTTCTTAGCTTGGCTCAGGCCCGGCTCCCGGCGGTATGCGTACCTGTCTGGATGACCTTCAAGGATAGTCATGCGGAGAAACTTAGGGAGAAGAGAGTGTTTATTTGTCTCGGTAATGATGAGCTTGGCAGGAGTGAAAGTGTAAGAATACTGACCATGCTGCAACCGATAGCCAAGCAGGCGCTCATCGTTCAAATGCCGGAATCCATAAGAGATGTCAACGATTTCTTCGTGCGCGTACAACATCCGTTGGATACCTTCATGAAATTGTTAAATGAAACGATGGAAGAAACGATGATGCTACCCATCGCCCCCGATGTAAAAAATATTACGATATATACGGAAGAATATATGAAAAGACACCGCGGCCAGTCGTCCGGCATTCCTACGGGAATTGCGGAACTCGATGAAACGTTGTTCGGCGGGCTGCGCAGCGGGCTTTATTTGATTGCTGGAGGCGCCTCATCCGGCAAAACGATGCTGATGAAACAAATAGCCGATCATATCGCTTCCGAGCAAACGCCAGTCGTCTATGTTTCGTGGGATATGACGGCTTTTGAGCTATGGGCTCGAAGCATTGCCCGCATCATCGGCACGGAGCCGCAAAAAGTGCTGAGCGGTAAAGTTCCCCCTGAAGAAGTAAGTGATGCGAACAAGCAGTATACCCAAATCAGCAAAATGTTGTGGACGATCGAATGCTCCATTGACACGCCCATGGACCGGGTGATGGCTTCCATCGAGCGAATCGGGGCGATGGCAGGAAAAACGCCGGTCGTTTTCATTGATCATCTTAACCGGATTCCTGTGACCGGCTTGCAGCAGACTCCCAAATCGGCAAGCGAGCATCAGACGATGCTGGCTTATGTCCTCAAGCAGTGGTCCAGAGAGCGGGGCGGTCCCGTTCTGGCAGCGATTCCTTCGGATATCGGGGAAGAAGCTCTTCCGCAAGGCGTGGAGGCCTCTGCGGATGTTATTATGCTGTTAAAGCCGCAGCCCGTCGGGGAGCCGAACCAAGGGCGTGGCGTAGCTCTCCATCTGCTGAAACACCGAAACGGTTCTTTAAAGACAATCCAATTGCGTTTTCATGACCAAAAGGCAGTGTTTGTAGTAGCGGCGAACCCATAAATGCCGAGGAAGGCTTGATCTCCTTCCAAGGTTTGAACAGAGGGTGGGTTGCTTGTGACCGACAACTTAAACGTTCTTCACGCGACACAGCACAGCATTGAACAGACCCTTACAAAGCTGGGGTATTCAAGGGCGATGACCTGCTGGAACCTGATGGGCTGGCTAGTGCAGGAGGCGTGGTGGTGTCCTACTTCGAATGGGTGCAAAATAATCAGGGATATTACTGGACGGAGCAGCAAGTGCATGCCAGGCTGCAAGAAATGATGGAAAAAGGGTTTGAAAATGTCTATAATATTCATGTGACGAGAAATGTCGATATGCGTTTGGCTGCTTATATGGCCGGTGTCCGCAAAATGGCGGAGGCTGCGCGTTTCCGCGGCTGGGCGTAAAGATGGGAGGGCCGCTTTGAGCGTCTTATCTATCCTTACGATGGCTATTGCGCCTGGTGTCGCTCTGCTGTCGTATTTTTATTTAAAAGACCGTTACGATCCCGAGCCGATCTCTCAGGTGTTGAAGCTTTTTTTGTTCGGGATGATCCTTGTGTTTCCTGTCATGGTGCTTCAACATGCGCTGCTGCAGGGGCTCGGTGAAGATCCGTTTGTCTTTTCATTTGTCGCCTCTTCATTTCCAGAAGAGTTTTTTAAATGGTTCATCATTTATTTTGTTATATTCAAGCATACCTCCTTTGACGAACCCTACGACGGCATTGTATATGCCGTGGCCGTTTCTCTCGGGTTCGCCACGCTGGAGAATGTCATTTACGCTTTTTTGAGCAATCTTCATTTTGCGGATTTGATGATGCGGGCATTCCTGCCCGTTTCGGGTCACGCCATGTTCGGTGTCATGATGGGTTTTCATTTCGGCAAAGCGAGATTTACTCCGGAACGGACCAATCGGCATTTGTTCTATGCTTTCGCGCTGCCGTTTTTCTGGCACGGCATTTTTGACTATATTTTGCTTGCCACCAAATCGTATTGGGTTTGGTTTATGGCGCCGCTGATGTGCTTCTTGTGGCTGCGGAGCCTGTGGAAAGTGAACCGGGCCAACGCCAAGTCGCCTCTCGGGAGGATAACACGGGAAGAACGGATTAAAATATAGCCGGTTTGCCCATAATGGGAGTACAATAACGATTGCGCATACCGGAGGGAAGCCATGACCGCAGCAAGCCCGCGCGTGAAAGTAACGATCCGCTGTAAAAGATGCGGAGAGAAATTTATTTTGAGGGGCCGGAAGGAAAAAGGAAAGATTGATACCGGCTTTAAGCAGTGCATCTGCAATAATGAAATGGATTTTGACATCGAAACACATGATTTCTGAAGTGTCAGGGTCGGCGGAAGCCGACTTTTTTATTTTGTTGATTGCATAAAGGATCTACCTTCAAGCGCAAACTAAGCCCAAGTTTTTCTGATGAAGGGAGATCTGTCGAAAATGTACAAAAGATTGAGCATCGTCATGTTTCCGTTTCTTTTGCTGGCGCTCATCGGGACCGGGGTGTGGGGGTACCTCGAGCATCAGGAAAAAAACACGATCTTGATGAAGGCGGAAAATCAATATCAACGTGCTTTCCATGACTTATCGTTTCATCTGGACAAGCTGCACACCGAGCTCGGCAATACGCTCGCAGTGAATTCCACCTCACAGGATGCATACAAAAAAGGGTTGATCAACGTTTGGCGCATTACCAGCCAGGCGCAGAATGAGATCAGCCAGCTGCCGTTGACCATGCTTCCGTTCAGCAAGACTGAAGACTTTTTGTCCAAAATCTCCAATTTCGCTTATCGCGCTGCCGTCCGCGACCTGAGCAAGCATCCGCTGGATGAGCAGGAGATCAAGACGATGAACGCACTTTACCAGCATTCCACCGAAATTGCGAAAGATTTGCGCGACGTCCAGACGAAAGTCCTTCAGAACAATTTACGTTGGATGGATGTAGAGCTCGCTCTGGCTTCCAACAAAGAAAACCAAGACAACGCCATTATTGACGGCTTCTCCACCATGGACAAAAAGGTAGGTGAATATCCGGAGATCAGTTGGAGTCCCGCCGTGATGAGCATGTATCAAAGACGGGATATCAGCATGCTCTCGGGACCGGAGGTAACGGCGGAGGACGTAAAGCAAAAGGCGGCAAAATTCCTGGGGATTGATGCATCCGCGCTGAAGGTGGTCGAGAACGGGGCGGGTACCGAGAACCATTCGTTTAGCGTAAGCGCGCCGAGAGACGGTTCGCCGGACGGAATTCAGATGGATTTCTCCAGCAAAGGCGGACAGCTGCTATGGTTTTCGGCCCCGCGCGATGTTCCTGAAAAGAAGCTGGATTTGCGCCAAGCCAGAGATATTGCGGCACAATTTCTGGACGAACATGACTATAAGGATATGACAGCCGTAAGTTATGACGAATACTACAATACAGCCAACTTGACTTTCGCCGCCCGGACGAATGATGTGATCAATTATTTGGAGAAGGTAGCCGTTAGAGTGGCGCTGGATAATGGGGAAGTGACCGGACTTGAGGCAAGCGATTATGTGTTCGATAAGAAAGACCGCCAGCTTCCGGCACCCAAGCTGACGAACGAAGAAGCGCTCAAAACATTAAGTCCGAACTTCAAGGTTACGAGTGTGGATAAAGCGCTGATTCGCAACGATATTGATGAAGAGGTCTTGTGCTATCAGTATGTCGGACGCGTGAATGGAGGCGTGTACCGTGTTTACATTAATGCGGACTCCGGTGCCGAAGAAAAAATCGACCATTTGGGAGCGGATGAAGCCGCCGCTGTAAGTCAATAATTCGTGTGAAAAAAGCCCGTACTTCAACAGTAAGGGCTTTTTTTCGTTGTCCCCTTTCCATATGCACCTGGAATGCTATAATAATCAAGTAGGCTGCACAGTACAAAAAGACTTGGCGGTAAGCACACAGGGAGGGGTCGGGCTTTGCTACCAAAAATAAACCAAATTTTGTACATACAAATCAACTCCATCGATGAGGAAGAAGCGAAACAAGAGTATAAATCCAGGATAGCCGATATCACGGAATCCCATATCAGCATGGAGATTCCGATGTCGGATAAAACAGGACGTTTCAAGCGATTATACCAAGGGGACGAGCTTTCCGTTTATTTCATTACCGAAGACGGAGTGAAAAATTATTTTAACACTTCCGTTACCGGTTTTTCAGATGATGTCATCAGATTGGTGCACATCAAAAAACCGCAGCCCGAATCCATAACAAAGGCACAGAGAAGAAATTTTTTGCGTGTGCCTGCCGAACTTGAGATTGCCGTGAAATTATCTGAGCAGCTGCAGTTCGTTACGTTGACGGAGGATGTCAGCGGCGGCGGCATTTCCTTTTATTGCGACGGTTACATTCCCGCTCATACCGGGCAAACAGCAAGCTGCATGCTGCTGATTCACTATAAGAACGGGCAAATCGAGCATGTGCCGTTCAAAAGCGAAATCGTGCGCGTAAAGCCCGTGGAAACGGGAAAGCAGCAGGTCATCCTGCGTTACGCCGAAATCAGCGACCGCGACCGGCAAAAGATTATCCGCTTCTGCTTCGAAAGGCAGCTCGAAATCCGTAAAAATTAAAGGGCATATTTTTCCTGTCATAGGGTATACTACCATCCAAAATAACAGGGTGGCATGCTCATGAAGCCTAAGAATCATAACGAAACGACGGGCAGATACGAAGACTTGTTTTTGCTGTTTGCTCAAAGGGTGGAAAAAGCGCTGATCGTCATGCTCGTTATACTTATGATGGCATTGGCCGTATTGCAGCTGCTGCTGCAGCATCCGCAGATTCGGCATCTCTTAGTAAAAGTGGAACAGCTCGAAGGCAATCCCTATCCGTCAGCCTCCTCTCCGGCTATAAACCGGATTAGGCACTAGAGTTTTGCTTCATAGGGAAAACTATGGTATAATTTTGATTGCTTAAGGCTTCGGCCTGTTTTTTTTTCAAAATGCTCGTCCGCTTCATTGTATTAAGGAGGCCTCATCTTGGAGAAGTTTAACATCGCCATCGACGGTCCGGCAGGGGCAGGCAAAAGCACCATAGCTCGTCTCGTAGCAAATGCGCTTGGTTTTGTATATGTTGATACAGGCGCGATGTACAGGGCCGTTACTTGGAGTATTTTGCAGCAGGGCCTTCCACTGGAGCAAACGGCGGATTTGATTGCGCTGACGGAAAGATTGGATATCCGTTTGGAACCCGGCGAGCACGGACAATTGGTTTTTGTGGACGGCAAAGACGTTACGGGCATGATTCGTTCGGCAGAGGTGACAGGGAATGTGTCCAGGATTGCATCCATCGCCGAAATCCGCAGTATTCTAACCGCTAAGCAAAAGGAACTGGCCAGCAAGAAAGGTGTTGTTATGGACGGCAGAGACATCGGCAGTCATGTATTGCCGGATGCCGAATTGAAAATCTTTCTGACCGCAAGCGTCAGAGTCCGTGCCGAACGACGACTCAAGGAAATCAGCGGCGACAGACCGGATATTACGCTTGAGCAATTGGAACGCGAAATTGCGGAGAGGGACCGGATGGATGAACAGCGCGAGGCCTCGCCGCTTGTGAAAGCGCCGGATGCCGTATGGATGGATACCACCGAAATGACGATACCCGAAGTGGTGGATCGCATATTGGAGCTCTGCAAGACCCGTGTAAGTGGGGTGAACTAAGATTGCTGTACACTTTTTTTCGCGGTATTTTCCGTCTTTTGTTCCGTATTTTATTCCGATTGCAGGCCGAAGGGAGAGAAAACATTCCCAAGGAAGGCGCCGTGGTGCTCTGCGCCAATCACAGAAGCAACTGGGATCCGCCGGTTTTGGGCACGCCGCTTGACCGCAAGGTTCATTACATGGCCAAAGCCGAGCTGTTTCAAGTCCCGGTCCTGGGTTATATTCTTCCGAGAATCGGAGCTTTTCCGGTCAAGCGCGGCGGCGTCAGCAAAGAATCGATTCGACTTTCACTGCAGCTTCTGAAAGACGGCCATATGCTGGGCATATTCCCGGAAGGCACGCGAAGCAACGCCGGAGGCATAGGGAAGAAAGGTGCGGCCAGCTTGGCGATGAAATCGGGAGCGACCGTTATTCCTGCAGCCATCATCGGCAGCTACAAGCCTTTTAGACGGATGAAGGTAGTCTACGGCCCGCCGGTTGACATCAGTGAATTTGCCGACGGAGGTCCGGAAGGATTGGAGCAGGCTACTGACAAAATTATGACCGTCATTCGCGCTATGGTGAAGCAGCACGAATCGAAATGAGAAATTGTGGCATACTTAAAAAACGATGATGAAATTTTTTCTAAAATACATTACTGTGGTTAGGTTGTTAAGGAGGTAATTGATATGACAGAAGAAACAAATGTACAGCAAGAGGCATCTCAAGAAGAATCCATGGCGAATGTCGTCGTTCTTAAGAAAGGCGATATCGTTAAAGGTAAAGTGATTAAAGTCGATTCCGACCAAGCCATCGTCGATGTAGGTTACAAATATGACGGCGTCATTCCTGTGCGTGAATTATCTTCCCTTCAATTGGAAAATGCCGCTGAAGGTGTTGAAGTAGGTCAGGAAGTGGAATTAAAGGTATTGACCATTGACGACAACAAGGAAAAGCTGGTGCTTTCCAAGCGCGCTATCGATAATGAAAGAGCGTGGGATAAGCTGGCGGCCGATATGGAAAATAAAACGATCCTGGAGGCAAAAGTTGCTGAAGTGGTGAAAGGCGGCTTGGTCGTTGACGTAGGTCTTCGCGGTTTTGTGCCGGCTTCCATGGTGGAGCGCAATTTTGTTGAGGATTTCAGCGATTACAAGGGCCGCACGCTGCGTTTGCGCGTGAAAGAAATGGATCGCGAAAAAAACAAAGTGATTCTTTCTCAAAAAGATGTGTTGGATGAAGAATTCGAAGCCCGGAAGAAGGAAGTTCTTTCCAAAATTTCCGTCGGTCAAGAGTTGACCGGTACGGTTCAGCGTCTGACGCAATTCGGTGCATTTATCGATATCGGCGGAGTAGACGGTCTGGTTCATATTTCTGAAATGGCTTGGCACCATGTTGAAACCCCTTCTGAAGTTGTAAAGGAAGGCGATCAGGTTAAAGTTCAGGTGCTGAAGGTTGATCCCGAGAATGAGCGTATTTCCCTGAGCATCAAAGCTACTCAGCCGGGACCTTGGCAGCAGGTGCAGGACAAAATTAAAATTGGCGATATCGTAACGGGGACCGTCAAGCGTCTTGTTCAATTCGGCGCATTCATCGAAGTGGCTCCAGGTGTTGAAGGACTGGTTCATATTTCCCAAATTGCTCATCGTCACATCGCTACTCCGTTTGAAGTGCTGAAGGAGGGTCAAGAGGTTCAGGCGAAAGTGCTTGATATGAATCCTGATGAAAAACGCATTTCCTTGAGCATTAAAGAAACGGAAGAAGCGCCAGCTCGTGAACCGAAAGCGGATAGAGAAAGAGGATCCAAAAGAGAATCGGTTTCCCATGAAGAGCTTCAAAGCTTGAACTTAACGCTGGGTGAGCGTTTTGGTGATAAATTAAGCAAATTCAAATAAGCCATTTATCTCAAGAAATGAGGAATACGGGTGCGCATATCAAGGAAGATGGAGCATGTACATCATGCTCTGCAGCTTGGTCATAGCGATGAGCATGGCTTTCGCGATATCAAGCTGATCCATAATTGTCTCCCGGGCATTTCTTCGGACCAGATATCGTTACAAACCTCAATCGGCGAACTCAATTTGAGCTCGCCGATTGTCATTAATGCGATGACCGGAGGAGCTCATGAGACGGAAGAAATTAACAGGGAACTGGCAGCGGCGGCGAGAGAGACGGGACTCGCTATGGCCGTCGGCTCTCAAATGTCGGCGATCAAGAATCCGGAAGTGGAATCCAGTTACCGTGTTGTCCGCAAGGTAAATCCGGGAGGAATCGTTTTCGGGAATTTAGGGAGCGAAGCGACGCTGGAGCAAGCTTTACGCGCTGTGGACATGCTTCGGGCAGACGCTCTGCAGATTCATTTGAACGTGATGCAGGAGCTGATTATGCCGGAAGGTGACCGGGAATTCTGCGGGGTGCTGGAAAGGATCCGAACGATTGTCGATCAAGTCGGCGTGCCTGTCATGGTAAAAGAAGTCGGCTTCGGCATGGTCAAGGAAAGCGCGGAGGCTTTGTTTCAATGCGGTGTACGAATAATCGATGTAGGGGGTGCAGGCGGTACCAATTTCGCTGCCATAGAGAATGCACGACGCCGTGTTCCTATGGATTGGCTGAATGATTGGGGCTGCAAGACAACGATCGCACTTCTTGAAGTGTTGGAAGCTAAGCATCGGAATCAAATTGACGCCTCTATTATTGCCGCGGGAGGGATCTCCCGGACGCTGGAGGTTTGCAAAGCTTTAACCCTTGGCGCATCCGCTGTAGGCATGGCAGGATCTCTCTTGAAAGTGCTGCGCGAACAAGGAACGGAGGCGCTTGTGACCCACATCGTGACGCTCCATGAAGAACTTCGTCTCCTGATGACGGCGATGGGTGCAAACTCCATAGAACGTTTGCATGAGATGCCGGTAGTGATAACGGGAGAAACGGCGGAGTGGTGCGCCGCTCGCGGGGTGGATATAAGCTCTTACGCTTTGCGTACGGGATACCGAAAAGTTTGATTAAAACCAAATATGGAAAGCCATACTAAGGTAAAGAGCTGGGTGTTTACATTTGGGGTGGTGCGAATGAACGCGGGCTATCTGTCCTTATTATTGATTGTTGTATCGCTGATTTTGTTCGCCAGTGGCTGGAAAGAGATTATATTAAGAGGTATTACTCATCTGAGTCTACTTCTTTTTTTTATTGCTTGGCTGCTTTTACTGGGCTGGAGCTTTACGCTGGATCAATGGCGGATATTCGGCTGCGTTCCTTTACTTTTGGCGGTGTCGTTTCTGGTTATTTTGCGAACCCGGGGAATGCTGCTGCGTTTTCATCTATTCTCCGTAGGACTATTGCTCGGGTCGGTTTTTTTCTTTTTGAAGGAAACCATCCATCTGATGCCGGCGATGATCATTCTTAATCCAGAGTGGACGATGGCGATAATCAATGGTTTGCTCGTTTCTGCACTGGTGCGCTGGCCTGCTTTCCAGGTAGCCGCTTTGTCTCTGGGGCTGCTTATTGGAGAGGGAATGTACGCCTATTCCCATCGGGAACAAACGGATATAGTGATAGGTCATGCGGGGTTTCAGGATGTATGGTGGTTGACCCTCTATGCGGCAAGAGGAAGCTCGCTTGTGTTGGAGTCAGCGGCTGCAGGATGCAAAAAAGCGTATTATTATGTTTGGAATGCTATACGGGAGCGCAAGGAGTAAGGGACTTCAACACATTGGTGAATCTGGGCCGGTCAAAAAATCCGGAAGGAAGTGGATTGAAATGTAGGCTTGGATCGTTGAGCAAAAGTATACCGTAGGGATTGTCTTGGGCGTATTGTTTGGGGTAGCCGCCCGGTTTACGATGCTAAGGACGGATTACCGGCAATACCCGACCTATCCTCATGGGAAAATCATTCACCTCTCGTTGGGGGTGATTGCGGCGGGGCTGGGTGCCGTAGCCGTACCGTCTCTGCTTGAGAAAAACTATACCGCCATTACGTTTTTGGCCATGGCCGCTCAGCAGTTCAGGGACGTAAGAATGCGGGATTAAGTGAATCACAAAACATTCTCCGCGAAAAAGCACTCGGACTGGTACTGGTGCCCAAGGACAAAAATGCACGGGTTACGATCGCCAATCCGTGACAAAGGCAGGCGCTTCTCCATGATATATCAACGATTATGGGCGTTTACCGGGACGAAGGAGAGCCTTCTCTGGTCCCTCTTGCGAGGCTGGATATGAATGACGGCCGGCTTGCCGTGCGCGTGGTGACGATGTACAAAAATAAGGTAGGCGGAGGAGCTCCGATCTTTATTGTAGATAATCCGGATGAACAACAGGAGGTGGCGTTCAAGCTGGAGAAAAAGTTGGATGCCTCCGCTTATGATTTGCAGAATGGGACATTCATCATCGTCGATCATAAAGCTTATCATGATTAGCGATGTCTCATTTCATTTACTTGCTTGCTATATTTTGTTATAATATCATAGCTTGCGAGCATGGCTCGGAAGCTATGATATTGCGCCAAAAACTACCGCTATACGCGGTCGCTCATCTTCGAATTGCATCGATGGTTTTTGGCTTAATGACCCAAGTTTGCAGAATGGCTCGCAAGCTATGATATTGCGCCAAAAACTGCCGCTATACGCGTTTGATTGGATTATCCACATTATATATAAGGGAATGAAGTGCATGGCAAGACCAATCGTAGCCATCGTCGGGCGGCCTAATGTAGGAAAATCGACGATATTCAATCGTATCATCGGCGATAAGCTGGCGATCGTTGAAGATAAGCCAGGGGTAACCCGCGATCGCCTGTACGGTACAGGGGAATGGCTGAACAGGGAATTTAGCGTCATCGATACCGGCGGGATTGAAATTGATGGCGAAGATCATATTCTGCGCTCCGTTCGCGCGCAAGCGGAGCTCGCTATTGAGGAAGCGGACGTCATTATCTTTATGGTCGATGCGAAAGCAGGGATCACCCCGGCTGACAGCGAGGTTGCAGAACTGTTGTTCCGGGCGAAAAAGCCTGTCGTCGTCGCCGTGAATAAAGTAGATAATTTACAGCGCATGGACGATATCTATGAGTTTTACAGTCTCGGATTCGGAGAAGTCGTGGGCATTTCCGGTTCTCACGGCACAGGCATCGGCGATTTGCTGGAAGAGGTGACTAAACATTTTCCGGATACCTCGGATGAGGAGTATGGAGAGGACGTCATCCGGGTGGCGCTGATCGGCCGTCCGAATGTCGGCAAGTCTTCTTTGGTCAATGCGATTCTTGGGGAAGAGCGGGTTATTGTCAGTGATGTGGCCGGCACGACACGGGATGCGATCGATACGCCATTCGAGAAGGATGGGCAGAAGTACGTCATTATTGACACGGCGGGTATGCGCAAACGAGGCAAGGTATACGAGACGACGGAGAAGTACAGCGTGATGCGGGCCATGAAAGCCATTGAACGGGCCGATGTTGTTCTGATCGTGATCGATGGGCAGGAAGGAATTATCGAGCAGGACAAACATATCGCAGGATATGCGCATGAGGCGGGGAAAGCGGCGATTTTCGTAGTGAATAAATGGGATATCGTCGAGAAGGATGACAAAACGATGCACCAGTTTACCCAGAAAATCCGCGATCACTTTTTATTCATGACTTATGCGCCCGTCGTGTTCCTTTCGGCCAAAACCAAACAAAGATTGCATAAACTGTTTCCCATGGTGAATCATGTTGCGGAGCAGCATACGCTTCGGATTCAAACCCATGTCCTCAACGATGTGGTATCGGATGCCGTTGCCATTAATCCGCCTCCGACGGATAAAGGAAAGCGCCTGAAAATTAATTACGCTACCCAGGTGGCGGTTAAGCCTCCGACGATCGTCTTTTTTGTCAATGATCCCGAGCTTATGCATTTTTCTTATCAACGGTATTTGGAAAATAAAATCCGCAGTGCTTTCGGTTTTGAAGGAACACCCGTTCGGATGTTTACTCGGCGCAAGTCTGAAGAAGGGTAGGAGAACGTGTCTTGATGAGCTTATTGTCACTTGTGATCGGGTATTTGCTTGGCTCGGTAAGCTTCAGCTGTTTAGCCGGCAAATTGCTGAAGGGAATTGACATCCGTCAGCACGGGAGCGGGAATGCCGGGGCCACCAATACGATGCGTGTTCTTGGCAAAGGTCCGGGAATTACCGTGCTGCTGCTGGATGTGATCAAAGGGATGAGCGCCGTATGGATCGGCAGCTATTTAAGCGGCGGCAGTTCCCTATTCGAAGTACTGGCAGGAATCAGCGTCATCGTCGGACATAACTGGCCGATCTTTTTTGGCTTCCGCGGCGGCAAGGGAATAGCGACAACCATCGGAGTGATGGCGACGCTTGCCTTTTTTCCAGCGCTCTATGCCGGAATCATTGCCATATTATCCATCGTATTGACCAGATACGTTTCATTAGGCTCGCTTTTGTTTACTGCTCTCTTACCGATTTTTATCTGGTTTATGGGCCTGCCTAATGAAATATTAGTGCTCAGTTTGCTTCTTTTTGTTTTTGCGTGGTTTAAACACCGGAGCAATATCGTGAAGCTGCTAAAAGGAAATGAAAATAAGCTTGGTGCCAAAAAGCAACTTTAATCCTATGCTAAAGAGGTGTTCGTACATGCCTGATTCCGGCAAAGTTGCGGTGTTGGTCGCAGGAAGCTGGGGAACCGCGATTGCCTCGGTTCTTGCGGAGAACGGCCGTCAGGTCTGCCTGTGGTCCCGAAACGAGAACCAGGTGGAGGAGATTAACACGGAGCATCGCAACCGCCGTTTTTTACATGACGTGGAGCTATCCCCTCTCATTCGGGCAACGAACTCCATGGAGGAAGCGGTAAACGGCGCGGAGGCCGTGTTCATTGTTTCTCCATCATCGGCGATGAGGGAAATTGCCTCCGCTTTGAAGTCCTACGTAAATGAAGATACGTTGTTAATCCACGCAACCAAAGGGTTTGAGTCAGGTACCTTGAAACGGATGAGCGAGGTTCTGAAGGATGAGCTGCCAATGTATGACCCAAATCGGATCGTTGTATTGTCCGGGCCGAGCCATGCGGAAGAAGTGATAGAGCGTTGTCCGACTACGGTTGTCGTGGCTGCGCATGATAAAGCAGCGGCTGAAAAAGCTCAAGACCTGCTGATTAACTCGTATTTCCGCGTCTATACGAATCCGGATGTGGTAGGGGTTGAAGTAGGAGGCGCACTCAAAAATATTATTGCATTGGGAGCCGGTCTCTCCGACGGCCTTGGCTTCGGGGATAATGCGAAGGCGGCGCTTCTTACCCGCGGACTGGCCGAAATCGCAAGACTTGGTACGGCTATGGGCGGAAGCCCGCTGACGTTTGCAGGTTTAGCCGGGATCGGGGATTTGGTAGTGACTTGTACCAGCCGGCACAGCCGCAACTGGCGGGCCGGTTCGATGCTGGCCAAGGGGCTTTCCCTTGAGGAGGTTCTTGCGCAGATGGGGATGGTGGTAGAAGGAGTAAAGACGACGCAAGCTGCCTATCTGTTGGCTCGCAAACACGGGATTACCATGCCGATTACAGATGAGCTGCATCAGGTTTTATTTGACGGTAAAGACCCCAAGACGGCGGTAGAGGATCTGATGGGCCGCGGTCCTACACATGAAATCGAGGAAGTGGCCAAGCAGTTGCAAACGGATTGGCTGTGTTGAGGCTTCCGCCTACACGGGTCTAGCAAAAGATACATATAATACCTCAGACTGAAACTTTAGTCCGGCCATGCGGACTATTGTGGTCATTTTCTGTCTGAGGAGGTCGAAATTATTGACTGGCAAGAACACGCCCAAAGAAGTGCTCAATGTCGTGAAAAAGAAGACCGGTAAAAGTGTTTCGGAAAAGGATATATATAAGCTGGCCAGCGGCGTTAAACCGTCAACCATGCAAAGTGAAGCTCAACTGAGAAAGCTGATCAAACAGGTAGCGGGCTTGGTGAACATCCCTGTATCGGAACAAACCACGAAAGAACTCATTCAAGCGATCAAAAGCAGTAAGATGGACCCGAATAATATGGAACAGCTCATGAAAAACATCATGAAAAAGTAACAGTTTTATGGCATAAGCTGCCGTACAAGGGCGCTTGTGCTTTTTTTGTGTTATGATGTAATTATCTATGCAGCATTTTTGGGGGTTGAGGAATTGATATGTCGCCATTGGACAAGATGTGGGCATCTTTTGTTGCCATAGGCTTGATGGTAGTTGCTTCACTGCTGATCACGTATGCAAGAAACAAAACGACCGGCGTGGTCCGGTTTATTTTATCGCTTATTGCTTTTTTAATGTTTATCCCGATCCTGCTCTACATGTTTGTATCCATAATGTAGGGGAGAGACGGAAGCCGTGATAAAATATCAGAACGTCATAACCGCACCGGAGCCGCTTCATAGTGCTCTTAAAGAGCTTGTTGCATCCACCCGTCATATGAACCTGACATGGCTGGTCGGAGGAAGTACGGGGCTGATGCTGCAAGGTGCTGCCCTGTCAGCCGCTCCGCGGGATTTGGATTTGTATATTGATCGCGAGCAGGCGCCTGTCATGCACAAGGCGTTGGCGCATTTTTCCACCGATGAGCAGATCGAAAGCGAGACGGCGATCTACAGCTCGATTCTGAGTCATTATGAGGTCGCGGGAGTCAAGGTGGAATTGGTAGGCGCATTCGAAGTGCGGGCCATGGACAGCGTATATCGGGTAGAAGCCGGTTACTTGGCGGCGGAGCATGCGGTGAGGGGTTCATTACACGACGGGACCGTCATCCATCTTATGCCGCTCATGCACGAAATGATTTTTAATATGCTGAGAAACCGTCCGGACCGCTATCATGCGATTGCAGACATTTGCCGTAAAAGTGGATTGGACATTCACAGGACTGTTTTGGAAAAGCTGGCGGAACGCAATCAGTTCAGTGCCGAGCTGATCGCGCGTTTAAAGCAGCTATTAGAATATATGGGGGAATAAGAAAGTTCTTAGGCCGTGTTCTAACTCAATGAAGGAGGCCGTGATATGGCATCGGAAATCACTTTTATGCCGGATGACAAGTCGATTCAAGCGAGGCCCGGCACCACGGTTCTCGATGCGGCCCGGAAGGCTCGTGTGCACATTCGAACTCGATGCAGCGGCAAAGCCGCTTGCCTGATGTGCAAGGTAAGAGTCATTGCAGGCGGCGAAACGGGTTTGAAGGCGATGAACGTAAATGAACGTTTGAAGCTGGGAAGCCTTTATGAAGAAGGATATCGGTTAGCCTGTCAGGCCAAATTAAGCGGCCAGGAACCCGTAACCGTCTTTGTCCCGGAGGATCCGCTGAAAAGTGCGATACGCCGTCAGTTGGAAAAACAGCAGGAGGAGGAATGGTAATGAGATTATGGCGTCTTTTTGGGACGCTGCTGCTGTCGGCCGTCTTGCTTAGCGGCTGCTTGTACCCTAAGGAACTGCGTAAGGAAAACCAGATGGCGAGCGGTGAATACGTCATGGTTGTACAGAACGCGATTGATCAATACAAAGCGAAGACAGGGGTACTGCCTATCAAAAACAGCACCGAAAATACACCGATCTATGAGAAATATCCGGTTGATTTTAGAAAGCTTCAGGGTCCCTATCTCAGCTCTATCCCGGTTAATGCCTTTGAGAACGGCGGCACCGCTGCCTATGTTCTTGTCGATGTGGAAACAAAGCCTGCGGTAAAAATGATGGATATTCCTTCATTTCAAAAAACATTGGATCTTCAGAAGGCCGTTGACGAATACAAGATCAAATCAGGAGGCAAGCTTCCGCTGGGGGAAGAAATTTCTCCGGGCTTTTATACCATTGATTACAAAATATTAAACCGCAAGGCGGAAGAAACGGCAAGCATGTATTCACCCGCGATTAAGCTGCCTTTTATCATCCAGGATTCCGGACAAGTCTGGATTGACTACGCGATTGAAATTATGCGGCTGATTGACAGCAAACAGCTGCAGAATCAACTGGACGGTATACAGGATCTTCGAGTGCTGTTGGTACAGGATTCTTATTTCGTCCCCGCCCGCTCTGTTGCTTATCAATGGAAAAACGGTCGTCCTGTTCCCACAGCCGCGCATTTTTGACTATCACCTCTATGAACCTTTTATAAAAGGTCATAGAGGTTTTTCTTTTTCCAAAAAGATAGAATAAAGACTCTCCTGCAAACATATATTTTTCAGGGATGAAAGCTGTGGCGTCTTGCGGAAAACAAGGCAGGCCAAAGAGTGACGAAAATATTTTATGCTCTTGCCATCATATTTTGCTCTGTCATACATATATTTGTACTAGACCGTAGCATGTACGAGTTTCGTCTTAAACAACCTGTAGGAGGGATTCTCATTGGAAAAAGTGGATATCTTTAAGGACATTGCAGAGCGTACTGGCGGGGATATTTACCTGGGGGTCGTTGGAGCGGTCCGTACGGGAAAATCAACGTTCATCAAGCGCTTTATGGAGTCGATCGTGCTGCCGAACATTCAAAGCGAAGCCGATCGTGCCCGGGCAACCGACGAGCTGCCGCAAAGCGCAGCGGGCCGTACCATCATGACGACGGAGCCGAAATTCGTACCAAACAATGCGGTGCAGCTGCATGTTGCGGAAGGGCTGAATGTTAACGTTCGTCTGGTTGATTGTGTCGGGTATGTAGTCGAGGGGGCAAAAGGCTATGAGGATGAGAATGGACCTCGTATGATCAACACGCCTTGGTTCGACGAGGCCATCCCGTTTCAGGAAGCCGCGGAAATCGGGACGCGCAAAGTGATCCAAGAGCATGCGACGCTTGGCGTTGTGATTACGACAGACGGCTCCATCGCCGAAATTCCCCGGGCTTCGTATATAGAAGCGGAAGAGCGTATCATCAATGAACTGAAGGAAGTCGGAAAGCCGTTCATTGTCATTGTCAACTCCACCAAACCGCAGAGCGAAGCGGTGCTGGAGCTGCGCAGCGAGCTGCAGGCGAGGCATGACGTGCCTGTCGTAGCCATGAGCGTAGCCAATATGAATGAAGATGATATGATGTCCGTACTCCGTGAAGTGCTGTATGAGTTCCCGGTACATGAAGTGAATGTCAATCTGCCGGGCTGGGTTATGGTTCTGGGTGATAATCACTGGCTTCGCACAAGCTTTGAAAGCTCCGTTCGTGAAACGGTACAGGACATTCGCAGGCTGCGTGACGTGGATCGTGTCGTTGCGGGCTTCGAGGAATATGAATTTATTGATAAAGCCGCTTTGGCTGGAATGAATATGGGGCAGGGCGTGGCAGAGATTGATTTGTACGCTCCGGATGAGCTGTACGACCGTATCCTGATGGAAGTCGTCGGTGTGGAAATCCGCGGCAAGGACCATTTGCTCCAGCTGATGCAGGAATTCACTCATGCCAAACGGGAGTACGATCATTTTGCCGAGGCGCTGGAGATGGTCAAAACGACCGGCTATGGTATTGCTCCGCCGACGCTTCAGGAGATGGCGCTTGACGAGCCGGAGCTGATTCGCCAAGGCTCCCGGTTCGGGGTAAGGCTTAAGGCCACCGCGCCGTCGATTCATATGATTCGTGTGGATGTGGAGTCGGAATTCTCGCCGATCATCGGGACAGAAAAGCAGAGTGAGGAGCTGGTCCGTTATTTGATGCAGGATTTTGAAGACAACCCGCTCAAAATTTGGGAGTCCGACATCTTTGGCCGTTCTCTTCATTCCATCGTACGGGAAGGCATCCAAGGCAAGCTGGCGATGATGCCGGACAATGCCCGTTACAAGCTTCAAGAAACGCTTGGACGTATTATCAACGAAGGCTCGGGCGGTCTGATTGCCATCATTCTGTAACGAATTTGACTATTTTCGCTAAAAAATGCACTCCAAAGGGTGCATTTTTTGTCTTTTTACTTGAAAATACCTTAGTGCTGTATTAATATAAATCTTGATTTCCTTGTTGTAAACGTAATCTACGTATATTTTTTAATGAAACGGTTAACAAAGAGAGTAACGGCATAATCGATGATTTCGGGAGGAGGTGAATCGCATGAATAAATCCGATTTGATCAACAAGGTAGCTGAAACAAGCGAGTTGTCCAAGAAAGACGCAACCAAAGCTGTTGAAGCTGTATTTGAGGCCATCTCCGAAGCGTTGCAAAACGGGGAGAAGGTACAATTGGTCGGATTTGGTAACTTCGAAGTTCGTGAGCGTTCCGCCCGCAAAGGTCGCAACCCGCAAACTGGTGAAGAAATCGAAATCCCTTCCAGCAAAATTCCGGCTTTCAAGCCAGGTAAAGCTTTGAAAGACTTAGCAAACAATTAATAATTTAGTCATATCAAGTGAATGTACATACTGTAAAGAGTGTAGAATTGCAGTAAAATTCTTCTTCAGAAAAAGAGCGACAGGCTGATGCCTTGTTGCTCTTTTTGTTTTTTACCATGGTTGATTCCTTAAGGTGATTTTCCATACATGAACATTATGGGACACAATGGGACGGCTAAGCCATTTTTTGTATCAACATGACAATGGCAGCTGCATCAGGCTGTTGATTTATCCGGCGGATGACGGGCTGAATGCTTTGGCACGAATATTGCTCACTAAAATTAAGCGAGCGGGAGTCCATCTACAGATCTTCCTTCCCGTAGAGCAATCATCCCAAGCCCTTAAGGAGGAATTTGTATGAATTTCGGATTGTTTCTAATGCCTTCCCATCCCCCGGAAAGAAACCGGTACGATGCAGCCCAATGGGATTTAGATGTCATTCAGTGGGCGGATCAATTAGGATTTTCAGAAGTATGGATAGGGGAACATTTCTCCTCGCCCTGGGAACCCGTGCCTTCTCCCGATCTTATTATAGCTCAGGCATTGCAGCGTACAGAACGGATCAAACTGGCTCCGGGGGCTCATTTGCTGCCATACCATCATCCAATCGAACTGGCCCACCGTCTTGCCTACCTTGACCATTTGGCGCAAGGAAGACTTATGTTAGGAGTAGGCGCAGGCGGACTGCTCGGTGACGGTACGCTGTTCGATGTAGACATACCGGCTGGAGAAAACCGGAAAATGATGAATGAAGCTTTTGACATCATGCTGAAGCTTTGGACCGAACAAGAGCCGTTTAGATTTGAGGGTCAATACTGGAACGTGAACACGCACATCGGCGGAAATTTGCTGAAATTTCACATGTACCCTTATCAGAAGCCGCATATGCCGATCGGCATTACAGGGCTTAGCCCGGGCTCTCCGACACTGAAGCTTTGCGGCGAGCGAGGGTACATTCCGATGAGTCTCGGCTTTAAAAACGAGTATATTGCCAGCCATTGGGACTCGGTAGTCGAAGGGGCCGCACGCACAGGGCGTACGCCGAACCGCGAGGAATGGCGGATTACCAGGGAAGTATTTGTTGCCCGGACGGATGAAGAAGCGTTGGAATGGTCGCTTGGCGGAATGATGGGACGTCAGCATAAAGAATATTGGCTGCCTACGTTCAAGGAGTTGGGCGCCTTAGATATTCTTAAGCAGGATTCCTCGGTCACAGATGATGAGGTAACGCCTGAATACATGGCGCGAACCAGCTGGCTTGTAGGTTCTCCGGATACGGTAGCCAGAAAATTGCAAGCGCTTTACGACACCGTGGGAGGCTTTGGGACGCTCCTGGTTACTACCTATGATTACCTGGATGCGCCGGAACAGTGGAAGCAGTCCATGCAGCTGTTGATGGAAGAAGTGCTGCCGCGCATCCAAAAGTGAAACAACCTTTGTGAATAAGCCTTATGCTCATGGGTGTCTAGAAGACCGATAGCCGTATCCGGTACGTCTTTTAGACACCGCCTTTGTGAAGTGCCCGTACCAGGATAAAACAAGGAGGCATACGATGAATACCCATTTTGACAGCAAAGATTTTCGGGGGGCGTTAGGGATGTTCTCCACAGGGGTGACGGTTATAACTACATCGGACGGATATGCCGTTAAAGGAATGACGGCCAATGCGTTTACGTCTGTCTCGTTGGAGCCTCCGTTAGTATTGGTGTGTGTCGGTAAAAAGGCGCAAACGCATGCTTATCTCGAAAAGAATAAAACATTCGGCATCAACATCCTGAGAGAAAGCCAGCAGGAGCTGTCCGGTCATTTTGCCGG
Organism: Paenibacillus naphthalenovorans; assembly: GCF_900099895.1. Lineage (GTDB taxonomy): Bacteria > Bacillota > Bacilli > Paenibacillales > NBRC-103111 > Paenibacillus_G > Paenibacillus_G naphthalenovorans. The sequence continues at coordinate 158,204 of NZ_FNDY01000001.1, forward strand.
GAAATGTAAAGACTCCGTAGAAGAGCAGATCCAATATGACTATCATGAAGATATTCCTATCATCAGAGACTGCCTGGCCTCCTTAGCCTGCACGTTATGGAGAACATACGACGGCGGCGACCATACCCTGTTTGTCGGGGAGGTCAAGGCCATACAAATGGATGACGGGGATCCGTTGTTGTTTTATAAGGGGGCCTACAAAAAAATAATATAGATATGTTTTTGCGGAACGCTGAACCGTCGAATTACGGCGATGCTTGCTCCATTGCTTTCCGCGGGATTCCCGGTTTTAAACATAAGTGATATCATAGAAACTGAAAGAACCGCGTCCCGTCAAGGGCAAGCCATCCGGATATAAAATTGGTTTTTGTCAGAGCCGGGTGCTCGATGTACACGCTCAATGAACCGGATGACCGAAGATGTGAAAGGAGGGGAGTAAGACGATGAAAGAACACTATTGGATCCCAAGCCGTAACAGGCGATTGTCAGCGATAGTTCATACACCCGAGCATCCCGCAGGTGACCTGCTGGTTGTGGTGTGCCATGGGTTTACAGGAGACAAAATCGGCGCGAATCAGCTTCTCCTTCGCCTTGCACTTGCCATGGAATCTGCCGGAATCCATGTGGTGCGCTTTGATTTTGCCGGCTCCGGAGAAAGCGAGGGCGAGTTTGCTTCTGATACCACGGTATCAGGGTGGAAGGAGGATTTGCGCAGCGTTATCGCATGGGCCGGACAGCAGCCGACGCTGGCCGGATTGAAGGTCTGTTTGCTGGGCCATAGTCTGGGAGGTTATTTAGCGTGTTCCTATGACGATTCAGAGGGCCCGGCGGCCGGAAAAATTGCGTTGGCGCCTGTTGTCCGGCCGGTCGAAAATTTTCAGCAGATCATCCTTGGACCTCAACTGTGGGAACAAGCGTTACGTGGAGAGACCATCGCTAATTTTTACGGAAAAGGCTTCACCTTGGACGGAGGCTTTGTACGGGACTTGCTCAAGCAGCCTGATCTGACAACAGAGCCTGGTCTGCAGGGACGATGTTTAATCGTGCATGGTGCAGCGGATATTGCTGTTCCTGTCGCAGGTTCACAGACGCTGCAGCGCGTATCCGGCAGCGGGATTGAACTTCATGTGCTGCCGGACGCCGACCATGTGTTTACAGGCCGCATCCAACAGCTGCAAACCGTGATTCTGAATTGGCTGCACAACCTTTGACAACCCGAAAGGCCGGGGTTACTCCTCAGCAGTTTGATCCGGGAATACAAATATCAATATCCGCATTACATGAAAAGCAGCTCCTTATGTCCATGGGAACCCCTACCTTCCGACATTAGGAGTTTTTGCGTTTTCCTGAAGAGAATTATTCGGGCTAGGCTGCCCTAACAACGTTGAATCAACTAAAACACGATTCATCCCATAGTATCCAAAATACTAATAATTGCATAACGCCATAAGTATGTTTATTGAAGAGATGATTCAATGCAAAATGACAGCGCTATTATTACTTGATGGCGGCAAAACCGGTTTCCCCAAGAATGGAATCGGGCCACGGGGATGCTCTCCGAATTCCGGCAAAACCAACCGGATATGATAGCAAAGCTGGAGGAATTGTGGGTTTTTCGCAGTTTCTTTGATAAATGAATACATTATGAAAGCTCAAAGCAAGCAGAGTTTATTCCGGCTTCTGACGGGAGTCTAATTATACCAGGTAGGGGGATGGTCAATGATTAACGATAAAGTCACAACCCATATATGGGATCGCTTTGTCAGAGAAGGAGTAATGGATAGGTCCAGAATAAGCAAGCGCATCTCGGAATCGTGGTTCCGCTGTCAACAAGCAGGAGTGAATCCGTCTACAGCCGAATGCAAGACGATCCTTGCCGGTGATTTACTCATCCAACAGCAGGAAAAGAATGCGGCCTTGATCGACATTGCGATGCCGTATATGCAGAAAATATGCGGGATCATAGAAGGTTCGGGCTCCATCGTATTATTAAGCGATTCTAGCGGCTGCGTTCTTGAGCTTGAGGGAGACCCGGAAACCCTGCAAATGGCAAAGAAGTCCAACATCGTTAGAGGCGTAAGATGGACGGAGGATGTTGGCACGAATGCCGTTGCTACCGCACTGTGCACGGGGGAGGCTTTATTGGTAAACGGTACCGAGCATTACTCGAGTGCTTACCACCATTGCTGCTGTGCCGCTGCCCCGATATATGATGGAGGGGGTACGCTAATCGGCATCCTGAACGTTACAAGCCCCGTGCATCGTTTCCACCACTACACTTTTGGGCTGGTCGTATCGATAGCCTATAACATTGAACAGCAATGTAAAATAGCAGAACAAAACGATGAGATCGAGCTGCTTCAACATTCTATTGGCCGCATTCAAAGCGGCGGGTTGGTCGCCGTGTGCACGAATAAGCAGGAAGTCGTTTTAACCAGTAATGAACTTCAATTTTCCGTTCCTCCTCACAGCAGGTTGAAGGTGGACGATATCCTTCAGGAAGGCTACAAGGAGTTATACAGGACTCCCATATCCTCTGCGAACCACGGCAGAATCATTGGATATTCCGTCTATTTTGAGGTTGGTCATCAGCAGTTCACGGTCGAGAAACAACGGAGAACAGGCTTTATTTTCCGGGGGGAATCCGGCTCGAGCAAAGCGTTTTCGCGTACGCTGCGGGAAATGGAATTAGTTGCACCCACCGATACCACGGTTTTTCTGAACGGCGAAACCGGAACAGGGAAGGAAGTCATCGCCCGCGCTATACACGAGAACAGCTTGCGCAAGGATGCTCCGTTCATTGCTGTAAACTGCGGCGCCATTGCGCCGCAGTTGATGGAGGCCGAACTTTTCGGTTACGTGGAAGGAGCGTTCACCGGGGCAAAACGCAATGGACACAAAGGAAAATTCGAGCAGGCCAATGGCGGAACGCTGTTTCTTGATGAAATCGGGGAGATTTCGCCCGCAGTGCAGGTCGCGCTTTTACGTGTTTTGCAGGAGCGGGAGATTACACCGGTAGGCGGTGATAAAGTGATCCCGTTAAATTTCAGATTGATCACAGCAACGCATCAGGATCTTCGGGAACTGGTCAGAAAAAAAGCATTTCGAGAAGATTTGTATTTCAGATTGTTTGTGTATTCCATCACTATACCTCCGCTGCGCGACCGGCGGGAGGATATCCCTCATCTGGTTAGCTATATTTGTAAAAATAACCGTTGGTCCATTCAGTTGACTGTGGACCAGATGCAAACGATGATGCGATACCATTGGCCGGGCAACATCAGAGAGCTAGTCAATGTTTTGGAGCGGTTATCCGTTTTGTCCAGGGGAGAGAATCTTTCCGGCCTGGATATCCGTTCTTTGTTCGGAAATGCATCCGACTGCGGAGAAAACCCGGATTTTGCGGAATCGCCGAATCGTGACCCGGAGGCTTTAAACTACCAGAAGCGTGTTCAAAAAGACCAGATAATATGGGCGCTGGAACAGACGGGAGGAAATGTATCCAAATCCGCGAAGCTGTTGGCCCTGCCGCGGAGTACGTTTTACCGCAGATTACGTACGTTTAAACTTGACCAGCTATAGATTTGCGGTTTGAATCGGTGAATAAGAACATCATCCTTATTCCTTAAGTGTGATGTTCCATCTCTGATGTATTGAGAATGAATGGAGGGCATCGCTATGCTTGAAATCGGCAATAGCGGCTTCAGAGCAGACGGTGAACAAGAAGGAAAAACGGCTTCCAGTCATCAAAAACGGATTGTTCAAATGAGAAACAGACCAGTACGATTTATTACGAAATCTTTGTCCGTTATACAGCACCGCGGTACTAAAATAGAAGTGAAATTTTCATGGAATTGCCACCACCTTAATCCAAATAAGCAACAACTTGATTTAGTTTTTCCAAAGCACTTGGGATTATTTTCAGTGTCGACGTCGGCTCTCCCGTACCACCATAAATAAATGGATAACGGAAAAGTCCTCTATCAACGATACAAGGCAAAGAAAGCACGATAGAGACACTGCCAACAGTGTATCCAGTTATCTCTCGGACTTCTTTTGGGCTAGCCATTTTCAATTGATGGCATCCTAGAATTCCCGACACTTCTTCTAAATCTACACGCCCACGACTTCCGGAAACAATCATCGCAAAGTAGCCTTTTTCCGACTTGAGAACTAATGCAGGTGCTGTCTGACCTGTTTCAATTCCAAAAAAATCCGCGCCTTCCTGTGCAGTACGAATCTGTTTTTCGTGATGAATGATTTCAAATTGAACTCCGCTTTCTTGCAAAAAGGTTCTTAAATTGTCCATAAGAAGGCTCCCCCTTTAGAATCTCTTCGAGTCATATTTTACCATAACTTACCCGCCGCGCCACATTCATGAGGGTCACTAGTGTGGATTGCGCCATGTTTCGCAGAATAATATTTATTTCGCATGAGTGCGCGTTTTAGTATTGCATGGGTGTGCGGCTACGTGCTATAATGAATCTCGCCGAATAAAGGGCGGGTGAATATGAAAATGCAGAATACCTTGTCCGACAAGCGTTTTTGAACGTAAGGCAGCGCGATGATGCCGGGGTATGGCGCAGTCTGGTAGCGCGCACCCTTGGGGTGGGTGAGGTCGTGGGTTCGAATCCCGCTACTCCGATTATTAGCAAAGATCGTTTCCAATGATGTTGGAGCGATCTTTTTTTCTTCCCAAAAAAGTTTTCAGCTGCAGGAGAAATAGCGTAATAACAACGGTCATTTATTAAAATTTCATGAAGACACTGTTTGTTCTTTTTGGTATACTAATCTCGTCTTAGTTCAGGACTAAACACAAACAATTTCATAGCACATGCAAGAGGGGAAGACCACAATATGTCAGTAAAGTGGAAGCGATGGATGGCATCACAAGATTGGGAAATGTACGGTATTCTGGCCTCGATTTTTTTGGTATGGAGAATCGGGGTGATAGGCAATTGGAGCTTCGGCTGTTGGGTACTTCTTCTCATTTGCTTGATGGGTGTACGCAAAGATCAAGTGGACATGGATTGGAAGCGTTTTTTTGTTGTGGGGATTCCTTTGCTTGGCATTTTCTATTATTTCTATGGATCCGGGAATGGATTGTGGTGGAAAATTGCCAACTGGATGTTTGAAAACAATCGTCATCCATGGAATTGGGATGCCTTTATGCGAAGTATTCCGCTGAACGACGCCGCATGGGCCAGACACTTTCACCACCCGGCTGCAGATCGGATTATGGTGTGGATCTATAATTACGGATTTGTGCTTTCCCTATGGATTTGCATTGTCCGCAGCTTCTGGACGAGAAGTGTTAAAAAAATGCTGTCGTATGCACTTTCCGGCCATTTATTGCAGTTCCCGCTGATCCTGCCGTTCTACAATTTGATTCTGCTTCGGGAAGTATGGTGGGTCAAAGGCCAGCCCGATTTGCTCAGCCGGCAGTTTGCAACGCAAAATGACCTGCTTATGAACGTCATGAACTGTTTTCCGAGCATGCATACTTCGATTTCGTTTGCAATGTTGCTTCTGGCCCTCCGCGAGAAGGACCGCCTGTTCAAATATACGATGGTTGCTTATTGTTCGGCGATCATCTTCTCTACCATGTACCTTCAGATACATTGGGTGCTCGACGTCATTGCCGGAATGGCCTTTGCATATGGGGTGGTGAAGCTGGCGGATCTGTTGATTCACTTGGCGGTCAGGCTGGTTCCGGGCCGTCTCAAAGGATTTTACACGAATAAAGACCCCTTTCAAAACAAAACGATGGCTGCCTGAATAAAGGCAGCCCAACTGCAAGACTCAATTCGTGCTTGCTTTACTTTGTGCAATTAGATGTCTCTCGTTTTGTTTCCATTGCTGTATAGCTTCGAGAGAATCCCAATAAGACATCGTGATGCCTAAACCTTCCCGGACACTTTCCACTCCCAGAAATCCGGGCTGGATTGATGCAAGCTTTAACATTTCGTCTGCCATTTCAGCATAACCATGATCCCCTTCTGTTCGTTCAGAAATTTGCAGAGCCTTATTCGACGTTGTATTCTCTATTCCTTGCTGTCAAAATAACAGAACCAACCCCAATAATGCTCTGCAACTCCTTCGTTGCAGCCTCATTAAAACGGCCGGTCAATAGGACAAATGTTGTGCCTGCCGAATATCAACCATGTAATTTAACACAGCCTTTCTCTTAAAAGTTGACATTGGCAAGTTTTTTCTGCATGATTAGGGTTATCTAAGCATAAGTGCGGGAGGACATGACGGATGGAAACGAACCACAATGATTATTTTATCGTGAAAGCAATGGATAACGGAGTGCAGGTGATTGGACTTACGAGAGGGCAGGATACGCGGTTTCATCATACGGAGAAGCTGGACAAAGGCGAGGTCATGATTGCCCAGTTTACAGACCATACGTCGGCGGTCAAAATCCGCGGCAAGGCTAAGATTATGACAAAGTACGGCGTAATTGATACGGAGGAATAATTTTTCGGGCAGGCGGAGGCATAGCCTGCTTTTTTTCGTTGTACAATGATAACAGACATGGATTTGGACGGGGCTGCCGTCTAAAGGAGGAAGAAGGCATAGTGAAATGGATTCCTCGTCTGTTGCTCATGACAGCGGTATCGGTCGCAGTTGCCGCCGGGTTGTCTTACTTGTCCAAGCTGGATGCCACCGTCAGCGTGTTTCGTTCTGTACAGGCACAGCCGGTCTCCGAGGCCAACATTGTGGATGTCGTATCCAAAATGCAGCTGCATCAGAGAATCCGGCGTGTGGAACTTAACCATGCGATCGTTTCCATTGATCTGCTTTCCGTTAAATCGACGGAGAAAGCAGATATTTTCGAAGATTTGTATGAAATTCCCAAGGTGATGTTCGGTTCGTCAACCAATATATATCAGGTGTTGATTCGGGTATTGGACGGCTCGCAGGAGGGAAGCGGAAGTCCCGGTCTGCTCGTTGCCGCCGATGCAAGACGTGAGAAATGGCTTGCGAACGAATCGGGGCTTCGTCCGCAAAACGCGAATGAATTGCAGCAGTTTCTCGATGCGCATTATAGAATGACCTATGCTCCGAAATGGAAGGCACGGTTTTTAGAAAAAAGCTGATCCTGGAACATGCGAAAAAAACCACTTTATGCTATACTAATTCAGATGGAGAAAGATTGAGTTATTTTTCGTTCGTTCGGAGGCTTACATATGAACTCTTATCGGATTCCGGAGATCGCTGCAAAATATTTGGAGTACGACATGATTCAAAAGCATACGGATCTGCCTCGTTTTCCCGAATTTCGCAGTCGGCTGCTGTATGCTTTTCTTGATAAACACAGTGCGTTGGCCCAACAAAGCGAACTGTTTACGCTGGTGACCTCACTTGTTCAAATCGGAATGGATACACACGACATGGTCAGCGTCAACAATGATGTGAAGGAACAGGCGGAGAGCCGTTCCAGACAGCTTAAAGTGCTGGCCGGTGATTATTTCAGCAGCCGGTTTTATTACTTGCTGTCGCATGCAGGACAAATCGATTTGGTCGGTATGCTTTCCAGGGGGATTTGTGAAGTGAACCGGTTAAAAATGAATTTGTACTTGATGAAAAAGCAGCTCAAGCTGACGGCTGATGAATACATCCGCCAAATGGTTGAAGTAAAAACACAATTGTTCTTATCCTTTTCTTCTCTGCTTGAAGAGCGGTTTTACGGTATTTGGCCGGAGATTCTGAGATTGTTTACCCGCTGCGAAGTGCTGCTGCAAGAGATCATCCGCTCCGAAACGTCCCAGCATTACAGAGAGAGCTGGGGCTTTTGGCATGTGCTGCAATGGGGGACGAAGGAAGAGAAAAAGCTGCTTGAGCATGGGGAAGCAGATCAGGCGAAGCTTCGTTCGATTTGGTTGAAATACAGAGTGACCTCCCAGCTGTACCAATTGCTTGACGCCTGTTTTAAGGAATTGCAGGAAAAGCTGCAGGGGATTCAGCCGGAGAATCTCGGGAAGGAACTCAGCTCGATTGGTGAATCTTTTCGCAGCTACTTATCAGGACCGCGGGCGACGCAGGAAATTTGAGGTGACAAGCGGAATGCAAAGCAAATCCAAAGAACAATTCGTTCACTCCGTATTTGAGAGCATCGCGCCCAAATACGACTTGATGAACGACATATTAAGCTTTCGCCGGCATAAAGCATGGAGAAGCTTTACCATGAAAAAGATGAATGTGCGGCCGGGAAGCACGGCGATTGACTTATGCTGCGGCACCTGTGACTGGACGATCAGTTTGGCGGAAGCAAGCGGGACGGGGGCAATGGTCGGACTCGATTTCAGCCAAAATATGCTTGATGTGGGCCGGGAGAAAATCCAACGGCTGGGTCTGGACAAGCAGATCCGTCTTGTTCGCGGCAACGCGATGGAACTTCCGTTTGAGGACAACACATTCGACTATGCGACCATCGGCTTTGCGCTTCGGAACGTGCCGGATCTGGTTAAGGTCATTGAAGAGATGCAGCGGGTGGTCAAGCCCGGAGGGCTGGTCGTTTCGCTGGAGCTTTCCAAACCGACTTGGCAGCCGTTCAAATCGATTTATTATTTTTATTTTCAAAAGATTTTGCCGCTGCTCGGAAAATTGATTGTAAAACGCTATGAGCAGTATAAATGGCTGCCGGAGTCCCTGGTTCACTTTCCGGATCATAAGCAGCTCGCAGAGATATTCCGGACAACCGGTCTAACGGACGTTGAGGTTTATCCTCTTACCGGGGGCATTGCGGCCCTTCATATGGGCAAGAAGCCGCAAGCGGCAATCGGAGCTGGGGGAGAATAACGACATGCTGTGGAGAAAGACCAAAATTTATATGGAAATGATCAAGATCGAGCATACGCTTTTCGCGCTTCCTTTCGCTTTCATGGGGGCGCTGCTTGGTTCTGTGGTCATGCTGGGCAAGCTTCCGACATGGGGGCAGATCGGTTGGATTCTGCTTGCGATGATCGGAGCCAGAAGCGCAGCGATGGGACTCAACCGGGTGATCGACAAAGTGTTTGACGGCAAAAACCCGCGTACAGCGATGAGGGCGATTCCGGCCGGGCTTATTTCCTCGAAGGAAGCGGTTTTGTTTGTTCTCGTTTCATTTATTTTGCTGTTTTGGGCGGCTTCGCAATTGAGTCCTTTGGCTTTTAAGCTGCTTCCGGTTGCTGTTTTTTTTCTTGTTATTTATTCTTATACGAAACGGTTCACTTGGGCATGCCACATTATATTGGGCATGACCGTTGCGCTTGCTCCTTTGGGCGGATGGGTGGCGGTAACCGGTGAAATTACGCTGACGTCTTTGGTATTTTATGTGGCGATCGTATTTTGGCTGGCCGGTTTCGATGTGATTTATGCTTGCCAGGATGCCGAGTTCGACCGGGAGGAAGGGCTTCATTCTATTCCGAGCCGGTTCGGCATACCGAAAGCGCTCAAAATTGCACGCTGGTTTCATATCATCACTGCGGCAGGTTTCATCGGCCTGTTTTTTTTGACCGAATTGACGTGGGTGTATTTGGTCGGGGTATTGATTTCCTATGCCCTTTTGATGTACGAGCATCTGATCGTTAATCCGAAGGATATGACAAGGCTGAATACGGCGTTCTTTACAATGAACAGCACCTTGAGCATCGTTTTATTTGTATTTACGCTAATCGATTTGGTGGTGAATACGGGATGAGCAGACCTTGGGTAATCGGCATTACGGGCGCAAGCGGTGCAGCATACGGCGTCCGGTTATGCCGTTTTCTGCTGTCACGAGGCGAGCATTTGCATCTCGTGATTACGGATGCCGGATGGCGGGTATTGAAAGAGGAGTTGGGCTGGGATGCGGGGCGCAGGCAGGAAAGCCTGAAGAAACATTTGGGCGGGTCTGCCGGTTCCTATGAATACGTTCCTAACCAGGATATCGGCGCCAAGACGGCGAGCGGATCGTTCCTGACCAAAGGCATGGTGATTGTCCCCTGTTCGATGGGGACGCTATCCGGTATTGCCAACGGCGCATCGGACAATCTGCTGGAGCGGACGGCCGATGTGATGCTGAAGGAAGGCCGCAAGTTGATTTTGGTGCCCAGGGAAACCCCCTTGCATGCGATTCACCTGGAAAATATGCTGAAGCTGTCCCGGCTGGGCGTACGAATGATTCCGGCGATGCCGGCGTTCTATCAAGGTCCGCAAACAGTTGACGACATGATTGATTTTGTTGTAGGAAAAATATTGGACACGATGGAAATCGAACATCAATTGTATAAAAGATGGGGTATGCAGACATGACAAAGAAACATCGGGCGATCCGTATCGGCCGCATTGACTTTACCAATGTATGGCCGCTCTTTTATTATTTCCCGTTCTCCTCTTTCGGCAGCGAGCTGGAGGTTATTCAGCAAGTTCCGACTCAGCTGAACCGTGCCATGGCAAAAGGGGAAATCGATATCGGTCCGATCTCCTCGTTTGCTTACGGGGAAAATTTCGAGAATTATATGCTGTTTCCCCATATGTCCGTCAGCGCATTCAGTCATGTAAATTCCATTTTGCTGTTTCACCGCAAGCCTTTGGAAGAACTCGGGAAAGCGACGATCGCGCTTCCTACGACCTCGGCTACATCGGTGAACCTGCTCAAAATCATTTTGACCAAATTTTACGGGCTCGAACCGAATTACGTTTATGCGTTACCCGAATTGAGGCCGATGATGAGAACGGCCGATGCCGCGCTGCTTATCGGAGATCATGCGATCCGCGCCAGTTGGGAAGACAGCGGGTATCTCGTTACCGATCTGGGGGCGGAATGGACGAGATTAACCGGCCAATGGATGTCTTTTGCCGTTTGCACGATTCGGAGACAGACGGTAGAGCAGCAGCCTGAGCAGATCCGGCGCATCTTTGATGCTTTTATGGAAAGCAAACGCAAATCGCTGGCCGATTTGACAAGACTTGTGCAGGACGCGCAGGCGTTAATCGGGGGTACGGAAGCTTATTGGCGGCATTATTTTTCTACGCTCAGCTATGAGTTCGGCCCTAAGCAGCAGGAGGGACTTAAATTATATTATCGCTATGCGGCGGAGCTCGGTTTTTTGGATCGGGAGGTGTCGCTGAACATTTGGAATGACAATTCTGTAGTACGGGTGACGGAATGAGACTTTTGGATATCTATGCAAAATTTCAAAAAGATATCAGCTTTATCGAGAAGGAGCTGGAGCGAAGCATCGACGTGGAGCATCCGATCCTTCGCGAGGCTTCCTTACATCTGCTTAAGGCAGGGGGAAAGCGGATTCGTCCGGTATTTGTCCTGCTGGGAGCCAAGTTCGGAAATTACGATCTGGAGCGGGTCAAACATGTGGCGGTACCGCTGGAGCTGATTCATATGGCATCGCTTGTGCACGATGATGTGATTGATGATGCCCAAACGAGACGGGGTCAACTGACGGTGCGCTCGAAGTGGGATAATCGTATTGCAATGTATACTGGGGATTACATTTTTGCCAAAGCCTTGACGATTGTGACCCGGCTTTCCGAACCGTCCATTCATCAGATCATGTCCAAAGCTCTCGTGGAAATGAGTATCGGCGAAATGGAGCAAATCCGTATGTTCTTTCATACGGAACAAACGGTAAGGGATTATTTGCTCCGGATCAAACGAAAAACTGCGCTGCTTCTGGCCATCAGCTGCCAATTGGGGGCGATCGCGGCACAAGCATCAGAGAAAACGGCCAAGCAGCTTTTTAATTTTGGCTACAATGTCGGCATGGCTTTCCAGGTACGCGACGATTTGCTTGATATTTGCGGTACCGAAAAGGAAATCGGCAAGCCTCCCGGAAGCGATATCAAGCAGGGGAATATTACGATTCCGGTTATCTTTGCTCTGCAAAATCCCGCGCTTCGTCCGGTTCTGCTTCGTGAATTGGAAAGAATTGAAGCCTCCGACGGGCAAACCGACGTCACCGATTTTCTGAACATGATCCGCGCCAGTGAAGGCGTAACCCGTGCAGAGGCGATGGTATCTCACTACATTAACAAGGCCATTCGCTCCCTGGAAGGGTTGCCCGATATACAAGCCAAAAGAGACTTGATCAACATTGCGCATTTTGTGGGGAACCGTTCTTATTAGAGCATGAGGGGACAGGAAAATGGAAAAATCGTTTGCCATGGTTAAGCCGGAGAGCGGCGAGCGGGAGATTGCCCATTTTTACAGGGCGGAAGCATTGCTTAGCTATAATCAATCAATACAAAAGAAGATTTGACAGGACGGGATGGCGTCATGGAGGATACGGATTTTCTGCTGTTTATCAAGAAGGTGAAGGACTATACGTCCATAGACCTGGCGCAGTATAAAGAAGCTCAGATGAAGCGGCGTCTTACCACGCTGCGGATGAAAAAAGGGTATTCCACCTTCGCGGCATTCTTTGATGCAATGAGCAAAGACAAGGCTTTATTCCATGAATTTTTGGACCGGATGACGATCAATGTATCCGAGTTTTGGCGCAACGCGAACCGGTGGGAGGTGCTCGAACAGCGCTTTTTGCCGGAGATGCTTCGCAAAACCGATAGGCTTAAATGCTGGAGCGCCGCTTGTTCCACCGGCGAGGAGCCTTACACGCTGGCGATGATTCTCTCGGAGCTGGGGGCGCTTTCGAACAGTCAGTTGTTGGCCACCGATATCGACGAAGGCGCGCTGGATAAGGCGAAGAAGGGGATCTACTCCGACCGCTCGGTGAAGGATGTGCCGAAAAAATATTTGCGCAAATATTATCGTCAGGACCAAATGACTTATCATATTGACGAATCGCTGAAAAAGGCGGTCCGTTTTCAAAAGCAAAATTTGCTTGTCGATACGTTCGATACACAGTTTGATTTGATTGTTTGCCGCAACGTGATGATTTATTTTACGGAAGAGGCGAAACATATGCTTTATCAGAAGTTTGCCCATGCTTTGAAGCCTGGCGGTCTTCTGTTTGTAGGCAGCACCGAGCAAATTTTCAGTCCGGGCCAGTATGGATTGGAAACGGCGGATACGTTTTTTTACCGGAAGATGGCGTAAGTGAATAATCGCTTCCATGTTGTTCCATACTAAGAATAAATTGCTTTTGAAAGCTGTGCTTGCTTGCAAAGCATGCTGGAGGACACACATGGATAAACGAAAGGTCATTACTGCGTACCGCCGTGGATTTATTACGATGCAGGAATGCGCGCAAATCCTGGGAATCGATTCGGTTCAAATTCTGGGATTGGTCGGCGAGCCCGAGCATAAGGACGGCTCTTCCGTACTTAATAAACAACCCGCAAACGGCTGGCGCTAAACCAGCCGAATCAAGAAAGAGGCGCTGTCTGACTGGCATCATGCCAAAGGACGGCGTTTCTTTTTTTGTGGGGGCGTTTCTTGTCAAAGGCAGACACCTATACTATAATTAGCACAGGAATGGAGTACATAAAAGCGCTAAAGCGACTAAGCGCGCTGAGGCTTATGCTTTCATGGGATAGGATGAAAGGGGACTAATAAGTGAGATATTTAACAGCAGGAGAGACGCACGGGCCGCAGCTGACGGCGATTATCGAAGGTTTCCCAAGCAATGTGTCCATTGATTTCGAGGCGGTCAATCATCAGCTTGCCCGACGGCAAAAAGGCTACGGCCGCGGGCGCAGAATGCAAATCGAAAAAGACACCGCATCTATTGTCGGGGGCGTTCGCCATGGCAAAACGACCGGAGCTCCGATTGCGCTGGTCGTAGAGAACAACGATTGGAAGCACTGGACATCTGTCATGAACATCGAGCCGATCGAAGGCTCGGATGAAACCAAACGGCGGGTCAACCGTCCGCGTCCCGGACATGCCGATCTGAATGGCGGTTTGAAATACAATCAGCGCGATCTGCGCAATATTTTGGAGCGCTCCAGCGCCAGAGAGACGACGATGCGCGTGGCTATCGGCGGCATAGCCAGAGAGCTGTTGAAGGAATTCGGCATCAAAGTGGCCGGTCAAGTGATCCGTATCGGCGATGTCGAGGTGCAGCGCCAAGACATGCCGATTGACGACCTGATCCGGATCACCGAGGAATCTCCGGTGCGTGTGACGGATAAAGAAGCGGAAGCCCGGATGATTGCGGCCATCGATGCGGCAAAAGAAGACGGGGATACGCTTGGCGGTATTGTAGAATGCATTATCGAAGGCGTTCCGGTCGGTCTCGGCAGCCATGTCCAATGGGACCGCAAGCTGGACGGACGGATCGCGCAGGCGGTGCTGTCGATTCAAGCGTTCAAAGGCGTCGAATTCGGGATCGGCTTCGAAGCGGCGAAGCGCAGAGGCTCCCTGGTTCATGATGAAATCATGTACAGCGAAGCGCGCGGCTTCTGCCGGGCCAGTAACCGTGCCGGCGGTTTTGAAGGCGGGATGACGACAGGGGAGCCGATTGTCGTGCGCGGAGTGATGAAACCGATCTCGACGCTGTACAAGGCGCTGCAAAGCGTCGATATCGATACGAAAGAATCGTTTACCGCACAGGTAGAACGCTCCGACACCTGCGCCGTGCCTGCGGCGAGCGTCATCATGGAGAATGTGATCGCTTGGGAAGTCGCCAGAGCGTTTATGGAGAAGTTCGGCGGCGATTCCATCGAAGAAATCCGCAGGAACTATGAAAGCTATTTGGAACAAACGAAAAGCTATTAATCGGGAGAACCGGATATGATAAAAGAGCTTACGGTTGATTTGGGAGCACGATCCTACCCGATCTATATCGGTGAAGGGATTTTGGAGAATATTGACTCGTATTTCGAAAAGCATGGAATAAGCAAACGCTCCGCGCTGCTGATCGTAACGGATGAGCATGTGGCGAAGAAGCATCTGGAGCCCGTCATCCGGAAGCTGGAACGGGCCGGGTTCAAGACGGCTTCGCACATTGTAGCTTCCGGGGAGAAATCGAAGTCGCTAGCGGTACTGGAGGAGGTGATTACCTCCTGTCTCAAAGCAGGGCTTGACCGGAATTCATCGGTGATTGCGCTGGGCGGCGGCGTGGTCGGCGATTTGGCCGGTTTTGCGGCGGCGAGCTATATGCGGGGAATCCGCTTCATCCAAATTCCGACGACGATTTTGGCGCATGACAGCAGCGTAGGCGGAAAAGTGGCGGTCAATCATCCTTTGGCGAAAAACATCATCGGCGCATTCCATCAGCCGGAAATGGTTTTGTACGATACGGCTACACTGCGTACACTGCCGGATAGGGATGTGCGTGCGGGCTTATCCGAAATGATCAAGCACGGTCTAATCTGGGATGCGGAGTTTACGTCCTGGTGCGAGGACAATGCGGAAAAGCTGATCGGTTTGGACCCGGAGGCGCTGCAATATGGTTTGTACAAGGGCTGCAGCGTGAAGGCGGCCGTCGTATCGCAGGATGAGCGCGAGAATGATCTGAGAGCGATCCTCAATCTGGGACACACGATCGGACACGCGTTGGAGGCGGTTGCAGGTTATAACGAGCTTCTGCACGGCGAGGCGATCTCGATTGGCATGGTGGGCGCGGCGAAGCTGTCCGTCCGATTGGGCAACCCGGAGCATATTTATACGACGACGAAGCGGATTTTCAAGAAATTCGGTCTGCCGGTTGCCGTGCCTGCGCATATGGATACGGATGAAATCATGAAGGCCATGATGTATGACAAGAAGTTCAAGGAAGGCAAGATGGTCTTCATCGTTCCTACGGACATCGGCAAGGTGGAGATCAATAAAAATGTATCCGCGGAATGGGTCAGAGACATCGTGGATCAGTTGAAACAGGAGGACTGACTTATGTTTGTACGGGGAATACGCGGGGCAACAACAGTAGAAAATAATGATGAGAACGAAATTTTATCGGCTACAACGGAGCTTTTGAACGAGATTATTGCGGAAAACGGAATCATTCCTGAAGAGATTGCTCACGTGTTTGTCACGGTAACTCAAGATTTAACGGCGACGTTTCCGGCAAAGGCCATCAGGCAGATGGAAGGCTGGGAGTTAGTCCCGCTCATGTGCTCGCTGGAAATTCCGGTGGAAGGCAGCCTACCCAAATGCGTCCGGCTGATGGTGACGGTCAATACGGAGAAGAGCCAGGCGGAGATCAAGCATGTATTTCAGAGGGAGGCCAAAAGGCTCCGTCCCGATTTGTCCAAATTGACAAACGCATAACAGAGGTAGTATAGTTGGTATTAACGTAAAAGGTGTAAGTATTGGTTTGAGAGCAGAGTAGAGATCAGTTGAGTTCAGTTGAGATGAGATGAGTGAGCGTTTCGCTCGAAGAGAGAATATGCGTTTTTGCGGCACGGTTTTAAAGGGGGAGCCATGGTTTCTTCGTGTTTTTTAGTGCTGCTGAAAAGCTGTTTACTTTGGGCTTGACCGATCATCGGCTGAATGACCGCCTCTACTCCATGTAGAGGCTTTTTTGTTTTTTAGAGCAGATGCAAGTCTCAGGTGAGAAGAGGAGAGATGGATATGTACACACCGGAAGTGAAGGAAGTCATCCGGCTGGCGAAGGATTATAACCTGATACCGGTCGTTCGCCATTTGATTGCGGACACGGATACGCCGATTCGCGTGTTTCAGCATTTTTATGAGGAGAATCGGGCGTTTTTGCTAGAGAGTGTTGAGGGTGGCGTCAAATGGGCGCGATACTCCTTCATCGGCACGGACCCTTTTATGATGATCCGGGCCAAGAACGGCGTGACACAGATTGAGGGCCCGGAGGGCCTGAGCACGTCGATGGAGAAGCCGGTGGACGTATTGAAGGCTTATCTCCGTGATTACAAGAGTCCGTCGCTGCCGGATCTGCCGCGCTTCACGGGAGGAGCGGTCGGATTTTTCGGATACGACCTGCTGCAGTATTATGAGAAGCTGCCGAAGCACCGGGAGGACGACCTGCAAATGAACGACATCCAGTTTATGTTCTGCGATCAGGTCATCGTCTTTGATCATTTTAAACAGCAGCTTAAAATCATCGCCAATGTTCATGTCCCCCCGCACGGCACGGATAGCGAGATTATTCAAGCTTACGAAGCGGCTTGCGCCAAAATTGATGCCACGATCGAACGTTTGAAGCGTCCTTTGCCCGCCATGTCCATGACGAATCGGGCGATACCGGACGAAGTCGATTTGGGCGAAGTGAAGTCCAACCTGACGAAGGAGCAGTTTATTTCAAATGTGAATCGGGCGAAGGAATATATTCGTGCCGGAGATATTTTTCAAGTGGTGCTTTCCCAACGGTTTGAGATTGAAACGGACGTATCTCCGCTTCATGTTTACCGCATCCTGCGGACAATGAATCCGTCTCCGTATATGTATTGTCTCAAAATGGACGACGAAGTCATTGTCGGCACTTCTCCGGAGCTTCTTGTCCGGGTCGAGGATGAGAGAGTGGAGACCCGTCCTATTGCGGGAACCCGTCCCCGCGGGCGGACGCCGGAAGAGGATCTACTGCTGGAGAAGGAGTTGCTGGCCGATGAAAAGGAGCGGGCGGAGCATTTGATGCTCGTCGACCTGGGACGCAACGATATCGGCCGCGTAGCGGAATTCGGGACAGTCAAATGCGACACGTTCATGGAAATCGAACGGTATTCTCATGTCATGCACATCGTTTCCAACGTTTCCGGCCAGTTGGCCGCCGACAAGGATTTCTACGATGCGTTCATTTCCTGCCTGCCGGCGGGCACCGTGTCGGGGGCTCCGAAACTGAGAGCGATGGAGATCATCGCGGAACTGGAAAACGAAGCGCGCGGTGCATATGCGGGAGCGATCGGATATCTTGGCTTCTCCGGCAATCTTGATACGTGCATCACGATTCGGACGATCATCTTCAAAAACGGCAAAGCTTATGCACAAGCGGGAGCGGGCATCGTATGGGATTCGATTCCGGAGAACGAGTACGAGGAAACGGTGAATAAAGCCAAACCGCTGCTGAAGTCGATCCGGACAGCCGAGGCGGCATTCGCAACCAAGTCGAGCGAATATGTGCCGATCAACCACGATTATTATCAATAAGCATAATGGGGATGACCCATCATGGGGAGGCGAGTACGTTGGACCAACAGCAATTGACTGTACAGCAAGCGATTCATAAAATTGTCGGACAATCGAACTTGACACGGGCGGAGGCGCGGGATGTCATGTCTCACATCATGGAAGGAGGGGCCACACCGACGCAGATCGGAGCCATGCTTACCGGACTTCGCATGAAAGGCGAGACGATTGAGGAAATCACCGGGTTCGCCGAGACCATGCGCGCCAAAGCCAATCGTGTACAAACGAGACGGGAGAATTTATTGGATACGTGCGGAACCGGAGGAGACGGAGCCGACACCTTTAATATCTCTACGACGGCGGCGATTGTAGCCGCGGCGGGGGGCGTCCGGGTGGCGAAGCATGGAAACCGGGCGATGTCGAGCAAAAGCGGCAGTGCGGATGTGCTCGAAGCACTCGGAGTCAACATCCAGTTAAACGAGACCCAGGCGGCTCGCTGCCTTGAGGAGGTCGGCATTTGCTTCATGTTCGCGCAGCTGTATCATCAATCGATGAAGCATGTGGCTGCATCCAGAAGAGAGCTTGGCTTCCGCACGGTGTTCAACCTGCTTGGACCGCTCACGAATCCGGCGGGTGCTGACCGGCAGGTACTGGGTGTGTTTGATCGCGGCAAGACAGAAACGATCGCTCATGTGATGCTGGCCCTGGGCGTGAAACGCTCCTTGGTGGTCGCCAGCCTGGACGGGCTTGACGAGATCAGCATTTCGGATGCGACCCAGGTGACGGAGCTGAAGGACGGCGGCATCCGTACGTTTGAAATCACTCCGGAAGAACTGGGGCTGAAGGTATACAGCCTCAAGGACGTCGTGGGCGGGGACGCAGCGGTGAATGCGGAGATCATCCGCGGCGTCTTTTCCGGCGCGCCGGGTGCCTGCAGGGATGTTGTGCTGGCCAACGCCGGCGCATGCTTCTATGTGACCGGCTTCAGCGAAACGCTGCCGGAAGGCGTGAAGCTGGCGGCTCAAGTCATCGATTCCGGCAAAGCGAAGGAAAAGCTGGAGCAGTTAGTCCAATATACGGGAGAAGTGAGCCATGTTTCTTGATCGTATTGTCATGACCAAAAAACGGGAAGTTGAACAGCTGAAAGAGAGCATCAACATAGCCGCAATGGAGAAGCGCATTGCCGGGCTTCCCGATTGCCTCGGATTTGAGCGGGCGCTGAGCTCCGGACGCAAACGTTCCATGGGGCTGATTGCGGAGGTAAAAAAAGCATCCCCGTCCAAAGGATTGATTCGCGATGATTTCGAGCCTGTCCGGCTGGCGAAGGCTTACGAGCAGGCCGGGACGGATTGCATCTCGGTTTTGACCGACGTTCAGTACTTTCAGGGCGCTAACGATTACTTAACCAGGGTACGTGAAGCCGTGCAGGTGCCTTTATTGCGTAAAGATTTTACGATCGACCCTCATCAAATCTATGAAGCGCGCTGCATCGGCGCCGATGCGATTCTGCTGATCGCCGCTATACTGACGACGAAGCAAATGAAAGAATTCCATACGATTGCCAAAGATCTCGGGATGGATGTTCTGATCGAGGTTCATGACCGGGAAGAGCTGGAGCGTGTGCTGGAGCTCAACCCGACGATGATCGGGATCAACAACCGCAATCTCAAAACCTTCGTCACCGATCTGGCAACGACGGAGGAGCTGGTAAAGCATATTCCTAAAGGGGTTACCGTCGTTAGCGAGAGCGGTATATCCAAGCCGGAGGAAATCGATTGGCTGCTTTCGGCCGGTGCCCATGCGGTGCTGGTGGGCGAGCATTTTATGCGCCAGCCGGATGTATCTGCTGCGGTTCACGGATTGCTGGGAGCTTACGCCGATGCAGAAGCGGTCAAGGAGTGAAGTATCCGATGGTCAGCGTTAAAATATGCGGGCTGCAAACAGAGGAAATGGCAAAGCAGGTTGCCGGTCTGCCCGTTGATTATATCGGCTTTGTATTCGCAAGAAGCAAACGTCAGGTCACTCCGGGCCAAGCCGCAGCGATGCTCCGCGCGATCCGGACGGCGGAGCACCGGCCGCAGGCCGTGGGTGTCTTTGTCAATCCGGGCCTGGATGAGCTGGAAGCCGTGCTCCGCGAGGCGGCGCTTGACGTTGTTCAGCTTCACGGCCAGGAGAGCCCGGAGTTTTGCCGATCCGTGAAAAAATGGTTTCCGGGCGTCAAAGTGTTTAAAGTGATGGCGATTTCCGCGGCCATGTCATCGGAGAATGCAACAGCGTCCGTCCGCGGCAGCCTGGAGCCTTATCGCGGTTTGGTAGACGGCATGCTGCTGGATACATTCGACCCGATGTACGGCGGCGGATCCGGCAAGACCTTTGCCTGGGAAACGATTCCTCCCTATCAGCAATGGTGCCGTGAAGCGGGTATTCCTCTTCTGGTGGCCGGCGGACTTCAGCATGACAATGTACGGGGGCTGATCGATCGCTACGCTCCTGACGGTGTGGATGTGTCCAGCGGCGTAGAGGTCGACGGAGTAAAAGATATCGGAAAAATTACGACTTTTGTCGAAAGGGTGAAATCGATTGTTTAACGGACCGGATGAGTATGGCCGATTCGGCAAATTCGGCGGGCGGTATGTGCCGGAAACGCTGATGAACGCATTGATCGAGCTGGAGGAAGCTTTTAAGAAGTATGCCAAAGACGAGAAATTTCAGGAAGAGCTGAATTATTGGCTTCATCGTTATTCCGGACGGCCGACCTCGCTTTATTATGCCGGGCGTCTGACGGAGCATTTGGGCGGCGCGAAGATCTACCTGAAGCGGGAGGATTTAAACCACACCGGGGCGCACAAAATCAATAATGCGCTCGGTCAGGGGCTTTTGGCCAAATGGATGGGCAAAACCAAAATTATCGCCGAAACCGGCGCTGGCCAGCATGGCGTGGCGACAGCTACGGTTGCCGCCCTGATGGGATTTGAGTGCAAGGTGTTTATGGGTGAAGAAGATATGAAGCGCCAGCAGCTGAACGTATTCCGGATGAATCTGCTTGGCACGGAAGTCGTGCCGGTCACCTCGGGCACGAGAACATTGAAGGATGCGTGCAATGAGACCCTTCGCTATTGGGTCAGCCATGTAGACGATACCTTCTATATCCTTGGTTCGGCAACAGGACCGCACCCATACCCGATGATGGTCCGCGACTTCCAGCGCATTATCGGCGATGAAACGCGCAAGCAGATTCTTGAGCGGGAAGGCCGGCTGCCGGATACGGTCATTGCTGCCGTAGGCGGCGGGAGCAATGCGATCGGCATGTTTTATCCTTTCCTGAATGACGAGAGCGTTCGGTTAATCGGCGTTGAAGCGGCAGGGCGCGGTGTGGAGACCGATAAACACGCCGCCACGATGACCAAAGGAAGCAAGGGCGTATTCCAGGGCTCCTACAGCTATCTTCTGCAGGATGAGTACGGACAAGTGCAGGAGGCTCATTCCATCTCCGCCGGCCTTGATTATCCGGGGATCGGACCGGAGCATTCGTATCTGAAGGATACCGGGCGTGCCGAATATATCCCGATTACCGACCGGGAAGCGCTCGATGCGCTGCAGCTGCTCAGCCGCAAGGAAGGCATCATACCGGCGCTGGAGAGCGCCCATGCGATAGCCGAGACGATTAAGCGGGCTCCGGCCATGGGCAAAGATCAAATTATTGTTGTCAGTCTCTCCGGGCGCGGAGATAAAGACGTCGAAGCCATCATGAGTTATTTAGGAGGAAATGCCGATGAATCGCATTGACCGGAAGTTTGCCGAACTGCGGGAGCAACAAAAACCGGCCTTTATTCCTTTCCTGACGATCGGGGATCCGGACGTGCGGACCTCGATTGATGTGATCAAGGAGCTTGAAAAAGCGGGAGCGGCTATGGTGGAATTAGGCGTACCTTACTCGGATCCTCTTGCCGACGGTCCCGTCATTCAACGTTCTTCCATGAGGGCCTTGAAAGCGAACCGCATCACCATCCTGGATTGCATCTACGCTGCCAAACAAGCGCGCAGCGAGGGGTGCGAATTGCCGTTTATATTGTTCACTTATTTCAATCCTGTACTTCAAACGGGGCTTGACCGGATTTTTTCACTTCTTCAGGAAAGCGACATCAGCGGTCTGATCATTCCGGATTTGCCTATGGAGGAGGATGAAGAGGTCCGGGCGTTAGCCAAGAAGCACGGGATTCATTTGATTCCGCTAGTAGCTCCGACCTCCAGGGAGCGGGTGCAGAAAATCGCCTCGCGGGCAAGCGGTTTTGTGTACTGTGTATCTTCGCTTGGCGTGACGGGGACGCGGACGGAGTTTCACAGCGGCGTGGATGAGTTCCTGCAAACGGTAAAAGCCTCGACGAATCTTCCCATTGCGATCGGCTTCGGTATTTCCACCCCAGAGCAGTATGCCCGATTTGCCAAGACCTGTGACGGCATTGTCGTGGGCAGCGCCTTGGTGAAAAAAGTGGAAGAAGCGCTGCCGCTGCTGACACAAGATGTAACAAAATCACAAGGCCTCTTGCAAATTAATGAATTTGTGCGAAAATTGATGGGTAACTGATTTCATATTTCTGCTCATCAATCTTATAACGAGGTGACTACCGAAGTGCAGCCTAAACAAAATATTTTACATCTTCCGGTGTATCAACCGGGAAAACCGATCAGCGAAGTCAAGCGGGAGCTGGGGCTTACTGATGTCATCAAGCTGGCCTCCAACGAGAACCCGTTCGGATGCTCTCCGAAAGCGAAAGAAGCCATTGTTTCATTGCTCGATCAAGTCAGCATATATCCGGACGGCGGAGCCGTAGACCTGACGCATGCAGTAGCTGAGCACTACGGCGTAAAGCCGAATCAAATCATATTCGGCGCCGGCTCGGACGAGGTGATTCTGATGATCGCGCGCGCTTTTTTAACGCCGAATGATGAAACGATATCCGCGTTTCCGACGTTCCCCCAGTACAAGCATAACGCGGAAATCGAAGGGGCTACCTTTATCGAAGTTCCCGTGGATGAAAACGGAAAGCACGATCTGAAGGCCATGCTCGCCAAAGTAAACGAACGTACCAAGATCGTTTGGATCTGCAACCCGAACAATCCGACGGGCACCATGTTAAGCGAACGGGAAATCGTATCCTTCATTGAATCCGTTCCAAATCATGTCATGGTCGTTCTCGACGAAGCCTATGCCGAGTACACCGTCAACGAAGAGTATCCGGACAGCATTTCGCTGCTGAATAAATACAAAAATATTGTGGTGCTGCGCACGTTCTCCAAAATATACGGATTGGCCTCCCTGCGCATCGGCTTTGGCATTGGACATCCGGATGTGGTTCGTTCGATTAACCAGGTGCGTGAGCCTTTCAATACCACGAGCTTTGCACAGAAGGCGGGGCTTGCCGCATTGCAGGATCACGAGTTTATCCGCACGTGCCGTGAGGCAAACGCCGCCGGTATCCGGCAAGTGACAGCGGAATTGGATAAGCTGGGCCTGCCGTATTTTGAGGCTCATGGGAATTTTATCATGA
This sequence comes from Paenibacillus naphthalenovorans, assembly GCF_900099895.1. GTDB lineage: Bacteria > Bacillota > Bacilli > Paenibacillales > NBRC-103111 > Paenibacillus_G > Paenibacillus_G naphthalenovorans. The sequence goes on from NZ_FNDY01000001.1 coordinate 181,736, forward strand.
TCGATGTGAAGCGTCCGGGTCAAGCGGTATTTCAGGGCTTGCTTCAGAGAGGCATCATTGTTCGTCATGACCCGGGCTGGGGCTATCCGACCAAGATCCGCGTAACGGTAGGCAGCGAGGAGCAAAACCGTAAATTCCTTGAGGCGCTGGAGCAAGTATTGAGCGAAGTGGCGGTTTCATGACCAAAATTGCAATATACGGCGTAGGGCTGATCGGTGGATCGCTCGCCCTGTGCTTCAAAGGAAAACCGGGGTTGACGGTCGTCGGTCATTCCGGCAATCCGAGTTCCGTAGAAAAGTATTTGAAACGTGAAGTGGTCGATTATGCTACCACTTCCTTCGAGGAAGCCGCAGAAGGCGCGGATTTTATTTTTCTGTGCGTTCCTGTAGGGAATTTGGAAGAGTACTTGACCAGGCTGTCCAAGCTTCCTCTAAAGCCGGGCTGTGTCATCACCGATGTGGGCAGCACGAAAGCGTCTGTGGCGGAATATGCGTCAAGGCTGAACCTGCAAGGCGTATCCTTTATCGGAGGCCACCCTATGGCCGGCAAGGAAAAGTCCGGGGTCGAAGCGGCAACCTCTCGGTTGTTCGAGAATGCGTTCTACGTTTTGACACCGGACAAGGATACCCCCGAAGAGGCATACGCCCGCTTGACCGACCTGCTCCAATGGACCCGGGCGCACATTGTGAAGGTGGATGCCAGGCTTCACGATGAAATCGTAGGCGCTATCAGTCATCTGCCGCATATTATTGCCGTTGCTCTCGTGAATCAGGTGGCGCGCTACAATGAATCGAACGAGCTTTATCAGAATTTGGCCGCGGGCGGTTTCCGCGACATTACCCGGATTGCTTCCAGTGATCCGATCATATGGCGGGATATTCTGATCAGCAACAAAACCGTGATGCTGAATTTGCTCAAGGATTGGAATGAAGAAGTCGGAAGATTCATCAAGCTGCTGGAGACCGGCAACGGCGAAGGGATCGAGCAGGAGTTTCATAAGGCAAACCAATTCCGCGGAGGTTTGCCGGAACGCCGCAAGGGAGTCATCCACTCCTTTTACGATATTTATGTCGATGTTCCGGATCACCCGGGCGTCATCGGTCAAATTACTATGCTGCTCGGCAGCCATCGTGTGAACTTGAGCAACATTCAGATTATCGAAAGCAGGGAAGACGTTCCAGGCGTTTTGAGATTATCGTTCCGGGAGGAATACGATATGGATAAAGCGCTGGAGCTGCTGAAAAAAGATTACACGGTTCACGTGTAATCTTTTTTTAAAAACTGGCAGGAAACGTTTTCAAAAAAACGTTGACTTTTTGTAAACGGATACATATAATAAAAGTACAGTATGGTTTCTCTCCACTCCTATCCGAATAATGGCACAATGTGCAACCGCCTGATGATTCAGGCGGTCTTTTTTTGTAATTTTCACGAGTTGGCGGACATGTTCATGTTGTAAGCTTCTCCAGCATATCTTATTTTGATAAACTAATCGTAGTATATATTGTACATCTTTATCGGGGAGACCCTATGAAGTTGTCGATAAAGAAGGAATTTTGGCCTTATACCACGAATAGTATAGCATCTAAGAGCAGCAAAGTATCATTTTCATTTTTTTTTCGAAACTACCGCAACTTTTATACTCCCCCTACAGTACAAACAAGTAGTATCGCTGGGAGTAAGCAGGAATCACAAGGAGGGTCGAATTGCATGACCGATTCCCAGTTGATCAGAGAAATCAAGGACGGCAACGTCCAGCTATATGATGAATTAATGCGCCGCTACGAACGTAAGATTTTGGCATTCATCTTTCACATGCTGAAAAGCTCGCAGATGGAATCTCTGGCGGAAGACCTTTGCAACGAAACGTTCTATAAGGCTTATAAAAGCCTTCATTCGTTTCGTGAGGTCGAGGCGACCTTCTCCACTTGGCTGTATACCATCGCGCGCAATACGGTGTTAAGCGAGCTGCGCAAACATAAAAATATAAAGGTTTCCTTGGAGCAAAGCGGATATACGCCTCAAACTTCTTTGGACACGCTCCCGGAACAAACCGTTCTGCGGAACGAGAGAGTTTCTATGGTAAGGGATGCCATAAATAATCTGCCTGAGAAGCAGCGATCCGCACTAATATTGCGTGAATACGACCAGCTTGACTACCAGGAGATTGCCAATATTCTCGGGCAGACGGTAAGCTCGGTCAAATCTTTGTTATTCAGGGCAAGGGCTAGCGTAAAGCTTCAGTTGGAACCATACTTTCTTGAACCGATATTTGAGGAGTATGAGGGGATGAATCGAAGATGAAATGCGAAGACATACATGAATGGTTCGGCGTCTATTGGGATTTGCCGGAGCACGATTTAATAAGGCAGGCGGTGGATGAACATATCAAGCATTGCAAGGCTTGTGAGGAAGAGTTCGAGATCTGGCAGGAAAGCACGCAACTGATTCGTTCTACCGCCAATGATGAGCCTGTCGTGTCATTGGAAAAGTCGGTTTCCTCCAGTGTGATGAAGCGGATATACGAGGATGAGTCTTGGCGAATTCCGGCCCACGACCGGCTGCATCCATTCTCATACAAATTCCGCCGCAACCTTACGGCGGTCATCTCCTTTTGTATTGCGCTGTTCGTCTTCACTTTTGTCTTTTCTCTATCTCATGAGATGAGCATAGATGCTGCTCCTCCTCTTGCTCAAGAGTCCAGCGTATTCGGCCGGTTGGGGGACCCGGTTGTGGTGGCGGCTAGCGGCGGGGGGGAATCGTTGAATGTCCACGCCATGCCAACGGCGGTAGCCAGTCTGAAAGGATTTAACGAGCCGTTCATGTATCGTGTCGGACCGATTCAGACGGTGAATGATTATATGTTGTTCGTCTCGTTGTTCGGTTTGACCTGTACTTTACTGATTATGAACTGGTTGACACGCACCAAAATCTAGCGGACTTCGGACTGGCACTACCGTCCCCCGAGGGCCGTTTCTTTTTTTGACTGAGCTTTTAGAAGGGATGTTGAAGACAGGATGACTGTACTTGGATTCGTAAGGCATGGAACGACAGAGTGGAATCTGTCGGGTCGTATGCAGGGTCAAATGGATACGCCTTTGGCCGAGGTCGGTCGGATACAGGCGCGCTTGTTGGCCGAAAGGCTGCAGGGAGAAGACTGGGACGCGATTATCTCGAGCGATTTGATCAGGGCACGGGAGACGGCGCAGCTGATAGCGGACATTACAGGCTCGCCTTTTATAGGGGTAGATTCGAGATTGCGCGAGAGAGCTTTCGGCCAACTGGAAGGGACGACGACGGAGGAACGCCTTTTAAGATGGGGGGAGAATTGGCGCGAGCTGGATTTGGGCCTTGAAAGTGATGAAGCGCTTCTGGCGCGTTGGCGGTCATTTCTTTTGGATATGGAGCGGGATCATCGGGGGAAACGGATTCTGATCGTCAGCCACGGGGGATATATCGCACCTGTTCTTGCTTCTTTCTTGGGTCAGCCCATAGAGGAGCATTTAAAAAATACGTCTCTGACCGTCATCGAACGTGTAGAAGAAAGCTGGCATTGCCGGCTCTTAAACTGTACCTCTCACTTGGTGAAGCTGGAGCAGGAGCAAGGTCAAAGTATTTGAAACCAACGGGTTCTTATGCAAAGCAAGATGCTGCATGGGAATCCGCTTTTTTTTGCAATTTTTTTCATATCGCGTTTAAAACCGGAACATTTTCCTATAATGGGTATTAAGAAGTTCTGGAGGGACAGACGCATGAATCTAGCCGACATGTTAAGCTATGCGGATATCCATGAGCTGAGCCGCATCGCCGTTACGTATCATTGCGAGTGCAACGGCCATTCGAAAAATGAGCTCATCCAGTCGATCTTGTGTGCGGTAGGACGGCGGGAGGTTTTCGATACTCAGGTTGAAGCCTTATCGATCGAAGACATCCGTTTTCTCAACTCGCTCTTGTTTGACCAGCGCGGGTCATTCAGCTTGGAGGAGCTGATTGCCCGGGTGCAGCAAAGCCGATTTACGAAGGATGACGAGAACACGGCTTGGAATCCGCGCGAAATGATTTCACGCTTCAAGCAAAGGGGATGGTTGTTCAGCGGATATTCCCATCAAACGCGATACTTGTTTCAATTGCCCGCCGATTTAAAAAGCAGATTCATTCTCGTACTGGCCAGGCAATTTCAGCAAAAGCTTCAAACGACCGAAGAGCCGCCCGTCTACCGGGACGAGCAAAGATTTCTGGCGGAGGACATCTGGAGCTTTCTTCATTTTCTCCGGAGTCAGGAAGTCATTCTTACTGCTGAGAATGTCATGTACAAACGCAATCTCCAGCAGATTCTGGAACGCTTGGCGGTCAGGGAAGACCCTGTGGGCAAAACCGCGTGGAGATTCGGCTACGGCAGAATGTTCCGTGAGTACCCCAATCGGTTTTCTTTTATTTACGATTACTGCTACTACAACGATTTGATTACGGAACACAACCAGGTGCTGGCACTCACAAGCAAAGGCGAAGCGAAGGTGGACGAAGGCCAAAAAGACGACCCGTTCCAAGTTTACCGTTTCTGGTTAAGGCTGTATAAAGGCCCTATTCCCAACCTTCAATCGTTGGTCCATTGGTTAAGCCGTTTAGGCAAATCATGGGTTACCTATCATTCGCTAAGAGAGGTGTTGACTCCATTGATTCGGCCTTACTACTACGATACGGCCGATTCGATCCTGGACCAGCGGATTATCCAGATGATGATGCATCTTGGACTTTTGAGGATAGGCGAGGACGAAAGGTGGGGACGCGTCGTTCAGGTCACTAAGCTGGGCAGTCACATTATTGAAGGAACGTATGTGCCCGACGAAGAAAAGATTACCATTGATGTTTGACAATTGACAATCTTTGAAGGTCTTGCTACAATCACTCCAAAAATCGAGGCTGCTGTATCGCGGCGGAGTATCCGGCCTTCACAGCGCCCTATCCAAGGAGTGTAACGGTTCATGCTGCACAGTTATAACGGTATTCTGCCCCAGATTCATCCAACGGTGTTTCTGGCGCCCGGTGTACAAATTATCGGTGATGTTATTATCGAAGAAGGGGCGAGCATCTGGTACAACACCGTGCTTCGGGGAGATTTGGCCCCCATTCGGATCGGAAAGCGAAGCAACATTCAAGACGGCTGCATCGGCCATGTGAATACCAATCAGCCCTTGATCATCGAAGATGAAGTGTCCGTAGGACACGGTGCCATCATTCACGGATGCCATGTAGGCAAAGGCACATTAATCGGGATGGGGGCGATTGTACTTAACGGCGCTTCCGTCGGTGAATATGCTTTAATAGGGGCAGGAACGCTTGTGACCGAGAACAAAATAATCCCCTCGTACACGCTTTCTCTCGGATCGCCGTCAAAAGTGGTTCGGGAGCTGCAAGAGAAGGATCTGGAGCGGATGAAGCGGACGATGGAGAGCTATTGCGTCAGAGGTTCTGAGTATCTGAGGGGCAGCCTTAAGCAGTAAGTGGTGTAAATGGATGATTATGACCCGGTTTGGAGGTAGGTTCTTATGGGCAAAATGAACGTGACAAACGACATGATGCTGAGTTTGTTTGCAGAAATGTTGCTTGACGAAGCGCTGCGTAAATACAAAGAGGAAATATTATACGAAGAAATAGATCAGGCATTGGCTAATGGTGACGAACAATCCTTTATTGCCCTAACGACCGAACTGAATACACTGAGAGACTTGGGTGAATGAATCCGGAATAAATAGAGCTAGCGCCAATGATGACATTTCTTTGAAAGACATGTGAAGATAGTTCATATGTCTTTTTTTCTGTGCTAAAGTGATACAGGGAAAGAAGGTGAAATCATTGAAATTTAGCGACATTGAGGAGCAGACATGGGACGAGCTCCGTCCGTATCTGGATACGGCGGTACTGCCGGTTACGGGATTAAACGGAGGGGAGACGCCTTGGGAGGCCACCAGGGAACTGGAATATTTACGCGATGCGCTCGACTTGATTGAGATTCCGTTCAAAGGCCGTATCGTAACGTATCCCGCCATGCATTTTGCAAGCGCCACAAGGCAGGAGTCTGGCAGCTTGCTGCTGGACCAGGTCTGTGAAGGCCTCAAGAAAACCGGCTTTCGGTTCGTTGTTATCGTAACGGCCAAGTCTGAACCCGAGTTTGGGGAAGGGTTCCTTGAAACGAAACATGCCGATTTGGTTCTGCGTTTTACGCCGGAGGAACTCAGAGTTTCCGGCAGCGAATTGAAGCGCCAAGCGGCGGAATTGATGGCAAACCTGTGGAATGGAAGTCTGACCTAATGACGCATGTATGATTCATGGAAATGTTGAGAATTCTATGTAACAGCCTGGCACATTACCCAACATCGCCAGTTGTGACAATTTCGTTACATGTAGCTTCGACACTTCAGATTACACCTAGGAATAAGCAGACTCCATTCTTGACGCCCATTGAGGTGTAGGCTATTATTAGTAATGTCCTAGTGTATGGTGTAAAGTTATGTCGAACGACTGATATATGTTGCAAAAAGGGGGTAGAACGAGAATGAACGATCACACGAATCAAGAGACGCAGCATCACGGCGATAAACCAGTCAAACGTCGTGAAATGTCCAGACGCCAGTTTCTTTCTTACACCCTCGGTGGAGCAGGAGCATTCATGGGCGCAGGGATGCTGGTTCCGATGGTTCGCTTTGCAGTGGATCCGGTTCTTCAGCCTAAGTCGCAAGCTGAATGGGTAAAGGTTGTGGAAGAGTCCAAAGTTACGAACGAGCCGAAATCCTTCAAGTTCCAAGTGCATCAAGTGGACGGCTGGTACGAAAGCAGTCCTGAACTCGAAGCATGGATTGCAAAAGGTCCGGACGGCAAAATCTTTGCCCTGAACCCGACATGCAAGCACTTGGGCTGTACGGTAAACTGGAATGGCAGTCCGCAATTCCAGAACCAGTATTATTGTCCTTGTCACGGTGCGCATTACACAATTGACGGAAAAGCATTAGCCGTAGCGCCACTGCCGCTCGACGAATATGAAGTGAAGATCGAGAACGGTTTTGTGTATGTTGGTCAGCTCGGACCTAATAAACGGGTGTAATAAGGAGGCGTAGCATCAGATGTTTAAAGCGGTTTATAACTGGATCGATGAACGCCTGGATATCACGCCGATGTGGAGAGACGTAGCGGACCACGAGGTGCCGGAGCACGTTAACCCGGCTCATCACTTCTCCGCTTTTGTATACTGTTTCGGCGGCTTGACGTTCTTTATCACAGTTATACAAATTCTGTCGGGCATGTTCCTGACCATGTATTATGTGCCGGATATCATCAACGCTTATGCAAGCGTAGACTATCTGCAGCATAAGGTGGCTTTTGGCGTGATAGTACGCGGGATGCACCATTGGGGCGCCAGTCTCGTTATTGTCATGATGTTCCTACATACGCTTCGCGTGTTCTTTACTGGATCCTATAAGGCTCCCCGGGAAATGAACTGGGTTGTCGGGATGCTGATATTCTTTGTCATGCTGGGTCTTGGTTTGACGGGATATTTGCTGCCTTGGGACAATAAAGCTTACTTCGCAACAAGCGTTACGCTTAAAATTGTTGAATCCGCACCGTATATCGGTCCATATTTAAAAACCCTCCTGCAAGGCGGGGAAATCGTAGGGGCGCAAACGTTAACGAGATTCTTTGCATTGCACGTGTTCTTCCTTCCGGGCGCATTATTGGCTCTGCTTGCAGGACACTTCTTCATGATTCGCAAGCAAGGTATTTCCGGGCCGCTATAAGATTTCCGTAAAATTTGCAGCTTACGGTTTTCTACCAAGAAAACGAGAAGGAGGAGCGTTCTGTGGCTCATGGTCATAAATCGGACGAGAAAATCGTTTACGTTGGGGATTCACGCGTTCGAGTAAAATCGACGAAATTGACTCCGCAAGATTTTTCTGCTTACCCTGGAAAATCGGAAGTATTTGTTCCGAACTTCCTTTTGAAAGAATGGATGGTCGGCGTTGTCGTGCTGGTCGGTATTTTGGCTCTGACCGTGTCTCATGCGGCTCCGCTCGGCTATCCTGCTGATCCGACGAATACACAGTTCATTCCGATGCCGGACTGGTACTTCCTGTTCATGTATCAGCTTCTCAAATACCCGTATACTTCGGAAAATTTCGTGGTGCTGGGTACCGTTGGTGTTCCGGGTATCGCGTTCGGTGCTTTGCTGTTGGCTCCGTTTCTGGATACGGGCAAGGAAAGACGCTTTTACAAGCGGCCGATCGCATCCGCTTTAATGTTTTTGAGCTTGATCGCTTGCACCTATTTGACGGTCGTGTCCTGGAGCCACTATCAGGCAGAGCTCAAGGAGAAAAATATTATTCCGGAGCATATCAAACGTGAAGAAGAAATGCACGCCAACAAAGGCACATCAGGCGGCGCAGGCGGGGGCGGAGCGAAGCCGCCCGCACAGCAAGCCGCTGCAATTGTAGCTCCTGATGATCCGGCAGCGCAAATTTATGCGAAGTCGACTTGCCTTTCCTGTCATGGCGGGGACTTGAAGGGAATGCCTTCGGCCAAAATCCCGGCGCTTCGCGGAGTGGGAGACCTTCACTCCAAGGATGAGATTTTGGGAATTATCCATAACGGTATTGGTCAGATGCCTGGACAATATGATGCCAACATTGGCAAAGGTCTGACACCGGCCGAAATCGAACAGCTTGCGGATTGGCTCTCCAGACAGAAAAAACAATAACAAGATAAAACCTGACCGCTAATGCGGTCAGGTTTTTTTAGAAAGAAGAGGAGGAGTCATTGTTGTCAATCAGGGGCTGGACTTACTTTTTCTCACGCGAGTTTCTGGGCAGCCGGCAGATGCTGTGGACCTTGTTTTGGGTGAACTTCCTTGGTACGATTTACGGATACATATGGTATGGCAATCAATTAAAGTTCACCGCAGAAAACATGTCTCCGCTTTATCTTCCCTTTGTCCCGGACAGCCCTACGGCCAGTTTGTTTTTCACTTGGTTTCTGCTGATTTTGCTGCTGAGAAGAGCGAACGATAAAGATACCGGACGGAAGCCGTCTGGCGGATTACGAAGTTTTGTAGAGGCTTTTGCCGTTATTACTTCATTTAAATACGGGATATGGGCAGTAGCCATGATCATGGCAGGAGCGTACCAAGGGGACCGGCTGGTTTGGCAGGATTGGATGCTGACGTTTTCACATCTGGGGATGGCGATGGAAGTATTGCTGTACTACCGTTTTTACCGTTTCCGATGGATGGCGGTTCTTTTCGCAGCCTGCTGGGTGCTTCTGAACGACATCATGGATTACGCCGTCGGTATTTATCCATGGCTCCCGGAGGTGCTGGAGGATGATCTGACTCCGATCGCCTCTTTTACGATGTTGTTAAGCTGGGCCAGCATTGCCGTGGCTTTGCTTCTCTGGAGATGGAGGGTACGGAAGGAACGGAAGGAGACCGGTACAAAATCGGTCTAAATGTGGACATCCTCCCATACGATGTTTTTAGGAGGGGATGTACCAATGTTCGGAGCTTACAACGTGAAGCGGCTCGGTCTGATCATAACGGCGCTGCTCGTTGCTGCTTTGCTCGGCGGCTGCAGCGGGAATGACAAGGACAAAAATGAGGCGGAGGCGCCAAAGCCTTCCCAGGAGCAGCTTCAGAAGGCCGATCTGTTGAACCGTACTGCCGATGATATGTATCAAAAACTGCTGCAGGGAGAGGTAGAGGATAGCCGAATCGTATTGCAGCAGCTGACAGACCAAATATCTCAAATTCGTTATGAGGGATTGACTTCGGCTGAAGGAATGACCGCTCTGACCCAAACCGTTACCGATGCACAGCGCATTTTTGGTTTGGCCAAGGTTCAGCCTGAAGATCGGCAAATCGCCGCGGCAAAGGTTCGGCTGGCGGCCGATGCGCTAACACACCCCACCCAGCCGTTATGGCTTCAATATTACGACCGTCTTCAGGATGACGTTACCGGTGTGGAACAAGCGGCTAAAAGCCAAAGACAGTCGGATTTGCAATCGGCTTCCTCCCGGTTAGAGCATAATTACAGCATTGTGCAGCCCAGCCTGGTTATTGGACGGATGCCCTCCGATGTGGAGAAAATGGATTCGCTTGTCGCGTTCGTCCGGTCACAGTCCCTGCTTCAGGGCGAACCGTTCGATGACGTGCTCAATGCCGTCCCTGCCATGCGGCAAATGCTGGACAAACTGTTTATGAGACAGGCAACAACAGCCTATCTGCCTTATCCGGAGCCGCAGAATCCGATTCTGTGGACGCTGACGTTCGGGTTGATCATTTTGAGTTCACTTGCTTTTGCCGGGTGGCGGCTCTCCAAAAAGAACGACGGTCTTGTGCCGGTTCGCCGCAGCAATGACGATACGCGTTAGTTCAATATGGACTTATTTAGGCTTGAAGCCTTCTCCAACGACATCGTGTACCTCCGTTATGATAATGAATGCGAGAGGATCGATGGAACGGACAAGGTCTTTAAGCCTTTTCATTTCACTGCGGGCCACTACACAGTAAACAATATGCTTCTGCTGTTTGGAATAAGCGCCCACAGCCGGTAATAATGTGGCTCCCCGATCGAGTGATTCCGTAATGGCGGCGGCGACAGCTTCCGACTGGTGGGTAATAATGGTGAAAGCCCTGGCGGCATATGCTCCTTCAATCAGAATGTCGATCATCTTGGAAGCGATGAAAACAACAACAATCGTATACAGGATTTTCTCTTTCGGCAGGAAAAAGAGAGAGGAACCAATCACGATAACGTCCATCGTCAGGATAATCTGCCCTATACGCCAACCTTTCAGTTTATGGATGACCCGGGCCAAAATATCGGTCCCCCCGGTTGTTCCTCCAAAACGGAAGACGATGCCCAGGCCCAATCCCAGTGTAAATCCGGCATAAGCGGTGACCAGAAAGTAATCGTGCTCCGTCCGAAAGGGCACAAGCCAACCGCTGCCGATCAGCCGTTCCATGATCCAGAGAAAAAACGACAAAGAAAGTGTACCTATGATGGTGTATGCCATGGAGGATTTTCCTAATATACGCCAGCCCAAATAAAACAGCGGAACATTCATGCAGAGCGTGGTCAGGGATGGCGGAAAACTGAAAATGTAGTTCAAGAGCAGCGCAAAGCCGGTCAGCCCTCCCTCCATCAGTTCATTCGGAATGACAAAATAATGAAGCCCGAAAGCATATACGGCCGTCCCGATCCAAATCGGGATGATGTTTTTGGCATGGGTGGAAGCTTCAGAAAACCGCATGATTCAACTCCATTCGTTTCAGATGAACATGAAATTCGGTATAATATAACGGTTCCCTTCTTTTTCAAAAAAAATTTGTCATGACGGCGTGTTTTGCGTTAACATGATGATAATGCGCTCTTATGGATAGAGAATGATTTAATGAAGGCAGGTGAACGTTAGGATCATGTCCGATAAATCGTTAAAGGACCTCCAGCAGGAGGTGCATGAATACATATCCCAATTTAAAGAAGGGTATTTCAGTCCCTTGGCCATGATGGCCCGAATGTCGGAAGAGGTTGGGGAGCTGGCCCGGGAAGTGAATCACCGATTCGGGGAGAAGCCGAAAAAAGCTACGGAAGAAGAGAACTCCATCGAGCTCGAACTGGGCGACATTTTGTTTATCACGATTTGCTTTGCCAACTCCCTGGGGATTGACCTTGCCGAGGCACATGACAAAATCATGCATAAGTTTCGCACGCGTGACGCCGATCGGTGGACTCGAGTGGACACTTAACTTCATCTTTGTCATATAGTGTACCATCACCTTATATGCTGCAGACCTCGTCCAGGAGGGAACATGCTTCGGACGGTTTGGAGAGGAGATGGTCATTATGGACGGGGAGAACGCCATAAAAAAAGCATATGAATCGATATTACAGCACGACTTCGAAAGGGCGATTGCATGGTTTGAACGCGCGATTGCCCTGGACCCGCATTGTGCGGCGTATCATTATAAGCTGTCCATCACATTTGCCCGCAGCAATAAGCTCGATAAAGCGATTGGTCATGCGGCGCAGGCCGTTCGGCTTGAGCCGGAGGATGAGCATTATTCGTTTCACCTGCAGCATCTTCAGGCCAGGAAATTGATATTGCATGCTGAAAGGCTGTTCGAGGAGCAGGATGAACGCTTGTGGTTGGCCGTCGCGCTGCTTCAACAGGCTGTGGAGCTTGATCCCCTGGCCATTGAGGCATTCCTTCTGCTGGGTATTGCGTATTATCGCCTTGAGGAATACAGTTCGGCGGTGAAAGCGGTCAAAGAACTTTTGAAGCTGGACCCTCAGCACGCTATAGGCAAAAGACTGCTTAAAGATTATGATTTAAAATGGAAACAATATATGAACAAAGGATGAACTCCAAATCGCAGGAAGAAAGGAACGAAACAACGAAATGACTCGAATTAAAGTGGCTGTGGCCGGTGCAAGCGGCCGTATGGGACGTGAAGTCGTAAAGATGGTGCTTGGCGATCCCGAACTGGAATTAGTGGCGGCGGTTGCACGCTCTACGACAAATATGGATGCAGGAAGACTTGTTGGTCTGGAGCCATGCGGCGTTCAGGTTACGAATGATTTGGAGCTGGCGCTCGTCGAATCAAAGCCGGATGTGCTGGTCGATTTCACGACTCCCCAATCGGCTGTTGTGAACACAAGGCTGGCCATCAAGCACAAAGTTCGCCCTGTAATGGGAACGACGGGCTTTACTCCTGAAGATATAGAGGAGCTGGACAAGCAGTGCAAAGCGGAAGGCATTGGCGGGCTCATCGCGCCTAATTTCTCGATCGGTGCCATTTTGATGATGAAATTTGCCGCTCAAGCAGCGAAATATATGCCTCATGTAGAAATTATCGAGTACCATGGGGATCAGAAGCTGGATGCTCCGTCGGGTACCTCGGTAAAAACCGCTGAATTGATCTCCGAAGTGCGCGAGGAGCTCCGCCAAGGGAATCCGAAAGAGGAAGAGACGATTGAAGGCGCGCGCGGCGGTTATTACCAAGGCTTCCGAATTCACAGCGTTCGGCTTCCGGGCATTTTTGCCCAGCAGGAAGTCATTTTTGGCGCCTTCGGTCAAACGCTGAAAATCCGCCATGATTCATACGACCGCGCGGGCTACATGCCCGGGGTGAACGTTGCCGTCAAAAAAGTGATGGAGTATGCGGGCATGGTGTACGGATTTGAGCATTTTATCGATTAATGAATAATGAGGAGGACATGGATCAGGCCGCAAGGTCCGTTCGAGTGTCCTTGTTTGTAGGGAAGCGGCAGAGCAGAAGAGGAGCTGGATGACATGCCTATGAATATTGCACTGATTGCACATGATCGCAAGAAGGATGAAATCGTTAATTTTGTAACGGCTTATGAATCTGTCTTTGAGCAACATCGTCTTTATGCCACGGGAACGACGGGAACACGCATTATGGAGAAAACCAAGCTGAACGTGCACCGTTTTATGTCGGGGCCGCTTGGAGGCGACCAACAGATCGGAGCCATGGTAGCCACCAATGAGATGGATCTGATTATTTTTCTGCGCGATCCGTTGATGGCTCAGCCTCATGAGCCGGATATTATCGCGCTGCTCCGGCTTTGCGACGTGCAGGGAATCCCGTGTGCGACGAATATTGCAACTGCTGAAATACTGGTCAAGGCACTGGATCGGGGAGATTTTGCCTGGAGAGAGCTCGTACATAAATATAAGCCGGGTGTAGACGGATGAAAGAATCGTTGGACTTGCTCATATTCGGCGCTCATCCGGACGATGCTGAAATCGGAATGGGCGGCACCATCGCTAAGCATACGGAGCAAGGGCTCCGTGTCGGTGTTTGTGATTTAACTTCAGCTGAAATGTCTTCCAACGGAAACGTGGAAACCCGACGTAAAGAAGCGGCGGAAGCGGCGGAGCGGCTTGGGCTTGCGATGAGGAGCAATCTGGAGCTCCCGGACCGCGGTCTTTATCTGCTGCCGGAATATGTGGAGCGCATTGTGCTGGAAATTCGCAAATGGAAGCCTCGCGTCGTATTCGCTCCTTATTGGGAGGATCGGCATCCCGATCACATCGCGTGCAGCAAGCTGGTGCAGGAAGCTTTGTTCAATGCGAAGCTTAGGAGGTATATACCGCATGTTCCGGCGCATACGGTTCAGGAGAGCTACTTTTATTTTATTAACGATGTCATTCCGCCGGATGTCATGGTAGACGTAACCGCTGTCTATGAGAAGAAGCGCTCTTCACTGAAAGCCTACCGCTCGCAATTCGAGGCGGCAGGCGCCGGGAATGATTACGTCCATACCCCGCTAAATCAGGGCTACCTGGAGCGGGTAGAGGCCAGGGATCAGCTGCTTGGCCAGCAGCGTTCGGTGCCTTATGCCGAAGGCTTCATCAGCAAACTGCCTTACTTGACGAATTTGTTTTAAGACGTATATCGATTGTGATCGAGGGAGGCGCGCAGGATGGAACGGTTGAAAATCGGAATTACGTGCTATCCTACGTTGGGCGGTTCAGGAGTCGTAGCCACAGAACTCGGAAAGCTGCTTGCGGAGAAAGGGCACCAGGTTCATTTTATAACCCACAGCATGCCGTTCAGGCTGGGAAAATTCCATAAAAATATTTTTTATCATGAAGTGGAAGTCAACGACTATTATGTATTCAAATATCCGCCTTACGATCTTTCGCTCGCGAGCAAATTGGCGCAGGTGGCAAAGCAGGAGGAGCTGGATTTGCTCCATGTGCATTATGCGATCCCTCATGCCGTCTGTGCGCTGCTCGCAAAGCAGATGGTGGGTTCTCACCTCAAGGTGGTCACGACGCTGCATGGGACCGATATTACCGTGCTCGCCGAGGACGAGTCTCTCAGTGATTTGATCCGGTATGCGATCAACCAAAGCGATGCGGTGACGGCGGTTTCCCAGGATTTAATCCGGGAAACGCGCCAGCTGCTCGGGATTGAGAAGCCGATTGATCTGGCCTACAACTTCGTAGACAAACGGGTGTATTATCCGCGGGAGGTTACGGCGCTTCGCAAGGAATTCGCCCACCCGGATGAAAAAATATTGATCCATATCTCCAACTTCCGACCGGTAAAACGGGTGATGGATGTGGTGGACATATTCGAACGGGTTCACCGGGACATACCGGCCAGATTGCTGTTTGTCGGCGAAGGGCCTGAGCTTTCCAAAGTACTGTGCAAGGTGAAGGAGTTCGGTCTCCAGGAACGCGTCACATTTTGCGGCAAACAGGATGATGTGGCGCAGCTTCTGTCGCTTGCCGATCTTATGCTGCTTCCCTCGGAAAAGGAAAGCTTCGGCCTGGTGGCGCTGGAGGCCATGGCCTGTGGAGTGCCGACCATCGCATCGAATGCCGGCGGCATCCCCGAGCTCATCACACACGAGGAAACCGGATATTTGGCGGACATTGGCGATGTGGAGCAGATGGCTTCTTATGCACGTATGCTGCTGACGAACAACGAAATGTATCAGCGCATGAGAGAGGCTTGTTTGTATCGTGCGAGATATACCTTCTGTAACGACTTGATTACACGCCAGTACGAAGAACTTTATTATCGGGTGCTCGAACGCCCTGTACCTGAGGCTTTGAGCGCAAAACCTCTGCAATGTTGAAAAGGAAAACGGAAATGATGACCGAATCGTTAAGAGAAAAAGCGATGACCATTGTTCACCGGCTGACGGACAAGGGATTTGAAGCCTGCCTGGTAGGCGGCTGTGTCAGAGACGAACAGCTTGGCCGTCCTGTCAAAGATTATGATATTGCTACATCGGCCAGACCCGAGCAGGTTATAGCGCTGTTCGAGCGGACCGTACCGACAGGATTGCAGCACGGGACCGTCACCGTCATAATCGGCAAAAGGCCTTTTGAAGTCACGACCTTCCGCAAGGAGGCTGACTATGAAGCGTTCCGTCGCCCCAGCGAAGTGGAATACATCGACAGCTTGCTGGAGGATTTAAAAAGGCGGGATTTCACCATGAATGCCATGGCTATCGACCGCGAAGGCCGGCTGATCGATCCTTTTGGCGGCAGAGCCGATTTGCAGCGAGGCGTGCTTCGCTGTGTCGGAGAAGCGGAAGAAAGATTTCGGGAGGATGCGCTTCGCATGCTGCGGTGCATTCGTTTTGCCGCGGAGTATAACCTGCAGGTGGACGGACCGACCTGGGAGGCGCTGATCGCCTGCATGCCTCTTCTGCGGCACATTGCCATGGAGCGCGTGCGTTTGGAGCTGGAGCGGATGCTGGCAGGAAACGATCCGAATCGGGCGCTCGAGCTGCTCTCTCGGTCACGGGCCCTGGAGCATGTAAAACGGGAGCTAAAGCTTGCGGCAGCCATAAGGCCCGACAGCATCACCGATTTAAAACGGATTGCCCGTGATGAGCTCCGGTGGGCCTACCTTTATCTCCGTGCAGGCGTCTCTCCTGCTGAAGCTGCAGAAGATATGAAAACCTTGACCTTTTCCAAGCAAATGATGGAGGAGATCAAGCGGACCGCGGCGGCTGCGGATATGCTGGCACACGGGCTTGAGCGGCTGGACCGCTCTTCTGCTGAAGAGGAAGAGTACAGACGGCTGTGGCTGCGTACCGCTTTACAGTATGGCCGTGAAACGCTTCGAGGCATCCGGGAATTGATGGCTGCTGATGCATTATGGTTTGCAGCGAGGTGCAGCAGTCCGCTGGCCGCCGGGGCGGTTACGCGGTGGTGCGATCACGGACACGGTTGGCTTCAGACGATGCCTGCAGGAGAGTTATCGGAATTATCCGTTACGGGACAAGCTGTACTTGAGCGCCTGAAGGCGAAATCCGGACCATGGACCGGCAAGCTGCTGAACCGTTTGCTGGAGCTAGTCGCCCTTGGAGAGCTTCCGAATGAAACGGAGGCGCTGCTTCAGACGGCGGAGCGGGAATATGTCACGATGCAGAAGAAGGGGACCCTATGACCGATCGACTACTGGAGCTGTTCGAGCAGTCGAATGGAGCTTTTCTGTCGGGGGAAGAGCTTAGCGAACGATTGCAAATCAGCCGGACCGCCGTATGGAAACAAATCGAAAGACTGAGGCAGCAGGGGTATCGCTTTGAGGCTGCACCGCGCAAGGGGTACCGTTTGCTTGCGAAGCCCGACATATTCGATCTGCCTGCTTTTATCGGCAAGCTGCAAACGGAGCGCTTCGGAAAGCATGTCAAATATTACGATGAAGTGGATTCCACCCAAACGGTTGCTTTATCGCTGGTAGCGGAAGGGGCCCCTGAAGGAACGCTTGTTCTGGCTGAGCGCCAAACGGCGGGCCGGGGCCGGATGGGCAGACAGTGGCACTCTCCGAAGGGCAAAGGTCTTTGGATGAGCATGATCCTGAGGCCGAAGCATATCCCCTTATCGTTCACTCCTCAGCTCACGCTTCTGGTTTCCGTTGCCTTATGCCGTGCCATCCGCGCTATAGTCCCTGTGGAGGCCGGCATCAAATGGCCCAATGACTTGCTGATCGGCGGACGAAAAGCGGCCGGGATTTTGCTCGAATCCAGCGCGGAGAATGAGACGCTTCAGCATATTATTGCCGGTGTAGGCATCGGGGTCAACCTGGAACCGGACGATTATCCCCCCGAGCTGCGTAATGTGGCTACATCGCTCTTTATCGAGGCCGGATACCGGATTGACAGAGTGGAGCTGCTTTGCCGCTTTTTGCTGGAATGGGAGCAGTTGTATGCCCTGTACCATGAGCAGGGATTTGCCCCTATAAAGCTTCTTTGGGAGGCACTGTCAGTATCGCTTCATAAGCCGATTCGCTGCCAAACCGCACAAGGCCTTGTCGACGGGTACGCTGAGGGGATTGACGAGCTGGGGGCACTTGCGATCAGACTGCAGGACGGGACGATCAGGAAAATGTATTCAGGCGATGTCGAATTCAGGTGACTTTTCATGTAATGATTGGTATAATCAACACACGGAGGCAGTATCCGGCCGGAATTGCACTCCTGCGTTTTGTGTTTTCCCAACTGAAAAGCTGCTTTATGCTATATGTCGGATTCTGCTCTGAGCCTAACCGGACCGAGACAGAAGGATCATATGACACAGAACATGTGACCTTTTAGCCTCTGCTTTCCCGGCTAAAAGGTTTTTTGCTTTTGCAACAATCCGGCCGTTCTTTGAAATACTATGAACAAAAAGGTGGACGGAGGTGCTTTATGGAAACACGTAAACCGATAACGACGGCGAAACTGCAAAAAATGAAGCAGGACCGGGTTCCGATCAGCATGATGACGGCCTACGATTATCCATCCGCCATGCTGGCGGAGCAGGCAGGCATCGATATGATACTGGTGGGAGATTCGCTGGGCAATGTGGTGCTTGGTTATGATTCGACCATTCCGGTTACGCTGAATGACATGATTTATCATTCCAAAGCGGTGACGCGAGCGGTGAAGACGACCTTTGTCGTAACGGATTTGCCTTTTATGACCTATCACGGAAGTATCGATGAAACGTTGAAGAACGCGGCCAGGCTAATGCAGGAGGGGCACAGCAAAGCGGTAAAAATGGAAGGCGGCACGGAAATCGTGCCAGCCGTGAAAGCCTTGGTGCAAGCGGGGATTCCCGTTATGGGACACATCGGTCTGACTCCCCAATCCATCCATCAAATCGGAGGCTATAAGATCCAGGGGAAAACCCCCGCGGCTGCACAAAAGTTAATGGATGATGCGAAGGCATTGGAGGAGGCCGGAGCCTTTGCGATTGTGCTGGAGCTGGTCACCGATCAGCTTGCGGCACATGTCACCGAACAGCTTTCCATCCCTACGATAGGCATTGGGGCAGGCGCTTCCTGTGATGGCCAAGTCCTAGTATTTCACGATTTGCTCGGGTATGGAGGAGAGCTGCATCCGAAACGTTTTGTCAAGCAGTACGCGTCGATAGGCGAATTGATCCGCAGCGGCATCCGCCAATATGTCGATGAAGTGAAAGGACGCCGCTTCCCGGCTCAAGAGCATACGTTCCGTATGGAAGAAGAATTTGCGGCAAGCTTGTACGGAAGCGCTGCTTCCCCCAGAAGTTAAAAGATCGGAGAAAAGGGACTTATGCATACCGTAAAGCATATACAGGAGCTTAGGCAATTCATCCGTCAGACCCGATGGAATCGGCCGGAGGCTCGAATCGGATTTGTACCCACGATGGGATATCTTCATCAAGGCCATCAATCGCTGCTTGACACCGCGCGGCGGGAGTGCGATGTCGTTGTGCTCAGCATTTTCGTTAATCCCATTCAGTTCGGACCGAATGAGGATTTCAGCCGGTATCCGAGGGATGAAGAACGGGATATGGCTATCGCGCGTGCCGCCGGAACCGATATTGTCTTTTTCCCGCAAGTAGAGGAGATGTATCCTGCTCCCACCAAAACGATCGTTTCTGTCTCCGGAATAACGCAGCGGCTGTGCGGAGCTTCACGTCCCGGGCACTTTGACGGGGTTGCGACGGTCGTGACCAAGCTGTTGAATATCGTGCAGCCGGATTACGCTTATTTCGGAATGAAGGACGCACAGCAGGTGGCTGTCATTGAACAGATGGTTTATGACCTGAATATCCCTGTCACGATCGTACCCTGTCCTACGGTTCGGGAAAGCGATGGACTGGCCATGAGCTCGCGCAACGTATACTTAACTGCGGAGCAGCGGCGTCAGGCTGTCGTCTTGTCTCAGGCGCTCGATACCGCGGAGCGGATGATCCGGGACAAGCGCGACGGACTCTCGGCTGACGAGCTGCGTGAAGCCGTGACCGCAACCATTCGCACGGCTCCGCTCGCCGAGATAGATTATGCGGAAGTGTTGAGCTATCCGGCATTGGAACCGATCCGCGCTTTGTCGGAGGCCGATCGAATCATTGTGGCCTTGGCCGTAAAATTCGGGAGCACCCGTCTGATCGATAACCGTTTGTTTCACCTGAGGGCGTAAGAACATATATGTACAGGAGGCGGAAGCCGTGTTTCGCACCATGCTGAAATCCAAAATTCACCGTGCAACCGTAACGGAAGCAAACCTGAACTATGTCGGCAGCATTACGATCGATCAGGATTTGCTCGATATCGTCGATATGCTGCCGAACGAAAAAGTGCAAATCGTCAACAACAATAACGGTGCGCGCTTCGAAACGTATATCATTCCGGGACCCCGCGGCTCCGGCGTCATCTGTTTGAACGGAGCGGCGGCCAGACTGGTCCATCCGGGAGATACGGTCATCATTTTATCTTACGTAATGCTGTCCGACGAGGAAGCGAGATCGCATACTCCCCGTATTGCGATCATGGGCGATCAGAATAAAGTCATCAGTGTGCTGAAAGAAGAAATTCATTCCACAGTACTGTAGAGAGAATGAAACAGGGCGGGGAGACAAACAATGAAGATACAATAAGTCGAGGGCCGAGGCAGGGATCAATAAGCCCTGACTATGGTCAGCGAGAAGCGTAAAGGTGGGTGCTTAGAGAAATGTTTAAACATCTTTTTGCTTCCATGAACGAAATGCTCGATGACGTGATATCGGAATACCCGTCCTCTACAGGCAACAAACGTAAACAATTGCAGGAAAAGCTGCGGGCGCTAAAGGCGATGAGCGACAATTGCATTGAGGAATGGATGCTTTTCGAAGAAAAGCTGGGCAAGCTCATGAGTGTTCCGGGGGTTTCTTTTGGAACGGCTGACCCGCTTGATCCGGAACTTTCCGGTAAACGAACGGATTGGTTTATTCGCGGCCAGGGCTATTATAAGCTCCACATGTTTGATGATGCGATTCAAGAATTCGATAAGCTGGTCAAACACCAACCGGACTTTACCCTGGCGCGTATCTATCTTGCGATGTCTTATCTTCGCAAAGGAGAAACGAATGAAAGCTATGCGCACTTTCATTTTTTGACACAGCTCACGGAAAATATACAGATAAAGGCCATCTCTTATAATGTATTGGGGTGCATCCAAGCCGAGCAGCGCAATATGGAGAAGGCCTGCGAATTTTTCAATATGGCTTATCGTACTTATCCCGCCAGCGTTCAACCGCTGCTGGATTCGGGCGTGTGTTGCGAGAAAAAGGGCGGGCTGGAATTTGCTTTTTCCAACTCGCGGGTACCTTCTTAAACGGCAGGTTAAGTTTGCTATTCCCTTTTGCCCGTAATCTTGTTATCCTATAGAAATAGTGGGAACGAAGGGATTGACTAGCTACCAATGAAATTTGCGGTTTTGGATTTTGAAACGACCGGGAGCACGGCTTCGGATCGAATTATCCAAGTCGGGCTCTTTATTATAAACGATTATGAAATTACGGACAGGTATACTTCACTCGTCAACCCGGGCATGAGTATACCTTCTTCTATTACCTCGCTAACGGGTATTGATGACGAGATGGTGAAGAATTCACCGGACATTGAAAGTGTGATCGCGGAGATGGTGCCGCTGCTGCAGGATGCTGTGCTGGTGGGACACAATACGCCTTTTGACCTGGCGTTTCTGCAGCGGGCTTTGGATGAAAGCGGATATTTTGCATTCGACGGCAGAGTGCTGGATACGATAGATGCTCTTCGAATTCTTTATCCCGGCCTGTCCAGTCTGCAGCTATCCATGGTCAGTCATGCCTTCGGGATCAAGCACGACAGGCCGCATCAAGCCGACAGCGATGCCGAAGCTACGGCGCTCATCTGGCTTCAGTGCATGGAACGCTTTCAATCGCTTCCTCTGCTTACACTTCAGAGATTAGAATTGCTCTACGAGGACTCCGCTAACGATTTTGGCTGGTTTATTCGGGAAATGAGACAGCATAAGGAACTGCATAATCCGCTGGATACGGACTCGGACCGCTATTTCCGCCAGTTTGCCTTGAATGTGAATGATTGGGGGGCGGAGGAGCCAGAAAATGATGAGAAAATGGCGGGCGAACTGCCGGAAGACTTTGATTCGTTCTACCATCAGCTGAAGCAGGTCCTAAAGCAGCGTTTTGACGCCTATGAGGACCGGGAAGCTCAAGTTACGATGCTGAGAGAAGTGGAATCGGCTTTCGAGCAGGGCAAGCATCTTATTATTGAAGCGGGAACGGGAACCGGAAAATCGCTCGGCTATTTGATTCCTTCGCTATATTACGGTTTAAAGCAGGACAAAAAAATACTGATAAGCACCCACACGATCAACCTTCAAGAGCAGCTGCGGGAACGGGATCTGCCGTTGCTCGAAAGCTTATTTCCGGTTCATTTCAAAGCGGCCGTTTTCAAAGGCCGAAGCCATTATTTGTGCTTGCGCAAATTCGAACAAAAACTGAACTCGCTTGATTTTGAACACGGATGGGACGACCGGATCACCGCAGGTCAAATGCTGGTTTGGCTTGGGGAGACAGCGCGCGGAGATGAAGAGGAGCTTCATTTTGGAAACAAAGGCCAACAGTTCTGGCATACGGTGGCAAGCGATGCGGATTCATGCTTGAACCGTGCATGTCCCTGGTTTAAAAAATGCTTTTACCATCGTGCCCGGCATGACGCCAATACGGCGGATGTCATCATTACAAACCATTCGATGCTGTTCACGGATACGAAAGCGGAAAACCGGCTGCTGCCCGCATATAAACATTTGGTGATCGATGAGGCGCATCATTTTGAAGAAGTGGCCGGCAAGCATTTGGGCATTGACCTGCACTACTATGGCTTGATGAATACGCTGCATTGGTTATATAAAGATTCCCGGTCCGGCCAGTTGTCCTCCTTGCGCTTGCGGCTGCAGAAATTTGAGGAAGAACGGTCGCAAGGCTGGTGCGCAATGATCGATCAGGCCGTGGAGAAGCTTGTGCAGCTAAAAGAGGAATGGGATCAGCTGACCGAACTGCTCTATCAACTGCTTGTTTCCGGGGGGGATGGCAGCCAAACGGAGGGCAGCTCGTTCGTGTACCGGGTGAAGAAGGACAAGCTGCCCGCCGGCTGGGACAAGCTGCTGATCTTAGAGGAGAACATGCAGCTTCATTTCAATGAAGCATTGCACCGGCTTGACCGGATGATCATGGAAATCAAAGAGGTTCAGGACGAATACGATGTGCAAAGCTCGATCACCGATTTGACCGGAACCGTGAAGGAGCTGTACAGGCATCGGGATGCGCTGCATTTTTTTATGACGATGCCCGATGACAATTATGTCTACTGGCTCGAAGGCGGCATGTACAATAAGAACCGTTCGCTTCAGCTCTTCTGTGTGCCGGTAGATGTCAGCGAAATGCTGCGTCAAACCTTTTTCGGAGTGAAGGACAGCGTGATTATGACTTCAGCTACGCTTTCGGTCGGCAAATCGTTTGATTACACCTGCGAGCAGCTGGGGCTGGCTTACGGGGATCCGGACGGTAAGCTCAAAACCGTTCAGCTGCCATCGCCCTTCAATTACCGCAAGCAGGCGCTGGTCGCCATACCCCGGGATTTTCCGACGCTGCGGGGAGCCAGCGGCGAGAAGGAATTTCTGGACAAGCTGGTGCCGTCGCTGGCGGAAGTGGCGCTCGAAACGCGCGGCCGGATGCTGGTATTGTTTACATCCAACCGGATGCTCAAGGCCGCTCATGCGGGATTGAAGGACATGCTCTCTTCATTCGGAGTGACCGTACTTGGTCAAGGCGTAGACAGCAGCAACCGAAGCAAGCTGACCCGGTTATTTCAAAGCAACCCAGCCAGTGTGCTGCTTGGGACGAGCAGCTTTTGGGAAGGTGTGGACATTCCCGGCGATGCGCTCAGCTGTCTGGCGATTGTGAGGCTTCCGTTTCAGCCTCCGAATCATCCGCTTGTTGAAGCGAAGACGGAAAAGCTGAAGCAAAAGAACCAGAATCCTTTTATGAAGCTGTCCGTACCCCAGGCGGTCATTCGCTTCAAGCAAGGCTTCGGACGTCTGGTGCGAACGGCTTCGGATAAAGGAATTGTGATTATATACGACACTCGCGTTATCGATACGAACTATGGCAAGTATTTCTTATATTCGCTGCCAGGCCCGAAGATCGAGCACATGAATTCGAATCAGTTGGTACCAAGAATAAAGCAGTGGATGGGTGAAAATGCAGAATGAAAACTCCGAAAATATCCGAAGCGGTTGTTCGTCGGCTTCCGATCTATCTCCGATTTCTGAATGAACTCAGCAAGAAAAACGTACAAACGGTATCCTCTCAGGACCTGGGGCAAAAGCTGGATTTAAACCCTGCTCAAATCCGCAAGGATTTGGCCTATTTCGGAGAATTCGGGAAAAAGGGCATTGGATACGATGTGAACTATCTGATTGAAAAAATCCGGCAAATATTAAAGATCGACAAGGTGATCCCGGTTGCATTGGTCGGTGCAGGGAATCTGGGCCGGGCGTTATGCAATTATAACGCTTATCTTAAGGATAACATGAAAATTGTGGCCGTGTTCGACTCCCAAAAAACAAAAATCGGAGAATCGATCAACAATTTGAAGGTAAAACCGATGGAGGAGCTTTGCGATACGATTCAAGCGCTAAAGGTGCGGATCGGGATCATAACTGTTCCTGCCATGGAGGCGCAGCATGTGGCCAACCAGTTTGTCGAGGCAGGGGTGGAAGCCATTCTCAACTTTGCTCCGATGATTATCAAGGTGCCCAGCGGGGTTCGCGTACACCATGCGGATTTCACGACGGATCTGCAAAGTCTGGCCTATTATTTGGAGGAATAAAAGGAAGCCCGGTGCAATGATCCAGTTGCACCGGGCTTGTCTTTTTTTACGATATAAAGGGGAAAATAATTTTGTAAATCAGAAAGGCCAGCACCATGCTGATCGGGATCGTGATGACCCAGGTCATGACCATCCGGGTGACTGTGCCCCATTTGACATCATGAAATCTCAGGACTGAACCGGTACCGATAATCGATGACGAAATGACATGGGTCGTCGAAAGCGGCATCCCGAGATGGGTGGACGTTTGAATCACGATGGATGAGTTCAGGTCGGAGGCAAAGCCGTTGATCGGTTCAATCTTCAGCAGCTTTTTGCTCACGGTTTTAATGATTTTCCAGCCGCCGATCGAAGTTCCGAGCCCCATAGCGGTGGCCGCGGAAAGTTTCACCCAAAGCGGAACTTCCAAATCCGATTGGTAGCCGAGAGCAACCAATCCGAATACGATAATCCCCATGGCCTTTTGAGCGTCGTTCCCCCCGTGAGAAAAGGACAGCAGCCCGGCCGATAAAATCTGAAAGCCGCGGAAAGTACGGTTAAGCTTGGAGCGTGATTGATTGCCGCTCGCCAATATCAGTTGACGGATAATCCACATAATGATAAAGCCGGTGCCAAATGCAACGATAGGCGATAAAATGAGAATCAGTACGATTTGTTGGAATCCCGACCAGTTGACGCTGCTAAGCCCGCCTCCGGCGATGACCGCTCCGGCCAGCGATCCGATAAGCGTATGAGATGACGATGAGGGAATCCCGTAATACCACGTAAG
Organism: Paenibacillus naphthalenovorans; assembly: GCF_900099895.1. Lineage (GTDB taxonomy): Bacteria > Bacillota > Bacilli > Paenibacillales > NBRC-103111 > Paenibacillus_G > Paenibacillus_G naphthalenovorans. The sequence continues at coordinate 207,223 of NZ_FNDY01000001.1, forward strand.
CAGGTTCCAGATAATGGCTGATAGTAAGGCGGCGATAACAACATACATGCCGTTCTCGATCGCAGCAGGATTCGCTACGCTTCCGCCCACGGTTTTGGCAACTTCTGAAGAAAACAATGCACCTATAAAGTTCAGCACCGCTGCGTAAAATACGGCAAAACGCGGCGACAATGCCCTTGTAGATATGGAGGTTGCGATAGCGTTGGCCGTATCGTGAAAGCCGTTAATAAAGTCAAAGATCAACGCCAAGGCGACGATGATGATAAGTATAGTTAACATAATGTCCTCCTAAGCATGCTGGGGTTCCTTAGCGGCCGGCACAACGGCTGTTCAGGAATATCTCAGCACAACGCTTTCCAGAATGTTGGCTACGTCTTCGCATGCGTCGGTCGTTTGTTCCAAACGCTCGTACAGCTCTTTTAGCTTGAAATCGTGGTACGGGTCCGTTGGATTGGTGAAAATTTCACGGATGCCTTCGCGCATCAGACGGTCGGCTTCATTTTCCAGGCTGTTGATTTGAACCGTATGCTCCGTGAGCTGCATATATTTCTTTTTGGAAAGCAGCTTGAACGCATCCAGGATGTGCTGGCAGCTGGCGACGATGACCGCCGAGAATTCTCTCATATATTTGTCGGAGACGGTGATGTTCAAATAATCGAATCGTGCAATGGTAGCTTCGATCCCGTCCAGGACGTCATCAACCTTGGCGGCCAGTTCCATGATATCTTCGCGATCTATAGGTGTGATAAACACTTTGTTAAGCCCTTTGAAAATTTGATGCGTGATTTGGTCGCCTTTGTTCTCCAGTTCTTTCAACTGCGGGTAGAAGGCAGCCGGAGGCTGATCTCCCATGACGGCATTGCGAAACATTTGTGCCGCTTGCAGCGTGTTCTCCGATGCGTTAATCAGCAGGAGAAGAAAATCCGTATCATTTTTTTTAGTGAAAAGCATAGCTTTGGCCTCCCGAAATTGTTAAAAATTAATGAAGATCACATCGCGAAGATAAAAAATATGTAGAAACGTGCCGTCAATTTTTTCACAAAATTAAAAATAACACAATCGGCTGATGGAAAGCAATGAAGATTTCTTGAGTTAGGATATGAAAAATTTGTTTCTGATATGTAATGGTAAAAGTGGTTATAAGTACTAGACTCCTTGATTTTGCCGCGCTGAAGTTGTACATTGGAAACGGACTTGTAATTTGCAGGGGAAAGGAAGGGTCTAATGAAAAAAACAATCATTGAGAACGGCACTTTTATTACGATGAATGAGAAAACACCTGTCATTAACGGATATATGACAATGGAAGGTAATCGGATTACATATATAGGAGAGCAGGCTCCCTCGCCAGAGGCGACATTCGATGAGCGGATCGATGGAAACGGGAAGCTGTATATGCCCGGATTGGTCAATACGCATGGTCACGCCGCCATGTCGCTCTTGCGCGGCTATGGGGACGATTTGGCCTTGCAGGTATGGCTGCAGGAGAAAATGTGGCCTATGGAAGGAAAATTTACCGCGCACGATGTACGGACAGGGACCAAGCTTTCGGTTTTGGAAATGCTGAAGGGCGGAACGACAACATTCGTTGACATGTACGACCACATGAACGAAGTGGCGGAGGTTGCGGAGGAAAGCGGTATACGTGCTTGTCTGACCCGCGGCGTAATCGGTTTGTGCTCCCGTGAGGAGCAGGATGCCAAGCTGGAGGAAGCGATCCAATTCGCCAAATCGTGGCACGGACAAGCCGGCGGTCGGATTACGACCATGATGTCGCCGCATGCTCCTTATACATGCCCTCCAGATTATATTGAAAGAATTGTACAGGCCGCGCACGACTTGAATCTTCCGATCCATATCCATATGTCGGAAACGGCAAGAGAAGTGGAAGAAAATATAAATCAGTACGGGGCAAGACCCGTGGCTCATTTGGAGAAGCTGGGGGTATTCTCCAGGCCGACGCTTGTCGCGCATGCGGTACACCTGACAGACGAGGAAATCGCCGTCCTGAAAAACCATGACGTGCGCGTATCTCATAATCCGGGGAGCAATTTGAAGCTGGCGAGCGGAGTAGCCCGTGTGCCTGAGCTGCTGAAGGCCGGTGTTATTGTTTCGCTGGGGACGGACGGAGCGGCAAGCAATAACAACCTGGATATGCTGGAGGAAATTCGCTTAGCCGCCTTGATTCATAAGGGTGTGTCAGGGGATCCCGTAGCTGTTCCGGCTTGGGACGCATTAAAGCTCGGGACGCTGTACGGCGCCCAATCGATATGGCTTGGGGATGTAGGGGCGCTTAAGGCCGGAATGAAGGCGGATTTCATTGCGCTGGATATGCAGCAGCCTCACTATTATCCTCGGACGAATGTGATTTCTCATGTCGTTTATGCGGCGAGTTCCCGGGATGTTACCGACGTGTGCATCGACGGCCGATGGATTATCAGAAATAATGAGTGCTTGACATTGGATGAAGAAAAAATAAAATTTGAAGCGCAGCAATGTTTTGAGCGGCTAACTGCCGGTTGACGGGGACGGAATAAAGAGGAGGAGAGTCGTCGGTGAGCAAAAGCTGGAAGATCGCCGCAATTGCGGTGTTTGCGGCGGCAGTCCTATGCATTGGAATGATCATAGCCTTTCGCGCGGTGACGGAACGTGAATGGGGCATTCAGCGAATGGCGGTTCAAACAGCATATGAGAAGACCATATTGGCAAAGGCAAACAAAGTGGAACGATTTGTTGGCGACAAAACATATACCGTCATCTATGGGGAAGATAAAATCGGACAGCCGGTTTATGTGTGTGTGGCTGAAGATGAAATTCGAACCGAAATGGGATCGGCCGGTTTGAGTGCGGAACAGGCCGAAGCGTTGGTGAAGACCAAGCATCCTCAGGCGGATGTGCTCAGAGTGATGCTCGGCGTTCAAGACGGGCAGCCGGTATGGGAAGTTTTCTACAAGCTGAAACCGGAAAACGCTTCGCGGGATCAATATTTTTACGATTTTTATACATTTAAAGACGGACTGCATCGGGATACATGGAGGTTATCCATACAGTAACGGCAGGCGATGTTATACAGGCCGCGGGAGAGCAAGCTGAAGAAGCAATGCCTTTCGCGGCCTTGTGTTTTGGCTTTCTTACAGAGCATTTACGTATTTTCCACACATTGCATCGCCATCAGTATATATCATATGATATACTTCGAGTATGGCTATTATGATATACTATTTACGAAAGGAGGACGTTGATTCATGAAACTTCGTCTTTTACCTGTTGTATTGAGTGTTCTGGTTTCAGCCTCCTTATTATTCGGCGGATATTTTGCATATCAAAGTTACGCTATGGAAAGCCCTCTTGAAAAAGTCGTGTCGGCTATTCCCGGCGTTGAACTTGAATCTATAAAATTATCGGGTAACGAAGCACAATTGGAGCTTTCGGTCGCACCGGGGACAAGTCTCCGGGAAGTGTACCACCGGGTTCAGAACGAAGGGCGTTCGACGCTCGGCAGCAAAGAGTTGAAACTCAAAGTGGTCAATCCACCGTCCGAACGGCTGGAGCAGTGGTGGTCGTCGGCGTTGTTCGAGATCGCTCAGGCGATGGAAACAAAGCAGTATGCGCAAATTCCAAAAACGCTTGAAGATCGTACGGCGAAAAGCGAAGGGATTCAAGCAACGACAGAAATGGACGATAAATTCGTATACATTACGATTACGGACGGTAAGGACAGCAAGTATGTGATGCTTCCACGGACGCCTGCCAAATTGGGAGTGTGGCCTAATGAGTAAGTACGGTAAAGAAATCGTGATTGGCGTTGTACCTGTTCTTATAGCATTTTTGTTATTTCTTGGTGTGAATATCATTCCGATCGTATTTATGGCGGCCTTTCTGGGAGCCTTTGTGTATATGACCCGAGTGCGCAACGGCATGAATGTCGGTTCCGAGCGAAAAGCAAGGAGCAGAACGCCTGCTTACATGACCTTTGATGATATCGGAGGTCAAGAACGGGCAAAGGAGGAGCTGAAGGAAGCGCTCGACTTTCTGATTCGCGCGGAGGATATTCAGCGGCTCGGCATCCGTCCGCTTAAAGGCATATTGTTGACGGGACCTCCGGGAACGGGCAAAACGTTAATGGCCAAGGCCTCGGCGCATTATACGAATTCGGTATTTATGGCGGCGTCGGGCAGTGAATTTGTAGAGATGTATGTGGGCGTCGGCGCAAGCCGGATTCGGGACCTGTTTAAAGAAGCCAGAACCCGGGCGGTAAAAGAAAACAAAAACAGCGCCATTGTCTTTATCGATGAAATCGATGTGATCGGAGGCAAGCGGGACGGCGGTCAGCATCGGGAATATGACCAGACGTTAAACCAGCTGTTGACCGAGATGGACGGGATTCATACCGATGAAACGCCGCGCGTGCTCATCATGGCCGCAACCAACCGCAAAGAAATGCTGGATCCGGCTCTGCTTCGTCCCGGACGCTTCGACCGGCACATTGAAGTCGATCTGCCGGATAAAAAGGGCCGTCTCCATATCTTAAACATCCATGCCAAAAATAAACCGCTGTCGGACAATATTGATATGGAGCTGATCGCGAGAGAGACCTTTCACTTCTCCGGAGCCCAGTTGGAGAGCGTCATGAACGAAGCGGCCATTTATGCGATGCGCGATAACGCGGATAAGATCAGCCAGGAGCATCTGTCTCTGGCGGTCGACAAAGTGATGCTCGGCGAGAAAACGGACCGCGAGTCGACAAAAGAGGAGCGGGAGCGGGTAGCCATGCACGAGCTTGGGCATGCTATTGCAGCAGAGCTGGTACGTCCGGGATCGGTATCGCAAGTATCGCTAAGTCCGCGGGGCAAGGCGCTCGGGTTTGTAAGGCATAACCCTCAGCAGGATCAGTATTTGTATACCAAAGAACAAATCGAGCATCAAATCATGATTGCGCTGGGAGGTGCGGTCGCAGAAGAGATGTTCTACGGCGGCCGCAGCACGGGGTCGCGCAACGATTTCGAGCAGGCGTTGAACATGGTTCGGACCATGATGGATTCAGGACTCACAAGGCTTGGCATTATTGACAGAGACATGGTAACCAAGGAAGAGCTGATGAAGGAAAATGCGGCGATCCTGAATCAGTTGATGACAGCTACACGCAACATGCTGGAGCAGCACCGCAAAGTGTTTGAAGAATCGCTCGACATCTTGATTGCGGAGGAAGTGCTGTCCGGCAATCAGTTCAGGGAACTGCTGCAGAGGTCGATAAACCAGCAAATTGCATAGAGAATATAGAAGCAATCGATGGACCGGAGGCGTTTGGCCTCCGGTTTTTTGCGTTTTTTTATGTTTTTCTGCTTGTTTCGCCAAAAGTGCAACTTTTTTGTTTTTTCATAGTCTAATATAATGGTAGATTTCACCACCGTCTTCCTATTGCCGTCCGAAAGCAACACAATCTTTCGGCATTCTACATAGAACCAATAATATAAATTGAGGTGCATGATGAAGGTTTTCACTGCCTGGTTCACGATGTTGCTCCTGTCATTCCTGTTGCTGCCCGTTATAGGTTTGGCCGCGGCTCAGCCGATCCAATTGTTCATGAACGGCAAGCAGCTGGTCCCCGAGGTTGCCCCCCGTATCGTCAACGATAATACGATCGTGCCGATCCGGATTATCGCGGAATCGCTCGGCTCCAAGGTGTCATGGGACCCTAAATTGCGCAAGGTGTCGGTGGCCAAAGAAGGCACCAGCATCCAATTGTTTATTGACAAAAAGCAGGCGACGGTCGACGGCAAATCCTATACTCTTGAAACAGCTCCGACCATTATTGAAGGGAACACCATGCTTCCGATTCGTTTTGTAAGCGAGAATCTGGGTGTGGAAGTCACATGGGACGAGCCAACCCGCTCTGTATTCCTGTATCATAAACAAAAAGAAAGCCCTGAACCTGATCAGACCGGTTCAGAAGACGGAAAAGTCAAGGAAGAACAAGGCAAGCCGGGAAATGATGCGGCAGCGGCCGGCAATAATTCTGCGGGCAATAATAACTCTGCCGGCGGCAAAAATCCGCAAGAAAGCAAAGATAAAACAGGGGATAAGGAAGCTTCTTCAGGCGGCTCGGGCAATCCGGTAAAAGCCGGCGAGCAGCCTGTTAATCCGGGTGCGAACGCTCCCTCGCCCGGATGCGCCGTACCGCAAAGCGCCACCAGGTCATTGGCGCCTGGGGCGGCCGATGCCAACGCTCCCGCTGTTAAAAATGGAAAAGCGCCGGTTAAGGTGCAATCGATCACATTTGATGGCGAGATGCTGTGCATTCAGACGACCGGCGGTGAAGTGAAGCCTACGATGTTCAAACTGGCCGAACCGGACCGGATCGTACTGGATATCCCGGGAGCGGAGCTTGATGCGACCTTGGCGACGGTTGTCAATGAAGCCAAGGAAGGTACGGTTCCTTTAACTGAACCGCATGATATCGTGGCAAAAATTCGCTATTCTCTATTTTCAAAAGAACCGTCTACCGTTAGAATAGTAATTGATTTGCAAAAAAAATCCGAATTGATCTTATCGGATGTGCTGCCTGGCGGTCTGATCTCCGCCAAGCTCGCCAAAGGTAAAGACCGCTACCGGGTGGTCATTGATCCGGGACACGGCGGGAAGGATTCCGGTGCGGTTTCGGTGACGAACCGATTTGAAAAAGATTTGGTGCTATCTCTTGGCCATAAGGTAGCCGATCTTCTTCAGAAGGAGCCTGGCATCGAAGCAGTGATGACAAGGTCCGACGATACGTTCATTGAACTGGCGGATCGGGTAGCCAAAGCGGAAGAGTCCGAGGCCGATTTATTTATATCGATTCACGCCAATACGATTAACAAGGAATCCGTCGGAGGAACGGAAACGTTCTACTGGACGCCGCAAAGCATGGATTTTGCGAATCTGATGCACAAATCTATTGTTGAAGCAACGGGTTTTACCGACCGGAAGGTCAAACAGGAGCGGTTCTATGTGATTCGTAACACCACGATGCCGTCAGTACTCCTGGAAATCGGCTTTTTGTCCAATCCTGCGGAAGAAGCTCTGATGTATCAGGATGCATTCCAAAATCGGGTTGCCGAATCCATCGTTGCTGCCATTAAGAAGCAGTTGAATCTTGACTAAGGAGTTGGTGACCATGAATCAAAAATGGCATAAAGGATTGGCAGCCGCAGCCGTCTTCACTTTGCTGCTTTCGGGCTGTGGACAGAGTAAACCGCCCGCGCAGAACCCGGGGGCAGCAGCACCCCCTGCAACTACGGAGCAGGGCTCTCAGCAGGGGACGAATGAGCCTCCCCAGACCGCGACGCCTCAACCGAATCAGGAACAGAATAAGGAATTGAAGGTAAAGGCCTATTATACGGATGCCAATTTTGAGAAGTTGGTCGAAAAAGAAGTGACGATCAGCTTTAAACAGGATCAGGACAAGTACAAAGCGGCGCTGGAAAAGCTGGAAACGAGTCCGGACAACCAAACGCTTCCATTGTTTAAAGGCTTTACGTTCCATAAAGTGGAATTGTCAAACGGTCAGCTGACGATCGATTTGTCCATGTCTCCTGAGTCTCATTTGGGTTCAGGAGGAGAGGAAATGCTCCTGACTGCGCTGCAAAACACGCTGTTTCAGTTCACGGAGGTTCAATCGATTCAAGTGCTGGTGGACGGCAAACAAGTGGAAAGCTTGATGGGCCATATGGATCTGCCGCACCCGATCAAACGTAATTAATGCTGAAATGTGGATTACCAGATAACTGAGGGGAGCTATTGGATACATGAAGAGCAAGAAACAAAAGCAAGCACGCAGGCTGGCCGCTGCCGTACTGGCGCTCTCTCTTACGGTAAGCGGCTCGGCTTTTGCCGAGCAAACGGGGACGGGCTCCGGCACGACGGGAACATCGGCGGCCTCGACGGCAGGGAACGTTCAACGGTTCTCTGACGTGAGTCCGCAGCATTGGGCGATCAAGCATATTACGAAGCTTGCAGCCATCGGCATTATTCAAGGCTACGAAAGAGCGGAATACCGTCCCGAAAACTCCGTGTCCCAGCAGGATGTCATTGTGATGGCGATCCGGATGATGGGGCTGGAAAAGCAGGCGCTCGAAAATAAAGCAGAGACGGTGTTGCCTGTTCAGGTAAGCGATTATGCCAAGCCTTATGTTGCCTATGCCTTTGACAGAGGATTGATCCTGACGCAGGAGGAGGCCGGCGATACGTCCTCCAAGACAGCCTGGGGATCCCGCGACGCTACTCGCGAATGGGTGGCGAAGCTGATTATTCGGGCGATCGGAAAAGAAGATCTTGCAAGGCAGGAGGCGGCTTCGTCGTCTATGTTCGCGGATGCCGAGGACATGTCCGACTGGGCCAACGGGTACATTAATGCCGCTGCTGTGCTCAAGATTGTTCAAGGCTTTGAAGACAACGGATTCCATCCGCAAGGCAAAGTGACGAGGGCTCAAATGGCCACGTTCCTCAGCCGTGCGGACAAAGAATTGACCACCCGTTCCGACCGGGTGTCCATCGGTTACGTGATGGAGCTGACCGACCGCAAAATCAGCGTGCTGAATAGTCAGGGAACGACGGACAGCTACACCATCTCAACGAATACGGTCATCTATAACGCGAAGGACGACACCCGGATTCCTTTATCGTCCATTAAGCTTACCAATGAAGTTTATGTTGTACATAATCAAGGCGAAGCTTTGTATGTCGAGCTGACAGACGATCAGGAGCAGATGGAAACGTACGAAGGTACGCTTGGCCAAACCTTCCTGGATCAAATGATGGTATCGATTCAACAAGGGACGCAAAGCACTTTGTATAAGCTTGCTTCCAATGTAACGATAACGGATGCATCGGGCCGGGGGCTCAGCCTGAGCTCTATTGAACCGGGAAGCATCCTGCAGTTAAAGCGGAACATGCTGCTGAAAGAAAATGAAATCTCCCATATCATCGTGAAGCAGGTTCCGCTGAACAAAACGGCGGAAGGTACGGTACTAAGCATTAATCTGGAACAAAAGCAGGTGACGTTCCTTGAACAAACCTCGGGACAAAAGGAAACCTATTCCTTCCCGGTTCTCGCTACGGTAACGCTGCCTGACGGAACGATTTCCGACCTGTCGAAGCTGCGCGTCGGCGATACGGTGGCTTACACCATCAAGTCTAACGAGGCGGTGTCCATCACGATCCGCAAGCAGGCGGACGTTACCCAATCGGTAGAAGGCACGCTGGAAAGCCTCAGCAACGACAAGAAAATTATGACGATCAAAAAAGCCGGCGGCAGCGCGCTCGGAGCTTACTTTATTGCCGACAATGCACTCATATCGATCGACGGATTGCCGAACGCCAGCCTGTACGATATTGAAACCGGCGATACGCTGAAGCTGGACCTTGTCAACGATAAAGTGGTCAAGGTCACTGTGACGAGCCGTTCGGTAAAACAGTATGTTTTTGCTTCTATTGTCGGTTATGACCCCGATAGGAAACTGCTAACGATTGAAGCCGACAACGGCGAATTCGGCGTGTTCCGGCTGACCGACTCCACGGCCGTTCGCATTGGAGATGCCACGCTTCCGGTGTCCAACTTCCAATCGATGTTCATCTCGAATGGAAACAATAAGAGAAAAATCGACCTGAAGGTATCCAAGGATAAAATCGTTCAGGTCGAAATGACGCAGTATATCGAGGGTACCGTCGCACAGATCAACAGTACAACCAATGAGATGACGATCCGGACGGTAGGCGGCCAAAATCTGACGTTCAAAGCGTATGCGAGCACCAAGGTGGAGCTGCAGAACAAAACGAACGGCACGCTGGCTGATCTGAAGGTAGGAGACTCGATCCGCGCTAATATCAACCTTGGGGATCAGACGATGATTTCAGATATCGTGATGAAAAAGGTTGGAGTGTATAAGGTGCTTTACACCACGCCGTCTACCCGTCAGGTGAGTGTGAAGGACGAGAACGGAACGCTTCTGACGTTTGTGGTGGACAGCAACGATAAGATCAGCAATCCGGGTAAATCGACGAACGCTTTCGAAGATATCCAGGTGGACGAGTATGTAAAAGCCAGCTTTAACGGTGTGACTTTGGCGAATGTCACTATTCTGAATACACTGCGCGGCAAGGTGACGGCTGTAGACGCCGCGCTGGGAACCATAACGGTGCAGGACTTCCAAGGAAACGTTCAGGTGCAGCCGCTCGGGTCTCAATTTACAATCAAGCTGAATGGGACCACATCGGCGGCGATTACCTCTTTGAAGCCGGATGACCGGGTGGAGGTGATCCGCGACGTGAACGATAAAATAACGATTCATGTTGCCACTGCCTCCAAGCGCGTCGTTTCATCGTACATGTATACGGTAAACCAGTTGATTCTGAAGCCAACAGGCAACAATGACAAAACGTCATACAGCTTCTTTGCCAAAGCTTATTTGCATAAAGGCAATCAAACCGTGGCCGCGAATGCTTTCATGGAGAATGAAGAAGTGACCATTTATGTGCTGGACGATAAAATTATCGAGATCGAAAAGCCCTAATCTTTTTTAAGCCATGATGAAACTTTTTTCGCTTATCTGCCGTCTGTGTGGTAAGGAAACCTTACTCACAGGCGGTTTTTTCGTAAAAAGTTCGCATTTTGTCGGCCCGGGTCATTGATTCGTCCTGCTCAATTCGGTAAACTGTAAGAAATGGGCGGAAAGAGGGGCGAGACGATGAAACCAACGAAGACCAGAATCATTCTTGATCAAATCGCCAAAATGTATCCCGATGCCCATTGCGAGCTTCACCATTCGAATCCATTCGAGCTGACGATCGCTGTTCTATTGTCCGCTCAATGTACGGACGAAACCGTGAACAAAGTGACCGCCACGTTGTTTCAGAAGTATAAGAGACCTGAGGATTATTTGGCCGTGCCGCTGGAGGAATTAGAGCAGGATATCCGGCGCATCGGGCTTTACCGGAACAAAGCGAAGAACATTCAAGCGCTTTGCGCGCTCCTGTTGGACAAGTATGATGGAGAAGTTCCCCGTGAGCATGAGAAGCTTGTCGAGCTTCCCGGTGTCGGGAGAAAAACGGCGAATGTCGTAGTCTCCAATGCATTTGGTGTGCCCGCGATCGCCGTCGATACTCATGTGGAGCGGGTATCCAAAAGGTTAGGGCTGGCTGGAGAAAAGGATTCCGTGCTGGAAGTGGAAAAGAAATTAATGAAAAAGGTGCCGCGTGAGGAATGGACGCAGACGCACCATCGGCTCATTTTTTTCGGGCGTTACCACTGTAAGGCGCAAAACCCGAAATGTGAGCTGTGCCCATTGCTGGAATATTGCCGAGAAGGAAAAAAACGGTTGAAAACGAAAACGAACCCGAGCAGGAAATCCATGTCAAAGGGAAAAACTGTAAAAGTGTGAATGAGAAAGGATCGGATAATAGTGAAATGCATATCGGTATATACCAGTAATTTTGAAGTGTTTTCAGATATTTATGAGAAGGTGCTCCAAACTCCGCTTCAGGAAAATGAAGAAAAGCAGGTGGACGGCGTTACCGTTTCGGAGTCCGGCAGCGTGCCGGAAAATTATCTGAACCGAATGAAGCAGCGTCCTGAGGTTGTGGTCATGAAGGTGAAGGATAAAGACATTACCATTTTGCAGCACCGCGATGTGTTCGAAATTTTTATCCCTGAGACCGAAAATATGGTACACTAGAACCGAAGCAATTCGGTTTTTTTTTTTCTTTCAAACAGAGGATTAGGGGTAGAGAAACGGATGAAAAGCGTAATGACTTCAGGGGAAGCCATATCGGTTCAAGAGCAAGCGGGGAATATGAATCCGGACGCAACGATGGAGGAGGCCGTCCGTCATCTTCTGACACAAGTCGAACAGGCTGGCGATCAGGAGAACGGCCGAAAATTCAAGCAGCTGCTGGCTAAAGCGGAGAGCGGCCGGCTTCATCTGGCATTCTGCGGACATTTTTCGGCGGGGAAGTCAAGTTTGATTAACAAGCTGTGCGGGCATACGCTGCTGCCTTCCAGTCCGATTCCGACAAGCGCCAATATCGTCAGTATCGTGGATGGGGAAGCCGGCGCCCAGGTCATTTATCGGCATGAATCCCTTGACGGGGACGGCGCCGCGAAAGTGGAGCAGGTGCCATTGGATGATCTGGCGGAGCACTGCCGCAACGGTGAAGCGATCGAAACGGTGGAAATCCGTTATCCGATTCCGTTTCTGAAGGGGCATGCGGCGCTTTTGGATACGCCGGGGATCGACTCTACGGACGATGCGCATCAGTTGGCTACGGAATCGGCGCTGCACTTGGCCGATGTGGTCTTTTATGTGATGGATTACAACCATGTTCAGTCGGAAATCAATCTGGCGTTTACGAAAAAGTTGACGGAGTGGGGCAAGCCGCTCTATCTGATTGTCAACATGATGGATAAACACCGTGAGCATGAAGTGCCTCTGGATGTTTATCAGGCCGGAGTGCGCGAGGCGTTCGCGAACTGGGGGGTGACCCCTGCCGGGATCGTCTATACTTCGGTGAAGATGCCGGATCATCCGGCCAGCGAGTGGAGCGAGCTGGAGAGCCTGCTCGGCCGGCTGATCGAGCTTCGGGAGCCGCTGGTGCGGCTCAGCCTTGAGAAGTCGGCGCGCGCTTTGGCGGCGGCGCATGCCGCGAAGATGGCCGAGGCGAACGAGCCGGCCAAGGAGGCGCTGCGCGCCAAGATCGCCGCGGACGAAGGGTATGAGGCCGCGCAGGAGCAAATGCGCGAAGCGAGCGCCGAGCTTGCGCGGCTGACCGCTCTGCCGCAGGAGCTGGTGGCGGCGCTGCGTAAAGACGTAACGGCGGTGCTCGAAGCCGCGAACGTCATTCCTGCTGTGACGCGGGACCTTGCGCATGTCTATTTGGACAGCCGGCGGCCGGGCTTTAAGGTAGGCTGGCTGGGCTCGGCGGCGAAGACGGCGGCGGAGCGGCAGCAGCGTCTGGCCGCGCTGCATCGCGATTTTGTATCGCAGGTGGAGACGCAGGTGGAGCGGCATGTTCAGCAGTCGGTCAAAGCGGCCTTTGAAGGCCACGGTCTGCCGGCAGGTTTAGCGGCCGAGGCGGCGGATCGGATTCATGCGGAGATCACGCCCGAATGGCTGGCCGCTCAAGTGAACGAGGCGGCTGTCTTTGGCGGAGAATACACGATGACGTATTCGAAGCAGATTGCGGCGGAGGCCAAGGCGCTCTACCGCAAGCAGGCGTTCGCTGTGGCCGACGAGCTGGCCGACGCCCTCGCGGCGGCGCTTCAGCCGCGCCTCACGGCGCTGCGCGGGCAGGTCGCCGAGCTCGACGCGCGGCTTGCCGCCTCGCGCGAGCTCGAGCGGCTCGCGCAGGCGGAGGCCGCCTACGGCGAGGCGCTGCTGGCGCAGCTCCCCGCCGCGGCGGCGCCTGCGCTGCCCGCGCCTGCGGCAGCGGCTGCGCCGCAGGCCGCTGCGCCCGCCGTGCGCGAGCCAAGCGAGTCCCTCGCCTGGCTCGCGCAGCAGGCGGGCCGCGGCCCGGCCGGCGGCGCTGCGCTCGCCGCGGGCGGCCATCGCGGCCGGCTGCGCGAAGCGGCCGCGCGGCTGAACGCCGCCGCGCAGGAGCTCGACGGCTTGGCGGCGCTGCAGAGCATACGCCGCTCCTTGCAGGAGAAGGCGGAGCGGCTGGCGAACAACCGCTTCACTGTCGCGCTGTTCGGCGCCTTCAGTGCAGGCAAATCGAGCTTCGCCAACGCCTTGATCGGCGAGCGGGTGCTGCCCGTATCGCCGAACCCGACGACAGCGGCGATCAACAAGATCATGCCGCCCGATCCGGAGGCCGGCTGGCCGCACGGAACGGCCAGGGTCCGGATGAAAAGCCGCGACAGGCTGACGTCGGACTTGCTTTACTCGCTTAAAGTACTTGGAGTTCCGGCTGGTTCGCTGGCTGACGCGCTGGAGATCATCCGCCGTCTGAAGGCCGATCAGGTGCCGGGCAAAGGAAAGCCGCACTACGCTTTCCTGAAGGCGGTGGAGAAAGGCTGGGACGAGATGAGCCCGAGCCTTGGGCAGGATCTTCGCGTAACCGCCGACCAGTTCGGCGATTATGCCGCTGACGAAGCGCGGTCGTGCTTCGTCGAGCTGATCGAGCTTTATTATGCGAATCCGCTGACGGAGCAGGGCGTCGTACTGGTGGATACCCCTGGAGCGGATTCCATCAACGCCCGCCATACCGGGGTAGCTTTTGAATATATCAAAAATGCCGATGCGATTCTTTTCGTGACTTATTATAATCATGCGTTTTCCCATGCGGACAAAGAATTTCTGCTTCAGCTCGGACGGGTGAAGGACAGCTTTGAGATGGACAAAATGTTCTTCATCGTCAATGCCGCCGATCTGGCGTCTTCGGCCGAAGAACTGGAGGGGGTCGTGAACCATGTTGAAAACAACCTCCTGCAGCACGGGATTCGGCAGCCGCGGATTTACCCGCTGTCCAGCTACTATGCACTGGAAGGCAAGCTGCGTAAGGATGAGGAAACGGTCAGCCAATCCGGCATCCTCCGCTTCGAGCAGGAGTTTGTCCGTTTCACATTCGAAGAGCTGACGGAAATGGCGATTCAGGCAGGGGATGCAGATATTCGCCGCGCGGCAGAGACGCTGCAGCGGTGGATGGACAGCGCAAGGGAGGATGCGGCGGAACGAAGCCGGCAGGCGGAAGCGCTTCGTACCTCATGGGCTGCCGGGGCTTCTCTTCTGGAGAGGCAGGACGGAGATGCGGACGCACGGGAGCTGGCAAAGGAAATTCAGGAGCTGCTCTATTACGTCAAGCAGCGGACGCAGTACCGCTTCGGCGAGTTGTTCAACCTTGCGTTCAATCCATCTGTGTTCCGCGAGGACGGGAGAGATATAAAAACGGTGCTCCAATCGGCCTGGGAAGATTTGCGCCGTATGATTTCGTTTGACTTGACGCAGGAGGTGCTCGCCACCACGCTGCGGATTGAGAACAAAATCAACAAGCTCGTCCGGCAATCGGCGGTAACGTGGGTGGCCGCCATTCAGGAAAGGGGGATCCCCTCCTTTGACGCCCCGGACTTTGAACCGATGAAGCTGCGGACTCCGGAGCTGTCGCTTTCACTGGAGGCGGAGGATATTCAAATCAAATGGCTGGCGGGCTACTATAAGAATCCCAAGCATTTTTTCGAGGGTGACGGGAAAGCCCAGCTCCGCCGGGAGCTGGAATCGAGATTAAACGGCCCGATGGACCGGTTTGTAGAAGCACAGACCGCTTTGCTGGCAGCAGCATATGAGGCCCAGCTGCGCAGCGCGACGGTTGAGCTTGCGGACCGTCTGCGTCAAGCGCTGGAGGAGCATGTCTCCGGCTTGATCGAAGCGCTTGAGATGAAGCTGGATCTGCACGAGCTGCAGGCCAAGCATGAGCGGTTGCTGAACCGCATCGGGTCATGAGCGTGAATTATTGCGGGCTGTCCATGCGTGGACAGCTTTCTTCTTTTTTGCGCCAGGGTCAAGGCATACAACGAAAAAGGGTTCCAGGCTTTGGAGAGCAAAATACGATGCGCCGAAGCAAGCGGCAGATAGTGAAAGTAAACTTCAGACAGTCCGGCCAAACCTCCCGAATTCCCTTTCAAAAGCGGAATTTAGGGAGGTTTTTTGTTTTCTTGTCTTATCTCGGCATGAACGACATATATATGGTGAGGGTGCCAAACGATATGGCATTTATTTACATTTTCTCGTATCACCGTCTGAAGGGGGTAAAAGACATTGAAGAACCGCACGAGCGCAATGGGAAAAACGCTGGCTTTCATTCAATGGTTTACAGCCTTTGCTGTGATTATAGCTGTCGTCATTTCGGGCAGATGGTTTGTGAAGGCCCATAGCATCGTCTTGTACGATGTGTTCCTGGACGACCAATGGGTTGGCACCGTATCCGATACCGACAAGATCCGGCGGTGGAAGGCGGATCGTTATGAAGAAGCAGGGCAGCGGTACTCCTTTTACCGGTTCACGTCCAATTTGGATCGGCTTCGCTTTGAAGAGAGCACTACGCGCCGCGACGTGATCGACCTTGATGCGGTCCTGGCCGCTTTGAAGGAGAAAATCATGTTTACTTACTATGCCGTAGAGATCCGGATTGAGGGGAGAACGGCGGGGATTGTCAAGGATCCCGAGACGGCCGCCGCAATATTGGAACAGGTGAAGGCTCCTTATATGGCTTCCCAAAAGCATAAGGAGGCTTCGGTGTTGTCTGCCGGACAAGAAGGGAATACGCCCGAAGGAAGGACAACCGCCGAATTTGTACAAAGGGTGGAACTGCTGGAGACGGCCGTGACTCCCGGCAAAGTGGAGGCTTATGAGACGGTGCTGAACCGGATTGTGACCGGAGACGTTCAGCCTATGGAATATACGGTGCAGCCCGGAGATTGCATCTCCCTCATCGCACAAAGATATCGTATCCCTTCCGATCTGATTCGGGCGAATAATCCCGGTATTAAAAATGATTTGATCCGTATCGGACAAAAGCTGAATTTGAGCGTACAGCAGCCATGGCTCTCTGTAGTGACGAGAGAAACGCGCACGGAGCAAGTGAAGGTGCCGAGCGGAGTAAAATATGAAAAGGACAGCGGATTGAAATCCGGCGTGATCCAGATTGTATCTAATGGCAAGCCCGGCTTAAAGCAGGTGTCTTATCAAATCGTTCGCGTCAACGGCGAGTTGAAGGAAGAGAAGAAGATTGGCGAGCAGCTCGTGGAGGCCCCTGTGCAAAGCATCGTCCGTCAAGGAACAAAGGTGATTCCCGGAACGGGAACAGGGAAGTTCACCCTGCCGGTGCTGCGTGCCAAAGTGACCAGCGAATTTGGCCTTCGATGGGGTAAAAATCATAAAGGCACGGATTTCGTGTCCGATGAGCGCGGGATTCTGGCATCGGATAACGGCAAGGTCATTTTTGCCGGCTGGAAATCCGGCTACGGCAACTGCATTATTATTGATCACGGCAACGGGTATGAAACGCTGTACGGACACTTGAGCAAGCTGGGGGTCCGCCAGGACGAGACCGTAAAAAAGGGAGAAAAAATCGGCGTCATGGGCAGCACGGGCAACTCTACAGGCGTTCATCTGCATTTTGAAATCATCAAAAACGGCCGCCAGCAAAATCCGATGAAATATTTCAGTCTATAATGGTTCGCCCCGCAACCGGTCCGTTATTTTTGACCCGGCTTGACGGACCTTCGACGGTATTGGTTATCCCCTGCTATTCCTCCATTTTCCTCTGCAACCCTCCGACTAAACCATATACAAGCATGATACGATACACATGAATTTTACAGCCGTTCAAGGAGTGATGCTGCTTAAACCTTTGCGTGCAAACCCATTTGCTATGCCGTACAGCCGATTGGAACCGGGCTTCAAGTTTGCAAATCGCTGCTCAAACCGCTACTCTAAAAAAAGATGCAGCTTGATTCAACGAAAGAAATGGGGGAGAGCAGTGAAATCATCACGGTGGTTATGGCGCACTGTCGGGCTGTCGGCGCTATTGTCCACGATCCTGTGCGTTGGCGGCTTTGCGTATGCCGTAAATCAGATTATGTTTCCAAAACCCTCCGTACCGGAGAGTCCGGGGGAGGTTGCTCCTTCTGTAGAGACTAAGCCCCGGCAGGATGCCTGGGAAGCTAAAGAGCAGATACGCATCGTGGCCCTGGGGGATTCGCTGACGGCTGGAACCGGAGATCTGACCGGCAAGGGGTACGTCGGACAAGTCCGGGACAAGCTGGAGGAGCAGCTGGGCAAACCGGTATTCGTTTATAATAATTTTGCTATTCCCGGTTTTCGAACATATGATCTGTTGAAGGATTGGGACGCCAAAAAAGTCGATGTGGAGAAAGCGCTCGGAGATGCGGATCTTGTGCTTTTGACGATCGGGGGCAACGATTTATTTGAGGGCGGGGCGGATATTTTCGACCCGCAGGGCGGACAGGACACACAAGGCGCCGCGGATCCCTCCCGGGGGTCGCAAGGGACAAGCCCGCAGACGTCGCAAGGAACTTCGGATTCGGAGGAAGGGTTCAATCCGGCGGCAGCGGCACAGCGGATTCCGGAGGCGCTGAAGCGTCTGGAGCAGGTGTTCGACCGGGTGAGCAAGGCGAACCCCGGCGCAAGAATCATGTACGTAGGCTTGTATCACCCGTTTCTGGATCTGGATTCGAACCGTGCGGGAGCCCCGGTTATTCAAAGCTGGAACACGGGCGCTTTCGACTTGGCCAGCCGTTATCCGAACATTACGGTCGTACCGACCTACGATTTGTTTCAGTTGAATGTGAACAAGTACTTATATATCGATCATTTCCATCCGAATCAGCAAGGCTATGAGCGGATTGCGCAGCGGATCGTCGATATTTTGAATTAGGAGCAGGAGGGGCTGCAGATATGATAACGGTGAATGCCCAGGATAAAGCGCACGCCAAGGGGAGAGAGGCGCAGCTGGTTTTGTCCGTAAACGACGTGAAGAAGAAAATCGGCAATCGTTTGATCATCAAAGGCATTTCGTTTGACGTGTATGCCGGTGAAATCTTCGGGTTTCTCGGTCCGAACGGTTCAGGGAAGACGACGACGATCCGCATGCTGGTCGATTTGATCCGCCCTACGGAAGGATCGATCCGAATCTGCGGCTATGACGTGCAAAAGGAGCATAACGAGGCGCTTCAGTATGTCGGCTGTATCGTGGAAAACCCTGAGCTTTACGGGTATTTGAGCGGCTGGGAGAATCTGGAGCATTTTGCCCGGATGCTGCCCGGCATTACCGACCAACGTATTCGGGAGGTCGTTGACATTGTCGGGATGGACCAGCGTATTCACGACAAAGTGAAGACCTATTCATTGGGGATGAGGCAGCGGCTTGGCATTGCTCAGGCGCTGTTGAACGACCCGAAGCTGCTGATTCTCGACGAGCCTACCAATGGTCTCGATCCGCAGGGCATCAAGGAGCTGCGCGAATTTATCCGCAAGCTGGCGGATTCGGGTCTCAGCCTTTTCATATCGAGCCATTTGCTTAGCGAAATCCAGCAGATGTGCGATCGTGTCGCCATTATCAGTCAGGGAGAGGTCATCAAGGTCGGCGAGGTGTCCGCGCTGGTGGATGAGTCGGCCAGTACCGTCGTTTGGAGCGTTCAACCGATAGACCGGGCGCTATACATCTTGAAGGCCGAGCCGGAGGTCGTGATTTTCCCCGGCGGTAACCAGGCTTCGTCTGCAGGCGAAACCGGGACTGGAGCCATTCAGCCGCAGATCGTTACACAAATGAATCTGGACGCCATACCGGATGTATCGCGGCGCATGGTGGAAGCCGGGGTGCGGCTGTACGGTATTGAGATCAAAAATCCGACGCTGGAGGATCTATTCTTGAAGCTGACGGAGGGAGAGCGCATTGGTTAGTTTGTATCCGCTTGTCAAAAATGAGTGCATCAAGATTGTCAAGAAAAAGAGACTTCTGGTCGTGCTGCTCATCCTTGCTGCGATTATTCCTATGTTTACCTATGCCCAGTTGAAAGTGACCCAAAACCACCTCAAGCAGTTCGGGACCAATGACTGGCGGGCGGAGCAGCGTCAGAAAATCGTTGATTATACCCGCAGCCTCGGCAGCAACCGGATGCCCGAGGAGTGGAAGCAGTGGCGCAGGGTCGAGGTCAGCCTCGCGCAATATTATTTGGATAAAGATGTGAATCCGGCCTCCCCGAACGGGGTAACCTTTACAAGAGAGTTTGTGAAAAATGCGGTCGGCCTGTTCATCCCGCTCATGGTGATGGTGATTGCGGCGGATCTGGTGTCTGGAGAGCACACGTCCGGAACGATCAAGCTGCTGTTGACCAGGCCCGTTCAGCGGTGGAAAATCCTGCTGAGCAAGCTGATTGCGCTGATTCTGTTTACTTCCATCATCGTCATTGCCACAGGCTTGCTCGCCTATCTGATTTCCGGCGCTGTCTTCGGTTACGGGGGCTGGGACATGCCCGTCTTTTTCGGTTTTCAGCTCTCGGGAACGGAGATCGATTTCTCCCTGGTCCGTCCGGTCGAGCAGTGGCTTTATCTGTTCATGCAGTTCGGGCTGGTATGGTATTCCGCGCTGATTGTGGCCTTGATGACGCTGATGGTATCCGTATTATTTCGCAGCACGGCGGCGGGGATGGGGATCATGCTGGCGGTGCTGATCTCAGGTACGATTTTGAGCAATATGGTGTCCTCATGGGAAACGGCAAAATATTTTTTCATGGTCAATCTGGAGCTTACCGATTATTTGGCGGGCTCGCTTCCGCCCATTAAAGGCATGGATTTGCCGTTTTCCTTAGCCGTTTTGACGGTATGGGGGCTGGTATCCGTACTTGTGTCTTTTGTAGTGTTTACGAAAAAAGATGTATTGAACTAATCCTTTCAAATGTTATAATGCATGTTAGCTGAATGGAGACAAAAGGTGTGTAGGAGGCTTTAATGGCGGAACAACTGGATTTGTTTGGAAATGCAGCGCCGACGGATTACGGTGCTGACGATATTCAGGTGCTGGAGGGACTTGTAGCGGTCCGCAAACGGCCGGGGATGTATATCGGCAGTACCAGTTCATCGGGATTGCATCATTTGATCTGGGAGATCGTGGACAATGCGGTGGACGAGCATCTGGCCAAGTATTGCTCAGAGATCGACGTCATCATTCATAAGGACCAATCGGTGACGGTACAGGATAACGGCCGCGGTATACCTACCGGTATGCACAAGACAGGCATTCCCACACCGCAGGTGGTGTTTACGATTCTTCATGCGGGCGGCAAGTTCGGAGGCGGAGGGTACAAAAAATCCGGCGGCTTGCACGGCGTCGGCGCTTCCGTCACCAATGCGCTGTCCGAATGGCTCGAAGTGGAAATTTACCGCGAAGGCAAAATTCACCGTCAGCGGTTTGAATACTGGGTTGACGAACAGGGCAAAGAGCACGTCGGAGAGCCGGTTACAGGACTTGAAGTCATCGGCACGACCCGCAAAAGCGGGACGAAGGTGACGTTTAAGCCGGACAAACGCGTTTTTCATGGCGGCACTGCGATCAATTACGATACGCTATATGAACGCTTACAGGAAATCGCGTTCCTGAACTCGGGTCTCAAGGTCACATTGACCGACGAGCGTGCGGGCAAGCAGGAGACGTTTCAATACGAAGGCGGCGCCAGCCAGTTCGTCCAATTTTTGAATGAGGACAAAGCGGTGCTGCACGACGTGATTCATTTTTATCAGGAGAAAGACGAGATTGAGGTCGAGGTTGCCCTTCAGTACAACGACGGCTATACCGAGACCCTGGTTTCGTTCGTCAATTCCATCCCGACGCGCGGCGGCGGAACGCACGAGACCGGCTTCAAGACCGCATACACACGGGTGATGAACGACTATGCCCGCAAAAACGGGATGCTGAAGGAAAAAGAAAAAAATCTTGACGGACAAGATCTGCGCGAAGGCATGATGGCGGTCATCAACATCAAGATGGGCGAGGTCGAATTCGTAGGCCAAACGAAAGACCAGCTCGGGAGCGCTTCGGCGCGCAGTGCGGTCGATTCGGTCGTATCCGAGAAAATGGCCGTTTTCCTGGAGGAAAATCCGCATGTTGCGCAATTGATCATGAAAAAGGCGATTCAATCGGCGAAAGCCCGCGAAGCGGCGCGTAAAGCCCGTGAAGAAATCCGCAGCGGCAAGAAGGGGAAAAGCGAGAGCTCCAATCTTGGAGGCAAGCTGACACCGGCGCAGTCGAAGGATTTTACCCGCAACGAGCTGTTCATCGTCGAGGGGGATTCGGCGGGCGGTTCGGCCAAACAGGGACGCGATTCGCGCCACCAGGCCATCCTGCCGCTCAAGGGCAAGCCGATGAATCCGGAAAAAGCCAAGCTTCTCGACATTATGAAAAATGAGGAATACAAGGCGATTATCGCCGCGATCGGGGCAGGCGTCGGACCAGAATTCGATGTATCGGAAAGCAATTACGCCAAAATCATCATTATGACCGATGCGGATACCGACGGCGCGCATATCCAGGTCCTGCTGCTGACCTTCTTTTATCGCTACATGAAGCCGTTAATCGACGCCGGCAGAGTTTACATAGCCCAGCCTCCGCTGTATAAGGTGACCAAGAAATCGGGCAAGTCGAGCACGATAAAATACGCCTGGACCGATGAGCAGCTTCAGGCGTTGACCAAGGAGCTTGGCAAGAACATTGAGCTACAGCGTTACAAAGGTCTGGGAGAAATGAATCCCGATCAGCTGTGGGAGACAACAATGGATCCGGCTACGCGGACGCTCCTGCAGGTTCGGATTGAGGATGCGGCCAAAGCCGAACGCCGTGTATCCACGCTGATGGGGGATAAGGTGGATCCGCGTAAGCGCTGGATTATCGAGAATGTGGATTTTACGGAATTTGAAGAATAAGGATGCCATCCCGTTTATGAAACGCGGCTGACGGCCATCCTGAGAAAATAATATAAGCGTATACGGGGGGCCTTAAGTGAGCATACTCGAAAACTTTTTGCCGGCCTTTTTGGAAGAGGTTGTAGGTGATCGGTTCGGCAGGTATTCTAAATATATTATTCAAGACCGGGCGATTCCGGATGTGCGCGACGGGCTGAAGCCGGTGCAGCGGCGCATACTTTATGCGATGTACGATGCAGGCAATACGCCGGATAAACCATACCGCAAGTCGGCCAAGACCGTTGGCGACGTCATGGGCAACTACCATCCGCACGGGGATTCGTCGATTTACGAGGGCATGGTGCGTATGGCGCAGCCCTGGAAAATGGGTCATGTGCTGGTCGACGGCCACGGCAACTGGGGCTCGCTGGATGACGATCCGGCTGCGGCGATGCGTTATACGGAAGCCCGCTTGTCCGAAATTGCGATGGAACTGCTGCGAGATATTGAGAAGCGTACGGTGCAATTCAAGGATAACTTCGATAATACGACAAAGGAACCGGTAGTGCTGCCTTCCCGATATCCCAACCTGCTGGTAAACGGGGTAAGCGGGATCTCATCCGGTTTTGCAACCGAGATTCCGACGCACAATCTGCGCGAAGTGATCGATGCCTGCATTGCGCTGATCGACCGGCCGGACCTTACGCTGGACGAGCTGATGGGTATCGTCAAAGGGCCCGATTTTCCTACCGGAGGCATCATCATGGGCTCGGAGGGCATCCGTGAAGCGTATCGGACCGGCAAGGGCCGCATTTATGTCAGGGCGCTTACATCAATCGAAGAAGTGCGCGGCGGGCGCCAGCAAATCGTCATTACGGAAATTCCTTATCAAGTGGTCAAATCCCGGCTTGTCACAGCGATGGAAAACATCCGTCTGGAGAAAAAAATCGAAGGCATTGCCGAGGTGCGTGACGAGAGCGGCCGTGAGGGTCTGAGGATTGTTGTCGATCTGAAGAAGGATGCGGATGCGCAGGGGATTTTGGCTTATTTGCTGAAAAAAACGGATTTGCAGGTCACTTATAACTTCAACATGGTCGCGATTGTAAACAAGACGCCAAAGCAGCTCGGCTTGAAGGAAATGCTGGAGGCTTACATCGAGCACCAGAAAGAAGTCGTGACACACCGGTCTCAATTTGAGTTGGAGAAAGCGTCGGACCGCGCGCATGTACTCGAAGGATTGGTTAAGGCGCTGAATATTCTCGACGAGGTCATCGCTGCGATCAAGGCGTCGAAGAACCGTCAAGACGCGCAAAACAATCTGGTGGAGAAGTTCGGCTTCACAGAACGCCAGGCCGACGCTATTCTGACGCTTCAATTGTACCGTTTGACCAATTTGGAAATTCATTCGCTGGAGAAAGAGCTCGCGGATGTGCAAAAAACGATTGAATATCTGCAGGGCATTCTCGGGAGCGAGAAAAAGCTGCTTGGCGTGATTAAAAAGGAGATCTCGCAAATCCGGGATAAATACGGAATCGACAGGCGTTCCAAAATTCAGGATGAAGTAGAAGAACTGAAGGTCAACCTGGAAGTCATGGTGACCGCCGAGGACGTATTCGTTACGCTTTCGAACGAGGGATACATCAAGCGCACCGGTAAGCTCTCTTTTATTCGTTCGGGCGGGGAAATTGACAAAACGGGACTGAAAGAGGGCGATTACCTCCGCAGCCTGCTGGATGTCAATACGCTGGAAAACCTTCTGATTTTTACGCAAAAGGGCCAATACTTCCTGCTTCCGGTACATCAAATTCCGGAGTTCAAGTGGAAAGAGAACGGTACGGCGATTGTCAATATCATCCCGATTCCCAAAGATGACCGGATTGTTCATGTGCTTCCCGTGAAGGATTTTGAAGAAGCGGGCAAATCGCTCCTGTTCATTACGCGAAGAGGACAAGTCAAGCGGACGGAGCTCAAAGAGTATGCAACGAACCGTTCCACCGGAATTGTTGCCTGCAAGATTGGGGAGCAGGATGCACTGTTGGATGTCAAGCTGAGCACCGGCTCCAAGGAGCTGCTGCTTGTCACCAGGCTCGGAATGGCGATCCGCTTCAATGAAGACGAGGTTAACCCGATGGGGCGCGCCGCGGCAGGCGTTCGCGGCATTCAATTGAAGGAAGACGATGAAGTGGTCTCCGCCGAGTGGCTGGATGGAGACGAAGGAGAAGTATTGGTTGTATCCGATTTGGGATACGCCAAGCGCTCGCTCGTTGTCGACTATCCCGTGCAGGGCCGCGGGGGGAAAGGCGTCTTTACATTTGAATTCAAGGAAGGCAAGCGGGTGAAGCCGAACGGCACAGGAATCCGCGGCGCTTTTGTAGTCAAAGAACCGTTCGACATTACCGCGGTTTTAAGCAGCGGCGATAGAGCCGAATTCTCGACAGAACAAGCTCCGATTGAGGAGCGCAAGTCCACAGGGAAGCAGATCATTCCATTAGGCAAGAACGATACGGTCAACGTTTTGCTCAAATTTACTTAATCATAGCTGGTGTAGTTCGGCTCCACTTTTTCGAGCAGCTCCAGCATCATTTGTAATACGGCCCACACCGGTATCGAATCGTCCAGCTTTTCGAGCCATTGTGGGTCGTTGATTATGCCCTTCTGCAAGGCGGTTTCCCCGATTTTCTTCTTCCAATCTTCCAATGAAGCTCACTCCTTTTTTACACGGTTTGACAAGCTCCGCCGATAGGTGAACGTCCCTAGTGCATTATATGTTGAACTAGGTCAAATGGTACCTGTTTTTATCGTTTTATGTCCTAAAATATTTATGATATTAACCTTTAAAATCACAAGCGGAAGTGTTATAATTTTAGGTAAGAAATGGCTCTGCGGGAGTGATGAATGTGGTAACCCAAGAGTTTGCAAAGCTCTGGTGGAAATTGTCAAAAGATCTGAGAACGCATATGGAAACGGAGTTGGCCCCCACCTTGACGGAAGGGCAGCTTACGGTTCTGGAGCTTTTGATGTTCTCCGGACAGCAGCGAATGAAACCATCGGATTTTACCGACGTTTTGGCGACAACGCCGGCCGCGGTGACGACGCTTCTTGACCGCATGGAAAAATCCGGGTTGATTTCCAGGGAAAGAGATGAGAAAGACCGACGAATCGTATGGGTTCTGGTGACGGATAAAGGGCGGGAGGAATGCGAACGCGGCATACAGATTCGGGAGCGCTTTCTTCAGGCTTATCTCAGCCGCATTTCGTCGCATAACCAGCAGCTTCTCGTCTATTTGCTCGGAAAAGTTGCAAATGCATAAAGTGTTTACATTCGTAAAATACGAAAATATGTTCTCATTTATAGCGCCATATGGTATAATGTGGTGACAATAGAATAGGCACTCAAGGGCGGTTGGCAGATCCTCGCAGCTTACCGGCTCGCGTAAAGCGGGCTTGGAAGGAGGTGATGCCATGGAAGTAAAGGATGCGGTAACCATGATGTTCATGTTCGGCATGTTCATCCTCGCCTTGCTTTCCTACTTGAAAAAGAAGTAGACCTCCCTTGAGCCTTGGTAGCCAGGAGGTCCAGCATTCTTGGTTTGACCTTGTGCCGATCGCCCTTGGGGCAATCTATTGTACCCCGGACCGTGGATGCTGCGAACATCTTCGGTCCTTCTTAGATTTATCAGTTAGGGTGTTATGTAAGATTATATTAACACATTTTGGACTGCTTTGAAAAGACGTTCGGCTATTTTGTTCGACCTATTGTACTATGAAGCAGGCGTTGAGAAGGACGAACGTATAACCTTGGCCTCAATAATCCCATAAGCTCCAGGGATACGTACCGGGAGGGCGGGAGGAAAAACTCAGGGATTCTTTGGTCACCGGATGCTCGAAGCTGAGCATCGTGGACCACAGCGCGATCTGCTGTCCCGGTCGCGCGAAGCGTCCCCCGTACCGCTGATCTCCCGCCAAGGGGCAGCCGATCTCCGCAAACTGTACGCGAATTTGGTGCGGACGGCCGGTTTGCAGCTCAACCTGTACAAGCGAAAGACCGTCCTGATGATCCAGAACCCGATAGTCAAGAATCGCATCTTTGGCACCGGGTTTGGTCTGCGGAACGACGGATACCGTATTCGTCTTCGTGTCCTTCAACAGATGGTGTCTCAGCGTACCTTGCGGCGGCAGCGGACGCCCGTGAACCACCGCTGTATACACCTTGCGAATCGAGCGGGTGCGAACGGCATCGGAGAGGCGCGATGCCGCCTTGGAGGTTTTGGCGAATACCATGACGCCTCCGACCGGGCGGTCAAGCCGGTGGACCAGCCCGAGGTAAACATTGCCCGGCTTTTGATAACGCTGCTTCAGATCGGCTTTGATCAGCGTCAGCATATCGGGATCCCCGGAGTCATCCTCCTGCGTAGGCACGTTTGGCGGCTTGATGACGACAATCACATGATTATCCTCATACAGCACCTGTAAGGGATGAGAAGCGCCGGACATTCGTTACGCCTCCCATCGGCCAAGAATTCCGCAGGGGAGCGTAAGCTTGGTGGCGGTAATCGGCAGACCGATTTCGCCGCACGATATCGTTCCCCCGTAAGAACGTCCGAGCGACAACGACAAAATGTTATGGAGCACGGTAGCCGAGAGGCCTGTCGTATAAGAGTTGATCAGGAAAAAAAGCGGCTTGTCCGTCAATATGTTCATGCACGATTCAACAAACGGGTACAGGTTCGTTTCGAGCTTCCACGTCTCGCCGTTCGGGCCGCGGCCGTAGGAAGGAGGATCCATGATGATGGCATCGTACTTGCTTCCGCGCCGCTGCTCCCGCTGCACGAATTTGAACACGTCATCGGTGATGAAGCGAACCGGACGATGGCCGAGGCCTGAAAGCTGCAAATTTTCTTTGGCCCATTGCACGACGCCTTTGGATGCATCCACATGACATACCTCAGCCCCCGCTGAAGCGCACGCTACCGATGCCCCTCCGGTATAGGCGAATAAATTCAACACGCGGATCGGTCTTCCGGCGCTGCGTATCTTATCCATCATCCAGGTCCAGTTCACCGCCTGCTCAGGAAACAGACCGGTATGCTTGAAGCTTGTAGGTTTAATGTGAAAGGAAAGTCCGTGATAAGATATGGTCCAGCGTTCCGGAATGTCGTTTTTGTATTCCCAACGGCCGCCGCCGCTGGAGCTGCGGTGATAGTGTGCGTCGGCATTGCGCCAAACGCCGGTTTCCTTGGCCAAAGGCCATATGATTTGCGGGTCGGGACGTCTCAGAATAATGCTGCCCCACCGTTCCAGCTTCTCGCCTCCGCCGGTATCGATAAGCTCGTAATCTTTCCAATCTTGTGCTGCATACATAAATTGCGACCATCCTTTGTTTATGTTCTTATGCTTAACCGGCCTGAGCCGTTATCCATTTTCACATTCTACACGATTCGGACGGCCGAATCCATCGGAGCGTAAAAAAAGAAGCGTTTCCGGGAAAATATCTGTATCTCATGAATCCCTCTCCTTTTTTATCATGGTTTCGTTCAGCGCATCTTCAAACATATCTTTGAGCTTGTTGCAATATACTTCAATCTGAGTTCCTCTCACTTATCGTTTGAATCGGCAAGCCCATGCCGCGGATTCATCAGCAGGTGCAGCTCCTTACGTAAACATTTCCTTACATTTTATCAATCTTTATGCAGAATAATCGAAATCAGGAAAGTGATTTTTCAAAGATGCAGTAGGGGTGTTATCGAACACAGAAATGAAACGAAAAGGGGATGAATGAATGGTAATGAGCTTGATCCCCGGTCCGGAGGATTTGTATTTATTTCATGAGGGCAATTTATTCCAGAGCTACCGCATGCTCGGCGCCCATTTGACGATAGAGGCAGGCGTTTCGGGGGTACGTTTCTCCGTTTGGGCGCCGCATGCCCGGGAAGTGAGGGTGGTTGGCGATTTTAATCGTTGGGACGGCTCCAAACACGTTATGCAAAAAATCAGCCTCTGGGGCGTCTGGTCCTTGTTTGTGCCCGCTGTCAAAGAGGGGGATTATTACAAGTACGAAATTGCGACTTCGGGAGGCGCGACGCTGCACAAAGCAGACCCTTATGCCTTCTGGTCTGAAGTGAAGCCGGGAACCGCATCACGCATCGCATCTCTCGAAGGTTACGAATGGGCGGATCAGGCGTGGAGGGAGAAAAGAAAGACCACATCGGCCTTTCGTGGCCCTATGAACATCTATGAGGTTCACCTGGGCACATGGAAGAAAAAGCCGGACGGAGGCTACTATACCTATCGCGAACTGGCCGAGGATCTGGTCGAATACGTAAAAGATATGGGATATACCCACATCGAGCTGCTGCCTCTGGCCGAGCATCCCTATGATCGTTCCTGGGGCTACCAGGCGACAGGTTACTACTCGGTGACGAGCCGGTTCGGAACGCCGAAGGATTTCATGTATTTTATAGACCGCTGCCACCAAGCGGGGCTCGGGGTAATTATGGATTGGGTGCCGGGGCACTTCGTGAAGGATGACCATGGCCTTCGCCGCTTCGATGGAGAACCGCTTTTCGAATACAATGACCCTGCACGCGCCGACAAACCGGAGTGGGGAACGCTCTCCTTCGATTTCTCCAAGCCGGAAGTGGTCAGCTTTCTGATCTCGAACGCCTTGTTCTGGATGGATATCTATCATATAGACGGCTTGCGGGTGGATGCCGTGGCCAGCCTCCTGTACCTCAATTTCGGTAAACCGCGCGAAATGTGGGTGAAGAATACCCACGGAGGGGACGAGAACCCCGAAGCGATCGAATTTATAAAAAAATTGAATCGTACCGTCTTTGGTTATGATCCGCATGCGCTGATGATGGCTGAGGATTCCACCGCCTGGCCGCTCGTTACAGCTCCCGTTCATGACGGCGGCCTGGGTTTTAACTATAAATGGAACATGGGCTGGATGAACGATATGCTGAAGTACATGGAAATGGATCCGTACTTCCGGGGCGGCAGCCATTCATTGCTGACATTCAGCTTTATGTACGCTTTCTCCGAAAATTATGTGCTGCCGCTGTCTCATGACGAAGTGGTGCACGGCAAAAAATCGCTGCTTAACAAAATGCCGGGCGATTACTGGCAGAAGTTTGCCAACTTGCGGGTGTTATACGGCTATATGATGTCTCATCCGGGCAAAAAATTACTTTTCATGGGAGGTGAGTTCGGTCAATTTGACGAATGGAAGGATTTAGAAGATCTCGATTGGGAGATGCTCGGCTATGACAGCCATCTCAGCATGCACCGCTATGTTCGTGACCTCAATCACCTGTATTTGCGGGAAGCGGCCTTATGGGAGCTAGATCATCAGCCTGAAGGATTCGCCTGGATCGATCCGCACGATCAGAAGCAAAGTGTCGCCACGTTTATGCGGAAGTCCAGTGATCCTGAGGATGTGCTTGTCATCGTGAGCAATTTTACCCCGGTTTACCATGAACACTATCGAATCGGCGTTCCTTATGCCGGTGAATATGTGGAATTGTTCAACAGCGATGCGGGCGAATACGGAGGCTCCGGCAAGCTCAACTCCGGCAAGCTGAAAACCGAGGAAATTGCTTGGCATGACCGCCCGGACAGTCTGCATATAGGTTTGCCGCCGCTGGCTACGGTGATTTTCAAACCGATCAAAATCAAGCGGAAGCGTTCGAAAGCCAATCGAGGAAGGAGCAGAGCCGATGCGTAAAAAAGAGTGTGTAGCCATGCTGCTGGCAGGCGGCGAAGGAAGGCGTCTAGGATTGTTGACGAACAAGCTGGCCAAGCCGGCGGTGCATTTCGGGGGAAAATACCGGATTATCGACTTCACATTGAGCAACTGCACGAATTCGGGCATCGATACCGTCGGCGTGCTGACGCAGTACCAGCCGCTTGTGCTGAATACCTATATCGGTATCGGAACGCCGTGGGATCTCGACCGCAAGAACGGCGGGGTTACCGTGCTCCCTCCCTATATGGAGCAAAGCGGAGGAGATTGGTACAAAGGTACCGCGAACGCGATTTACCGCAACATTTCGTTTGTCGAGCAGTACGCTCCCGAGTATGTCCTGGTCATTTCAGGAGACCACATCTACAAGATGGATTACGATGTGATGCTGGATTTCCATAAGCGCAGGGGCGCGGACGTGACCATTGCCGTGATTGAAGTCAAATGGGAGGAGGCCAGCCGCTTCGGCATTATGAGCGCGGATGAGGATCAATGCATTATCGAATTCGTTGAAAAGCCGGAGGAGCCGAAGAGCAATCTCGCTTCTATGGGCATTTACATATTCAATTGGCAGGTGTTAAAGGAATACTTAATCAAGGACGAGGCGGATACCGGATCCAGCAAAGATTTCGGCAAGGATGTCATCCCCGCTATGCTGCGCGACAATTTGAGGATGATGGCTTACCCTTTTGCGGGGTATTGGAAAGATGTCGGTACCGTTCAAAGTTTGTGGGAAGCCAATATGGATCTGCTTGAGAATGAACCCAAATTCAATCTCAACGACAGGGAGTGGCGCATCTACTCGGTCAATCCGCTTCAGCCCGGGCAGTATGTAGCGCCGACGGCGCAGATCAGACGGTCGCTGGTGAACGAAGGCTGCTGTGTATTCGGTGAAGTGGATCATTCTGTGCTTTTCTATGGAGTGGAGATAGGGGAAGGCAGTTTGATTAAGGATTCGGTCATTATGCCGAACGTCAAGATCGGGAATAACGTAAAGATTTATAAATCCATTATTGGTGAAGGAACGCTGGTGGAGGACGGCTGCGTCATCGGGCAACCTCAGGAGGAAGGCGATCAGGACATCATTCTGATCGGCAGTAACGAACGCATCAGGATGACTACTTCTTCGGTGAGAGGTGATTTTGCATGAAGCGAATGATGGGCGTGATTAATCTGGTCAACGAACCGGATGATTTGGAGGAACTGACCTATTCCCGCTGCGTTGCCTCGGTGCCGTTCGGTTCGAGATACCGGTTGATTGATTTTACCTTATCGAACATGGTGAACTCGGGGATTGAGAATGCAGCTGTATTCACACAGCACAAATACCGTTCTTTGATGGACCATCTGGGTTCGGGCAAAGAATGGGACCTGGATCGGAAGCGCGGCGGTTTGTTTATTTTACCGGCCATACTTCATGAGACCACTGGAATGTCCCGGGGGGATTTGTTCCAGTTTTACAGTCATCGCGATTACTTTTACCGCGGCCGTGAGGAATATGTGGTGATTTCCCGCAGCCATATCGTATGCAATATCGATTATAATACCGTGTTGGATTTTCACCTGGAGAAGGACGCTGACGTCACGGTTATCTATACAAAAACGGCGAGCGATGAGTATGCCAAACACCGCCGTTTGGCCGTCAAGGATGACGGGCAGGTGACGGTGATCGAGGATTATTCGGGACGTCTTCGGACCGACAACATCTCGATGGAAACGTATGTGATGAGCAAAGAGCTGCTGCTCGACATGGTCGAATCCTGCCTTGCCCAGGGGTATGACCATCTTGTGCGGGACGGCATTATGAAAAATATCGGCAAGCTGCGGGTTTACGGCTATTTGCACGAGGGGTATACCGGCATCGTAAACACCATTCAAAGCTATTATAAACACAGCATGATGCTGCTGAATCCGAAGGTCTGGCGGGAGCTGTTTTTCCAGAAAAATCTGATCTACACGAAGGTCAAAGACGAACCGCCTGCCCGATACGCAGAGAACGCTCATGCCCGGAATTCGCTTATTGCCAACGGCTGCGTGATCGAGGGCAAAGTGGAGAACAGCATTTTGTTCCGCGGAGTCAAAATCCGCAAGGGCGCATACGTCAAGAACAGCATCATTCTGCAAAACTGCGAGATTGAAGAGAATGTCATCATTGAGAATGCCATTCTCGACAAAGATGTGTTTATCAGCAGAGGCCGTGTGCTAACGGGTGACAAACAAGCACCGTTTATTGCTTCCAAAACCAAGGTGATATAGGATATTGCGGCGTGTCCGGTTGATGGGCGTGATGCCGGTTGCTCGACAGGAGCGTACTTTACAGCGGCTGCTGCCGGATAAGGCGTCACCTCCGATTCGCCCTATTTTCCGGACCGCCTAAAATTAAAGGAGTGGGAGGAAGCCATGAAAGTGTTATTTGCCGCATCTGAAGCCGTACCTTTTATCAAGACGGGAGGACTGGCCGATGTCATCGGCTCGCTGCCCAAGGCACTTGCAAAGCAAGGTCTTGATGTTCGTGTCATCCTGCCCAAATATGAGGGTATCCCGCAGCATTTCGTGCAAAAGATGGAGTCCGTCGCCGTCTTTGATCTGCAGATGGGCTGGAGATCGTTGTTTTGCGGTATCTTGAAGCTGGAGCACGAGGGCATTATTTTTTACTTTGTCGATAACGAATATTATTTCAAGCGTTATGGCTGTTATGGCTACGGTGACGATGCCGAGCGTTTTGCCTTTTATTGCCGGGCGGTGATGGATGCCTTGCAGCACATCGATTTTATGCCGGACATTATCCACTGCCACGATTGGCAAGCCGGGATGATCCCCGTGCTGTACCGGGCCCACTTCAGCTACCAGCCGCCGTATGCCCATCTGAAGACCGTTGCAACGGTTCACAATTTGAAATATCAAGGCGTGTTCGGCAAAGAACAATGTAAGGATTACTTTTCTTTGGGGGACGAGCATTTCCATGGATATGCGCTGGAGCAGCACGGAGGGGCAAGCTTTCTCAAAGGCGGATTGCTGTACTCCGACTTCATTACCACGGTCAGCCCGACTTACGCCGAAGAAATCCAAACGCCGTATTACGGCGAACATCTGGACAGTCTGCTGCGCAGCCAGTCGCACCGGCTGACGGGGATTTTGAACGGGCTCGATTATGAGGAATTCGATCCGATGACGGACCCTCATGTGGAGATCAACTACCGCGATTCGTTAGCGAAGAAACAGCAAAATAAAGTAAAGCTGCAGGAACGGCTCGGACTTCCTGTAAACAAAGAGATTCCTCTGATTGCGCTTGTGACGAGGCTGGTGGATCAAAAGGGGCTTGCCTTGATCGACCGGGTCATCGGCGAGCTGATGTCGCTGGATGCCCAGTGGGTCATTCTAGGTACGGGAGAGCCTCGTTTTGAACAATTGTTCCGCTGGGCCGCCAATGCTTTTGAAGACAAGCTGTCCGCGCAAATCTTATTCGATGAAGGACTTGCGAGGCAAATTTATGCGGGTTCGGATCTCTTCCTGATGCCGTCGCTGTTCGAGCCTTGCGGCATCGGCCAACTGATCGCCATGCGCTACCGCAGCGTTCCGATCGTTCGTGAAACCGGCGGACTGCGCGACACGGTTATCCCTTACAACGATAAGACGGGAGAGGGTACAGGCTTCAGCTTCACCCATTATAATGCGCATGACATGCTGTATACGGTGGAGCGTGCAGTCAAGCTGTACCGCGACCCTAACGTTTGGGCGAATTTGATAAGCAATATCAAGAAGAAAGATTTCAGCTGGCGCAAATCGGCTCAGCAGTACGCCGGCTTATACCAAAGCCTGGTGAATTAAGCGTTACCGGCTGCGGGAAAAAGGGACCTTCAAAGGTCTCTTTTTTGCATATGCAGGGCAGGAGGATGGAATAGGGAAGGTTCATTGTAAAATAACCCTATCTTTATTAAACTGAAGATACAGAAGAAACAACAAAGATGAAAGCTGGGATTTGACATTGTGTTTAATTTTGTTTGCTTATCATGCACACGAAACCTACAAGCTGATCGTTGCCGCCAATCGTGATGAATTTTACGATCGGCCGACAAGTCCCGTTCATTATTGGGAGGACCATCCTCATATCCTTGCCGGCCGGGATTTGTCCAAAATGGGGACGTGGATGGGGGTGACCACCGCCGGACGTTTTGCGGCTTTAACGAATTATCGCGACCCGAAGGAAGTGCTGGAGGGGAAACGCTCGCGTGGGGAGCTGGTTGCCGATTTTTTGAAGGATCATCAGGCCCCTGAGTCTTACATGCTTGAAGCAGCGAAAAAGCGCGATCGTTATCCGGGCTACAATTTGCTGGCTGGGGATGCGGATGAGCTGTATTACTATTCCAATATCGAGAATAAGGTAAAAAAGGTGGGTCCGGGTATTTATGGTCTCAGCAATCACTTGTTAAATACCGATTGGCCCAAGGTTCGGCGCGGGAAAGAAGGGTTGGCTGAAATCATAAACGGAGGCCGGGGGGATATGGCAGAACGGATCTTGGCTTTGCTCCGGCAGGATGATCCCGTTTCGGATGACCTGCTTCCCGATACAGGAATTTCCCTGGAATGGGAACGCCTACTTTCTCCTATTTTTATTCAAAGTGAACATTATGGAACCAGGAGCTCCACCGTTTTATTGATGACGGATAAAGAAATTTATGTCAAGGAGCGGGTCTATTCGACGGAAGGAACGAACGACCGGCAATATACGATTACACGATAAGGGATGGGGAGTGAAGACGCTATGATCAATAAACGATTTACCTTGAGCGAGGCGAACGCGATGCTGCCGCGATTGGTCGAGGATCTGCTGCGGCTGCAGGCATTAACAAGACAGTTTGAGGACAAGTTTCAGGAGCTGCAGAAGAAAAAGGCGCTGCACAAACATTTCATACATACGGAGGATGAGAAGGACCCGTTTTTCGAGGATGAAAGTCAGCTTGAATTTATGCGGATCGAAGTGGATCTTTTCATAGAGAACTTCACCCGGCAAGGCGTTCTTCTGAAGATGATCAATCCCGGTTTGCTTGACTTTCCAGCGGTAGTGGACGGGAAGGAAGTGCTGATCTGCTGGAAGCAGGGGGAAGAGCGCATTACACATTACCACGGCTGGCATGAGGGGTTTATCGGCCGGAAAAAGCATCCTGAAGCCTGACGGGCATTTGAAAGCCGGATAAGCTGATGATGATATCCCCATTGCGGGCCGGCTTCCTGAACGGTGTAAATCTAAAAAACGGGCAGCCCGGAATGGCTCTCCCGTCCCGGACTGCCTTTGCGGCGGCATAGGAAATCAGGCCTGAACGGCCTCGTCATAATACATCGTCTCCTTGTTGAAGGAGCGGTTAATGGTTAAAAAGGCATGAAGAAGTTCAAACATTTCCGATTGGTTGAGCTCCAGCTCGATGCGTTCTGCCGTCTCTTTCTGTTCGGATACTCGAAACCGGATCGATTTGTCATTCGAGTTCATTTGTAATTCCAGCTGATCCTTCTTCAGCACGCTTTCCCACATGAAATATCACCCATCCCTTTCCTTTTGCATTCTACGGTAACCCCGTCTGTTGAACACGAATAAATATATGCGTGCGCTGCGGAGATGATGACAGCACATCGGTATTTACTTTGCATGGGAAGAGGGAGCGATAGTAAAATCCTTGCAGCAAGGAGTGGAGCGAATGACGGAGGAAACCTGCAGGCATGAAGCTAAACGAAAACCAGTCAAACCGGGGGGTTCGGAGGAATCCTTCTTTTTGCGTTCGGTTGAAACGTTCAATTGCAAAAAAAATATGGAAAAAACATGTTGTATTTTATAAAGGGATTGATTATAATGGCAGTAGAAATCAGCTAAACGTTTCGCTGAGAAGAGCTCAAATCTATCAGCGGTTTTATTCGGGCAGCGTTTCCGGGCTGGTTAACAATTTTATTAGGTTTTTTACAGGTTTATATTCAGGTTTTATACGATCGATAAATATGGGATTGATTACGCTTAATTTGCCATAGGGCATGGAAAGTTATAGGGTGAAAAGACGCTATTTTGTTTGATTTTTTAATTTATTAGCTAAACGTTTAACTAAACGTTTAGCTGGTTGATCGGAGGGTTAGGCGATGGCGACGATGAAAGATATCTCAAAAATGGCCGGGGTTTCCATTGCGACCGTATCGGCAGTAATCAATAAATCCGCATATGTCAGCCCCGAGCTTACGGATAGAGTCAATAAAGCAATCGAGGAATTAAATTACAGGCCGAATGCAGTGGCGCGAAGCTTGAAATTGAAAAGCACCAACACGGTAGGCGTGATCATGTCGGATATTTTAAACCCTTACTATCCGACAATCATCAAAGGGATGGATGATGCCGCCATCCAAAATAACTATAGTCTGATTCTTTGCAACACCTCCAACGAGCAAGGAAGGTTCCTCACCTATCTGGACCTGATGGTGGAAAAGCGGGTGGACGGTTTGCTTCTGGCCAATATCTCGAGTCAAGAGGACTTGCAAAAAGTGGAGAGCACGGGGTTAAAATATGTACTGCTTAACCGGAAGCCGCCTGCTTATGATAAAAATTATGTGGGAATCAACAATCCGCTGGCCACCGAGCTTTCCGTAAAACATTTAGCTAAGCAGGGGCATAAAAGGATCGCTTATTTATCCGGTGATTTACAGGTTTCAACAGCAAGGGAACGATGGGAAGGCTTTGTCAGCGGAATGAACCAGAACGGGCTCCCGATCGACGATACCCTTATTTTTCATGGGGATTATACCCAGGAATCCGGCTATGCCAATGTAAAGAAAATGCTTGGCGAAGTGAAAGAGCTTCCGGACGCCATCTGTGCCGCAAGCGATCTCGTGGCCTTCGGTGCGGTAAAGGCTTTGAGGGAGGCCGGTATCCGGGTTCCCGATGATATAGCGGTGATGGGAAACGACAATAACCCGTTCTCTGAAAACTTTATTGTTCCCTTGTCCACCATTGCTCACCCTACCTATGAGATGGGGAAAAATGCGATGGAGTTCCTGCTGCAGATGATCGAGAATCAGAATGAAATTCATCACCGGCAAATTATATTAACTCCGTCATTGATTGTACGCGAAAGCTGCGGCAGCTCAGCTTAAAGCTGGCTGTCGCTTCATAATAAACTTTCTGGAGGGAAAAAAATGAAGGATGTTGTTATCGTAGGTGCAGCGCGTACGGCGATAGGAACCTTTGGGGGCTCGCTGAAAGATGTTCACGCCGCGGACCTGGGAGCTATCGTAATCAAGGAAGCATTAAAGCGTGCCCAGGTGTCGCCTGAATGGGTTGAAGATGTGATCGTCGGATGTGTCGGTCAGGTTGCTGAAAGCGCTTTTATAGCAAGGATGGCCGCACTTCGGGCCGGGCTGCCGACCCATAGCAATGCCTATACCGTAAACCGCTTATGCGGGTCGGGCCTGCAGGCGATCAACAGTGCCGCTCAAGCGATCCGTGCGGGAGAAGCGGAAATTATTGTCGCCGCCGGTACGGAGAACATGGATCAATTGCCATATTATGTAAGAAAAGCGAGATATGGCTACACCTTCGGCCACTCTCAATTGGAGGACGGATTATTAACCGCTTTAACCGATCCTTTCGGGAATTACCCCATGGGCATGACGGCAGAGATTGTCAGCAAGCGCTTTAATATTTCCCGTGAGGAGCAGGATCAGTTTGCGTTTGAAAGCCAGATGAAGGCCGCAGCAGCCATCGACCAGGGGAAATTCAAGGGGGAAATCGTACCGGTTCAAATTCCGCAGCGCAAAGGCGAAGCGATTGTCTTTGATACCGATGAGCATCCGAGAAGAGGGACGACGCTGGAAAAGCTGGCTGCGTTAAGACCGGCCTTTCAGGAGGGCGGAACCGTCACCGCAGGCAATTCGTCCGGCATCAATGATGCCGCAGCAGCCGTCGTCGTGATGAGCGCCGATAAGGCAAAAAAGTTAGGGCTGCGACCGCTGGCTTACATACGCGAGCAGGCAATGGCTGGCGTTGAGCCCGAAATCATGGGCTTTGCACCGGCTCCCGCTGTGAAGAAGCTGCTTCAAAAATCGGGATTAAGCTTGCAGGATATCGACTTGCTGGAGCTGAATGAGGCCTTTGCATCACAAGCGGTGGCCGTGATCAAGGATTTGGAGATCGATCCGTTCAAAGTGAATGTGAACGGCGGAGCCATTGCTCTTGGACATCCGATTGGAGCAACCGGTTGTATCCTGACAGTGAAAATTCTGGCCGAAATGGAACGGCGCGCCTCCAAATACGGAGTGGTAACCATGTGTATCGGCGGAGGCCAGGCGGTAGCTACGCTATTCGAGAGGGCATGATTTCAAGGAGGCCGGCCTCAACCGTTTACAATACTAAATAAAAAATCGATAGAGGAGAGATAGGCATGATTGATTTAACAGGAAAATCAGCAATTGTAACCGGTTCGGGCAGAGGCATCGGAAGAGCGATCGCGGTGAAGCTTGCCGAGCTGGGTGCAGCGGTAACCATTTGCGATATTAGCGAAGAGATCGCGTCCGCGACGGTGTCCGAGCTTCGCCAAAGAGGATTGGAAGCCGACTATTTCGTGCTAGACGTCGCGGATGCGGATGCGGCACGCGCCTTGATTGAGAAAACCGCAGAAAAGCGCGGAAAGCTGGATATTCTCGTCAATAATGCCGGCATTAACCGGGATGCCATGCTTCACAAAATGGAGCGCAAGCAGTGGGATGAGGTGATTGCCGTAAATCTGACAGGAACCTACAACACGATGCAGCCTGCGAGCATTCAGATGAGAGAACAAAAAAGCGGTCGCATCATCAATATTTCCTCGTCCAGCTGGATGGGCAATATCGGGCAGGCGAACTATGCCGCCTCCAAAGCAGGGGTAATCGGTTTGACGAAGACGGCATCCCGGGAACTGGCCAAATATAACGTAACCGTGAATGCCATCTGCCCCGGATTCATCGATACCGATATGACCCGGGGCGTACCGGATAAGGTTTGGGACTTGATGATCTCCAAAATTCCAATGGGCCGTGCGGGCGCTCCTGAAGATGTAGCCAACCTTATTGCCTTCTTGGCATCGGACACGGCTTCCTATATTACCGGTGAAGTGATCAATATCGGAGGTGGCATGGTGCTTTGACCCGGAAGGTGAAAGTTTCAACCGCTGCGGAAGTGGCGGCGAGCTTGAAAGACAACAGCACGATCCTTAGCACCGGTTTCAGTTTAATCGGAGTGGCGGAGGAAATTTATCAAAAAATCGAGGAGCGCTTTCTGGACACAGGCTCTCCAAGGGATTTGACCTTCGTTCATTCGGCCGGCCAAAGCGATACAAAGCGAGGCATGGAGCATTTGGCGCACGTCCCGCTGCTCAAGAGAATTATCGGTTCTCATTGGGGGCTATCCCCAAAATTAGAACATCTCATCCATCAAAACCAGGTGGAGGCCTTCTGCCTTCCTATGGGCCAGATCCTCTCCATGTACAAGGCGGCCGCTTCAGGAAAACCGGGGGTACTGTCCAGGATTGGACTTGCAACCTTCGTCGATCCCCGGTTTGAGGGAGGGAAGATGAACCGGAAGGCCCGGGATAGCGGTTTTGAAGTCGTTCAGAATTATACGCTGCATGGAAAAGAGTATCTCTTTTATCCAAGCCTGACCTTTGACTTGTACATTGGCAGGGGGACCACGGCAGATGAGTTCGGCAATATCACAATGGAAGACGAATGCGTCAAACTGGAAGTGATGCCGGCTGTTCAAGCCGTAAAAGCATCCGGCGGCAGGGTCATTTTTCAAGTAAAGCGGCTCGTTAAAGGCCATTCGCTGCCACCGAAGGAAGTGGTTATCCCTGGTATTCTGGTTGATGAAGTCGTCGTTTGCCAAAATCCGTTGGAGAATCACCGGATGACTTCATCCGACTATTATAATCCGTACTTGTTAGGAACAATACAAGAGCCTTACAGCAGTTCTCATCCTGTAACGGACCTCGATATGAAAAAGCTGATCGGTCGAAGAGCCGTGCTGGAGATGAACGCCGGGGATACCGTGAACCTGGGCGTGGGTATTCCCGGAGATTCGATTGGCGCCATCATTGGAGAGGAGAAGCTGGACAGCCAGCTCTCTTTGTCCATTGAAGTGGGAAGCATTGGCGGGATAAGCATTGGCGGAGGCGATTTCGGCGTAGCTAAAAATGCCGAAGCGATCATTGATAATTCATACCAGTTCGATTATTACAACGGTTGTGGCGTAGATATCACCTTTATGGGGGCGGGTGAAATCGACCGTGAGGGGAATGTGAATGTAAGCAAGTTTGGACATCGTTCTCCGGGGTGCGGGGGGTTTATCGATATCACCCAAACCGCTAAAAAGGTCGTATTTTGTTCCACCTTTACCACAGGCGGGCTTGTCATAGAAGTGGAGAACGGCCTGGTCCGGATCAAGCGCGAAGGAAGAGTGAAAAAGTTCGTTCACATGGTCCGGCAGATTACCTTCAACGGGAAGTTTGCAACGGCTCATCGACAACCGGTTCTCTTTGTAACGGAAAGAGCGGTGTTTCAGCTGACGGATCAGGGAATGGAGCTCATCGAGATTGCTCCGGGGATCGATTTGAAAAAAAATGTATTGGATCAAATGGAATTCGCTCCTCAGGTTTCTCCCAATCTTAGATTAATGGATGAACGAATTTATTCTTTGGGTCTTATGCATCTCGCAGCCCAATGTAATAAAGATAAAGATCAAGCAGACCAAAAATTGGGGAGGGTTCTGAATGAAAATGTGGTTTAAGAAAGCAACGGCAGTATCGCTTGCCGGTCTGTTGGCAGCAAGCTTGGCGGCATGCGGTGCCGGGAGCTCGGGTTCTTCCGCTCCGAATGCTGCCGGAGGGGCGTCGAATGAAGGCGCGAAAGCGGATGAAGTGTTGATTGGGGTGCTTTATCCCACATCGGGAAGCTTGGCCCGTTTAGGCGGCGCAGCCTTGAAGGCGGTTGAACTGGCTGCCGAAGATATTAATGCGGCCGGAGGAATTAAATCGCTTGGCGGCGCCAAAATTAAATTGGAAATCGTAGATCCGGGTGACAAACCGGAAACGGCAAAATCGGCAACGGAGCGTCTGATTCAAAACAAAAAGGTATCGGCGCTGACAGGAGATTACTCCAGTTCGTTATCCCTGGTCACATCCGAAGTGGCGGAGAGAGCAAAAATCCCTTTTGTAACCGCTTCCGTATCGGATAATTTAACATCCCGTGGAATGAAATACTTGTTCCAGATTTCACCGAAAGGCTCCATGTTCGGAAACACCCAGGTGAAGTTTGCGAAGGAGTATCTCGTAGAAAAGCTTGGCAAGCAACCCAAAGTTGCCATTGTATTCGAAGAAACCAGCTATGGCACATCGACTGCAGAGGGACTAAGCAAAACCGCCAAGGAATTAGGGCTTGAGGTCGTGCTTTCCGAGCCGTATCATGCCAATTTCGCCGACGCTGCTCCTCTGGTAAACAAAATCAAAGCTTCCGGAGCGGAAATATTGTTCCCGGTCTCTTATCTGCAGGATGCGATTCTGATCCAAAAAACGGTTAAACAATTGGGCCTGAACATTACGACCGTTGGCGGAGGGGCCGGCTATCTGATGCCTGAATTCTACAAGGAATTAGGCAAAGATGCAGAAGGCGTTGTTTCCGTAGCCTCCTGGAACCTGGACCTGAACAAACCGGGTATTGAGGATATCAACAAGCGCTACACCGAAAAGAACGGCGAGTTTATCACAGAACATTCCGGTGAAGCTTATTCGGCTACGTGGGTCATCGCACATGCGATTGAAAAAGCGGCGTCCACAGACCCGCAAAAAATCCGTGAAGCCTTAGCTTCTCTGCAATTAAAAGAAGATGATAAAGGGAACATCATGCCGGGCGGCAATATCGAATTTGACCAGACCGGATGGAATAAGAATGTGTATCCGGTGTTGATTCAATGGCAGGAAGGAATTCCCAAAACGATTTATCCTGAATCCGATGCAAAGGCCCAATTTAAGTAAGGAAACCGGGGGAGGGGGACTTTCCTCTCCCCGTCAGGCAAGGAAGATGACCGGCCAGATGAAACGAAACTGAAACTGTACAGGCGGTGAGATCATGGAATTATTCGTGCAGGTGCTGATCAATGGACTATTAATCGGCGGAATCTATGCCCTGATCAGTATCGGATTAACGCTGCTGTTTGGAGTCGTAGATATTGTAAACTTCGCTCATGGCGAATTCGTTATGCTAGGGATGTACACGTCTTACTGGGTTTGGGTCTTTAGCGGAATGGATCCGCTGGTCACCTTATTTATTTCGGTTCCGGCCATGTTTATCGTCGGGGTCGTCATTCAGAAATATTTGTTTACGCACATCATGAAGGCGCCCCCGCTAACGCAAATCTTTTTGACCGTAGGACTGCAGCTGGCTTTACAGAATGGTGCCCTGATGATGTTCGGGTCAACGACCCGCGCCATTAATTTCGGCTGGAGAGAGAGCGTAATCCGGTTCGGTGAGTTCGTTGTTCCCGTCAATATGCTGGTCGCTTTCGTGCTTTCGATCGTCATGGCTGCGCTGCTGTTCCTCTTCCTCTCCAAAACCGATTTGGGCAAGGCGATGAAGGCGGCAAGATTGGATCGTGAAACCGCCATGCTGATGGGGATCAATACGAACCGTATTTTCTTAATCGCAGCAGGCATATCGGCGGCTCTCACAGGTGCGGCCGGCACGGCCATCGGTACTTTTCAGTATGTACAGCCGCTTGCCGGAGCGCATTTTGGGCTCATGGCCTACATTGTTGTCATTCTTGGCGCGCTGGGGAATTTAAAAGGAGCCTTTGTAGGCGGACTCATTCTGGGGATCGCCGAATCGATGGGCATTCAGTATATTAGCGCAAACTCCGGTCTTCTTGCAGCCTTTATCCTTTTCCTTGTTGTATTGATGATCAAACCCAATGGACTATTCTCTTCAAAGGGAGCGACATAAGATGAGCCTTCAAAAAGAGCAATTCAATGATGCCGTGGCGATGAAATCAAACGCGTCAATCAACCTG
Organism: Paenibacillus naphthalenovorans; assembly: GCF_900099895.1. Classification (GTDB taxonomy): domain Bacteria; phylum Bacillota; class Bacilli; order Paenibacillales; family NBRC-103111; genus Paenibacillus_G; species Paenibacillus_G naphthalenovorans. The sequence continues at coordinate 250,472 of NZ_FNDY01000001.1, forward strand.
GCCGATACGGCCGGTTTGAAACGGTTTTCTCTTACGGAGCCCAGGGTGTACGTACCCGTTATCGCACTTATTCTGTTCGCTTTGGTCCCCTTGGCGGTGAACGAATACTATCAAAATATACTGAATATGATTTTGATTTTCTCCATAGCGGGTGTTTCCTGGAATATATTCGGCGGATATGCCAGGCAGGTTTCGATCGGACATGCGCTTTTCTTCGGGATTGGCGCTTATACGTCCACGTTATTGCTGGTCAAGCTGAATGTGAGTCCATGGATCGGGATGCTGGTCGGCGGAATCTTTTCGGTTATTGTCGGTTTTGTGATGGGAATGAGCCTAATGAAGCTAAGAGGCCATTACTTTGCGATTGCAACAATCGTGTTCTCCCAGGTCGCTTTGCTGCTGGTAACCAAATTCCGTGGCTTTACCGGGGGAGCAGAGGGTCTGTCCGTTCCTTACATGGAATCCTTTCTGATGCTCCAGTTTTCCACCAAATTGCCTTATTTCTATATTTTTCTCGCGTTTCTTGTGGGGATGCTCTTCCTTGTGAAAAAAATCGAACGCTCCCGTCTGGGCTATTATATGGTGGCCATGGGGCAGGACGATCAGGCGGCGAAAGCGGTAGGCGTGAATATTCCGCGTGTGAAGCATATCGCATTGGCGATCAGTGCGTTTACGATGTCCATGGTCGGCACATTGTACGCGCAGTATATGTATTTCATCGAGCCCAAATCGGTGTTTGACATTCCTTTGTCCGTTGAGTTTGCCATGGTATCGATTATTGGCGGCTTAGGTACGGTCATGGGGCCGGTCATCGGCGCTATCGTCATGAAGCCTTTCATTGAGATTGCAATTACGATCACCGACTGGCTGGGCTTCAGCTCGGTTCAAGGACTCAATTACTTTTTGTACGGTATTATCTTGGTTATCGTGGTTATCGTACTGCCCAACGGTTTAATCAGACCCCTGGCCAAATTGTACACGAAGCTTCTTGATATTCTTCCGGGCGGAAAAGCAGCGAAGGGAGGCAGTCAAAGATGAGTCAACCGATTCTGGAGGTAAACCACTTGTCGAAACGGTTTCGGGGGCTGCTGGCTGTTAATGATTTGAGCTTTCATGTCAATAAAGGCGAAATCCTGGGGGTGATCGGGCCTAACGGTGCAGGGAAATCCACAACCTTTAACCTCATCACAGGAGTATATTCCCCGGATACAGGAGAGGTGAAGCTGAACGGCCAGAACATTACCGGGTTATCTCCCAATGAAATCTGCAAAAAAGGGCTCAGCCGTACGTTTCAAGTGACCCGCCCTTTCGGGGATATGACTGTGCTGCAGAATGTGATGGTGGGCGCTTTCCTGAACACGCCGAATCCCCGGCGTGCCGAGCAGCAGGCTCTGGAGATGGTCGAATTTGTAGGACTGGGTGATAAAAAACACGCTGTAGCCCGCACGCTTTCGATCATTGATCAACGCAGACTGGAATTTGCCAGAAGCTTAGCTACCGAACCTGCATTATTGCTTTTGGATGAAGCTTTGGCCGGATTAAACGCCATGGAAGTGGAGGAAGCGATCGAATTGATCTGGAAGGTCAAAGACGCCGGCGTTACGCTTGTGGTGATAGAACATGTGATGAAAGTCATTAATACCATCTCGAATCGGGTTGTCGTCTTAAACTTCGGCGCCAAGCTTGCGGAAGGCGTTCCGAAAGAGGTCATGAACAATTCGGCCGTCATCGAGGCCTATTTGGGGAAGGGGTTTGCACAGCATGCTTAATGTGGAAAATCTGCATGTATCCTACGGTGCGATTAAAGCTCTCCAAGGCATATCCTTGAATGTACAGCGAGGGGAGTGCGTGGCGATTGTTGGAAGCAATGGTGCGGGTAAAACGACGCTCCTCAAAACGATTTGCGGTCTCTTGGCTCCGCTTCAGGGACGTGTTGAGCTGGAAGGAGTCAATCTGATCGGCAAACACGCCTACGATATTGCGAATATGGCGGTTGCCCACGTCCCGGAAGGCCGCAGAGTGTTTGCCGAGATGTCGGTATTGGATAATCTGATTCTGGGTTCCTATGTGAAGGAAGCGAAAGCCCGCCGTAAGGAAAGCCTGGATTATGTTTTCAGTCTTTTTCCCCGCCTGGCGGAAAGGAAGGATCAGTTGGCGGGAACGATGTCCGGAGGGGAGCAGCAAATGCTCGCCGTAGCCCGGGGGTTAATGCTAAGGCCAAAGCTGCTTATATTGGATGAGCCATCGTCGGGCCTGGCGCCTATCATCGTGGAACAAATGTACGAGAAACTGGGTGAAATCCACCGTTCTTCCGACATGGCCATGCTTGTTGTCGAACAAAATGTGCCGATCGCGTTATCCATTGCGGACCGGGGATATGTACTGGAGAACGGATCGATCAACCTGTCGGGGACCAGCAATGAGCTGATGGTCGATCCCGAAGTGAAGGCCGCCTATCTTGGCTTTCATTGACAGGTATGGAAGGAGTGTCGCATCATGCCTGGCATCTATTTCGAGGAATATCAAATAGGGCAAACCTTTCGTACGCCCACACGCACCATCACGGAAACGGATGTCGTTTATTTTTCCGCCATGTCGGGGGATATGAACGAGCTGCATACGAGTGAAGAATTTGCCAAAGGGAGCCCGTTCGGCAAGCGGTTGGCTCAAGGCCTGCTGGGATTGTCGATCTCCCATGGTCTGATGTTTCGCCTGGGCTTATTCGACGGCACCGGCATTGCCCTGCTTAACATTGATCAGTGGAAATTTACAGCGCCTATTTTTTTCGGGGATACGATTCACGGGATCGTTACGGTGCAGGAAAAAATCGAAAGCAAGAGCAAACCGGACCGGGGGATTATTCATTTTTTTGTGAAGCTGGTCAATCAGGACGGTACGGTCACACAGGAAGGCATCCAAACGGTGATGGTAAGAAGAAACGCAAGCGAAGGGGTGATCGCATGAATAAAGTGGTAAAAGCCAACGACGTACTGACTTATTTGAAAGACGGTTCGACGCTCGCCACGGTCGGATTCACGTTAATGGGGGCCTGCGGGACCATTCTGAACGAGATCGAGCGCAGCTTTCTGGAGACGGGACATCCGAAACATTTGACCTTGCTGCACGGTGCGGGTCAAAGCGACAGGGTCAACGGGATACAGCGTCTGGCTCATCCGGGACTCGTCAAGCGGATCATCGGATCTCACTGGGGGCTTGCTCCCAAATGGGGGGAGCTGATTCACAACAACGAGGTCGAAGCGTATTGTCTGCCGCAAGGGCAGCTGGTACATCTGTTTCGCGCCATGGCATCCGGCAAACCCGGCAATTTCTCGAAAGTGGGGCTGGGCACTTTTATAGATCCGCGGGTGGAGGGTGGAAAGATTAACGACCGCTCCAAACAAAGCGAGGATATTGTAGAAGTCATTCAGCTCCATAACGAGGAATATCTATATTATAAAAGTCACCCGATTGATGTGGCGGTCATCCGGGGAACGACAGCCGATGAAAAAGGGAATGTGACGATGGAGGAGGAAGCCATCAAGCTGGAGGCGATATCCGTAGCTCAAGCTGCCAAGGCTAATGGCGGTAAAGTGTTCGTGCAGGTAAAATATTTGGCCAAAAGCGGCAATCTGCACCCGAAGCAAATTGTCATTCCGGGTATCTATGTGGACGGGATCATCATTGCGGAGAATCCGATGGAAGAGCATCGGCAGTCCTCATCGTTTTTCTTCGATCCTGTGTACTCAGGGGATGTGCGGGTGCCGGAATCGGCTGGCAGGTCCTTGCCGTTAAACGTTCGAAAGGTTATCGGCCGCCGGGCCGTCATGGAGTTGTTCCCGAATGCCGTTGTGAATTTAGGCACGGGGATTCCGGGTGATGTGGTGGGGCCTATTACCAATGAAGAAGGAATCCATCAGGCGATTACCCTGACGATTGAATCCGGGGTCATCGGAGGCATCCCCGAGGGAGGTATAGATTTCGGAATTACCAAAAATGCAGAGGCGATCATTGAGCATGGCTACCAGTTTGATTTCTATAACGGCAGCGGAGTCGATGTGACCTTTATGGGGCTTGCCGAAGCCGATCGCGAAGGCAATGTCAATGTGAGCAGGTTCGGTACCAAAACCGTAGGCTGCGGAGGGTTCATCGATATTACTCAACCGGCCAAAAAAGTGGTGTACTGCGCAACCTTCACGGCCGGAGGGCTTGAAGTGGCGATTGAACAGGGCAAGCTGAGCATTGTGAAGGAGGGGAAGGCCAAAAAGTTTCTTCAGCGGGTAAACCAGATTACATTCAGTGGTCGTTATGCCCGGGATCGGGGCCAGCCTGTCATCTTTGTGACCGAAAGAGCCGTCTTTGAGCTGAAAAAGGAAGGTCTGGTCCTGACGGAAATTGCACCGGGGGTAGATATGGACCGGGATATTTTAGGCCTGATGGACTTTAAACCGATCATTTCCGGCACACTGAAGACGATGGATTCACGGATTTTCAAGGATGAGCCGATGGGTATTGCCGATGAATTTTTTCAAACATCTGCTTTGACGGTACGCAAATAAGCGGAGGGAGTTGGCTTGCAATGCTATCTGTCATTAAGAATGTAACCGAAATTGTTTGGGGAATCGGAGCCGTCGAGAAGGTTTCCGAGCTTGTAGCCAAAAACAAGGCCAGGAATGTCCTGGTTATTACGGATAAAGGCATCGTCAATTCCGGGGTGATTCGTGCGGTAACCCATCAATTGTCTCAGGTGACCTATGAGGTGTTTGATGAAGTAGAGCCTAATCCGTCTGTACGGACGGTGGATAAAGCCGTAGAGATATGCCGCCGGTTGAATGCGGATATGCTGATCGGCGTAGGCGGAGGCAGCCCGATCGATGTGGCCAAGGCGGTCGGCGTCCTTCATGCCAATGGCGGATCCATCGTCCAGTATGAAGGGATCGATACTTTTTCTAAACCGATTACTCCGCTGTTGGCCATTCCAACGACTTCCGGCACGGGAAGCGAGGTGACCTCCTTCACCGTGATTACGGATACGGAGCGAAACTATAAGCTGACGGTCGGCGGCGTGCTTGTAGCAGCAAAATGGGCGGTGGTCGATCCGCAGCTGACGGTCACGGTTCCTGCAAAAATTACGGCAGCGACAGGCATTGATGCGCTGGTTCATGCGATCGAGTCGTATACGTCTTTGGCATCCTTCCATTATTCGGAGGTTCTCGCTTTGGATGCGATGCAGCTGATTAGCGCGAACCTGCGCCAAGCGGTATATCATGGGGAGAATCTGCGGGCCAGAGAGAACATGCTGCTGGCCAGCCTGCATGCGGGGCTTGCGTTTAATAATACCCGGCTGGGCAACGCGCATGCCATCAGTCATCCGCTGAGCGCCTTTTTCGGGATCGCTCACGGAGTAGCCAACGGGATTTTGCTTCCCGTCATTATGGAATTCAATGTCCTTGCCTGCCCTGAAAAATTTGCCCGGATTGCGGAAGCCATGGATTCCTCCGTATCGGGAAATATACTGGAAAAATCTTACAAATCTATCGAGATCGTTCGTCAGCTGGCAAAAGACATCGGCATCCCCTCATCGATCTCAGAGCTGGGAATCGATAAGGAAGCGTATGAAAAAGCCATTCCCGAGATGGCTCAAGACGCGATGAAGAGCGGGAACATCAAGGTTAATCCCCGCTTGACCAGGCTGGAGGATGTCACCGCTTTGTACCGTCAAATTTATTGAACAGGTTCGGCCAGAACGGGATGAAAGGTGAGGAATTCATGGAAAATTCATTGATGTTTATTGATGGGGCTTGGGTGGAACCGGACAGCGGGGAATACTTCCCGGTTCTGAATCCCGCGACGGGAGAACTCGCGGGAAGCGTGCCGAACGGGGGCTATGCCGAAGCCGTTCGCGCCATTGACGCGGCGCACCTGGCATTTGCCGATTGGTCCGCACATACCGCGGAGGAACGGGCGGAATATTTGATGACATGGCACCGCTTGATCTTGCAAAATTTGGATGATCTGGCGGCTACGTTGACCATGGAGCAAGGCAAGCCGCTTGCCGAAGCCAAAGGAGAGATCGGTTACGGAGCCAAGTTTATCGAGTGGTATGCCGAAGAAGCGAAAAGGGTCTACGGCAGTACGATTCCGGCTTCTGCCAGAAACAAGCGGGTCGTCGTTTTGCGGCAGCCGGTGGGCGTCGTAGCGGCGATTACTCCCTGGAACTTCCCGGCCGCGATGGTGACCAGAAAAATAGCCCCTGCGCTGGCCGCAGGCTGTACCGTTATTTTAAAGCCTGCCGAACAAACGCCTTTAACGTCCATTAAATTATATCAGCTGCTTGAACAGGCCGGGCTTCCCAAAGGTGTGGCCAATCTGGTTACAGGGGATGCGGTTCAGATCGGCAAAGCCTTTATGGAGGATTCGCGCGTAAGAAAAATCACGTTTACGGGTTCGACGGAAGTCGGCAAGCTGCTTATGAAGCAGGCTGCGGATACGATGAAAAATATTTCTTTGGAGCTTGGCGGACATGCGCCGTTCCTTGTATTTGACGATGCCGATGTGGAAAGCGCCGTGAAGGGCGTGATCGCATCCAAATTCCGCAATGCAGGGCAGACCTGCATTTGCGCTAACCGGATCCTCGTCCAAGAGGGGGCTGCCGACCGTTTTATCGCATTGTTCAAAAAGGAAGCAAGCGCTTTGAAGGTGGGCAACGGCTTAGAGGAAGGAACGGTGATCGGACCGCTGATCGATAAAGCGGGGTATGAAAAGGTAAGCTTGCATGTGCAGGATGCCTTGGCCAAAGGAGCTCATCTTGTCTGCGGCGGAGAAGGTTTTCATCAGTCGGATGAGGAGGATGCGGGCTATTTCTATCAGCCTACCGTCTTATCCGGAGTAACGGCGGACATGCGCATCATGCAGGAGGAAACGTTTGGGCCTGTGGCGCCGGTCGTCACCTTCAAAACGGAAGAAGAGGGCATTCGCATGGCGAACGATTCCGTTTACGGATTAGCCGCTTATGTATTTACCGAATCCCTTTCACGTGCCATTAGAGTCGGGGAGAAGCTGGAATTCGGCATTGTCGGCATTAACGACGGGGCCCCTTCCACGGCGCAGGCGCCGTTCGGCGGGTTTAAGGAAAGCGGGCTCGGACGCGAGGGCGGTAAAGAAGGCATCGAAAGCTTCCTCGAAACGAAATTTATGTCGATCGGCATTTAAGGTGCTGCGTTCAGATGAAACATGGAAAGAGGAGAGAGATGCAGTGAAGATAGGCAATGTAGGCGTGGTTGGTGCAGGACTGATGGGCTCGGGCATAGCGCAGGTGGTTGCAGAGGCGGGCTATGACGTCGTCTGGGTGGACATTTCCGGCGAACAGCTGCACAAAGGCTTGGCTAATATCAAGCGCATGCTGGATCGCAAGGCGGAAAAAGGAAAGATGACGCCGGAAAAGGCAGAGGCTGCGCTAAACAGGCTGAAAACCGAAACGGACATGAGGGCTCTGGCTGATGCCGATCTTGTGATTGAAGCCGTTCCCGAGCATTTGGAGCTAAAGAAAAAGATTTTCAAGCAGCTGGAAGAAGTCACGCGCCAGGAAGCGATCCTGGCCTCGAACACCTCAGGTCTCTCGGTTTCTGCATTGGGGGCGGCTACTCGCAGACCCGAGCAGGTGATCGGGGCCCACTTTTTTTATCCGGCGCCGGTCATGGGGCTGCTGGAAGTCACTCCAGGACTGCTGACTTCAGGCCAAGTGCTGAAGACGGTGATGGCGTTTGCCAAAGATATCGGGAAGACCCCGGTAGAATGCAAGGATTACCCCGGATTTATTGTCAACCGGGTACTGGTGCCGATGATGAATGAGGCGATCTTTTTGGTGATGGAGGGCGTCAAGCCCGACGACATTGATACCGCCATGAAACTGGGGGCCAACTATCCGATGGGCCCGATTACGTTAGCTGATTTTGTAGGCCTGGATACGCTTCTGGCAACAATGCAAGGGCTTTATGAGGGATTTAACGACTCGAAATACCGTCCCAGCCCGCTGCTTGTCAAGATGGTTGAAGCGGGAACCTTGGGCCGGAAGACGGGTCGGGGCTTCTACAGCTACAACGATAAAGGCGAACGAATCGAATAAAGATATATCAAGTGCAGGAGCCGGTCATTTATGCCGGCTCTTTTGGCTGTTATTTTATAGAAATTTTTATTATAATAGAAAAATTCCCACAATTAAAAAAATATCGAATAAAATCAATGATCAGGGGGCGGAATTTCTGCTTCCCGGCGACATGTGGTTTTTTAAAAATAAGGAGCATGGTGATGAAATGAACCTATACAATGGTTTTTATCTGGTTGAAATACCGATTCCGGTTCCCCTTAAAACAGTGAATTGTTACCTCGCGGAGTCCCCGCTGGGCTGGCATCTGATCGATACGGGCTTTCATACGGAAGAAGCCAAATCGGCTTGGAAAACCGCGCTTCGTCAACTCCATATTGCCCCGCGGGATATCGTTGAGATTGTACTGACGCATTTTCATCCGGATCATATGGGATTGGCGGGTTGGCTGCAGGAATATACGGGAGCGCCCGTCAAAATCTCGGTGGAAGGCCAAAGGATGGTCCAGCATTTATGGATTCAAAAGCAGGAATCGGAACGCTTTACTGACTATGCCCTGAGACACGGCATGCGAACGGAAGAGCGGAAAAAGATTTATGATTATTTAGAACAATTCACTAAATATGTAAGTCCTTTTCCTGAGTTTACGACCTTTGAAGAAGGGGCCACGTTTCAGTGGTGCAATGAGGAATATACAGCGATACACACGCCGGGACATGCGGACGGCCATATGATTTTTTATTCCGCCCGGAGCAAAACGGTATTGGCGGGGGATTTGCTTTTGCCTAAAATCACGCCTAATGTGGGCTATTTCCCCGGATTTAACGCGAATCCATTGAAGGCGTTTATCCACTCCTTGCATAAGATTCAATCCTATCCGATGGATACGGTGCTCCCTGGACACCGGTATATTTTTAATAACGGGAACCAAAGAGCCAAGGAATTGATCCGCCATCACGAAGACCGGCTACGGGAAATATTGCCGATGCTGGAACGGCCCTGCACGGCTCAAGAGGTAAGCGGCAAGCTGTTTGCCCATCTTTCCGGCAATGCGGATCCTTTGCAGCTGCTCTTTGCGCTTCAGGAAACCCTTGCCCACTTGATCTATTTAAGAGAAGAAGGCTTGGTCACCTGCGAATTGGGCCGTGACGGTGTCGTTGTATTTTCGCTTGAAAAATCCAAGATGAACCTGTTGAGTCCTATGGCATGAACCAGCGAGAAGGCAGATTAGTCCGTACGGTCGGTCGGCATCAAAAACAGAAGCAATCCGGGTATTTTACTTCTTCCCCCTATGGAATATAATGGTTGTATAGTTGACTATATAGGGGGCCCTGCCATATTATGAGTGATTATCCTTCAGTTTATCGGATTAAGCAGAAGTTTGCCCGATCGCAGCTTGGCGATTTGGAGGCGGCGGTGGAGCAAGCCGTAGACCGGCTGTTTCCGCCAGGCCAACAGTCTCCGGCTCCCGGTTCAACCATTGGAATAACGGTAGGCAGCCGGGGAATTACCAACATTGTGCCGATCCTGACCTCCATCGTTGCTCAGCTCAAAAGCAGGGAACTGCAGCCGTTTCTTTTTGCCTGCATGGGAAGCCATGGCCGCGGAGAGCCTGAAGGACAGAAAGAAATCCTGGAGAGCTTGGGAATTACACCGGAAAACATAGGAGCTCCTGTGTCCTGCTCCGGTGAAGTCCGGCTGCTTGGACATACAACCAAGGGAATTCAGGGACTGCCTGTATATTGTGCCGAGGAAGCACTGTCGTCAGACGGAGTGATTGTGGTAAACCGCATTAAAGCGCATACTTCCTTTAGCGGGACGTATGAGAGCGGGATGATGAAGATGATGGCTGTGGGTATGGGCAGGGCCAAGGGAGCTTCGATGGTGCACAGCCTGGGCGTCGGTCGTATCGCTGACGCTATTCCGGCTATTGCCGGCGTGATCCTGGAGCGGGTTCCGGTCGTCGGAGGCATTGCCATTGTGGAGAATGAATACGAGGAAACGGCGCTGATCGAAGGGATTCCGAAGGCGGAGCTTTGGGAGAGAGAAAAGGAGCTGCTGATTCTCTCCAAATCCTATATGCCGAAGCTTCCGGTGAAGCATATGGATCTTTGCATCGTGAAAGAAATGGGTAAAAACTACAGCGGCACCGGGATGGATACGAATATTATCGGCCGGCTGCGAATTCAAGGGATCCCCGAGCCAGAGGAGCCTTTCATTCAGTATTTGGGTGTGCTGGACCTCTCCGAGCCTTCGCACGGAAACGCAACGGGAATCGGTCTGGCGGATTATACGACGAAGCGCTTGGTTTCGAAGATTGACAGACAAGCTACTTATTTGAACTGCATGACTTCGGGACTGGTTGTGCGCGCGGCGGTTCCTATGACCTTTGAAACCGATGAAGAACTGATGAAGAATGCTTTGTCCATTTTAAGACTGGCCGAGCCTTCCAGCTTGAAGCTTGCGATCATTCATAATACGCTGCATCTTGACGAGATGTGGGTTTCCGAAGCCCTATGGCGTGAAATTCAGGACGATCCGAAAATCGAACTCGTGGAGGGTCCTGTCCGCATTCAATTCGGGGATGAGGGACAGCTTCAGCTGTAAATAGCATTGGGGCCCGCAATACAAAGTGATCCATCGCAAGAGCCTGTCTTGCCCGAACGGCTCTTGCGTTTTTTTGTAAACCATTTGTTCACAAAGATAACGTTATTTGTAGTGCAAACACGATATAATATGAACAATAAGGTGGTAAGATCTTGATTTTTACCGGGAGTGTGGAACATCTTGAGACAAGTCTACCAAGCTTTACAAAATAGAAAATCAGAACTGATGGGGCATAAAAACTTTTTAAAATATGCGGTGATGGTTCCGCTGGTTGAAATAAACGGCGAACTGAACATCTTGTTTGAAGAAAGGGCGCATCATCTCAAGAGGCAGCCGGGGGAAATTTGCTTTCCCGGAGGAAAGATCGATGCGGGCGACAAGGATGAAAGGGCTGCAGCCGTACGTGAAACTTGTGAAGAATTGGGGCTGGCTCAACATGAAGTTGAAGTGATTGGGCCATTGGACTATTTGATTACGTCATTTCATATCGTTTATCCGTTTGCGGCGCGGATATCCAACTATGATCAGATCCGGCCCAACCCTGATGAAGTGGCTAGCGTGTTTTGCGTACCGATGGAATACCTGCGGAGCCATGCTCCAGAGCTTCATTACGTGGATCTGAGCGTGGCTCCGCGTGAAGATTTTCCATACGATCGAATCCCTAACGGCCGGAATTACAAATGGGGAAAAGGAACCGTTCCCGAGTTTTTTTACTATTATAAAGATCGTGTGATCTGGGGATTAACCGCGAGAATCCTGAACCATTTTCTTGAGGTGACGGAGGCGGCGAAAAGCAATTAACGAGATTGCTCGCCGCCTGATGCTGCCAAGAGCTTGGTTGACAAGCCGCCGCGGCTTGCCCTGCGGCTTTACATACGGATTATTTCGACGCTTCTTTGCCGAACTTGTTTTTTATCCAGAACATACCGGTAGGCCGATGGTTCTGATATGGCGTATCCACGGAGTAGGCGGTTCCCGCCAGCTCTTTAATCTTCGACGAATAAGCGATGCCTTCCCACTCGGTTACGGCAAAACTGGATATCTTTTTCTCGCGCAGCAGCTCTATGGGCATACGATGATCCTGATCAAACGAAACGATCGTGACCTCCTCCCCGTCCTCATTTTTGCCGATTTGATAAACCTGAGTCACGAGATAATCATAGTTATCGTACAGCTGTTCGTAAGTGAGAAATTGCGGCTTGGCGTAGGTTACGGCAAATCGCTGAAATCCGTCTTCATCGGAAAGCTCATGTAATCGTTTGTTCTGCCCGGCTCTATATTGCTCCAGTTGCTCAGGCGAATGAATGTGCAGAAAGCTAGCATTCAGCCTTCCGCTATCTTTTGCTGCGTAGTTGGTCCAGTTCAGCTTGGCATAGTACATGGGAGTATGATCGGCAGCCTGATGTTGTTTTTGAACGGGATGCGTCCATTGGCGTTCTTTCACTTGATCCCATGTGAAGCGGAATAAGCTGTCCATTGTTCCCCACAAGTTATTTATCATGCCGTTCGACGGCTGCGGGTGACTTAAGAAAGAACTCATGCGGATACTCAGATTGTCTGTTCCCTGATAGCGCCATATGGTAGTCATTTCATATTGTTTTCCCGGAATCAGGCTTGATGGATCGGTGACGTACAGACGAAGCTGATCGTCCACCCCGTCCTCATTACTGTCCAATTTCTCTACCTTAACACCGGGCAAGCTGGTCATCACCCCTACGGGCTGAAGGCCGTCAAATTCGCTGTCTTGAAGCACGAATGACGGTATATAAGCGTGGGGAAGCGTGCGATGCAAGTTGTACAGCTGCTCTTTGGACCACTCAAACTTGTATTCCGTAACCAGCAGATCCTTCTCCGGTTTGAATGCTTCGAAATCTCCGGCTGCAGGAAGATCCATATTCCTTTCGTTGGTATTGGAGAGTTTCCCGGATTCAGCGGCGGCGGCGCCGCAAATACTTAGACTCAGCATAGATAAGAGAACGATGGCCGCATATTTTTTCACAGGACAAACGAGCTCCTTTCGAAGAATAGTTTCTATGCATTAGACTTACAAAAAGAGGAAAAGGTTTCACATGTGTTAAAAAATCATTTGCAGCATCGTTCCTCCTGCAGACTTATTGCAATCAAGGGAAGATCATGGTAAAGTAAATAATGACCAAATGACCAAAAATGAATAACGGTCAAATTCAAACGGGAAAAGGGAAGGAAGTTATTCTGATGTCAACGATCGATCGTCGTAAAATGATACTGGCTGCCGCTACGCAATCGTTCGCCCAGTTCGGTTATAAAGCGACGACGATGGAGCTGGTGGCGAAAATTGCGAATGTCGGGAAAGGAACAACCTATACCTTTTTCAGAACGAAAGAAGAACTGTTTGACGAAATCCTGCGCAAGGCCCTTCAGGAAATGAAGGAAGTTTGCGAGAGGGCGATCAAGCGGGAGGACACATTCGATCAGAACCTGATCCGGGTACTGGATGCGCTGCTGGAGTTCAGGGCCGATCACGAGCTGTTCGTCAAGTTGGCCCAGGAAGTTCGCGATATCGGAACCGTTCAGGCGCTGGAGGGCATCAAAAGGCTGGAGAATCTGGTCCTCGAATATATGCGGCAGGAAATCGAGGCGGCGATTGAAAAAGGGGAAATCAAGCCTTGTGATTCCCGGGTCATCTCCTTTATGCTCCTGAAATTTTATATCGCCCTTACAACGGAATGGAGTCAGACCCATGAGCCGCTGAATAAAGAGCAGATCAAGCAATATATGCAGTTATTATTGTCCGAAGGCTTGTTGGCCAAGCCGAATTAGGATCCTCTGTAAAGGAGGATTATTTTTTGGAGCATAATGACCAAATGAACAATACGGTCAATTCGTAATATTTTAATTCTTATGATTGTATAAGTATCTGTTTTTCTGCTTAAATGCAGTGGCAGTGGCAACAACATTAAGCTGGAGGGATATTCATGCGCTTTATTCGACCCATGATATTTATTGTAATGGCACTGGCTATCGGTACGGGCGGTTATCTGCTCAGTACGCATCCCACGGCGGGTAATGCACAGGCCGAATCATCGGCCCTTCCTACGGCTTACATTGAAACGAATGCGGTCAGCGCGAGCTTCAAGTTGGGGGGAAGGATTACTGAAATCCTTGTTCACGAAGGAGATACCGTCCAAAAAGGCCAGGTTCTGGCAAGGCTGCAGAGCTCGGAGCTGGAAGCCAAGCTTGCTCAGGCCGATGCTACAGTTGCGCTGGCTCAGGGCAAGATCGCAGAAGCGCAAGGCGCAAAGGCGGCGGCGCAGGCGAAGAAGCAGCAGGCGGCAGCCGGGGTAACGGTGACGTCGGAGACGGTGGAGCAGCAAATCGCGCAAGCGAAAGCGGCGGTTGATGCGGCTCAGGCCAAAGTGGACGGATTACGTCAAGGTGCCCGCCCGGAGGAAAAGAAGCAGGCGGAGATTCAATACCAGGCGGCAAAAGAAGTGTACGAGATTGCAGAACAAAACTTGAACCGGATGAATGCGATGCTGGAGGAAGGACTTGTTTCCAAAGCGGAGGTGGATAAAGTCCAGGTCAGCTATCAGGAGGCAAAGACCAAGGTAGAACTGGCTGAGCAGCAGCTCCAAATGGTAAACCAGGGGCCTCGGGAAGAAGAAATCCGCGCCGCCGAAGCGATGCTGGAACAGGCAAAAGCGGCGCTTCAGCTTGCTGAGGCGGGCCGTGAGCAGGTCGCTATTCGGCAAGGGGACGTAGCCGCGGCCGAAGCCGCCATTAAGCAAGCGCAGGGTGCGCTGCAGTCGGCCGCTTCGAGCGAAAAGCAGGCGAAGGCCGCCAAAGCAGAGGCGCAAGTTTATGTCGGCTATACGGAACTGACCGCGCCCAGCGACGGGGTCATTATATCGCAAACTGCGCAGCCGGGCGAGCTTGTCGGCTCCGGATTCCCGATTTTTACGATTCAAACGACAGATACGCCGTGGGCCAAGTTTTATATGACGGAAACCAGCGTAGCCGGATTCAAAGCCGGGGACAACATTCGGATGAAGCTGATCGCCACAGGACAAGAGGTGGAAGGTACGATTCAATCCATATCCGCGGCACCTGATTTTGCGGTCAAAAAAGCGACGCAAACCGCGGGACAAACCGACGTTCGATCGTTTGCCGTTAAAGTTGGATTTCGGCAAATGCCGGAGGGCGCTGCAGTCGGAATGACGCTGCAGTGGATCGGGGCAACGGAAGGGTGATCCAGTCATGGACTTGAAGGTAGGCGTCGTCATCGCCGATGAATGGAAAAGCATTGTGAAGGACCGGCGTTTATTCGCTATCTTGTTTATTGTACCGGTGATGTATACCTTGCTGTTCGGGGCGATTTATACGCATCACAAGGTAACGGAATTGAGCACCGTCGTGATGGATGACGATCAAAGTCCGCTTAGCCGTCAGATCATCCAGGCCTTCGATGAAAGCGAAACGTTTCGCATTACCCAAAGGGTACATTCGGAAGAGGAGGTGAAACAAGCGCTGGCTTCGGGAGAAGCGCAGGTCGGTTTATTCATCCCCGACCGCTTCGAAGCGAGTTTAAAGCAGGGCCAAACGCTTCCGCTGCTGACTTGGGTGGACGGGAGTAATATGATTTATTCGAACACGGCGACAAAAGGAGCCAATGAAGTCATCACGACGTTCAGCATGGGTCTTTCCGCCAAAAAGCTGCAGCTGCAGCAGGGATTGCAGGACGAGCAGGTTCTCCATACGCTGTCTCCGATTCCTTACAGATACCGCATTTTATATAATCCCACGGTAAATTATAGCGATTTTATGATATACGGCTTAATCGGAGCGATTCTGCAGCAGGTCCTGTTCCTGGGTATCGCTTTGGCGATAACGAGGGAAAAGGATCAAGGGACCTGGCAGCGGTTTGCCTATTGGCGGCGGGAGCCATGGCGATTGGCATATGCGAAAACGGCTCCTTACTTTCTGATCAATCTGTTCAATACGACCGTTGCGTTGTGCATTGCATTGTATGTTTATCAAGCTCCGTTCGCAGGCAGCGCTGCCCTGGTTTTCCTTACCGTGCTCTGCTTCACGTTCGCCGTCAGCGGCATCGGGTATCTGATCAGTCTAATCTCCGCCAATCAGCTGGGAGCTACACAAACGGCGATGCTGATCGCCGTCCCGTCGTTTCTGCTTTCCGGCTTCACCTGGCCGTTTGAGGCGATGCCCAAAGCGCTGCAGGCGGTAGGGCATATGCTGCCGCTGACGTATTTTTTGGATGCCATCCGGAACGTCCTTGTAAAGGCCAACGAATTCTCCGTCATATGGCGTGATTGTTTGGCCATGGCGATGATGGGAATGGTCGCATATTTTATTGCACTGCTGCTGACCCGGTTTCTGGTGTTCCGGAAGAAGGAGGAGCTGCAGGCAGAGCCAGGCTTGAATGCGCCCCGTTCCTCCGATTCAACAAGCTTGACGATTTAAAAATAGATAGAGGAGATATGAGAGATGAAAAAGACGATGGCCGGTTTATGCGCAGCTCTGTTAATGTTGTCCGGTGTGCAAACAGCGGCATTGGCCGACGGAGCAAATGAAGAGCTCGATCGGCAGGTTTATGTTTCTGCGAACGATTTGGATTTCGTATCGTCCATCGATTTGCCCGCCGTACTGAAACGGGCTTTGGAAGACTCCGACAACTTGATGCTGCTGCAGTTGAAATATGCGGCGTTGAACGCCAAGGAAAACGATTTGAAGCAGCAAAGCGATTCGCTGCACGGTTCTCTGGTTACAGGCGCACATCTTCCCGATACCCCGGAAGAAATGATCGCGGCTATGAATGCCCAAGGCGTGCAGCTGAAGCCGGAGGAGAACTTGTGGATCGGTCCGATGACGACCGTGACGAATAAAGCCGTCAATCAGTTGATTCAAGGGATGGGCGCCATGAGCACGGGGATTAACCAAATGATTCATCAGCAAAGGGAACAAATGAAATCGGCAGCCCATCAGCTGCAAACGGACCAGCGCAACACCCGGCTGCAGCAGGAAGAGGCACGGGAAGGAATACGTCTTCAGACGATCGCTCAGTACGTGCAGCTGCTCGGGATGAAGAAGCAAATTGCCTTCATGCAGGAATATCAGACTTTGCTGGAACAGGAACTCAGGAAAGCGACGCTGTTTAAGGAGGAGGGCCTCGCTTCTTCCGAGGATGTGCTGGCAGCGGAAAGAGCGCTGGCAAAGCATAAAGATGAGCTGACGATATTAAACCAAAACTACCGGCTCGCCTTGCTGCAGCTTTCCTTCGATATCGGAATTGCGTATGATCCGAATCTGGAGTTGAAAGAGATTGAGGACCTGTCTACAGCGCCGATTGTCGAAGTGGATACGGAGACGTTATTAAGGCATTCGTTCCAAATGAAAATGAGTGCCAACAACATAGATGAAGCAGCGTGGCAGAGCGATAATTCCGTCACTCAAAACGTGTATGGAGAAGGCGGTTTGGCCGTGAATTATGCGATTGCGGGAACGAAAAACAAGCAGATGCAATTGGAGCTGTCCAAAAAAATTCAAGCCACCTACACGGAAGCGAAAAATGCTTATCAGTCCTATTTGACAGAAGAGCGCAATGCCGAGGAAGCGAAGGCGGACCTGAGCAGGATGAAGTTCCGTTATGAGGTCGGCGTCATATCCCGCCACGATCTCCGGAAGTTCGAGCTCAAAGTGCGCCAAAGCGAAGCCTCGCTGGAGGCAGCGAAGTTGAAATATTATGTGCTGAGGGAAAAGGCGACCGCCATGGAGAAAGGATTCATTCAGTAGATCGGTATAACGATGCACAGGACGATTGGTCGGATCTTGCCAAAGCGGCGGAGCATGGTATGAACGAAGAGGGCAACCTTGGTTCAAGTATTCCATTGAACCAAGGTTGTTTCATTTTAGACAGCGCAATGGATTTCGTTATTGACGGATGGAGCGGATACTGCTGCTATCAATTAGTAATTATTACGTATAATTCCGGGGAACGGTATGCTGAGGCTACATTCCGTAACCCGTTCTCCAGCCCGCTGAAACAGATCATAAGGGAGATGGATGAAAGAGCGGATTAAACCGTCCATGGAGAAGCCGTTAGATAGCCTGAAGCTGGCGACTTTTCCACCTTATTTTTTTTTGGAGGATTCAGACATGCTGTGCTGTGACCTCCGATAGGGTACGCGGATTGCCGCCCTGGTTCCCTGATGCGGATGGGAAGTGATCCTAAAGTCTGCCGAGTCTCCGTAGGCCAGCAGAAACCGGCGGTATACGTTGTAAATGCCTGTGTGCTTCTGAAAATAAGGATCGACGATTTCTCCCTTCGAATGAATCAATCGAGTAATCTTGTCCAGAATATGTGCCGGTATGCCGGTTCCTGTATCACGAACATCGATATGAAGCGTCCCCTCTGTCAACTCCACTGTAACGGTCAACAGGAATTCCTCAGCGCCCATGCTCGGGCTCCATCCATATTTAATCGCATTTTCTACAAAGGGTTGTATGCTCAGCTTCATAATTGGAATATCTGCTGCAGCCGAATCTACGTCGAATTTCGCCATCACATCCTTGCCGTTTCGATAGTGATGGATATTAAGGAAATTTCGGATATAGGCCATTTCTTCTTTTACCGGAGCCCATCCTCCATCGTTTCTCACATTATATCTCATCATCCGGGACACGGATTGCACCATTTCGCCAACCGCTTCTCCATTGTTTTTGACAGCATAAGACTCAATCGTTTCGAGTGTATTGAACAGGAAGTGAGGATTAATCTGAGCTTGCAGCTGCAGCAGCTCCCTCTCTTTTTCTTTTACCCTGGATTCAAACACTTCCTGCTCCATTCTTTGCAGCTCACCGAGCATCTGATTATAGCTTTGTATCAAAAATCCGATTTCATCGTTGCTGTATTTGATCTGAATCGGAACGTACGCCCCTCTGCCCAGACTTACAATCCCTCCCTTAAGTTTAAACAGCGGCCGGAGGACGCTATTCATGACAGGGAATGCAATAATCAAAGCGATGATCAAGCTGACCACGGCAATGAGCATGGTCAATTGAGTGGATTGCTGAACGCCTTTCGTAATGCTGCTGAGCGGAGCCATCCATACCAGCTTCCAATGGCCGTAAGGGATATCTGCATAGACAGCTTGATACTTCACGTTATCGGAGTTGAAAATAAATTCCCTGTTTTGATCAGGATCTAAAGCCAGTGAAGTCTGAAAATCCTGCAGCAGGGTGGAATGCATGCTGAAATTGGAAACGACCGTACCGCTGGAAGGTTGATATAGTAAAAGATACCCGTCCTGCCCATAATTGCTTCCGCTTAGCATACTTTTCAGTTTGTCCTCCCGAATCTCGATCACGAACCAGGAATTGATCTGTCCTGTACGCAAATTAACGATGGGCCGGACAAGAGAGAAAACGTTTTCTCTTGGGTTTTGGATATAATCCATCGGATGAGGAGCGATTAATTCTTGTTTGTTTATTTGATAAAACGACCTGTAGATATGATTCTCTTGAAAAGAGTATTCATAGTTAAGGCGCTTCTGATACGATTCAAAATACGATTTTCCCATTTGGTCAAGATAAAGAACACCGAGCACCTCGTTCCAGAATTGAAGGGAATTTTTTAGAACCGGACGAAAATTAATAATATAATTGGCTTGCTGAACCAAATCATCGTCGGGTGTCTCCAAAAATTTCTGGAAGTCGGGATTGGTCAGCAACGAATCGAAGGATTGGCTCAAATCCTGCAAATAACTTGTGATATCATGGGAGACAAATTGAACGTACTGTGAAGAAATGGATGCCGAATGCTCCGTACTGGAACGAAACATAAAATGCTGGGAGCTGTAGCTAACCAGGGAGATGGGAAAAATAGAAATTGAAACCAGAAGGATGAACAGTTTATATTTAAGCGATAAATAGCCTATCCACCGTTGAACAGACTGCAATAATGGCAGCATGGAATCATTTCCCCTCTTTGTACTGGTGGTTGTTCTTATTCGACAAATTCTAACAAAATCCTTGTAAGGAGCTGAAGATGAACTATGAAAATATGTGTTGCCGATGACGAGAAAGAAGTGCGCGAAAGCATTATATATAAATTAACAATGCTTTTTCCCTCTGCCAAGATCTTTGATGTCGGGTTTGGCAAAATGGCCCTGGAACAAATTTCGCTGGTGAAACCGGACCTTGTCTTTATGGATATACGGATGCCGGAAATGGACGGTCTGGAGATTCTTCGTTCGATCCAAAGAACTTACCCGACCATGCAGGTTGTTATTTTATCGGGCTATGACGATTTTGAATACGCGCGTAAAGCGCTGCAGTATGGTGCTGTCGACTACTTGTTAAAGCCGGCGGACCGCGAGCAGCTGCGGGAAGTCGTTGAGAAAGTAAAGCTGGAGATGGACGTTTTGCTGCTGAAGGAAATGGAATCGGTGCTTGTCAAATTATCCAACCAATATGTATTTGTTCATAATCTAAAGTGTTATAATACCGGCCTATGGTTCGATGAGCGGGAGTGGAAGGAAATTCTTTTTGGCGATCCTGCAGAACTATGCAAGACATGGGAAAGCCATCCCGACCGCATCTTATTATCTTTCTCCGTCAATTTTGACTATGGCGGTGTGGTGGTTCACACGCCCTCGGGCCAAAACAGGACGAGTTTCCGAGAGAAGCACGATTTTTTGTCCAGTATCACAGCCGGAATTGAGCAATGGGAAAGTGAGCGTTTTTTTGAGGGGCAGCGGGAACGGGGGGAGGCAGCCTTGGAAAAGAACGGCAAAGAGGCGGCCAGGAAAGCTGTATCCTTGCGGCAGCACATCTTATCGTATGCCAAAATCGGAGACATTCCGCATCTGGAAGCAGCGCTTGACCATTGGTTGAACAGCTTGGAGGAGCTTGAGTTTCACCAACTCAAGAAAGAGTGTGTGAACCTGATGGCCTTGCTTGACGAAGGACTCACCAGTAAAAACGAACTAATTGTATTGGAAGAAGAAAAAATCCATTATTGGACTCAGTGGGTTAGCAAGCACAAGACGTGGAGCGAATTGAAGCAAAAGATTTGGAAGTTTGTTTTGGATGGTGTCCGCGCCTTGACGCAGCTGGAGAATCAATCGAGCTTGAGCTGGTTTAGACAAGCGCTTCAATTGGTCGATACTTCCCGCGATCCGAATCTCAGTCTCGAAATGGTGGCCGACGCCGTAGGCGTTCACCCCGTCACATTAAGCCGCATCTTCAAACAGCAAACTGGTATGAATTTTGTCAAATATATGATCCGCAGCAGATTGCGGCATGCGCAGACTTTGCTGCTCCAAACGGACAAAAAAATCAATGAAATCTCTGAAGCAATCGGTTATATGGATTACCGCTATTTCCGAACCTTGTTTAAAAAAGAATTCGGCTTAACGCCTTCAGAGTATCGCAGAGGCAATGGATTCGTCAATACAGGCGATGAAACGGAGTAAACCCTGCAGGTTAAAAAATTCTCCCCTTCGGCTAAATTATTCCGCTGTTTTCGCATGCGCGGATTTTCTATACTCATATTGTAAACGGTTAACTGTTTCATGTTAGGATTATTTCGGAAAGGTAGAGTCGTGCATGGAAGCTATTTGCAGGACTGGCTTTTGTACGAGACGGATTACAATTGATGGTCATCCCCTGATCCATACGGAAGATTATGCGAGCGTGCTGCTGCGCTTTGAAGATGGAACCAGAGGTGTTTTTACGGTTTCCCAAGTCAGCGCCGGACGCAAAAATAGGTTAAGCTTTGAGATCAATGGAAGCAAAAGCTCCGCGTTTTGGAATCAGGAGGAACCCGAGAAGCTGTGGATCGGGCATCGAGAGAAACCGAATGAAGGTGTATTATCGATGCCATTCTGGAAAGTCATGCCACAGGCCAATGGGTTGATGTGGACAATACAAATAAAAAGGGGTAATGCAAAATGAGAAAAATGAAAACGGCTTCAATACTTGTGCTTTCAATGATGATGGTCTTGTCAGCGTGTTCTGAAGCTGCACCGCCTGCCCATGAGCAAAACGGAAATGCGGCCGATAGCGGGAAACCCCAAGTGTTGAAAGTGTTATATGCTACGGTCGAGGCAGGCTCGGAGGCTATCATCGACGCCGCGCAAAAATACGAAGAGCAAACGGGCATTCGGATTGAAGTGAATACATTCCCATATAACAACCTTCAAGAGAAAGTATTTTCGGAACTGGCCCAAAAGAGCGACCACTATGATTTGATTGCGATCGATACGCCATGGATGCCCAAAATTATCCAGCACATTGAACCCATGACTTCTTATATAAAGTCTACGAAATCGCCGGATTCGTTGAAGCTGGATGATTTTATCGCCAAAGCGTTTCTGGATACTTCTGTATTCAAAAAAGATGCGCCGCAAGCCAATCCACCACAAATGGATGAGATTCATCTGGATAACATTGTTTCACAGGGATTCGATATCTGGAGCCTTCCGGTTCAATCCAATGTGTTGACCGTGAGCTACAGAAAGGATCTTTTTAACCATCCGAACAACAAGGAAGAATTTAAAAAGCAGTACAACCGTGAATTAACCGTTCCCCAAACGATGGATGAGTATCTGGATATCGCTAAATTTTTCACCCGCGATACCAACAACGACGGCAAAATCGATCTGTACGGTACGACTTTGATGGGGAAGAAGCATGAAGCCAATTTTGTTGACTTCAAGTCGTTCTTAAGTGATTTTGGCGGGAAAGTCTTTGACGATGATCTGAAGCCGGTGTTCAATGATGAAAAGGGAGTAAAAGCGCTGGAAACCTACGGCAGCTGGATCGGCCAGCATAAAGTGACGCCTCCTGGCGTACTGACATACACCTGGGATGAAGTGGCGACCGTCTTCGGCTCCGGACAAGTGGCCATGGGGATGAATTATCACGATATGAAGCTGGATCCCAAAGTAAAAGGCGAAGCCGGATACTTTGTATTCCCCGGTGTAAAAGACGGCGATAAGCTTGTGAGAGGGCCGCACTTCGGATCTTGGGGGATTGGCATCAGCAAATATTCCAAAAACAAACAAGGCGCTTACGAGCTGGCGGAATATTTGACAAGCCCGGAGGCTCAAAAAGGCTACTTGAAATTTAACCAGCACGTGACGAGAAAATCCGCATATGAAGCTGCGAAGTCTTTGCCCGAGGCATCTCTTAAAGAGTACTACCAGGTTCTCGGCGAATCTCTAAAAGTGGGCGTGGGCCGTCCGAGAATTACGAATTATGATCAGGTTTCCGAAGCTGTCCAAATTGCAGTCAGCGATTATTTGTCCGGTAAAAAGGATGCGAAGACGGCGCTGAACGATGGCGCCAAACAAGTCGAAACCCTGATGAAGCAAGCAGGTTATTAAGTTGAATCCCAGCGGACGCATGAGCATGAACATTCGGCGACAAGCGTCCGCTTTAAACGGAGTTGAAATTCCCTCATGAGAAATCAAGATAAGAGTAAGCTGAAATACCTTTTGTTTGTTCCGGCCATGGTTGTTCTGATTTCCATGACCATTGTCCCGTTCATCTTTTCTTTGCTGACCAGTATGACTAATTATAAAGCTACGGAACCAGAGAAGTGGAGCTTTGTCGGGCTGGATAATTTCACCCGCGCTTTAACCGACCCCGATGTCCAGGCTTCATTCATCAACACGCTGATTTATGTGGGCTGCGCCGTTTTTTTGGAGTTTGTGCTCGGCATTCTGATTGCGCTGTTATTAAACCGCCAAATGAAAGGAATCACCGTGATCCGGATGCTGCTGCTTCTGCCGATGATGGCCACACCGGTAGCGGTTGGTCTCATGTGGCGATGGCTGTTTAATACCGATTTCGGCATTATTAATCATTATTTGAACTCGTGGTTCGGCATCACAGGTCCGAATTGGCTTGGAGACCATACGCTGTCCATGCCTGTCGTTATTCTGGTCGATGTCTGGCAGTGGACTCCTTTTATGGTGCTTTCTTTGCTCGCGGGACTGCAATCTTTGCCTGACGATCCGGTGGAAGCCGCCTGGATGGACGGGGCCTCGCCATGGCAATTGTTTTGGCATGTCACCCTTCCGCAGTTAAAGCCCGTGATTCTGGTCGTGCTGTTAATCCGGATGATCGATGCCTTCAAGTCCTTTGATGTGGTCTGGACCTTAACGAATGGAGGACCCGGGATCAGTACGGAATTATTGAGCCTGCGCGTTTATCGTGTAGCGTTCAAGTTCTGGGAGACAGGGTATGCTTCGGCGATTTCCTGGCTGTTCTTAATTATGGTCATTTTGATTACCTCTCAGTTTATCCGGTTTCTTTACAGGGAAACGCCAAAATAATTCAATCGATCCGATCTACATAGTATTGGGGATGATATGATGGGAATTTTACCGTATAAAACAAAGAAAACCGCGGTTAACCGGTTCCTGGATCTATTGACTTACATTATTCTGTTTGTCGCGATCTTCCCGGTGGCGTGGATGGTGTTAACGTCGTTAAAAACATCCTGGGATGCGCAAGCCTTACCGCCGGTGTGGTTCTTTCTTCCGACCTTTGAGAACTACGGGTCTTTATTTTCAAGTAAAGGATCGTCAAATCAATTCAGCAGCCTGCTGTGGAACAGTGTGGTTGTCTCGCTTGTATCCACCTTTTTGTCCATTGTATTCGGAGCATTGGCTTCCTACTCCTTGTCGAGATTTAACTTGAAAAGAGGAAAGGATCTGGCGATTTGGATATTGTCCACCCGGATGTTTCCGCCGGCCGCTACGCTGGTACCCGTATTTATGATGATGAGCTGGTTTGATTTGATCGATACGTATACCGCTTTGATTATTCCTTATACGGCATTCAATCTTTCGTTTGTGGTGTGGATGCTGAAGGGATTTTTCGATGACATTCCGATCGATCTGGAAGAAGCGGCGATGATGGACGGCTGCTCCCGGATGACCGCTTTTTATAAAATCATTCTGCCGTTGATCGCTCCCGGTTTGGCTGCAACCGCGATTATATGTCTCATGTTCAGCTGGAACGAATTTATGTTTGCGTTGGTGCTTTCCAGAAATGATGCCGTCACGGCTCCTGTGATCGCCAACCAATTCATTACGATGTATGGGGTAAAATGGGGCGAGTTGACTGCGGCCTCGACCTTAATGACGGTTCCGGTTCTGTTCTTTGCCATTCTCGTAAGGAACCACATGATTAAAGGCTTAACGATGGGTTCCGTAAAATAAACAATCCAAAGGGTATGGAGGGTATATGGATGAAAACAATGAAGGGCGTAGTATTTCCAGGGAATAAGCAAGTGCTAGTCAAAGAGTTTCCGGTTCCCGCTCCGGGTCCCAACGAGGTTTTGATCGAGATGAAGGCATCGGCGATTTGCCGCAGCGATATGAGCCTTTATTATGGAAACCCGGTGGTTGGCGGCGAGGCGACCAAATCGGGAGCTATCATTCCGGGTCATGAGCCGGCAGGATTGGTGGTCCAAACCGGAGAAGGCGTCGAATCGATTAAAGCAGGAGACCGGGTAGCCGTATATTTGGCTGTCGGGTGCGGAGAGTGCTCAAATTGCAAAAGCGGGTATATGATGTTCTGCACCTCCTGGAAATGTGTCGGCTTTGACGTGCATGGCGGAGATGCCGATTATCTTGTGGTTCCCGAGAAAAATTGCATGAAGCTTCCGGATTCGTTAAGCTATGTGGCCGCTGCCGTATCCACAGATGCGGTGGGAACGCTGTACCATGCTCAAAAAAGACTGAACATTTCCGGGAAGGATACCTTGGTCATTTTTGGCCTGGGACCGATGGGCGGAGCCGGCATTTTGGTCGCCAAAGCTTTGGGCGCAACCGTCATCGCTGTCGATATGATCGAAGAGCGGCTGGAGCTTGCCAGAACGGAACTCGGAGCCGACTACACGATCAACGGCAATACAGAAGACGTCGTCAGCCGAATTCGCGAGATCACGAATGGCAAAGGCGCGGATGCGGCTATCGATTGCTCGGGCAGTCCGATTGCGGAAAATCAGGCGTTGGACAGTGTGAGAACCCACGGCAGAGTGGCGTTTGTCGGGGAGTGCAGGGAATCCACGATCAAACCAAGCGAGCAGCTCATTCGTAAACAATTAACCTTAATCGGCTCGTGGTATTTCCCGATCCAGGAATATGAAGAGATTACGGAATTCATTGTACGCAAAAACGTCCCGGTTGAAAAACTGGTTACACACACCTTCCAGTTGGAAGAAGCAGAGAAAGCGTTCCGGTTGTTCGATGAAAGAAAGACCGAAAAAGCCGTATTCGTTTGGTAGGTTGACACCAATTTCGTATCCATAGAAGGGAGCATGAACATATGAAAGGAATCTCGTTTAATACATGGGTGTATAGTTGTTTTCCAAGCTGGCTTCCGTCATATCCATTGGATGAAGTCATTAAAAGATTGTCCTCTATGGGCTATGACGGGATCGAGATCGGCTGCGCCAGTCCCCATGCCTGGCCGGATCATTTATCGCACGGGCGGAGAAAGGAAATCAAACAGCTGCTCAGAACGCATCAACTGAACGTATCGTCGATGCTGCCCGCTCCGGGCGGGGGGCCGGGGAACAACCCAAGCTCTCCGATTAGAGAAGAACGGGAGTTCACAGTTCAGCATTACAAGGATATTATTCTCCTTGCGCATGAATGGGAATGTCCTACCGTGATTTGGATTGCGGGATGGGCCGTCTATGGGACTCCGCAGCAGGAGGCATGGAATTACAGTCTTCAAGGGCTGGTGGAGTGTGCCCGATATGCAAAGGAGCTTGGCGTCACGCTGGTAGTGGAGCCGACGCCTACAGACAGCAATTTGGTCGAGACCGCAGACGACGCCCTCTTGCTGGCGGAGCAAACCGGTGAAGATAACGTCAAAGTGATGTTTGATACCTTCCATGCGCTCTATCGGAGCGAGGTATCCAGTGACTACGTGTACCGCATGAAAGATAAGCTTCACCATATCCATATATCCGATGCCGACCGTCTTCCGCCGGGACAAGGAAACTGCAATTTCGACGCTGTGTTGAAAGCTCTGAAAGAGATCGACTACCAAGGCTATTTGACGATGGAGGTCGGCTTCCATACCCGCAAAGCCGATCCCGATTGGTATGCGGCCGCATCGATCGACTATTTGAAGAACAAATTAAAAGAGATTCAATGGGGTTAAACCGCCATCAGAACAAGCTGTCGCCTAATATGCCTAAATGACAGCTTGTTTTGTTTGGTCAATATTTAGAAAAGGATGTTTTCGATAAGAGCGAACCCTGCCAAATTTACACCGGCGGGAGAAGGATTGCTGAAGCCGACCGGGGCGATCATACTGACCGTATCCGTCGGAGCGCCCCAAGGCAGGGCATAGCTAAGCTTATTATTGATGACCTGAATTTGCCCTGCAGCGGGTACCGAAGTACCGCCAAATATACGGCCAACCGGTTGGGATTAGGCTGAATGAGGATATTGTCTTCAATCAGTATCGTAACCAAGTTCTTCGAAAAAGTTAGCGGCTATGGGTAAAAGAATAATCGAGCTTCCGCTTCTTGTCATATGATCGGCGCAGTTCTCCTGAATGAACAGCAATTGATTGGATTGATGCTCTGGGTATTCACCGATTCGTACAATATTTTCGGATCGGATGGCTGTCCTAACCTCGGAACATCAGGTTTTGAAAATAGGACTTGCAGGAAAACGACCCGGTTTAATAGAATGGTTATACATTGTTTGAATAATGCGACATATCTATTTTAGCCAAGGGGGAAATACCGTTGAATGTCACGCAATCATGGCAGCAATTCGTGCTGAAAGGGGAAGCGGACGCGAATATTCGCAAGGAAGTCCTGGATTCATGGTATAGGTGCAGGCAGATCGGTATTTCTTATGAATTGGATCAGGTTGCTTCTCATATTGGCAGAGATGAGTTTATCGATAAGCGCAAAAAAAACGAAGAGCTACTGGCAGCCGCTATCCCGGTGATGGAAGAAATGTACAGTTATTTAAAGGGTGGAGGTTACCTGCTCCTTCTTGCCGATGCAGATGGATATTTGATCGAAATGATGGCCGATGCGAAAGCGCAGCATGTGTGCGATCGGGGAGGAATTACACCCGGTGCCAGATGGATGGAGGATAACGTAGGTTCTACTGGACTTTCCATTGCGCTAAGGACACGTATGGCTATAGCCACATCCGCCAATGAACACTATTGCACCGCTTTCCGGGTATGGGATTGCTCGGCTTGTCCCATATTTGTCGACGGAGAATATATGGGGGTGTTCGACATCTGCCGGGTAGGTCCGGGCAATGACATCCGCGAGCTGTACACGTTGGCGGTCTCCGGAGCACGGTCTGTTGCCGAGAGATTGCGTTATGACCGAAACAGAGTAAAAGAAGAAATCCTGTCGGAAATTCTCCTGCGTTCCTGGGATATCAATTTGCAGTCCACGGGTATTTTTTCCTTCGACAAGTGGGGGAAGATCATTCATAAGAATAAACGGGCATCTGAATTTATCCATCTGCTTCAGCAGGAGAACCAAAGATTGCATCCTTCTGCACAGACCAACGAGCATCCCATCATCAACCAATTGAACATTCAATCGGATGAAACGGCCGAGATTTTCCTTGAGGGACAAAGATACCTGCTTGAATCGAAAAAATTGACAAAGCAGAACGAAAACCTGGCCATGGTTGTGTTGGTCAAGACGGAAGCGCAGAAAAAAAAGGCCCCGTCGGCGGCAAAGCCTGAGGGAAAGGAACCGTCTGCAGTTCATGCTGCTTTTAAAACAAAAAATCCGACGTTTTTGAAAACGCTTCACATGGCGGCGAAAGCGGCCAAAAGCGATGCGGGGATACTACTCCGTGGGGAAAGCGGCACGGGCAAGGATTACATGTCCAGAGCGATACATCGCGAAAGCAGCAGAAACGGCAAACCTTTTATTGCGTTAAACTGCGCCTCTTTGCCGAAGGAGCTGATTGCCTCCGAGCTTTTCGGTTATGCGGCAGGCGCCTTTACCGGAGCCAGGCAGCAGGGAAACCCTGGAAAAATAGAAGCGGCGAACGGGGGCACCTTGTTCTTGGATGAGATTGCCGACATGCCTCTCGAGCTCCAGGCGGTATTACTCCGTGCACTGGAGGAGAAGCAAATTACAAGAGTCGGAAGCACAACCCCTATTCCTGTGGATGTGCGTTTTATTGCAGCCACTCATAAGGATTTACGGCTGCTGGTGGAAAAAGGGGAGTTCCGCGAAGACCTGTTATACCGGCTCAATGTGTTTACGGTTCATATTCCTCCGTTACGGGAACGGCCGGAAGATTTGGAGCATTTGCTGAATCAGATGCTTTCCGCAGCTTGTGACAAAGCAAAGCGCAATCAGATGATTTGTACGCCGGAAGCGATGGAGCTCTTTCGGCACTACACCTGGCCAGGCAATTTACGCGAGCTTCGAAATGTAATGGACAGAATAGCGTATCTTCATGAACAGGATCAGTTGGAAGCCCGTCATGTACTAGAATATTTGGATATGGGAAACAAGAGCCCCATCCGCATGAGCGAACGGGAGCAGATTGAATGGGCCTTAAAAACGGCCAACGGAAACCGGGTTCAAGCGGCCAGATCGCTGAATATCTCGCGAAGCGCTTTATATCGGAAAATGGAAAAGCATGGCATAAACTGTTGAATCGACTCCTCCTTCTCGGACAACTCAACTCCTTGAGTTGTCTTTTTTTCTGGAGTCCCGGTGTTCGTTGTCCGGACACCGGATGTGCCATGAAACAGGGGAGGCGGGCTTGCGATGAAATGATGAGGGGTGAAACGGCAGATGCTTACTGAGGTTAAAACAATGTTAAAGCATAAACTCTATTGGCGTGGTTTTTGCTAATTTATAAGGCAAGTAGGGAAATTCACCAGTCTCTACTCCAAACCGATCTGAAGGAGGCAATTGGAAATGACAGTTGCAGCAAAGCAATGGACCACGGAGTTTAAAGAGATCAATGACAGCAATGAAGAGCTGAACGCCCACGGGAAGTTTTTTACCTGCTCGTATCTATTGGATATGGAGACGACGAAGGTCCTGATTCAAACGCACGCGGGAAAAATTGTAAACGTCACCATGGACCCGGGCCCTCTCGAGCATTATCAATTTGCCATTCGTGCCAGCGCAGATACGTGGCGCAAGTTTTCCCAGCCTACCCCGCCGCCGATGTATCACGGCATTTGGGCGGCAAGCTTCCAGCGCGATATGAAACTGGAGGGCGACTTGCTTGTATTAATGCAAAATCTTCGCTGCCTTACCACCCAGTTGGAATTGCTCCGGGTTGTAGGTGTACCGGTATAAAAACGGATAAACGATAAAAAGGAGGAAACAAGCGATGCCTAAAGCTACATTTTCACCCGTAACGGGCCGTTATGTCACGATTGAAGTGGATGGGGATGAATATAAAGTATTTTATTTGGAGAACGGAACGGGACAGCCCATTGTCTGCCAGCACACGGCAGGTTGTCACAACCATCAATGGCGGGGGCTTCTCGAGGATGAAGAATTCACGAACAATTATCGCATTATCGCTTATGATCTGCCGAGGCATGGAAAATCCGATCCTCCGCTGAATCGTGAATGGTGGAAGGAAGAGTATAAGCTGTCTGCCGATTTTTATACTAAATTTATCGTTACCCTGTGCGATGCGCTCGAGCTGGAAAATCCGATTTTCATAGGTTCGTCGTTTGGAGGAAACGTAGCTCTTCAGCTTGCTCTTCGCTATCCGGACCGTTTTGCTGCGGTCATTCCGGTTGAAGCGGCGGATTACTCTCCGGGCTTTTATCTGGACTGGTGGCATCATCCGCATGCGAATGCAGCTCAAGTATGCGCCAGCGGAGTATGGGATCTTATGGCTCCGCAATCGCCGGATCAGGATCGCTGGGCAACGTGGTTTTATTACTCCCAGGGCTCGGAAGCGTTTAAGGGGGATTTGTATTTCTACTCCGTCGATCATGATCTTCGCGGCAAGCTGGATCAAATTCAGGGGGACAAAGTCAAGGTTGTCATGCTCACGGGAGAATACGACTATCTCACTACGCCTGAAGACGGTAGGCGAACCGCAAGCCAAATCAAAAATGCCGAATTTATCGAAATGGCCGGCATCGGCCACTTCCCGATGAGTGAAAATCACGAAGTGTTCCGAAAGTACCTTGCCCAAGCATTGGAGCTCATCCGCGCGGCCAGCACAGCCAAAGCGTAAAAATTCAGAGCCATTCACGACTGCTGTCGCGGATGGCTCTTTTTGAGTTATACTGGAGAGAAAGGACAAGCGCTGCCAAATCATGAATAGGGGTGGTTCATAATGAAATCGGATAACATCATGCTGTTTGTGATTGACCCGCAGAATGATTTTATGGATGACGGGGCACTGCCCGTCGCAGGAGCCAAAAAAGATATGGCGCGGCTGGAGGCGTTCATTACTGCGAATGAACGCGCCATTGCACGCATAGGCTATTCGCTGGATACCCACCAGCCGATATCGATTTTCTTTTCCGTATGGTGGGCTGATCAAGACGGGCAATCCCCAAAGTCCTACACGACGATTACTTATGACGATGTTATGGCCGGCCGGTGGAGTCCGTGCTTTCATCCGGATGAAAGCTTGCAGTGCCTGAGTCAGCTGAGGTCCATCATGATTTGGGCGGATCACTGTCTTCAAGGAACGCCGGGCGCAGCCGTAGAGCCAAATATTTACCACGCGATCATCCGGCATTCCCGCAGGAAAGGGCTCAATCCTTTGGTAATTGAAAAAGGGCTTGATCCGATTAGCGATATGTACGGCATCGTTCATCCGGAGTATAACCCGATGAACCGTTACGATGATCGGATGATCAATGAATTCAGGAAGTATGATGAAGTCATTTTCGCCGGCGAAGCGGCATCACACTGTGTGCTGACTTCGGTCAAGCAGGTCATGGTTTTGTTCGAACAAGAGACCGTCAAGCCCCGGTTCAGCATCCTTACGGACTGCATGAGCCCGATTGCCGGTTTTGAAGAGGCGACTAGCGCCGCCTTTGATGAACTTGCAGACCGGTATGGTCTGCGCTTCCTAACGTCGAAGGCTATTCTGGATTAACAACGGGAACGACGTCTGCAGAATTATGGCAATTGCCACGGCAGAGGTTCGTCCGACATAAATTTATTGAGTACGTTTTCCGTGAGCCGTGAAATATTGTTATCGTACCGGTTGTGGGACAGGCTTCCGCAGTAAGCAATGGAGCTAACTGAAAAAACAGCTCCCCCATTGGGAGTGGGGTAATAAACCATATCGGCTCTGACCCTGGGATTCTCATAGCCGCCCATCCCGGGGACGTTAAAAAACAGCTCCTCTACAACCTGCATGTACACATCCGTATGTCCTTCCGAAGAAGCAAGAATCAGCGTTTCCGGCGGGGTTCCAAGCTCAAGATCGTAGATGTCGAGTTCAAGCCCTGCCGCCCCGCCGCCGACTAATCCGAAGTTGCCGATGAGCTCGTCGTCCCCGATTCCCTCGAAAATCCAGGAGACTCTGGGATCGAAGCTGTCCGGATTCCGGCGGTAATAGGAAGAGACGTCGAAGCCTTCGGCTATGAATCCGGTGCCGGCAATTTTTTGCGGAGCCCTTCCTCTGTTTCTCCAAAGTCCACCCTGTTCGCCGCTGAAGCTGAGATGCAATTCGCCAGGCTGTGCCTTCCAGGCGTTGGAGCCGAATTGCTTGCGGACTTCAATCATATTCGGATTCTCCGGGTTGAACTGGATGATCCAATAGAAGCCGTTGGCACCCATATACATCAGTCTTCCGCCAAGCTGCTGGTAATCTTCGATCGCATCCAGCATGCTGCCGGAATAATATTCGGGGTGGGATCCCGTAAGGACTACATTGTACGGATTTAACAGCTCCACGCCCTCGGCATGAAGGTCATGATCGGTAATCACATCAAAGGAGTAACCCTTTTCGGTCATCCAGTCCACCAAATGGAGGTCCGCATTAAACTGCCACAAGGACGGAGAAAGGTTATGTCTGTACTTCGGCCTCATATTGAGGACAGGGCGAAGGGAAGAGGAATAACATACTCCGCTGCCGTCGGAATGCACATCGTACGTGGAAAGACCAAATTCTTTATGTTCCATCAGGTACAAGTCTTCTTGCTGAATCACAGGGGCGCGTCCAAACATCAATTGAGCGAGAGGAATGTCCTGAAATCTTGTGTTTGCATAAGCCAAATAACTCGCCGTTGGAATCAATAAAGCGATTTTATTGGCGGTTGCTCCTTTGGCAGGCCTTACAAAAAAGGTGATGTAGTCTTCATCCTCTCCTGCTTTGACATGGGCCGCATACACACCGCTTTTCAGACCGTCCGGGACGGTCCATTCAAAATCCGCTTCCCATCGGGCATCGGAAAGATCGTCGTCATGAAAATGAATGGCTCCGTACTGCTCGGGCGCATGGATGAAATTTTGTTCATGCGATGTCCAATTGTAACCGGTCATCGCCCGGGCGGGAAGGTTAACGGCCTCTCCGTGCAGCTCGTTCCTGGAAGCATCCCATATCCTGCTGGGCGTTTCAATACCGTTCGGACCGATATTTTTCGCAAAATCCCATACGGCCAGCAAATCCTCAAAAGGCTCTTCAATACACTGCTCCATCTCCTGCAGGGTAAGAGCGCGGTCTGCCATGCGAGGCCTGTCGATTTTACCGTTATATAAACCGCCCGCGATGTGCTTGCCTGCGCTCGCGTGCTGTAAATAACCGGCCATAAGGAAAGGAGTATCATGATCCGTATCAGGCTTTGCGTTTACGGTCGTCTTTACATGTGCGGCCATTCTTTCCAAGGAGTAAGGAAGAGCATATCTTCCGTTGGTTCTGCCGATGAGAGGCTTTTGGAATACTTCAACCGCCCCGCTCGATGCGTCATAAGAAGCGCCTGCAAAAAACCAGATTTTTTCTTCCAGCTTTTTCTCTGTGCTGATCTTGTAGACCTTGCCTTTCCCGTCGCCTATCCATAAAGCCAGACAGCCATTCTCGTCAATAAACAAACCATAACCGGCTTTTCCGGCTTCCGACCATTTCGTGAGCAGTCCTTGAACACCTTTATCCGGTGTAGTCGGCCAAATCATAGCTTGCAGGGAGAAGCTCTGAAGTTTTCTGAATAAGGGTTGATCCGGAACCATAATATAGGATCCGCTGTAAATTTTCTGTTCCCTTCCTTTATATTCCTGATTTATGCCGGTGTTGACGGGTTTCGTCTTCAGTCCGGGTCCTTGAGGATTCGTGTCCCCATGAATTAATTGAACGATGGAGGCCTGGTAGGTTTCATGCCCTTCACAGTTCACCATAAATTGAATGGTGCTTCCCGGTTCTACGCTGAGCTTATCTGTATATCCATTGATCGCCACTAGTCATCTCCCCTTGGTTTCAGATTTAAATGACTACACCAAAGTGCCGGAGTCTTTTCAGAAAAAGCCCATGTTCCGCAGCTTCCCTGGAATCA
This sequence comes from Paenibacillus naphthalenovorans, assembly GCF_900099895.1. Classification (GTDB taxonomy): domain Bacteria; phylum Bacillota; class Bacilli; order Paenibacillales; family NBRC-103111; genus Paenibacillus_G; species Paenibacillus_G naphthalenovorans. The sequence continues at coordinate 284,697 of NZ_FNDY01000001.1, forward strand.
AACTTTTCATCCTCGAACAGTTGCGGGCGTTCCCCGCGGACGGCGGGATGCTCGCCGATACACCATTCTTCATGGGGCTTAGTGCACACGATGACATATTTGCCTTCCAATTGTTCATGATGTCTTCTGAAAAAATTCAATACCACATCCAATTGCTCGCTATGCTTTCCGATCGGATTCAACCGGTGCTCCTCTATCAGTTCCTTGGTAATCAGCGGTTTGATTCTCGTTTCAAAATTCCTCAAATCGATATCCAAATAGACCTCTTTATCTCTGGCTTTCTTGGACATATGGCCGATCCCTCCATCATTTGTTTTAAGATCGTTGTCAGCGAATAAAGAATAGAACAAAAATGTACCGTCACCTCCGTCACATTTCATTGCGGATATCCAGCTCATACTCCGGTGCAAGTCCATTATATAAGCCAAAGATAAACCGGCAATCAAATCCGCATCATACCCGGATCAAATGAAGGTAAAGTTTATTTTAGGAATTCAGGCTTCCGAAGCGTCCATCAGAAAAACGGAAAAATTGAAATATTCTAAATTTTGTATTATCATTACAAATAATAAAATAAGGGAAATTGAGGTGGGGGAATGGAAGAAATCCTGATCGTGGAAGACGATGTGAAGATACAAAAGCTTCTTTCGATTTGCTTGGATCATGAAGGACTTTCATATTCCATGACCTCTTCAGGCATAGAAACGATTGAAAAAGTAAAGAGCAATAATCCCTCTCTTATTCTTCTGGATATCATGCTCCCGGATATGGACGGCATCGAGGTGTGCAAACAAATTCGCATGCTGACAACCAGTCCCATCTTGTTTATGAGCTGCAAGAGTGAGGACAATGACAAAATCCTGGGTCTCAGTATGGGAGCGGATGATTATATCGAAAAGCCGTTTAACATCAATGTTCTATTAGCCAGGCTGAGGGCGCATTTGCGCAGAAACCGGATCTTGCAAAAAGAAAGACAGCAAGCGCTCGAACAGGACTTCCGGATTCACATCGATAATCTACTGATTGATACGCAAGCCAGGGAAGTTTATCGGGACGGGAAAAAAATACATATGACCATGAAGGAATTCGATTTGCTGACGTTTCTGTACAGAAACCGTAATCGCGTGTTTACGATGGAGGAGCTTTTAAATAAAATCTGGGGAAACGATACGCTGAGTGATCACAGAACGGTGGTCGTTCATATTTCCAGTTTGCGAAAAAAAGTGGAGGAAGATCCCCTGAATCCAAGGTATATCGTTACCGTAAGAGGAGCGGGGTATAAATTTGTTCGTTACTAATTGGATCAAAAGATGGATCAGAAGATCCCTTTTTGTCAAAATTCTCATGTATACGGCTCTGTTATCCTTAATCCCGTATGTGCTGTTCAGCATCTATTTCTTGATTGAGGTTAAAGCGCTTACAAAAAAGATGATTCATGAAACCTCATCCAATAATATTCTTCAAGCGTCCGTTTCCCTGGAAGAAAGAACGCGGCGTTTGAATGAACAATGGGGCGGGAAGACGGATAAGGCATCGCGTGAACTTCTGGCCGGAGAGCTTTTGGATATTGCGGTTTACGGATATAAGCCCATGGCATATATCCTGGATACGAACGGGGCGGTGATCGCCAAGGCCCGCAACGACTTGGAGCCGGAGGTGCACATTGACCTTCTTGAGGCACATCATTCAACCATACTCGATCATAAAAGCGGACATGTTACGGTCAATGCGCCTGGCGAGAAGGTTCACCTGCTGTATATGAGCCTGGACAAAGCGGGGTGGTTTATCGCTTATCTCATCCCTGAATCCCGTTTAATGAGCATCGCCGCCGGTCAGGCCGAAGATTATGCCGATACTCAAGTATATAAGCTTGTCCAACGTATGAGCTTTTTTTTATTTATCGGAATGTTGTTAATCTTATTTTTTTCCTATTTTTTTTCCGAGTTTTTTACCACCCCGATCAGACAATTAACATCCGCTTTAATCCAAAGAGCCAAAGGATTTGAAATCGATCCTCTGCATACGAAAAGATCAGACGAGATAGGAGAGCTCATTCATACCTTTAACTATATGGACAGCACCATTCAAAAATTGATAACGGAACTGCACAGCCGATCCAATCAATTGGAAGAAAACGTGCAAAAACGAACCAGAGATTTGCAGGAAGCCAACGACTTGCTTCAGCAAACCTATTCAAAGCTAAAAAGATCGGAAAAATCACGTTCCGAGTTAATCGTTCAGGTATCCCATGATTTAAAAACCCCATTGACTTCGATGAAAGGGTTCCTGGAGATTCTGAACAAATACGCTTTGCCCCAGGAGCAGAAAAAAGAACTGATCGATCAACTTCTCGTCCAAACGAATCAAATCATTCAATTGATTGAAGGGTTGTTTGACCTCTCGTCATTGGACGCAGAAGAACTGACATTCCAAAAGGAATGGATAAATATTGAATTTATTATGGATCATGCACTCAAGACCGTGTTTTCTGACGGGGAGCATGCCAATATTACCCTGAATACGTACTATGAAGACCATTTGCCTTTAGTGTTTGTGGATCCCAAGAAGATCTACCGGGTTTTTATCAATATTTTAAATAACTCGATCAAATATGCCTCCAATCAACCGAAAATCCATATCAAGATCACCGTTTATTTAAACAACAAAGATATCGTCATCAAAATGCAAGACAACGGAATGGGAATCCAGAAAGAAAATATCGATAAGGTGTTCGTCCCCTACTATCGAGAAACGCGGTCGGTTGAAAAAGAGATCCAGGGAAGCGGGCTCGGGTTAAGCATTTCCAAAAAAATGATTGAAGCGCATCATGGGGATATTTTTATAGAGAGTGAAGTGAACCAAGGCACAACCGTCTATATTATGCTTCCCGTTGTTGACACGGGTGCCATGATGAGTGGCGTAAGCGACATGTCCGCCGGATAGATAGAAGAGAGTTATACTTTAGAAACGGGGAGGTAACGATGTCCTATACATTCAGCAGGGGCTTAATAGCTTTCTCTTTCTTCGTTCTTATCTCGTTAAGCTGCTTTCCTGTTCTGTTCGACTGGTCCAACCGTATTCAGCCTTGGGTGTTTAACATTCCATTCTCCATGTTTTGGCAATTAATGTTGATCTCCGGCATGTGTTTGTTATTATTGATTTGGTGTATCGCCGATGCGTGGAGCGGGGATCTGGATGTTGAGATTGAGCGTATGCCAAAAGAAAATAACGAGGAACGATAAAAGAGGGAATGATGGGACTAGCCTTTATTTTGATCTTTTTATTGCTCATGATTATGATAAATCGGGGAAATCAGGGGATTAACGATTACAGCGACTATACAACAGGCAGCAGGAGTTTTGGACCTTTTGCCATTGGATTGTCCGTATTTTCATCGTGGTATGTCGGCTCCGTATTTACAGCATGGGCCGAATTTAACGTAGGATTCGGATTTATAGGCATTTATACCGCAATATACGGAACGATATCTATATTTATTATGTATTTGGTGTCAGAGAAAACGTATATCTGGGGAAAAAAGTACAATTTAATCACACAAGCCGAGCTGATGGGCTTTCGTTATCAGAGCGGGATGCTGCGGATCATGATGTCGTTTTTGGGGGTCCTGTTTACCGGGCCTTGGCTGCTTTTGGAATGGGTGACGCAGGGATATATATTCAGCTACGCTACCGGGGGGCAAATAAGCCCTTTTTGGGGGATGCTGATCGGTGTGCTTACCGTGATGATCTACGTTTCCATGGGTGGCATGCGATCTGTGATTAGAGCCAATGCCGTTCAGGGCCTCTTTATGTTTGCGGCGGGAACAGGGCTGTCTTTATGGTTGATTTACAAATTTTTCGGCGGCATCCGCAGCGGGATGGAGATGCTTGCACGGGACTATCCCGATGTGTTAACCTACCCCGGGCCCGGATGGTCTCCTCCCACGCCCTATTGGACTTCGATCATCATTGTAAGCGGACTGGGTGCATTCATGTGGCCCTGGATCTATAATAAAATGTTTGCAGCCAAAAATGTGAGAGCCATTAAACAGTCGGCGGTCATCGCCTCGATGTTAGGCTTTATTTTCTGGACGTCTATGGTCTTTTTGGGGATCATGATCCATTCCATGGAATACCCCCGCAATCATCCGGAGGAAGCCTATATGTGGATTGCCAGCATGGCGGGCCCTATTCCACTGGCATTGATGAGTGTGCTCATTATGGCGACCAGCATATCTACCGTTTCGGGGATCATTCAAGCCATGGCCACCGCAATCTCCAACGATATTGCCAAACAGATCGATATTCAAATATCGAACGAAAAGGCTCTGAAAGTGACCCGGATCTCCGTGATCATCATATGCCTGTTATCCTTGGCGATGGCCGCCGTTGATTTTGGTAAACTGGTGTTTATAGCCATTCTGACCTATCAAGGCATCATCATGTTTTTTCCGGTCGTTTTTTTAGGCCTTTATTGGAAAAGGGCAAATAAAGAAGGTGCCATTGCCTGTATGATCATCGGTACGGCGACATCCGTCTATTTAATCATCTTTAACCCTTATTTTATTGACGAGCTGGGCTGGACTGCCGGGATGTACGGCATTATTCTCGCTTTCGGGATTATGATCATCGCGGGTTATCTCAAGCCGATTTCCCCGCATGTGGAACAATTGTGGTCCGATATAGAGACTGCGCGAAGGAACGCGAGAAGATCGAAGATCTGAGGAAGCCGCCGGCATTGCCTATAGCGCAAAGCCTCTATCCAAGCAGGCAGGAGCTGCTTAGGATAGAGGTTATTTTATGCTTATCTTTCTAAATGATGGATAAAAAACGGATGAAACGGTTAAAGTTATTTTAGTGAATATTGGTTATAGGGTTTGGAAAGCAGGTGCAAGGATGGTGGAAGGAAGCAGCTTGAGCATTCTACGATCAAGGCTGGTGAAGGTTAGTCATGTATAAAAAGATAAGCTGGTGTTTCCTGCTGCTGATCATTAGCCTGATGCTCGGATGCCAGCGGCAGGATTCCATTCCAAAAGAAAAGGATCTCATGCAAGTCAAATCGGCCAGAGGAGAACATGCGAAGAAAATCATCTTTTTGATGATCGATTCTTTAATGTCACAAGCGATAAATAAAGGGATTGAACAACAGGAACTCCCTACGTTTCAATTCCTGATTGAACATGGGCAATATTATCAAAACCTGGTGAGCTCTTTTCCCACGATGTCTGTAACGATCGATAGTTCTCTTCTTACCGGAACTTATCCTGATGATCATCATGTGCCGGGACTTACCTGGTATTCGTCTGATCAAAAGAAAGTGATCAATTACGGTACCGGGCCTATGGAGGTATTCAAGCATGGCATAGATCCGGTATTGGCCGATGCACTAATTCACTTGAATGGCAGTCATTTAAACCGGCAACAGCCCACCCTTTATGAGGACTTGGCTAGACATGGGCTCAAGTCCGGTTCCGTTAACGGTTTAATTTATCGCGGAACCACCGACCATACGTTGTCCGTTCCCCTCTGGATTCAAGTACCAGCCTCTTTGCCAAAGGAAATTCAAGTGAAAGGGCCGGATTTTTTAGCCTTAGGCTCTTTGTCCAATCCACTGGAAGGCATTAAAAAACTCCCGGACGGGATAACCCGGCGAATGGGATTAAACAATCCATATTCCATTGATACAGCCAAATATTTGATTAAAGCCAATCAATTGCCCGATTTTTTATATGTTTACTTGCCGGATTTAGATCAAAAAATTCATAAGAAAGGTCCATCGGAACGTAATGGAATTCAGGAAATCGACGGGCAGCTTCTTACATTGCTGCAAACATTCGGTACACCGGAAGAAGCCTTGCGAAAAGCGATTTTTGTCATCGCTGGCGACAGTGGAGCCACTCAAATCCTGCCTGCCCAAAGTGATCCCGTTATCGACCTGCCTGCCTTTTTCCGGGGAGATCATGTATTGCGTCCTGGAGAAAACCTATCGCAAGAAACAGACATCGTCCTTGCTGTCAATGAAACCATGGCTTATGTTTATAAGCTTAAAGCAGATCGGTCACTAAGAGACATGGCCAACGCATTAAAATCCGATCCGCGTATTGATTTTATCGCATGGAAAGAAAACGAATGGATTCGTGCGGTTCAGGGCGGTTCGTTCAAGGAGCTGGCATTTAAAGCGAACGGGCGGCTGACCGATCCATATCGGCAAAAATGGACCGTCGAGCAGGATGCCGAGGTGCTGGACGTAAAGATCAATGCTTCGGAGGGTACATTGGCGTATGGCCAATACCCTGATGCATTGCAGCGATTATCCGGAGCTTTGAACTCACATCCCGGCGAATTTTTGGTGGTTACCGCAAAACCCGGTTATGAATTGGCGGACAGAAGCTCGCCGAAGCATAAGGGCGGCGGAGGCCATGGCTCTCTTCATCAAACGGAATCGCTCATTCCCTTGATCATATGTGGAACGGATCAAAAGCCGCAGTACTTGCGCATCGTGGATTTAAAAGCATTTGTGTTGGACCTGCTCATTCAACCTCCACAACCGCTTTGAACAACGAGTGCCGATAGCGACATGAAAACCGGATGGATCGGGCTATTTCATTTCCCATCATTCCGCTCGTCTCCAATACCGAAAGAAAGGCCATAGCCGCCCCCCTGCTGGAAGGAAGGGCGGCTATTTTCGTCGACAGAAGCTGCTGCCGTCCGGTTTCTTCATGTAATTAAACAAGACATAACATCGGAATAGATCGTAAAAAAATACGAATATAGTCCGTTTTATTGTAAAGTTACACAACATATCCCGTTTTTCATTGTTCGCTTCTTTGGAATGTGTTATAAAATATAACATAAAAAGTTTGAAGCATGACAGGCGGCATGATCTAATTCGAGTTGATGGAGGAGGGGATGGAAGAATGGCTTTGGTCACGACAAAATCAATCGTTCCGTCAAAGGGGGAAGCCGGAAAAAGTGAGCTCCTAGTTCATCTGGAAGATGTCGGCAAAGTTTATCCGAACGGCACGATCGCTGTGCAAAATGCCGATCTTAAGGCAGTTGAAGGAGAGTTTCTTTGCTTCGTCGGACCTTCGGGCTGCGGCAAGTCAACGATTTTCAACATGATCGCCGGATTGACCAATCCTACTTCCGGGAGGCTGTCGGTTCTTCAGACCACACCCAAGGAAGCCCGCAAGCAGAATGAAATTGCTTTTGTCTTTCAGGAACATACGCTTTTGCCATGGGCGAAATTGATTGATAATGTCACGCTGCCGCTAACCCTTCGGGGAATTCCCAAAAAGCAGTGCAAGGAAGAAGGCGAGCGGGTTTTGGAACTGGTCGGATTGAAGGATTACATGAAAGTGCTGCCTCGCCAGTTGTCTGGCGGCATGAAAATGCGGGTATCGATCGCGCGGGCGCTGATTTCCAGGCCCAAATTGCTGTTGATGGACGAACCGTTCGGCGCGCTCGACGAAATCACCCGCCAGACGCTTCAGGACGAGCTGCTGAGCATTTGGCGGCAGGATCAAAAAATGACCGTTTTGTTTATTACGCACAACGTGTTTGAAGCGGTGTTCTTGTCCACACGGGTGATCGTGATGACACCGCGGCCGGGGAAAATCGCGGATGTGATCGATATTCCTTATTCGTTCCCGCGCAATGAGGATTTTCGCACGATGGCGGAATTCGCAAGCTATGTGCGCCAGATTTCCGGCGTTCTGAAGCATTAAACAGATGACGTTGCAACTTACGAAAGGAGAACGATAGGATGAAAGACATGGTTGCAGGCATGTTGAAAGAATCCGGACAGCCGGCTGCTAAGAAACGTGCCGGTTCCCGTCCCCCGGGCGACAAACGGACGACCGTGATTCAGGAAAGCCCGATGATGAGCCGGTTCATGAAGGTTTTGCCGCCGCTTGCCGTCTTTATTTTGTTTGTGGGAGGTTGGGAAGCGATTGTCCGACTGATCGGCATACCGCCTTATATTTTGCCAAAACCGACCGATATTGTTTTGGCGGCCAAAGAAAATGGGCTCAATCTGGCGGAGTCGGTAAGCACCACGCTTGCCGAAGCGGTGGCCGGATTTGTGGTCAGCGTGATCCTGGGCATCTCTATTGCCGTCCTGCTGGCCTTATCCAAGATGGTGGAACGAAGCGTATATCCTTATGCGATCATTCTTCAGACGATTCCGATTGTGGCCGTGGCGCCGATCATCGTCATCTGGTTCGGAGCGGGCATGAATGCGATCGTAGTGATTGCGTTCCTGATCAGTTTCTTCCCCATTCTGTCCAATACGCTAATCGGATTGAACTCGACGGAACAAAACATGAAAAATTTGTTTTACCTGTATAACGCGACGAAGATGCAAACGATCTGGCGGCTGCGTTTTCCGGCGGCTCTTCCTTACATTATGGCGGGTTTGAAAATATCCTGCTCGCTGTCGGTTGTAGGAGCCATCGTTGGCGAATATATTGCAGGAATCGGAGGAGGGAAAGGAGGGCTGGGCTATGCGATTACGGTAGCGGCAACGCGGCTGCAGACACCTTATTTATTTGCTTGCGGGTTATCCGCTTCCGTGTTGGGCATCGCGTTCTTTTTGCTGATCAATGCTTTTTCCAAATGGCTGTTGAGCTCCTGGCACGAATCGGAAATGAGATAAGGGGGACAAACGATGATGAACGGATGGCAGGAAAGTTTGAGACAGCGGGTAAACGAACAAATTTTGCTGTGGGATGCGCCTTCCCTGGAAAAATACTCCAAGGACTATCGCCATTTTTCTCCGGGTTCAGTCGATGACGGTAAAAACGATGGAAGTCAATCCCCGCACGTTTACGGTAAGCGGAGAGGACATTCATCTTTATCTGCATACGTACGGCACCGTCGGCATCGTGTCGGACATTCAAATCTCCCTCGTACCGAAAGTGCCTTGGTCGCAATGGATCGTTTCGTTTCCAAGCTGGGAAGAAGCGGCCAACGGCGACTTGCTGGTATTTGGCATCCCGGTGATCCTTTTTAAGAACGAAGAGCGGTTAAACCGGCTGATGGCAAGATGCGAGGAAATCGGAATCGGCGTAGCCAATCCGCATATCTGGGACATGCAAGAAGGAGGAAGGTCATATTCGCATGATAGGTTGTGGGATCTCGAACGATCCTTTAAGCCTGTTAAACCTGAAGAAGCTGGCGGTTCCGTCTTAAGGGTTTCTTATTTGCTTCAGGACGATACCATACGATCTAGCATTGTAATTTTCATTTCAGGGGTGTTGAGAATGAGCCGATCTTCAGTTTATTTTGGCGGGGTCGTCGTTGAACGAAAGCAGCCTTGCACGATGCGGGACGGCACGGTTTTATATGCCGATATTTACCGGCCGGATGAGCCGGAGAAAGAATATCCCGTACTGCTGATGCGCCAGCCGTACGGAAGGGCGATCGCTTCCACGGTCAGCCACGCGCACCCGCTCTGGTACGCGCAGCACGGATACATCGTTGTAATTCAGGATGTCCGCGGAAGGGGAGATTCGCAAGGAGAATTCATTCCTTTTATCCATGAAGCGCAGGACGGTTACGATGCGGTGGAGTGGGCGGCGAAGCTGCCGGGCTCAACCGGCCGGGTAGGCATGTACGGCTTCTCCTATCAGGGCTCTACGCAGTGGGCGGCGGCGTCCGCGCATCCTCCGCATCTGAAGGCGATCGCTCCCGCGATGTGCGCTGCCGATTTGTACCACGGGATGTTTTATCCGCATGGGCGGTTCGCGATTCGGGAGCACCTTCCCTGGGCCTACCAGCTTGCGCGGGATACCGCCAGGAGACTGGGCGATTCTGAAGCCGAGCGGTATTGTACCCAAATGATGCGCAGCCCGGATGCGCTCATCTGGCAGCTTCCCGTCCTCGGGGAACATCATCCGGTGTTGCGCAAATATTTCCCCGCTTATTTCGAATGGTGCGAGCATTCCGGGTACGACGCGTACTGGGCTGAACGCGACTGGCTGCCGAAGGTGAAGGAACGTCCCGTTCCCTCTCTGCAAATCGGCGGATGGTACGACGTTTTCCTCATGGGCACGATGCAAAGCTACGAAGCGCTGCAGCAGGAACCGGGAAGTCCGGAGCTCTTTCATCGTCTGATCGTCGGCCCGTGGACGCATATTCCATGGGGAAGAAAAGCCGGTGGTGTGGACCATGGGGATCAGGCGGATGGGGACATTCACCTGGAGCAGGTGAGATGGTTTGATTACTGGCTGAAAGACAAGCGGGATGCCGAGCTGTTTCATGAGCCTGCGATTCGCTATTTTGAACGGGGAAGCAACGTTTGGCGCCATTCGGATCGGACTTCGCTGATGCAGCCGGCCGCCGAAAGCTCCCTTTGGTATCTGCAGGGAGGGGAGAAACCGGCTAACGGCGCTCTTGGCGGCGGCAGCTTGTCGCCGGAGGAACCCGGGGGCGCGCCGTCCGTTCCCGATGTTTTCGTTTACGACGCCCGCCTGCCGATGAGCCTGGAATCCTACCTGCCCCTGGATCGCAGTCCGGCGCAGGACCGGTATGAAATCCTCGTATATACCAGCGAGCCGTTGGAAAGCCCGATGCATATTTTGGGATCGCCGAAAGCAACAATATATTTCCAGACATTGGGGGGCCCGACCGACCTGGTCGCCACGCTTTCCGTCGTTTTGCCGGACGGAACCGCGCGCTTCCTGGCGGTAGGCCGCACCGAACTATCCCGCGAACAGGTAGAAGGCTGGGGGAAGGCGGAAATTTCGCTGCGGCCGTGCGCGCTGCACCTGGACCGGGGCAGCTCGATCCGCCTGGAGCTGACCGGCAGCGGATTTCCCTTATTTGCAAGACATCCCAATCATGCTGATGCAGATCTGCACCGTGCAGGCGCGGAATCGCTGCGCATCGCTACGGTTGCTGTTGGCAGCCAGTCGGGAATGGCTTCATTTATCGCGCTTCCGAATTTATGAAAAAGCCGGGTGATTTGATGTACTGCATTGGAAATCAACGAAATCATTGGTCGGTTTCAACCGCTCATGCGGATTTGCGAAGAGAAGAAAGGCAGCCGGTTGCGCTTTCCATTCCGGCCCAGCCGCAGCGGATTACCTTTGATTTGCAGCATACGGCGATCATTGTCGTCGATATGCAGAACGATTTTTGTTCGGAAAATGGTTGGCTGGACTATATCGGATCGGATTACAAGGCGCTGCAGCAGCCCATCGGACCTTTAAACCGCGCGCTGCCCGCACTTCGCCAAGCGGGAGTGCCCGTCATTTGGCTGAATTGGGGAAACAGGCCGGACAAAGCCAATCTAAGCCCGTCTATTCTGCACGTGTATAACATGACCGGCGAAGGAATCGGCATCGGGGAGCCGCTGCCGAATAATCAATCCCGCGTTCTGGAGAAGGGAAGCTGGGGAGCGGCGATCGTTTCCGGGCTGCAGACGGAACCGTCGGATATTTACGTGGACAAATACAGAATGAGCGGGTTTTGGGATACGCCGTTGGACAGCATTTTGCGCAACCTGCAAATCCGCACCGTGTTGTTTGCCGGTGTAAATCTAGATCAATGCGTGATGGCGACCTTGCAGGATGCGGTCAACTCCGGTTATGACAGCATCCTGCTCGAAGATTGCTGCGCCACCAATTCACCTGCGTTTTGCGTCGAAGCGACCCTTTACAACATCAAGCAGTGCTACGGGTTTGTGACAACCTCGGCTGCGGTTTTGGAAGCTTTGCAGCGGTAGGGAAGTGCCAAAACGCATTGGAGGGAAGTATGCGTTTGATTGCAAAAATATGATTCGGTCTGGGAGGGACTTGTACGATGTCATTAAAAGGATGGGTTGCCGGAAACTATACGGAATGCCCGGTTCACAAAATCTCGGAGAAAGATTCCAATAAATTTGTGCTTCTGTGCGACGGGGAGCAGGCGCCGTTCGTGTCGGTTCTGGAAATATTCGATGAGGGCGGGAAGACGCCGCCGAATGAACATGCTGCGGCGCACGAATATTTTTACGTGCTTGCCGGGGAAGGGACAGCGGTGGTCGGCGATACGAAAATACCTGTCCGGACGGGGTCTTTTTTCATCGTTCCGCCCGGAAACAATCACGAAGTCCACAATACGGGAAAAGGCCGGCTGTATGTATTAACGACGATGATTCCGGACGAACAATTTTCCAATTTGATCAAATCCGGTCCGGCCGCCAGTCTGGACGAAGAGGATCTGCGCGTCATCGAGGGAAGCGGAATATAATCAACAGCGCCGATCGCAGATAGATCAGGAGCAGGAGGATGCTTATGATGATAAGGCCGAAGATGGTGCTGCTGGCGCTTATAGCCGTGACCGTTTTGATTTCCGGTTGTTCTTCCGGTCCGCCGGCAAGCACTGGTAACGTCCCATCCCCGGACGGGACGAACCAACAGACGGATGCAGGCAATGAACCGGTTCTTCAAAAGGCGCGGCTGATCGAGGGTTGGTATGCCAAAGGGGAGGACGGAGGGTACTTTTCCGCTCTTCAGCAGGGATATTACAAAGAGTTGGGCGTCGATCTGACGATTCAGCCCGGCGGTCCGCAAATATCCGGGATGCAGCTGGTCGCTTCGGGAAAAGCCGATTTCGGCATTTCGTACGCCGATGACATTTTGCGGGCGCGGGAAGAGGGAATCCCTGTTGTCGGATTGTTGGCCTCCTTTCAGCATACTCCCCAGGTGCTGATTTATCACGAAGACGACAACCTGAACGGCTTTGAGGACCTGGAAGGCCGGACGGTGTTTATGCAGCCCGGCGTGCTGTACTGGGAATACATCAAGAGCAAGTACAATTTGAAGAACGTGAACGAGATGGCCTACACCGGGCAATTGGTCAATTTTATCCAAACCAAAGGCTCCCTGAATCAGGGATACATCACCAATGAGCCGTACGCGCTGTCCCAGCAGGGGGTAAAGGTAAAATACCTGAAAATAGCCGATTCCGGCTATGCCAACTATTGCGACGTTCTCTTTACGACGGAGGATTATTTGAAGCGGCACCCGGATATTGTAAAAGCCGTCGTTCAAGCCACCCAAAAGGGCTGGAGCCATTATTTGGAAAATTACAAGAGCGTGAACCCGTTTATCCAAACCTACAACAAGGATATGACGGTCGAAGCGATGAATTATGAAGCTGAGCAGCAGAAAGAGTTTATTTTGAACGAGGAAACGAAGGCGAACGGCATCGGCTATATGACGATGGAGCGCTGGAACGCCGTGCAGGATCAACTGCTGGAGATTAAGGGCCTGAAGGAGAAACAGGATGTTTCGAAAGCATTTACGACCGAATTTTTGAAAAAACCGTAAGCGGTGCGCAGCCGTTGACAAAAATTTATCTGCCTTTTTAAGAAAGAAGCGGATCGTCGGAAGTACGGTCAAATGTGGACGAATGGAGGAAAGCCGATGCACCGCGAATGGAACGCTTACGTTCGGGAAGATTTGACGATCGAACCGGTTGGGGAAGGACGATTGCAGGGTTTGACATTTTCTGTGAAAGATGTCTTTGAAGTGAAAGGAAACACGAATACGGCTGGTAATCCGGATTGGTTTCGGACGCATAAGCCGGCTTTGAAACATGCGGCCGCCATCGAGCTTTTGTTGAAACAAGGGGCCAGGCTGAGGGGAACGACCCAGACGGATGAGCTGATGTTCAGTCTGAATGGGGAAAATTTCCATTACGGCACACCGGTGAATCCCAAAGATCCCGATCGGATTCCCGGCGGCTCGTCGAGCGGCTCGGCAGTAGCCGTATCCGCCGGACTGGCCGATTTTGCGCTGGGAACCGATACGGGCGGTTCGGTCCGCATTCCTTCCGCTTACTGCGGCATTTATGGAATCCGGCCCACACACGGTCTGGTTCCGGTCGAAGGGGTTATTCCTTTGGCCCAAAGCTTTGATACGGTCGGTTGGATGGCCAGAGATTCCAAAACGCTATGGGATGTCGGAAGCGCGTTAATCGAAAGCGCAGAAGCGGAATCGGGTGAATTTCGGCAGGTTCATTTCGGCACGGAAGCATGGGATATTGTTCAGGAAGATTGCCGGATGATTCTAATGAAATGGTTGCCTTATTTTCAGCAGTTGACCGGCAAAAGCGCATGGATCGATATTGCGCCGCAAGGGCTTGACGAGTGGGTGAACACGTTCCGGACCATTCAAGGCTACGAAATCTGGAGCGCACATGGCGAATGGATTCAGAGGGAAAAGCCGGTGTTTGGCCCGGACATTGCCGAGCGTTTTGCTTGGGCAAGCTCGCTCGGAAAAGCCGAATTTGAAAACAAGAAGACGGTGCGGCAGCGAATTTGCGAATATATGGATACGCTGCTGGGCAGCGACGGGCTGCTGGTCATACCGACAGCTCCCGGCCCAGCTCCCAAACGGGGATTGGCGGGAACAGAAATCGAACGAACGCGTTCGCGCGTCATGCAGCTGTCCTGTGTGGCGGGATTGACCGGCATGCCTCAGGTGACGATTCCGATTGCAGGAGCTGAAGGTATGCCGATAGGATTGTCTGTCATTGCCGGGTACCGGCAGGACCGGAAACTGCTGAGATGGATTCATGAGAAGTTATTGAAGGCTTTTCCGGAAACGGCTGCGATCCTTTGACAAAATCCATTATGAAGGAAGAATGCCTTATGTTTACGAGATATGAAGGTGCGGCGTGGGAAGAACGGTTTTTGCCGCGGTTGACGAGCAAGCAGGTGAAGGAGCTGCCGAAAGAGCAGGCGCTGGTCATTTTGCCGGTCGGGGCTGTGGAGCAGCACGGACCCCATTTGCCGGTCATGACGGATACGCTGATCGGGGAAGCGACATTGACCCGGGCGTTGGAGAAATTGAACGAGGAAACGGCGGTTTGGCTGCTTCCCCCGGTATCCTACGGGAAAAGCAACGAACATTTCGGCCTTCCCGGCACGATTTCCTTGTCGGCCTCAACGCTTCAGGGCGTTATTATGGATATTGCCGAAAGCCTGAATGCCAGCGGGTTCCGCAAGCTGCTTTTGTTCAATACGCACGGCGGAAATGTGGATTTGCTGAATGTCGCCATCCGGGAAATCAGGATTAAGTTCGGCATGACCGTATTTTATTTGTCGCCCGGGAGTCTGGGAGGCGCGGAGGGTTTGATTTCACCCGAAGAGCTGGAATACGGCATTCATGGCGGCGATTACGAAACATCCATCGTGAAGGCGATCAAACCGAACTGGGTTCAGGACCAGTTTGCTGTCAGGGAATTTCCCGATTTGTCCTGCCTGGAGTTCCTGACGCTGGAAGGGAAAATTCGATTTGCCTGGAAAATGGCCGATATTTCCGCAAGCGGCATTTGCGGCGACGCTACGAAGGCAACGGCGGAGAAAGGCCGGATTATTCAGGAGAGGATCACCGATATATTAGCCCAGGCGCTGGCGGAATTATGCGCGTTCGAAATATCCGAGGTCAAGAAAAGCTCAGAGAAAGCGGTGAAGCGGTGAAGCTCGTTTCGTTAAAAACAGGTGCCGTCGAAGAAGCGGCAATCGTAGCCGATTCCGGACCGGTCCTGCTTCGCACAATCAATCGCGCGCTGTCCACGGAATGGAGTACGGAATTGCATGAACTGCTGCGGCGCGGTCAGTTTAGCGATCTGAAGCGCTGGTACGATCGGGAGGGCCGCGAGCTGTTAAGCCGGTGGGAGCCCCGGTCCTGCAGGTATGACGAGTATGCTCCGCTTTACCGGTTTCCGCGTAAAATCTGCGGGATCGGAATGAATTATATCGCGAAAGCGGAGGAATTGAACGCCACGCCTCCGGAGCAAGAGCCGATTTGCTTTATCAA
The DNA here is from genome assembly GCF_900099895.1 of Paenibacillus naphthalenovorans. GTDB lineage: Bacteria > Bacillota > Bacilli > Paenibacillales > NBRC-103111 > Paenibacillus_G > Paenibacillus_G naphthalenovorans. Next base: position 300,508 of record NZ_FNDY01000001.1, read on the forward strand.
GCCGGATACGAGCTTGATCGGAGCCGGCGAAGCGATCGTGCTTCCCGGCCAGTCGGAGCGGGTCACCGCTGAAGCGGAGCTTGGCATCGTCATCGGGAAAACGTGCAAAAACATCGGGGAGGCCGAAGCGCCTTTCGTTACGGCAGGGTTTACGACAACACTCGATATGACAGCCCAGGATATTCATGCCCGGAATCCCCGTTTTCTCGGCAGGTCAAAATACTTCGATACGTTTTTCAGCTTCGGACCTTTCCTGATCACGCCCGATGAGCTGCCCGGGCTGGAGAAGCTGGCGGTGGAAACCGGGCTTAATGGACAGGTCGTGCACCGCAATACCATTGCGAATATGATCTATTCTCCATGGTTTATCGTATCTTATTTCTCCAAGATGATGACGCTGCTGCCGGGCGATGTCATCATGACCGGCACTCCCGGCTCGGTCGCGATCCGGGAAGGGGATGTGGCGGAATGCCGGATCGACGGCTTTGAAGCGTTGAGAAATCCCGTAATCCGGGAGGCTGATGCGTTATGCGGCGCAGGATGCAGGCGATAGATGATCATACTATCGGTTGGGTATGCGGCGTACAGACGGTTTGGCGAAAAGCTGCCCCGGTTGAAGCAGGGGGAAAGCCGCCATCGGGGGTTCAGTCCGATTTCCTCGCTGCTGTCGCTTTTGTCGGCGGGGACAGGCCGGCAAGCGGCCTATTGGCTGGTTTACGTTTGCTGGTGGCTGCATCTCCTGATTCTGCTTGCTTTTCTGCTCTATGTGCCGCAGTCGAAGCACGCCCATTTGCTGTTCGTGCCCTTCGATATCGTATTATCGGGCACGGGCCCTCCCGGCAGGCCGTGTAAGCTGGATTTTTCCGATGAAACCGCAGAGGAATTCGGGGTGGGCAAGATTGAACACTTTACCAAGGGGCAGCTGCTTGACTTGTATGCCTGTGTGGAGTGCGGCCGATGTACGAACATGTGGAGATAAAGGATGTGTGCAAGCGCTTATCGTCTTTTGAAAAAAACGGAAGTCCATCCGGCAGCGGGCGGAGCACGCATGAACAAAGCTATTTTGCCTGACAATAAACTCAGAGCTGAGTAAAACCAGTTCTGAGTTTTTTTGTATGGTACCGACCGGAATTAAGAGGGCCTCGCGTACTTGCTTTAAGACGGAACCCCGGAAAACGGAGATCTCCTGGCAAGTGCCAACGAAGGAAACTGTTCCGTTCGCATACTACCGCTTCCACAAGACAAGCGGAAGTCAGGAGATGAAGATAACCATCACCGGCGCTTCTTATGTTTTGCGTATTTTTGAACTTACTTTGACAATATCAAAATGATTTTGATAATATTAAAAAAATGTGTTGATTTTTCAGCAAAACGAATTATAATGAAAATACTACTAACCTTATAGGAATAATTCATGTTTGGGAGGACATTGGGATGAAGAGACGTTTTTTCATTACCGCTGCTTTAGCAACAATGATGGTTTTTACGGCGGGCTGCGCAGCCAAGGATGGGGGTGCCAATGCGGGCGGAACGATTCAAATCGGCCTCTCGGCTCCGATTTCCGGCACGCAAGCGCAGTACGGGGAGGCGTTTAAGAACGGGGCCGAGCTGGCTGCCAAGCAAATTAACGAGGCCGGCGGAATCGACGGAAAGCAAGTGAAGATTGTGATCGAGGATGACAAGGGCGATCCTAGTGAAGCAGTAAACGTGGCCAACAAATTTTCATCAAATAAAGACATTTTGGCAGTCGTAGGGCATTTTAACAGTTCGGCGACGCTAGCTGCAGCGCCGGTTTACAACCAGAACAAAATCGTGGAAATTTCGCCGTCTTCGAGCGCTCCCGGCGTAACGAATGCGGGAGATTACACATTCCGTGTGATCACGACTGACGCTTTCCAGGCATCCTTTTTGGCAAAATGGTCGAAGGAACTGGGATACCAAAAGGTAGCGCTCATCTATGAGCAGTCCGACTTTGGCTTGGGGCTGCTGGATGTTTATCAGAAATCGGCACGGGAGAACGGTATTGAAATCGTTGCGGCCGAGTCCTATCTTCCGGGGGCCAAAGAGTTCAGCACGATTCTTACCAAAATCAAGGAGAAAAAGCCGGACGCTATTTTTATCGGCGGTTTTTATAACGAAGCGGCCCTGATTGCCTCGCAGGCGCAAAAACTCAACCTGTCCGTAGACTATATCGGTGTAGACAGCTTGTACTCCCAGGCGCTGCTCGACTTGGGTGGGGCGGCAGTAGAGAATTTCAAGCTCATCGGATTTTTCTATCCGGGCGGCAATAATGAACAGGCAACGAAGTTCGACAAAGCTTATCAGGACGCTTACGGCAAACGGCCGGATACGTATGCCGCATATGCCTTTGACGCCACTTCCGTAGTCATTGAAGCCATTAAGCAAGGCGGCCCTGACAGGGAGAGCATTAAAACGTATCTGGATACGCTGAAAGACTTCCCGGGTACGACGGGAGTACTGACGTTTGACGAAAACGGCGATGTCCAGACCATTCCTGAGAAATTGACGATTAAAAATGGACATTTCGTGCTTTATCAATAAGATATAAACACGTTTGGAGCAGGAATTGAGACATATTTCCTGCTCCAACGCATGGAAGGGATGTTAGCATGCTCCTTCAGCAACTGGTAAACGGGCTGACGATTGGAATGATTTATGCGCTGATTGCGCTTGGATATACGATGGTTTATGGCATACTGAAAATCGTGAATTTCGCTCATGGCGATATCTACATGTTCGGCAGCTTTTTGGGGCTTTTTTTGATAGAGCAGCTGAACATGCCGTTATTTCCCAGTTTTGTGATTTCCGCGGCATCGACGGCGGTAATGGGCATGATCATCGAGCGGGTTGCCTATCGTCCGCTCCGCTTGTCGGATCGCATTGTGCCGCTGATCAGCGCACTCGGGGTTTCCACCTTCCTGATCAGTCTGGCGCAGAAGCTCTGGGGTACGGGAACCCATCCTTTTCCCACGACATTCGGCAGCAAAACGTATACGGTAGGCCATATTATCTTTTCTCAAATTCAGATTTTAATTCTTGTATTATCTTTGATTTTGATGATAGGCCTGCACCTGTTCGTCACCAAGACGAAGACCGGAACGGCCATGCGGGCCACGTCCATGAGCATTCCACATGCTTCTCTGATGGGAATCAATACGAATCGGATGATTACACTGGCCTTTGCCATCGGTTCCGCGCTTGCTGCATGTGCGGGAATCATGGTGGGCATTTATTATAATGCGGTCTATCCAACGATGGGATATATGGCAGGAATCAATGCATTCACCGCTGCGGTGCTTGGAGGAATCGGCAGCATTCCCGGGGCGATGCTGGGGGGCATTCTGTTTGGGGTGATTGAAAATTTGGGCGGCGCTTATATTTCGACCCCGTACCAGAGCGTCATTTCATTTTCCATCCTGATCATTGTACTTCTGATCAGACCTACGGGAATCCTTGGAAAGAAAGAAATTAATAAGGTGTAGGTGAATGGCTTGAGCAAATTAAATTACCGGAAAATCATCGTCACCGCGCTTCTTATTATTCTGCCTTTATTGCTGGAACAGATAAACAGTTATTTCGTTCATATTGCGATCGCGATCGGTATTTTTAGCATACTTTCACTCAGTCTCAACGTGATTATCGGTTATGCCGGGCAATTCGCGCTTGGACATGCCGCATTCTATGGGATCGGCGCTTATTCAGCGGCGCTGTTAATGATTCACTTTCAGCTTTCGTTCTGGCTGGCGCTTCCTGCCGCAGCGATCATAGCCGGACTGTTCGGCTTTCTGCTCGGATTGCCGGTCATCCGTCTCAGAGGAGACTATCTCGCGATTGTAACCCTTGGATTCGGCGAAATTGTCCGTCTGATATTTGTAAACTGGGTCGAAGTGACCAGGGGACCGATGGGGATTCCAGGAATTCCCGCCCCCCGTTTGTTCGGTTACTCGTTCACCGATAAAACCGATTATTATTATCTTATTTTAGTCATGCTCATGATCACAATCTATGTGATTCATCGAGTGGTTCATTCGGGAATCGGACTCAATCTTCTGACGATTCGCGAAGATGAGACTTTGGCGAAATCCATCGGGATCAGACCCGTGAAATACAAGCTGCTTGCCTTTACGCTGGGCGGATTTTTTGCCGGCGCGGCCGGCGCGTTCTGGGCCTCGTATATTACCTTTATCAGCCCGGATACATTCCGTTACCTGGATTCGGTGAATATTTTGGCTATGGTTATTCTGGGCGGCGCTGCAAGCATTCCCGGATCGATTCTGGGTGCGGTCATTCTGGTGCTGGCGCCGGAGCTGCTTCGTTATGTCGATGACTACAGGATGATGCTGCTTGGCCTGGCCATTGTTCTCATGATGATTTTCAAGCCTTCGGGTTTCTGGGGCGAGAAGCACCGTACAATCAATTTCTACAGTTCGCAGAAAGGTGATCAGCCACATGGCCAAATTGCTAAGTCTCGAAAAAGTATCCGTTAAGTTCGGCGGTTTGGTAGCACTCAACGAAATCGACCTTAGTGTGAACAGCGGTGAGATTGTTGCGCTGATCGGTCCGAACGGGGCGGGGAAAACGACACTTTTCAATCTGCTGACGGGAGTTTATAAGCCTACGTCAGGTACGATACATTACATGGGTCAAAATATTACGAAGCTGGAGCCGTTTGACCGGGCTCGATTGGGAATCGCACGCACCTTTCAGAACACCCGGCTGATCAAAAACATGACCGTGCTGGAAAATGTGCTGGTGGCTCATCCGGATTGCAATTCGGAAAGCATTCTGGGCTCCCTGTTTCTGTTCGGCAAGGGAAGACGCCGGCGCGACGCCATAGCCCGGGAGTGTATCGATCTGCTTGAGGTGGTGGGGCTTCATCGCAAGCTGGACGAATGGGCCGGCAATTTGCCCTACGGGGAGCAGAGACTATTGGAAATTGCGCGTGCCATGGCTACAGGCTGCAAGGTGCTGCTGCTTGACGAGCCTGCCGCCGGTATGAATGGGCCGGAGAAAAAGCAGCTGGCGGACAAGATCGGCTACCTCTCCCGAAATTTCAACCTGGATATGGTGCTGATCGAGCATGATATGGGTCTTATTATGAATATTGCGGATAAAATCGTCGTGCTCGATCACGGGCATAAAATCGCCGAGGGCCCCCCGGAGGAAATACAACAAAATCCCAAGGTAATCAGCGCCTATTTGGGCGGGGAGGATGATGACTTTGACGGGGAATAACGCATTATTGAAAATTCAGCAGCTAACGGTCAACCACGGTCATGTTCAAGCTGTAAAACAATTGGATCTGGAAGTCCGTGAAGGGGAAATTGTCGCTCTGATCGGGGCTAACGGAGCGGGGAAAACATCCGTTCTGCGCTGCATCTCGGGCATCGTCCGAGCGGGAAGCGGACGGATTTTGTTTGCAGGCACCGACATTACCCGTCTGGAGCCGCACCTTATCGTGAAGGCGGGAATATCTCATGTTCCTGAGGGAAGAGGGATTTTTGCCGATCTTACGGTAATGGAAAATTTGAGCATCGGGGCATATATCAGAAGAGGAAGCAAAGAAATTAAAGCGGATATGGCGGAGGTTTTTCAGCTGTTTCCACGGCTTGCGGAACGAAAGAAGCAGCTTGCCGGCACGATGAGCGGCGGAGAACAGCAGATGCTTTCGATTGCCCGTGCGCTGATGGCCAGACCGCGGCTGCTGCTGCTTGACGAGCCTTCCATGGGCCTGGCTCCCTTGCTGGTTCGGGAAATATTCCGGGCCATCCGTAGGATTAACCGGAACGGTGTATCGGTGCTGCTCGTTGAGCAGAATACCAAAATGGCGCTGGCGCTGGCCGACAGAGGATATGTAATGGAAACGGGAAACATCGTCTTGGAAGGCAGTTCGGATCAATTGAAGGATCATCATATGATTAAATCCGTTTATCTAGGAATGAATGAGCGATAATTTGAACAAATCTCGTTCTCTGATCCCTATCTTTTATACCCAATTTCTATAATAATTTAAATGAGGTGCTGCAACGATGAGTAAAGAAAAGGATCAACGCAAACAGGATGAAAGTCTTGAACCTGTATCCCCATATACAATAATGGCCAAGCTGTTCGCCCATGTCTCGAAGGCGGTGGTCGACCGTTTTGGCGAAGAAGGCAAGGAGGCTGTTCGTGAAGGGGTGCGCGCTTTCGGAGAAGAGCGCGGCCGGGATATCGCCCGCCGGGCGGCTGCGAACGGAAAGCCGAATGACATTCATAATTATCTGCCTCATTATGACATGGGACGCAGCGATTTATTCGAGTATGAGACACACTATCATCCGTTGGAGATTGAACAGAACTTTACGAGATGCGCTTTTGGCGACCAATGGAAGGCGGACGGCATGGAGGAATACGGCATCCTTTATTGTCAAATGATTGATCCGGCCATAGCCAAAGGGTATAACCCGAACTTTGAAGTGGAACACGATAAATATCTTCTAAAGGAAGGGCATTGTCATTTCCGTTTTCAAATGAAAGACAATCAGGTTGACGGCAAGCAGAAAGAAGAGGAGCATAACCATACGAAGAAAGGATGACATGGGATGACTCGCGATCGATTGTGGGCAAGGCTGATGGAACTAAGCGCGATTGGCGGACAGACTCACAGCGGAGGGGTGACAAGGTTTTCGTTTACCGAGGCGGAAAGACAGGCCAAAAATCAGGTGATCGCTTATATGAAGGAAGCCGGCCTGGACGTACGTGAGGATGCCGCCGGCAATGTCATCGGGCGCAAGGAAGGACGCGATCCGCTGGCTCCCGTTGTTTTGACCGGTTCGCATATCGATACGGTTCCCGATGGAGGAAAGTTTGACGGAGCGCTTGGCGTCCTGGCGTCGATTGAAGTCTTGCAGCAAATGAACGAGCGGGGAATCACGACCACCCATCCGATAGAGGTCATTGCCTTTACCGATGAAGAGGGCGCCAGATTCGGCTTCGGCATGATCGGGAGCCGGGCCTTGGCCGGAACGCTTCAGGCAGAGCATTTAGAGCATGCCGATGAGCGGCAGATTACCATTCGGCAAGCGATGCAGGAGGCGGGCCTGGACCCCGCCCGAATTGCCGAAGCTGCGAGGAGCCCCGAGCAGGTCAAGGCTTATGTTGAGCTTCATATTGAACAGGGTAAGATTCTGGAAAGCAGAGGCTTACCCGTCGGCGTCGTATCGGGGATTGCCGGGCCGCTGTGGCAGCAGTTTACTTTGACCGGCGAAGCCGGCCATGCCGGGGCAACGCCAATGAATGCAAGAAGGGACCCGATGCAGGCGGCCGCCGAAATAATGGGATATATTTATCAGGAAACAAAGAAATACACAAATGCCGTAGCTACGGTCGGAAAAGCGCGCGTTATTCCCGGCGGCATTAATGTCATTCCCCAGCAGGTGGAGTTTACGCTGGATTTGAGAGATATCGAGCTTGCCGTGCGGGACCGGCTCGAACAAGCTATCCATACCTTTGCCCATGAGGTCTGCCAGGCGTCCGGGATCGAGCTTCGGATCAGCACGCTGCAAAGGGTTGCGCCTTCGCCGTGCTCTCCCGGTATCAGGGCCATCATTGAAGAGGGGTGCAAGCGGGCCGGGCTGCCTGTGCTGACACTTGTCAGCGGAGCCGGTCACGACGGCATGCAATTCGGCGGATTATGTCCCATCGGCATGATATTCGTACGTTCCCGGGACGGCATCAGCCATTCCCCGCAGGAATGGAGCTCCCCGGAGGACTGCCGTGCGGGTGCGGAGGTGCTGTACCACACGCTTCTTCAACTGGCTGTAGAGCAGAATAATTAAGATTCAAGTTTCTGATGGTATCCGAACTGGCTGGAGATGGAGCAAGCCGCCTTCAGCAGATCAGTTCGGATATTTTCTTCGTTCTCCTTCATACGGGTTAAGGAACCGACAATACTGATCGTGCCGACAACCTGTCCCGTCGAATTTTTGATGGGGGCGGCTATACTGTATGCGCCTTCCTCAATTTCCTCGTTTTCAATACTGTACCCTTGATTCCTGATTTCCTGCAAGCATTTCATTAGCTGCTTCTTATTCGTAATTGTATTGTCAGTCAGCTTGGTGAACTTGTATTTATCCAAAAACTCCTCCAGTTCCTCACTGGACATGTTCGCGAGAAAGACTTTACCCGACGCCGAAGCATGCATCGGAAGCTTGCTGCCGGCTCTTGAGCTGATAATAAAGTAATTGCTTGGCGATTCTACCTTGCCCACACAGAAAATTTGCTTATTCTGATAAACATACAAGTGGGTCGTTTCATGATATTTTTTGGTCAATTCGGTCAAGTAGGGATATCCGATTTCTTTAAGATCAAGGCTTTCCGAAACCAGATTCGCCTTGAGCAGAAATTCCAGCCCCAATTTATATTTGCCGTTGTTGGGATTTTTATCAATGTAGGAATAGGCGCAAAGGGTGTTAATGATGCCATAAACCGTGCTGATATTCAAATGAAGCTTTTCACTGATTTCGCTCAGGGATAATTGAACGTTTAAAGAATCGAAACAATTAATAATATCAAGGGCTCGCTTAACCGATTGGATCAAGCGCGGATTTTTTTCATTCAAGTCCATACCTCCATAACGTTAGCCGTTAAATAATAAGAATGAGTGGGAGCGGGAGCACTGGCCGGTCTCCCGGTATAAACAGAGAATGATGGATTGTATGTTCTGACCATCTCACCATTACTTATATTTTATTATATCAAATGCAAATACCGTGTCGACAGTTATCCTTTGTTGTCATTGCGTTCCGTTACCCTGCAGCGTATAATCCGTCTTCTCCGGGTGCAAGATATGTGCAGTGTGCAAAAACAAAGGATGCCATAAACAGGAGGGCGACGATGAAGGCTGTAACTTATGAAGGCGTAAAGAATATGCAGGTGAAACAGGTTGCCGATCCGACAATTCAGAAAAAAGACGGGATCATCGTCCGGATCACCTCGACTGCCATATGCGGTTCCGATCTCCATATTTACCAGGGGGCGATTCAGGCCCAACCCGGATACGTGGTCGGACATGAACCGATGGGCGTCGTCGAAGAAGTAGGCCCTGATGTGACAAGGGTCAAGAAAGGCGACCGGGTCGTGCTGCCGTTCAATATCTCGTGCGGCAGCTGTTTTTACTGCCAGCATGAAATGGAGAGCCAATGCGACAATTCCAACCCCAATCCTCAAGTGGATACGGGAGCTTATTTCGGATTCACCGAACGTTACGGGAATTATTGGGGCGGACAAGCCGAATTGCTTTACGTGCCCTATGGCAATTTCATGCCGTTCGTCATTCCGGAATCATGCGAATTGGAGGATGAGAAGCTGCTGTTCCTATCCGACGTGCTGCCGACAGCCTATTGGAGCGTGGACAACGGCGGCGTGAAGCAGGGGGATACGGTCGTGGTGCTCGGCTGCGGCCCCGTCGGCTTGATGGCGCAAAAATTTGCCTGGATGAAAGGGGCCAAACGGGTCATCGCGGTCGACAATCTTCCATACCGGCTGAACTATGCCAAAAAAATAAACAACGTCGAGATTTTTAACTTCGAACAGTTTAATGACACGGGGCTGCATATCAAAGAAATCACGAGCGGTGGGGCGGATGTCGTCATCGATTGCGTAGGCATGGACGGCAAGAAGACGCCATTGGAGGAGGAAGAGCAGAAGGCCAAGCTGGTCGGCGGAACGCTCAGCCCGCTCAACATCGCAATGAACGCGGTGAGAAAATTCGGCACGATTCAGATTACGGGAGTATACGGTTCTAAATATAACCAGTTCATGTTCGGAAACCTTTGGGAACGAAACGTGAAGCTTACCATGGGACAGGCCCCCGTGATTCATTACATGCCGATGCTGTTTCAAAAAATTACAGCCGGTGAGTTCGATCCGTCGGAGATCGTCACGCATAAAGTGCCGCTGGATCAAGCGCACAACGCGTACAACACGTTTTACAACCATATGGACGAAAGCATTAAATTCGTCTTGAAGCCTTGAATCATATTACGTATCCTTCAGGCACCTTCATAAATAAAACAAAAAATCCTTGAATTATCAAGGATTTTTTGTTTTTTAAAGATAGAATCTTCAATCATGGTATTCCACTCGGTCAGGATGTAGTGTTAGAATGAGTATAACGGGATTTCTCCAATCCATCGGAGTCCATCCGGTTTTTTAGCATTCAAAAACTCAGTCAACGCAGCAGGATTTCGCTTAAAATGCAGTGGAAAACTGGAGTCATATGAATAATACGTTTAAATTTTATGTATCTGGAGGAAGCCATGGAACTTTTGGAAGTATTTAAAGCCTTGTCTAATGAAACGAGAATGCTGATCTTGCAGTGGTTAAAAGATCCGGAGATTCATTTTCCCAAACCGCAAAGCGGGGATATTCATGAAGACGGGGTTTGCGTGAGCGACATCCACAAAAAAGTGGGGTTGTCGCAATCCACGGTGTCCCTTTACTTGTCCATGCTGCAGAACGCCGGATTGATAAAAGCAAAGCGTATTGGGCAATTTACTTATTATAAAAGGGATGAGGAAAATATCAAAAAAGTGTTGGAAGGGATAAACAAAGAATTGTAATCAAATTTTTTGTTTTCCACTTTCTTTATGGTTGCAGGATATGGATTTTTATTTTATTATTATATCGATATTTATAGATATCTATAATTAATGATTAGGAGGTACGAATATGAACAAGTTTGAAAATCATAAAGGATTTTCACGCATGTTTAAAGAAAACCATTTGACTCTCGGATTGTTCTTTCCTTTGGAATCATACGCAGGCAGTATTCCGGAGATGAACATAGAAAAGCAAATGAAACTGGCCAAAAGAGCGGAGGAGCTCAATTTTGCCGCGCTGTTCGTCAGGGATGTTCCGATGTATGACCCTCATTTTGGGGATGTGGGCCAAATGTATGATCCCTGGGTTTATTTAGGGTATATCGCCGCCCATACCCAAAACATCGCTTTGGGCACCGCAAGCGTTATTCTCACCTTGCGTCACCCCTTGCATGTGGCTAAAGCAGCCGCTTCCGTTGATCACATATCCGGCGAACGCCTGGTTCTCGGGGTGGCGACCGGGGATCGTCCTATAGAATTCCCGGCCTTCTCCGTTGATTTCGAAGAGCGGGGCCCGTTGTTTCAAGAAGCCCTTTCCGTCATGAGAAAAGTGTGGGGGGAGAACTTCCCGGCGATCCGGACGCAGCGCGTCGAAATGTCGCTCGGAGACCTTTTGCCCAAACCGCGTCTTTCGGATATCCCGGTGCTGGTAACCGGCCACAGCTCACAGTCCGTCGAATGGATTGCCCAAAATGGCGACGGCTGGATGTATTATCCGCGAAACGTGCAGTTCCAAGCGGAACTGATCAAAAATTGGCGTTCCTACACCGATCAGTTTAAACCGTTCAGCCAGTCCTTATATATCGATTTGATGGAGGATCCGAATCATAGACCGGTCCCCATCCATCTAGGATTCCGTATCGGACGCAATCCGCTGATTGAATTTATTCAGTTTCTTAAAAGCGTCGGTGTCAATCATGTGATTATCAACTTGAAATATGGGCACCGGCCGGTTGAAGAAGTCATTGAAGAATTGGGAGAAGAAGTCCTTCCGCATTTTCCCGCAATAACCGGTAAGCAGCAGGAAAATTCGTGAACAGGAAAGCCCCGGTCCCGTTAGCCGCGCGACCGGTCCGTTTCACCAAAATCTGTCGGGGAGTGACTGATATGAAAGTGCTGACGATCGTTTCGCATCCCAGAAGGGAATCTCTTACATTTTCCGTTGCCGAACGTTTTGTTCAAGGACTCACCGATGCCGGACATGAAGTGGAGATGGCGGATCTGTACGGGGAAGAATTTCATCCGCTCGTCTTTGAAAAAGATGAACCTGATTGGGATAACCCACGAAAGAGCTATTCCGCTCGTGTGCAAGCTGAAATGGAAAGGCTGAAAAGAAACGAAGGACTCGCGTTCATCTTTCCGGTTTGGTGGTATTCCTTGCCGGCGATTACGAAAGGCTATATAGACCGTACATGGAACTATGGTTTTGCTTATGGAGGAGCACGCCTGCCACACAAAAAAGTATTGTGGATTCCGCTTGTCGGGGAGACCGAAGCAAGCTTAAAAAAACGAAGCTTCGATACGATGATATCCCAATATTTGAATGTCGGTCTGGCAGGATATACGGGCATCTCTCAGTCGGAAGTGGCGTTTTTCTATAACACGCTGGCTGAAGAGATGGAAAGCGAGGATGAAATCAACAAGCATTACGAGAGTTTGTTACAACGCGCGTATGAGTTAGGGCAAACCTACAGCGATTCGGTCACGCAATAGCAAAAAGGCTGACGTATTCAATCCCCAGGATTGATTTACCGAAAAGGAGGAGCAGGCAACGAATGGCTTACCGTGTTTATGCAATGGATTTTTCTTTTTACAACTCCATGGGAATTTACAGCTTTGAAACCCGATGCGAGATGCTCAAAGAGATCGGGTACGATGCGATGCATTTGTCCATCTGGCACGGAGAGCGGTGGCGGGATGCGGCGAAGCTCGGCAGCGTCAAAGGGAAATACGGGCTGGACGTGGCCGGTGTGTACGTCGTCTTGGATCTCTCTTTAGGCGAGAGCCATCCGAGAAACGAAGGCATTCTGAAGATGCTGGAGACGCTTGAAGGATGTTCGACGGTCGAGCTGGCGATCCAGTCCGCAGGAAGCCATCTGCGCCCTTCGGATCCGGCGGGTGACGACGCCGTGGTGAAGTGGCTGGAAAAAGCGCTCGAGATTTGCGAGCGGAGAAACATCGATATCCTGCTGTATACGCACCTTTCCTTCTGGGTCGAACGCCACGAAGATGCGGTGCGGCTGTGCAAACGGTTGAGCCATCCCCGTTTGGGTATCGTGTTCTGCGGCTACCACTGGTACGCCGTCGACGGGAGCAACCTGGCGGGCATACTGGATGAGGTGGCGCCGTATCTGAAGCAAGTGAACCTGTCCGGCAGCCGCCGGAATCCGCACGGTTTTGGCAACGTTGCGACGATCGAGCCGTTGGATGAAGGCGAGCTGGACAATTTCGCACTGCTTGGACAGCTGAAAAGGATTGGTTATGATGGGATGATCGGCTTTCAGGGCTGGAGCGAAGGGGGCGACGCCTACTTGAAGCTGAGCCGCTCGCTCCAGGCATTCCGTGACATGGAACGGCGTCTTGAAGCACATCCGCACTGGGCGGAGCTGAAATTGCTTCCGTAACCTTGCGGGCTTTGCATAGTATTCACCCATTCAATACCCGGGAACTGAAGCACCGGACGGCCCTTTATAGGGCGCGTCCGGTGCTTTTGCATGCTTTAACTGAAACCATCAAGAAACTGCCGGGGTACTAATGTCCTATTATTCCAAAAATCGGGCGCAAATGTCCATGTTCAATCATTTTTTTTGCATTAATAATAATAATCAGTATCATGACCAACGGCACGGCTGTGAATCCGCTCCATGCGAAGCAGCGTGACATAGGGAGGAAATCAGGTGAAAACGCAGTCCCGGCTTGAAGTGGGGGAATTGGAATACGTAATAAAAAATTTTTATTTTTCCATAGAGCAGTCGCCCCATTCCACGAGTTCGATCCGAATCGTCGATTTGCTTGACGGTGAAAAATGTGCGTCCTACTTGGATGAATTAACTATGGTTCTCCAGTCTCCGTCAAGAATGATTACCGCCTCGCAATTCGCCAAGAGGTATGCTTTTTTAACCCTTGCTCCCGGGTTATACGCTATGACGATGTATAATAAAGGATTGGATTTATCTATTGAAAGCAGCCTTCTTGAATCGTCCGCAACGCTCAAAAAATCGTGGTCTGCCCGTCTATGCGCGCCAGATTTGCAGGTGAACGAACCCGCGGCAGGGAAGCGGGATGAATGGCGCGATGAAACGATAAGAAATCTGTTCGCGGGGCATTTGGCAAAACTGTGGCGTTCCATTTCGGAGGCCGCCGATATTCCAATGGCTATTTTATGGGAAAATACGGCTGTTCGTTTATATTCGCTCTATGAGAAACGAATGGGGGAAGGGTCCGACTTACAGGAAAACAAGCGCATACAGGAGGATTTCAAATATCTGATTAGTACAGCGCCCGGGATCTTATTCGGGGAAACGGATAATCCAATGGCAAGGTATTACTATCCTGCATGTACGATTTCTTCTGCAGTTCAACCGGTTCGTATGCGAAAGACATGCTGTTTCTACTATAAAGTTTCTCCTGACGAAGGCTACTGTTCAAACTGTCCAAAGGTGAAGCATTTGTAGCAATTAGGACTCACTGACACTGAAGAAGTCCGTATATGGTCGGGCCTTATTTTCGGGGCAAACCTGCTGACCACTTTTTTTTCATTGGTATGGGGAAAGCTTGGAGACTGGTATGGACGTAAATTAATGCTCATCCGTGCCAAGCATTGTTCAGGAATTATGGCAGCTCATTGTGCTGCGATTCTGTACGGGTGTGTTCCTTGGCGGCATGACCCCTTCCATCCATGTCCTGATTCGTCGCTATGCGCCGAATGGCATGGAAAGCTGTACATTCAGCTATTCCCATTGTGCCTTGTTTCTGGGAGGTATGGTAGGGTCCATGGGGATGGGAGTGGTCGCGTCTTATTTTGGTTTGCCGATGATTTTTATTTTTTCCGCCGTTTTCTTGCTGATCAACCAGACGGTTGCAAGAAAAATCGTTGCCGATGCAGCCGTTCTGAAGGAATAATAAAAAACGGATCCGAACAAGGAAATCGGGAAAGATTTGTCGAAATCATATATAATGAGAATGATTATTATTCACGAAAAAGGACGAGTACAAATGGACAACGGCTCACATCTTTCAATGCAGCTCGCTGCTTGCCAGTTTAGACTGGAAGATATTCAACACGTAAACTCGAATGAGTCCATATTTCAACATGATCATTCGTTGTACGGCATGCTGCTTTTTAAGGAAGCCGAAGGAAGCATTGTCATCGACGGACGGAGCTATTCCTTGCAGCGGCAGAAGATTTTTATCGTATCTCCCGGCACCTATGTCAAACTGTTCATTCAAAATGAGCAGGCGGATTATTATTACATACGGTTTTATGCGCTGCGGCCTGCGGGCCGGGGGCATTTCGTTCTTGCGGAATTGAAATGTCCGGATGAACTGTTTGCTTCGCATTTTCAGTTTCTGATCGACATGGTTCAAAAGATGGAGACAAAACATCGTGGTGACAATAGCTGGGATGCCATGAAAGCGAATATTATGTTTCAAGAAATGATCATCACGCTATTCAAGGATACCATTCAGGAAGAGAAGTCGGATTTGCAGCAAGCGATTCGTCTTACATTAGATTATATGGAACAGTACTATCCTTTAAACATAACCCGGGAAAAGCTTGCTGAAATGACAGGTTTGAGTGCGGATTATTTCTCGCGGGCCTTCAAAAAACAGGTTAAAAAAAGTCCGATGAAAGTTTTGACTGAAATCCGGATTAATCAAGCCAAGCAATTGCTGGTCCAGTCCGGCGAATCGTTTCGTTCGATTGCCCAAAGCGTTGGCTTTAGCGATGAATTTTATTTCAGCCGCAAGTTTAAGGCAGAAACAGGCTGCTCGCCGATGAATTATGTGAAAAAAATTAAATATTCCGGTAAAATTGCTTCGCTTAATCATCAAACTACAGGTCATTTGATTGCGCTGGACATCGAGCCTTATGCCGCTATCATCAATAACGCTTACCCCATCACTACCCGGTTGCGCAATACCATAGCCGTCGGCCACTTCAATCCCGATTTGGAAAGACTGATGACCGCCAAGCCGGACTTAATTGTGGCGAGCGGTTCCCGCCAAGTGGAAAAATCACCGAAGGAGAGAATATTTAATCAAATCGCACCGACGATAACGCTTCATTTTTCCAAAGACTGGAGAGTTCATTTTCAGACGATAGCAAAGATCGTCGGCAAAGAAAAGGAAGCAAACGATTGGCTGGAGCGTTACGATTGGAAAGCGGACACGATCCGAAAACAAATCAAAAGCAAAATAGGAGATGAAACCTTCTTAATTGTTGGCATTGGCGAAGGGAAAATGTGCGTGTATGGTCTGCGAAACATGGGGTCGGTTCTTTATGGCGATTTAGGGTTGGCCGCTCCCAAAGGTGTATCGGGGATTGCTCACTATAAGGAGATATTGCTGGAGGATTTGTTGGAGTTTGAAGCGGATCGTATCCTGTTAACCAGCTACAGGCACGATGGTACTGCACATATGGATCAGGCCATCCGGAATGAAGTATGCGCGTTATATGCCAACAAACAATGGCATGCGCTAAAAGCGGTCAGGAACAAAAAAGTTTATTTTATGTATGACAGCCAGCATCTTTATACAAGCTATAATCCTCTGTCACATGATTTATTTCTGGACAAAATGCACCAGCTGCTGATGGCAGATGCCGCTGCAGAAAGATCTGTATTGTCCAAAAAGTGATCAAAAATCTCCATGTTCATTATGTGGTACATCCTTATAATGAGAATAAGAATCAATATCATTAATAGGTACACCAAGAGAAAAAGGAGAGGTACACAAATGGTTAGACGCCAAAAATTAGTATTGATGCTGGCGGCGATGTTCGTATTGATGCTCGTGATCGCCGGCTGCGGGGGGAATCAGCAGGGGGGAGAGGCTTCTCAGCCGCCACAAGTACCAGAAACCGAAAATCAGGACGCCAGAGTCGTTCAACATGCCATGGGCACGACTGAAATTAAAGGCACGCCTAAAAACGTGGTCACCCTGTTTCAAGGGGCTACGGACGCTGCCTTGGCGCTGAAAGTTAAGCCTGTGGGAGCCGTTGAATCCTGGATCGAACAACCCTGGTACAATTACATCAGAGCCCAGATGGAAGGGGTAACTAACCTGGGTTCGGAAAACCAGCCGGACTTGGAAAAATTGGCTTCAATTCAGCCGGACTTGATTATCGCTTCCAAGACACGCCATGAGAAGATTTATAAGCAATTATCGGCCATCGCGCCAACAGTCATGACAGAAGAGGTTCATTTGTGGAAGGATACGTTGACTCTGACATCAGAAGCTTTAAACAAAAAGGATGAAGAGAAAAAATTTCTGGAAGAGTGGAATCGGAAGGTAGCCGATTTTAAGGAGAAAATGGGCGATAAATTAAAATTGGAAGCCGGCATCGTTGACTTCCGGGTAGATCATGCCCGAATTGTTTATACCGGATTTTCAGCTCTCGTTTTGGACGAGTTGGGAATCGCCCGGCCAGCCAGCCAGAGGGGAACGGAATGGGGAGTCCAGCTCACATCAAAGGAAAGTATTCCGCAAATGGATGCAGACATTATATTTGATCAGACGAGTACGACAAGAGATGACGGCCGACTGGATTTGAGAAAAGCATGGAGCGAGCATCCGCTGTGGAAAAAATTAAAAGCCGTTCAAAACAACAGAGTATTCGAGGTGGATACGGCGGTATGGAATAACGGTTCCGGCCCGTTAGCGGCTATGGAGATGGTAAATGATCTCTATGAATTCTATGGTTTAAAATAGCATATTTTGATGAGGAGGCTGTTGAACAACGACGGGATCAACAGCCTCTAAGAAGTTTCTTCCTTCATTCCGCTTCGTTTCATGAAGGCTGTGGAGAGAATGAAACCTCAAAGAGGAGGGTCTTTGTGAGTCCATTATTACACCAGACATCTTTAAAAGCTTCGGGTTTGGTGTTTGGTATTTTAATCCTTGTGATTTCTTTTATACTGAGTATCGTGCTGGGAACAACGAAAATCAGCTTTCTCACGGCTATCGAGTCGTTTATCCATTATGATATGTCATCGGACGAACATGTGATTATCCAAACGACACGGTTACCCCGCGCTTTATTTGCCGCTATGATAGGGGGGAATTTAGCCGTTGCGGGCGCTCTGATGCAGGCGTTGACCCGGAATCCTTTGGCTTCTCCAAGTATTTTCGGCATTAATTCGGGTGCCGTTTTTTTTGTGGTAATGGCGTTAGCCTTTCTCCCGGTCTCTTCCCTGGATCAATTGGTATGGGTCGCCTTTTTTGGAGCGGGTATTGCCGCTCTGACCGTTTATTACCTCGGTTCTCTGGGTCGGGACGGCATGACTCCGATTAAAATCGTACTAGCCGGCGCGGCGATGACAGCCTTGTTTACTTCTTTTACTCAAGGGATGCTGGTCGTCAATGAAACGGGCTTGCAAAATGTGTTGTTTTGGTTAGCCGGTTCTGTCGCAGGCAAATCGGCCGAGGGGTTAATTCCGGTCTTGCCGTACATGATATTCGCCGGGATCGCCGCGTTGGTACTGGCACAGCCTGTCAACATTCTTTCTTCGGGAGAGGATATTGCCAAAGGATTGGGGCAAAGAACAGGCCTTGTAAAAATATCGATTGCTGTTACGGTCATTTTATTGGCGGGCAGCTCTGTTGCGGTTGCCGGTTCCATCGGCTTTGTAGGTCTCGTTATTCCGCACATTGCCCGCTTTCTGGTGGGTGTTGATTATCGCTGGATTATTCCTTACAGCGCAGTACTGGGGGCTATCTTGTTGCTGCTTGCAGATATCGTCGCTCGTTTTGTGATTATGCCTGGAGAGCTGCCGATCGGAGTAATGACGGCATTAATCGGAGTGCCATTTTTTATCTACATTGCCAGGAAGGGGTTTCGCTCGAAAGGGGTTTCGCAATGAAGCGGCTGGTTGTTTTTCGAAGCAAAACGGGGCACTTTTCTTTTCTTGTACAGAAGAAAACGATGATTGTGCTCTCCGTGTTAACGTTATTGTTATTATTTGTATTGATGATGAGTATCGGGCTGGGCAACAAGGGTACTTCTCTGGCGGACGTGTACAAAACGATCCTTGGGCAAGGGACGGCCGTGAATTTGCTGATTATTGGGACGTTAAGGCTTCCCCGTATTATTCTGGCTGTATTGGTCGGAGCGGCTCTGGGGGTTTCCGGATCGATCCTTCAGGGCATTATCCGCAATCCGCTGGCCTCGCCGGATATTGTCGGGATTACAGGAGGGGCCACATTTGCGGCAGTGGCGTTTATTACCTATTTTGCGGGGACGGTAAGCATCCAGTGGCTCCCGGTAGCAGCTTTTTTGGGGGCCGGCTTGGTCTCGATCGTTATTTATTTGCTGGCATGGAATAAAGGAGTTACTCCAACAAGGCTGGTGCTGATTGGGATTGGGATTTCAGCGGCGACAAGCTCTTTAACCATGCTAATGATCGTTCTCAGCCCTATTAAAGCAGCCGGTCAGGCCTATATTTGGTTAACCGGAAGTATTTACGGTGCATCGTGGGATAATGTGTATGCTTTGCTGCCTTGGTTGATTATTTTTATTCCGCTGGCCCTGATTTATTCCAGACACATCAATGTTCAAGAGCTGGGGGACGATATTGCGATGGTTTTAGGGGCTCCTGTTCAGCATCACCGATTAATGCTGCTGTTCATCAGCGTGGCGTTAGCGGGTTCAGCCGTGGCCGTAGCCGGAGCGATTGGATTTATCGGCTTAATTGCTCCGCATATCGCCAGAAAGCTCGTAGGCGCTTCGTTTGGCGGCTTAATTCCGGTAGCGGCTCTTATTGGCAGCCTGATGCTTCTGATTGCCGACACGTTTGGCAGAACGGCTTTTCTCCCACTCGATATTCCCGCGGGCGTGTTTACTGCGGGTGTGGGTGCACCCTTCTTTATCTATCTGCTTTATAGAAATCGCAATAAATAAAATATGCACAAAAAGCCAGCCAGTTTTTGCACTAGCTGACTTTTTTTATGAAAAGCAGCGTGCCCAATTGCCAGGTCTGCTCTTCTAAATCTCATAACCGTTAATGTACATCGCCGTGATTAACAAACTTAATATTTTCCACTCTTACCAAGGTTTCGCCGGAAGGTATCACAAGCTGATAGTTTTCATTGGTTTGTGCCATCAGCAGTTGAAAGCCTATAGGAGATAAGAAAGATATCAGGTTTTTATTGGGATCCGTCCGATGCGGGAATACAATCGTAAGAGATTCCGTTGATCCATCGTCCAGATATCGCAAATCTACTTGGCTTCCTATGAGCGCCATGGAATTCAGATTTTCTTCGGTTAGATCCTTGATAATCCTTTCAAGCGTCGAACAATATACTGATATTGTCTTCTCCACATTGCGGCGTTTTTGGTTAGGCTCAGGGAAATACTGGTTGAGGAAATTCAGCTTTTCATCGTCAAAATAAACCAGCTGATTCACCAGTTGCAGCCGGGAACCTTGATACATAAGACTATGGTTCATAGTAGATTTCCCCTCCTTTACGAAGCAAACCATATACTCTGAAGTTAAAGCCACTTACCATCGAAATCCCTCCCATGTAAATATAGGTCTCCATAAGGGAGACCTTCAGATTATTGTACCAAATCTTGCTGGTAAATCCAATCATTTTAAATCCGGCTAAACCTGGCAGCCGATCCGGAAAGCAATCACGATTCCTTCATTTCCGAGAGAAACATAAACAGAAAAGCATGTCGAGGCAGGAAGCCACGACATGCTTATAAAAAGGAAATAGTTATTCGGGAATATAAGGCAATTCGCCGACCTTTGGTATGTTAATGACGTGAGTTTCGACATAGGAGAGAATGCCTTCCGGACCATATTCACGCCCTATGCCGGACTGCTTAACCCCGCCGAATGGAAAACGAACGTCAAGCCCCTGTACGGCAGCGGTGTTAATCATGGTTGTACCTGCTTCGATTCGCCGTGCTACCCTAAGGGCATGCTCTTCCTCGCCCCATACGGAGCTCGTCAGACCATAAATACTGTCATTGACTAAGGAGATGGCTTGGTCATCATCATCGAAGGGCAGGATCGGGACGGTGGGACCAAACTGTTCTTCCACGACGATAGGGTCATGGTATCCGGCTCCCAATACGACAGTCGGTTGCAGGAAGTAACCTTTTTCAAACAGTTCCGGATCAAGAATACGTCCCAACTTGATCACTTGGGCACCCCGGTTTTGTGCATCGTCGATTAAGCTCCGTACAAACTTAACCTGACCGGCGTTATTCACCGGGCCAACGGTAACGTCCGGGTTAAAGGGATCGCCCACCCGAATCCACTTGTTCGCCGCCTCAATATATTTCTCCACGAATTTGTCATAAATTGAGCGATGGACATAGATTCTTTTCGCAATCATACAAATTTGTCCGGCAGTAAGGAAGTTTGAGATCACGAGGCGGCGCATCGCACGTTCATCGTTCACGTCGAAATCAGAAAGAATAATCGCCGCATCATTTCCGCCTAATTCCAATGTCATATCCTTAATAGTATCTGCCGCGGCTTTCATGATGGCTTTTGCCGTCTTGGTTCCGCCGGTGAATGCGATTTTGGAAACCTTGGGATGAGAGGTCAGTTCCACTCCCACATCCGATTCGCCGTGGACCATGTTAAGCACGCCTGCCGGAAACTCGGCTGCAATCATCTCAATGACTTTGCTTACAGCCAACGGGGCAAGGGGGCTCGGCTTGAGCACCATGGTATTGCCCGCCAACAGCGCCGGAGCGATTTTAATGGTCGAAAGGGAGAGCGGATAATTCCATGGTGTTATGGCGGAAACGACACCTATCGCATCTTTGGAAATAATGGTTTTTCCGTTCTCATGCTCCTGTACCTGATCTTTAAGCACTTCCTTAGCCGTGTTGCAGGCATATTCCATCCACATCAGGGAAATCGCAAGCTCACCTTCTGCATCGTACAGAGGTTTGCCATGCTCACGGGACAGAAGCTTCGAAATTTCCGGGCTAGCATCTTTTAGCTTTGCAATGGCGCGCTGCATCCGTGCAATACGTTCCTCGATGGGTGTCTTGCTCCAATCGGGGAAAGCCGCTGCCGCAGATTCAATGGCTTCAATGGCCTCCTCGCGTGTGTTCACAGGGCCGTAGCCGACAATTTCGTTGGGGTTCGTCGGATTCTCGCGGGAATACTGTTTATCTGTTTCGACTTTTTCGCCATTGATGATCGCATGAACAGCAACCGGTTGATTCACCATAAAAATAACCCTCTTTCTAAATTAAATTAAGACTTAAGTACATCATGGTCAACATAACGTTCGCCATTTAACTCACTTATGACATTAATCGCCACTTTCGCGCCATCGCCGGCTGTGATAATGGTATGAACGCTTACCCCTGCTGCAGTTCCTGCCGCCCAAATGCCTTTTTTGTTTGTTTTACCATGGCTGTCGACAGAGATCACTTTCTTTATGCGCGGTTCTGTGCCTTCTTTTGTGGCCAAGCCCATTTTTTCGGCCAGATCAGTTAGGACGCCCGTAGCCAAAATCACTTGATTCGATTCAACGGTTTGATTGTCCAAATGAATTTTAAAACCTGTTTCTGTTTCCGTAATATTATCCACTGTAGCTGTAACCAGTTCCGCCCCCAATTTGCTTGCCTGTTTTTTTCCTGTTTCTACAAGCTCGGGTCCTGAGATTTCGAGTACGCCATAATGGTTTTCAACCCAAGCTCTTTTCGTCATGGTTTTGTCATTATCAATCAATAACGTTTTTTTTCCGGCTTTAGCGGCAAAGAGCGCAGCGGTTGCTCCGGCAGGGCCTGCACCGATAACAGCAATATCGTACATCGTTCGACACTCCCTCTAATGAGTATATGGTTGTTATAGCAACTTTAGTGCTCGCAAAGTCTCTATATGAATATACAAGAGCTGCATGATGGCAGCGATATGCAGGATTTTATGTGACATTATGGCTTATCTTTGTAAGGATTCTTTTTAGTTCCTTTAATTCTTCATTTGTAATCCCATTTTTTACCAACTCATTAAATTTCTCAGTGAGAGGAATAATGTGATTGCCCAGTTGTTTTCCTTCTTCCGTCAAATAAACGATCAATGATCGACGGTCGTTTTTCGGACATGCTCTTCGGATAAATCCTTTTTGTTCAAGATTAAACAACATCCGTGCAACATTGGTTTTATCCTTAACCAGCAGTTCCGCAATTTCATTTTGGGTAAGGCCATCCTTCTCCCAAAGAAGCATCATAACCAGATTTTGTTCAGGCGCCAGGTTGTATGGAGCCAATTGCTTTTTAATGTAACTGGTCAAGGTTAAGTCGGTCTGGTGAATAAAAATGCTGATATATTCATCTAACAACTTCAAACAACCACCTCCTTGTTGCTATAACAACAGTTGTTACAGATACATTATATTATGCAAAATTTTTGATGTCAATTTTTTTTCACATTTTTCTCTATGGTCCGTGTGAAATGCTGCAAAACGGATTTTCCAGAAGGAGACCATTATACGACTAAAGGCTGCACTTTGTGCGGCCTTTTCTTTTTCTTTGGCTCTGTGAATTTATCGCTTGCGAATTACTTTATAAACGATATATAAATCCAAATATCAGAAATGAATAAGCAATTACCAACGAATCTTCAACTTCTTTAAAGTCCTTACCCTTAGTAATAATCAAGTATTCAAATTGGTCATAACACGTGGATGTTCCATTATCTATTCCCCCGCCAGAACAAGATGAGCATGCTCGGCTTGGCTTTGCAAATCTATCAAAAGTCGGGGTTCAGGCGGCTCGCGCAAAAACTTCGGGTCACCCGGCTATTCGGCAAAAATTTGAGCCAGATGGAGCGGATTATACCGGATGCTTCCTATAAAGGCGTGATAGAACAATTGGGCACTACCGTTATTCCGGCAAAGGGGGAAAAGGTTGCCCGCGTCGGCATGTTTCGAGGGTGCGTCATGGACGTTTTGTTTACCAAGACGAACCTGAACACTGTCCGGCTGCTATCCGAAGCCGGATTCGAGGTCGTCATCCCGCCCGGACAAAATTGCTGCGGCGCGCTGCATGCCCACAGCGGCGAAATGGATCATGCCAGAATTCTGGCAGTGAACAACATTGCCGCATTTCGTGAAGCCAATGTTGATTACATCGTTTCCAATGCCGGAGGCTGCGGCGCGCTATTGAGCGAATATGATCACCTGCTGCACGACGATCCGCAATGGGCAGAAGTATCCGAATGGTTTGCCTCCCGTGTCAAGGACGTCAGCCTGATTTTGCTGGAAAAAGGACGAGTACCTGAATTTGCGGCATGGCCTGGGGAAAAAATTACTTACCAGGATTCCTGCCATTTGCGCAACGTGATGCGGTCATCCGCTGCGCCGCGCCAACTCATGAAACGCATCAAAAACGTTCAGTTCGTAGAGTTGCCCCAGTCTGACCAATGCTGCGGTTCAGCAGGAATATACAACCTGGTTCATCCGGATATGGCAGCGCAAATTCTCGACCATAAAATGGAAAATGTGAGGAAAACAGACGCCCAATATCTGCTTACCAGCAATCCCGGCTGTTTGCTGCAATTGAAACTTGGCATTGAAAGGGCCGATCTTACGGACAAAATACAAGCCGTGCACATCGTTGACTTTTTATATGAACGAATGCCCAAATAAGTTCGTGATGGAAAAGAAAAATTACAACAGATCGAATCCTCCAAAAAGGGATTTGATGAACAAATCCGGCCTGTTCTTCGGAACAGGTCAGGCTGTCGAGAAAGTCTCGAAAGCTTTCTTTATGTTAATAATGTTAATTACGACACCTGTTATAATAGAGGTAATAAAGTGAGGAGAGGAATCGCCGGAGGTCGATGAAAAGGGTAACATCGGTATTGACAGAAGATTTTGGCGATGCTATCATAACAAACATTAATCCATACTAAATACATGTGAATAATCTGAAATAATTCAACCGGACAACCGGAGATGTGATCCTGAAGGAGGGTGACTTCGTTTTTTGTATTTCTGCATGAATTTAACACCTGCGTAATAGGGTTTACACTTGATTCATCATGACGTAAAAGAAAAAGGGAGGACAAATGTTAGTTGAAATTATATTTGGCGCTTCGCTGTTAATACTTATGTTGGTTTTTTTTGTGCAATCTATGAAACTCCCGTTCTTAATAAAAAACGGATTAATGGGTGCCGGTTTTTTTCCGAGAATCCTGATCATCATTTTGATCGCTTTGATTATTTATTATTTAGTAAAGTTGATTTTGAAAAGAAGACGATATCCCCAAAAGGAGCCGGTCTTAAAATCGACCGTTTGGCAGCAGTGTTTTTTAATGGTAATGATGGCCGTCTCTTTGTGGGCCGGTGATTATTTAGGAATGGAGTTAACCATAGGTTTATTTCTGCTTGTGACTTTGGTTATGGTCGAAAAACTGTCATGGGTAAGAGCGGCCATTTTCAGTGCGGCAGCTACGGTATGTATTTATTTCATTTTTGATGTTTGGCTCGGACTAAATCTGCCGAAAGGGATATTGGGGTAGAAGGTGAAGTGAATGGAATTACAACTATTACTGCAAGGTTTTATGAATATATTGGACCCACAGGTTATTTTTTGGTGCGTTCTCGGGGTAATTATCGGAACATTGGTTGGCGCGCTCCCCGGGCTTGGTCCAACGGCTGGAGTAGCCCTGCTTCTGCCTCTAAGCTTCACCATCGGCGAGCTCAACGCACTAACGCTCCTCATGAGCATTTACCAGGGATCGATGTATGGAGGAAGCCTTACTTCCATTTTAATTAATGTACCGGGCGATGCCTCGTCGGCAGTAACGACTTTGGACGGTTACCAATTGACCAAAAAAGGCAAGCCCGGCATTGCGCTGGCATTAAGTGCGATTGGATCATTTATCGGCGGGATGATCGGTTTTATCGGATTGATATTTTTAACGCCGTATGTGGCCAAATGGGCATATGTTTTTGGCTCCCCTGAATATTTCGCGCTCATGTTATTTGCATTAATTGCCACAAGCGGTCTGGGCGACAAAAAATTAATCAAAGGTCTGATCGCCATGGGATTAGGATTATTAATTTCCATGATCGGCTCCGATTCCATTCAAGGTATTAACCGTTTGACATTCGGATTTTTCGAGCTTATGGACGGTATCGACTTTGTTGTTGTGGCGATCGGTATTTTTGGTCTCTCAGAGGTGTTGATTTTAATCGAGGAGAAGGCGAAAAAATCGGAAGAATACAAAGGGAAGATTCCTTTTAGAGAACTGTTTCCGACCGTGAAGCAAATATTAAGGAACAAATGGAGTATCGCGAGAGGCTCTATCATCGGTTTTTTGGTTGGGATTTTACCTGGCGCCGGCGCTACGATTGCGACGTTTTTAAGCTATAATTTAGAAAAGAAATTGTCCAAAACTCCTGAAGAATTTGGAAAAGGTGCCGAACAAGGCGTAAGTGCTCCGGAATCCGCAAATAATGCTTCCGTTGGGGGGGCGCTAATCCCGCTGTTCAGCTTGGGAATTCCGGGTTCGGGTACAACCGCTGTTTTGTTAGGCGCATTGGTCATGTTCGGTTTACAACCGGGACCGTTAATGCTTCAAAAATCAGGAGATCTTGTTTGGGCAGTCATTGCGGGTTTAGTGTTTGCGAACGTATTGTTATTCATTTTAAACACAGCTTTCGTACCTGCTTTTGCTATTCTTATAAAGAAAGCGCAGCCGTACCTGATTCCTTTGATCGCCGCTCTTTGCTTTATCGGTGTTTATACGTTGTCAAACAGCTTTTTTGATATAGGTTTAATGATGATATTCGGGCTCTTGGGCTATTTCATGAAAAAGTTTGACTTTCCGCTAACGCCTTTCGTTCTGGCTGTTGTCCTTGGCAAGATGATCGAAACAAACTTAAGGCAATCTCTTTTAATCTCCAAAAACGATATGACGATTTTCTTTACAAGACCGTTATCTTTAACTTTTATGATCTTGACCATTCTTATTCTTTGCTTGCCTGTGATCAGTAAAATATATAAATTAACGGTAACGAATAGGAGAATAACAAAGCACGAAGGGTAAAATTCGGAATAATGGCCTTAATGGACGTTTTAAGTCTATTTTGATGAAAGAGGCGGATGAACAATCCGCCTGCCCCCTTTGTGTATCCTATTCATTGGGCTTCATTCCCCGAGCAATCATTTTCACTTGTTTCCTAGATGCAAGAATTATTTCAAGAAAGCTCGGACATCGTGTTTCGTTCTTTTTCGATCGGCAAGAAGCAAGAAGATCCAAGCTATTTTAGTCGCTATTGACGGCTTATACGAAAAAACCACGGTAAACGAAAATGTTCTTAAACCCTTGATGAATCTTGATTTTCAAGAAATCAAAGGAACAGAACTGCTGACTTATGTTGAAAAAAACGTCCTTAACATGAGCAGTATAAAAAAAGAGAGATCGATGAAAAAAGGTATCGCCTTGCTGATGCAGGGGGATCCTATTTTGTTTGTTGACGGTTTAGACTACGTTTATGTTCCGGGTGCCCGGGCATGGGAAATGCGGAGCATTGATGAACCGGTTACCGAAACCACCGTGCGAGGCCCCAGAGAAGGATTTGTGGAAACACTCCGTACAAATACGTCGATGCTGCGTCGTAAAATCCATCACCCCAAGCTGCACATTCAGCAAATGACCTTGGGAGAAATGTCGCAAACGGAAGTAGCTATCGCTTACTTATATTGACGGGATTGCCTCGCCGGGACTTGTACGGGAAGTCAAGCAACGATTGCAGCGCATTCATACCGATGGCATATTGGAAACCGGATATATCGAAGAATTTATTGAGGATGCTCCGTTCTCCATTTTCCCGACAATCTCCAATACCGAAAGGCCTGATGTGGTTGCCGCACGTTTGCTCGAAGGAAGAGCGGCTATTTTCATTGGTGGAAGCACAACGGTTTTCATTGTGCCTCATCTCATGCTGGAATCATTCCAGTCGGCAGAAGACTATTATTCACGTCCTTATTATGCGACAATGCTCCGTTTTGTGCGATTGTTTGCTTTTTAAACATGGGTTTTTCTTTTTACTGCAGAATATGCTAAGCTTCAAATAACAAAAATAACCAATGGAACAAGGAGGCGATGCTTCTTGACAACAAAGCATAAACCCAACCGACTGGCCAACGAAAAATCTCCCTATTTGCTGCAGCACGCTTACAACCCCGTAGACTGGTATCCGTGGGGAAAAGAAGCTTTCGACCGGGCGAAAAAAGAAAACAAGCCGGTGTTTCTGAGCATCGGCTATTCCACCTGTCATTGGTGTCACGTTATGGAAAGAGAATCGTTCGAGGATGAAGAAGTGGCGGAGCTGCTGAACCGCGACTATGTTTCGATCAAGGTGGACCGGGAAGAGCGTCCGGATGTCGATCATCTGTACATGTCCGTTTGTCAAGCGATGACCGGACAGGGGGGATGGCCGCTGACGATCATCATGACTCCGGAGAAGAAGCCGTTTTTTGCCGGAACGTATTTCCCCAAGGCCCGCAGATATGGGCGTCATGGGTTGATGGATATTTTACCGCAAATCGCCGGGAAGTGGAAGGAGAATCAGGACAAGGTGATCGAGATCGGCGAGCAGGTTGTGGAGGAGACGCAGAAGCGGCTGATCGCCAATCTGGAGGGGGATTTATCGGAGAAGCTGCTGGATCGCGCGTTCGAGATGTATGAACGTATGTTTGATGCAAGCTACGGCGGGTTTGGGGATGCGCCGAAGTTCCCTACGAGCCATAATTTATCATTTTTGCTAAGATATTGGAAACGGACGGGCAATGAGAAAGCGCTGCATATGGTGGAGAAATCGCTTGATGCGATGTTCCGCGGAGGCATGTACGATCATATCGGATATGGCTTTGCACGGTATTCTACGGACGAGAAGTGGCTGGTGCCGCATTTTGAAAAGATGCTGTACGATAACGCTTTGCTGACGATGACGTATGTGGAAGCGTATCAGGCGACGGGAAAGCGGTGGTACGCTGACGTGGCGGAGCAGATTATTGCTTATGTGCTAAGGGATATGACCGATCCCCAAGGCGGGTTCTACTCGGCGGAGGATGCGGATTCGGAAGGGGAGGAAGGGAAATTTTATGTCTGGTCTCCTCAAGAAGTGAAGCAGGTGCTCGGAGAGGAAGAGGGAGAGCTGTACTGCGAAGTCTATGATATTACGGAAGACGGCAATTTCGAGGGGCACAGCATCCCGAACCTGATTCACGCTACGGTAGAAACCATGGCCCGCCTGAAGCAATTGGACGAATCAGAGCTGAAAGAGCGGCTGGAGGCTTCCCGTCAAAAGCTTTTTGCCCACCGTGAGCAGCGCATCCATCCGCATAAAGACGACAAGATTCTGACCTCCTGGAACGGTCTGATGATCATGGCTTTGGCCAAAGCGGCCAAGGCGCTGGATAACCCGGAGTATGCCGATGCGGCAAAGAAAGCGGCCGCTTTCATATCGACGAAGCTGCGCAGGGAGGATGGAAGGCTCTTAGCTCGTTACCGTGACGGAGAATCGGCTTATCTCGGCTATGCCGACGATTACGCCTTCCTGGTATGGGGATTGATTGAGCTTTATGAGGCTACGTTTGAGCCAGACTATCTCCGTCAGGCGGTAGAGCTGAATGACGAGATGCTGCGGTTGTTCTGGGATGAAGCCAAGGGCGGCTTGTTCTTTTACGGAGAAGACGGGGAACAGCTCTTCACGCGACCGAAGGAAATCTACGACGGCGCTATGCCGTCGGGAAATTCGGCTGCCGCGCTAAACCTGCAGAAGCTGTCGCGCTACACCTACAATGCGGCATTGGCGCAAAAAGCAGAGCAGCAGTTGAAAGCCTTCGCCGGATCGGTGGAGCGCTATCCTTCAGGTCATGCGTTGTTTCTGATGGCAGTAGACTTTGCGTATGGAGCGCCGACGGAAATCGTGATCGCCGGAGATCCGGTAAAGGACGATACCCAAGCGATGATCCGGGAGGTGCGGCAGTCATTCCTCCCGAACGCGCTGACAATTCTTCGAACGTCCGATCCGGCCGTTGCTGAAGAGACCGGACGTTTGATCCCGCTCGTGCAGGATAAACTGCCGCTAGGTGGACGGGCAACGGTCTATGTGTGTGAAAATTACGCATGCCGGTCTCCGGTAAGCGATCTTGAAGAGCTGCGGGAGCTGCTAAATTTATAAAGAGTTCTTGCAAGGCCGAGGGATCAAATTTCCTCGGCCTTATTTATGTTCAGGCCCCTGAATGCGGGAAATCCTGTAACCAGGGGTTGACCGAACCTGATAGATTCCGGTACGATTTCTAAGAGAAATGGCAATCTAAACCAAAGGAGAGGTCATAGGCTTGATTAGAAAAAAAGATGGGCAGTGGCGGTTGCATTGGTTAGCGCAATGGGATTTGCCTTGATCATGATGTCGGTACTACGAGACGATGTAAACCGATTGGAACGCTTGGGGCCAAGCGAATATGGCGGCCGATGCTTCGTCCGGGCCTTCGATATGGCTTAGTGCCGGAGCACTGATGATTCTCGGAGTCGGATACAGCCGGGTCTATTTTGGCGTTCATTACATAACCGATATTGCCGCGGGATATTTGGCGGGGCTTTTCTGCATCTCGACGGCTTTTCTGATCATCAGAGATAAGCGCACCGCAATCTCCGGCTATCGTTACATAAGCTCCTACCGGAATTAGTTGAGCAGGCGGTCACCGGATTTCGGCACATCGAAAAAACGGACAACCGTTCCTTACGAGGAAACGTTGTCCGTTTTTATCATTTTATTTTTCTTGTATCATGGCATTCCAGAGTTCACGAGGCTCGTAGCCTAATCGCCATGCAGCTACACCGCCCAGATCATACTTCTTGGCAATGGCAAGACGGGCTTTGACCGATTCTTCATTTTCAAGCCAAAATACGTTGGTGAAGCCGTCCTGCTTGTACTCCACCTTGTATTGGTTAAACCGGCTGTCCCAAGTCATCGACGCCTTCTTCTCGGCAATCAGCTTGGACAGGTCCTTCATGAACAAGGCCCGGTTGCTGACCAGCTTGCCCGAGGAATCCACCTGCCATTCCCGAACGTAGAAGGGAATCCCCATAATCAGCTTGTCCCTTGGAATTCCGTAGGACAAAAACTCCTTCACGCCTTCCTCCACCCAAGAAAGACCTGCGACCGAACCTGGCTCGGTGCTGCCCTTCCAATGATGATCGTAGGTCATCGTAATGATGTAATCAACGATGCCTGCGAGCTTCTCGTGATCGAAAGCCGTTTTATCATTCCAGCTGAGGCTGCCGCGCGGCAGGTCGACCGAGATGATGAGCTTCTGTGCACGTGCTTTTTGCGTCAGTTCCTGCATAAACGCGGTGAAGCGGTCTCTGTCGGAACCAGCCAGATTCTCAAAGTCGATATTAAGCCCGTCTGCGCCAAGAGCAACCGCTTTGCTGACCAGGTCGTTGATAAATTTGGTGCGGGCCTCCGGCTTAGCCAAAAACTGAGTCGTCAGCGCCGAATCGAACTGGTTTGCGACAAGGGGATATACGGTATATCCCTGCCGTTTGAGCCAAGCTACGGTTTCTTTGTTCGAGGAATCCGTGATGTTCCCCGTAGGGTCCGCGAGTTGGAAATAGGTCGGCGAAACGACATCAAGCCCTGAAGTGTTGTTGACATGAGCGCGAATCGTCGCATCGCTGGAGGTGCCGTTCCAACCCCAGAACTGCAGCTTGCGCAGGTTATCCCAAATGCTTATTCCGTCGCTGTAAGTGCGGATCGAAGCATTGGCATAGCCTTTGGCATACCGTAAAGCGGCAGGTATCGTAGAGAAATCGGCAATCCATTTATCGTTTTGGTACACTTGATAATAAGGATAATTATTCCAAATAGGACCGGATTTGCCGCCCACGGCCGGCGCATTGTCGTTCATGATTTTGGTGTGATCGTAAAGCTTGGCATAATTGATCGCATCATTCAAGCTGAGAAACGATTGAAGAAAGTTATCGTACTGATATACTTTGTAAGGTTTCACGTTGGAATAGACGACTTTACCGTTTTCCGCATTGCGAATGATAGAATTAGACCATTTCAGCGATTCGTTCACCGCATCGCCAAGGTATGCAAACTTCCAGCTATCTGTGGTGTATGTACCTTGGTAGACCTGATATATCTTCTTTCCGGAACGGCGAAGCTCCGATTTTCTGCTTTCCGTTACGTTATCCCATACCCAGCGGTTTGTATCCAAATCGACGATGTAGGAATTGGCCCATTTCTTGGCTTCGGCCATGGCTTCGGCCAAGGTTTGAAACTTCCAATGGTCCAGCGTGATTTCGCCTTGGTACACACGGTACTTCGGATAGTTATTCCAAATCCAACCGCCCGATTGCAAATCGCGCACACTGGAGAATCCCCATTTGGCGGCTTCCCTTATCGCCGCATCCCGCGTGGCAAATTCCCAGGCGGTTGAGCTGTAGCCGTGCTGGTAAACCTTGTAGCGGGGATAACTATCCCAAAGCCATTGACGTGTGGCGATGTCCTCGACATGGCTCCGATGATAGTTTTTGGCGTAATTTTCAGCAGATTTATAATCCGATGTCTCCAGTATGATGCGGTTATCCTGATAGACACGATACTTGGTCGTTTTGTCTGCGGCCATTACGGAGCCAGTGGAAGAAAAGAACAGGGTCAAGACCGACAAGGACAACAATGCCTTGCGCTTCAACATAGATCAACCTCTTTCTAGTAAGTCTACTCTATTAAACGTAAAAAGAGGGTGATAAGTTGCGTTGGAAATGAATAGGGTATTTTCATAGATAAAATAGATTGTGAAATAAACGAAAGCCCCCTGCCAAGATTTTCTTGACAGGGGGCTGGGGCTGCTGCCGTTATTGTACGATGTCTGCAACGATTTCGTCTTCCAGGTTAAGCTGGATTTGATCGCGGAACACCCGCATGTTGTACTCCTTCAGCAGATACCGTTCGATCGCTTCCAGCATATTGGCGGCAATCAGAATTTGGCTGCGTCCTTCCGCATGCACTTCCGCCGAGAAGCCCAAATCCTCATCCCACATGAGCTCCACTTCAACCTGCGTGGGCTGAATTTGCTTGCGTTCAGCAATATTCAGGCAAATGGCATTGATGATATCTTGTTCCGAAAGTCTCATTAGCGCGCTAACCTCTTTTGAACAGAGTTTTGTACATTACAAACGCTTCGGTTCTTCGTTGAGTTTTTCTTTTTTGCGGTCCTTAAAGAATGCGATAAGACGGAACACGATGAGAACCAGTGCCGCGATCGCAAGCAGGTTGACCATCATGCCGAGCATTTCGCCAAGGAAGCCCATACCGCCGAACAAGCCGCCGAACAGCATGCCTGCCAGACCGCCGATCATCAAGCCTTTCATCAAACCGCCGCCGAAAAATCCGGGTTTTTGCGTTGCCGCAGTACCAGCCTGTTGGTTGGACGTCGTCGATTGGTTTCGATTGATATTATTGTTTGGCGTTTGAGTTGTCGATCCCGAGCTTGGGCTGAAGCTTTTCTTCGAAGAGCTGTATGATCTTTTGGCGTCCGCCTGATCAGGCAGGGTGACCGTTGTAAACGATAAAGCGACCACGCTAGCCAACAGAATCATAGACAATTTTTTCTTCCACATCATGAGCATCCTCCAGTATATATAGTATTTTCAAGATGTACTACGATCAATGTTGACGATGGTTTCACATTTTAAACGAAAAGGTTAAAATAAAATTAAAATCTGATGAACGTCCAAAGGATGAATGCCGATGAACTTATACCCGAAAGCTTATATCGACTATTTGTTTCATTTTCATGCCGAGCGGGATTTTTTCGAATGTCACGAAGTGCTGGAAGAATATTGGAAGGAGCATCCGGAAGACCCGAACAGCGAAGCGTATGTCGGCCTGATTCAGGTGGCTGTTTCGCTTTACCATCAAAGACGGGGCAATCTGTCCGGAGCGGTCAAAATGCTAACCAGCGCCATCCAGCGGCTAGACAAGGAACGGCTGGAACGACTTGGCATCGATGGAGAGAAGTTCAGGGAGCGCCTTCAGGCTCGTTTGCAGGAATGCATGGATCCGGAGAGCTTCATCTACTCGGATCCGGACATCCCCTTGAAGGACGAGACACTGATAACCTTATGCGGTCAGGCTTGCGCCCGCACCGGCAAAGTATGGGGACAGCCAACGGATATGAACGATGCGTTTCTGATTCATAAGCATACCTTGCGTGACCGCAGCACGGTCGTGGCGGAGCGGGAGCTTCAGAAACAGCTCAAGCGGAAGCAGCGGTTGAAGCGGGAGACGGATGATGGAGAAGCTGAAATAAAAAAATCATCGCAGTGAAGGCCGATAACGCATATCGGCAGCTCCGCGATGATTTCGTTTAGTCCATGGATACGTTCAGCCGATGGCCTCATATCCGTTGGAGATGATGTCCAGGCGGCCCGTTTCCGGATGGATGATTAAGCCGTGCACGGGCAAATCTTTGGGCAGCAGCGGATGGTTTCTGATCAGCTTTACGCTGTTGACGACACCGTCGTGCACGTAATCGAAGCCGGTCAGAAAACCGTCAAGATTGATACCCGCATTCTGCAGCGTATCGATCAGCTCGCTCGTTACGCCGCGGCTGCGGGCTTTGTTCAGTACATCTTTCGCATTCAGTCCGGTCATGCCGCACTCGTAGTGGCCGACAACAAAGACCTCCTTGGCATTGAGCTCATAAACCGCCACAATGATGCTCCGCATAATACTTCCGAACGGATGGGAGACGATCGCCCCGGCATTCTTGATAATTTTGGCATCTCCGTTGCGCAGGTTCATCGCTTTGGGCAGCAGCTCGGTAAGACGTGTATCCATACAGGTCAGGATGACCATTTTTTTATCGGGAAATTTGGTGGTTTTAAACTGCTCGTACGCTTTGGCCTCCACGAATGCCTGATTGTGTTCGATAATATCGGATAATATAGACATCTCTAGTCCTCCCCAATAGGTCAAATCTATGATCCAGTTTTCTTTGCTCTTTATATTATCTTTTGTCCAAAAGCCGCATGTGGGCATTGTAAATTTGGCCGCCGCTTGTCAATACGAAGCAATGACCGCTCTTTTTGTAATCTATGGTCATGCGCTCCTCGAAAAAGACTTCATGCTTGCGATCCATCAGCAGAGGGTAAGGCTCGTCCTGAACCGTGAAATCGTTGCTGTCGGGCTTGTCCGTAATCCATAACGTCGGCACGCCGCTGACCGCGCAGCCGCAGCCTTCCGCGTCATAGACCAGCTTCAGCTTGCCGCCGGCAGCGGCGCTCAACTTTGAATCAATCTCCCTAGCGGCCTCTTCGGTAAAAGTAATATGCATGGTGTTCACTCTCCTCCTCTATCTATCATACCCCATTTTGGAGAAATTTGCTTCTGTTTTCAAGAGGAAGTATGATCAAGATATACCGATAAAGGAAAGGGGCATGCCGAGTGACGACATCAAGCTTTGAAACAAAGTTGAACGACTTCAAGCACTATTTAAAAAAGATGAAAAGCTACGAGGAAGCCGTAGGACTCATCTATTGGGATATGCGCACGGGAGCGCCGAGAAAAGGGATTGCGACGCGCTCCGAGGTGGTAGGCGAGCTTTCCGGCGAGCTGTTCAAAATGTCGGTGTCGGATGAAATGGGAGCGTTTCTGGACTATTTTGCTTCCCCTGAGGTGAACGACCGGCTGGATCCCTTATATAGGAAGATCGTCAGCGAATGCCGGAAGGAGTACGACCGCAGTAAAAAAATTCCTCCCAAACGCTATCAGGAATACGTTGTGCTCACTTCCCAGTCGGAAGCGGCATGGGAAGCAGCTAAAGAACAGGCGGACTTTGCGGGCTTCCAGCCTTATCTGGAAAAAATTGTGGATATGAATCTGGAGTTTATCGATTTATGGGGTTACAAGGGACATAAGTATAACACGCTGCTGGATATGTATGAGCCGGGCATGACGGTGGAGAAGCTCGATCAGGTATTCGGCGCGCTCCGTGAGAAGGTTGTGCCGCTGCTTACCGCCATTCAGTCTTCGCCGCATAAACCGGATACGTCCTTTTTAAAACAGGAGTTTGATAAGGAAAAGCAAAAGCGGTTCAGCCTGTATATCCTTGAGCAAATGGGCTATGATTTTGAGGCCGGAAGACTGGACGAAACCGTCCATCCGTTTGCTACCGGTCTGAATCCGGGCGATGTGCGGATTACGACCCGGTATTTGCCCGACGATGTGAACAGTGCATTGTTCGGTACGATCCATGAGGGCGGGCATGCACTGTACGAACAGAACATTTCGCCGGATCTGATCGGCACGCCTCTGTGCACCGGCACATCGATGGGCATACATGAGTCGCAGTCCCGCTTCTGGGAAAATATGATCGGCCGGAGCCGTCCTTTCTGGACCCAATACTACGGGAAGCTGCAGAACAATTACCCCGGACAGTTCGATCATGTCGCTATGGAGGACTTTTACCGGGCTACCAATGAAGTGAAGCCTTCGCTGATCCGCATCGAGGCCGATGAGCTTACATATAATCTGCATATTATGGTTCGCTATGAAATTGAAAAGGCATTGTTCAGCGGCAGCGTGAAGGTGGCTGACCTGCCGGAGATCTGGAACGAAAAATACCGCGACTACCTTGGAGTCGTACCGGCCCACAATGGGGAAGGGGTGCTTCAGGACGTGCACTGGTCCGGAGGCGCTTTCGGTTATTTCCCTTCTTATGCGCTCGGCAATATGTACGCGGCGCAGATCATGCGTACGCTTCGGCAGGATTTGGACCTGGACGCCCTGATTCGGGAAGGAAATCTGCATCCGATCAAGGACTGGCTAACGGACAAAATTTACCGTCACGGCAAAAGCCTGACGCCAACGGAAATCATTACGCAGGTCACCGGAGAGGAGTTGAATCCCGACTATTTGGTGGATTACTTGCGCGAGAAATATTCGGATATTTACAGGCTCTAAACATTCATTCATTAACAAGGCATTCCTTGGGCATCCGGGGAATGCCTTATTCCATGTTGACGACTTTTTCCGGCGGTCCATCCTGAACCTTTCCTTGGGCGGGTGCATATGATGGCATCAAGAATTGTAGAAGCAGACAGGGAGGGACTGGCCTATGAAAACGATGCGGCGGGTAAAAGGGTATGCTTTTGTGCTTGCGCTCATACTGACTGTGGGTGCGGTGCTTGCAGGCTGCAGCCCGGAAAAGGCGGGAGACATTCAGAAGGTGCGGGTGGGCGAGGTCACGCGCTCGATCTTCTATGCCCCGGAGTATGTGGCGATCAGCAAGGGATTTTTTAAGGATCAGGGATTGGATATCGAGCTGACGACAACGTTCGGAGGCGATAAAACGATGACGACACTGCTGTCAGGAGGCATCGATGTCGCGCTGGTCGGATCGGAAACTTCCATTTATGTGCATCAGCAGGGCAGTGCCGATCCGGTGATTAACTTCGCTCAATTGACGCAAACAGACGGTACGTTTCTGGTTTCCCGCAGCAAACCGGCGGGCGACTTCGATTGGAATACACTGAAGGGGAGCACCTTCCTTGGTCAAAGAAAAGGCGGAATGCCGCAGATGGCCGGAGAGTATACGCTGAAAAAACACGGTATCGATCCGCATAAGGATTTGAACCTTCTCCAGAACGTCGATTTTGCCAACATTCCTACGGCGTTCGCCTCCGGAACAGGTGATTATGTGCAGCTGTTCGAACCGCAGGCGACGATGTTCGAGAAGGAAGGAAAAGGGTATGTGATCGCCTCGTTCGGGGCAGAAAGCGGGAAGCTGCCTTACACGGTCTTTATGGCCAAAAAAAGCTACATCGACCAAAATCATGAAACGATTCAAAAGTTTGCGAATGCGGTGCAGCAGGCCCAGAATTGGGTGCAGAAAAACGGTTCCGACGAAATAACGGAGGCGATAGCGCCGTTTTTCCAGGATACGGATAAGGAAATTATAAAAAGCGTCGTAGAGCGCTATAAAAGTCAGGGCTCCTTCGCAACCGACGGGATTGTCGATGAGCAGGAGTGGAACCATCTTCAGGACATCATGCAGGCAGCCGGAGAGCTGAAGCAGCGGGTGGATCACCAAACGCTTGTCGATACCCGCTTTGCCGAACAGGCTAAGCAAACCGTAAAAGAATGAGGAAAGACGGAGGATCAAGCAGCGATAGGGGCGGTCATGGAAATCAAAGCCGGGCGCCTCTTCGCTATCTTCATCAAGACAAGGCAAGGGAGGGATGAGCATGATATCCGCCGTGGAATTGAACGGCGTGTCGCAGGTGTATGTCAATAGGAAAGGCACTTTCACAGCGCTTAAAGATATTGATCTTACCATCCG
Organism: Paenibacillus naphthalenovorans; assembly: GCF_900099895.1. Lineage (GTDB taxonomy): Bacteria > Bacillota > Bacilli > Paenibacillales > NBRC-103111 > Paenibacillus_G > Paenibacillus_G naphthalenovorans. The sequence continues at coordinate 338,737 of NZ_FNDY01000001.1, forward strand.
TCCGGGTGAATTCGTGACCCTGATCGGTCCAAGCGGCTGCGGCAAGACGACCTTGCTTTCACTGATCAGCGGACTGCTACCCCCGACTTCCGGGACCATTCGCATTCTGGGGGAGGAGATTCGGAAGCCGACGGCCAAGGTGGGGTATATGCTGCAGCAGGACTACTTATTCCCGTGGCGCACCATTGATGAGAACGCGTCGATCGGTTTGGAACTGCTCGGCCGGCTGAATGAGCATACCCGTTCGTCCGTACTGGCGCTGCTGGATGAAATGGGCCTGAGCGATCAAGTTGACCGTTATCCCCACCAGCTTTCCGGAGGAATGCGGCAAAGGGTGGCGCTTGTGCGGACACTTGCTCCCGAACCGGATATTTTACTGCTGGATGAGCCGTTCTCCGCACTCGATTACCAAACCAAGCTGCAGCTTGAGGACCTGGTAGCCCAAACGCTGAAGGCGCGGAAAAAAACCGCGGTGCTCGTGACGCATGATATTTCTGAAGCGATTGCCATGAGCGACCGTATTATCGTGCTGCGTCCGAATCCGGGGCGCGTGCTGGCGGAGGTGGAAGTGCCCGAAGCGATCCGCAGGGCGCTGCCGCTCAAAGCACGGGAGGAGCACGGATTTCATGAATTGTTTCATTATTTGTGGGGGCTTTTTGAGCAGATGGACAAGAGGGGAGGGAACAAAAGTGGAGCGGAGTGAACGAATCGGACTTCGGAATGAGACCGGAGTCTCCATGGATCCGTTGGCCGAGCGAGTCTTCGAGCAGTATCGCAGCAGGGAGCGAAAGCTTGCCTTCTATGTTCGTTTGACACAGTGGACCATGCTGATTTTGTTTATCGGGTTATGGGAAGCGGCCAGCCGGCTTCAATGGATTGACGGGCTGCTGTTCAGCTCGCCCAGCCGGGTCGCAGGGCTGCTGCTGGAGAAGACGGCTGACGGAACTATGCTGGTTCACACTTGGGTAACGGTATGGGAGACGGTGGTCGGCTTCCTGCTGGGCACGGTCATGGGCGCCTCCATTGCAGCACTCATCTGGTTCTCCCCGTTTCTTTCACGGGTGCTGGATCCGTACATTGTCGTCTTGAACAGTTTGCCCAAAGTAGCGCTCGGGCCGCTTTTTATCGTGGCGCTCGGGCCCGGAATGATGTCGATCATCGCCACCACGCTTTCCATCACCGTGATTATCACGATATTGGTCATCTATAACAGCTTCCGTGAGGTGGACCCGAATTTGATCAAGGTCGTGCAGATCTTCGGCGGGAGCCGGCGTACGGTTTTCCGTAAAGTCATTTTACCCGCCTCCTATCCCACCATCGTTTCTACGCTTAAGGTGAATGTTGGATTGTCTTGGGTCGGGGTTATCGTGGGCGAATACCTCGTATCCAAACAAGGGCTGGGTTACTTGATCATCTATGGCTTTCAGGTCTTCAACTTCACGCTGGTGATCGGCAGCTTGTTTATCATTGCTATCGCGGCGACGGTGATGTATCAAGGCGTAGCTTACCTCGAAGGCAAGCTGGTAGGGAGAAGGCGGTAAAGAGTATACGGGAATCGGCTCAGCGGGCGGTTCCTTTTTTTGTGCTCAAGGCTCATTGAGGATAACATCTGAAAAAGGCAATATGCGGGGTACATGGTGTCGAGCTTGAATCTGCTCGAATACAAAGTGAGGGTGGTGCTGCTGTTCTCGCAGATTTTTAACGAGCTAGCGCGCCATTTGAGAGATACAGAGCATATCTGGAGCGGAGGCGGTGGACTGCTGGAGGCTGAAGATATGCTGGAGCAGGCGATCCGGGCGCCGCGGCCCGCCTATTTCTATATGCGCGAGCGGCAATTGGAAGCGATTCGGCGGAGGGTACAGCTTGTCGCCAGGGTCTATCAAATGCTGCCGCACGGAGAACTGCCGGCCGGCGTGTTTGAGGAACTCGCAGAGGACGTGAAGATGCCGCGCTGTACGGGAAGAGCGGAGAACCGGCTGGCGGAGCTGGAAAAGCAGTTCAAATCCATGCCGCTGCCGTCAACGCGAGAAGAGTTCGAGATTCGCGCCGAGCTGCTGCAGATCACGGAAGAGAGGAAGGTCTATTTTAGCGTAGCCAAACGGGAAAAACGTCCTGTGGGGCAGGACGCTTATCAACGGCACGTTTCTGAGAAACTTTTGAAATTCATTAAAAATGACAAAGAAAATGGCACACTAGACGAATGTCCTGCATACAAATGTAATGAATGATTGTATGGAGGAGGTTAGAAGGATGTCAATAGATAAAGATTTGCAGTGCAGAGAGATCTATACGAAGGCTGTCTGTGGCAAAGGACGCAAATTCTCACAAGTAACCAATTCGATCACTCCGCCTCATGCTCCGACAAGTATTTTGGGTGCTTGGATCATCAACAACCAATACGATGCGGTAAAGTCGGGTGAACATGTGGAAGTGGTAGGTACTTACGACGTCAACATATGGTATTCCTACGACCGGAATACCAAAACCGATGTTGCGAAAGAAACCGTATCTTATTCGGAGTTGGTGTCGCTTCACTATCTTGATAAAAAGCATAAGCCGTCTACAGCGGAAGTGTCGGCTATCGCTACCCAGGAACCGAACTGCGTGGAAGCAAGCATCTCCTCTCATGGAGATACTGTGCTTATTCGCGTGGAACGGGAATTTAAGGTGGAAATGATCGCAGAGACGAAGGTATGCGTGGTGGTATGCCCTAACGGCTGCGATGATTTCGACGACAAGCATGTGGATTTCGACAGCACCGAGGACGGCGATTATGAGGACCTGGATCCCGATCTGTTAGACGAGGAACTGGACTGATCCGATCTTTCCTTAACATCATATGCCGGAACAAGGCATTTCGGCAGAGGGCGTCAGCCCTCTTTTTTGTTCCCGGCGGTTGTCCGCTTAAAAATGGGCTGGTTGGGCAGGGCGGGTATGTGCCAAGACTGCTTGTCAGAAGTCCTGCCGGCTTGGCCATCGCCTGGGCATTACCGCAAACTTGAAGAAGGAGGACCTCCTTATGCGCGCATTTTTGCTGCATTCCAACGAACCTGCGCTGGAACTGTTGTTAGACAAGCTGACCATTGCTCACGGGAGCCGATTGCCTTCTGAACAAGAAGCATGGTTTATCATCCACTGGGGCGCTTACCATCCGGAAAGAGGCCATGCCGAGGCGCTTCAACCGGTCAAAAGCCTGCTTCTTTCTTTACAGCCTGCAAGAGTGGCAGAGCTGTTGAAAATGCATGGAATAGACTGTGCTTTGGAAGAGAACCCGTCCGCAAAGGGGAACCCGTCGTCAGCTGCGCGGACGAACCTGACCGCCGCAGCCGCCGCTCCCGGGAAAGGGAGGCGCTGGACCCATATCTATGCGGTGCCCGTTTTTCATCTGCAGGCGCTATCCTTGTTTCATCAATCTTTTGGCGTATACTACAGTTCGGGCGCGCCTTCGGGGGTGCGGATTCGTGATGGGGCGGCGGCCGAATGGACGGAGCTCGGCACCGACCGGCCTACATATTACGCCGCGCATGCGATGCGCGAAGCCGTGAAAACGATCTATGCGCTTGGACTCGACTACGGCGTTGTCCGCGTTGGTGTCAGGCCGGACGGCACGATGGCCGTGCTTCGCCTGGAGGCGATTCCCCAATTGACGCCCCGGCTGGCCGAGCTGTTCGCCGAAGCGATGAACCGCTTTGACGAGCAGTTGGCTTCCGGCGTTTTCAGCCGGCACAAAGAAGTGATGCTGGGCGCGGACCCTGAATTTCTGCTGCTTACCCCGGGGGGGAAAGTCAAATTCGCCTCCCGTTATGTCGATAAGGATGGTCCCTTCGGCTGCGATGCCATCGTGCTCCGGAGCCGAAGGAAAATATTCCCCCTGGCCGAGCTGCGGCCGAAGCCGAGCACCGAGGTGCGGGAGCTCCTCATTCATCTTCACAGGACGATGCAGCTTGCCGCAAAGCGGATCACGGATTCGGATCTGCTCTGGGTGGCGGGCGGAATGCCCGTTCGCGGGCTTCCGCTGGGAGGACATATTCACTTCAGCGGGACTCCGCTGGACGGCAGGCTGCTGCGGGCGCTGGATAACTATATTGCACTCCCGCTGACCCTGCTTGAGGACACGACGACCGGCTGGCGCAAGCCGCAATACGGATTTCTGGGCGATTTTCGCAAGGCCAGGCACGGTGGATTCGAATACCGCGTCCTGCCGAGCTGGATGGTTTCTCCGACGGTAGCCAAGGGGGTGCTGGCCCTCGCGAAGCTGGTGGCCGAACATTACCTTGAACTGAAACAGCGGCCGCTTGCGGAGCCCGAGGTAACGAGAGCCTATTATCAAGGGGACAAAGCACGCATCCGGCCGCTGCTTTCGGCGCTTTGGCGTGATGTAGAGAAGCTGCCCGGTTACGCGCGCCATGAATCCTATCTCCTTCCGCTTCGCCGCATGATGCTGCAGATGAGGTCCTGGAATGAACGGGAGGACATCCGCCCCAAATGGAAAATCTCTCCCTTTGCATAGAAGAGAACGCGAGTGTTCTCTATCTTTTCGTGATATAATGATTGGCATGATAGAATTAAAAGATAGAGTAACGAAGGTTTGCAAAGCTTGGCGGACTTTCGGAAACTCTTGCTGCCCGCAGAACGCGGCTGTACATAAGAACACGACGGATCGTTAAACGCATGTTTGCGGGCGATTTCGCAGCAGGCATCTGGAGGATGAAGCATGGCCAAATATACACCCATGATCGAACAGTACCTCGCCATCAAGGCGGAGGTGCAGGACGCTTTTTTGTTTTTCCGTTTAGGCGATTTCTATGAAATGTTTTTTGATGACGCGGTGCTGGCTTCCCGCGAGCTTGAAATCACGCTGACCGGCAGGGACGGCGGCGCGGAAGAGCGCATACCGATGTGCGGCGTTCCGTATCATTCGGCGGAAAGCTATATTGCCCGCTTGGTAGAAAAAGGATATAAGGTCGCCATCTGCGAACAGGTGGAGAATCCGGCTGAGGCGAAGGGGCCTGTCCGGAGGGAAATCGTCCGCATTGTGACGCCGGGCACGGTGATGGACGCGCGTTTGCTCGGCGAGACGAGTAATAACTATATCGTTGCCGTCGTCCGTTCCGGAGAAGGCTACGGCTTTGCCGCTTGCGACATTTCTACCGGAGAGCTTTACGTGACGCGTCTGGAGGGCTCATTTGAGCTGCTGCTTGACGAGCTGAATGTGTACAGCCCGTCCGAGGTGCTGGGCAGTGCCGCGCTGCTGGAGCGAATCCGCAGCGGGGCGGCGGCTTGGATGAAATCGGCGGTGATGACACCGCGGGAGCGCGACGGGTCGTCGGCAGGAGGAGGCTTGTCTCCGGAAGGCCATTTCTCGGAGGCGCAGCTTCGCTCGCTTCCGGAGGGCGGCCGCGATACGCTGGCGCTCTTGATGGAATATCTGCAGGAGACGCAGAAGCGTTCGTTGACGCACATCAAGCATATCCGGGTCTATGAGCCCAGCCAGTATATGGTGATGGACCCGTTCACACGCCGTAATCTGGAGCTCGTCGAGACGGTGCGCGACCGGTCGAAGAAAGGGACGCTTTTGTGGCTGCTCGACAAGACGGTGACGGCGATGGGCGGGCGGCTGTTGCGCCGTTGGATCGAGAAGCCGCTCATGAACCGGACGCATATCGAGGAAAGGCTGGAAGCGGTGGATCTTCTGTACCGCCAACTGATCGTCCGCGACGAGCTCAAGCAGTCGCTGAAGGAGGTTTACGATCTGGAGCGGCTGACGGCCCGCATTGCCTACGGCAGCGCCAACGCGCGCGATCTGGTCGCGCTCAAGGCATCGCTCGCGCAGGTGCCCAAGCTCCGGCAGCTTTGTGAAACCAGCGGCTCCGCCACGCTGGCGGCGCTTGCGGCACGGATCGATCCGTGCCAGGATCTGATGGCCTCCATCGAAGAGGCCATCGTGGATGACCCTCCCGTCTCCATTCGGGACGGGGGGATGATCCGGGCGGGGCTGAACGCCCGTCTGGATCAGCTTCGCGAGGCGAGCACGAACGGCAAGCAGTGGATCGCCGAGCTGGAGAAGCATGAGCGGGAGAGAACAGGGATCAAATCGCTCAAAATCGGATTTAACAAAGTGTTCGGCTACTACATCGAGGTGACGAAGTCGAATCTGGCCTCTCTGGAGGAAGGCCGTTATGAACGGAAGCAGACGCTGGCCGGCGCCGAGCGGTTCGTTACGCCCGAGCTAAAAGAAAAGGAAGCCCTCATTCTTGAAGCCCAGGAAGGCATGGTCGATCTCGAATACGAGCTGTTTATCCAGCTGAGGGACAAGCTCGCTGCACACATCCCAAGGCTGCAGCAGCTGGCCGAGCTGATTGCGACGGTGGATGTGTACCAGTCGCTGGCACACGTGAGCAGCGCGAATCGCTTTACAAAGCCTGAAATCAGTGACGAATATGAGCTGCTCATTGAGCAAGGGCGTCATCCCGTCGTGGAAGCGGTGCTGGAAAACGGCGTGTTCATTGCCAACGAAACCAGGCTGTCTAAAGAGGATGGCAGCATCCTGCTGATTACCGGTCCGAATATGGCGGGTAAAAGCACCTATATGCGCCAGGTGGCGATGATTGTCCTGATGGCGCAAATCGGCTGTTTTGTTCCGGCGAAGAGCGCAAGGATACCGATCGTTGACCGTATTTTCACGCGCATCGGCGCGGCCGACGATCTGATCGGCGGGCAGAGCACCTTCATGGTCGAGATGATGGATATTCAAGTGATGACCGAGAAGGCGACCGCCAAAAGTCTTGTCATCATTGACGAGCTGGGACGGGGGACGTCCACGGGCGAGGGCATGGCGATCGCACAGGCGGTGATCGAATATCTGCACGACCAGATCGGGTGCAAAACGCTGGTTTCGACTCATTTTCACGAGTTGGCGCACCTGGAAGAAAGCCTGCGGGAACTCCGCAATTACTGCATGGCGGTGAAAGAAAGCGGACAGCAGGTCACGTTCCTGCGGAAGCTGATCCGCGGGGCGGCAAGCACTAGCTACGGCATTTATTGCGCGCAAATCGCCGGTCTGCCGTCCAGGATCATCGACCGCTCTTACGAGCTGCTTCATGCGTTTGAAGCGCGGGGAGAGCTGCTGCAGGGACAGCTTCAGGCATCTGCCGGCGAAAGCGGAGAACGCAATGAACCTATGCCGCCTCCGCAGGTAAAGGAGTCCGAGCCGGTTCAGTCCGGGCAGCAAGAGGTCGTGCAGCTGAGCCTCTTCCCTATACCCGAGGAGAAGGCGGACAAGCCTTCCCGAAAGGAGGCCAAAGCGGACAAGGTGCTTGAACAGCTGCGTTCGGCCGATTTGGTGAATATGACGCCGATGGCGGCCATGAACTTTTTATATGAATTAAAAAAACAACTGTCCTCCTAAATCAAGATTCGCAAGGCGAAGAGGCTGTGGGGAGAAGGGACTAATCATGAAACGAACAATGAAAAACTTGCTCTTACGCAAGGCGATTCCTGCCGTACTATCGCTGTCGCTTCTGTTTCCGGCCGCAGCCCCGGCTTGGGCTGCGGGCGCGGGGAGCGTGACGGAAGTGCTGGAGCTGCTGGAGCAAAACCATGTGAGCTCCCCGAACGGAAGCAAATTGTCCGATGCGGCCATTCAAGCGATGATCGATGCGTTGAACGATCCGTATACGGTATACTTTACGCCGGAAGAATTGAAGTCTTTTGAAGCCTCGGTCGAGAATCAATACGTCGGAATCGGCGTCAGGGTAACCATGGAAGAGGACGGGCTCTACATCACCGAAGTGTTTGGCAGTTCTCCGGCCAGCCAAGCGGGACTGAAGGCAGGCGACCTGATTGTCAGGGTGGAGGGAGAATCCGCAATCGGGAAGACGTTGGAGGAAGTTACCTCCAGGATTATCGGTTTGCCCGGAACGAAGGTGAACCTCCAAATCACGCGAGACGGCGAACCGAAGGACCTGACGATCGAGCGTCAAAAAGTGCAGGTTCCCAGTGTAACGGCCGGGCGTTTTCAGCCGGGCATCGGGTATTTGAAGGTGATCGGATTTTCCAGCGACGCAGATGAGAAGATGAGTCAAGAGCTGGCGGCGCTCAAGGAGCAAGGAATCCAAAGCCTGATCGTGGATCTGCGTGATAATCCCGGCGGCATTCTGGAGACGGCTCAGCAAATGGCAAGGCTTTTCGTGAAAGAGGGTACGCTGATGCATACCAAGGACCGCGATAACGTGGACGACCCGGTGAAAATAACGAACGGGACAACGCAGCCTTTTCCGGTTTATTTCCTGGTCAACGAAAACAGCGCAAGCGCGTCGGAAGTGCTGACAGGGGCTTTGCAGGATTATGGCGCGATTAAGGTCATCGGAACGAAAACGTACGGAAAGGGCAGTGTGCAGCAGGTGGTTCCGCTGAAATCGGGCGGTGCCTTGAAGCTTACCATCCAAGAGTATTTGACTCCCAAGTTCAGAAAAGTGAACGGAGTGGGGATCGAGCCGGACATTAAAGTAGAGGGCGGAGACGTTCCGCAGCTGCTGACGGCTCTCCGGTTGGCCGGTGCGAACCGCATCGACCTGTCGCTGATGCGGCTGAACTTGACCGTGAACGGTTTAGCCGTGAACAACACCTTCCGGGTTATTCGTGAACAAGGTCAAACCTATGTTCCCTCTCGTGTGCTGGCGGCTCTGATCGGCGGTACCGTGGAGTGGAACGAGGCGAACCGGACGGTACGGATCGGTTCCGCAGACGGCCAATTCGAATTTGGTTCTGCCGGCGGAGAGCTTCTGCTGAAAGACGGTACAGGCTTTGTGAGCCTTCGTCAGGCGGCTTCCGTATGGAGTGCCCTGAAATGGAGCGATGACGGCAGGAATATCACGATCGGGTTTGAGCAAGTGAAGAAACCAACCGCGTAAAGGAGTCCGGGCATATGGGAAAAATCACCATTTTAGATGAACATATCGCCAACCAGATCGCCGCGGGCGAAGTGGTCGAACGGCCTTCCTCGGTCGTGAAGGAGCTTGTGGAAAATGCCATCGATGCCGGAAGCTCCCGGATCGATGTCACCATTGAAGAAGGCGGTCTGCAGCTCATTCGGGTGACCGACAACGGGTCGGGGATGGATCGCGAGGATTGCGAAACGGCATTTTACCGCCATGCCACAAGCAAAATCGCAAGCTCTCACGATTTGTTCCAAATCCGTACGCTCGGCTTTCGCGGGGAAGCTTTGCCCAGTATTGCGGCGGTATCGAAGGTGGAGCTGCTGACTTCCCCGGATTCAAGCGGTCTCGGGACGCGCCTTGTGCTGGAAGGCGGCAGCGTGCTGGAGCGTTCCGATGCCACGGCACCCCAAGGAACGGATATTACGGTACGGGAGCTGTTTTACAACACCCCGGCCAGGCTGAAATATATGAAGACGATCCAAACGGAGCTCGGGCACGTGACGGATTATATTTACCGTCTGGCGCTAGCGCATCCGAACATTGCCATCACGCTGAAGCATAACGGGCATGTGCTGGCGCAGACGCCCGGGGGAGGGGATCTGCTTCAGACCATTGCGTCGATCTATGGTACCGCTGTGGCCAAGAGTATGCTTCCGGTTTACGGCGAAACGCTGGATTACCGGCTGGAAGGCTTTATCGCGAAGCCGGAGGTTACGCGGGCCAACCGCGGCGGCATGACGACCGTGATCAACGGGCGCTATATCCGCAATTATCCGATGGTACAGGCTCTATTGCAGGGTTATCACACACTGCTGCCGATCGGCCGCTTCCCGGTGGCGGTGTTGCACGTGCAGATGGATCCGACACTGATCGACGTGAACGTCCACCCGGCCAAGCTGGAGGTGCGCTTCAGCAAGGAGCCCGAGCTGATGCAGCTGATCGAGAGCGAAACGCGCGAAACGCTCGGCCGGCAGCGGTTGATCCCCTCGGCCGGACAGCCGGGAGGTGCGGGAAAGCGGCTGCGCGAGCCGCTCGTGCAGGAGCAGCTCGAGCTGTATCGGCCGCAGGCCCCCGCAGCCGCGGAGCGCCTGACGGGCACGGTCGGCCAGGCGCCCCGGGCACCGTGGGCACAGCCGCCTGCAGGCGATGCGCCGCGTCCGGAGCGCCCCGCATTCGCGGCGGAGCCGGCGCCGCGCGGTGAGCCGCCGGCACCTGTGCGGGCGGAGGCCCCGCGCGAGCGGCTGCAGCCGCGCGAAGCGGCCGCCGCTTCCGGCGCGCTGCTGCGCACGCTGGCACCGGAGCCGGAGACCCCGCCGGCGCTGCCGGGTTTCCCGAAGCTTCAGCCCATCGGGCAGCTTCACGGCACTTATATCGTAGCCCAGAACGAGGAAGGCTTGTTCCTGATCGACCAGCACGCGGCGCATGAGAGGATCAATTACGAGCGTTTCTTTGACATGTTCGGCAGGCCTGAAGAGGCAAGCCAGGAGCTGCTCGTTCCCATTACCCTGGAGTTTACGGCAGTAGAGGCCGAAAGACTGGCGGACAAGCTTCCGCAGCTCGAGCAGGCAGGGGTGTATTTGGAGCCGTTCGGAGGAACGTCCTTTCTTGTCCGCGCCTATCCGCATTGGCTGCCGAAAGGCGATGAGCAGGCGATTGTAGAAGAAATGATCGAATGGCTGTTAAGCGAGAAGAAGCAGGTGGATATCGGCAAGCTGCGGGAAAAAGCGGCGATCATGTGCTCCTGCAAAGCATCGATCAAAGCGAATCAAAGCATCGGAACGCTGGAGATCGAAACGCTGCTCGACCGGCTTGCGGCCTGCCGCAATCCGTACACGTGCCCGCACGGAAGGCCGATCGTCGTCAGCTTCTCCACCTATGAGCTGGAAAAAATGTTCAAACGGGTACAATAAAAGCGGGACGCGGAATTTGCGTTCCCGCGCAATTGCATTATAATGGTAGTGAATATTGAAGCATAACCGTAAAGGGTGATCATCGTTGTTCGTTACTACCTCCTATGATCCCTGTCCCGCGCAGCTGGAAGAAGCCCGGCGGCTCGCGCATCTGCTGAACGGCCGCTATATTGAACGCCGGCAGATGTCTTTGTCGCAGTTGAGGCGGCGATACGGGGACGAGGAGATCCTTCTGGTGTCCAAGGAAAGGCTCGAGTATCATCATGTCCGGCGGGCACCCTTGTTTTTTCATCCCAGTACGGCGGTTATTCGCATCAAGCGGCTGCTCAAAGGCGAAAGCGATCCCCTCCTGGAGATCGCAGGCGTCAGACCCGGTGACCGGATTGTCGATTGTACGGCCGGACTCGGCTCCGATGCGCTCGTTTTCTCCTTTGCTGTAGGGGCGGACGGCAAGGTGACGGCGATTGAGAATGCGGGCATTCCTTGTTTTTTACTGCAGCAAGGTCTGAAGACCTATCATTCCGATGTGGCCGGTTTGAATGACGCCATGCGCCGTATTGAGGTGATCCAAATGGACCATTTGGACTATTTGCGCGACCTGCCGGACAGCAGCGTCGATGTCGTTTATTTCGATCCGATGTTCCGCAAGCCGATCACAGAGTCGGCTTCCATAGGGGCGATTCGCGGATTAGCCGACGACCGGCCGCTGTCGGAAGAGAGCGTGCAGGAAGCGATACGGGCTTCCCGCAGGGCCGTCGTCATGAAGGAGCACCGCGACAGCGATCAATTTGCCCGCCTCGGTTTTGCCGAAGTGCACCTCTCCGGGAACAAAATTGCTTATGGAGTGATCAGATGCTGACAGAAACGGACCGGCAGCGGCCAAGGCTCCTTGTGCTGGTCGGCCCTACCGCCGTCGGCAAGACGAAGCTGAGCCTTACGCTGGCTGAACAATACAACGCGGAAATCATTTCCGGAGACTCGATGCAGGTATATCGCGGGATGGACATCGGCACAGCCAAAGCTACTCCCGAAGAACGGGCCAGAATCAGGCATCATATGATCGATATCCGCGATCCGGATGAGCCGTTTTCCGTAGCGGAATTTCAAGAAAGATGCACAGAACTGATCCGTGAGATCCATGGACGCGGCAAGCTGCCTTTTATCGTCGGGGGCACTGGATTGTATATCGAGTCGGTGTGCTATAACTTTCAATTCAGCGATGCCGGCTCGGACGACGCTTTCCGCGAAGAACAGAAGGCTTTTGCCCAAGCGCAAGGCGCGGAAGCTCTTCATGAACGGCTTAAGCAGGTAGACCCGGAAAGCGCGGAGCGTTTGCATCCCAACGATCAGCGGCGGATTATCCGGGCGCTCGAAATTTTTCATGTCTCCGGAGAGCGGTTGTCGGATCAGTTGAAACGTCAAAAAAAACAGTCGCCGTACGAATTGTGTATCGTCGGGTTGACAATGGATAGAGCTTTACTATATAAACGTATTGAAGAGCGAATCGATTCCATGATGCAGCAAGGCTTGGTGGAGGAGGTAAGAGGCTTGCTGGCACAAGGCTGCAGTCCGTCGTCGGTTGCGATGCAGGGGCTTGGCTACAAACAGATTGCAGGTTATCTCTTGGGCCATTATTCGCTTGAGGAAGCGGTTGTGCTGCTTAAGCGGGACACCCGTCATTTTGCCAAGCGGCAGTTGTCATGGTTTCGCCGCATGAAGGATATCGAATGGGTTGATGTGAGTGAATTGGCAGAATTTCCTACACACCTGGAACAGATTCATGCTATAATAGCACAAAAGCTTAAGCTTGACCGTTAATTATTTTGGAGGGGGCCCATGGATGAATAAGACGATCAACATTCAAGACACGTTTTTAAACCAACTACGCAAGGAGAACATTCCAGTCACCGTCTATCTGACCAATGGGTTTCAAATTCGCGGCGTGATTCGCGCATTCGATAATTTTACCATTATCATTGATAGTGAAGGCCGTCAGCAAATGGTATACAAACATGCCATCTCGACCTTTACCCCGCAGCGTGCGGTTTCTTTGATGCAGCAGCCGGAAAGCGGCGAGTAATCACGTTTGACTGCGCCAAGAGCACAAATTTTTGGAAGCAACATTTTGGTCATCCGGTACGTCTATTAGAATACATTTCCCTGAGCAACCCTGATTCCTTGGGTTGTTCTTTCTTTAAGAGGCAGTGCTGCAGGTTCAGATCCTGTAAAACGCAAGAGACAGATAAAGAAAGGGAGTCGGGGCATGACGGAAAGAAACAGCAAGACACCGAGAAAAGCATCCATGGAGAAAAAACCGGCGTCGGGCAAGGTCAAAAAGAAGGCAAAGAAAGTTTCGATAGGAAAAGTGTTTTGGTGGACCTTCGTTGCAGGAGCAGTGGCGGCGATCTGTGCCATGGGAGTGTATATCTTTATTATCGTCAACGGCAACCGGATCTTGACCGAAAATTTGGATAAATTAGAGTTTAGCGAAGCGTCCCACATTTATGATGTGCATGGGCAGGAAGCGGGTTCGTTGAAAGTGGAAAACCGGGAGAATGTAGATTCGTCCGAAATTCCGGACCTGCTGAAAAAAGCTTTTGTTGCCACGGAGGACAAACGGTTCGAGGAACACGCAGGCGTTGACTTTTTGGGCATCGGCCGCGCTTTGGTCAAGGATATCGTCGCTCGCAGCATGGTGGAGGGCGGCAGTACGATCACGCAGCAGTTGGCCAAAAACGTGTTCTTGAGCTCGGACAAAACGTTTTTCCGCAAAGCGACGGAGATGTCTATTGCGGTAGCGCTCGAGCAAAGATATACGAAAGATGAAATTTTAAGCTATTATTTAAATCGTATTTATTTTGGCAAGCGAGCTTACGGTGTGAAAGCGGCGTCCAAAGTATACTTCGGCGTGTCGGATTTAAATCAACTGAAATTATGGCAAATGGCAACGCTCGCCGCTATGCCCAAGGCGCCGAATGCATATAATCCGTTGAACGATCCTGAAAAATCTATGGAGCGCCGGGCGGTTGTGCTTAAACTGATGCAGGAGCAAGGCTATATTACCGAAGCGCAGCGGGCGGAAGCGGCCGCCGTAGAGTATACGCCTCCGAAGGGTGTGGCGGAAAGCAATTACCAAACGTATATCGACTATGTGCTCAAGGAAGCGCAGGATATGTACGGCTTTGAGGAAGATGATTTGCTGCGGGGAGGGTATAAGATTTACACGACCTTAGACCCTGTAGCTCAGAGAATCATGGAACAAACGTATGCGAATAATAAATTTTTCCAAAAAGACGGTCCGCAGCAAAAAATGCAAAGCAGCATGGTCATTCTGAATAATGAGGATGGCGGCATCGTCGCCATGATCGGAGGAAGGGACTATGTGACGCGCGGGTTGAACCGTGCCGTGTCTCAACCTAGACAGCCGGGTTCGGCGTTTAAACCGCTTGTGGTCTTCGCGCCTGCAATTGAAGAAAAAGGGTATACGCCATACTCGCGGCTTAGAGACGAACAGAGATCGTACAACGGGTATTCGCCCAGAAACTACGATGGCGTTTATCGCGGCGAGGTCACCATGCAGGAAGCGATCAGAAGATCGATCAACATGCCTGCCGTCGATCTGTTGAATGAGATCGGGGTCAGGACCGGCAGGGATTTCGTCCGCAAATTGGGAATTGAGCTGACGCCCGAGGATAACAACCTGGCCATTGCGCTGGGGGGATTGCACAAAGGTGTAACCACGCTTCAAATGGCCGGAGCTTACAGCGCATTTGCCAACAATGGGTATATGAACAAACCTCATGCGATTATCAAAATTACGAATGACAAGGGTGAGGTGGCTTCGTTTAAAGAAGAGCGGAAGTCGCCTGTGATGAGCGCCAAAACGGCTTGGTATATGACCCAGATGCTTCGAACGGTGGTTGAACCCGGGGGAACCGGTACGGCGGCAAAATTCGAACGTCCGGTTGCAGGTAAAACCGGCTCGACGCAGCTGGATATCAAAGGGTTGGAACGATACATGCGGGACTTGTGGTTTGTCGGCTATACCCCGGAATGGACAGCTGCGGTCTGGATGGGATTCGACAAGACCGATTCGAAGCATTATGTATCGATGAGCAGCGGCAGCGCCGCGGCGATCTTCAAAGAAGTGATGCAGAAATCGCTGATGAATCGTCCGGTCAGGTCATTTAAGAGGCCGGCCGGCGTGGAGGAGCCTGCTGCGCCTCCAAAAGCAATCGGTGACTTGACGGCGGAATATCAACAGGATAAACGATCGGTCCATCTCCGTTGGAGCGGCGTGGGCTCCGGGGTATCGTATCAATTATTCCGCAAGGACAGCAACATGCAGGATTTCCCGGCAGAACCTCTCATCACCACGACAGCAACGGAAGTAAACGATATTTCCGCCATACAGCCGGATACTTATCAATATGTTGTTGTGCCGCTGAATGGGGAAAACAATACGGCAGGCCCGCGTTCCAACGTAGTATCCGTCACGGTTCCGGAGCAAGGCGACGATTCGAATCCTTTGCATCCGGAGCTGCCGGGTACGGATCCGAATGAAGAGCAAGCGGATCCGAATGATCCTGGAACGGAATACCCAGACACTGGAGAGTCTGGAACAAGGCCGGGAGAGAGACCGGGAACAGGCCTGCCGGGAACCGATCGACCGGGGAACGGGTATGGTCCGGGAGGGCAGACGGGGCCAGGCCGTCAGAATGGCGGCAAACGTACACCGGATAGCGGCCAAAACGGTAGCGGCGCCGGCACCGATGAACCCCGCACAGACTCCGATAATGGTACCGGCGGCACAGGGCCGGCTCCTCCGGCAGACGGCTCCGGCGGACCCGGTATCCAGTTCCCGCCGGCCTCCGAGCCTGGGGCCGTCATACCTGAGGAGCCGATACCAGGATGGGTACGCTGAGCTTCGAACGCTCAAAGGCAGTAATGAGGCACTTCGTTTGGTTTTTTAATTTTGCGTACATCCGTAGTATAATGAACACCGGATACTAACCGCATTTCGACATAACAGCATTGGAGTGAATTGCTAAGGATGAAAGCTTTGCGATTACGAAAAATAGCCATTTGGTTCTGCACTGCGGCGCTCCTGGCCCTGATGATGACGGGCTGCGGTACGAAAACAGCGCCTTCGAATACGGGGAACGCTCCTCAAAGCGGCGGCCAGCCTGCCGGGCAAAATGCATCGGCCCAAGAGCCGGCCGGGAAGAAATCCTGGTCATCTCCTCCAGAGATGAAGATTGATCCGAACAAAACGTATCATGCGAAGGTGACGACTTCCAAAGGCACATTCACGATCGAGCTGTTCGCCAAAGACGCTCCGAAGACGGTTAACAATTTTGTCTTCCTATCGAGAGAAGGCTTCTATAACGACATCACGTTCCACCGGATCATCCAGTCGTTTATGATCCAAACCGGCGACCCGCTCGGCAATGGAACGGGAGGTCCCGGCTATAAGTTCGAGGATGAACTGAATTCGCCTCATCAATATGAGCCGGGCATTGTCGCTATGGCGAACTCGGGCAAAAACACGAACGGCAGCCAGTTTTTCATTTGTACGGGCGAGGACAGCAAAGGCCTGCCCAAGAAATATACCATTTTCGGCAAAGTCGTGGAGGGCATGGATGTTGTGCTGAACATCGCCGCTACACCGGTGAAGCAAGGGAATGAGCCGACGCCGAGCGTACCGACGGAGAAAGTCACGATCCAATCGATAGAGATAACTGAAAAATAGAAAGCAGCGTGGTTCGCCACGCTGCTTTTTTGACATCAAACCCGGGGAGAAAGAGTCGTATGTATCCGGCTGTGGTTAAATATTTTTATGGAGAACGGAACGAAACGACAACTTCCATCGTCATTAAAGGGGAGAAGTACTTATGACGCTTCATATTAGCGGCTGCCCTGAACCGGATGCTTCGGCATCCGCTCCCGGCACGCCGTCATTAGATGGCCGCTGCTGTTTGCTGCTGCACGGATTTACCGGCGGACCTTACGAGGTCATGCCCCTGGCCGAGCATTTGCGCGAGCAAGGCTTTCATTGTCATGTGCCTACGCTGCCTGGTCATGATCAAGGCTTGAAGGGACTCGGTGACGTCACATGGCGGGATTGGCTGAGAGCGGCTGCGCGGGAGGCCGATCGGCTTGCGCGGCAGTTTGGGGAGATTGAGGTAGTAGGCTTTTCCATGGGCGGACTCCTCTCCGCTTATCTGGCCAACCGCTTCCCAGTACGCAGGCTGGTGCTGCTTAATGCCGCGGCGATTTACTTCAGCCCGTACTTGTTTATTCGCGATTTGGCCGGCCGCCTCCGCTGCAGGGACTTGGAGCCATTGTACCGTATTAAACATACGCCTCTTCCTGCAGCCCTTCAATTTACGAAGCTGGCTCGTTATACGAAGCTGCGTGAGCTGCCGCGGATTACGGTACCGACGCTGATTGCTCAAGGAAAACGGGATCCAATTGTACACCCCCGAAGCGCGGAGTATATTTACCGCAAGCTGAAGGGGGAAAGGGAATTGATTTACTTTCCTCATTCCCGTCATCTGATTTGCATGGAGCCGGAAGCGCCGCAATTATTTGCAGCGGTGGAGCGTTTTTTGAAATGATTGGGGTATGGGAGTGTTCGGTTTGAAAGTGAAGGTAAGAAGAGGAAATTCTGCGCCCCGGTTGGCGAAAGCTTTAAGGTTTCCGGTCAAAGTGATGCTGATGGTTACGGCCATCGCTCTCCTGTGGGTGCTATTCATTCAATGGAAGATGGCCAGCTTGCCGGAAGGCAAGCTCCCGCCCAAAGAGGTAGGGATCGTGCTAGGCGCCGCACTGTGGCAAACGGAACCGAGTCCGGCATTACAGGAGCGCTTGAACCGTGCGGTTCAATTGTATGAATCGGGTACCATTAAACATATTATTGTATCCGGCGGATACGATCATGCGAACGCCGAGCTTACGGAAGCGGAAGGCATGCGCAATTATCTGGTGGATAAGGGGGTCCGCCAGAGCGACATCTACCTGGAAAATGAAGCAACGAACACTTACGAAAATATGCTGTTCAGCCAAAAAATCATGCGCAGTAACGGCTGGACCTCGTCCGTCATTATAACTCACCGTTATCACGCCGTAAGGGCGCTCGATATCGCCCGGTTTCTGGGATATGAAGACCCCGCGGTCTCGCCAATGGATTCCAGGGTGCTCATGATGGCCTGGCATAAAGGCAGGGAGACATTAGCCTTAACCAAATGGCAGTGGGACAAGGTCAGGATGGTATTCGGACAGCAGACGGAAATCTGAATAGCGGAATAGAATGGCAGGTTGGCGAGGCACAATGCGGGAACGGTTTCTTTTCCATAAACAAGCTGATATAATAAAGCTACACCTGTTTGAACGTAAAGGAGAGGAATGACTTGCCTGGTAATATCGGTATCGGCGGTCTCGTATTGATCGTGATCGTAGTATTGCTGCTGTTCGGACCGTCCAAGCTTCCCGAGCTGGGGAGAGCCTTCGGCAGAACGCTGAGCGAATTTAAGGAATCCACTCGCGGCCTCGTATCCGGGGATAAAGAAGATAACAGCAAGCCTCAGGATGAGAAAAAATCATAAGTGTATTTACTGAAACTCCCTGCTGCGTATGCTGCTGAAAGCTTACGGAACAGGGAGTTTTTTATGCATAAAGTTATGATGAAGTCTGTGTACGATAATGAAACCCGTAGAGTCTTTTGTAGCCTGTACTGCTATACAGCCGAATCGCGGGGGCATTGTCGTTCATGACCTGCAAGTACAATCGGGAGGCTCCATGGTCGCGGCTCCACTGGGCCAATTCGTGCAGAAGCAGCTTTCCCAGTCCGCGGCCGCGTTCCTGAGGATGAATCACAACATTGACGAAACCTGCCCAACCATCCTCGGCAACGGCCATACCTGCCCCAACGCACCGCTCTCCGTCAATCAGGCTCACAAACCCTTTGTCGGGCTTCACCCGATGGAATAAGCCGTCATAAAAACCGGCAGCCTCGGATTTAAACCCTTCCATATGTATAAAATGCTCCACCCACGCCGGGTCATGCCGATGCTGGACGACCGTTTTGATTTTGGTGTTACGGGATGCTTCGGTCCTTTCGCAAACCTCGTCCGTATCGGCGATCATTACGGAGCATGGGGTTTCCTTTGCATATCCTTGCCGCTCCAGCCAAGCGTCCAAGCCCGCGGGCGATGCGTCGCTGATATGATATCGCAAGGGAAGAAGGTGCTTCCGGTAGAATGCCTCGGCCATCTTGGGCCTGGCGTCATCCAGCTGCCAAGGCCCTGTGCCGTCGGATGTCCAGATGCTGTTCGCCCGTCTGGTGATCCCGCCGGAGGCCCGAAAAAACCAACCGTTGTGGTATTCTTCCGTCTCCGCGGGCCATGTCCTCAGGGCCAATGACTCGATATATGAAAAAAAGGCCGTGCTCAATGTCTCGTTCGACTCCTCGTTTATAGGTTATATCCGACAATTCATGAATAAATATACGATAAAATAGATGAATATACAATGCATTTTCATACGCTCATTTACAAAAAATCCATACCGCCTTAATCTTCCTTTTACGTTTGACCCGTATGATAGCTTTGAAAACAATCATTACCAATACGGAGAAACGGACGGTGTAATGGTATGGAGATGAACAGAAGAAAGTTTCTTGCTTATTTGGGTACAGGTACGGCTGCGCTGGCCGCCGCATCTGCCGGACTAGGGTCCCTGACCGGCGGCGATAAAGCCTATGCCGCCAGGACGGCTGACCACTTGTTTGGTTACAAAAGCAACAAAGTGTCCGGTTTTTTTGAGCCGATTGCGCACAGTAAGGTAGACGATGTGATTCTTCCAAAAGGATTTAAATACGATGTGGTGGCTGCGTACGGAGACGTCATTAACGAAGCAGGAGATACGTTTGGTTTTAACAATGATTTTACCGTCTATTTTCCGATCGACGGCTCCAATACGCACGGCTTGCTGTGGGTAAACCATGAATACTCCAGCGATGTGTTCGTCCATGGCCAGCCGGGCGCCGACGGGAATTATACGGCGGAGCAGATCAAGAAAATGCTGTATGTTCAGGGCGGGTCGGTCATCGAAGTGCGCCGCGACGAAAAAGGGGTCTGGAAGCTCGACACCCAATCGAAATACGCACGCCGCGTGACCGGTTTGACGCCAACGAAATTAGTGGGTCCTGCTGCAGGAACGAAGGCGGTGAATGGGGCGGTGAATGTTCAGGGAACATTCGCGAACTGTTCCGGCGGCATGACGCTGTGGAACACGCTGCTGACCTGTGAGGAAAACTTTGAAGAGACGTCCGGACAAGCGGGGCTGGATGCTACGCACTACGGGTGGGTTGTGGAAGTCGATCCGTTTGATCCGACATTTGAAATCCGCAAGCACACCGCGCTCGGCCGCTTTAACCATGAGAATACGGCGATGGGCCTTAGCAAAGACGGCCGTGTCGTTGTATACATGGGAGACGACAAGAAGGATGCCTGTGTGTACAAATTCGTTTCCAAGAACAATTATGTACCCGAAATGGGTCGCGCCAATACGGCTCTGCTGACGGAAGGAACGCTCTACGCTGCGGATTTGAAGAAAGGCAAGTGGATTGCTCTTACTATCGAAGCCGTCCAGAAAGCATTGAAGGATGAAAAATTCAAGGTGCCTAGCCTGATTAAAGCGACAAAAGAAGAGCTCGCGGCCAAATTCCAGACGCAGGCGGATGTTTGTGTGAATACGCACGAAGCGGCCTTGATTCTTGGCGCAACGCCGACGGATCGTCCTGAGGACATCGAAATTTGTCTTTTTGACAATACCTTCTTCGTAGCTCACACCAACAATGACAATCACGGGAACATTCACGGGCACATCACCCGCTTCTTTGAGAAAGACAGTGACCTTGGCGCGATGGAATTTGACTTTGAGATTTTTGCCGCAGGCGGACGCCAAAGCGGCTTCAGCGCGCCGGACAACCTTACCTTCGACAGCAACGGCAATCTGTGGACAGTAACCGATATATCTTCAGGCAGCTTGAACAAGGGAGTATTCACTTCGTTTGCCAACAACGGCATGTTTGTGATCCCGACAACGGGTCCGAATATGGGAGTTGCGATGCAGTTTGCTTCCGCTCCGGTCGAAGCCGAGATGACAGGCCCCTGGTTTACACCCGATGAAAGCACCTTGTTCCTCGCCGTGCAGCATCCGGGTGAAAACACGACAGATCCAAGCAAACCGACCAGCACTTGGCCGCGCCGTCCGGGAGATACGATGCCTCGTCCGGCCGTGATCGCGATTACCGGTTTTCAATTTTAATAAGGAGCTGACTTTACATGCCGTTTGGTAATATCGGGATTCCCGGATTGATCTTAATCTTAATCATTGCCTTAATCATTTTCGGACCGTCCAAGCTTCCCGAGCTCGGAAGAGCTTTTGGCCGTACCTTGAGTGAATTTAAAAGCGCCACGAAGGGATTGATCGGTGGAGACGAAGAGAAGACCGATAACGACAAGACACAGGAGAAACCCGCCTCCGCTGCCGTTGCCAACGCTTCGCCGGCTGAAACCAAGCCTCACTTGATTGCTGTCGAGAAAACACAGTCTTAATGCAAGCCAATATGCGCGCTTCCGGTGGACAAGCGAACCCCCTCCGCTTGTTTCATACCGGAAGCGATCTTTTGATTACGGAGGAAATCTCATGGCACAACAAGATCAGGAATTGCAAGTAATCACTCATTTGGAAGAAATGAGAAGGCGTTTGATCGTGACTTTGTGCTCCTTCCTGGTTGCGCTTGCCGCCGCCTTTTTATATGCCAAACCGATATATGCCTGGCTGGTTCGCGACATGGAAGGCAGGCTTACCGTACTGGGTCCGACCGATTTGCTGTGGGTGTATCTGATGATCTCCGGCGTGTTTGCGATTGCGGTGACCATACCTGTTGCAGGCATCCAGACATGGGGCTTTGTCAAACCGGCGTTAAAGCCCGATGAGAGAAGGGCGGCGCTCGCTTTCATTCCCGCTCTTGCCGTTCTGTTTGCTGCAGGGATCTCTTTCGGTTATTTTGTTTTATTTCCGATGGTGCTCTCCTTTATGAAGGAAATGGCCCAGGATCAAGTACTGATGATGTATACGGCGGACAAATATTTCCGTTTTATGCTGAACCTTACTTTACCGTTTGGGCTGCTGTTTGAAATGCCGGCGATTGTGATGTTTTTGACGAAAATCGGGCTGATTAATCCTGTTAAGCTGGCGAAAGCGAGAAAAGTTGCCTATTTTGTTTTGGTTGTCGTTTCCATTACGGTCACGCCGCCGGATTTCATATCCGATATTCTGGTAATTATCCCGCTGCTGCTGCTTTATGAATTCAGCATTTCGTTATCCAAATGGGTGTATAAGAAGAAGCTGACGCTGGCGGCGGAGTCCTGATGGCTGCGTGCTGCGCTTGCCCCGGAAGGCAGGCGCTTTTTTGTTAGAAGAAAAAATATGCTATCCAAGGAACTCCGGACATAGTACGATAGTTTACAAGGAATGAAGGGAGATGACGAACGTGATCCAAGCGGTGGTGTTTGATTTCGACGGGCTGATTGTGGATACGGAGACGCCGGAGTTTGAATCGTTTCAAGAGATGTACCGGCAGCACGGCTGTGAACTGACTCTTGACATTTGGGGGCAATGCATCGGAACCGGACCGGAAGCCTTTAATCCTTATGATGATTTAGAAGCGCGAATAGGCCGGGCATGGGATAGGGAGGCAGCACGTCAAAGGCACAAGATGACCTATGAGGAGAAAATGCGGCATGCGGACGTACGTCCGGGCGTTCGCGCCTATTTGCAGGAAGCGAAAGAACTGGGTCTGCGCGTCGGCCTGGCCTCAAGCTCATCGCGAGCATGGGTTACCGGTTATTTGGAGCGTTTCGGTCTCCTTCCGTGGTTTGATTGCATTCGTACGTCCGATGATGTGACCAAGGTCAAACCGGACCCTGAGCTGTACAGGAAGACGTTGGAGGGGCTTGGCGTACGTCCTGAGGCGGCCGTAGCGTTCGAGGATTCGCCTAACGGAGCGCTTGCGGCCAAGCGTGCTGGCATGTGGTGCGTGATTGTACCGAACAGCGTTACCGCCAAACTTCAGTTCGGGGAGTATGATCAGCGTTTGAGTTCCATGGAAGAACTTCCCCTGCGTGAACTAATCGTTAGCCTGGCGTAATGCAAATCCGATGAAGAGGGCTCTTCAAAAAAGTGAAAAAATGGATCAAAATACATTTCAATTTATTTTATCGACGACCGAGCAGCTGATTAAAGAAAAGGGATGTCAACAAACGACTCTGCAGGACATTATGGAAAGAACCGGCTTGTCTAAAGGAGCAATATACCATTATGTGTAAAGCAAGGATGAGCTGTTCGGGAAAATTCTATTAGGCTATATGGAGGAATTAAATCATAGCTTCCATGAAGGTTAATCAATCAAAGGACAAGGATGTCCGGAAGCCTGTTCAAGCTCTTGTATCCTCGTTTGCTGAGAGAGAAGTAAGTAATCTCATTTTTATTTATTTATTTATTAAGCCAAAGACATAATATGAAAACGGTAGCGATTTTGGAAGAAGTACATCAAAATTCTTTGTTGTTGTCTGAGCATGGATCAAGGTTGGGCAAGAGCACGGCGCCATACCGGCTGATGTAGATGCCAAATCCTTTGCTTCCATGTTTGTCACCTTGTCCTATGGATTACGCATAAACCAGCTGCTGGACAAAAATCCGGATCGTCAGGCTGCGAAGCTGCAGGATATGTTCCGTTTCATGGTTGGTACGCTTAAAAAAAGCGAGCAATAGGAGGAAGTTATGCAAACATTTCACATGGGCCTAACAACATTGGAGCAAGAAATGGTGGAAGGCGATGCGGGTTTTGGTTACCACGAGATTAATGCATATGAGAAGGGTTCCGATATTATTGTGGATGTTTGTATGTCGGAAAACGCCGCTGCAGTGAACAATTTGTTTATTGATCAAATGATGGGAGAGAAATCGGCGCAGTCCCATCCCAAGTTCAAACGATTCACTCTGCTTCCTGGTACATCTAATGCGCGGATTGAGATATTGTCTCCCGAAACGATAGAGCTTCCGGCTATTCCTTATCAACGCTTTAACGGACGGGAATATCGTTATGCCTATGGAATCAGCACAAGTCAGCTTCGTCCGGAAAACGTAAGCAACCAATTGATCAAAATCGATACGCATACAGGTGAATCCTGGATTTGGCATAAAGAAGGCAGTTATCCGGGTGAACCGGGATTTGTTCCTTCTCCCGGAGCAACAGCGGAGGATGACGGCCTCTTGCTTCCGTAGTTTTGGACGGCTTGAAAGGAAGGTCCTATTTGTTAGTATGTAATGCCCGCAACTTGGAGGAGGTAGGACGGGCTGAGGTTCCTCATCACATTCCTTTTGGTTTACACGGCTTGTATACGAATGAGAGAGGGTTGTAATAGATGGATCGGAAAAGGGTGATACGAGGGATATTCATTTCTTTATTCATCAATGTCGGGTTGCCGGTATGGGTCTTCAAAGTCCTGGAGAATCATATGTCGGAAGTAGCGGCTCTGTCCATCGCTACATTAATTCCACTGATCGATACCCTGGTTCATCTGCTTAAACACAAGAAGAAGCTGGATGTCTTCGCTGCTTTCATGGCCACCGGGTTTATTCTAAGTATTGCAGCTGTTCTGCTGGGCGGCGACGGACAACACATCAGCGAGTCCTTTTCCGTTCCGGGGAAAGAACATCCTTACCGTTGGATGGGCAGCGATTTAGATACGAAGGACAAATTCATCTCCTATATCGAAGAGATCTATACGCCTGAACAGGCGGAGGCTTATTGGAAAAAGCAGACGGAGAACGGCTCTATTGTGGAAATTGAAGGGAAATTGGCCCAACCTGAGGCTGACGGCGGAAGTATGACGGGCTGGGCAGATGCCAAGGCGACATTAATCCAAGACGGCAAAGGAACGAGATCCTTCCGTTTCCAAGTACCGCTCTTTGATGAATTTGAAGAAAAAACAATTAAATTGCGCTATGTCGAAGGCAAAGGATGGCGTATCGATGAGCCGGTGGATACGATCCGGTGAAGCGCTAAAAAAATCAGGATGGGGCCTCTTGGGTGATCCATACCGCACCGGAAGAGGTCACTGTAAGAAACGCGGATCTTGCGGGCGAATTGACTTTGACCAAAGCCAAGGGTACTGTCACGTCATCAATGATCAATTGAATACTCACGATATTCAGGTGGTCAGTGCTGAAAAGGATGGGAGCTTGGTGATCGGAACGTATAACCGGTTTTCTCGGGATCAAGAAAATGGGGCTCACGGTATATACCGCATTGAAACGGACGGCAAAGTCGAGAAATAGAGCGACCTGAACGGCAGGCTTTACTCTGATCTGAACGGAAACATTTATGTGCTGGACCGTAAACTGAATCAGATCCGAATATGACAAAAGGCTGCAGCCAAACTTGGTATATTATAAACTGTTCTCCATCATCATCTCAAAGTGAGGTTGATGCCTTACGAAAAAAAGGGCGGTCCCTAGGGGCCGCCTCATTGATTATCAGCTCGCGTTTATAAATAAGCTTTCTGGTTCGTTATTGATGCTTTCCTTATTCCATTCCTTGAACATTCCCAAACTGATACCCCGCTGTTCAACAATGTCTTCAATCTCCAGCTCTTTTCGGTCCATCGTGATCGTCCCCGCCCATAAGTTCGTCAGTTCAATTTTATTATACAAAAGTCACGTGAGTAAACAGAAGGATGTGTCGATTATTGTCTCATCCCCTATTCAAAAATAGGAAGCCTTAGTACAAGCGCCAAAAGTTTAAAACATGATCACAGCGGCTTGATGCATAAAATGAGTGAAGAGGTGAGAGCGATGGAGGAGGACACGCGTAAAATAACCAAAAGGGACCGTCAAATTAATGTTGTCTTCAACAACCAGGAACCGCCTGCAGCGCAGATGATCGAAATTAACGGGAAAACCATACCTGCGCATCTCGAAACATTTTCGGACATTTTTAAAGAGCTTGACGGCATGATTGGTCTTGAAGATGTTAAGGAACTGATTTTCCAAATATATGCGGTGCTTCAAATCAAGCAATTTCGAACGGAAGCCGGCCTGCATGCGGGGTCTCATGTGTACCACATGATTTTCAAAGGAAACCCGGGGACAGGCAAAACGACAGTGGCCCGAATCGTTGCCAAGCTGTTTAAATCGATGGGCGTCTTGTCCAAAGGGCATCTGATCGAGGTGGAGCGTGCAGACCTTGTTGGAGAGTACATAGGCCATACGGCGCTAAAAACCCGTGAAATGGTCAAAAAGGCGCTGGGCGGGATTCTGTTTATTGATGAGGCCTACAGCCTGGCGCGGGGCGGAGAGAAGGATTTTGGCAAGGAAAGCATTGACTGCCTCGTCAAGGCCATGGAGGATCACAAGAACGACTTTATCCTGATCCTGGCCGGGTACCCTGATGAGATCGATCATTTCCTGCAAACGAACCCCGGGCTGCCATCACGATTTCCCATTCAAGTTGATTTTCCTGATTATCAAGTGGATCAGCTGATCAAGATATCGGAGAAAATGGCTTCCGAACGCGAATATGTGTTAATGCCCGAGACGATAAAAAAAATAAAAGAGCATCTTTATATTCAAAAGCTGACAGAGCTGCATTTCAGCAACGCGAGATATGTCAGAAATCTGATTGAGAAAGCCATACGGTATCAGGCGGTCCGGTTGTTAAGCAAAGCCCAGAAGCCGAACAAACAGGATTTAATGAATTTGCTCCCGCAGGATTTTAATCTCTATGAAGATCAGCTGACGAATCCGTTTAGAAAAAAACAAATCGGCTTATAAAAATACGGTTAGGAGTCATCAAGAGGGTTTGTAACGCTTTCAGTCCGGAAAGAATCATTATAAATTCATCATTGAATTGTAATTCGGCGATGGGACGTTTACAATGAACGTGAACGTTCCTTATTCCTGTTTCTTGCTTCAGTACGAAGCAGTGGAGATTATAAAAAGGAGAAAAACAAACATATATGAAAAAAACATCTTACGAAGTGATGCCGAACGCACAGGAAAAGGCCATCCTGGTCAGTCTCGTCACCGCTGAGCAAAAAATGCGGGAAGCCTATGATCCGGAATTTTCGCTTTCCGAGCTCGCCAGTCTGGCGGAGACGGCAAAGGTACAAGTGCTCGGCTCGCTTACGCAAAATAAGGAATATGCCGATTCCAAATGGTTTATCGGCAGGGGCAAGGCCGAGGAGCTCAAAGCCATGATCGAGGAAACCGGGGCGAATACCGCCATTTTCGATCAGGAGCTCTCGGGAGCTCAGGTGCGGAATCTGGAGCAATTTCTGGATGTCAAAATCATCGACCGGACACAGCTCATATTGGATATTTTCGCGCAGCGCGCAAAAACGCGGGAGGGGATTATTCAGGTGGAGCTGGCCCAGCTGACCTATCTGCTGCCGCGGCTGTACGGTCAGGGCAAAAATCTGTCCCGGCTCGGTGGAGGTATCGGAACGCGCGGTCCCGGGGAAACGAAGCTCGAGACAGACCGCCGTCATATCCGCAACCGGATCAGCGAGCTGAAGCGGCAGCTGCAGGAGGTTGTCCGGCATCGGAGTCTGCACCGGGAAAGACGCAAGAAGTCCGGTGTGTATCAAGCCGCGCTGGTAGGCTATACGAACGCGGGTAAATCGACATTATTGAGGCAGCTGACCCATGCGGATGTATATGTCGAGAACCAGCTGTTTGCCACGCTTGATCCGACGTCGCGTTCGCTGAAGCTGCCAAACGGATTGGAGATCGTGGTTACGGATACGGTAGGCTTCATTCAGAACCTGCCGCATGATTTGGTCGCTGCTTTTCGGGCCACATTGGAAGAAGTCTGCGAAGCCGATTTGATTTTGCATATTGTGGACAGCTCTTCCAAGATGATGGCAGCCCAGATGCAGGTGGTCGACCAAGTGCTTGAAGAACTGGGCGCCCACGGGAAAGATCGGATAACGGTATTCAACAAAATCGATCTTTGCCCGCCGGAGCAGGCCGATATGCTGACGACGGAAGGGGAATTCCTGAAAATATCCGCTTTTCGGGAGGAAGATTTACTTCGGCTCAAAGAGCGGATTGAAGCCCGTATGACGGGCGGCAGCCGTTCCTTCCGGATTCCGGCGGACAAAGGGGATATGATCTCGCTGGTCTACCGCATTGGCGAGGTGCTTGAGAATGAGGTTGACGGCAGCGATATGCTGTTTAAGGTAAGAGTAAATCACAAGGCATTCGATAAAATCGGTTATATGCTGGCTGCCTACGATGCAGTCCGGCCTGCTGAGGGAGAACAAGGGAGAGACGTCTAGGGTATGTTTACGGATCGAGTGCTCCGTTTGATGGAGCAAGCTGAGCAAAAAATCGAGGAGAAGCTGAAAGATATTGACCGTGTGGTCGACCGGAATCAATGGAAGGTCATTCGCGCTTTTCAAAAGCACAAAGTGAGCGATTATCATTTTGCCGCTTCTACGGGCTATGGGTATAACGACCGCGGCCGTGAAGTGCTGGATCTCGTATATGCCGATGTGTTCGGGGCGGAAGCGGCCCTGGTCCGTCCCCATTTCGTATCGGGAACCCATACGATCGGCACGGCGTTGTTCGGCGTGCTCCGGCCGGGTGACGAGCTGCTCATGATCACCGGAAGACCTTATGATACGCTGCATAAGGTCATTGGGAAACCGGGTGACGGAAACGGATCTTTGCAGGATTGGGGAATTTCGTATGGCGAGGTGGGATTGCTCGAGGACGGATCGCCCGATTATGCCGAAATTGCCCGCCGGATCGGCCCGAGCACCAAGGTCATCGGAATCCAGCGGTCGCGCGGCTATGCCTGGCGGCCGTCTTTCACCGTTTCCCGGATTGCCGAGATGGTTCGTTTTGTCAAGGAAATCCGTCCCGATATCATCGTCTTTGTCGATAACTGCTACGGTGAGTTCACAGAGCTGACCGAGCCGACCGAGGTCGGTGCCGATCTGATGGCGGGCTCGCTGATTAAAAATCCGGGAGGAGCCTTGGCGGAGACCGGGGGATATATCGCGGGCAAAGCCAAGTATGTAGAGCTGGCTTCGTATCGATTAACGGCTCCGGGGATCGGCGGGGAAGTCGGGGCTATGCTCGGTACGACAAGATCCATCTATCAAGGCTTGTTTCTGGCTCCTCATCTGGTTGGACAAGCCGTGAAAGGCTCGGTGTTCGCCGCCGCGGTGTTCGAGCTGCTCGGATTTACGACAAGCCCGCATTGGAGCGACCCTCGCACCGATCTTATCCAAGCGATTCAATTCACGGGCGCCGAGCATTTAATCGCTTTTGTACAAGGGATTCAGCAAGCCGCCGCGGTTGACGCTCACGTCGTGCCGGAACCATGGGACATGCCCGGCTACGAGCATCCCGTCATTATGGCTGCAGGTACCTTTATCCAGGGCGGAAGCCTGGAGCTGTCTGCCGACGCTCCGATCAGGGAGCCCTATATCGCTTATATGCAGGGAGGATTAACCTACTCCCATTGCAAGATGGGTGTGCTGACGGCCATTCAAAACATGATCGACCGGGGACTGCTCGCTTAATTCCCGCAGCTCGGCCAGCTATTTCACTTGCCAAAGCCGCGGACAAGCTCTGACGGCTGCTGCTCAGGAGCAGGACTTATTGCTATAGGAAGTTAGCCGCTGTAATCAAAAATAACATATGGCATAAACCTAACACAGCTTGACATATGTTTTCCGGTAAGGTTACAATAGAGGTAAGGTTCCAGAGTAGCTTAGGAGTGATGGTCATGACTGATGAAATCCGCAGAAATATGGCGCTCTTTCCGATCGGCATCGTAATGAAGCTGACCGATTTGACCGCCAGACAAATCCGGTACTACGAGCAGCATGAGCTCGTCATCCCGGCCCGGACCGGAGGAAACCAAAGGTTGTATTCGTTTAATGATGTAGAACGTCTCCTCGAGATCAAGGATTTGATCGAGAAAGGCGTTAACATCGCCGGGATCAAGCAGGTGCTGCTGCCGGTTGATAAGGATTCCGAGGATGCTACCATACTCAATGAGCAGACGGAAGTCAAGCGTAGAGAGCTGAGCGACACGCAGCTTCACCGGATACTGAAACAACAGCTCTTGGGTGGAGGCCGGCGTCCTAATCAAGTGTCCTTGATCCAGGGAGAATTATCCCGTTTTTTCAGAAAGTAGGCTTTGACCGGAGCATGTCCGGTACCGTTTTCAAGCGTACCGGGCATGCTCCGTTAATTTTGCCACTTAGTTTAAGGAGGAGATTTCACAGTGACAGATAAGAATTTCACCAAAGAAGATATTCTGCGCATCGCCAAGGAACAAAACGTAAGGTTCATTCGACTTCAGTTCACAGATTTGCTTGGAACCATCAAAAATGTGGAAATTCCTGTAAGTCAACTGGAGAAAGCCCTCGATAACAAAATGATGTTCGACGGTTCCTCGATTGAAGGTTATGTGCGCATTGAAGAATCGGATATGTACTTATACCCCGATCTGAATACTTGGGTCGTGTTCCCTTGGGTAACGGAAGACCGTGTTGCCCGCTTAATATGCGACGTGTATTTGCCGGATGGCCGTCCGTTCCCGGGCGACCCGCGCGGTATTCTGAAATCCGTATTGAGAGAAGCCGAAGAAATGGGCTTCACCGCAATGAACGTCGGGCCTGAGCCTGAGTTTTTCTTGTTCAAAACCGACGAGAAGGGCAATCCGACGACAGAATTAAACGACCAGGGCGGCTACTTTGACTTGGCACCAACCGACCTTGGCGAGAACTGCCGTCGTGAAATTGTACTTACGCTGGAAGAAATGGGATTCGAAATCGAAGCATCTCACCACGAAGTGGCTCCGGGTCAGCATGAGATCGATTTTAAATATGCGGACGCGATTAAAGCCGCGGATCAAATTCAGACCTTCAAGCTGGTCGTCAAAACCATTGCCAGACAGCACGGTCTGCACGCCACGTTTATGCCGAAGCCTTTGGTCGGAGTGAACGGGTCCGGAATGCATTGCCATCAATCATTGTTCAACGGCAAAGAGAATGTGTTCTATGATGAGAGCGATAAGCTGGGCTTAAGCGAGACAGCCAGACAATACATGGCCGGCATACTGCGGCATGCCCGCGCTTTTGCCGCAATAACCAATCCGACGGTCAACTCCTACAAGCGGCTTGTACCAGGTTATGAGGCGCCTTGTTATGTGGCTTGGTCTGCAAGCAACCGCAGCCCGATGATTCGTATTCCTGCATCCCGCGGCGTCAGCACACGCGTGGAAGTGCGGAATCCGGATCCGGCGGCGAATCCTTACCTGGCTCTGGCGGTCATGCTGAAGGCCGGTCTCGATGGCATCCGGAACAAAATGCAACTGCCGCCTCCAACGGACCGCAACATTTATGTGATGAGTGAAGAAGAGCGGGAAGAGCAAGGCATTCCAAGTCTTCCGCTTGATTTGAAGCAGGCGTTGGACGAGCTGCTCCGCGACGATGTCATTTGCGACGCGCTCGGCGATCACGCACTTGCACACTTCATAGAGCTGAAAGAGATCGAGTGGGACATTTACCGCACTCAGGTTCATCAATGGGAGCGGGATCAATATTTGACGCTGTATTAATCGGGGAATCCCTTGGCGCTTTAAGCGTTAAGGGATTTTTCTTTTTGTGGGCATTATTTGTTATTTTGGCTGACCTCTGTAAGTAGAATGAGGCTCCATAGGCGCGGCCATCGCTTTTTCCCTTAGCGGAGTGGACGCAAGTTCCAGCTAGGCTGCACAGTTACGATCCTGCTGGAATACAATAGGCCATCTGAATAAGAAGTTCAGGAGGTCAATATGATACCCGTTTATCCCTATTATGGAAAAGAAACGAAATGTACCGAGGAGCCGGTTGCATTCCCGCCTCAACATCAGCCGGTGCAGCCCGGACTGGAGTACAAAATGACGCCCCGTCCGATTTTTGAAAACCCGCACTACGTCGGCAGCGGCAAGCTGCGCGGCAAGGTTGCAATCGTTACCGGCGGTGACAGCGGCATCGGTCGGGCGGTCGCCGTCGCCTTTGCCAAGGAAGGAGCTGATATAGCCATCCCGTATTTATATGAGCATCGGGACGCATACGAAACAAAACAGCGCATCGAGCAGCTCGGCAGAGCATGCTTGCTCATACCCGGCGACCTGAGGGTGGAATCGGTGTGCCGGGAAGCGGTATATCAAACGCTCCGCACCTTTGGAAAAATCGATATCTTGATTTTGAATCAGGCCGTTCAGTTTCCGCAGGAAAGCGTGTCCGACATTTCCGCCGAACAGCTGCACAATACGTACAGCACGAACATTTACCCGATGTTCTATATGACGAAAGCCGCGCTTCCCTATCTGAAGCCGGGAAGCGCGATTGTGAATACGGCCTCGATCACCGCATATAGAGGTGCACCCGAGCTGATCGATTATTCTTCCACAAAAGGAGCCGTCGTCTCGTTCACGCGTTCGCTGGCGCTATCCTTGGTGAAACGGGGAATTCGGGTCAATGCCGTCGCTCCGGGGCCAATCTGGACTCCGCTGATCGTCTCCAGCTATTCGGCGTATGAGGTATCGCGCTTCGGCCTGGATACTCCGATGAAGCGTGCAGGGCAGCCGTTCGAGCTGGCTCCGGCTTACGTGTTTCTGGCATCAGATGATTCCAGCTATGTGACCGGTGAGGTTGTCCATGTCAACGGTGGAGCTATGGTGACGACGTAGATTTTTGGTTTTTCTAATTGAGGATCATATATAAACAAGCCTAAATAAGCCGCTTATCCGCATAACGCCGGAACAGGCTTATTTTACGCAGATCATATGCTTGCAAACGCTCAACAAGATTTCCTGCGTTGCACTGGGCTCATAAAAAGTGGATTTCAGCGGTAAAATCCTTCTTCGCTTTCCAAAGACTCGCCATAAATGCGTTGATATAAAAAATCCCTTTCAACCGGCGGAATCGGCGGTGAAAGGGAAAAAATTATTGAATATTTCTGAATACACCAATGACTTTGCCCAAGATCGTGACGTTCTTGAGTCTCAGCGGCTCCATCGTCGGGTTCTCAGGCTGCAGTCGAATATGATCCTTTTCCTTATAAAAGGTTTTCACTGTCGCTTCATCGTCTTCGGTCATGGCAACGACAATATCTCCGTTATTGGCGGTTTGCTGCTGGCGTACGATAACATAATCCCCGTTATGAATACCGGCCTCGATCATACTTTCTCCGATTACGCTTAGCATAAAGACGTTATCATTTTTTACATAATGGCTGGGCAGCGGGAAGTAATCCTCGATGTTCTCCGTCGCGGTAATAGGTACGCCGGCGGTAACGCGCCCGATCAAAGGCACTCTGGCGACCGATACGGAGAATGCGCCGTCCGCCGAGCTTCCGTCCAATATTTCAATAGCTCTCGGCTTCGTCGGGTCTCTGCGAATCATTCCTTTCTTTTCCAATCGTTCCAAGTGCCCGTGAACTGTGGAACTGGAGGCCAGTCCCACAGCCTCTCCGATCTCTCTTACTGAAGGGGGATAGCCTTTTTCTCTGACCTCATTCTTGATAAAGTCTAGAATCGCCTGCTGCCGATTGGAAATTTTGCTCAAGATCATCACTCCATTTTTGGTAATCATTACTTAGAAGTATAACATAGAACCGGAGTTCGTACAAACATAAGTTCGAATAAACGGTTGACACAAACAAATGTTCCTGATAGATTAAAAACAGAACAAATGTTTGGAGGTCGATCATGATGATTCAAAATTCTCGGCTTATACATAACTATCATTCCCGCCAGGTAATGCTAACCAAGCATAATGATAATAATAATAAGGGAACATATGTTCGTGCTACCGTTTTGGGTGCCTTGCTTTTTTGTGCAGTGTTCTTTATCTCTACGATGTTCAGCTTCTTTTTTGACCAAGATGTTCATGCGGCATCCTCGCAGCCTCAGATGTATTCTTACGTGGAGGTTGAATCGGGGGACACGCTTTGGAGCATTGCCTCTCAGTATGCGGACCAAGGACAGGATATAAGGGAATATATACATCAGATCAAAGGGATCAACCATCTTAAGAATTCCCATTTGCAAGTAGGACAAAAATTGTTGCTTCCCTAATCGCTGCGCATGTGCCGTATTGCTTCTCTTGACAATCAGATTCGGTAATGTCAAAGTATAATTTGAAATGACATTACCGGGAGGATCGGCATGAGTGAATCGAATCATGATGCATTGGTGCGGCGAATTAACGAATTGGCCCGCAAAGCGAAATCGGAAGGGCTAACCGATGCCGAACTGGATGAACGCAATGGATTAAGAAGGAAGTATATCGATTCTTTTAAAACCTCCTTGCGTGGTCAACTGGATAACATCAAGTTTGTTGATCAGGAAGAGAAGAAGTAAGAAGGGGGGTTAAGGGATGAATTATCGTGTTTTGGGCAAAAGCGGAATTGCCGTTTCCGAGCTTTGTTTAGGAACAATGACATTCGGAAATACGACAAACGAACAAGACTCGATTGAAATGGTTCATCGTTTTTTGGATCGCGGAGGAAACTTTATTGATACGGCGGATGTGTATGTCTCCGGTGTTTCCGAAGAGATCGTGGGAAAAGCGATTCGGGAGCGTCGTTCCGATGTGATCTTGGCGACCAAGGTACGCTTTCCTACAGGTAATAATGTCAATCACGTCGGTTTATCCCGAAAACATATTCTCGACGGTGTGGAAGCCAGTCTTCGTCGATTAGGCACTGATTATATCGATTTATATCAAATGCATGTATGGGATCAAATTACGCCCATAGAAGAAACATTGAGAACTTTGGATGATCTGGTTACTTCAGGCAAAGTACGGTATATCGGCTGCTCCAACTTTTTGGCCTATCAGCTGATGAAATCATTAAGCATCAGTGACTTTAATCGTTATGCCCGTTTTATCTCCATTCAACCGCAGTACAGTTTAGTATGCCGTACGATGGATCGTGAGGTTCTGCCTCTTTGTTTGGAGGAAAACGTTGGTGTGATCCCTTGGGCTCCTCTTGGCGGCGGCTTCTTGACAGGAAGATATGTTCGTGGACAGGAACCGACGGAAGGGCGTTTGGCGTCTAAAACGGGAGAAAGCCGTTGGGAAATTCGCAATACGGAGAAAAACTTCCGCATTCTGGATGAATTGATTTCGGTTGCCCATGAGACGGACAAGACCCCGGCTCAGGTGGCATTGAACTGGTTGATTCATAAACCGGGCATCACTTCTCCTATTTTTGGCGCGAGGACATTGGAACAATTCGAGGAAAACATGGGAGCGGTGGATTGGAAGCTGGACGACTCCTTGTGGCAGCGTCTGGATGATGTAAGCGCTCTGGAATACGAATATCCAACCCGATTTATTGATAAATTTTCGCGCAAGGTGTAAATGACGATATAAGGGGCACTCATCATGTCACGTAAGTGGGAACGTATGGTTCGTAAAAATACGAAAATTTCTAATATGCAGCGGAGGAAGAGCGGAAAAGGTGAGATATCGGGAGTAAATGCCGACGGTTCGGTCATATTCAAAGGCCGGAGCTGGTTTTTGCCGATGCTGCTCGTGGCTACCGGTGTTTTTTGCTTTATCGTGTTTCGGAATCAACCCGGGCAAGAACAGCTGTATTGGATTACAGGAGCAAGCTATATATTTCTGGCGTTACTGATTTATTGGATTCGGCGCCCTTTTTTGAAAATCGATAAAAAAACCTTATCTTCCCGCCGATTTGGAGGGGACCGTTTTTATGACGCGGACCAAATCAAGGATATTACCATAAGCAAAGACGCGATAGTCATTAACTTTAAGGCAAAAGGAAAACGGTGGGTTTTCACCAAGATCTATCATATGTTTCCGATCGATTCCGCTAGAATCAAGCTTCAGGAGTATGCTGAAAAATACAACGTGACGTTAATACAAGATTAACATCTGGAAAGAGGAACACTTTTTATGGCGATCAAAGCAGTACTTTTTGATTTGGATGATACGCTGCTGTGGGATGACCGCAGTGTGAAAGAAGCTTTTCAAGCAACCTGTGCTGAAGCGGCTAAACATTATCAAGTGGATCCGGATCAGTTGGAGGAAGCCGTACGACGTGAAGCCCGCGCTTTATATGAATCGTACGAGACGTTCCCGTTCACAAAAATGATCGGAATTAACCCGTTTGAAGGACTCTGGGCGCATTTTACCCAAGGGAAACAAGAAGAATTTCGCAAGCTTCAAGCGCTGGCTCCCCAATACCGTACCGAGTCTTGGACACGCGGGTTGAAAGCGGTAGGCATTGAAGACAAGGAGCTTGGCTATAAACTTGGAGAGCTGTTTCCCGTAGAACGAAGAAATCGCCCCATCGTCTATGAGGAAACATTCGAGGTGCTGGACCAGCTGAAGGGCCGGTACCAGCTGCTCCTTTTGACGAACGGTTCGCCCGATTTGCAACAGGAAAAGCTGGCAGGCGTTCCTGAGCTTGCTCCGTATTTTGATCATATCGTCATCTCCGGAGATTTTGGTCAAGGGAAGCCGGCGGCTGCGATCTTTGAACACGCAATGGGTTTGTTAGGGATTCAAGCGGATGAAGGTGTGATGATCGGGGATAAGCTGACGACGGATATTCTCGGCTCCAATACCGTCGGTATGCGCAATATGTGGATCAACCGCCACGGTCTAAAGCGTACGGATGACATCGTACCGTCGCACGAAATCAAAAGCTTGCGTGAGATTCAATCGGTCATCGATTCGTTGTAAATTGGTCCTAATACTTCATCATATTGTAGGTAAAAGAAAACCCCTCTGTTAGGGGAGGCCACTGAAAAAGTCCCTTTGAATTAAAAAAAGGTACAGTCCCTAAAATAAATGAGAAGGCTGTACCTTTTTTCCTGTATAATTAAGCTATTCGATTCACCTGATTTTATTGGCATGGGAAGATTAATGCTTGTGATCACACCTAATTGTTCCCCTATTTTCTCTTTAGAAATCGTTTGGCCTGATACCCCATACAATGAGTCATTCCACCCAATAGCCTTTGGATATAAACCGTCCCCCGTACGGTTTGACTCAGTCTTAGAGCAACTGGCTAGTAAAAAGTTCAATATATGAAAAAAATAACCTACTTGATTGAAGTCGGTTACTTCGTTTTAATGCTCTCTGAATTTAGGAAGTACTGGTTCCGGCCATTCATAGTCTTTATAGTCCCTAATAGTACTCGATGCCGCTTATTGACCATATTGTTCGGAATCTTGAATCGGATGGAGGTCACTGAGGTGACGGGGATACCCCCTTTTCAATTTTGTAAAACAAAAAGAAGCCAAACCTTGGTAAAATGGAAGTGACGATCAACCATTCAAATGGATTTAGAAGAAGATATTCCCGCGGGGCATCTGGTCCGCATTGTCAATGATGCGGTTAATCGGTTAGACGACAACATCTTTGCGGCTGCTTACCCGGGTGGGGGGCGGGATAGCTGCCAACCGAAAATGCTTACGAAAGTCATCGTGTACGCCTACACCCAGCGAATCTATTCCTCTCGTCAGATCGCAAAGCCGTCCGCGAAAATATCATGTTCATGTGGCTTGCGGCCAGACAGCGGCCGGATTTCCGCACCATTAACCGCTTCCGCTCCGAGCGGATGAAAGATGTTCTCGAAACGGTTTTTACAGCCATTTTGGGTTTGCTTGTCGAGGAGAAGTACGTCAAGCTGGAGCACTATTCCGGAGTCGGGGGTGCACAGGCTGTCCTTTGAAGGATGCCTGCACGAAAGCCAAAGGGAACCGGGAAATCCGGGGGAGTCTCAGTACCTTCGCTACAAGCAGCAGAGGCGGGAAAAGCTGCGAAGTGAGGAAGGCTACGCGTTGTCGGTTCGACGCATGATTGAACCGGAGAGTGTGTTCGGACAAATGAAAAACAACCGGAACTTCCGGCGTTTCCTGCTTCGCGGCTTGCCCAAAGTGAGCCTGGAGGTCGGGTGGCTTTCCCTTGCCCATAATTTATTAAAGTGGGCGGCGATGAACCAAAAAGGTCGAGTAAGAGAGCAAGTATAGCCCTCTACTCGACCTTTTTTTCTGTATGGAAACGAGAAGTTAAGAAAACAGGGCCGTCCCTGCGTAGCTAAAAGCTACTTTTGGGACGGTCCCTTTTTCGTCGTCCTGCTTTGGCTGCCCCGAGAAAAGTGTAAGTTCTTCCGTGGCCTCCTTATATGGCGGGGTTCATTGTTATTTAATTATGCCTTCTGGAACGTCGGATCCTCGAACGGATGTGCAATCCAGCCTTCCGTTTCAATAAAGAGGCGAACGGCCACGATTTGGCGGTTTTCCATTAAAGTGAAGAAGTGAGGCTTGTTCTCCGGTACGGAAATGACATCACCTGCTTCCAGTTCGACGTCAAAATAGCCTACATCGTCGCTGCCTTTAATAATGAATATGCCTTTACCTGCTGTAATGGCGCGCACTTCATCTTCCGTATGCGTATGCACCTGCTCGAATTTTTTAAGCAGTTCATCCAGGTTGGGCGTCGCATCGGAAAGAGCGATGACGTCCCATGTCCGGTACCCGCGGCGGTTTGCAAGATCGCGGATTTCCGCATCGAAAGTGGATAA
Organism: Paenibacillus naphthalenovorans; assembly: GCF_900099895.1. Taxonomy (GTDB): domain Bacteria; phylum Bacillota; class Bacilli; order Paenibacillales; family NBRC-103111; genus Paenibacillus_G; species Paenibacillus_G naphthalenovorans. The sequence continues at coordinate 377,294 of NZ_FNDY01000001.1, forward strand.
AATTTGCGCTTTTTCATCATCGGTCAGTACAAATTTTTCTTGAAGCTCAGCCGGCAGCTTCGCAGCGTTCCAGTGTTCATACAGCACCTCTTGCTTATCCAAAAATGCCTTGACATTTTGCTCGCCGGTGATTCGTTCGTTGGTATTGCGAATTCTGATTTCTGCCATGGTAAATCCCTCTTCTCCTATAAGAATTGTTCGTTTCTATATATATTATAGTGAAAGGTGCCACATCTGTCGATGAGTATTGGAGAAAGATTTCAATCTTTTTGCATCGTGAGCTGTTGAACATGATGGAAGTTCCTTTTCATCATGGCATGTTTCTGGTACACTTTAGGGATAAACGATTTGCTGAATTTCGTGTTTATTCGACAGCGACGAAAGAGATGCTGGTTGAGAAAAAGAGACGACAGGTATGGCGGCAGTTTGAAAGGGGATTATTGATGGATAAGTCATCCTTGCAAGAGCAATTACAAAAGAAAATTATGATATTGGATGGTGCCATGGGTACCATGATCCAGCAGGAAAATCTCACTGCGGAAGATTTCGGCGGGGAAGAGCTGGACGGGTGTAATGAAATCCTTGTTCTTACCAGACCGGATATTATCCGTAAAATTCATGAAGCTTATTTTGCCGCAGGCGCGGATATCGTTGAGACCAATACCTTCGGAGCTACCAGCGTGGTGCTCGCGGAATATGGTCTGCAGGATCGTGCCCGGGAAATCAATCTGGCTGCAGCCAAGCTGGCTATCGAGGCAGCTAATAAATACAGTACACCGGAATGGCCGCGTTATGTGGCAGGCGCCATGGGTCCGACAACCAAGACGCTTTCGGTCACAGGCGGCGTCACATTCGATGAATTGATCGACAGCTATTATGAACAAGCGCTGGCGTTAATCGAAGCCGGCGTAGATGCGCTGCTGCTGGAGACTTCCCAAGATACGCTTAACGTGAAAGCCGGAAGCATCGGCATTCGCAAGGCGTTCGATCAGATGGGCAGAAAGCTTCCTCTGATGATTTCCGGTACGATCGAACCGATGGGGACGACGCTTGCCGGTCAAAACATCGAGTCGTTCTATATTTCCCTCGAGCATTTGGAGCCGATTTCGATCGGTTTGAACTGCGCGACGGGACCGGAATTTATGCGGGATCATATTCGGACGCTGGCTGATATCGCCGGTACGGCCGTCAGCTGTTACCCGAATGCAGGACTGCCGGATGAGAACGGAAATTACCATGAATCTCCGGAGACGTTAGCGATGAAGATGGCGGGATTCGCCGAGCAGGGTTGGCTGAACATTGCCGGAGGCTGCTGCGGTACAACGCCTGACCATATTCGAGCCTTGGCGGAGACGCTCAGCTCATACAAGCCTCGGGTGCATAGAGGGACTCACCCGCCGGCCGTTTCCGGGATAGAGACGGTATATATTGAAGACGCGAATCGTCCGTACATGGTTGGAGAGAGAACAAACGTTCTAGGTTCGCGTAAATTTAAGCGCCTGATTGCTGAAGGCAAGTATGAGGAAGCGTCGGAAATTGCCCGCGCTCAAGTGAAGGGCGGAGCCCACGTGATCGACGTCTGCCTGCAGGATCCGGATCGCGACGAGATGGCGGATATGCAGAAGTTTCTGGAGCTTGTCGTCAAGAAAGTAAAGGTACCGCTGATGCTCGACTCCACGGACCACCGGGTCATTGAGCTGGGCCTAAAGTATTCTCAGGGCAAGGCGATCATTAACTCGATCAACCTGGAGGATGGCGAAGAGAAGTTCGAGAAAGTCGTACCGCTCATTCATAAATATGGCGCAGCTGCTGTCGTAGGTACTATTGACGAACGGGGACAAGCTATTACAGCGAAAGACAAACTGGAGGTTGCCCGGCGCTCCTATGATCTGCTTGTGAACAAATATGGAATGAACCCGAACGATATCATTTTTGACCCTCTCGTTTTTCCTGTAGGTACGGGTGATCAGCAGTATATCGGATCGGCGAAAGAAACGATTGACGGCATTCGCATGATCAAGGAAGCGATGCCGGATACGGAAACGATCCTCGGTCTCAGCAACGTCTCGTTCGGTCTCCCGGAGGCTGGGCGTGAAGTGCTTAACGCCGTCTTTTTGTACCACTGTACGAAGGCAGGACTGGATTACGCTATTGTCAATACGGAGAAGCTGGAACGTTATGCGTCCATTCCTGAAGAAGAGCGGAGATTGGCGGAAAACCTCATCTATGATACCAATGATGATACGCTGGCCGCGTTTGTTGCGCATTTCCGCAGCAAGAAGGTCGAGAAGAAAGAGAAGATTTCCAATCTGACCTTGGAGGAGCGTCTGGCTTCTTATGTGGTAGAAGGCACCAAAGAAGGCCTGATTCCGGATTTGAACGACGCGCTGCAAAAATATTCGCCGCTTGAGATCATTAACGGTCCTCTGATGAAAGGGATGGAGGAAGTCGGACGGCTTTTCAATAACAACGAGCTCATCGTAGCCGAGGTACTGCAGAGTGCTGAAGTGATGAAGGCATCGGTTTCGCATTTGGAGCAGTTCATGGAAAAGACGGAGAGCGCCGTCAAAGGAAAAATCATCTTGGCAACGGTGAAGGGCGATGTACATGACATTGGTAAAAACCTCGTCGAAATCATTTTGTCCAATAACGGATATAAAATTATCAACTTGGGCATCAAAGTTCCGCCCGAGCAGTTGATTGAAGCGTACCGCAAAGAGAAGGCGGATGCGATCGGTCTGTCGGGACTGCTTGTCAAATCGGCACAGCAAATGATCGTTACCGCTCAAGACTTGAAGAATGCGGGAATTGATGTTCCTATTCTTGTAGGCGGAGCCGCATTAACACGGAAGTTTACCAAGACACGGATTGCTCCGGAATATGACGGCCTTGTCCTTTATGCCAAAGACGCGATGGATGGCTTGGAAATCGCGAACAAGCTCAGCGACCCGGAACAAAAGCAGCAATTGATTCGTGAGCTGAGAGAAAGCATGGAGTCGGATGTGAAGGAATCCGGGCGTAAGGAAGAGCAAATGCCTGAGCTGACACGGGTGAAGGTATCTACGTTAGACCGGACGGTGCCGGTACAGCAGCCGCCGGATTTGGAACGCCGCGTGCTGCGCGATTATCCGATCAGTCATTTGATGCCTTATATCAACATGCAGATGCTGCTTGGACACCATTTGGGGCTGAAAGGTAAAGTCGATCGATTGCTGGCCGAGAAGGACCCGAAAGCTGTTCAGTTGAAGGAAACGGTAGATCAGATTTTATTCGAAGCGCAGCGTGAAGGCATTATTAAAGCCCACGGTATGTATCGCTTCTTCCCGGCTCAGGCCGATGGCGACGATGTGCTGGTTTACGACCCGGAAGATCATACCAAGGTGCTGCAGAAATTTAGTTTTCCGCGGCAGCAAAAAGAGCCTTATCTCTGTCTGGCCGATTTCTTAAAGCCGGTAGAAAGCGGCGAGATGGATTATGTCGGTTTCCTTGTCGTCACAGCCGGCCATGGGATCAGCGAATTGGCGGCTGAATGGCGTGAGAAAGGCGATTATCTGCGTTCTCACGCATTGCAGGCGGCCGCTCTTGAAACGGCGGAAGCATTCGCCGAGCGCATCCATCAAATGATGCGCGACGTATGGGGCTTCCCGGATCCGGCGGAGATGACCATGCAGGAGAGGTTCGGAGCCAAATACCGCGGGCAGCGGTTTTCGTTCGGTTACCCCGCATGTCCGAACCTGGATGATCAGCAGCAGCTTTTCGCATTGATGCACCCTGAGGATATCGGCGTTCATCTGACGGAAGGCAGCATGATGGAGCCAGAGGCTTCCGTATCCGCCATCGTATTTGCACATCCCGATGCCAGATATTTTAACGCCTAAAGCCGATTTGGGGTATGCTATACAGGGTGGAGCGTGAACGCTCCACTCTTTTCACTGATTGGACTTTAACGAAACGGGAGTCGATGGATATTGGAACTTTATTTTCTGGGAACGGGTGCCGGAATGCCTTCCAAGGAACGTAATGTTACCTCCGTGATGCTGAATCTGCTGGCGGAGAGAAACGTCTATTGGATGTTCGATTGCGGGGAAGGAACGCAGCATCAGGTGCTCAGGGCTCCGGTCAAAATCAGCAAGCTGGAAAAGCTGTTTATTACCCATCTGCACGGAGATCACATCTATGGTATTCCCGGTTTGATGTCAAGCCGATCCTACCAAGGGGGAGAGAGTCCCTTTACCATTTACGGTCCAAAGGGAATTAAAGAATTCATTGAAACGGCGCTTCGTGTGAGCGATTCCCATCTGAGTTATGAGATCGACATCGTAGAATTTAAAGAATCGGAGCCGTTCCTTGTATTTGAAGACGAGCAGCTGACCGTTACGGCGGCCCCTCTGGTGCACCGCATTGACAGCTATGGTTATCGCATAACCGAAAAACCGCAAAAAGGAAAGCTGGATGCAGCCCGTTTGAAGGAGCTTGGACTTTCCTCGGGACCACTGTTCGGCAAAATCAAGAACGGAGAAAACATCGAACTGCCGGATGGCAAGGTGCTGTATGCACAGGAGTTTATCGGTCCATCCATTCCCGGCCGCACGGTGACGATATTGGGCGATACCCAGCCGTGCACTCATGCGGTGAAGCTTGCAGAGGCTGCGGATGTGCTTGTCCATGAAGCGACATTTGCGGAGCAGAGAAAAGAGATGGCTGTAAAATATGATCATTCGACGGCGATCGACGCCGCACGTACAGCCCGGGAGGCCGGTGCGAAAACGTTAATTTTGACGCACATTAGTTCGCGTTATCAAGGTGAGCTGGCGGAACAATTAACGGCGGAGGCTCGTACTGTCCATGAGGAGACGTACCTGGCCTATGATCATTTTCGTTTTGAAATCCCTGTATCGCGGAGATCAACGAATGCATAGCCGCAAAGCTAATAACCTCCTCCCCTTTGAAGGGGGAGGAGGTATTTATGCGGTTTACTCTTCGTTCTGTTCGTTTGCTTCGTCTTTGATTTCGGAACGGAACGCGGCTAAGCTTTCACGGCGGCGGTCATTTTTGGATTCGATCTGTTGCTGTTCCTCCGGGCTGATTTCCTCGGCATGCTCGTCCAAATAGGCTTCAGTCTCTTCAATGTTTTCGATGGTGTGATTAATGTTTTTTTGCAGGTGTTCTACGTTGTCCGCACGATTGTCCGGCTTGGCCATGATGATTCAACTCCCGTTTTGGTTAGTGTCAATACGTTAGTGGCATTGCGCCAATTTTACGATACCACCCGAAAGGGCAAATTATGCATACGGCGAGTCCGGTATACGGCCATCATTGGAAGGAGTACGAAAATTATGATGGGATTTGCCATATTACTTGTTTTTTATATGCTGGGAACGGTACTTCATGAAGGGTTCGGAGTGCCTTTACCCGCCAATGTTATTGGCTTGATTCTATTTACGCTCAGCTTATTTCTGAAAATCGTTAAGGTGTCATGGGTGGAAGAGGCAAGCCAGTTCCTGATTCGGCATATGCTCCTGTTATTTGCGCCGATTGTGGCTGGAACGATGGTGTTTTTCTCCTTGATCGGGAAGCAGGCGCTGACGATCGTGATCAGTCTGTTCATGAGTACGTTCGGCGTGCTGCTTTTCACCGGTTGGACGGTGAAGCTGATGAGCGGCAGGAAGATGAAAGAAGGAGAACGCCGTTATGACCGTTCAAGAGCTTAGCGCCGAGCCGTTATTCGGCATTTCGTTAACGGTGATCGCTTATGCCGTCGCTTTAAAGTGCCAGCAAAAGTGGAAAGGGCTGCATCCGCTTCTTATCTCGTCTATCCTGATCATTGCGGTGCTGATGTTGATGCGGATCCCTTATGAAGCCTATAAAAAGGGCGGGGACTACATCGTTTTCCTGCTCGGTCCGGCTACAGTCGCGCTGGGTGTCCCTCTTTACAAGAACGCCCAGCGAATTGGACGGAACTTTTTGCCTATCATCACTGGCGTTACCGTAGGCTCAGTAAGTGCGCTGATGATGTCGGCCGGGCTAGTCTGGAGCTTGGGAGGCAGCCGCGAGCTGCTGATCACGATGATGCCCAAGTCCGTGACTTCCCCGGTAGCTATGGAAATTGCACGACAAGCAGGGGGCATACCCGAGCTCGCGGCGGCAATGACGGTGTTGACGGGACTGATCGGAAGTTTGCTCGGACCGGCTTTGCTGCGTTTGGCCGGGGTAAGAGAGGATATTTCACTCGGCACGGCCATCGGTACCGCCGCCCACGGCATCGGTACAGCCCGGATGATCCGGGACTCGGAGCTGGCAGGAAGCATTAGTGGGTTTGCCATGGGAGTAACGGCGATTATCACCAGCGTACTTTTCGTCCCGATATATATTTGGTTCAAATAGACGAATGCGTTCCGGAACCAAGGGAGAAGAAGAGGTTTAGATTCACAAAAAAGTATGAAGAACAGGGGATTGGGCAAGAATAGTTGCAGTAAAAATGTGGAGGAGGGATTGCGGTATGGCTTTCACAAGTCAGGATATCGCCGTCATAGAACAGGCTCTGCAAATCGCAATTCGTTCGCAGGGCGAAGAATCAGAGGCATGGAAATTTCATGAAGTGCTGGACAAGCTCAAAACGAATGCGGCAGCAGCTATGGTATCGCCCCCTTTACAGACGACGGCTTCTCAAGACAGGCTTCGTTACGATTACGATGATTCCTCTGATTTGCTCTAAGGGTTTTCCTAATTGCCCGGGAAAGCGCAGGAAGTGACACAATCCTGCGCGGCCATGGGTGCCGGCAAGGGTAATATTCAACATCTTTCGCGTTTAAGTAAAAAAGACCTGAGCCGAAACCCATCGGCTCGGGTTATATTTTTATTTCAGGGAAAAATAGGCCGTGCGGCAAGGATCACGATAAAGACTGCCATAGGGTGACGTCTGGGCTAATCCTTTCAAAAATCTTATCATATAAATATTTTATGATGTTAAATATTATTAAGGCTGTGAAATCCGCCGGCATATGTCATTGCTAAAAGGTCTTTTGGCAGATCAAATGCAAAAAGGAATTGTAATACGAACATGTATTCTATATAATGGTAGTAACGCTGCCGTCAAAAGGAGTCGAAAAGATGAACCCATTGACCGGAAAGGTTGCTTCCATAAATGAATTGATAGATTTGATCAAGGCGACGCCTGAGCTGATGTCTCAGGTGACGCACTGGCATACGATTCCGCCTCGGGAAGGGCGGTACGAGCCGTTCCCTGACGAGTTAAATCCGCTTCTGCGAGAAGCGCTTGAGACAAGAGGAATCGAAAAGCTGTATACACACCAAGCCTACTCCTTCCGTGAAGTGAGCGCCGGACGGAACGTCGTTACGGTGACGCCTACGGCATCCGGGAAGACGCTTTGCTACAACCTTCCTGTGCTGCAGGAAATATTGAAGGATGAGAGCGCGCGGGCGCTCTATTTGTTTCCGACCAAAGCGCTGGCCCAGGACCAGGTTGCCGAGCTGCAGGAGCTTGCGAATGTTATGGGAGCGGATATTAAGACGCACACGTACGATGGGGATACGCCGCCCGCCGTGCGCCAGGCGATCCGCAACGCCGGACATATCGTAGTGACGAATCCGGATATGCTCCATTCCGCAATACTTCCTCACCATACCAAATGGGTGAAGCTGTTTGAAAATATCCGATTTATCGTGATTGACGAAGTTCACTCCTACCGGGGAGTATTCGGCAGCCATGTCGCCAATGTCATCCGGAGATTGAAGCGAATCTGCCGTTTTTATGGCTCCAATCCGCAGTTTATCTGTGCTTCCGCAACGGTCGATAACCCGAAGGAGCATGCGGAACGCCTGATTGGCGAACCAGTGGCGCTGGTGGATGACAATGGGGCGCCATCGGGAGAAAAGCACTTTGTGTTTTATAACCCGCCCGTCGTCAACGAGCAGCTGGGCATCCGCAAGAGCAGCGTGCTGGAGACGCGAAAGCTTGCCGGCCTGCTGCTGAAGCAGGGTATTCAGACGATTGTGTTTGCGCGCAGCCGCGTGCGGGTGGAGATCCTTCTTACATATCTGCAGGAGCTTGTCGCCCACGAGTTGGGCGCCAAATCGATACGCGGCTACCGCGGCGGCTATTTGCCCAAGCTGAGGCGCGAGATCGAGCGGGGGCTGCGCAGCGGGGAAATCCGCGGTGTTGTGAGCACGAACGCGCTCGAGCTCGGCATCGATATCGGGCAGCTTCAGGCGTGCGTATTAAACGGATATCCGGGAACGATCGCCAGCACATGGCAGCAGTCGGGCCGCGCCGGCCGCAGACAGGAGAGCTCGATTACGTTTCTTGTGGCGAGCAGCAATCCGCTGGATCAATACATGATCCAAAACCCCCAGTATTTCTTTGAACGCCCGCCGGAGCAGGCGCGGATCAGTCCGGACAACCTTATCATCCTGGTGGATCATGTGAAGTGCGCCGCATATGAGCTTCCCTTCGAGGAGAATGAGAAGTTCGGGGACGAATCGCTTAAGGACATTTTGGAGTTTTTGACGGAGGAGCGGATACTGCACCGGGTAAAGAACCGTTGGCATTGGATGGAGCAGTCGTTTCCGGCGCACGATATCAGCTTGCGCTCCGCCGCGCAGGAAAATTTTATTATCATCGATATGACCAACGGTGCGCGTGTTCTCGGCGAGGTAGACAGGTTCAGCGCGCCAACGCTGATCCATGAAGAAGCGATCTATATTCACGAGGGCGTGCAGTTTCAAGTGGAGAAGCTGGATTATGAAGAGAAGAAAGCGTATGTCCGCGAAGTGAACGTCGATTACTTTACGGACGCCAATCTGGCGGTTCAGTTGAAGGTGCTGCACGTTCATCGGGAAGCGGCCGAGAGGGGACTGCTGAGGCAGTATGGAGAAGTGACGGTAAACGCAAAAGCGACGATTTTCAAAAAAATCAAGCTGGGGACTCATGAAAACATTGGATCTGGACCGATTCATCTGCCTGAGGAAGAACTGCACACCAGCTCCTACTGGTTCACATTTGATGAAGAAGCGGCTTCCGGGATGACGGCGAACGATATGCAGTTTGCGCTTCTCGGGCTGTCCAACGTCCTGGTGCATATCGCTCCGCTGTATTTGATGTGCGACCCGCAGGATATCCGCGTCGTCCCGCAGGTAAAAGCCGTGCATAACAAGCAGCCGACGATCTTCTTCTATGATCGGTATCCGGGCGGTGTAGGTCTCAGTGAACGGCTCTACGAAGTGCATGGTAAGCTGCTTGCCGAAGCGCAGCGGCTTATTTCTTCATGCGGCTGCCTTAGCGGCTGCCCGGCTTGTGTCGGTCCGATCGAGGAAGTGGGGATGACCGGGAAGCAGCTGTCGCTTGGCTTGCTGCGTCGACTGGAGGGAGCGGGATGAGCTCGCTCAGGGAAAGGCTGTTGCGGCATAAGCGGCCTGAGGAGACGGCCGTGCCGGTCACTCCAAGCGAAAATCCTTCTACGGACGAGTGGAGTGCGGTTGGCGCGGTCATGGAACAAAGCGAATGGGGCGATTTCGTGCTGCGCCGGAATACCTATGAGGCCGAATACCGGCACGGCGGGAGCCGGCTGGGAGATTTGGCAAACAGCGGGGATGAGCTTTGGCGTTTGCTGGCTGCCAAAGAACCGGGGACCGGTTCTGCCGAAACGTCGGGCATGCCGCACGAACGCCTTCTTTTCATGGATACGGAAACGACCGGTCTGGGCCATGGCGCCGGCAATGTCCCTTTCATGATCGGGATCGGGTTCTATGAAGGGGACCGTTTCACGGTCGAGCAAATGCTGATCCGGCATCCCGGGGAAGAAGCGGCCATGCTTGGTTACCTTCAAAACAAGCTGAAAAGCCGTCCGGTGCTTATTTCTTATAACGGCAAATCGTTTGACTGGCCCATCGTCAAGAACCGGTACATTATGAACCGGATGCCGCTGCAGGCGGAGCCCGCAGGGCATATCGATTTTTTGTATCCGTCCCGAAGCTTATGGAAGCATACGCTGCCGTCCTGCCGATTAGGCCATATCGAGGAGGAGCGGCTGGGCGTGTACCGGGACAACGATGTCCCGGGATCGCTGGCGCCGGCGCTTTATTTTAAATATTTGGCAGAGCGGGACCCTGAGATTTTAAAGGGCGTATTTGTTCACAACGAGCTGGACGTTCTATCGTTGGCCGGGTTGGCCGTGCATTTTGCCGCCTTGCTGAGCGGAAAGCTGGATTGGATGCATGCCCGTGAATTCGGCAGGGAAGAGTGGTTCCGGCTCGGGCTGTGGCTGGATAAAATCGGGATGAGGGCGCAGGCCGACGAGGCTTTGAGCGCGTTAGCGGAGGAACTTCTATCAGACATTGCCCAAAGAGAAACAGGCGAAGTGGATGCTTGCCTGCTGCCTCTGGCTCAATTTTTCAAGCGGCGGCGTATGCTGTCTGAGGCATGCCTGCTTTGGAAGCATTATATCGCCTGCAAGGGCGGAAGCCGAACCGCATCCTTGGAGCCTTATATAGAGCTGTCTATGTATTACGAACATAAAGCCAAGGAGTGGAAGCCGGCTTTGGAGTACGCTCAGCTGGCACTCGATCTCGTATGGCGCCAAGGCGCGCTAAAGCGCAGCGGAAACCGGACGGGAGCCGTGAGACGGGAAGCTGGGTCGAAGGAGGCGGGGAACGAAGCGGCAGAACTGGAAAAAAGGATTGAACGGCTGAAAAGAAAGTCGGCTTCATCCACCACTTCCGTTTGGTCTCCTTCCGTGACGAAGCCATCAAGAAAACGGCAGCCCGCCCCCGGATTCGAGCAGTTGTCGATGCCTCTTTAAGGTATAATTTCCCTTCCTCTTGGAAATCTAGTGAAAGATCGAAAAGTTGAGGAAGGTGAAGTCGTTGCCGGAGCTGCCTGAAATGGAAAATTACCGCATCCTGCTGAACGGACGAATCGCAGGACGGACGATTACCGGCACGGAGATTGGACGCGAAAAGTCGATCAACGTATCTCCGCTGCGGTTTGAACGCGAACTGACAGGCCAAGCGGTCCGGACGGTGGATCGCAGAGCCAAGCATCTGCTGTTTCCTTTGACCTCAGGCAAAGTCCTGGTGCTCCATTTGATGCTGGGGGGCATGATATTTTATGGCACGATGGAAGAAGCGCCTGAGCGAACCGTTCAGGTGCGGATCGATTTTGGAGACCGGCATTTGTTTTGCATAGGACTCCGCCTGGGATATTTGCATCTTTATGAGGCCGAGGAAGCTTCCGCCCTTATGGAAAAGCTCGGGCCGGAACCGCTCGATCCCGGCTTTACCGCGGAGAGGTTTGAAGAACGGCTGCGAGTGAAGAGAGGCACACTCAAAAGCAATCTGGCGGATCAAAGCTTGTTGGCGGGTATCGGAAACTGCTACAGTGATGAAATTTGCTTTCATGCCGGACTGCTGCCTTCAAGACGTCCGTTCGATTTAACCTCTCTGGAGTTTGGCCGGCTGTACCGGTCCATGAGAGAAGTGCTGATCGAGGCGACGCATTATGGCGGGTATATGGAAATGCCGCTTTTTACGGGAGATACGTTAACTGGAGGCTTCGACAGCCGATGCCGCGTATATGACCGTGAGGGGGAGCCGTGCGTACGCTGCGGACGTCCTATCGTGAGGCAGGATGTCTCCTCGAAGAAATCCTTTTGCTGCCTGGGCTGCCAGCGGTAAGGGGGAGAGGACATGAGGTTCGGCTGCCATATCAGTATTCGGAAGGGTTACCTGGAAGCGGCCAGGACGGCGGTCCTGTTGGGCGCGCAGTCATTTCAATATTTCCCCAAAAACCCGCGCAGCCTGATGGTGAAGGCATACAATCGCAGTGACGCGGAGAGCTGCGAGCGGTACTGCCGCGAGCATGGCATTCTCACCATCGCTCATACGCCCTATCCAACCAACCTTGCAGTAGACGAGGGCGAGCTGCGGCAGGCGACGATCGCTTCTCTTCGCAACGATCTCGAAATTGCGGATGCATGCGGTTCGGTAGGCGTCGTTGTTCATTTTGGCAAATACAAAGGCAAGGACCCGTTACAAGGCTATAAAAATATTATAGAATGTATTAATGAGGTGCTTGCGGGATATCCGGGTCGCGCCTTGCTGCTGATCGAGAATCAAGCGGGGGAAGGTTCGTTGATGGGGACAACCCTGGAAGAGCTTGTACAGATTCGGGGATTATGCCGGAGGCCCGAACTGATCGGTTTTTGCTTCGATACGTGCCATGCCTTTGCCTCCAAATTGTTCCCGGCGCTCCCGGCGGGTTGGCCGGAGTGGGAACGACATGCCGAGGCCGTTGGCTATTTGCCGCATCTTCGCGCCATCCATCTGAACGATTCCGTATATGCGCGCGGCGCATGCAAAGACAGGCATGCCATGATCGGCAAAGGCCAAATGGGTGAAGCGCTTTTTCTTCCGCTGCTGCGTTCCCAACGCCTCAAGAGCATGAATCTTCCGGTTGTCCTGGAAACGCCTTTGATGCGAGGGACGACGCATGCCGGGGAAATCCGTTATGTCAAGGAGCTGAGCGAAGGGTGATTCATGTTTATTTGGACGATTATCGGACTTGTCCGAAGGGATTCCTGCATGCACGCAGTGCGGAAGAATGCCTTCTTCTGTTGCAGGAATGCGAGGTGGATGTGCTTTCGCTCGATTACGACCTTGGATGGGGCAAGCCTAACGGGATGGATGTCGTCAGAGGCATCGTTGCTTCAAACCGTTACCCGAAACGCATTTATTTACACACATCCAGCGATTCGGGAAGGCAACATATGTTTCAAGCTTTATATGCGAACAAGCCCGAGCATGTCCTTGTGGTGAATGGCCCCATGCCGCATGCGCTGCTTGAGGAGATTGCCCAAAACGTCAAAGAATAGGTTGTGGTCACTGGTGTCACAGGTCTTATCGTTACAGCAAATTCATTTTATCCGGGAAGACAGGTATATTTTATCGGGAGTTCAGCTGGAGATCCAAGCCGGAGAGCATTGGGTCATTCTCGGAAGGAACGGTTCGGGAAAAACGACGCTGCTGGAGATGATGAACGGATATGAATTTCCGAGCAGAGGCAAAGTACAGGTTCTCGGAAATACATATGGACAATGCGACGTGCGCGAGGTACGGAAACAAATCGGGTACATCAGCCAATCGCTTTATGAAAAGCTGAACCCTGCAGATTCCGTTTGGGAGGTGGTCGCCACCGGAGAATTCGGATTCCTGCGGTTCTATGAGGAAATACCTGTGCAGGCCAAAGAAAAGGCGCTCCACATGCTGAGTGACGTCAAGCTGCGCCACCTTGCGGATCAACCGCTGGGTACGCTTTCGCAGGGAGAGCGCAAAAAAGTGATGCTAGCCAGATCGCTGATGACACGGCCATCGATCCTCATTATGGATGAGCCTTGTTCCGGGCTTGATCTTTTTGAGCGTGAAAGGCTGCTGGAAAACATCAATGAGCTTGGTGAGCAGCAGATGACGGTCATTTACGTGACGCACCATATTGAGGAAATTGTTCCGATGTTCACTCATGTGGCGCTGATTGAGCAAGGGCAGCTGATTGCTTCCGGCTTAAAGCGAGAGGTGCTTACGGAAGACAATTTATATAAGGCGTTTCAGGTTCCGATCCGCATCGATTGGTCCGGGGACCGGCCCTGGATTCGGGTACTATGATGAACGCAGGCGTTTTTATCGGAACTGCCAACAGGGGATTTGCTCAGCAGGCGCAGGAAGAGCTGCGTCGGCTGCTGGGATCGGTAAAGTCCGAATGGATCGTTCCCGGGGAAGTCTTTCTGTTCGCAGCCGAAACGGATAGGGAAGAAGCGATTCGCAGGATCACGGGCAATGAACCGGTTTTTTTAAGGCATATGCAGCCTGTTGACGCACGAACGTCATGGAACGGTTCCATGGACTCGCTCATGGGCTTTGTTGTCGAACGGCTGTCTGCATCTCCTCCGTACACCGGCAGTAAGATTGCGGTGCAGGTCCGCAAAACGGAGGATGCCGCACCGGACATTTCCTCTTCCGTTGTCAAGACCGCAGTGGATGAGAGGCTTTCATCTGATTATACCGCGGAGCCCGTGGTCAAAGGAGCGGACTTCATTTTGTCGCTCTTTTTGACAAAAGATACCGTTTATTACGGCATGTCGCGTCCGGAAGAGAACTTATCGGATTGGTCCGGCGGAGCCGTTCGCTTCCGCAGGGAAGATGGGCAGGTATCCCGGGCCAAATTCAAGCTGCTGGAAGCGGAGCAGGCGTTTGGCCTTGATTTTACGCAGTACCGGTCCGCGCTTGATATCGGGGCGGCGCCGGGCGGGTGGACTTCCTTGCTGCTGGAGCTGGGGCTGAAGGTGACGGCGGTAGATCCGGCCAAGCTGGATGCCGGGCTTTTGAGTCATCCGAACCTTACGTATCATGCCAAAAAAGCGGATGAAGTGGTGTTTGCGGCAGACGCCTTCGATCTGCTGGTTTGCGATATGAGCTGGAGTCACCGGCAGATGGCCAAGCTGGTCCGCGGGTTGCTTTACGCTTTGAAGACGGGCGGAACGGCCATTATTACCGTGAAGCTGATGAACAAAAAAGCATTTCAATCGATCCGCGAGGTCATTCAAGATCTGTCTCCCGAGCTGGAGCTGCAAAAAGCGAAGCAGCTTTTTCATAACCGCGAAGAGCTTACCTTGTTTTTGGTGAAAACCCGCTGATGGTTCGCGGGATATTAGATTGATGATATATCAAATTCATTATTTAAGCGGAAGCACCGCTGTTTCAAGGTTCGAGGGAACCTTGGCGGCGTGTGCTTTTTTGAATTTCAGCTTAGCAGCCGACGGTCGGGGAGGGAATTGGGAGACGTGAGGATGAGCCCATTTCATAAACATGGCCAATAGCGATATTTTATCTCAATTTCCTCTTGCATTTTCCAAATATTAGGGATATAATACGATTAATTTCATGATATCAAGCGGAAGCACCGCTGTTTCAAGGTTGATGGGAACCTTGGCGGCGTGTGCTTTTTTTGTTGCCTTTTTTCGGCGCTAAACAGGAAAGGGAGTGATGCTGCTTGGCAAAAATGCTGCTGGTGCTGCTCGATGACGACGCGTATTTTGCCGATATGCTGTCGGCCTATATTCGTTCCTCGGAATATGCGGAACGCTTCAGCCTACGCGTATTTACCGCTGCGGAAGAGGGCTTTCGCTTTGTGGAAGAAACCAGAGAGCCGTTTATTATGATGGTCCATGAATCCTGGATGCCTTTGCCGGATTCGGCTTATCGCGTCAAAACGGGATGCATCGTCCTGATCAGCGATTCAATGAGAGCGGGCGGGCTGCTTGAATATCCGGTGCTGTTTAAATTTCAGCCGCTGAATCATCTGCTGTCGGGGGTTGCCGTTCATTATAACGAATATCGCAAGGACGCTCCGCTGCGCGGCAGAAGGGGCGCAAGGACCTTAGCGGTATACTCCGCTGTCGGCGGGAGCGGGAAGACCGTTACGGCTGTCCATCTGGCCCGTCAACTCGCCTTCCATGGGGAGAAGGTATTGTGCTTACCGCTGGAACGGCTTCCGTCCAAAGCCTGGTTTGCGGAAGATCGCGACGGGGAGTCGGAGACTTTCTCGCAGATGCTATATTATGCCAAAACGAATCCGGACATCCTCGCAGCCAAAATGGAGCAGTTAAAGCGCAGGCATCCGGAGTTGAAGTTCGACTATGTACCGCCATCATCACACCCTAAAGAAATGGTAGAGATGGAAAGCGCCGATCTGCAGCGCATTCTGCAAGGGGCGGCGGCATCGGGTATATACGACTGGATCATTCTGGATTTGGATTCCTTCCCCAGTCCGGTCACGCTCAAGGGCTTGCAAGAAGCGGATCATATTTTTTGGCTGGTGCTTGACGACTGCATTCATTTGCAAAAGACGGCGGAGCTTTTTGCAAGCTGGAAGGGGGAGGACAATCATAAGGATATGCTCTCGATAGATAAAATCGCCTTTTGGCTCAATAAAAGTACCGGACATGCGCTCAATGATTTTTCAAAGTACGGAATAACCCTTCAGGGAGAGCTTCCTTATGTGCCGGAGTGGAAAGCGGTGGCTCATGTAGAGCGGATGGTTTCAGCCGCCTTCACAGCTTCTATGGTCCAGGAATTATTGCGCGAGAAAGGAGAAGCCGGGCCGGATGAACGCAGCGGAAAGGAAACAGAAATTACTCAAAAAAATTCAAGAGAGCATGGATTACGGAAACACATTATCGGATGAGCAGTTGGTTGAAACGATCGAACAGCATGTGTTTGCGGATTCAAAAGAATCGTTTCTGACCGCTGGGCAGAAACGGCAGCTCGTTTCGGAGCTGTTTTACTCTTTTCGGGGCTTGGATGTGCTGCAGCCGCTGGTGGATGACAGAACCATATCGGAAATTATGGTCAATTCCCATGATCAAATCTTTATTGAAAAAGACGGGCAAGTGATCGCGACGGATATCCGTTTCGACAGCCGTGAGAAGCTGGAGGATACCATCCAGGCGATCGTCGGCCGGGTGAACCGGTTAGTGAACGAATCGAGCCCGATGGTAGATGCCCGGCTGCGGGACGGCTCCCGCGTCAATATTGTGCTTCCGCCGATTGCGCTTCAGGGCCCGGCCATGACAATCCGCAAATTTCCGGAGCGTCCGATGACGATCCGGGATTTAACCGCACGACAAGCGGTATCCCAGGAAGCTGCCGAGGACTTAATCCGGCTCGTGAAGGCTAAATATAACCTGTTTATCGGCGGCGGGACCGGGTCGGGAAAGACCACATTTTTGAATGCGCTGGCGCAGTTTATCCCGGCGGACGAACGGATCATCACCATTGAGGATTCGGCGGAGCTGCAGATTCTCGGTATACCGAATTTGGTCAGACTGGAAACGCGCAATGCCAATACGGACGGAAAAGGAGAGATTACTATCCGCGATTTGATCCGTACATCGCTGCGGATGAGGCCCAATCGCATCATTGTCGGAGAGGTGCGGGGAGCGGAGGCGCTGGATATGCTGTCGGCGATGAACACCGGTCATGATGGGAGCTTGTCTACCGGTCACGCCAACTCGGTCAAGGACATGCTCAGCAGGCTGGAGACGATGGTGCTTAGCGGGGCGAGCTTGCCCGTGGGCGTGGTACGAAAGCAAATCTCCTCGGCGATTGATGTGATGGTGCATTTGCAGAGGCTGCGGGACCGTTCCCGGCGGGTGACCGAAATCAGTGAAGTGGTGGGAATGGATGATGGGGAGGTGATGCTGAATCCATTGTATCTGTTCGAGGAAACAGGAGAAACGCCGGAGGGGATGGTGCTGGGTGAACTCAAGCCGACGGGAAATCCGCTGATGCGAACATGGAAGCTTCGGATGGCAGGCTTGGGTTAAAAAAAAGATGAGCTTCAGAAAAGGAGAATCGATGGCCATGTTCAAGGCAACGCCAGGGCGTCCCAAGCTTCAAGTGCCGATTCCTTTTGTTCGGGGGCATCGGCCCCCGGCGAATTCAACACTTCAAGATTATGACGAATACGTTATGAGTCCAGGTCAGATAACGATCGCCGCCTTATGGGGGGCTGCGGTGATGGCAGCCATTGCTTACATTTTCTATAAGCATCCGGTCGCAGCCGCATTATTCGGAGCTGTCGGTCTGGGCTATCCGTCGATTCGCCGAAAGCAGTTGATCGTCAAAAGAAAAGCGCAGTTAAAGCTGCAGTTCAAACAAATGCTGTCGGCGCTCGCATCGGCATTAAGCGCAGGCCGGTCGGTGGAATCGGCATTGATGGAAGCGTTAAGCGACTTAAGGCTGCTTTATCCCGATTCCAAAGCCATGATCATCCAAGAGCTGGAGATCATGCAAAGGCGCATGGAAAACGGGGAAACGGTTGAAAGCTGCTTAACAGGGTTTAGCGGACGGGCTCATATTGAGGAAATCGACAGGTTTGCGGAAGTGTTCGTCACCTGTAAAAGAACCGGAGGAAGCTTGGTTCAAGTCGTTCGCCGCACATCCGTATTGATTCAGGAAAAGCTGGATATCGAACAGGATATTCAAGTCATGCTGGCACAAAAAAAATTCGAATCCAAAGTACTCTCCGTTGCTCCAGTAGCTATTATCGCAACGCTGGCCTGGACGACTCCGGATTACATGGAGCCGCTCTACCAGGGTGGAGGACTGCTGATCATGAGCTGTGCGCTCGCGGTGCTTTTTGGCTGTTATGTGCTGGCGCAAAAAATAATGGACATAAAGGTGTGAGTTGAGGTGTGGATAGCTGTCCTGTTTGTGCTGGAGCTGACCGCTGCTTTCGCTGCGTTATATATGGCCCGTCCGCAGTACAGTTCGTGGGTGCATGGGCATCGGGGGACGAAACCGTTGGATGCGCTCAGCCGAATCTTGCCCGCAGGTCTTTGGGTCATGGACCGGACAAGACTGGCCGACCGGTTAACCGAGCCGCTCGGGCAAGTGCATTTGATCATGATTCAATTGCACGGAGCCAAAAAGGCATTGATCGAAACCAAACGGTTTGCAGCTCAGGCCATCGTGTATTCCTATGGTGCGCTGTGCTTGAGTACACTCCTGGGATGGGCCGCAGGCGGCCAAGCCGAAATGCTTCTGTACGGTTTGCTGTTGGCCGCTTTTATTCCATTTGTAATGTACAAGCAAATTTCAAATCAATGTCAGAAGCGAAAGCGGCAGATGCTGATCGAACTGCCCGAGGTGCTCAACCGTATCTTGCTGCTGGTCAGTGCCGGTGAAACGGTGCCTCAAGCCTTAATCCGTTCGGTGGAAGGCAAGGAACACAGGGGAAGTCCACTGCTGACGGAACTTGCGGCGGCCGTCCAAGCTTTGAAAATGAACGGTTCTTTTTCCAAGGTGATGGAAGAGTTCAGCAAACGCTGCGCCATGCAGGAAACCTCCCTGTTTACGACTGCGCTGCTTATGAATCACAAGAGGGGCGGCGATGAACTTGTGATGTCGCTTCAAGAGCTGTCCATCACTTTATGGGATAAGCGGAAAGCGCTGGCCCGTACGCTGGGAGAGGAGGGTTCGTCGAAACTGGTATTTCCGATGGTGTTGATTTTCTTTGTCGTCATGGTCATTGTGGCGGCTCCGGCCATGCTGATGATGAACTGATAAATAACAAAACGTGTATAGACGAGAAGAGGAGGGTGAAGGATGAACAATTGGCCGATAGGTTGGAAACCATTGTGGGAAGAGGAGGACGGTCTCGGCACACTGGAAATTTTGTTGATTGTCGCCGTATTGATTATCATTGCGATTGCGTTTCGGAAGTGGATTATTGAATGGATCGATGGTTTATTTAAATCAGCAAACCAAGAAATTATCGATAACCAAAACAATTATGAATCGGATAAAGTCAGAATCAATCCTCCTGCTTCACAAAATTAGGTGCTCTGATGATGAAACGAATCCATCGCTTTCTCAGGGACCCGGCAGGTCAAATCATGTTGGAGGCGTCGCTTGCGCTGCCGGCCGTTTTCCTGGCCACGGTGCTGCTCTTATTTCTGGCGCTCTTTAGCTATCACCAGGCTTCGCTGCAGTATACGACAGCCATGGCATCCGAACGTGCGGCCTATATTTGGGATAACAGCAAAAAGGATCCGCTCACAGGCGCGGTGAAGGCGGGAGACAACGACGGTTTGTATTGGCGGCTTACGAACGATAACGTTTCTCATATGTTCAGTTTTTTGCTGCCGATGCCGTCGGCATCCGTCAAACTTCCTCTGACTCCAAACAACGCTTCCGCAGATAGCGGACCACAAGCGAAACTGGTAAGAGCAGCGAGTACCATTGCAGCTGATGAAGCTCAGGGAGAGCTGGGGTACGAAAATTTTGGCGTGCTGCGTTTTGTCCGGGCGGCGCTTCATAAGCCAATGCACCTTCCGGACTTTGCGCAAAGGCTGTGGGGCAGGGCTAACGTCAGCGGAGCCTCTAAATCCTATGTGGTCGATCCGGCGGAGACGATCCGCCTAACCGATCTGACACGAACGTTTATTGGAGAAATTCAAGGCAGAATCAAGCCTAAAGATGCGCTCGCGGCGATGGTTGAACCTAAAACCTCCGTTAAGGAAAAGCCCCTGATCGATAATGAAAAGAAGGCAGCTCAATATTTGCGTCTGCTCGTCAGCGGCACAGAAAAGGAGATAGAGGTTAATCCGGGAACCATGCGAAAGATTGACGCGTTGGATGCCGGAGGGGTGGCCCATCAAGCCTACTATACCTTTAATGAAAAAAATTTACGCGAGGTTCAAATGGTCAAAGATGCCGAGCTGCTCAAGAAAGGGACGGAAGTGAAGGGGGTCGTCTGGCATTTTTTTAAGCCATCCAAACAAGACAAGGTAAAATTATCGCCTGGCTTGCTGCGTGAACTGGAGCGAAACGGGATCGTCGTGGTCATTCATGAATAAAACGAATCGGGAGGTGGGTGAACTGAGAAGCCGGAACCGACTTTGGAAGGAGCAGAGCGGTGCCGTCTCGATCTATTTGATTGCGGTCCTTGTTCCCATATTTTTATTGTGCGGGCTGTTGATCGATGTGATGAGGTGGAAAAGCGCGGATAAAGAAGCGGAGAATGCGGTAAAGGCCGGAGTCCGCTCTACGCTCTCCGCATATTCCAAATCGCTGCAGACTTACGGGCTTTATTCGCTTCATTCCGGAGGCGATGGGGCAAACCGGATCTTTGAACGGACCGTTGCCGGCAATGTGTCCGAGGCAGCAGAGCCGGATCGCTTTCGGTTTATCGATCAGCGGTATGAAGCGGGTTCCGCCCGGATCACACCCATGTATGCTCTCTCCAACCACGGCATATTTAAACAGCAAATACTGGAGGAGATGAAATACCGGGCTCCGATGATATATGGGCTGGAGCTGGCCGACAAGTTCAAGAAAACCGGGGTGGCCGCCGGATTGGGCCAAGCCTCCCGATTCGGTGAGCATGCCGCTAGGGTGGAGAAGCTGTTGGAGGAACGGGACCTGCGTCTGGACGAGGCTTGGGAGGCCTTTCTCGATATCCGTCAAAAGGCGACGGAGATGCATCCGTTCTATCAAACGCACTTGCGTGATTTGAACGAACTCAGCGGGCGTATCGGAATTCATACGATCGAGAATGTCCGGTCTACGCTCCAAAACGCCAAAGCCCAGGTGGAGACCATTCAAGAGCAGATCCGAAGCTTGAATGCATCGATCGCTGCAATGGTCTCGGCCGGAGCTGTGACTGCCGAGGCTTTAGCCCAGCTGAATCAAGCCCGTGTGAATCTTGAGCGGCAATTGGATGAGGCCGTGCAAAAGGTCATGGAGTACGAACAGCTTCTGCAAGATCTTATCCGATATGCAGAAGTACTCGCTATGCTGAAACTGAAATCCACGGCAGATATGAAAGCATTAAGCTCATTGCATGAAGCTTACGGCCAAGCGATGAGTCTGGCCAAGAAGGCAAACGACGAGCTCAACGCCGAAATCTCCCGGCTTGCTTCTTCTCAAGCGGAGGACAGCGGTGCATTGGAAGCCGAAAAGGTCTTTGGACACGTGCATCTTGTCGACCGGCAGGATTTGGACGAACAGGAAGCCGGCGTTAGCGCCTCGGTCTCCAAATTTTACGGAGTTCATGCCCAAATCCAGGACGGGTTGATGTTCACGCAGCAAAAATATGCCGCCACCATGTCTTCTCTGGATGGTTTCCGTCAGAAGGCGGATGAAGTATTTTCCAGATACAATCCGGGGCATGAGGAGCGTCAACGGATAAGCGGCGCAAACCGGACGGCCAAGCGGGAACAGCGGTCAAAAACACAAGCTGTGCTGGATCAGATTCAGCGAGGCCTTGGAAGCTGCAGTCTGATCAGCGGAACGGATCCATATGAAGGATATTACAAGGAGCTGCAAGGAAATCCGGCCGAGCGCGAAAGATCGGGGTATGTTCAATCCTATTTGGAATGGAATCAAGCCGCGAACGCGGCCGCACCGGTTCCCGACGTCAATCTGCGAACACCCGATGAAGCCGGTTTGTCGGCTTTAAGGCTTGTCACTGAGCTTGAGCAGGCCCTTATGGAGATCAGGGATGACTTTTATATCAACGAATTTGCGGTAAGCAAATTCAGTTATCGTACATTAGGGCTTGAAAAAGATGCCTTCGGTCAAGTCAAAGCCTCCAAAGAGCTTTCGGCTCCTCAACAGCATCCGCTCACAAACCAGGAGGTGGAATACTTGCTTTATGGGGCGGGGTCATGCGCCGGTAATTATTCCATGGCATACGCGGAGATGTTTGCGTTCCGGCTGGCGGTTGGCGTACTGGAATCGCTTCTCGAACCGCAGAGCAAAGTATTAACCGCGGGCTCGCCGCTGCTGGTTTTGCTCGCAGCCATTGCAGAAGGAGCGCAGCAGGCGCAGCAGGACATGGCTAGGCTGATCCAGGGCGAACAGCTTCCCGTTTCCAGCAAACTCGGGAACCTTTTGACGATGGGATATAAAGATTATTTGCGTGTGTTTCTGCTTCTGCACAGCCGGGAAGAGACGCTGTTATCCCGTATGCAGGGACTTTTGCAGTTGAATACGGGCCTCGATTTGCGGGAAGCTTCGACCTATGTCACGGGCACGGCTTCGACCTCGTTTCAGCTTTGGTTTCTTCCGCGGGTAATGAAAGCGATAGGGAAATCGGAGTTTTCCGGCTGCGTCATCGAAGGGAACAGGTGCCGAATCACCAAGACGGCGGATTATACATATTAGGGGGGCGGAAGAGCTTGCGTATTATGAAAGAGCAGCAGGGAAGCATTGTGCTGGAAGCGGCGTTGACGCTGCCTTTCTTTATCGCCTTTGTTACGCTGCTCACTGCTTTCATACGGCTGTCTCTTACGGAGATGGCATTGCAGTCGGCCGTTTCGGAATCGGCTAAGGTCGTTGCTGCGAATATGTATCCAGTAGAACAATTGTACAGAGAAGCGAAATCCCGGTGGTCAAACAGCCGTGCGAGCGTATGGCTCGGCCATGCTGCGGCCCAGGCGGATGCGGCAAGACAGAAGGTGTTGGATGCCGAACAATTTGTGGAGCAATACGGGCGATGGATTCCGGAGCCGCTTGTCCGCTTGGCTCAATGGGAGAAAGAGCGGAGGGAGCAGCTTGAGGCATTAGGGGGCTCTGCTGCGGCGGAAGCCAAGCAGGAGCTCGAGCGTCGGCTGGCGGAAGCGGCAACGCCTATCATTGCATCATTGGCCGCGACGGACCGGCTGGAGAGGGAGAAGCTGCTGGTTACGAGGCTTTCGTTTCCCGATTTCGATCACCATGAGGAGGTCTATGTCACCATTGAGGCACAGTATGAATACACGTTTGCCGTTCCGTTTTTCAAGAAAACGATCATGCTGCGAAAAAAAGCGCTGGAGCGTGCATGGGTGGGAGGGGAATCATGATGGCGCTGTGGCTTTCGGGCTTGTTGCTTTCCATTGCTTTTGTAACGGACATTACGAAGCATAAAATTCCGAATTGGCTTACGGTTTCCGGAACCGGGGCGGGGGTGGTTTGCCATGCCGCTGCCGACGGTTGGAACGGTTTGTGGTTCGCTGGTCTTGGATTTCTATGCGGCTTTGTTCCGATGCTGGCCTTATATGCGATACGTGCAGTAGCTGCCGGTGATGTAAAGCTGTTTGCCGCATTGGGATCGCTTGTTGGCGCGACCCTTGTATTGTATGCTATGGCAGCTTCCCTTCTGGCGGCCGGATGTATCGCCGTAGTAATTTTGTTATGGCGCAGCGACGGAGTTCAAAGGCTGAAAGATACGGCTGTGTCACTGCTCCGCATCGTCATTTTCCGCGATCTGCACCCGTCTGAATGGGCAGGGGATCCGGGAAGCCGTCTGCGCTTTCCTTTTATGTGGGCTGTAGCGCCGGGGGCGGCGTACACCCTTATTTTAGGCTGAGAGGAGGACAACGGAGTGGATCAGCAGCTTTATGGTCTGCAAGTGAATTACGTAAGCGAGCATGGGCATTATATGGTTCTCACTTTTCCTCATGGAGAGCAGGAAGAGCTATCCTCCTTTCAGGTCAATATGCTCTCGGCCAACCGGATTCCCAGACTGCTTGAGCTGCAGGTAGAAGCGAAGGATGGCCAAATACGGCTTCACTACAACATCACTGGCAAGAGAATGCTTGCCTATTGGCTCCGCATGGAGCAGTTGACGCTTCGCAGTTATTATAGTTTGCTGCTAAGGATCGTTGAAATCCTCGATGACAGTAAAGTTTATATGCTGCAGCCCGGACGATATGTGCTTAAGGAAGAGTACATCTACTGCGGCAGCGGATTGCAGGACCTGTATTTGACTTACGTGCCCAAAAACAATTTGACAGGCAAACATCCGGTGTCCTCGGATATTCAGCAGTTGGCTTCCCGTTGGATCCACCGCGTTACCGAGCTTCATGGCAACGGCTTTCAGGAACTGATGCGCTATTTGCAGGAGGATTCCTTCAACTTGCCCGAGCTGAAGCAGCTGCTGCACAACCAGTTGAACCTTCTTGAGGAAACTCCCGCAGCAGTTCCGTCCGGGATTCCATCGTCCTTGGAGCTGCCGGAGAAACCGTCTGCCGTTGATCGAAAAATAATGGAAAAGCCGCAGGAGCGCCGAGAATTCGATGATATGCAGCACGCGCAGGCCGTTTCGCCAATCTTGTCGACAGATGAGGTATACGAAGCCCGAGGCAGGGAAGAGAACCGGCACAAGAAGAAGCAGCTCTGGATCGTACTCTTGACTGTGCTGATGTGGGGATTGATTTGGAAGCTTTATGCCGATCAGCCCCAAGAACTTATGCTGTATGTCTGTGCCGGACTGACTGTGCTGTTCGGTGCGGCCGCCCTTGTCTTCCTGCGCCGGATTCGTCATGCTGCAGGCACCGAAGCTGAGGATGAGCCGTCTGTAGAAGATTGGGCTCCTGATTACGGGGATGCCGGAGGCGACGGCGGATTTTTCTCGAGAATCGGCCTTGCGGAACCGGTGCAGCGGAAGGAGCCGTTAAAAGAGGAGATCCAACCGGTGGAACCGTTTCCTTCCTTAACCCCTGCGCCTGATCTGGCGATGCGAACGATGCTGCTCAGTCCTCCCGACGCCACCGTATTCCTTGGAAGGCCTGCCCGAAAGGAAAAGCGCGCTGCGCCTTTCCTGGAATTCTTCAGGGATGGCGTTCGGCAGCAGGCTTGCATTCAAAAGCCCGGCTTCGTTATAGGACGCGCTGCTGATGAAGCGGATTTGATCCATGCCGAAGAGGGGGTGTCCCGTCTTCATGCGGAAATCTTACAGGATCAGGAAGGATATGGAATTCGCGACCTGGGTTCGCTCAACGGTACGACCCTGAATGGGGAAGCTCTGGTACCATACCAGGTGCAGCCTTTGAAAGAAGGTGATATAGTAAAGATCGTAACGACCGAATTTACGTTTAAAATGGGGTCTTGACGGGTGAAAAAAACGATTGCCGTGCATTGGCGGTACGGAGCGGCCACGCACTCCGGGTGGTTTCGCACATGGAATGAAGACCGCTCGCTGCTCCGGATGGGGACGAGCCGGGAAGGAAAGCCTTATGCCGCCGCAGCCATTGCCGACGGGATGGGAGGGACGGCCGACGGCGGTTGGGCCAGCGAGCTTGCCGTACAAAGGGTAAAAGCATGGCTCGACAATCGCTTGCCCCAGCTTGTTTCGGCAGACGCTTTAACGGCGTTGGCGCAGGAGGGCGAAGCGCTTTTTCGTTCTATAAACAGGGAAATTCGTGATGCGGCGATCCAAAGAAACGATGCGCTCGGCACAACGCTCACGCTGCTCCTTCTTGTTGAACCTGTATATACCATTGTCCATGTGGGAGACTGCCGGATTTACCGCTTAAAGCCGAACGGCCAATGCGGCCGGTTGACCCGTGACCATTCATGGGCTGCCGAGCAGGTGCGCAGGGGACGGATGTCCGCGAAGCGCGCCCGCACGCATCCGAAGCGCCATGTCCTGCTGCAGTCGCTTGGCATGCGTAAGGATCCCGATATTTACATACGTTCCGGCTTGTATTCGGCTCATACGTTGTTTCTCGTAACAAGCGACGGATTTCATAATCTTTATTCCGATCCATCCGTTGCTTCCATGCTTCGCAAGCTGCGGCAAAGTGGAATGGACGCTCAGGAGATGTGCGATGAGCTGCTCTCCAGGGCTTTGAGTAAGAAATCGGAGGACAACATCAGTCTGCTGCTGCTGGAGCCGTCAGGAACGGCGCCTGTTTCTGTCAGGAGACGTGTGAACGTCCATTTTCAGCTAAGCATTCTTTTCCTGAAAAGAATGCTTGGCGTATTTTCTGTTATTCTCCGCAATTGGAAGTCAGGATTTCAGTAGATTACGGGACACTTTCAATGTTATAATGAATTCTTGATAAAGAAATTTTCTTTTATAGGCAGTAAAATCCAATGGCTGACGAATTGCGCCGCTAACTTCGGAAAAATTCTGCAAATGGCAGATTATCCATATACAGCAGCATATCGACGCTATGAGATGCAGCAAAAAAAGATATGGGATATAAAGGGGAGAGAATGAGATGATAACCCATGTAGTGATGTTTAAGCTGAAAGACCGGAGCCCGGAGTCCGTAAAGGCGACTTACGATGTGCTCAAAAATATGGAGGGGAAAATTCCGGTGCTTCGCCATATTGAAGTGGGTACCGACGTGCTTCATCTGGAACGTTCCTATGACATCGTGCTGATTACGAAGTTCGATTCGCTTGAAGACCTGCAGGTGTACGACAATCACCCGGTCCATCTTGAGGTGAAAGCGCACATGAAGCAAGTGCTCGACGGAACCAGCATTTGCGTCGATTTCGAGAGCTGATTCCGGTATGAGCAGCGGTTACCAAAGCTGAGGCTTCATCACCATCAGCCACAACATCAGGAAAAGAACGAATAAATAGATGTACAGCGCCCGTCCCAGCTTTCGGACCAGGGCGATGCGGTCATGAACCGGTTCGCGCAGCTTGCGGATGGTTGGAGAAAAGGCGCGCGCCAGGAAGAACAGCGAGGCGAACAGTACGATAAACGTGCCTGCGATCCATGACGTGGTCCAAGGCCAGTCGCCCAGCCACATAAGGAGCAGCCCGGAACCGACGAGGACATGTCCGGCATGCTTGGTCAGGCGAACGGTGAATTGGAACGAATCCAGATAGGAATCCGTCACGGCTCCCTCGGAGCTTTTCAGCTTCCGGAGCATAGGAATAAGCACGATGTAAGGTCCGATCGACACCATCGCGCTAAGGGAATGAATGAATACAAGCCAAGGATACATGAAATAAGGCCTCCATCGTTAGGGAGTACAAAAACAGTGTAGCAGGCGCCTGTTGACGGGCGGGGTGCGGAGAGACCGCACCTTGGGTTGCCGTCGAAAAGGCGGCTACACTGTTTTTGCATATCATACCGCGCGGAACTCGTGAACCCACACCTTCATGTGAGGCAGCCAAGGCATTCCGGCATGCATGGACAATATGTAATTTTTGTATGCTTCCACATTAGGGTATCCTTCGGTTTGAACGGCTTCGTCCGTTAACTCGCCCAAGGACTGCTGGTATACTTTCGTGATTTCGAATTTACGGCCTTTCAGCTCCATGATCTCGCCGACATCGGCGTAGCGTCCGTTTCGGCGAGTCGCCGTTTTTTCGCCGCTTAGCACCTTTTCTACGTCGTTTTCCTTGGTCACCAGTTGGTCGATGCTGCAAGTTTTGGGCGGCAATGCTGTTTCTGACATGTAAAATTAAACCTCCTTCATTGTGTCCAAACGTAGCTTACACGAAAATGAAAATAGAAGCAAGAAAGGGGCGAAGACCTTGAAATGGAACGTCAATCAAGACTATGTGCTTCAGGTGCTGGACATGCTGCTCAAAACGCCGAGTCCAAGCGGCTTCTGCGGGGAGATCATGGACAAGCTTGCCCGGGAAGCCGATAAACTTGGGTATGCGATGGACTTTACCCCCAAAGGCTGCGGCATTATCGAGGTGCAGGGACGCCGTGAGGACCCGGTCATCGGCCTGTCCGGGCACGTCGATACGCTCGGTGCCATGGTGCGATCGATCAAAGGGAACGGCGCTCTGCGTTTGACCTTGATCGGAGGATACATGATGGGGGCCATTGAGAATGAATACTGCCGGGTGCATACCCGTGACGGAAGGACCTACGATGGTACGATCCTGACCCATAAGCCGTCGGTTCACGTCTTTTCGGATGCCCGTGACCTGAAACGGGAAGAAGCCGTCATGGAAGTGCGTCTGGATGAACCTGTAAGCAGTGCGGACGAGGTAAAGGCGCTCGGCATCGCCCCCGGTGACTTTATTTCATTTGATCCGAGAACGCAGTTTAAAACCAACGGATTTATTAAATCGAGGCATCTCGACGATAAAGCGGGGGTGGCTGCGCTGTTCGGGCTGCTTGAGCTCATCAGGCGGGAGTCGGTCGTACCTGCACGCAAGCTGAAGATATTGATCAGCACCTATGAGGAAGTCGGACACGGGGCGGCCTGGATTCCGCAGGATATCGAAGAAATGATTGCCGTCGATATGGGGGCCATCGGCGACGACCTGACCTGTACGGAGTTCGATGTGTCGATCTGCGCCAAGGATTCCTCCGGTCCATACGATTACGCGATGACCACCAGACTGATCGAGTTGGCAAAACGCGATGGACTGAAGCATGCCGTAGACATCTATCCGCATTACGGATCGGACGCTTCCGCAGCGCTTCGAGCTGGCGGCAACATTCGGGCGGCGCTGATCGGACCGGGGGTGCACGCCTCCCACGCGATGGAACGGACGCACGTCGAAGCGATCGTACAGACAACGGCCCTGCTCGCCGCATACGTGACGGAGCCCGCAGAACCGTATTCTATTGCGAAGGAGCGAGGAGCCTCGTGAACATATTGACGGTTGAACATTTATCCAAAAGCTATGGTGAAAAAGTACTTTTTGACGATATGACATTCCAGATCAATGAAAAGGAGCGGATCGGTCTTGTCGGCGTGAACGGCACCGGCAAGTCAACGCTGCTCAAGGTGATGGCCGGACTGGAACCATTGGAGCAGGGCAAGCTGATTCATGCCAATCATTTCCATGTCGAGTATCTGCCGCAAAATCCTTCATTCGATCCGGATTCTACGGTGCTCGAACAAGTGTTTTTCGGTGACACTCCGATCATGCAGGCGCTCCGGGAATATGAACGGGCGCTTGCCGAGCTGCAGCTGGCTCCGGAGGATGAAAAGCGGCAGGCCAAGCTGTTTGCCGCGCAGCAGCGAATGGATGCCACAGGAGCATGGGATGCGTCTACAACGGCGAAGACCGTGCTGACCAAGCTCGGTATCCGCGACTTCGGCCAAAAGGTCGGTACGCTTTCCGGAGGACAGCGCAAGCGCGTGGCAATGGCGCGAGTGCTCATCCAACCGGCGGATTTACTTATTCTGGATGAGCCCACCAACCATATCGACCACGAAACGGTGGAATGGCTGGAGGATTTCCTGGCAAAATGGAAGGGAGCATTGCTGCTGGTTACGCATGACAGATATTTTCTGGATCGCGTGACGAACCGGATCTTTGAGCTCGACCGGGGCAAGCTTTACAGCTATGAAGGCAATTATGCATCGTTCCTGGAGAAGAAAGCGGACCGGCTTGAGCGGGAAGCGGCGGAAGAGGATAAGCGTCAAAATCTGCTGCGCCGCGAGTTGGCCTGGCTGCGCCGGGGAGCGAAGGCCAGAACGACGAAGCAAAAGGCGCGTGTGGATCGCGTTATCGAGCTGCGCGACCGCAAAACGGACGGACCGGCGGCGAACCTGGATATTTCGCTCGGCGCAAGCCGTCTCGGCAAAAAAATAATGGAGCTGGAGAACGTCACCAAATCAATCGGAAGCCGGACATTAATCAGGGATTTCAGCTATATCGTGCTTCCGGAAGACCGTATCGGCATTATCGGACCGAATGGCAGCGGGAAGTCGACGTTCTTGAATATGCTGGCCGGGCGTCTGAAACCTGATGAGGGCGCCATCGTCACAGGGACGACGGTGAAGCTGGCGTATTATACGCAGGAGAGCGTGGAAATGGATGAGAAGCAGCGCGCCATCGACTACATCAAGGAGGCGGCGGAGGTCGTACGCACGGCAAGCGGCGACACGGTGACCGCAGCGCAGATGCTTGAGCGCTTCCTGTTTACCCCTGCTCAGCAATGGACGCCGATCGGGAAGCTGTCGGGCGGAGAAAAGCGCAGGCTCTACCTGCTTCGCACATTGATGGGAGAGCCGAACGTGCTGCTGCTGGACGAACCGACCAATGATCTCGATATTCAGACGCTTACGATTCTTGAGGAGTACCTGGAGGATTTTCCCGGTGTTGTCATCACCGTATCCCATGACCGGTATTTTCTGGACCGGACGGCCGATCACTTGTTTGTGTTCGAAGGGGAAGGACGGGTTACCAGGTTTTACGGAAACTACACGGAGTACATGGAGTCCGTCCGGCTGACGAAGCAAGCTGAAGCGGAGAAACGGGAATCGAAGCCGGCCGAGGCTTCTGAAGCTGCCGCCAATGATAAGCGCGAGCCGAACCGTCCCCGGAAGCTTTCTTACAAGGAACAGAAAGAATGGGACGAAATCGAAGGCATTATCGCCGGGCTGGAGGAGCGTTTGGCGTACGTTAGACAGGAAATTGAAAAGGCCGGGAGCGATTACGGCAAGGTGCAGGAGCTGTACCGCGAGGAGCAGGAGCTTACCGTCAAGCTGGAGCAGACCATGGACCGCTGGGCGGAGCTGTCCGAGCTTGTAGAAACGATTGCACGGAACAAATAGACCGAAGCGTAAAAAAACTTACACGTATTGGGAACCGTATGCAACTTGTGCTATAATATAAATTTGGAAGCTGTCATCTTTTTTAAGGGATACTTCAGTCTATTTGGAAAGTAGGTTTTTTATCATATGATTACCGTTACGAACGTCACCTTGAGATACGGAAAACGAGCTTTATTCGAGGATGTCAACATCAAATTTACACCGGGAAACTGCTATGGCTTAATCGGCGCTAACGGTGCCGGTAAATCGACCTTTTTAAAAATTTTGTCCGGCGAGCTGGAGCCGAATAAAGGCGAAGTAAGCATTACTCCGGGCGAACGGCTGGCCGTGCTGAAGCAGAACCATTTTGAATATGAAGAAGTGGAAGTGCTCAAAACCGTCATTATGGGCCATGCGCGGTTGTTTCAGATTATGGAGGAAAAGGACGCTTTGTACGCCAAGCCCGATTTTTCCGAGGAGGACGGGATGCGCGCCGCGGAGCTGGAAGGCGAGTTTCAGGATCTGGACGGCTGGCAAGCGGAATCCGATGCGGCCGAGCTTTTGATCGGGCTCGGTATTCCCAAAGATCTGCATGATCTGAAAATGAAAGAGCTGGACGGCAATCAGAAAGTACGTGTTTTGCTGGCTCAAGCCCTGTTCGGAAATCCGAACATCCTGCTGCTTGACGAGCCGACGAACCATTTGGATATCGAATCCATCAATTGGCTGGAGAATTTCCTGGCCAAATTCGAAGGGACGGTCATTGTTGTATCCCATGACCGCCATTTTTTGAATCAGGTATGTACGCATATTGCCGACATCGATTTCGGTAAAATCCAGCTTTATGTCGGTAACTACGATTTCTGGTACGAATCGAGTCAGCTTGCCTTGAAGCTTGTCAGAGAGCAGAACAAGAAGACGGAAGAGAAGCGCAAGGAGCTGGAGGAGTTCATTCGTCGTTTTAGCGCAAACGCGTCCAAATCGAAGCAGGCGACCTCCCGTAAGAAAATGCTTGAGAAGCTGCAGCTCGAGGATATTAAACCGTCCACAAGGAAGTACCCGTTCATCAAATTCACGCCGGAGCGTGAAGCGGGCAAGCAACTGCTTACCGTTGATCGGATCAATAAAACGATCGACGGGCAGCAGGTGTTGAACAATATCAGCTTTACGGTCAATAAAGGCGATAAGATCGCTTTCGTTGGACCGAACGGCATTGCCAAGACCACGCTCTTCCAAATTCTGATGGGCGAAATTGAAGCGGATTCGGGCGAATTCAGCTGGGGCATAACGACTTCACAAGCGTATTTCCCGAAAGACAACTCCGCTTATTTCGATACGGACTTGAACCTGGTCGATTGGCTGCGCCAATACTCCAAGGAGCAGGATGAATCGTACATCCGCGGGTTCCTTGGACGCATGCTGTTCTCCGGCGAAGAAGCATTGAAGAAGGCGAGCGTGCTGTCCGGGGGCGAGAAGGTGCGCTGCATGCTTTCCAAAATGATGATGAGCGGCGGCAATGTGCTGATTCTGGATGAGCCGACAAACCACTTGGATCTGGAATCTATCACGGCGCTCAACAACGGATTAATCGACTTCGACGGAACGATTCTTTTCGTTTCTCATGACCATCAATTCGTGCAAACCATTGCCAACCGGATTATCGAAATTACTCCGAACGGTTTGATCGACAAGAGCATCACATATGATGAATACTTGGAGAATGAAGAGATCAAGAAGCAGCGTGAAGCGCTGTACGCATAACGGAAACAGGAAAAAGGATGAGCTGCCGCCGATCAAGCGGTGCTCATCCTTCTTTCCCATACGGCTGCGGAGCGCAAGACTAGCTCCCGCCGGTACGGCGCCTTTGGTTGTTTGGCTTTTTATTGTTCTGGCTGCGCATGACCGCATCGCTGCCTGCCCGCTGCTGGGCGTTTGCCCTGGCTTCGTGCTGCCCTTGTTTTTTCTGCGCGAGCTTGTTTTTAATGGCATCAGCCAAGCTGATCTTGCGCGGCTCGTTTATGTTCGTGGAGTCTGACATCTTTCACACCTGCCCTTGTCATATATAGCTACATTCTAATAGATTAGTACACAAGGAAGCAACATGTAAAAAAGATGGGGGAGCAGACGATGCTGCCGGAATGGACCGAGAAGCAACTGTTGAAACGATCGGGCGGTAAAGCGGCGAAGCAGGATATTCGCTTTATCTATTTTTATACGCCACTGTGCGGGACTTGCAAGGTAGGCATGCGCATGCTTGAAGTCATCGCGGCCATGCACCCGGACATTCCTGTCGGCCTCTGCAATATCAACTATGCCCCGGGACTGGCTCACGGTTGGCAAATTGAGAGTGTCCCTTGTCTCGTCCGGATCGAGGACGGAAATCCCGCCGCGCTTCTGTACCGCCTGGGAAGCGTACAAGAGCTTCGCCTGTGGATGCTGGACGAGAGCGGCAAAGTAACCGATCGGTCTTGAAGATTTGAAGATCAATCCAACCTATCATCCTTCAAAAGGAGACGATCCTAAAATATGGAATCATTCGCTTATGAACCGGGCACGCGGGTCAGAGCTTCCTACAAAACCGGCGAATATATCGGTGAAGTGGTGGAGCAGACCTCCAACGCCAAAGCTGCGGTGAAAATTTTAGCTGTAGTCAAACATCCGACACAGGGCGATTTGCACACGAATATGGACCCCGACGTGGCGTTCTTTCATCAGAGGCGTGCGCTTGCATATCAGGAAATCGCGCTGATGCCGTTAAATACGGTTCGGCCTTATAGCGGCCCGGTGCCGGATTACAAAGAGTCACTGCACAGTGCCCTGCAGCGGCAGGAGGAAGAACTGCGGCGGATGATTCGCTGGGCCGAGCGCTGCCTCCATGAATTGGAGCTTTTGAAAGGAGAATATAATTAGGACGGAAGTGTGTCAGCTATGCTGTTTGTAGTCATCGGACTATGGTCGATCGGCCTGCTCCTGATCGTAACCGACCCGAAGCGGCAGACGACACGGTGGATCAGCAGCATCGCATTTACCGGAGGGTCCGGCGGAATGGCCGCCGTCATCGGGGATCAGCTTATACCTTATTTGGCCGGCCGCGGCTGGATGACGGAACTGCTGGCGGAGTTGCTTCCCATCGTGGAGACGGCTTGTTCGCGTATTTGTTACTACGGTTTGCCCTACACGTTCCTGATGTTTGCCGTCGTTTATTATCCGGGTTACTCGTTGTGGACCAAAAGACGCTATATCCCCTGGCTGCTTCTTGTTCCGGTTCTGCTCTCTTTGGCTTTCGAGCCGAAGCCGAACGAGCCTATTCCTTATAGTTACGTGACCCTATGGGCAGCTCCGTATATTTTAACTGGCATTGGGCTGCTTGTGGCAGCCACGCTGAAGGAACGCAATTCATTTCTACGGCGCAGCCGGATGATGACGACGGCGGCAGCGGCGCCTGCATTGTTTTTTGCGCTGTTTACGCTTTATTTGCTGCCGCATTTCTTTGAAACGTACGAATGGTGGCGTTACAATGCCTGGGTCATTGCGTTTACTTTAGCCGTCATCATCGTCTCCAGCTTCCGTTACGGATTTATGGGACTTCAGATCTCTATCCAAAACCAAAAGCTCGATTATACGCTTCGTGCGATCACCTCGGGAACATCCATTCTGAACCATGCGATCAAAAATGATGTGGGCAAAATCAGGCTGTTTGGCGATAAGATCAAATCGGAAGCCGTGTCCGGGCAGGCGGATTCTTCTCGGATCATTCAGGATGTTGAAGTCATTTTACAGGCATCGCAGCATATTTATGACATGATATATCGCATACATGGACAGACCCAAGAAGTAGAGCTTAAGCTTGAGGAAGTTCGTCCGGCGGAACTCATGCGGCAGTGCCTGCGCATGCTGTCGCCGGAGCTTGCGGGCATTGAAGTGATTGAACAATATACGTATAACGGCACCATGTCGGCTGACCGGGTGCTGCTTGCAGAGGTTTGGACGAACGTGCTGACCAATGCGATGGAAGCGATGCCCGGCGGCGGACGGTTAACGGTCAGATTGACGGAAACAAAGCGAAAAATCGTCGCGGAAATCAAGGATACCGGACCAGGCATGGAAAAACATCAGCTAAAACGGGTGTTCGATCCGTTTTACTCTACCAAAAAAGGGAAAAACATGAACTTCGGATTAGGTCTGTCATACTGTTATAATATAGTTCAAAAGCACAAAGGAACGATTAGCATTCACAGCAAACCGGGTCAAGGAACCAGTGTGTTCATGCAGTTTCCGAAACGGAAACCGCTTGCGGCGGAAAGGGAGTTGGGTTAAATGGAGCAGAGCGGGATTCGCGTCGTGATCGTAGAGGACGATCCTGACTGGCTGCGCGGGCTGCAAAGCTACCTGCAAAAGGAACCGGATATCAGGCTGGTCGGTCACGCTTCTTCCGGGAAAGCGGCGGTGGAGCTGCTGGAGAAGACGGAAGCGGACGTTGTTTTAATGGACATTATGATGTCTGATAGCCCGGAAGGGATTTGGGCTGCTGCGGAAATCGTCAAGTGCAGCGGCGCGCGCGTCATTATGCTTTCTTCCATGGAGGATAAGGAATTGATTTTCGACGCGTTCAAAGCCGGGGCCGTGGATTACATGGTCAAATCCAATTTCACCGAAATCCCGCAGGCCATTCGCAGCGCTTATGCCAACCGAAGCGCTATTCACCCCAGCGTAGCCGCACAAATGCGCGAAGAATTCCGGCGCCTCAAGCAGTTGGAGAAGGAGATGCGGGCCAAAGAACTGAAAAATTTGCTTACACCGACTGAAATTCAGGTGCTCGATTTGATCGATAAAGGGCACACCCAGACGCAAATCGCCGACAAATTTGTGATCTCCATACGAACCGTTAAGGTTCATGTCGGCAATATTCTTAAAAAGCTCGGGGGCAAAAGCAGTAAAGAAGCGGCGCAAAAGGCCAAGGATATGGGCATTTTGTAGCCCGTCTCAAGGAAGCGGCTGACGAGGGGAAAAGAGCCCGGAGGAAGCCGTTTTTTTCAATTACCTTTTCCGCCCGGTATATGATATAGTAGGTACAGTTTGGATGCAACAACACGGCAAACGGAGGAAAACGCAAGTGATGAGTACAAATGATAAAATTCAAATCGGCATCATCGGTGCCGGAGGAATCGGAAATGTCCATCTTCAAGAATTCGGTAAAGTTTCCGAAGCGCAGATCGTCGCGGTCACGGACGCTTACCAGCCTATGGCGATCGAACGGGCCAAGCAATACAACATTCCGAAAATTTATAATACATATCAGGAACTGCTGCAGGATTCCAGCATCGATGCGGTAATTATCGCCGTACCGAATGAGTCTCATGCTCCGATAGCTATCGATGCCCTGCAAGCCGGCAAACATGTGCTGCTGGAGAAGCCTATGGCGATTAACGCCGCTTCGGCTAAAGAAATCATGAAGACGTACCTCAAGTCCGGGAAAGTGCTGATGATGTCCCATCAAATGCGTTGGGATTCGTTAAATATGCAGGTGAAAGAGCAAATTGACAAGGGCGCATTGGGAAACATCTACAATGTCAAAGCGGGCTGGATGCGCCGCAAAGGCATTCCAGGCTGGGGCACATGGTTTACCCGGATGCACAAAGCAGGCGGCGGACCGCTGATCGATTTGGGCGTTCATATGCTGGATCTGTCGCTCCATTTCATGGGCAGTCCGAAGCCGGTCTCCGTGTTCGGTACGACTTATGCGGAGTTTGGACCGAAGAAGAGAGGCATCGGCACCTGGGGCAAGCCGGACTGGGACGGCTTCTATGATGTGGAGGACTTGGCTACGGCCTTGATCAAGCTGGACAACGGCAGCACGCTGACACTGGACGTAAGCTGGGCGGCGCACACGACTTTCCAGGATAACGGCCCGTACATTTATTTAATGGGTTCGGAAGGCGGAGCCTCACTGCGCGGCGGCAAGGGCGTACTGCATAGCGAGCTCTTTGACCGTACCGCCGATGTCGAACTGACGGCGCCGCAGGATGACGAAGGTCCAAGAGTCAGGATGAGCCGTCATTTTATTGAATCCATCCGCAATAACCGCGAGCCGATCGCCTCAGCGATGTCGGGGTTAACGAACAGCCTGGTGCTGGAAGCCATCTATGAATCGTCGCGCACGGGCAATGTCATTACTTTGGACTGGAATCTGGATTAATGACTCATGAGTGAACTGATGGAGCTTCATTTACAACTATTCAGCCTGATCGGTACGATTGCGTTTGCCATTTCTGGCGCGGTAGTAGCCATGGAAGAGGAGTACGACATGCTTGGCGTATTCGTTTTGGCTTTTGTGACGGCTTTTGGCGGCGGCGTCGTCCGCAATGTGCTGATCGGAATTCCGGTTACGACGTTATGGAACCAGGGCTTCTTTTTAAAAATCGCGTTATTTGCCGCATTTCTCGTTTTTATCGTGCCTGTAAGCTGGATCCGGCGATGGAAAACCTGGGAGTCGCTTTTCGATGCCATCGGCTTGGCTGCGTTTTCCATTCAGGGCGCTTTGTATGCGACGCAGATGAATGTGCCTCTCAGCGCCGTCATTGTGGCTGCGATGCTGACCGGAATCGGAGGGGGCATCATTCGCGATGTGCTGGCCGGCCGGAAGCCGCTGGTGCTGCGCGATGAGATCTATGCCGTATGGGGCATGCTTGCCGGTCTTGTCATTGGTATGGGATGGTTTCAAGGCTCCTGGCCTTTGTTATTTTTGTTCGCGCTCATTGTCACCTTACGCATGCTTTCGGTGACTTTCAAATGGCGGCTGCCCCGGCGCTCGCTGCGGCTTTCGCCGGAACGATGGGATGATAAGATTTCATAAAGCGTAAAGGAGCTTGGATTCAATATGACATTGGGCGGATCTTGGACGGAGTGGAAACGTGTGCCTTCCCAAGTGCTTGGAGAGCGCTTGAAGACCGTTCGTTCCTTAAAAGAGCTTGAACATGAAATGTATGAAATTGCAAAAGATATAGAAACCGGAGAGCATTATTTGCACTATGCTTATCTGCACCGGAATTTCAAAGCCGTCGGGCCGGATTCGGGGCAGGAAGAAGTTTTTCATCAATTGATGCCTCTCACCAGCGATGATGTGCTCGGTCTGTTGTTTGGAGAGCAGCCGTACGATTATCCCAACCATTGGGATAAACCTTTTTTGAGGAATGGACCGGAGGGCGATTATGTTTGGTTTGATCCCTCTTATGCCGCGGAAGAAGAGGAGCATGAGGCGCTGGGACTGGAGATCGCGCAGCAGCTCGCCAAATTCAAGGCGGAGGGGGATCTTTCCGAGGACAGCGTGCGGAAGCTTCTGGACAAGCTGAATAAGGATGACGGAGAAAAAAAGGAATAATGCGCATATTTTCCGGACAGTGATTCATCCTAAGCGTGAGTCGATCAAGACAAGCAACAGGAGGGACGATCGAAGGATGAACATAAGCATAAACCGGAAGCGCCCGTTATTCCTTTTCTCCGCGGCAGTCTGTTTGCTGCTTCTCGGCGCGTGTGCAGGAAACAAGCCCGAGGCCAGCCGTCCTGGAGGAGGCATGGAGGATTACCGCCAGCAGGCGCTCTTCGACCGGGATTCGCGAAACAACGAGGACCCGTCCCTCGGTGTAAAGCAGCGCTGGGTGGATGAGCAGCAGAATCGTAAGGGTACGGAGTACAGCGGACGTGAGCAGCTCGATATGACCAACCCTCATTTGACGAATACGGCCGGTTTCGACCCGCAGTTGGCGGAGAGGGTGAAAAGCTTGCCCGGAATTCAGGAAGCGCAGGTGCTGCTTACCGAAGTGAACGGTTATGTAGCGGTCGTCATGGAAGGCCATAATCCGGATTCAGAAGCTTCGCCCGACATGATGAAATACCGGATTACACCTGCAGGCGGCGTAGGCATATTTGCTTCAGAGCGAGGTCCGAACCAGTATTCCTGGACGGAGAACGGCGGCTTATCGACAAGCTTGTCGGATGAAATCCGAAAGCTGGTGCTGCAGCATGCCCCGACAAATATTGATCAGGTATACGTGTCGGCCAATCCGAATTTCGTGCAGCGGATCCGCCTATACGCCAAGGAGGAGCAAGAGCGCGGCACGTTTACGGATTATATGAACGAGTTTAATACGATGGTTCAATATGTATTTCCAGACGATACGAATACAAGGAAATGACAAAAAACTCCTGTGTCGGGTAATCCAACCGGTACCAGGAGTTTTTAATATCCGAATGGCGATATGTGATTGGCATACATAAAAAACTTTTAATATCAACAGGATGGAAACGGGGTCACTTGACCCACGTTTCTCCCCACTTCTGCACGGCATCCATTACCGGCTCCAACGCTTTTCCCTTTTCCGTCAGCTGATATTCGATTCTTACCGGTGTCTCCGGATAAACATTTCGGCTGATCAG
Organism: Paenibacillus naphthalenovorans; assembly: GCF_900099895.1. Lineage (GTDB taxonomy): Bacteria > Bacillota > Bacilli > Paenibacillales > NBRC-103111 > Paenibacillus_G > Paenibacillus_G naphthalenovorans. Next base: position 416,539 of record NZ_FNDY01000001.1, read on the forward strand.
GCCGGCCGCCTCCAGCTCCTTGAACCGCTCTGCAAGCATCCGGTCGCTCATGCCGGGGATCATCTCGGAGATATCCTTGAAACGGCATGGTCCTTCGAGCAGAGCGCGGATAATCAGACCGCTCCAGCGCTTACCGAGTATTTCGAAAGCAGCTTCGAATTTAGGGCAAAGCTGCTGCCTGGCACATACAGGTTGCGAGTTTTCTGTCATCGTCTTCACCTCTTCTTGGTTCTATTTTAACATAATTAACTTGACAATTGTAAGGTTGTTAAAATATAATCTTAAGCTTTTATGTGCCGGCTTTCTAAAATTTTCTTGAAAAATCATTTCAAGTACAGTATAACTGCGTTAGGCATTAAAATGATAAGATTTTGGGAGGAACGTTTACATGTATGGTGCACCGCTATCTGGACAAGCCAAAAAAATGCTGCTGCTCGGTTCGGGCGAGCTGGGGAAAGAGGTAGTGATCGAAGCGCAGCGGCTTGGTGTAGAAACGATTGCCGTGGACCGGTATGCCAATGCTCCGGCGATGCAGGCGGCTCATCGGTCTTATGTTATAAACATGCTGGACGGCGAAGAGCTGCGGCGGGTCATCGAGCAGGAGAAGCCGGATCTGATCGTTCCAGAGATCGAGGCGATCGCGACCCCGACGCTGGTGGATTTGGAGCGGGAAGGATACAAGGTTGTGCCAACGGCAACGGCGGCCAGACTCACGATGGACCGCGAAGGAATCCGCAGACTTGCAGCGGAACAGCTTGGCCTGCCTACGGCCAAATTTGCCTTTGCCGACAGTTTGGAACAGCTGCGAGCCGCAGTCGCTCAAATTGGCACTCCATGCGTCATTAAACCGATCATGAGCTCCTCGGGGAAAGGACAAAGCATTTGCCGCACTCCGGATGATGTAGAAGCCTCATGGAATGCCGCGATGGAAGGGGGACGCGCCAAAAAAACGCGTGTCATCGTGGAGGAATTTATCCATTTTGATTCGGAGATTACCCTGCTCACGGTTCGTTCGGTGTCCGGTACGACGTACTGTGCGCCTATAGGGCACATTCAAAAGGACGGCGATTACATCGAATCCTGGCAGCCGCATGCCATGAGCGAAGCGCAGATCCGGGAAGCGCAGCATATAGCAAAATCGATTACCGATGCGCTGGGCGGGGCAGGGATTTATGGTGTCGAGCTGTTCCTGGCTCCGGATCGTGTCTATTTCAGTGAAGTTAGTCCGCGTCCTCACGATACAGGGATGGTTACCATGGTAACGCAGGATTTGTCTGAGTTTGCGCTGCACGTCCGGGCGATTCTCGGTTTTCCTGTTCCGACGATTCGTCTTCTGACGCCAGGAGCCTCCTATACTTTGAAGGCGGATAGGGAGACGGAAACATTCCGGATCGGAGGGCTTGAGGAAGCCCTGGCGGTTCCGAATTCGCAAGTGCGGATATTTGGGAAACCGGAGACAAAGAAAGGCCGCCGTATGGCCGTGGCGCTCAGTTCGGCCGATACCGTTGAACAGGCGCGGAAGCAGGCTAAGGAGTCGGCATCGAGCCTGAGGATCGAATACCAGTGAAGGGCCTTTTCATGTGAATGACAGGGCAGGTCGCTTGACGGAGAGTGTTAAAAAACGATATGATTCATATTGCAAACGGATTGCCGCTTTAATACATAAAGGAAAGAGGTGCTGAAGATGGCATATAATCCTCAAGTCGTTGATGCCAAAATCGTCAGTCACAATTCGAAGAACGGGTTATTCGAAATCGTAGCTCAACTCAAGGACCGGACGGTTTGCCGTCTTATTTACGAACAAGACGTTTCCGGAGGCGCGAAGGTTACTCATATTAACCGTCTGCTCAAAGAGCCTTGCCCGATTTGCCGTAAAGATTATTTGTGCAACTGCATGGGACGTTTTAAAGAGGATATTTCCTCGCAAGCGTTGAATTTGACAGGCATGCCATAAGTACTTCATGCCGTCCGCAGACCGTTTGCGGCAGCACCCGTACAAACCATTACCGGACTATATAAACCCATGAGCGCATAGGCTTATGGGTTTTAGTTGTCTGAGCCGCCTTGCGCATCAACGAGAAAGGCGGCTTTTCTCGTTGAGACGTCGGCAAAGAGCTTTTTCTTTTAAGAGCAATTATGGTAAAATAAAGGGATAAACAAATCAGGAAGGATGGGGTTCGATGCGAATCGGCGTCGTCTCGGACACACACATGTTCAGAAGGTCCCAATCACTGCCTCAAGATTTGGTAGAAGGTCTTCGGGGAGTGGACATGATCCTTCATACGGGCGACTGGATTGATGAAGAGGTGGTTGATCTCTTCGCCGACCTGGCTCCGATAGACGGCGTTGCCGGTAACAATGACGGACCCGCAATCGTCCGCAGATTCGGCCGCCGAAAGGTGCTGGAGCTGGCGGGTTACCGGATTGGCTTGATTCACGGCGATGGAGGTCGTTCAACCCCGGATACGGCTTTTCAAGCTTTTTGGGATTCGGATGGTAAGGGGACCGTTGATATTATTCTGTTCGGACATTCGCATACGCCCTATTTGGAAAGAAAAGACGGAATACTACTGTTCAATCCCGGTTCGCCAACCGATAAACGCCGGCAGCCCCGTTATTCCTTTGGCATTCTTCGCCTTGGCGCGGATGTGGAAGCCGAACATCATTATTACGATCATAAATAAAGAAATGAAAGGAAGCGGAACACATGGCACATTGGAAAGAGATTACGACGAACGAGGAATGGAACACCATTTTTGAAGGTACCACTTCGAAGCCGGTTGTGGTGCTGAAGCATAGCACGGCTTGTCCGGTCAGCGCCAACGCTTTGGAGGAATTTGAAGGCTATCTGAGCAAAAACCCGAATACCGATGTCGATTACATCCTTGTCAAAGTGATTGAATCCCGTCCGGTATCCAATCAAATCGCTGAGGATACGGGGATCAAGCATGCGTCTCCGCAAATTTTATATATCAAAAATAAAGAAACGGTCTGGAACACCTCCCATTGGTCTATCACCAAGCAGCATATGAGTGCCGTTCTGAATTAATGCGCACCGAAACAAGCAAAGGAGAGGGATCGAATGAGTGTGAAGCCGTTTTCGTTTTTTTCAGGCGCGTTGTACTCGAGAAAAGTTTGTCATGTCTACCTTCCTGCAAGCTACGAGCAGTCCGAGGAAACGCGGTATCCCGTTATTTATTTGCTTCATGGGCTGAATGGCGATGAAACCAGCTGGATCGTCAAGGGTAATGCGGAAGCTACGCTTGATGATATGATCTCCTCCGGAGCGCTCCGGGAAAGCATCGTAGTGATGATTAGCGACGGTGGATACGGGCACGGAACGTTCTATGTAAACTGGTATGACGGCAGCGGACGGTTCGAGGATTATGTACTGTACGACGTGATTCCCGCCATCGACCGGGAGTTTCGGACCATCGCTGACCGTACGCAAAGAGCGGTGTGCGGATTATCCATGGGCGGTTACGGCGCTTTCGTGCTCGCGCTGCGAAATCCGGACGTATTCGGTGCGGCAGCCAGCATATCCGGGGCGCTCATGTCTGCGAATTTGATGACCGAGCAAATGCTTCGTTCCGAGGTTGTCCGGATGACCGGTCCGGTGCATGGGTCCTACGTAAAGGAGCTTGACCTGCACGTGCTTGCATCGCGGCGCGTCCGGGAGAAAAATCGGCCGGCGCTGCATTTTAACTGCGGCTTTTCCGATTACTTATATCCTTTGAACTCCGCTTACAAGGCGCTGCTGGATCAGCTTGGATATGAGCATGAGTATATGGAGTTTGAGGGAGATCACAATTGGGACTATTTCGGAGGGCATTTGCCCGAAGCGCTGAGCTTCATCGAACGAAGCTTTCCTTCAACCCAAACCTGACCCTCAAACAGAAAGCCCGCTGCCTGGAACTCTGGCTGGTTCCCAGGCAAGCGGGCCTTTTTTTGTTTTTTTGAGCGAGGTGTGATTCCCGGACCGGGTAGGCCCCTTCGGGTTCTTCTTGATCCAGGGGATGAGATCCATCGGAGAACCGGCGGGATACCGCCCTGAGAAACTAACGCTTTTTTGGCGGGGAGGGCTTCGGATAAACGGTGCATAAACTCCAAGAACTGTTGTCTTTCAGCTTCGCTGAACTGCTCGAACGGTTCGGATAAGGTTTGCGCCCACAATGTTTCGGTTTGGCGAATCACACGTTTGCCTTCCTCCGTCAGCTTCACCCATCTCACACGGGCATCCGGCTCGCTGCTTTCCCGGTAGGCCAAACCCGCTTTTTCGAGACGGTCCACCATTTGCGACATCGTACTGGAGCGAACGTCCAGATGACCGGCCAACTGCCCGATCGTTTAGGCTCCGTTCCGGTAAAGATTTCGCATCAGCAGCCATTGTACACGGGTCAGGGAGGTTTCCTGCTGATCGAACGTTTGGGAGCGTAAATGGCGGTTTATGGTTTGCAAATACATGACAAAATGCTCGAGCGCTTCTTTGGATTCCATCTTTTCACCTTATCTGTATGATATGGCGAAACGAAATCATGCAGCAAGAACGATTCGTCTTGACTTTTCTTTGTTCGAGCTTACATTTTGATATATAATGAGTCTCATAGCAAATTTTACGATTGAGCGGAGGAAAAGCATGAAAGTGGCCATTGCAGGGGGAACAGGCTTTATAGGAAAACACCTGACCCAATATTTTTTAGATAAAAAGACAACCGTCTTACTCATCTCCAGGCAAAAGCACAAATCCGAGCATCCGCTAATCCGCAATATCACATGGGAAGAACTGGAAAAAAACGTAAAACCTCTCGAAGGGGTCGATGCGATCGTCAATTTGGCGGGTGAAACCATTAACCAACGGTGGACGCCAAAGGCCAAGGAGCGCATCCTGCAATCGCGGTTGGATTCCGTCGAGCGGGTACGAAGCATCATCGAACGTATGGAAAACAAACCGGTGCTGATCAATGCCTCGGCCGTAGGGATCTATGGCAGCTCGGAAAATGCCAGCTTTACGGAAGAAAGCGATCTTAACGTAAATGATTTCCTGTCCAATGTTGCGGATAAATGGGAAGCCGCGGCGGAGTTGATTCCGGATATTCGCGTTGTTCTTCTGCGGATCGGAGTGGTGCTCGCCAAGGACGGAGGGGCATTTCCGAAAATGAGCCTCCCTTTCAAGTTCGGCTTAGGCGGCCGTATCGGCAGCGGCAAGCAGCTGCTGTCCTGGATTCATATTCGTGATCTCGTCCGACTGATCGAATTCTGTATTGAAAAGGAAGACATCGAAGGACCGGTGAATGCCACGGCGCCGCAGCCTGTTACCAATGACGAGTTCGGAAGACAGCTGGCCAAATTCATGAATAAGCCGTATGGATTTCCGCTTCCTTCCTTCGTGTTGAAGCTCATGTTTGGAGAAATGTCGATGCTGCTGCTGGAAGGACAAAGGGTTATTCCGGATGTGGCGATTAACCAAGGGTTTCAATTTCATTTCCCGGTGCTTGAGATGGCGTTAAAGGATCTGTTGGATCCAGAGATCAAGGCGGTGAAGTAAAGGATTATGATTGCTTATGGGGGTACAGAGCTGAAAGAGCTGCGATTTGAGCGGATGGAAGCCCGCATCGAACCGAGAGATGAGCAATGGATCGATGTCGAGGTGCGCTTCCGGTTGGCCGACGGAGCAGTGCCGCCGGAAGGAATTGAAGAGCTCAGCGCATTGCTCGTTTGTACGCATGACGGCGAGATCTTTGATATCGTGCCGCAGGACGAAGGGCGGGATTGCGAGTTTCGCTTCACGGAATCGGAGAAGCAGCAGCTTAGGTCGTTCTATGAGCGGGAGGTAAGGCATCGGATCGGTTAAGCGGATCGGGGATGAAAACGTTTGGACCAAGTAAAAAGGGTTGTCATTGAGCTGACAACCCTTTTTTTCATCCTGCATTGGAGAGAAATTTGTGCTCCGCCGCTATTCCTGTTTTTTCTGCAGTGCGGCCCTGAACGCTTCTTCGAGGCTGGAGGTCAGCTCCACATTGTCACTATACTGCTTGGCTAACTGCGCTTGCTGGCGCTTCGCCGCGCGCCCGCCTTTGCTGCCCGATTCGCCAAGCATCTCTATAACGTTGCATGGACGGCACTGGGCATATTTGCCCGCTTTCCCCATATGAATTTCCATCTTTTTGCGGCATTGAGGGCAGCGTTTATTGGATAACGGCACCTCGGCTGCGCGCTTGTAAGAGCATTCCCGGCTGCTGCAAACCAGCATCTTTCCGCGTTTGCCCTTGATCTCCTGGAGCGGGTTGCCGCAATCAGGACAGCGGGAGCTCGTCAAATTGTGAGGCTTGTATTCCGCTGCGCTTGCTTTAACCTGATTCACGATGGCTTGCGTTTGTTTACGGATGCTTTCCATGAAGGCATCGGCGTCGCCTTTTCCTTTGGATATCCGCTCCAGTTCCTGCTCCCATGCGGCAGTAAGCTCATGGGAGCGAAGCTCGGGCACGACAAGCTCGATCAATTGAACGCCTTTGCCGGTAGGCTGCAGCGTGTTCATCCGCCGTTCGATCGTATCGGTCTGCAGAAGCTTCTCTATAATGTCCGCCCGTGTGGCCGGTGTCCCGAGGTTGTGCTTCTCCATGTGCGACAGCAAAGCTGCTTCCGTATAACGGCTTGGCGGTTTGGTCGTCTGCTTCTGTAAGCTCAGCCGGATCTCTTTCAGTTCCAGGCCTTCTTGAAGCGGTGGAAGCGATTGGCGGGAAGAAGTGTCATCCTCCGCAGCATCTTCCACTTCATCGTCAGCAGCCATTGAATCGGCTTCATACAGCGTTTTCCAGCCCGCTTCACGTGTAATCCGGCCCTTGGCATGAAAGCTTTCACCGCCGATATCAACGGTAACGGACGTTTCGTCATACCGGAAGGCAGGGTAAAACAGCGCGATAAACCGGCGTACGATCATGTCATAAAGCTTTCGCTCATCTGCGGTCAAGCTTTGCAGCTGCGGGCGCTCATCGGTAGGGATGATCGCATGGTGGTCGGATACTTTGCTGTCGTCTACTATGCGCTTCGTTACCGGCAGCGGCTTGTTCCCCAGCGGTTTGACCCAGGCAGCGTAAGGCGGTAGCTGCAGCGCCTTAAGCCGATCCGGCAGCGTGGATACCATATCCGATGAAAGGTACCGGGAATCGGTTCTCGGGTAGGTGACCAGCTTGTGCTGCTCGTACAACCGCTGAAGCACATTCGATGTCTGCTTGGCCGTAAATCCGAATCTCTTGTTCGCATCACGCTGCAGTTCCGTCAAATCGTAAGCGAGCGGATGGGGCTCGGTTTTCTCCGTTACCTTCAACCGGGATATTTTGGCGGAACGAACGGTGTTCAGACGATTCAGCAGCGCGTCGGCCGCCGATTTGTCGAACAGGCGCCCGTCCGGCTGCGATTGGCTTCGCCACACGGCTTGGAATGAGCCGAACTGTGCGCGCAGCATCCAATAATCTTTGGCCTGGAACGCTTTAATCTGCCGTTCGCGATCCATCAGAGCCGCCAGCGTAGGCGTTTGCACCCGTCCGGCGGCCAGCTGTGCGTTATGCTTGCAGGTTAATGCGCGCGTAATATTGAGTCCGATCAGCCAATCGGCTTCCGCGCGGCATACCGCAGAACGGTAGAGCGGATCGTAGGAGGGACCCGGCTTGAGCGAAGCGAATCCTTCGCGGATAGCCTTATCCGTCTGCGACGAGATCCAGAGCCGCTTGAACGGTTTTCTCCAGCGGATCATCTCCATGATCCATCGGGCCACCAATTCGCCCTCGCGTCCTGCGTCTGTAGCAATGATCAGCTCTTTCAGATCGCTGCGGCCGGCCAATTGGGCGATGGCTTTGAATTGAGGCGCCGTCTCCCGAATGACCTTCAGCTTCATGCGCTTCGGAAGCAGCGGAAGATCTTCAAGGTTCCAGCTTTTGTACTTTGGGTCGTATTCCTCCGGCTCGGCAAGCGTGACCAAATGTCCCAATGCCCAAGTGACTACATAGGAGGGACCTTCTATATAGTGCTTATGCTTCTGTGTACAGCCGAGCACACGGGCGATTTCTTTGGCCACGCTTGGCTTCTCCGCAAGAACTAATGATTTCATAAATGCTCCTTTCCGTTATCCGCTCACAAAAAACTGCCTTCCTCGAATCCTCAGTATACAACAGTTGTTCCCTCCGATAAAGCCTGCGGAATTTCGTCGGATCATGTCAAACTGTTCATGAACCATGGATGAAATAGCTGACGCTTGGATTTTCGGCCAGTTGTGGCGGTACTCCCTGGAAATGAGAGTTCACTTGAAAGACACATCGTAGTTTTCTGCCGCTGATGATGGTATAATGATCGAACAAACGCCACCATCTGGAAGTGAGTGAATCCGGCTGCATGAATGTGAAGGAACTATTCGGAAATATGGACATTCATTTGTTCGACCAGCTGCTCAAAGGCCGGATCGTCCCGGGCATGCGCATTCTTGATGCGGGCTGCGGAGAGGGACGCAATCTGGTCTATTTCCTGCAGGAAGACTATGACGTATTCGCCGTGGACCGGTCGGAGCAGGCGATTCGCAAGGTTCGCGAGCTGGCCCTGGAACTGAATAACGAGCTGCCGCCGGATCAGTTTCGTGTGGAATCGGTAGAGAAGCTGAGTTTCGCCAACGGTACGTTTGATGTCGTGATTTCCTGTGCCGTGCTGCATTTTGCGGAAGACGAACGTCACTTCCAGCGGATGGTCTCGGAGATGTGGCGTGTGCTCAAACCGGGCGGTTTATTTTTTGCGCGTCTGGCCTCCACGATCGGAATGGAGAATCAGGTCCGTCCGCTCGGTGGGAATCGCTTTGAGCTGCCCGACGGCAGCGAAAGGTATCTGGTAGACGCCGGAGCGCTTCACCGCATGGCGGAGAAATTGCACGGCCAGTTCGTGGATCCGATCAAGACCGTACAGGTGGAAGGGCAGCGATCCATGACCGTCTGGTGCATGAAAAAACCGCACATATTGTTTTTCGACCCGATTCAGGATATCCTTGAAGGAACAACAGAAGAGGAGCCCGGTTCAGACGGGTCCATAATGGACATAACGGAAAGGAGAACAACATGAAATTAAGAGTATCGGCAGTTCAATATCACCTGCATACCATTAACAGCTTTGAGGAGTTTGCCTCCCAAGTGACTCATTATGTCAAAACCGCAGAGGAATTCGAATCGGATTTCGTATTGTTCCCCGAGCTGTTCACAACGCAATTGATGTCGATCGGCAAAGACGGAAGCAAAAAGGCGCTTTCGATCGAAGAGCTGCCTTCATATACGGAGAAGTACATGGAATTGTTCAAGTCTTTAGCGGCGGAAACCGGGATGCATATCATCGGGGGAACGCATATCATCGAAGAGCAGGGCAAGCTGTTCAATACGGCGTTTCTATTTTATCCCGATGGCAAGGTAGGGGAGCAGCGGAAACTGCATATTACCCCTACAGAAGTGAAAGAATGGAATATGCAGGCCGGAGACGGAATTCACGTTTTTGATACCGATAAAGGCCGCATCGCGATGCTGATTTGCTATGATATGGAGTTCCCGGAAATTGTCCGGATGGCCAAAGCGCGCGGAGCGGACGTTCTGTTCTGTCCTTCCTGCACGGATGACCGGCACGGCTTTCACCGGGTGCGGTATACTTGTCATGCGCGTACGATTGAGAATCAGGTGTACGTTGTCACAACGGGTACTGTCGGGTCGCTGCCGACGGTTGATTTTATGCGCGGCAATTACGGACAGGCGGCGATCATTACGCCTAACGACGTTCCTTTTCCGCCGGGCGGCATCATGACGGCTGGTGAAATCAATGCCGATATGGTCATTACCGGAGATCTCGATCTGACATTATTGTACGAGGTTCGGGAGAAAGGTTCCGTCACGACGTGGAGAGACCGCCGGACGGACTTGTATACGGATTGGAGTTAAAGGCTAGGGAGGAGCGGTAAGATGGCTTTTTACCGTAAGGAACTTTACGTGTTTGAACAGGATCGTTCCGTCAAGGCAACGATCCGCTCCTATACGGAGAATGATTTTGAAGGCTTGATCCGGATTCAACAGGAAAGCTTCCCGCCGCCTTTTCCTTCGGAGCTGTGGTGGAACGAAGAACAGTTGAGCAACCACGTGAGGTTATTTCCCGAGGGTGCGCTTTGTGTGGAAATCGAGGGGGAATTGGCCGCTTCGATAACCGGGCTGCGGGTGAATTTCGATCCCGCTCACGCGGACCATACATGGGAGGAAATGACGGACGGCGGTTATATCCGCAATCATGATCCCAATGGAAACACATTGTATATCGTCGATATTTCGGCCCGGCCTGCATACAGGAAGCTGGGACTTGGCAAATGGTTGATGATGTCGATGTACGAGGTTGTCGTGCAGCTCAAGCTGGTACGGCTGCTTGGCGGCGGCCGTCTTCCCGGCTATCACAAGTATGCGGATTCGATGCCGGCAGAGGTGTATGTGCGCCATGTGCTTGACGGGAAGCTGAAGGACCCGGTGATGACATTTCTGCTGCGCTGCGGCCGTACGCCGGTCAAGCTGGTGGAAAACTATCTGGAAGACGAAGAGTCCCATAATTATGCGATGCTGATGGAATGGCGGAATCCGTTTATACAGCAGAGCGGATAATGAGGTTTAGAGCTCCCCAAATTGGTTACAATGATCAATTGTACAAGTAACCGTTAGGAGGGAGCTTTTTTGAATTTTAAAGCGTATATTGCTGCAGCGGCCATAGCATTGCTATTGATGCTGGTCGGCTGTCAAGCAGATCCTCGTGCATGGTTCGGCGCAGGCGGCGAACCAAAGGATCAACAACACGAAATGAATGACAGCGAGGCGGTCATGGCTCAAGAAACCAAGGATGAGGTCCATGTGCAGCTGATCGGTCTTGAAGGCAAACCGATTGGCCAAGCCAGGCTTACTCAGGTGAGCGAAGGGGTTCGTATTGAGCTGGAATCGGAGCATTTGACACCGGGCCAGCACGGCTTTCACGTTCATGAGAACGGCAAATGCGAGGCGCCGGATTTCAAATCGGCAGGAGGTCATTTCAACCCGCAAGGACACCAGCACGGTATGGGAAACGCTCAAGGCTCGCATGCCGGTGATCTTCCGAATCTGGAAGCGAATCCGGAAGGCAAGGTGAAATTCGAATATGTCGCAAAGCAGCTGACGCTGGTGCCGGATCAGCCGAACTCGCTGCTGAAATCCGGAGGGACTTCCTTGATCATTCATGAAAAGGCGGACGACAATAGGACTGAACCGGCTGGAAATGCAGGCGCCCGGATTGCTTGCGGCGTTATCCGATAGCGCCGGCAGAACAATCGGGGGCAATGACGAAGGCGGAGCGGGATCCGGACTAAGGTACGGGAAATCTTGGAGTAAACGGGTATACGGATTGAAAGGGGCTGCTCATAAAGCAGTCTTTTTTCGTGTGGATTAGACAAAAAACTGCTGCGGCAGGCTTTTTTATTGGATCTTCCCTCATCAGCGGAGTGTTGTAAAATTAAACTATTTCATTCATTTAATAGTATTTATTATTGATTTAGTAGTATAATCCGAATAGAAAGGCTCTCTTTCTTTCAATCGTTGAGTTTAAAATGGCACAAACCGGTGCGGGTGCATCGCTTGTGTGATGTCAATTTTCCCCATCGATTTGTAAGCGCGTTCATCAAACCCATTTATTTAAGCAGGTTATTTTTAACGGAGGGATCAATATGCAGATCAAAAAGACAATTGAAAAGGTACCCGGCGGACTGATGGTTGTCCCGCTGCTGTTCGGCGCTTTGTTAAATACCATTGATCAAATGCACATTCCATGGATTATGAATGCGCTTAAAGCACTGGGGGTGGCCCCCAATGCTAAAGGATACTACGAGTTTATGAGAATCGGGGGATTTTCGGAAGCGCTGTTCACGACTGGAGCTTTGACGCTTATTGCTTTGTTCTTATTTTGCGCAGGCAGCCAGATGAATCTGAAAGTGGGCGGGAGATCTCTTAAAAAAGGAATCATTCTAACGCTAACGAAGTACGCGGTCGGAGTCGCTGTCGGTTTTGCATTAGGCTCCATGTTTGATCCGATGTCCGGATTGCTGGGGCTTTCAACGGTAGCGATTATCGGGGCCATGACTAATGGAAACGGGGGCATGTATGTCGCTTTGACCGGGCAATACGGGAATCGTTCAGATGTCGGTGCGGTATCTGTTCTTTCCCTTAACGACGGTCCGTTCTTCACTTTGATGGCCCTGGGGTTAATGGGGGCGAACTTCCCTGTGATCGCTTTTATTGCGGTTTTGCTGCCGATTGCGATCGGTATGATTCTCGGTAATCTCGATCCGGACATCAGGGAATTCTTGAAGCCGGGTGAAACCCTCCCTGTTCCGTTTTTTGCTTTTGCGTTAGGGGCAGGAATGAATTTAGCGAACTTCTTTAATCCGGAAGTTGTTGGCGCGGGGCTGCTTTTGGGAATAATGACAACCGTGTTAACAGGTGCAGGAATGGTTCTGGCGTTGAAATTATTCCGGGAGAAAAGCACTATCTCCGGTTGGGCAGAAGCAAGTACGGCCGGTAATGCTGCAGGAACACCAGCCGCAATCGCAGCCGCAGCAGCCGTATCCGCATCCACGGGGGCGATGGCTCCGGAAATGGCTAAAGCCTATGCCGACCTTGTTCCCATTGCTACGGCTCAAATTTCAATAGCAACGCTGTCTACGGCTTTAATGTGTCCGCTTGCGGTCATTTTGTGGGATAAATATCAAAAAAGCAGGGGAATCGACGGACGTCTCGACGATATTTAATAGGCAGATCTACAGAGTCCCTTGGCGAACCAAGGGTTTCTTTATTCCATCCATCCCTGTTAAAATGAAATAGACAGATGTTCGAAAGCGAGGACGACTTGATGAAGACAACTCTTTTGTATGGGACGGAAGGCTTAACGATTGAGGTACCGGATCATTCGGTGATTGTAGAGCCTAAGCATTTAGATGGATTGAAGGATGAAAAGAAGGCCGTTCAGGACGCATTGAGGCATCCGATCGGAACACCTCCCCTTCGGGAAATGGTGAAAGAAACCGATACGGTAGCGATTGTCATCAGCGACATCACAAGACCTACACCGAATCACAAGCTGGTTCCGTGGCTGATAGAGGAGCTATCGCATGTCCCTCACCGAAATTTTGTCATTATTAACGGGACAGGTACGCATAGGGATCAGACGAGAGAAGAGTTTGTACAGATGTTAGGCGAGTGGGTCGTAGAAAATATCCGCATTGTGAACAATCGCTGTCATGATAAAGATGCCTTAGTGAATGTAGGAAGAAGCCAATTCGGGTGCGATGTATACCTGAACAAGGATTATGTAGATGCCGATTTTCGCATCGTGACGGGTTTTATCGAGCCCCACTTTTTCGCCGGTTTTTCGGGCGGGCCGAAAGGGATCATGCCGGGGATTGCCGGGATTGAAACGATTCAAACCTTTCACAATGCCCGAATGATCGGTGACCCGTTAGCCACATGGGGGAATATGAAGAATAACCCGCTGCAGGATATGACCAGAGAAGTGAACCGGTTGTGCAAGCCTCATTTTATGCTCAATGTTACCCTGAACGGAAAGAAAGAGATAACCAATGTCTTTGCTGGAGAACTTTTCGAGGCCCATGATCAGGGATGCGCTTTCGCTAAAGAACATGCGATGATTCGTTGTCATGAGCGATTTGATGTGGTCATCACTTCGAATTCGGGATATCCTCTGGATCAGAACTTATACCAGGCTGTCAAAGGGATGAGCGCGGCTCATAAAATCGTTAAAAAGGGCGGTACGATCATCTCTGCCGCCGAATGCCGGGACGGATTGCCAAACCACGGAAATTATGCGGCTATCCTGCAAATGCGTAAAACGCCGCAAGAAATTTTAGAGATGATTAACGATGACAGCTTCCAAATGTTCGACCAGTGGCAAGTCCAAAAACAGGCTGTAATCCAGGTATGGGCCGATGTATATGTGTATTCCACGCTGCCGGATGAAGATGTTCGAAAAGCGATGTTTAAACCGACCGCTGATATTGAGCAAACGCTTGAAGAGCTGAAGCAAAAATACGGGCCAAACATGACGGTGGCTGTCCTGCCTTTAGGTCCATTGACGATCCCTTATGTGGAGGAAGGATGAAAACTCTTCTCGTAACGGGGTACCGTGCGCATGAGCTCGGCATCTTCGACCAGAAGCATAAAGGGATCGTATTTATTAAAAAAGCGATTGAGGCCAGGATTGTCCCTCTTGTGGAAGAGGGATTGGAGTGGGTGCTTACTCCGGGGCAGTACGGCGTAGATTTGTGGGCATGCGAAGTCATCATCGGACTGAAAAAAAGGTATCCGCATTTAAAGCTTTCCATCGTATCGGCGTATCTTCATCCCGAGGAGAAGTGGAAAGAGGATAAACAAAATTACTACCGTGACATTCTAAAAGACGTTGATTACTATGGCGCGGTAAGTAAGCAGCCTTATCATGGCGTATGGCAGTTAAAGGCCAGAGACGACCTGCTGCTCAGAAAATCGGACGGTATTCTTCTTTTCTATGATGAAGACGCCGGAGAGGCAAGCCCGAAATACTTCAAACAAAAAGCGCTTAGAAAGCAGGAAGAAGAGGGGTATCGTTATTTGAGCATCACCGCCGAAGATGTTCAAAGTATCGCGGATGAAGAACAGCGGAGCCTGCTCGATACCTATTAAAGCCGGAATGGACGGCTGGTCATGTCCGATTCCTCCTTTTGCCGGGAATAAGGGGATCGGCTTGCTTAGGGACAAATTTTAACAGATGGGTCATACTCCTGTCATAATTTTTGTGTACAATGAGCAGCATATGACACTTAAAGGAGGCATCGACTGATGACAACCCTGCAGCAAGCGCATCCGCCGCGTCATTTTTCCATACAAGAGATTTTGAAGGTACCCGGACTGGATATTTATCAGCAGATGGTCTGTGTGGTATTAAGCACTTATGTCAATATGGCCGCCACGGGCATTCCTTCGGTTGAAGAGATTGCCGCTCAAGGGCGAATGAGCACCAAGGAGGCGACCACCGCTCTGCAGCAGTTAGCTGAGCAGAAGGTGCTGCCGCATAAAGTATTCCGGGACATCGTAGGGGATTTTGGCGACAATCGGTTGTCATGGGCGGCAAAAGGCTTGCTGCTCTACCTCCAGGATCACCCGCGGGCAACCCTGCAGGAGCTAATGGACATCTCCGCGAATGATAAAGAAGCGATCCGTCAAGAATTGGAGAACCTGAGACGGTACGGTTATATTGACGAAGAGAACGAGGCTTTGATAGCCGATTTAAAAGAGGCGATCTAACGGTAATCCATTCGCATACACGTAAAAACAATCAAGACGTCTGGCCACAGGCGTCTTATTTTGTTGCCGCGGGGAGAAAAAGGGTGAATTTTCGAAAAGAGGCATGATGTGGTATGATAGAGGCTATAACACTCCGGGAGAAAGTGAATGGTTAAAAAACTGGGCTTAGCGGTTCTCTATCTGGGGATTGCTTATCTGATTTATATTTACGGGGAAGTCATTCTAGCATGGTTTCAGCATTCTACGAATATCGCATTGATAATGCTCATCGCCACTATCATGGCTTTATTTCCCGTTATTCCGTATCCCATAGTCGGAGGAGTGATCGGTGCTGCTTTTGGCCCTGTTCTTGGAGGGGTCGTAACGTGGATAGGCTCTGTTTCCGCTTCTATTCTGATGTTCTTGTTTATCCGCTACGGATATCAGGAATGGGGGGAAAGGGTGCTGCATCGCCATAACAGCCTGGGCAAAATCACAGTGCTTTTTGAAAAAAATGCGTTTGTGACGATCCTGTTTACCCGGTTGATTCCTTTTATACCCTCGATCATTGTAAATGCCTATTCGGCTTTAAGCCGTGTATCGTTTGCCGCTTATGCTACAGCTTCGTCATTAGGCAAAATACCGTCCATGCTGTTATTTGCATGGATTGGAGACAGCTTGATGACGGAGCCCGAAAATATCGTAGTCACGATTGCGGTGTATAGTATTTTTCTTGCGGTTACTTTATCTGTCCATCAACGATGGAGAAAGAACAGGGCGCCGGAGATGCCTGATCAGGAAATGACATAGCTTCAAGAGCAGCAGTCCCAGAGAAAAAAACTGGGCTGCATTCAAAATTTTTGATACGATATGAACTGGACATGGCTGTTGATGTTCCATACATAACGCAAAACGAACTTAGGAGTGGCACTATGGAGAATGAAATTCAATTGGCTGTAGAAAAAATCGAGCAGCTTAATATTCGTAATCAAAGAGCGATGATGGAATTAATCAAACGAAGCTTGAAGATGAATGATGATGAGTTTAATAAAGAACTGCTGCTGGCCTACGCCCATCAAAATCCTGTTCATATTCTGGAAGTGGCGGTAGCTCTCCAATATGAAGAGATCATTAAAGCTCTGCCGGAAAAATTCAATTAACCAGACATGATCGATGATATGGACTACAAGAATGGATTAAGGATACTCCAAGCCGCCCGGCGGCAGTCGGATATCCTTATTTATTTTTCCGCGGAAGTGTCTTATCTTATATCTCATAGTGCTTGCTAAACAGTGATCACATTCTATAAACCGATGGGGAGAACTTGAATATGCACAATCTGCAGGGTGACAGCAAAGAAAGACTAAAGGAGGTAGATATTGTGCGCGGATTTGCCGTATTGGGCATCTGCGTGGTCAATATACCGGAGATGCTCGGCAATGGGGTCGCTTTTGAATCGGAGTATACCGGCTCCAATGCCTTATTCCGGCTCCTCTACGATATGTTTATCCAGACCAAGTTTTATACGCTATTTGCTTTTTTATTCGGGTTGAGCTTTTATTTGTTCATGCGCAGTGCAGAGCGGCGGGGCTTCGCTGCCAAGAAAATGATGACCAGGAGACTGCTGCTCCTTCTTATCGTCGGTATTGTCCATGGGGTCTTGATATGGTTCGGGGATGTGCTGCATGTCTACGCCATACTGGGGTTCATCCTTCTGCTTTTCTATAGAAGGAAGGAGAAGACCGTTCTGATCTGGAGCCTGAGTCTGCTTGTTCTCTCCGGGCTCATCACTGTCGCAACCACCTTGCTCGCCATTTTATTTGTTCCGGATGAGCTGAGCAAGCCTATTTTTCAGACCGTTCCGGACCTGGCACAGCGCATCGGCTTTTTGCTTACCTACAGCACGTTGAATATATTCCTGAAAGGCCCTGAGATCGCAGGCTTGTTCCTGCTGGGTCTATATGCCGGCAAGAAGGGCTGGTTCGAGGGCAATGGGCTTTCGGCGGACAGGCTGAAATGGATGCAGTGGATCTCGCTCTCCTTATCGATCCTCTTCTTTATTCCGATGGTATATTACTATGTTTCAGGATCCATTTATAATCCGAACTATGTTTACCATTATACGTTCTTGTCCGGCAAATCCATGGCCGTATTTTATTTTTGTACGCTGATGCGTCTGATTCGTCATCCCGGCGAACAAAGATTCAAAGGGTTGGGCGCGGTCGGCCGAATGGCTTTCACGAATTACCTGACGCAGTCCGTTATAACGATGCTTATTCTTTATGTGTTTTTGAGGCAGGACGGTTCATGGCCTCTGTGGATTTGTTTTATTTACTCCGTACTTCTATTTTGGCTTCAAGCCTGGTGGAGCCGGGCCTGGCTTCGCCGCTACCGCATGGGGCCGCTGGAATGGGCATGGCGTGCAGGTACCTATGGGTATTTCCCGTCCCTTCGGGAGAAGCCGGCGGAGTTGAAGCAGGCCGAATAATTGTTTTATATCGGTTTTATAAGCGAATCAGAGGCGGCTCCTATGCTCATCGGGCCCAGGGACTGCCTTTGATTCTAAGATATCGTGTCAACAACCTAATCGTACTTGGCATCTTCTATTCTGGTTTTATGGTCGACAATGAGTTCGGCTTCGGTCTCAAAATTTAAATGCAGCGGTGCGGGAAGCAGGTCGAGAATCTCCTGGATCATGGGCAGCTCCAAAAATTCCTCCAGCGTTTGCGGCTGTGGATCCAATTCATAAGTCCAGTCGCTTAAGGCATCGATAAAAAGATAAAAAGAAGATTCAAATTCATTGGCGGTTTCCTCGGCATCCTCATGCCTCGACCCCGACATGGCGTTCCAGTTTCTTAAAGTAACGTCTAACGCCTGTTTCACTTTTGCGTCCATCCCATACCTCCTGAAAAGACATAACCGTTCATCATTCTACATTATATAATACATAGCTCGTGTTACCAGTTTTTAAGTATTCCAAGGAGCGGGTCCTTATGAAAGAGGACATCAATAAGGCGCTTCGACCGGACTTTGAGCAGGGGTTTATCCCTTCGGGGATGCGCCTCCCGATCCAACGCTTGGCAACGGAGCCAGGCCGCTTCCTGCAGCGACACGGGCGACCCCTTCTTCGCAAACTCCGTAAGGCATCCAAGGGCATGATGCGCATATGCGCGGGATGTCCCCGGGCATCATGCGCTTTTCCAGAAGCTGAAGGATATCCTGCCACGCGATCTCTACGCCCGGCGCTAATCCGAGCCGCTCTAACACCGTGTCATCCCGATCATGCACACTGGTCGTCTCACAGTGATTGGGCTTGTCATCCGGATAGCAGCTGCAGAGATCGTCGCTGCCGCGCATGATTGTTACCATCGTTGCCGGTTCTGTTCGAAGCTTCTCGTAGATTTTTGTCATATTGCTTGTGAATTCTGGAGAATATCCCATTCCCCGAAATCCCAGCAAGCAAAGTAAATGATGGCCGCGTAATCGAAGAACCATTCGTCATCCTCCTTTTAACCTGACAAACGTATCCCTATGAGTATGAAGAAAAAGATCGTGCTGATGAGCACAGCCATCTTGTCCCATCGTCCTTCCGCTTTAGCCGCCGGCACATGCTGTGGAGATCCGGTCATATATCCTTTCATCTCCATGGCCAGAATGAGTTCTTCTACGGCTTGAAATAACGAGATCAGCAGCGGAATAACGAACACCGGGATCTCTCTCATACCGATCGGTCCACGTCTGGAGGTCCGTTTGCCGCGCGCTTTGGCGATCATGGCAAACCGCTCCGTTTCTTCAATGATAAGAGGGATGAAGCGCAGCACAAGAGAAGCGGCCAATGCCAGCATTTCGGTGGGCGCCTTGATTCGTTTCAGCGGGCGCAGCGCGATCTCGAGCCCTTGCTTCATATGGGAAGTGCTGGTGGACAGCGTGAAAACAAGGCCGATTAAAGTAATTTCAAAAAAGGTGAACAATCTGCGCAAGGTTTCCCGGGCGGATTCAACGGAAAAACCGAGCCTGTCCGTCCAAGGAATTCCTTGTCCAAAACTGATCTGGATGCCTGAGGTCAAAACCGCTATGGCCATGAACCACAGTAGAGGCTTGGACATTCGCTTCAGCTTCCGGCGATCCTCCGGAAGGAGCAGCGACAGGCATAAGGCGGCGAACAGCAGGGCAACCCATAAGCCTTTCCACTGCTGCTGAAGTATGATCCCCACTGAGATCAGCATATAGATCATCCACTTTAACTTGGCATCCATGCTGTATATAAAGCTTTTGACCGGCCGGTCCGCTGCCTGGCTCCGAGGTTGGGCAGGCTGATAACCTGTCGGCGGGGGATTCTGTGTCGAACGCACCTGCGGCTGCTGCGGCATGCCGCATATCTCACGGGCAAGTGTGCCCGCTACTTGCTGCGGCGTTAAGGCACCGGACGGAATGGGAAGCCCTGCCTCGCGCAGCGATTCGGCAACCTTCATCGCGTCGGTAAGGCCGATACCGGTTTGAACCAGCAGCTGCGGGTTCGTATACAGCTCCTTGGGCGTCAGGTCTGCGACTACTTGTCCGTGCTCCATCAGGAGAACCCGGTCAGCGATCGGCAAAAATGCGTCCAAATCGTGAGTAGCGAGCACGATGCCCCTTCGCCGCTTCCACTGAGCAAGCTCCTCCTTCAGCCGGGCCAGCGAGCTTCCGTCCAAGCCTGCCGACGGCTCGTCCAGCAGCAGCCATGGGGTTTCGGGCGCCATGATGGTAGCGAGAGCCACCCGCCGTTTTTGTCCTCCGCTAAGAATAAAAGGGGAGAGGGACAGATATGAAGCGGGGAGCCGTTGTCCTTCCATGGCGGCGGCGGTGCGGCGAAGCTTTTCCGGCTTCGGGAGACGGTAAGCTCTTAAAGAGTAATCAAACTCGCCTTGAACGGTACGGGCGAACAGCTGATGCTCGGGAAACTGAAAAGCCAGGACGCTGCGAAGCAAAAGCTGACGATCAATCCGTCCTTGCTTCCATAAAGGGAGATCATCATAAAATACGTTGCCTTCGATGTTTTCCGTCAAGCCGGCCAGCGAGCGCAGCAAAGTCGATTTACCTGAACCCGCCTTGCCGATGACAAGCGTCATCGTCCGGTCTTGAACGGTACAATGAATGTTATTCAAAATAGTGCCGGTCCGCCCGTGATCCGTAAATACCGTAAGTCCGCTTACTTTTATCGGCATAAGCTCACCACGGCCTGACTTAATTGCTGGGGGAATAAGGGCCTGACAGGCAGCTCATGCCCGAGCCTGTGCAAAGCGCGGGCAACTTGCACAACATAAGGCGGCTCGAAGCCGAACCGCTCGCATGGGCTCGGTTCATCGGATAGGCCTTTCCCGTAAAAAAACTGTTCACATGTTCCATCAAAAGCGATGCGCCCCTGATCGAGCAGCAGCACCCTCTGCACAAAGCAAAGCTCCTCCATGCGATGGGTGACCCAAACGATCGTATGCCCTGACCTTTGGAGCTTGGCGGTTGCCTCCAGCACGGCCTCGCGGGAGTTGGGGTCCAGCATCGAGGTAGCCTCATCAAAAAGAATGACGTCTGCGCCGGCGGCCAGACAGCAGGCCATGTTCAAAAGCTGCTTTTGTCCGCCTGAGAGGGATTTGACCGGAGCGTCGGGCGGTAACGATAAACCGACCTCGTTCAGCAGACGGAGCATGTTCGATTCCCGTTCGGCAAGGGTGCGATCTTGGGTATCCCGCATACTTAAATGCATTTCTTCATCAATGGTTTCACCCAGGATTTGTGTTTCCGGATTTTGCAGCACCATATGTACCGAATGACCTTGCGCGACGATCAGCCGCCCTTCCGATATGGGGCTCAATCCGGCCATTACTTTGGAAAGCGTGCTTTTACCGCTTCCGTTGTTTCCAATGACGGCTGTCCATGAGCCTTTAGCCAGCTCCAGGGAAATCTGGTCCAGGGCCGGCCGTTCTGAAGCGCCGCCGAGATAATCGACGGTCACTCGCTCCAGTTGAATCACAGGTTGAGAAATTGCAGTCATCGGTCTATCCATTCCTTTATCAGCATGCTATAATGCGTATTGCATATTGTTAACCTAACCTATGTTGATGGGGTTGACAATCAAATTATCTAATACTTTATCATAATGAAGGGAAGTAACACAATTGGCAAAAACGTTAACTTTAAGAGGCGTTGCTTTCAGCGCCTTATTCGCAGCTCTAGTCGTTGTTTTCGGTTATGTCAGCATTCCGCTCGGGTTTACCCCGGTGCCGATCACGCTGCAAACATTGGCGGTTATGCTGGCCGGAGGATTACTTGGTGCACGCTACGGCTTTTTCAGCATGATGATCGTCGTTGTCCTGGCCGCGCTCGGGTTTCCTTTGCTTCAAGGCAAAGGAGGCCTGCCGGCAATTCTCGGACCTACAGGAGGCTACGTGATCATGTGGCCGTTCGCTGCGCTTCTTATTGGGCTTTTGGTCAGTAAAGTACGCAGCAGCGGGTGGCCCGGATATGTGCTCGTCTTTCTGATTATGGAAGGCTTCGGCTCTTTGCTCTTGTATGTGACAGGGGTTCCATGGCTTGCCCATGCCGCAGGGTTTTCCATGAATAAAGCGATAGCGTTAGGATTTTATCCTTATCTTATCGGCGATGTAATTAAAGCCCTTGCCGCAACCGCAATCACCGTTTCCCTGCGGCAGGTATTCCCTCAGGCCCGCTTGACCGGCCATGGCCATGGTGCTGTCCGTCAAAGCCTGCCGAAATAAACACAAAGCTGCCCTTCTTGGGCAGCTTTTCCCGATTACGGAGAACCTGGCTGCAGGAATCGGAATGCTTGTTTCGTCAAATCAAAGCCTCTTACTGAAAAGACGGCTTGTTATCCTTAGCAGGTATCCTGTTGGATAACAAGCCGACCACGTAAACGCCAAAAGCGCTAAAAGCGGTTAAGATCAAGGAAAATAAGGTCTCTCTTCCTCCGATGATAAAAAGGCTCAACGGATATACTGAAGCATCGATGAAAAAAATGGATTTGCTAAGCGAGAACCCGTAACGCAGATTGAGCATCTTGCCAAGCAAAGATCCGCCTCCCAAGCTGGCGTTCAGCTTCGCGAGAATGCCCAGGGAAATTCCCATCCAAAAGCCGCCGACGATACTGCCGATCCAGATATTCTGGATTCCAAAAGGGATGATAAAATCCTGCAATAATCCGACGGCCAGGGAAAACACGATCATGCTTGCCACCGATTTGTAAAATAAATCACGGTATTTAAAAAAGGCGTAAATGAAAAGCGGTAAATTGAAAAGCAGTAGGCTTAAACCGATATTTGTATGAAAAATATAGTAGGATAATTGGCTTAAACCGGTGATTCCACCGTTCATAATGTAGTTAGGAACGGCAAAAAGCAGATTTCCTATGGCAAAAATGAGGATTGCCACGATTAATAGTACATTGCGCATAAATACACCATCCGGGATATGAAATAGGTTTTATGTGCTATTGTAGCATATTATGGTTCACATTTGTTGAAAAAGCTTAGCCGGAACACCGTTCCCCGGTCCGACTAAGCTTTTTTGCTGTTGAAGATCGAGCGAATGATCCGTGACGTTCTTTTTCCGCCAGGTATCCTTATCAGCAGCACGGAACGATGAGGCCGGCTTTTATGCGGTCTATCCATGAACTGTCCAAGCGTCATTGATTCTTTACTCATGTGATCACCCCGTAAATGGTTATTTAAAAGCATATGCCGGAGTGGCTTTGTCCTATGTATAAAAAATTCGGTAATTGAAGCGGTTCAAGAATTGCGCAGCCGGATCCGGCATATGGATATGGTAAGGTTCAGGCGGAGTCTTTCCGGCTGGCCCGCGTACGTTTAACCATTTTAAGCGAGAAGGGGTACACAGGATGAAAAAAATGATCACACTTGGTTTGGCTGCGGTTCTGGCTTTTACAATAGCCGCATGCAGTTCCTCCACGCAAACATCGGGCACGAATGGAGGAGCCTCGAATCATCCCGCCGATCACAAGCAGGCTAACGGCAATGCAAATGCCAATCCAACGGGGACGGCGGCTGCCTGGTCTCCCGCCAAATCGATTGAGGTTGTCGTGCCTGCCGGAGCAGGCGGAGGGTGGGATACGACCGCGCGTATGGCGGCGAAGGTGCTGGAGGAACAAAACATCATCGGGCAAAGCATGGGCGCTGTCAACAAGGCCGGCGGCGGCGGTGCGGTGGCCTGGGCCGGCGTGCATGCGAAAAAAGGAGATAATCATACGTTATTTGTTACATCCCCGCCGATTATTTTCGTGCATCTGAACGGTCAATCGCAATTTAGTTTTCGCGATTTCACTCCGATTGCCAACCTGATTACCGATTACGGTTCATTTGTCGCCAGAGCGGACGCCAAGTGGAACAATTTAAACGAATTGTTTGACGATATGAAGAAGGACCCCGCTAAAATTACCGTTGTCGGCGCATCGGCACCCGGCAGTATGGACCATATGCAGTTCATTAAGGTAGCGAAAGCAGCCGGTGTGGATATTAGAAAAATCAAGTATGTTTCGATACAAGACGGGGGTGCACTGCCTGCTCTCTTGAATGGAAGCGTTGACATTTACTCTACCGGCATTGCGGAATCGGTGGAGCAGGTACGGGCAGGAAAAGTAAAAGTGCTTGGAATTACATCGGAGAAAAGGCTTTCGGGTGATGGCATATCCGAATTTAAAACAGCGAAGGAGCAGGGAATCGATGCGACATTCGAAAATTGGCGCGGTTTTTTCGGTCCTCCCGGAATGGACCCCAATGCACTCGCATACTATGAAGCGAAATTCAAGGAATTAAACACGAACTCCGCCTGGGTGGAAATACGCCAGAAATACGGCTGGAACGAACTGTTCTTAACCGGCGAAGAGTATAAAGCATACCTGGAGAAGGAAGAAGCAGCACTTAAACAACTGCTGGATGAGCTTGGCCTGATAAAAAAATAAATTGGTGGAAGTCAATGTTCGGGTTACCTACCCTTACATTGACTTCGTTTTAAAAAGGGATGGTGAATGATTGTTGTTCAAGACAGCCAATCAAAAAATCGCTTCCGTTTTGCTGATCGTGTCCATTGTCTTTCTTTATTACAGCTTTAAATTGCCTAAATTCCCCTATGTCAACGTAGATTCTGATGTCGTGCCCAAATTGCTGGGATTTTTGCTGTTCGCTCTATCGATCGCTTTGTACTTCAATAAAACGGATGAAGCAGCCAAAGAAAAGCACAGCCCCGCCGATTTGCGCGTGCTGTTATCCGTGCTGGGTATGGCGCTTCTGTACATTTTGCTGCTTGAAGCCGTGGGGTTTGTCATTGTGAACGCCTTGTTTTTAATCGTTTGCACGAAATTTTTGGGCTATAAGAATTGGAAAGTCAATATCAGCGTCTCGCTTATTTATTCGTTGGCCATTTACTTCAGCTTTAACTATTTGCTGGATATCGAATTGCCTGCCGGGATATTGCCCTTATAGGAGGTAGCCGTGGATACTTTTCAACAACTGCTGCATGGCTTTCAAATTGCGACGAGCTGGGAATCGTTATTGTACGTATGGATTGGCGTTTCTGTCGGCACATTAATCGGCATGCTTCCGGGACTCGGGCCGATCACCGCGATATCCGTGATGATTCCTGTCAGCTACGGGATGAATCCTACGCTTGCACTGATCATGATGGCCGGCGTTTATTATGGAGCGATGTACGGCGGCTCCACCACATCGATCCTGATTAACACCCCGGGCGAATCCTCCTCCGTCGTGACGACGCTTGACGGCTACCAGCTTGCAAAACAGGGGAAGGCCGGCAAGGCGCTTGCCGTTGCGGCCATCGGTTCGTTCACAGGCGGAACGATCAGTGTCGTTCTGCTCATGTTATTTGCGCCATATTTGGCGGAAATCGCTTTGTCGTTTGGTCCTCCTGAATATTTTTCGCTTGTTTTCCTGGGGCTCATTACGGTGTCCAGTTTGTTTGACGGCTCCAAGATAAAGGCGATGATCTCCGTCGTCGCCGGATTTATGGTTGCTACCGTCGGAATCGATGCCCAGACCGGAACACCGCGGTTTACTTTTGATTCCGTGTTCCTGTTGGAAGGATTTGATTTCTTGATCATTGCTCTGGGACTTTTTGCGTTAGCTGAAGTGAGCTCCCTTATCATCCACCGGAATGAAGCCCTCCATGACAGAAAGGCCATCGGAAGTCTGCTGTTGAGCAAAAAAGAGATCAAGGAGATCACCGGCCCCACGCTGCGGCAGTCCTTTTTTGGCTTTGTGATCGGTGTTTTGCCCGGTGCGGGGGCGTCCATCTCCTCGTTTCTCGCCTATATTACCGAAAAACGCTTGTCCAAAAATCCGGCTGCATTCGGGAAAGGCTCCTTGGTTGGCGTAGCTGCACCGGAAACGTCCAATAACGCGGCGTCTGGCGGCGCTTTCGTCCCTTTACTGAGTCTTGGAATCCCCGGTTCGGGGACGACGGCCGTTCTGCTGGGAGCTTTTTTGGTGATGGGCATCCAGCCGGGGCCATTGCTGTTCCAGGACCATCCCGATATTTTCTGGGGCGTCATTGCAAGCATGTACGTGGGAAACATCTTCCTGCTGATCTTGAATCTCCCTTTAATCCCGTACATTTCACGGTTGATGTATATACCCAGAGCCATGCTGATTCCGCTCATTATTACGTTTTGCTTTATCGGGGTCTATGTGATCGGAAGCAATGTATTTGATTTGTATATGCTGGTCCTCTTCGGGATGATCGGGTATTTCATGTACTTATACTCATTTCCTGCAGCTCCGTTCATTCTGTCTTTTATTTTGGGAGAAATGATGGAGCAATCGTTCCGCCAATCGATGACCGCTTCCAACGGAAGTCTAATGATCTTTATCGACCGTCCGATCTCGCTTTCTTTACTGATCCTCACAGTCATCATACTTGTGTTTCCGATGGCAAAAAAGCTGCTGCTCAAGCGGCGTTGAAGCCGGCGTACATCAGCTTCTATTAATGGGCAGGCCATTATTGCTTGCATTAAACGAATACATAAGCATCCATGTTTCAACAAAGAATAATCACATCGCTTGTCTGTTACCTGGTGATGGCCGATCGAATTGACTCCCCTAAAAGGGAGTTTTTTCATTCGCTTTATTCGTATAAGGATATTTAAGATATCGAAATTCCAAACCTTTGATCATGGAGTGTTGCCTAAATGAAAGAATCCGTATTGGCATTCATCGCCGGGCTTATCGTCGGGGTTGTTTTTAAATGGATAAAATTGCCGCTTCCCGCTCCGCCGGTCCTGCCCGGAGTACTGGGTATCGTGGGTATATACCTTGGCGGTATGCTTATGCAGCGATTGCTTGAATGGTTGAAATAAAAGGCGACCGCGGGCCCTGCCGCGATCGGATGTTCGAACTTTTGTCTCTATGAACCCATCGGCGCCTTGTAGTATACTAGTAGTCGGTCTTTTGACCGGCGGCTTAACAATGTACTGATGAAGGGGACGCTTAGATGAAGTTTGACGTCGAGTATATTTCTTTTTTCGTAATCCAGGTGGAGGGAGAGGACGGACAAGGCGGCAAGCAAAGCAAGCATTACCAGACAATGGACGGGGATGACTACTCCGCAAGCGAGCTCAGCGCGTTTTTGGACGGAGAGTTCACCAAAACCGCCAAACGCAAGGCCGAACGCAACCCGAAGTCGGAACAGGTGCCGACGAAGATCGGCCGATTCGTTGTTGAGCCCGGATATGATCTGGACAGCAACCCGAACTATAATATGTTTGCCCGGCTGCGCACGGCGGAGACGATCGATTCGTTTATGGGCCATGCCGATGAGCTGGTGACCACCTATATGAATGCGAGTGCAATTCGGGGCGGCGCGATGTTCATTGTGCGGGCCAAGGCAAATCAATATTTTGACGAGCCGTTTCTGTTCGTGTTCAAATGCGATTTCGAACAAAAAATTGCCCGGATTACGGACGAGCGCAGTCTATTGAATAAAGTGGAGATGGCGATCAACGCCAAAAATATGAAATCCATAATGTACCCGCACATGCCGGAGCCGGGAATGATGGAGGTATGGGAGCTTAAGATTCACCAATCCTCGCATGCCCGATATTTTGAAGACTTCTTGAAGTTCGTCGAATACGAGAAATCGGTGCCCGAGCTGATGAGCGATCAGGTGCTCGGCTTCGTGCAGCAGTACGTTGAGCAGGTATACGAGGATCATCCGGAAGAAAAGGAGCGCGAGCTCGAAGAAATGGAGCTGTGGGCTCATAGCGAGAAGCGGGAGCTTCAGGAAAAATGGGATCAAAGCCAGGTGATCGAAGCCGCGTCGATGATGGTCGAGCAAAAGCCGGACCTCGAGATGAAGCTGAAGCTGGGAAATATGATCGTGAAGGCGCTGCTCGCCGATTTTGGCGACCGGCTGCATATCGCCAAGCTGGGGGATCGATACGTCGTTGTGCTGGAAGGAGACGGACTGGAGTTTGACCGCGGGATCTCGCCGGTGGAGCTGCTGATGCCGGAGCCCCTGGATTCGCTTGTAGGCCGGCTCAAGGCCAAGGCTAGGGACGAAGAGCTGGCGGCAGCGGCATTGCCTTACTAGGGATTGGAAGAACGCTTGTTCGGATTGATCTCGTGTGATAAAATGGAAATTACAATTGAATCTTGGGTGGGCATGGTGTCCTTTCTCGACTGTAAGGTGTAACAGCCGAAGCAGGGAGGAGGTGAGGCCATGGAAATCAATGATGCCATAACGATGATGTTGTTATTCGGCTCATTTCTCATTGCACTGCTAACATACATTAGTAATAACTACAAGAAAAAATGAGAACCCACCCTAAGGTTAGCGCCCAGGTGGGTTCTTTTCCGTTATGACCGGGAAGGGAAAACCCATCCAAGCCAATTGTGCGGACCAAGTGTTACCAGCACTTGGTCTTTGTTGTCTATATCATAACACGAACGACACCGATTGACAACGAGACACTCCTCCCGGATGGACTGCAAGGCATCCATTAATGACCCTTGAATACGTCGAGCAGCAGATCGCCGCTGCGCTGTGTCTCCCAGGAGGCGGCGAAGCGCACTTGATGCGAAACGCCCAAAATATCGTAGCACTGGGCGAGGTGCTGCCGCGCCGTGCCGATAATGAGCGAGTGCAGGCGCACGAGCTTTGTCTTGCCCAGCTCGGCCAGCGCATCCCGCACGGGCGGGGAGACGGAGCCGACACCGTCGGTGACCATGATGAAATCGGCGTCATGATAGCGGGGCTCCGCGCGCACCAGCTCGATGCCCCGGCGAAGCGGGGCGTCGAAGTGCGTACCGCCGCCGAAGGCCATCTGCGCCAAGGCGTAGAACGCCGGCCAGTCAGGCTTCCGCCAATAGAGCGGATGCTCGATCAGCTCGCCGCGGGCGCCGAACAGGAGCAGATGAAAATCGCGTTTTT
The DNA here is from genome assembly GCF_900099895.1 of Paenibacillus naphthalenovorans. Lineage (GTDB taxonomy): Bacteria > Bacillota > Bacilli > Paenibacillales > NBRC-103111 > Paenibacillus_G > Paenibacillus_G naphthalenovorans. The sequence goes on from NZ_FNDY01000001.1 coordinate 445,335, forward strand.
CCAGCATGCTGAAGGCCGCGAAGGTGGCGATGAAAATCTGCGCAAGCCGGAGTTTGCTGCCCCGCATGGAATGGGAGGTGTCCAGCATGCAGATGACGGGACCTCTCTGAGGCTCCTCGGTCCAGCCGGAGATGTTATAGGTCAGCAGCTTGCTTTCCAGCCATTTGACCATAAAATACGCTTCGTAATCTTCATCGGCCAGCAGACTGGCCTCACTGGCAAGCATATGCGAGATATCTCCGGACTGCCGCAGGTCGTCATAGCTTTCAGGGACGCGAGGGGAGCGCAGCTTGCGGCGCCGGGCCTTCAAATGCTGCAATTGCCGGCCGACCTCCTGCAGGAAGGCGATCAGCTCCGGATGCCGTTTCAGCCTTTCAACCCACTGCATGTAATGCGTAAACTGCTGCCGATGCAGACGCCCCAGATCGCTGCCCCAGCGGCGGTTCGCAATCCGTTGACTGGCCTGCAGCAGCTCGAACACGTCCAGGCTTTCGGCATCTTCGCGTCCAAGCGATTCCTGCAGCGCCCGGTTCAACCAGCCTCCGAGCTGCTCTTCCAGCTGACGGACGGTTTCCCGCTCCCGCCGGCTGATACGCTCCAGCTGCTTTTCGCGCTCGCCAAGCTCGGCCTCCGCTTTTGCAAGCTTCTGCCGCAGCTTGTCACGGCGAATGAAGTCGGTCTTCATCTCCTTCTGAAGTGAGCGGATCCGCTCCTTTAATGCGTCGATTTCCGCATGGACCAAAGGACGGCTGTCCAGTGCCGCCTGCTTTTCCTCGACATTCCGCTTGCCTCGCTGCAGGGTGTACCCGACAAGCCGAAGCTGCTCCAATTGTTTCTCGGTAAGGTGCTCTTGAACCTGCGACTGCTCCTGGCCCTGCTGCCGTTTTTGCTCATTCATTCCGATCGTCCTGAGCTGCTGTTCCTCGTGTTTTCTCCGCTTGACTTCCTGTTCGAAGCTTTCTGTCAGCCACATGAGCGATTTGAGCGCCGTTTTGAAGGAAGCGTTCACTTCGCCAATCGTCCGGGGATGGATAGTCCGGTAAAAAAATTGCTTCTGCAGCTCTCCGACCAGCCAGCGGTGAAACGGGGTAGCCTCGCCGCTGTAGTCGGCCTGCGGATTCGCCAGATAAAAGCATAAGAAGAAATCGGCGAACAGCTCAATGGTAAACCACGGCGTCCGCGATTCGGCTTCACGAATCCACTCCTGCGCCGTTCTGGAGGAGTGAACGTATCCGTCAAACACAAAGCGGTCGATCCGCGCGCAGCGTATGATCATGATGCCACCACCTCGACAAAGTTACAGCGTGTAATCATATTCGACGCCCGGAATCTCCCGGTCGAACAGTGTGCGGTAGAGTCCTTGCAGCGTCTGCAGCGTGCGCTCGCCCTGAATCCGGAGGTGCGTGTATTTCACGGCGTATTGGGCTGTTTGAACCAGCAGGAAATTCCGGTTTCGGATATAACCCGGCAAATCCTTTTCCCGCTGCAGCCACTGCACCAGCTTGCCGCGAAGCTCGCGGGCCGTTTCCTCCAGCTCCAACCGGCATTCCTCCAGATTGGCATTCGCTTTCTCTTGATCCTCTTTACTCAAACGGCCGCCTACTTCTTTCTTGAATTGGAAAGCATGGAGCTCTTCCTCTTTGGCGAGCCAATGCTTCGCAATCTGATCGTAACGCTTAAGCGGCAGCTCCCGCTCCGTCTCCTGCTTCAAGGCGTCCTGGAATACCTTCTGAAAAAGCTCCCGCAATGTCCCGTAATCCTCCGGGAGGTCCCAGAGCATATGAGGGGTATAGACCGTATCCCAAACGCCGACCTCCGTGCGTCCGTTCAGCGCGGCCGACGTTTTCCAGACATGGCCTATTTTCCTCCAGCGCCGGTCGGACAGTACGAATTCCTTTTCTTCCATCCCGCTCTTCAACTGATACAGCATGTAAATCAGCGGTTCCGGTATGGTTACTTCTGCTGCCGCTCTCCGTACGGTTTCAATATCGCGCAGGGAAAGCAGCGGGGGCAGGGGATCATTCGGGATCTGGAACATACGTTCGTAACTGGACATTTGCTTTAAATACCCGACCTCATACCGGATCAGGAACCGGTCGTACAGCGCCGCAAGCTGATCGTTTTCCTCCGGAAGCTCGTTGGAGGCCGCCATGAGGAACAGCAGGGGCACATGCTCTTTGGTCTGGCCGTTAAAAAAGATGCGTTCGTTCAAAATCGACAGAAGCGCATTCAGTATTGCGCTGTTCGCTTTAAATATTTCATCCAAAAAGGCAAAATCCGCCGCAGGCAAATACCCGTCGGTCTGCCTTATATATTGGTCCTGCTTCAGCTGTCTCAAGGAGACCGGCCCAAATATCTCGTCCGGCGTCGTAAAGCGGGTGAGCAAATATTCGAACCACCGCCCGCTGCCGAACAACTGGGAAACTGCTCGCGCCAGCTGGGATTTGGCTGTACCCGGCGGACCGACCAAGAGCGCGTTCTCGCCGGCCATGAGTCCCAGCAGCAGCAAACGGATCAGCTCCTCCCGCTCGAGAAAACGAGACTCTAATTGGCCGATGGCTTCTTCCAATTTATTTTGAATCGTCTGCATTTCATTCATAATCAGCGTAGTACCTCCTTCGGCCTTGTCACCCGGTATTTCTTCATTATTGTATCAGAGCGGACCATTTTTCTCTAATCGGCCAAGGATTTTTATTCCAATGGGGTTCATGGTACAATAGAGAAGTCAGATTCCATGCCGATAAGGAGAGGATAACATGTCAGTCTACGATTTCTCAGCCAAAACTATTGACGGAACAGAAAAGTCTCTCGCGGATTACAAAGGCAAGGTGCTATTGATCGTCAATACGGCCAGCGCTTGCGGATTAACCCCCCATTATAAAGGGCTTCAGGCGCTTTATGACAAGTACAAGGATCAGGGACTTGTTGTTCTCGGGTTTCCATGCAACCAGTTTGGCGGCCAGGAGCCAGGCACGGAAGAAGAGATTAAATCGTTTTGCGAGTTGAAATATCAGGTCACGTTCCCGATGTTCGCCAAAATCGACGTCAAAGGGGAGAACGCTCATCCGCTTTACACTTATTTGGTAAATAACGTTCCTGCAGATAGCCGCACCGGGGATATTGAGTGGAATTTCGTCAAGTTTCTGGTGAATCGTGACGGAGAGCCGGTCAAGCAGTTCTCGGCCCGTACCGAGCCTGAGGCGCTTGAAGAGGACATTAAAGCGCTGTTGAGCAAGTAATAAATTTACTTCCTGGAGGAACAGTCTGTCTTGCTGCGATTGCAGGGCGGGCTGTTTTTTAACACATTTTTCATAATGATGAAGGGAGATCTAAAAAACACCTTTTTCTCAGCTTCAAAAGGGTCTATAATAAGCAAGAGTGGATATACCAGCTCATACTCTGCAAACGTGTGCGACAGGGAGAATCCGATGGATTTCCCTGCATGATGAAAGGAGGCTGGAACTGGCAGTCATGGAGCAGCAAATAGAGCAAAAATATGAAAAACTTGGGGACATTCTCCGTTCTATGGACAAAGTCGTAGTCGCATTTTCCGGCGGTGTTGATAGCGCTTTTTTGTTGAAGGCGGCATTGGAATTTTTGGGTAAAGACCGTGTGCTTGCCATTACGGCCGATTCCGAAACGTATCCCGAACGGGAAAAGCATGAAGCGATCGCGCTGGCAAGCGAGCTGGGAGCGTCGCATGAAGTGATTCATACAAGTGAACTGAACATACCCGGATATGCGGAGAATCCGACAAACCGCTGTTATTTTTGCAAAAACTCGCTGTTCGATCATTTGATTCCGATTGCAGAGGCGCGCGGCTACAAGCATGTCGTATTTGGCGCCATTGCGGACGACTTGGGTGAACACCGCCCGGGACTGCAGGCCGCACATGAACGAGGCGTCCGCGCGCCGCTGCTTGAGGCGGGGATCAAGAAATCGGAGATCCGCCATTTGTCCCGCAAATTCGGATTGAAAACATGGGATAAGCCGTCCTTCGCCTGCTTGTCCTCGAGAATACCTTACGGCGAGCTGATTACGGCTCAGAAGCTTTCCATGATCGATCAGGCGGAGGATTTTCTTATTCAGCTGGGCTTCCGTCAAGTACGCGTGCGTCAGCATGACACGCTGGCACGGATTGAAGTGCCGGCCTCCGAGCTGGCTGAGGTACTGGCCGTCGCGGAGACGGTGCATGCCAAGCTTAAGGAAATCGGCTACGCTTACGTCACCTTGGATTTGAAAGGCTACCGCTCGGGCAGCCTGAACGAAGTGCTGCCGCAGGAGCAGCAAGCCGTTCAAGCAGCGGCGCAATAGGAGGCTAAGTGATCATGGGGAAACCGAAAATATATATAGCTAAACCGGTGCAGCCGGAAGTATTGGCATATCTGGAGCAGCACTGCGATTGCAGAATGTGGGACGGGCAAGGCACGGCTTCGCGCCAGGCCTTGCTGGCCGAGCTTTCGGACGTGGAAGGACTTCTGGCCACCGGCGTTCCGATCAATCAGGAGCTGCTGGATCATGCTCCCAAGCTGAGAGCCGTGAGCAGCATATCGGTCGGATATAACCACTATGATATCGAGGCCATGAAAGCACGGGGCGTTCTCGGCATGCACACGCCGACCGTGCTTGACGATACGGTTGCCGATCTCGTGCTGGCGCTCATGTTATCCGCCGCGCGCCGGGTCCCTGAGCTGGATGCGTTCGTGAAGCAAGGAAAATGGCAGCGGGGCAAAGGACTTACCGATGACATCTTCTTCGGTATGGACGTCCACCACCGCAAGCTCGGAATCATCGGCATGGGCCGCATTGGCGAGGCCGTCGCCAAGCGGGCTGTCAACGGCTTCGATATGGAGCTGTTATACTACAACCGCAGCCGCCGTCCGGAGGCCGAGGAGCTTTACGGTGCAAAATACAGCAGCCTGGAAGATCTGCTGAAGCAGTCTGATTTCGTCGTATTGATGACGCCATTGACGCCGGAGACGGTTCATTATATTCGTAAAGAGCATTTTGAAATGATGAAGCCGACGGCCTTCTTTATCAATGCTTCCCGCGGCCAAACCGTGGACGAACAGGCATTGATCGAGGCGCTTCAAACCGGCCGGATTCGCGGGGCCGGCCTTGATGTATTCGATCCGGAGCCGCCTTCACCGGATAACCCTCTGCTGAAGATGCCTAACGTCGTGACGCTTCCGCATATCGGCTCGGCCACAGCCGTTACTCGATTTGACATGGCCATGCTGGCCGCGAAGAATCTGGTGTCGGCGCTGACCAGTGATTCTCCTTCGAATGTGGTGAAGGAGCTGCGGGAACTGGTGAAGGCGTAGTTGTAGGAAACGGTTTGGCGGAATTAATTACCATGTTTTGGAAAATCCTGAGAAATCAGGATTTTTTGTTGCTCTACTAAATACGACAAAGATTCAGCATTTCCAGCATGTGTGTTTGGTGGATATATCGATCAATTCGTTTTATTGAATCTCTATTTACATTTTTGTGAAAAGCGCTGGGATGCTGATGTATAACAAAACCTAGATACATTGTCAAGTGCGATGTCTAAAGTTACAATAGAATTATTGAATTTTTAAGTAACGAGGTAAATGAGGATGAATCGGTCGCTCTATTCCCGGAAAGCAACGCTGTCCATGAAAATAACTGAATTTGAAGTGCCACCCATGCAGGACTTGCTGATTATCGGCAGAAAAGCTCCGGTTGGGCCTGAAGCCGTCCGCCGTATGGCCGAAGCGTTGTCACCGGATCAGTTTGTCATTATAAAGGTTGAACACCCTAAAATTGAGGCGGTACTGGTTCGTAAGACATTATTTGAAATGTTGGACAAAGACCTTCTGATGTCAATCGTTTTGGAGGAAGCGGAAGGCCTCATTAACGAAACGATGGTGCTTCGCTCGGAACTCAAGGTGGCTATTTCTGTTCAACGGGAGGTGGAGCTTCATTGAGAGTGGAGGAAATAATGAATGTTTCAGTCATGACGATTTCTTCCGACAAAAGTCTTGCTTACGTTGCGGAACGGATGAATGAGCATCGAGTAGGTTCTTTTCTTGTCATCGATCACGGGATTACGGTAGGTATTATCACTTCACTTGATGTCCGATCCGCGCATCCCAACCGGATCGTTGCAGACGCCATGTCCACCGAACTGATCACAGTTCCCCGAACGTGTTTTATTTGGGATGCCATCCAGCTTATGGATACACATCGAATTGAACGTCTGGTTGTCAAAGACGGAAGTGAGGTTTGCGGAATGGTGACACGCGAAGCGCTCAAAAGCGCTTTAAGTCAGCTTATCGACCCATTAACCGGTTTGTACCGTCAAGCATACATACATGCCGTGGCTGAACATTTCATTGAAAACAAACAGGCGTTCCAGGTACTATTCATCGATTTGGATAGATTCGGAGATATCAATAAACAGTATGGTCATCCCGTCGGAGACGATTTGCTGGTTTACTATGCCAGAAGGCTAAAGGAAACCTTGGAAGAAACCGACTATCTATGCAGGTATGCAGGAGATGAATTTGTTGTCGTATCTCTTCGAGATGAAGAAAGGGCATTATTATTGGCGGAGAATTTATCCGAAGAAATAAGGATTGGACATATTAAAGTAAGTGCCTCCGTAGGGGTCTTTCTTGGAAGCAAAGATAGGGAGAAACTGTTTTCGCTCTCCTTCCGAGAAATGATTACTCGAGCAAGCTTATTTTGTACGGAGATTAAAAAACGATGCTCCCCGGATTCTGCTAACCGTAAGACGGTATTTGAAATATAACCTAAGTTATCGTGATTTAGCAGAAAATGAAATACATATCGCCCATACAACAATTATGCGATAGATTATCCGTTTGGGCCGGAATTAGTATTCATTGCTGGAATTGAAGTCATACATATGATAAGAAAAGGGCAGGTTGAATGCCATCATTCGTCTGCCCTTTCTAAAGCAAAACGATTCATCGCTCACCCTTGCTTAAAAAATAAAGCCAATCTTACAAAATAAACGCTTTGTAAGATTGGCTTTTGTTTTTGAGACTTTTCTCGAAACACTTTTACAACTAAGTTTGTTTTTTTCATTTAAACGAAGTCTTAATAATAAAAAAAATAAAAAAATTGTCCTATGATAAGAAAAATGATTTCGAACTACAAAACAAAAGTATCATTTTGTTATATTTTGTGAAAAATGAACCGGTATCATCACGATAATTATAGACCATTGAGACTAATAATTCCAGTTATTTTATCAATGAATTTTAACAAAATTAGATAAAAAGAACTATAGAGAAAATGACTCCAAGGCTTCGTCTACCATGTCATCGTTAATTCCTATATATCTTAATGTAACAGATGGGCTTGAATGTCCAAAAATATATTGCAACATCGCTACGTCTTTAAAGCGTTGATAAAAATGATAACCGAATGTTTTACGTAGTGTATGAGTTCCAATAGCCCCTTCAACATTACACGTTTTTGCAGCTTCATGGATGATTTGCCATGCCTGTACACGATGTATCGGTTTCCCCCCTTTTCTGGATCGAAACAAATAATCGGAATCGGCAAGATTTTTTGTGTATTTTTCTATTTCCTTTCTTAGTGCATTCGTAATGATGATTTTCCTAACATTTTTGGTCTTCTTCTCTCTTACCTTCAAATGTTTCGTATATCTCACATCCAATACCTTTAAAGGGAGTATGTCACTTATTCTAAGACCGGAATTAATCCCGAAAACAAATAGAAAATAATCACGATAAGATCGTGCCAGTAAATAATTTTTTATTTCTTGAATTTTTTCCAAATCACGTATGGGTTCAACTGCATTTGCTCCAGATCTGGTTGCCATTATTTCGAACACCCCAATATTATGATTTAATATAATGTTAAATTCAATAAGTTTGATTGAAATTCCTTTTTTTTCATGAAGGCACGGAATATAGGCTTTACTATCGGTTTTTTATTTCTTTTGAGAACTTATTTTAATATAACAAAATGATACTTTTGTTAAATTCAAAAGGGAGATAGCGTTCTGTCAAACGGAGTAAAATCGATTCCTATCGTTTGATAGTACCGGTGTGTGACCGTCCTTCATCCTGCCGCTCGATCAAAAGGATCGATCTCTCGGATGATAGATTCTCGACTCGGAAATATCCGATCATGTCAGAGCATCTGTGTATACCGACGCGGATGTTCAAATCTACGTCAGTACCAGATATGCACCATAGCTCAAAAAATGACATTCTATTTGATCCTCCTTCTAAAGATGATTGATGTCACTTTATAGAAATCATACCGTAGCTTCCCCTGTCAAGAAGATCCAGGAGTTTTACAATACTTGTAAAGGAAGTGATCTAAGAGGAGGAGAATTTCACGGGTATGATATCCTGTTGGAGGTGATTTGCTTCGGCAAGTACGTTTGGGTATCAAGATAGCTTGAAGTTTTTTTTCATAAAATCATAAACGAGGGCTACGAATGCAGCAGATTACCGATGAAGAATTACTAAAGTTATTAAAGAACAGTGAAAGTGAATTGTATACATTAGCCGAAATTCATAAAACATTAATCCAAAGCAATATCCAAACGACCATACACGAGCTGCGCAAAAGAGTTTATTCATTATTTCGTGATGGGTATTTGGGAAATGAGCCGACCGGAGATGGAGTTCATGTATACTACATCGTTTATTGCCCGGAGCCATGATGTTTGTAGCAATCAGAAGGCTTAGCTAATGAAAAACAGATAAGAACGGTTATCAGCGATTGGATTAACGAACGGTTTGGATATTACATAACAGCAAATATAAAACCAGGAGGCACCGTTATGGAAAAGAAACTTGCAAAACCCGCCGGCTCTCAAGGCAAAGGAGGCGCACAACTATCTGTTCAGGTTGATCAGTTCGAAAAAAAGAGAGAATTTGCAAGAAAGCAGGCCCTGGACAAGGTGAGAGCAAGAACATTGGCCAAGCAGCAGCAGTTGGCTGAGAGGATCGCAACTGCAACCGAGCAGCTTGCCGCAGGGATAGAAGAAGCCAGCAGTGCGGCAGAAGAGCTCAGCGCTAGCGTAGGCCAAATTGCAAAGGGCGCCAGCGAAACTTCCTCGGCGGCAGAAGAATCGAGGGCGGCCATTAACCAGATCGAAAAGTCGTCTGTTGTTGCGGACACAAACGCCAAGGAATCGCTCCATCGCGTGGATGCTGCGAAAGAACTCATAGAAAATACTTCCAATGATATTGAAACCATGATCAAAGGAATACAGACCGCCGCTGATGCCAATATTGAGTCGGGCAAACTGGTGGGAGATTTGGAAAAGCAGTCGGATGAGATCGGGAATATCGTGCAGGCCGTCGTGAGAATCGCCGATCAGACCAATCTGTTGGCCTTAAATGCCGCGATTGAGGCTGCAAGAGCTGGCGAACATGGCAGGGGATTTGCCGTGGTTGCCGATGAGGTCAGAAATCTTGCCGAAATATCTGAGAAGTCTGCAAGAAACATCAGAGAATTGGTTACTGAAATTCAAAACAATGTGAAAATTGTCGTTAGTGATATCGAAAACGCCGGGAAAGCCGCTAATGCAGAAGCGGAGAAAGCAAAGAAAACGACTGCCGATCTTGTGAAAATCAACGAGGAAATCGTGGTTGTACAGAAAGCTATTGCTGAAATATCACAAAATGCTATCGATGCCAACAAGGGTGCTTCTGAATTTCTTAACATTGTCGAACAAATTGCGGCAGCAGCCGAACAGCAAAGCAGCGCTACCGAGGAAGTAGAAAAATCCCTGCAATTGCAAAATAGAGCTTTTGACGAGTTGAATGCGGCTGCGTCCGAATTAGCCCAGATGGCTGAAGATCTGAAGGTATCTACAGACGCTCAAAAATCATCCGAGGCTCTTGCTGCTGCGGCACAGGAATTAGCGGCCAACGTGGAGGAGGCGAATTCAACATCCAGTGAGATTATGAAGGCTATGGAGCAAATTTCTTCAGGTGCCGAGATGCAAGCGGAACTCACAGAAAAGTCCTCCCTGTTTGGTGAAAAGCTTGTTGTGGCAGCAAGACAAATGAATGAAAGGGCATCTGCCTCTACAGTCAAGGTGGCCGATATGCAAAAATTGATTGAAAGCAATAAGATCGCGGTTGACGATATGATCGCGGGAATTTCAGCCTCGGCTGATGCAAGCTTGGTTGCTGCCAGAAACATCAAAAATCTGGAAGAAACCATCCGTAAAATTGATAAGATTGTGGATGCCATTGTGAATGTGACCATTCAGACCAATATGCTGGCAGTAAACGGGTCTATTGAAGCGGCCAGGGCAGGAGAGTTTGGACGAGGATTTTCTGTAGTAGCTGGCGACATACGGGCCCTTGCCAATGAATCCGCCGAGAATACGGATAAAATAAAGGATCTGGTAAGAGGCATTCAGAGTCAAATCCAAAGAGTTGCAACGGATATCGATGTTTCCAGCAAGACCTCGTTTACCGAAGCAGAGAAAGCAAAGAATATTACCCACAACCTGAATGTGATTGAAGAAAGCATGATGAAGATTAATACGGGTGCGAAAGAAATCGAAAAGGGCTCGGAAGAATCGCTGGTTGCTTTGGAACAGGCGAAAAAAGCTGTAGAGCAGATTGCTATTGCCGCCCAGGAGGCCAGCAGGGCTACGCAGGAGGCGGCAAATGCCGCATCCGAACAGGCGAAAGGAATGCAAGAACTGGCTGAAGCGATTGAGGAAATATCCGGACTTGCGGATGAACTTCAAAATATATAGCGGGCGGGAGGAGAAGTTATGGCGTCTTCCGGAAAAATAACAAGCTTTAACGAGCGCCAATTGGTTACCTTCCATCTCGGAGATGATGAATTCGGGGCGGACATCATGCATGTGAAAGAAATCGTGAGAGTTCCCGAAATCACCAGAGTGCCGTATGCTCTGGATTACATCGAGGGAGCCTGCAACTTGAGAGGCAATGTCTTGCCCGTCATCGATGGAAGAGCCAGATTCAATATGGAGAGGAAAGAAAAGGATGAGAACAGCAGGGTATTGGTCATTGATGTAAACGGCAAGGCAACCGGAGTCATTGTGGATAGAGTGTCCGAAGTCATTCGTGTCAGTACTTCGGATATTGAAGAACCCCCGCAAATCGTAAAAAATGTGGATGCAGAATATTTGCATGGGATTGTTAAGCTGGATAACGGGAACAGATTGATCATGCTTCTTGATATTGTCCCTGTGGTCAATGGCGATGCGGAGGCAAAGACTCAAACGAATGAGAAGGACACCAAAGGAGAACCCGTTGTGAAATCCAGGGATGATTCAACGTCGGATGCCGCCAGCGATGAGCAATTGGTATCATTTTTACTTGGTAATGAGGAGTATTCGATCGGGATCATGCAGGTAAAAGAAATCATACGTTTACCTGAAATGATGAAGGTCCCGAACTGTGAAGCCTATGTGGATGGTGTTGTATCCATTCGAAACCATCTTCTTCCCATTATTAATTTGAGAAGTTATTTTGGCCTGGACTCTAAGGAAACAACCGACCATACAAGAGTTCTGGTTGTGGATATGGGAGGCTTTACGGCTGGAATGATCGTGGACAAGGTATCCGAGGTTTTAAGGGTTCCCGCCGGCATGATTCAGCCCCCTCCAAAGTTTTCTGCGCAAAGCGGAGAGCAGCTTAAAGGGGTGGCCAAGCTGGACAACGGCAAGCGCCTGATTATGATGCTTGAGCCTTCCAAAATCATATCTGCCGATACATATAGGAAAATCAGCGAATTAAATGGCGTTTCAATGGAGAGCGATGGGGTTAAAAGTATTGAAAGACAGATTATGGATGAGGAACAGTTGGTTGCTTTCAAAATGGATAATGAAGAATATGGGATAAAAATTAAGGAAGTGCAAGAAATCAATCGAATGACGGAAGTAACCCAAATTCCACGGGCTCCTCACTACATTAACGGTATAGTGAACTTGCGGGGCAACATCATCCCTGTTCTGGATTTAAGAAAGTTTTTCGGACTTTCTGAAAAGGGAATGACGGATGCCACAAGGATCATCATTGTGGATTCAGCCGGCGTAAAAACGGGAATCATTGTGGATTCGGTATCGGAAGTACTGAGATTTGAAAAGGCGTTAATTGAGTCGCCGCCGGAACTATTCAGTAACGGTATTGACAGCAGTTATGTAGAGGGTGTCGGCAAACTCGATGACGGGAAAAGGATGGTTTTGATCCTGCGTCTTGATAAAGTACTGGATTTTGAGAAAATGTCAGCATAATGTGATGTTGCCCTAGGTAAAGTGTTTTTGGTCCCGGGGGCAGTCCTATGTTTCTTGTATTCGTGCAGGTGATTGTTGTGAAGTACAGGATAAAAGTATTAATTGTAGATGATTCTGCATTGATGAGAAAAGCATTGAGGGAAATGATCATGACTGATGAGGCTTTTGATGTCGTTGGTGTGGCCAGGGACGGGAAGGATGCCATTGAAAAAGTCAAGGAATTAAAGCCGGATGTGATCACCATGGACATCAATATGCCTGAAATGGACGGATTAACCTCGATGCAGTATATACTGGACGATAACCCTGAAATACCGGTGATTATCATCAGTTCATTAACGCAGGATGGAGCTCTTACGACCTTTGAGGCTTTGGCGCTGGGGGCCTTTGATTTTGTGGCCAAGCCTTCCGGAACTGTATCTTCAAATCTATATATTGTCGGAAGAGAGATTATTGAAAAGATAAAACTTGCCCACAAGCACGCCAATCGAAAGAGTCTGAAGAAAAGGGTCAGAACCAGAAGCTCTTTTTCAGAAACAAAGGCTTCTGAATCCCGGGAAAAATCTGTCGCGGCCCGGAACAATGAATTGTCCAAAGTCGTGGTGATTGGCGTGTCCACAGGTGGGCCGGGAACTTTGACGGAAGTTCTGCCCATGCTGCAATCCGATCTGAAGGCTGCACTTATCGTCGTACAGCATATGCCGCCGTCATTTACATCCTCTTTTGCCAAAAGGCTGGGGAAAGTTTGTCCTTTTCCATTTAAAGAAGCAGAAGCTGGCGATGTGTTGACTAACGGAAGAGGCTATCTTGCCCCCGGAGGGTATCAGTTGCTTGTTCACAAGGCCGGCCGAATGTTGCGGCTATCGACTAGCCCTGTGACACAGTTTATGCCCAGTGTGAATGTTACCATGGAATCCGTGTTGAGGGCATATGGCGGGAAAAATGTAGTAGGTGTCCTTATGACAGGCATGGGGGATGACGGGGCTGACGCCATGGTTAAAATCAGAGAGGCTGGAGGAGTTACTATTGCAGAAGATGAATCCACGGCTATCGTCTTTGGGATGCCAAGGGCGGCAATAGAAAGGGGCGGAGCCGAGATCGTAGTTCCTTCATACCGGATAGCCGACGAAATTGTTAGGGCTGTTAATCATATTTAAGGAATACAGCGCACATTCACAAAACTGCAATTGGCAGCTTCATGAGGGCGGTAAAATGATGGATCAATTATATGTTACATATCTTGAGGAAACGGAAGAATTGCTTCAGAAAGCGGAAGAATGTCTGATCAGGCTGGAGACAGACTACTCAAGCGACGATATAAACGCATTGTTCAGAATATTTCATTCCATCAAGGGTTCTTCGCAAATGATCGGACATGACGATATAGGCAATCTGACGCACAAGCTGGAAGACATGCTGGACATCGTTAGAAAGGGCCGAATTGATCTGGACGGTCAAATCCTGCAATTGTGTTTCAGCGGGTTGGATCATGTCAAACTCATGTTTGAGTCAAAAAAAAATCAGAACGACGATGGCAACAACGAAGTGTTTACTCATGCTGTTGAGATTTTGGAAGGAAAAATTGTTAAAATCCTAAAAGCAAATTCCGAAACGGAAAACCACAGGAAAGCTGCGTTTCAGGGTGACAGCATTGTCAGTACATTAAAGGGAATGGAGCGAACGGGGACAAACCGTTACTGCATCTGTATTTCTTTCAGCGATGATATTCCGATGCTTTCTCCCATTCTTTTTATGATTTTTAACAATATCAAAGACATTGGTTCGCTTGTATATACCAATGTATCCGAAGAGGATATTTACGAAGCTTCTGCAAACACGCAGATTCCTTCTCTGGTGATGATCGTGGAATCGGATTGGGAGGAAGCCGAATTATATACGTATTTTGATGTGTTGTATGTCGAGAAGGTAGCCATTGCTGACATCTCGGAGCATCAAATGCTGAAGCAAGCGACATCGTTGGATCAGGAAAGCCGAAGGTTCTTTGAAAATTTTTTTTTAGCGTTCCCCAAACTGTATCCGGTTTTGTTTCAAAACCGAAAGGACTTGAGTAAGGCTGAATATACTGAACTCATCCATGAGCCATTTCAAAAAATCCTGGAAAAAGTCGATAAAATCCCGGTAAGCGCAGTGGAAAAAAAACTGAAGCAGGAAATAGAAACATTCTATGATCTGTGTCTGCATGCAACGAGCGGGAAAAGGGCCTTACAAGTTGAGACCATAGAGCTCCTCTGCCAAAAGTACCTTGAACTGTTCGAAATGGCTTACGCTGATGTTAAAGGGAAGTTCTTCTATAAAATCTTCAAAGTAAAAGGGAGCCATTTTATAGATCATCTCAAAGGTTTTATTGAACGAATGAATAAATCATGCACGCGCAAATTGTTATTAGACTTAAGTCGGCTTGAGATGATTCATGAGCATGAACTCAAAAGTTTGATCGAGCTGAAAAGGCGTCTTCATGACATGGGGATCGTGATGAGTGTCGTTATAGATAGTCGCTTGCGAAAAAGACTGATCAATATTTTCGATTCCATTCAGACGATTGAACATTTTGCGTTGTTCGATACGGAAGTGGACGCGGCACTGGGTGACCACATTTCTGTTTTGGTCAATGAAAAGCGATGTATGGAGGATTTTATGAAATGAGCGGATACCGCATCATGATTCTGGATAATGAAAGGGCGATACTGGACCTTCTTAAAAGAGGCTTTGAAATGGCAGGCTATAACCAAGTCGAGATCTACACCGAGCCTGCAATTGCATTGGAAATGTTTAAAAAGAGAAAATATCACATCGTTCTTGCGGATATTATGTTACCGGGGATCGACGGCATAGAATTTCTGAAGAACATTAGGGAATATGATCCCCTGGCGCAAGTGATTATCATCACTGGCCATTCTACCTTGGACAGGATCTTGACTTGTCTGGAGCTTGGTGCGAATGATTATATTTTAAAACCTTTCAAAAGCGAAGATTATGTATGGGAAGTAATCGATTATTCGATAAAAAAATTGGAAAGATGGAGAGAAGCGATTAAAGGGTTGATTGCAGCCTCCTGAAGAAATTGGTGATGAAATGGTTCTGTCCGATGAATTATACGCTAAATTTGTGAAAATGGTTTATAAAGCAACGGGTATCTATTATGAGCACAATAAAAAGTATTACGTCCAGAAACGGATCGAAAAACGCGCCGAAAAGCTGGGAATAGACAGTATTCATGATTATTATCGCATACTAAAGTTTTCCAAAGATTCGACCGAATTTGACAAGTTGATCAATGATCTTACCGTAAATGAAACTTATTTTTTTCGGGATTATCCACAGCTTAGGAATTTCGCTGAAGAAGTGCTTCCTATGGTTGTAAGAAGAAAGAATATGAACAACGATAGAACTATCAAAATCTGGAGCGCTGCATGTTCGACAGGAGAGGAGCCGTACACCTTATCCATCATTCTTCAGGAAATGCTGGATGAACCTGAAAAATGGAATTTGCGAATTGTTGCCTCGGATATCAATACAGATGTGCTTCACACGGCAAAGAACGGCTTGTATGAATACAGGTCTGTCCGAGATGTGCCCCCTGAATATTTGGAAAAGTACTTTACGAAAAAGCATGAATCGTATTTAGTGAAACTCGGTGTTAAAAAGCTAGTTCACTTTATGAAAATCAATCTCATGGATTCGGTCGCCGTAAGCGATATAACGGGCTGTGATTTTATATTTTGCAGAAACTGCCTCATTTACTTTGATGACGAATCGAGAAAGACGGTTTTATCCGATTTCTACAGAAGCTTAAACCCTGGAGGCATCATCTATTTGGGTCATTCCGAGTCTGTCGGAAGGATATCCTCGGCATATCGCATGCAGAGGATTGGAGACACCATCGTCTATTCAAAACCGAAATAAAGAGGATGCCGTTATGGAATTGAGGATGCGCGAGGCTTTTTGGGGCGAATGAGGAGTGTATATGATGGGCAATACTTTTAGTCCCGAGGATGTCGGTCTCTTGAAGATGCTTCTGGATGAATGGAAGGGATGCCAGGAAGATCTTCAAAAACTGATTCTCAAGCTCGAGGTGTTTCCTGATGACGTTGAATTAGCAAATGACCTCATTCAAAGGGTTCACTGTATCAAAAGAGGTTCCTCCTTTGTAGGGTTGGCATTCATAACAAAGCTAAGCCACGAAATTGAACGTGCAATTGATGCAGCCCTTGAGAAGAACATTAAGGTTGATTCCGAGCTTATTGATCATCTGCTGGCTGGCGTTGACTTATTAAGCAATCACATTTCCCGGTTGATCCGGAAAGTCGAATCGTATGATTCGTCAAATGAAGAAGCTGAACTGGTTATAGACTTTGAAGATGAAAAAAGTATAGATGAATTTGTAGAAAAAATAAATGTAATATTTGAAAAACAAAAGCAGCAAGAACAAACAGTGAATGAAACGAATGAAGCGGGTGAGTATGGAGCCGCAAAAACGGAGATATTGCAAGCCCAACAGTTTACGAGAAAATTATCCAGGGATGCAAAGGAACAGTTTCTGTTCGAGGCCTATGAACATATCGACAGGATTGAAAATCAATGTTTGATCAAGTTGGAGAAAGAAGAAAACAACCGGGACGCCATAAACGAACTGTTTAGGGCTGTTCACAGCATAAAAGCCGGAACAGGCCTGTTTGTCGCAGCGGGGCAGAAAGAGAGTCCGCAATTTGCCGTCGTCAAGGATTTTTCCGATGTTGTGCATACGTTTGAAAACCTGCTTGGACTCATTCGAGATCGGGAAATCCATTTTGATGAAAACTTATTATCCTTGTGTTACGAGACCGTGGACTATTTGAAAGCTTCATTGGAATCTATGGCGCTGGACAATCGGGTTTCCATACCTCATGCAGAAATATGGAGTAAAATTGACAATTGCCTATCCTACATAAAGTCTCTGCCCGATCGGAAGGTCGGTATGGATTCGGGAGCCAATTCTGTAAAACAAGTTCTTCGTCAGGATCAAATGCAGAAAGCCGCTTTGGCGCAAAGCATGCAGAGTATCAGAGTAAGCCAGGACAAACTGGATAAGATGATGAATATGATATCTGAGCTGCTGATAGCGAAAAACGCATTTATGCATATTGCCGCCAAATTAAATGCAGAGTATAACCTTCCGGAAATGTCAAAGGAAGTTAAAGGGGCAGGGGCTTCCATCAACAGGATATCGGATGAATTACAAAATGCCATCATGTCTATGAGAATGATCGAAGTAAAGACGGTATTTCAAAAAATGCCCAGAATCATTCGCGATATTTCACAAAGTACCGGCAAGAAGATGGCATTGTTCATGGAAGGTGAAAGTACAGAGATTGATAAAATGATTGTCGAGCAGATCAGTGATCCGATTGTTCATTTGATTAGAAACGCGGCTGATCATGGTATTGAGAATCCGGAGGACAGAAGGAGGAAGGGGAAAAGCGAAGCAGGAAAGATTACGTTAAGGGCATACAATAAAAACAAGCATGTCTATATTGAGATTGAGGATGACGGGAAGGGAATGGACCCCCGGTTGCTGAAGCAGAAAGCTATTGATAAAGGCTTAATAGCAATAGAAGACGCGGAAAAAATGACGGAAGGCCAGCTGATCAACCTGATCTTTCTGCCGGGGTTCAGTACCGCCGGTCAAATTACCGAGGTGTCAGGCCGTGGGGTCGGCATGGATATTGTGAAGAGCAATATCGAGAAAGTCAACGGAACTATTATGATCGACAGCGAAGTTGATAAGGGTACAAAAATGGTGATTCAGCTTCCGCTTACCCTTGCTGTTTCAAGAGGGTTGACGGTCCATGTATTAAACGAAACGTACATCATTCCCATCGATTACATTTTCGAGACCGTAAAGATCCATAACAATGATATCCATGAATTCAATGACAAGTATTTTGTACACCTCAGAGGGGATGTCATTGGAATTGAATGGCTGAGCAAGCTGTTTTTGCTGGGTGAAAGGGACATGAATCATGAAGAGTTCAATACGGTTATCATTTCCAATGGGATGGAAAAATTCGGTTTTGTCGTGGATAAGCTAAAAAATGAACAGGAATTTGTCATGAAAACGCTGGGTGGGCAGCTGGCTGGCATACCCGGTATTTCCGGCTCGACCTTGCTCGGCAACGGACAGGTTGTATTAATTGTAAATCCGATCGAAATGATGCAGCTTGCAAAACATTAGAATAAAACAAATCCGCTATTCTTTTGCGGGAGGAAAAAATGAGTAAAAAGATGACCAAATTTGCTGTCTTTAACAACAAAGGGGGAGTAGGCAAGAGTACGATTGCTGTACATATTGCTCATGGTCTGGCTCTTGACGGATATAAGGTATTGTTGATTGACATGGACGGGCAGAACGATGCGAGCCTTTTTCTTGGTTTTACATCGCAGGATTATAAAAAAACATTTTACGATCTTATTGTTGGAAGAAACAAGACCAGGCTGCTTGAAGAATGCCTGATCCATGCCAGGGACAATCTGGATTTATTGCCCTCCAGTTATGTTGACAGGATCAATACGGAGTTGTTCAGATTGCCGAGTATAAATTTGGTATTGGAAGAAAAATTGAAAGATGTTGAAAGTTTTGGCTACGATTTCGTGATCATGGACTGCGGGCCCCAGCGAAGCAAGGTGAATGACGCAGTCTTGTGTTATGCGGACGGACTCATCATCCCCGTCCAACTGCAAGCCGCATCTGTGAGAGCTGTCGGGAACATTTACGAATATCTTTCGGATATGAGGCTGAACACCGATAGGATAAAGCTTATTGTGCCCAACATGTTTGATCAGAGAACCAATGATTCCAAAGAAAACTTAGCGTTATTGAAGGAATTTGTTTCGAACGATCATTTGCTGACCGAACCCATCCCTCGCAGGGTAAAGATCGCAGAGGCAGGGAAACTGGGGAAAACTGTTTTTGAATATGATGATGAATCTGCACAGCAGTTTCTGAGCATCGTTAAAAAGGTGATAAGCAGAAATGCCCGGGAAGAGCCATAGTAAAAAGGACCAATCGAATTTGGAAAAGATGAAAAATGAAATGAGAAGAAAAAAGGAAAAGGCGGAAAAAGCGGATAAAGATCCAGTCGCCGCTCGGATTGACGAGCCGACGGATATGCTGCAACTACAAGATATAGGGGGGACGCTGCCATCCCGTCCGGAAGAAGCGCTTTTGGCGTTTGCTGAAGGGGATTTTCAAAATCAGGCAAGCGGTGAAGTCTTACATAACGTAGAGGTTGGCGATGTTGAGTTAGTTGTTTTCCGGGTGGGAGCCGAACAGTTTGCGTTCAGGCTGAAGCATGTAAGAGAAATCATAAAGGTTGACGGCATAAGGAAGGTTCCCCATGCCCCTGCGCATGTCGCAGGCTTGTGTAGCCTAAGGGGCAGCATTCTGCCCGTTGTCGACATTCGCAGGTGTTTATATTTGCCAGAGAAGGAATTCAACGATGACAGCAAGATTATCGTTACTGACATTCATGGCAGAAATGTAGGAGTTGTAACCGATAGGATTTCCGAAGTGATTAGCCTTAAGGCTTCATCTATTTTGGAGCCGCCGGCCAACCTAAAGAATAATCAAAGCCGGGAAATTGGCGGAATTGTCTTGGGAGATAACGGAAAAAGCATCATTATGGTTTTAGATGCGGAGAACGTTGTGAAATTCGAACAGTTGAATAAAGATTTGATGAGCGGCAACGCATTGGATCGTGCGGAGTCTTTTTCTCCGGGCTCACATCATGTAGACGAAGTAGAGTTGGTCATTTTCCTTATCGGCGGAGAGCAATATGCCCTCGACGTCAGAAACGTCAAAGAAATCCTGCGATATGTTGAGCTTATAAACGTTCCCCATTCTCCGTCCTATGTGGAAGGCGTTATTTCTGTAAGGAACCATCTTCTTGCGGTAATTAATCTCGCCAAGCTCTTGGGGACCGGGCATTGCGGGGTTGATGAATCGACCAGAATTATTGTTGTTGATGCCGGCGATATTTCCTATGGGATGATTGTCGATAAAGTGTCGGAAGTGGCGCGAGTTCCCAATAATCTTTTTTACCAACCTCATCATGTGATTCCATATGCCGAAATGCAGTTTATACGTGAATTTGCCCATATCAATGATGGGAAACAGGTTGTTATGGCTCTTGACCCATACAAGATAGTACCCTGTAACGATTTAAAAGCATTTCGCTTTGAGAATCAGGTATGCGGAGAAAGCGGAAACGTTTCTAACCAAGCAAGGCCGCGGAATTTATATTTGGATCAGGAGCAGATTGTAGCTTTTAGAATAGATAACGAAGAATATGGCATAAACATCGATTTTGTATGTGAAGTGATCAATATTGATGAAATTTACAGCTTCCCCGGGGCTCCCGACTTCATCGACGGAATGGTAAACCGAAAAGGGGATATCATGCCTGTTTTAAATTTGAGAACATTTTTTGGGATAACTTCAATAAGAAAGAGTTCCAAGCTTTTGGTTGTTGAATACCAAAAAGAACGTATAGGTATCATTATCGATTCCGTTACAGAAGTCATTATGGTTCATAGGGAGCTTCTTGAAAATTGTACCGGAGCGTTAGATGCCGGGAATAAAAAGAAGTATATCCATGAAATTGCGAAATTGAACGAAGGGCAAAGAAGCATTCTGATTATTGATCTGGCGGCGGTCCTTGATTTTGCCATCGGATAAGAGTAAAGAATTTCTTGTTTTTTCAAAGCAGCCGCTTACTCGATCTGCGGTCTTTATGGTTCGGTATCCAAGTCTATCATTAATTGCAGGGAGGCTTTAATATGGAAAAAAAAGAAACTCTTAAACCGGAAAAATTCGAGGAAACTCTTCAACGGAAAGAAATCGAGGAAATCCTCACAGCGGAAGAAATTGAGGAAATCCTCCGTAAATTGGAGGTTGAATATCCGGAGTGGGTAAAACCCGAACAAACCGAAACATCGGAAAAGTGAGAGCACAATGATTGAACTCCAAAATATCCGGGACTAAAGACAGCTGAAGGCGTATATTAAGAAGAGGACATAGAACAATGGATTCTAAGACATCAGGTTTAAATAACTTGATGTTTTTATTATTTTAAGGATATCGGATCGGGCTACGCAATATCAGTGAAAGATTAAATCCAGTAAAGGAGAACCCTATGCCATATCAAATCGAAGATAAATTCGTTACCGCCGTAGCTTCCAGTGCGCTGTTTGATTTAACCGAATCGGACAGCGTATTTAGAACCAGGGGCGAAGATGAATATAGACAATATCAAAGAGAACACGAAACGGATGTTATAAACACAGGAGTCGCATTCCCGTTAATCAAAAGGCTTTTAAGCATGAATGGTGCGACTGCCGAAGACCAGCCCGTGGAAGTCGTGCTGCTATCGCGAAATGATCCGGATACCGGGCTGCGTGTATTCAAGTCGATAGAGCATTACAAGCTTCCCATCAGCAGAGCCGTATTTGTTGCAGGAAGAAATCCGTTTCAATATATGGAGGCATTTAATGCCTCGCTGTTTTTATCCGGAAATCCGGCGGATGTGAAAGAAGCGGTTGAACGCGGGTTTCCGGCAGGCTGCATTTATCCGACGGACTTTATTGATGATGATGAAGATCATTGGATATAAGAGTGGATGAGGCGTTCTTTCTGGGAGGCGTCGACAAACAGTTCCCAAGGACGGGACTACCGCAGAGAAACGATCGAAAGCTTCCGGCAGAAGAAACCCTTCCTGCTGAAGTATTTGCCCGAGAGCAGGGTAACCGCCATTTTTGAGGATGTTTTGTGAGAATACGGGTTCATGCTCACCGGCGCTTTCAGGTGAATAATTGCCATATAAATGGGTAAATTATGCAAGAAAACAAAGCATGGTTGGTGTCACCTGTTTTTAAAAAAAAGCGTTCAAATCAAGGTGGTCGAAATGAAATCCGATATCCCAAGCCAGATGTTGTCCGAAGATCTGTCCGTCAATGAAAAAAGCTTGAAAGAAATATTTCGGAATTGTACTGACGTTATATTTCGTCCGATAGGATTAAACGACAATAAACATCTATTGCTGATTTATGTCGATGGGTTATGTGATACCAAAACACTGGAAGAAGTTGTTTTAAAACCGCTCCTTGAAGGGATTCTTCAAGATGTTAGGTTTGTCATCGATGAGAGGCTTATTGCCGTTGCTCAAGTTCAAATGGCTTCATGTTTGAACGATCTGGTGGATCATGTTTTAAAAGGCGATGCGGCTATTCTTGTGGATGGAGAAAACCAGGCCATTATAGCTGATTTGAAAGGATTCGATAAGCGGGGTATTGAAGAGCCGACTACAGAAAGCACTGTTCGTGGGCCGCGGGACGGCTTTACTGAAACGCTTCGGACCAATACGATGCTTATACGCAGGAGAATTCGAAGTTCAAAACTCAAGATGGAAACCTATTCGGTTGGAAAATTCTCAAAGACGGATATTGTCATTGCCTATATCGAGGGGATCGTGCAGGATGTCGTGCTCGAGGAAGTCCGCAAGAGAATCAAACGCATACAAATCGATGGGGTAGTGGATTCCGGTTATATCGAGGATTTTATTGAAGATCTTCCTTATTCCCCCTTCCCTCAGGTGCAAAATACCGAGCGGCCTGATATTGTATGCGCGGGACTTCTCGAAGGAAAAGTGGCCATCATCATAGATAACACTCCATTTACATTGCTTGTTCCCATGACGTTTTGGGCTGGACTTCAAGCGTCGGAGGATTATTACGAGCGGTTTATATATACTACCTTCGTTCGTTGGCTTCGTTATTTATTGTTAAACATTGCTTTATTTTTTCCCTCGCTATACGTAGCAACCACTACATTTCATCCACAGCTCATTCCAACCAATTTGTTAATCAGCATTGCCGCTGCCAGAGATGGGGTACCATTTCCTGCTGCTGTTGAAGCGCTGATGATGGAATTTATGTTTGAAGGATTGCGCGAAGCGGGCATTCGACTTCCCAAACCGATAGGTTCAGCTGTAAGCATTGTAGGTGCGCTTGTTATTGGACAAGCTGCCGTAGAAGCAGGGATTATTTCTGCACCTATGGTTATCGTCGTGGCAACGACAGGGATAGCATCGTTTGCTATCCCGCGATACAATCTTGGAACAGCTTATCGGCTGCTTCGCTTTCCGATGCTCATCTTGGGGGGGACCCTTGGACTGTTTGGCGTAATGATTGGAGCGGTTTGCATATTAATCCATCTAGTTTGTCTGAGTTCGTTTGGAGTTCCTTATATGAGTCCGTTAGCTCCGCAGATCCCGGCAAACATGAAGGATGTATTAATACGTGCGCCGCGATGGAGTCTGCAATATCGCCCTTCTTTAGTGAGCGGACGCAACAAAAAACGAATTCCAGAGAATCAAAAACCAGGCTCAGGAACAGAGGAATAAGTAGAATGAAAAAGAAGCTGTTGATTCTATTAAGCTTGCTTTCCATTGTGATAACAGGATGCTGGGACCGTAAGGAATTAAACGATCTTGCCATTTTACTTGGATGGGGCATGGATTTATCCGAAGATGGAACTTATTTCGGAAGCGCTCAGTTTATTTTGCCTTCTAAGTTAAGCAGTGACGGAAAAAGCGGACCGGAAAAAGCCTATTTTATTGAAACGGCAAAGGGAAAAAATTTAATGGATGTATCTCGAAGAATTCAAAACAAGCTTTCCCGAACCGTCTTCGGCGGTCACCGAAGGTCGATTTTTATCGGAGAAAAATTGGCCAGGCATGGGATCTCAAAACTGATTGATGAATACAGCAGAAATCCGGATGTCAGACTTAGAAGCGATATATTTGTTGTTAAAGGGGAGACGGCTAACCATTTTTTAAACGTTTCTTACCCGTTTGAGAAGGTACCTGCCATCGCTGCACATAAAATTCGTCTGGAAGCCGTTTCCGCAACCACAACCTTAGCGGATTTTCTTATGGCAGCAAGTGGCGATGAGGAAAGTCCGACAGTACCGACGGTTGAAATTGTCCGGAATAAAGACAGCTCAGCCATTCGGCTTGGCGGCAGAGCTATTTTTGATGAAAAACTAAACTTGATCGGATATTTGAGTTATAAAGAAGCGGTTGAACGATTGTGGCTTTTGAATCGATTGAAAAAAAATACGATTATAGCCCATATTCCTGAAGGCGAGGGCAATATTTCGTATGATGGGGACTATTTTAAAAGTACAATTAAACCGGTCATAACCGGAGATAAAATCTCCTTTGAAATCTTCTTGGAAGGGACCGGAAAAATACTGGAAAATAATACTAATTTGGATTTGAAGGAGCTCAATAATCTTAAAGTTTTGGAAAAAACACTTGAGGAAACGGTTCAAAAGGATATGCTGAACATGATCAAAAAGGTACAAAAAAATTATGGAACAGACGTTTTCGGCTTTAGGAAAGCTATCCATAAAAAACATCCGTACGCTTGGAAAAAAATGAAAGAGACATGGAACGAGAAGTTTCGGAAAGCCGAGCTGTCCATTAGAGTTGACCTGAAAATCAAAAATACGGGACTTACGGGGCTGCCGCTGCATCAGAAGGGAGGGGCGATAAAATAATGAAACTGTCAAGCCGGCAAATTCTTTGGCTGTTAGCCACATTCGAACTTGGAATGTCAATCCTGCTGACCGCCTCGCCCTCCATTATGGATGCGAAACAAGATGCATGGATTTCGTTTTTATTAGCAGGTGCCGCGGCCATTTTCATTACGGTGGTATCGGTAAAATTGAGCCTGCTTTATCCCGGCCTGACGTTTATCGAATTCAGCCAGAGCATCTTGGGAAAATGGCTTGGCAAAATCATTGTCATTCCTTATTTTATTCAATGGTATTCCGTCATTCCCATCATTCTCCGGCAGGCGTCCGATTTTATCGACATGATCATGTTCACGAGGACACCGCTTCTTCTTATTCTTCTGCTGGTGCTTATCCCCGTAATCTATGTAACGTACCACGGCGGGATTCAAGGGATCGGAAGGTGCAGTGAAATCGTGGGACCGATTATATTTTTCGCTTTTGGACTTGTCTTGCTGCTGGGCGTCATCAATATGGATGTCAATCGGGTGCTTCCCGTTTATGCCGACTCCGGAAGGATAAATATATTAAAAGGTGCCATACCGCCTCTTGCCTTTTTAGGGGAGTCGTCTACCATATTGTTGATGTTAACCTGTTTTGTCAATGATCAAAAAAAAGTTGTGTCAAGAGCTCTGTGGGGAGTCGGCATCGCTTCCTTTTTTTTATCGTTGTCCGTATTGGCCAGCTTAATGACGTTTGGACCTCATTTGAGCGCAAAAATGTGGTACCCGTTTTTTGAGATGATTCGATATATTTCCTTCATGGAATTTATCCAAAACCTTGAAAGCATCATTGTCATTGTCTGGTTTTTAAGTGTTTGCATCAAATTATCCGTTTACATATTTATTATGAGCTACGGAACAGCACAATGGCTGCATATTAGACAATGGAAGATCATGATTTGGTTTGTGGCGCTGGCGGGAATCATTCTCGCATTGAGCTATAACAATATCGTTGAATCCTCCATCGACTATCCCAAAACTATTTGGATGCCGTATATTTTCCCAATCAATTTTGTAGGCATACCCTTGGTTCTGTATATTGTCGGAACTGTAAAAAAACGAAAAAGGCTAAGGCTTTAATCGTTATGCCTCCCTTCCGGACGGAAAGAAGACTGAGCGGACAAACGTTTAAGCATAAGTATATGCGGCCCTGATCGCAGCAGTAATTTTCAATTCTCCCGGCAGGATCGGTGTGGCGGGCGCACTTTGGGCCATCAGCGAGGCCTGATAAGGTATGGGCTCCCGTGAACGGGCTTCTTCCTGAACCTTCACCGGAAGTGTAATCAGAGTCGCACCTATCGTTCTGGCGATGGTAATGGCCTTGGCTTCGGCATTTTTGACGGCTAAGGCAAGGGAGCGGTTATAATACATGTCGGGGTTCGCTATGCTGAATCGGATGCCGGAAACGGAGTTCGCCCCATGGTTCACAGCCGTATCGACAACAAGTCCGGTTTGATTTATCTGTTCCAGGGTGATTTGAAGCATATGCGTCACTTGATAACCTCTGAGGATTTGTTTTCCTTCTACATAATTATATTGGATGTCGACTCTGTAAGTTACCGTTTGGATCTGTTCTTTGGGAATGCCCAGCTGTACGAGGGAGTGAACGATGTTGGCTATGGAGGCGGCATTGTCTCTTTGGGCGTCAGAGAGGCTCGGGTTCTCCGTGATGACACCTAAATCAATAACGGCTCTGTCGGGAGGGGCAGACACGGTTCCTTCACCCGATACCTCGATGATTTGGCGGTGATGGTGAACGGAGGGATTCATCCTTGAGGCCGGATGCCAGGGTTGAGTAAAGTACACAGGTTAACACCTCTTTCCCGTGCGTGGATATTCCTATTGTATTGGCGTCCGGACGTTAACATTCCTCCATGCGGAAGTTCAGTATCGTTTACGGAATCTTCTATCTGAATCTCTGCCGGTGTTATTGATCGGGACCGGGTTAATTGGCACTGTAAAGAAAACGAAGGTAGAGGAGCGTTCCATGGAACGCCCCTCCGGTTCTTGCTCAAATCGTATTAATGAAACGCTCGAGCTCGTTAGCTACCGTATACAGGCTGGCCCGATTCTCGAATTCGTTCCTTGATTCAGGCAAGGGAAGATGCTTGTGGTAATCTCTGATATCGCGCAGCTTTTCGCGAAAATAGGCGGTTTGACTGCGGTTATTCAGGTGATGGCTCAATTCTTGAACGAAGTCCCCGATCCGTATCCCTTGTTCCATTTGCACGGTTATTCTTGAAATGGAGGGCAGCATCCGTTCGAGAATATCATACTGCCTCTGCTTGTGTTCAAAGTAGGCTTGATATGAATTCTCCTTGCGCAGCAGATTGTTCTCTGCATCCAGAATGGCCAGACGCTTGGCCTTTTGGAGAGTATCGGACAGCAAAAGCAGCTCCTTCCCGTCCCAAAGCGTATAGCCTTCTTTCAAGTAGCTGGCCATTTCGTTCAAAATCTTTGAAATCAGTTGATCCACTTCTTCTTTGTAACGGTTGAGCTCTTTGTCGATACTAGGCATATACCAATTGATCAGCAAGCCCACACCCAGCCCCACCAACATGACCTGAATTTCATTCCAGTAGAAGGAAGGCTCTATTTTCCCGTGCATGTAGACATGCATAACGATAACGGAGCTGCTCGCGATTCCTTCCTGAATCCGGAAGCGAACGCAAAAAGGAATGAATAACAGCAGAAGTACAAGAAAGGAATAGGGCCGGTATCCGATCACTTCAAATAATAGGCTCGAAAACAAGAGACCTGCTATGCAGGCGAAAAAACGGCTGATCACAGCTTGGGTGGACTGCTTGCGGGATTTCTGAATGCACAGAAGGGTTAATATCCCCGCAGCCGTATAGTATTCCAACTGCAAGGCCTGTGCCAGCAGGATGGAAATGCTGACGCCAATCGCGGTTTTAATCGTGCGGAAGCCAATCCTCATGGTGATCACCCGATTTTGTTTTTGCCTTATTTTACACTTAATCGGGCGAAGGTGTAAACATAGTTTACATAAATGCAACAAAATGTATTGAACCGAACCTGCCTTCAATATGTATTTTCGGACCGATCCTTCAGCTTATCATGCAGCCGGATCGGTTTTTTAATTTCCGCATAATTTTCTTCAATATCCCGTTTAATGGATTCGAGGATATGCAATGCCAGTTTATGTTCATCATCATTTCCCATGGCTTGAATCATGGATTGAAGATAGTCCAGCCTGGTTTTGGTCACGAATCTCATGGTGGTATACCTCTTAGCTTCCAAAATTTTTAAGTCTTATTACATGATTCGATAAAAAAGGTTGTTTTTAGACGCCATTGCTTCTGTTATTGCTTATCAGGATGAGGAAAGGGGACTGTTCAAACTCCAGGATTAGCGTTATAATATCAAAATTAAACATCCGATGTTTGGAGGGTTGACTATTGGGGCTCAAGCGGGCATCGCGAACGACACTGGTTGAACAAGTCGTAGCTCAAATGGAGCTTCTTATTGAGACGGGTAAATGGTCGGTGGGATTACGCATTCCGGCTGAGCCAGATCTTGTTCAGCAGCTTGGAGTAAGCAGGAATACGGTACGGGAGGCTGTGAAGGCGCTCGTTCATACAGGACTTCTGATCGTTCGTCCAGGCGACGGTACATATGTAAGCTCTTCAAGCGGTCTTGGCGCCGTATTGCTGCGCCGCCTGCGCCGTTCCAATATTGTGGAGACGCTGGAGGTTCGGTACGCTCTGGAACAGGAAGCCGCTCGTTTAGCGGCCGTACGGCGTACCGATGAGGACATTGAGGTTTTAAGCAGATGCTTGAACGAATATGACGCAGCGGCAGCGATGAAAGACACGGACGCCTATTTAAAGGCTGACCTGGACCTTCACAAGATCATTATTGGTGCGGCCCACAACAGCGTGCTCAAAGAATTGTATGAACATATCACGGAAGGTGTGAGAGAAACGATCGGCAGCGTGCTGGATCATTCTGTTCTTTTAGAGCATCATACCAGGATACACCGCGAGCTGATCCAGGCCATCATAGACGGTAATCCCGATGGTGCGGCGCAAGCTGTTCGCGATTATATAGAAGCTTCCCGACACATGCTGCAAAGCGACAATAGAGAGGAGTAACTGCTTCATGCTGCAACAGGAATTAGTGAATCAACGCCTGCAAACACGTGCAGGCTTTTCCATGCTTTTGGCAGGAATCATATTGGTTGCTGCAAATCTCCGTGCGCCGATTACGGCCGTCGGCCCGATCATTGGAGAGATTCGGAACGCAACAGGAATTTCGAATACATTGGCCGGGGCTTTGACCACCCTGCCGCTGCTTGCTTTTGCACTGCTCTCTCCGTTTGCACCCCGATTTGCCCGCAAGATAGGCATTGAACATACCCTGCTTGCGGGGATGATTGTTCTGACCATAGGGATATTGATACGATCGATTCCTGGAGTTGGCATGTTGTTTCTGGGTACTTTATTGTTGGGGCTTGCGATTTCGGTATGCAACGTACTTGTACCCAGCCTGGTGAAAAGGGAGTTCCCTGAACGCATCGGAGTCATGACAGGCATTTATGCCGTCTCCATGAACTTATGCGGGGCCATCGCTTCAGGAATCAGCATACCGATTACCGGAGGACTTGGATTGGGTTGGGGCGCAGCACTGGGATGCTGGGCGCTTCTTTCTTTTGCCGCGATTCTGATTTGGCTCCCGCAGCTGCGTCATCGCCGTCATACCCCCATTGCCCAGGTCAACAAGAAGGGCGGTCAGTTATGGCGCTCACGCCTGGCATGGAGCGTGACGATTTATATGGGATCGCAATCATTAGTATTTTATATGATGGTCGCGTGGCTCCCGGAAATCCTTCAGCAACGGGGAATGAGCAATGAAACGGCAGGTTGGATGCTTTCGCTGCTCCAATTTATCATTTTGCCGCTCACCTTTGCCGTTCCTGTGCTGGCAAGCCGATTTTCGAATCAGCGCCAATTGGTAATCATGACCGGGATCTCACTGATTATTGGCTGCCTCGGATTGCTTAGCGGCAATTTATCCTTGGTCGTACTATGGATGATACTGCTCGGTATTGGAGTAGGTTCCGCATTTAGTTTGGCTATGATGTTCTTCGTTCTTCGAACGCGCGATTCGCAGCAAGCCGCCGAATTATCAGGCATGGCTCAAGCTGTAGGGTACTTGATGGCGGCTACGGGACCGACACTTTTTGGTTTGCTTCATGATGTAACGAATGGGTGGACCCTTCCGTTGATCTTTTTGTTGGCCTCTGCCGTCATGCTGATGATTGCCGGTTATGGAGCGGCCAGCGGCTATGTGACTTCCAAAGAATCGTCTTAACCATGAAAGGATAAATCCGGAGCCGGGGATCATTGCGATCCCCGGCTCATGTGTTTTACTCTCCTGACGGAAGGCAAGCCTCTTCCATGCGCCGTTAAGCCCCCGGTGTGTTCAGCCTTTGTCGAAACTTTATCAATGTATATTTCATAATAATGGGTAATCTATGGTAAAATGACATTAAACAAAGGAGGTAGCCCACATGGAATACAGAATTGAACGAGATACGATGGGGGAAATCAAGGTTCCCGCAGACAAGCTTTGGGGGGCGCAGACGCAGCGAAGCAGTGAAAATTTCCGCATCGGAACGGAACGAATGCCTGTAGAAGTGGTACGCGCTTTTGCGCTGCTGAAAAAAGCGGCCGCACAGGCAAATCTTAAGCTGGGCAAGCTTGAACCTGAGAAGGCTGAAGCGATCACGGCGGCGGCAGCCGAAGTGATCGACGGGAAGTGGGACGACCAATTCCCGCTGGTCGTTTGGCAGACCGGAAGCGGTACGCAGTCAAATATGAACGCCAATGAAGTCATCGCCGCTCGGGCCACGCAGCTGCTCGCAGAGAAGGGGAGCAGCATCCGTATTCATCCCAATGACGATGTGAACCGGTCGCAAAGCTCTAACGATACCTTCCCGACCGCAATGCATATCGCTGGAGTGTTGGCGGTGGAGGAGCAGCTGCTGCCGGCTCTGGACAAGCTGAAGGAGACGCTGCGAAGCAAGATGGAAGCCTTCGCCGATATCGTCAAAATCGGACGAACTCATCTGCAGGATGCTACGCCGCTTACTTTAGGGCAGGAAATCAGCGGCTGGTGGGCGATGCTGGATACCACCGGGAGGATGATTCGCCAAAGCGTAGAATCCATGAAGGAGCTGGCTATTGGCGGGACAGCCGTAGGTACCGGTTTGAACGCGCATCCGAAATTCGGAGAAACCGTAGCGGCAGAAATATCACGGGAGACCGGCAGGACCTTCGTCTCCGCCGCCAATAAATTTCATGGTCTGACAAGCCACGATCAAATCGTATACACTCATGGAGCATTGAAGGCGCTGGCAGCGGATTTGATGAAAATCGCCAACGACGTTCGCTGGCTGGCCAGCGGTCCGCGAAGCGGAATCGGCGAGATCAAAATCCCCGAGAACGAGCCGGGCAGCTCGATTATGCCCGGGAAGGTGAACCCTACGCAGAGCGAGGCGCTCACGATGGTGGTTTGCCAAGTGATGGGCAATGATGCGGTGATTGGATTTGCAGCAAGTCAGGGGAATTTTGAACTGAATGTATTCAAGCCTGTCATCATCCACAATTTCTTGCAATCCGTCCGGCTTCTGTCGGATGCGATGAATTCATTCAACGACCATTGCGCTGTTGGTATTGAGCCTAACCGCGCCGTCATTGACCGTCATCTGGAGCAATCTCTGATGCTCGTCACCGCGTTGAACCCGCATATCGGGTATGAGAAGGCCGCATCCATCGCCAAGCTTGCGCATAAGGAAGGCCTGACTCTGAAGGAAGCAGCTTTAAGGAGCGGTTATTTAACCTCGGAGCAGTTTGACTCCATCGTACGTCCGGAGGATATGATTCATCCGAAGGAATAAATGATCTTGGACGAACATCCCTTTGCTTTTGAAGCTAGGGGATGTTCGTTTAAGATCCTTAATTTTACCGATATTGATGAGCCTCCATTCCCGTCGGATATTTGGCCTGCCATCCCGACGGAAGCAGGCCCGATGCGTCTATAGGCTGACCGTAGGCTCAAGCACGGCCAATGTATGGTTATACGTATTTAAATTCACCATCGCGCCGATGGGGAGCGCCGCTTTATATGTTCCATGCGCGGTTGCAAGGTTCGTCATGAGGGGTTTCCCCAGCGGGACAATGAATTCGTTGATCAGGTCTTCGTATGATTTGCCGTAAGCGAACTGACAGCCGGTACATTCGCCCATAACGATACCGGTGCAATCCCGGAACTTTCCGGCCAGTTTCAAATGGTTCAAATATCTGTAGATGGTATTGGTGGGTTCGTGTGTGTCTTCTATGAGCAGAATTTTACCCCTCGTATCGATTTCAAAAGGTGTGCCCAACGTACCGACAAACGATGTCAGATTGCCTCCGACGAGAGGACCGGTCACATTGCCCTGCACTTTGCTGATTAAGGGGATTCCCGGGGGATTTTGAATGAGCCGATAAGAAGAATAGGAAGACGTAGCGGAAAAAAACTGGTTGAAATTATATGCAGGCGTATCGGGTCTGAAATCAATCAGCAGAAGGCTTTGAAAGGTGATTAAATTAGCTTGTTGATAAAGCACGTTTAACAAGATCGTGATATCGCTGTAGCCTGTTATAATTTTTGGATTATTATGAATCAGATGATAATCAAGATACGGAAGAATACCGGCGACTCCTACTCCTCCTCGCGACGGCAGAATCATATTGACCTGCGGGTTTTCAAACATTTTCATCAAATCCGAGGCCCGTTCCTGATCTGAGCCCGCAAGAAATCCGTTCCGGGAATAGACATAATCCCCCAGTACGACATTAAACCCCATACTTTTCAGAGTATCTACCCGCGCATTAATGACTTCTACATCTAATGGACTTCCCAATGTCACGACTCCAATCGTATCGCCTTTTTTTAATATTGGGGGCCGAATTGCCATAAGCATACATTCCTCCCGCTGAGCATATGAGTCTTTTATAACAATTATATGGAAATCATCGGTTTACATAACGAAAACTTTAGGTTTATGCCGAACAATACGGGAGCAGCGCTGATAGTTTCATTCATAGGTCAGCAATTTGTATAAATCTGCAAAAAAACATGAAAAATGTATTGAATTAATGCAAAAACCATAGTAAACTAAGTTTCAGGAAGTAATTGGGTTTTGGTATTGTATCCACGAACATCGATTACATCTGAAGTAGTCATTAGGTTAGGCAGGAGGAAACATGGATGACCGCATACAGCGCCTTGGCTGCAGTGGAACGTACTTTTCAAGTCATGGAAATTTTGGTGGGTGAAGTCAACGGCGTCAGCGTGACCGAATTGGAAAACCGGACACAGCTTCCGAAAAGTGTCATTTCACGGATTTTAACCACCCTGCTCGAGGGAGGGTATGTAGAAAGGGACAGCAAAACCCGTTACTACAAGCTGTCATTTTATTTCTTGAGCATGGCTTATCGCCACATCAATGCTCTGGAGATCAATGATATTTTTTATCCGATGCTGGAACGGATTGCCAAACGAACCGGCGAGCTGGTTCAATTGGCGGTGGTGAAGAAGGAGGGTATCTTTTTCATCGAGAAGGCGGAGGGAACCAATCCCTTAAGAGTTGCTTCCATGTTAGGCCAGAAAGCCCCATATCATGCAACGGCTGTCGGCAAGGTTTGGTTAGCGAGCTTGACCGATCAGGAAGTGACCTCGATTATCAGCCAAAATGGTCTAAAAGCATATACGGAGCACACGATCACCGATCTGGACACCCTTCTTAAGAATTTGGCGGAGGTTCGCTCCAAGGGCTATGCCATCGCAGATCAGGAAATCAATCAAGATGTCATTGCCGTTTCTGTACCGATCACTTTGGATGAACAAGTCGTCGCTATGCTGGTGACCGCCGCGCCTCACTTTAAAATGACGGCAAGCCGGATCGAGGAGCTTGTCCATATCTGCAGGGAAGAAGTCGATTTATTTGATGCATCGCTTCTCAGGTCATTTGATCTGGGCTATAGCCCTAATAAATCGGGAAAGATAACGATGCCCTGAAACCATGTATATAAATTTTTTTAGACTGAATAGTAAACTAAGTTTCAGGAAGAAATATTATTTTCGAAAAGGAGTGTTCCCATTGCCGCGAATTGTTGATCTGTCGCAAGAGGTTTTTAGAGGCCAGCCTGTTTATCCGGGTCACCAGCCCACCGTGATTTTTCCGATGACACAGTTAACCGTGAAGGAGGACGGTAAATGGACGTTTGCCGTCAATACGCTGCTGATGTCGGAGCATGCGGGAACGCATACGGATTCGTTTACACACATGGATCCGGACAAGAATGCTCTATCGATTGAACAAATCCCGCTGGAGAAATGTATAGGACCTGCGGTTTGTCTGGATGTAAGCCATGTCCCCGATTCTGCTTTTATTACGAGGAACGCATTGCAGGATGCTTGCCGTAAAGCCGATTTGACCATACCGCCTGGCGGTACCGTACTGATTTATACCGGTACATACGAACGTCATTTTCCCAGGCCCGATTATCATCAGAAAAATCCGGGCTTGGACCGGGAAGCGGCGGAGTGGCTTGCCGATCAGGGAGCGATTCATATCGGAATCGATGCGGTCAGTATCGATGTCAGCCCCCATCAGGGAGAAGAATGGAAGCCCGCACATACCGTTTGCCGCGAAAGGGGGCTGCTTAATACGGAAAACTTAGGTGATTTGAAAGCGGTTGCAGGAAAAAGGTTTATCTATATCGGCTTGCCGCTCAAGGTTAGAGGCGGAACTGCCGGCCCGACAAGGGCAGCGGCTATTTTTGATCTGGCCTGGAATTCATAAACGGGAGGTTCAAGGAATGATCATTGAAGACAAGTTTGAAATTAAAGCGGACCAGGAGAAGGTATGGCACTTTTTGATGGATACCGAATCTCTGGCGCGATGCCTGCCAGGCTGTGAGGAAGTCAAGGATATGGGAAACGGGATATACCGGGCTGTGGCTTCCGTACAAATCGCTTTTATGAAGCTCCGCTTTCATCTGAATGTTCGGATTACGGAAATGACGCCTCCACAGCAGCTTGTGTCCGAGGTGGACGGGAAACCGATGTCGCTGGTCGGACAGCTGAAAATGAAGGCCCAAATGAATCTGACCGCACCGGCTGAAGGAGCTACTCAGGTTCATTACATCATGGATATGAGCATGGCCGGTAAGCTGGGCTCGCTGGGACAATCCGCATTTCGCTCAAAAGCGGCGGAGATGGGCGGGCAGTTCGCTGAGAATATCCGGCAGGCGCTGGAGCCTACGGAAGTGCAACATTAACCGATATTGAGGGAGGAGGATGGCAGGATGCTGAATGTTGAATGGGTGGAACCGGAAACGCTGGAGGATGTGAAGCATGCGCTGGCGTCGGGAGATGATCTGACCCGTGTGGTTAGTGGAGGAACCGCGCTTTCGTTGATCATCAAGCAGGGGATTTATCAACCGGAACGGTTAATCAGTTTGAAAAAGGTGAGGTGTGAGTTAAATTACATTCGGCCGGATAATGATGGGAACCTGCGGATCGGCGCGATGACTACGCTGCGGGAAATGGAGACATCTCCATTCATCGAACAAAACTATCCGGTCATTTCGAAAGCGCTTCATCATGTGGCTAACCCGAGAATCCGCTATGTGGCCAGTATTGGCGGCAATTTATCACACGGAGATGCCCATCTGGATTTGCCACCGATCCTGTTGGCCTTGGATGCCAAGGTGAAAGTGGAAAGTGTAAGGGGAGACAGATGGATTCCGCTGGCTGACTTTTTCCAAGGCTATTATGTGACGGCTGTCCGCCCCGACGAACTGGTCACGGAAGTGCTTTTACCCAAGACCGACCCCGGGTTGAAGGGGGCTTACATCAAATATACGACACTGTCCAACGACGACTGGCCTACGTTGGGGGTCGCCGCTTTTATTCAGCAGGAGCAGGGAATCCTTTGCGATGTGCGTATGGCGGTCAGCGCCGTAACGGATGTGCCTGCGAAGCTGGAGGCGGTCGAGCAGTTGCTGTTGGGCAAGCCAGGCAGTGAAGCATGGATAGAGCAAGCAGCCGAAATGGCCTTTCATGCGGTGGAGCCTTCCGAGGATTTACGGGGAAGTTCCTGGTATAAGAAGGAAATGCTGAAGGTCCATGTCCGCAGGGTGTTACAGCAATTATTGCCGGAAGGGCAGAAGGGGTGAACAGAATGCCGGTTATAGGACAATCTCATCGCCGGATCGAAAGTAAAGGGAAGATTACGGGCCAGGCCGAATACGTGATGAACATGGAGCTTCCAGGCATGCTGCATATCAAGGTGCTGCGAAGCACGGTGCCGCATGGAAGGATTAAAAGCATTGATACCAGCGCAGCGGAGCAAATCCCCGGAGTCGTAAAGGTCGTAACCGGCGCCGATTTGCAGAATATGGACATCCATATGCATTACGGTCCTGCGTTTCGCGATCAGCCGGTTTTGGCATTCGACAAGGTATGTTACATAGGTGATCCGGTTGCTGCCGTTATTGCCGAAACTGCGGCCATTGCCGCCGATGCGGTCAACTATATCAATGCAGATTATGAAGAACTGGAGCCTGTATTCGATGTGCTTGAGGCGGCCAAAGAAGGAGCGCCAATCGTTCATGAAGTGATCAGGCCCGCCGGCAGCTTTGCGGATTTGAAAAATCTGCTGCCTAAGGAAGGGAGCAATGTCTGCTTGCATTATAAGCTGCGTCACGGGGATCTGGAGAAAGGCTTCGCGGAAGCGGATCATATCTTCGAGGATACGTTCCGGACGCCTGCGGCGGTTCATCTTCCCATGGAGCAGCACGTGGCGGTTGCCCAACTGGATTCCAACGGCAGGATGAATATTTGGACGGCCAATCAAAGCCCTTCATTTATCCGCAGTGAGGTCGCTTATGTATTGAAAAAGCCGGAAAGCCAGATTCGCGTTCGAGTCCCTTATTTGGGCGGAGGCTTCGGAACCAAGCTTTATGTCAAAATCGAAGCCTTGGTTGCGGTGCTGGCGCTGATCGTGAAAAAACCGGTGAAACTGGCGCTGACGATGGAGGAAGTATTTATTACGCTGACCAAGCATGCAACGGTCTTTAAGATGCGTACCGGCGTCACGAACGACGGACGCATTGTCGCCCGCGATTGTCAGGTGTACTGGGATACGGGCGCTTATGCCGATATCGGCCCGCGGATTACGCAAAAATCAGGCTTTACCGCAGCAGGCCCATACGATATACCGAACGTGAGCATCGACTCCTACTGCGTATATACGAATAATGTTCCTGCCGGGGCTTTCCGGGGCTTCGGCGTACCGCAGCTGGTGTGGGCATATGAATCGCAAATGGATATTATTGCGGCCAAAATGGGATGGGACCCGCTCGATTTCCGCCGCAAGCAGGTGCTGACCGAGGGGAAAATCCACGCCACAGGGCAAAAAATGACTTCGGTCGGTCTTGATCAAATTATTGAGGAATTGGACAGAAGCATTGAATGGACGGCATTTTATAAAGAAAAACAGGCTGGTGCCATACATCGCAGCGGAAGCAAAATCCGTGCCAAAGGAACGGCGATTGGACTAAAAGCCGTATTAACTCCGTCGATTTCTGGCTCGATCGTCAACCTGTTCGCCGACGGCAGCGCATCGGTATTCTGCAGCACAGTAGATATGGGGCAGGGTTCGGACACCATGATGGGACAAATCGCCGCCGAGGTGCTTGGATTACCTCTCGAAAAGGTCACCGTAGTACACCCCGATACCGATGTCACGCCTTACGATACCATAACTGCCGCAAGCCGCTCGACGTTTTATATGGGCAATGCGATTTTGAAAGCGGCCGAGGACATCAGGGATCAAATTTTTGCTCATGTTTCCGGAAAATATGATGTGTCCGCGGAGCTTTTGTCTCTTGCGGATGAAAAGGTGCATGTTGCAGGACGCCCCGAACTGGCGATGACGTTAAAAGAGGCGATCAAAGACATCTTTCATATGCCGGCGGGCTGTATCATCGGAAAATATGTATTTGAAAGTCATTATCAAAGCCCCGATCCTGAAACGGGTCAATCGGAGGATGTGGCCATTTTCTGGTTTCCGGGAGGAACGGCGGTTGAAATCGAGGTGGATACCGAAACGGGCAAAATCGATATTCTGCACATGGTGTCGGCCGGCGATGTCGGCAAGGCCATCAATCCATTCCAGGTCCATCAGCAGTTATATGGTGCGGCGGTGATGCAGATCGGGCAAGCGTTGTTTGAAGAATGCCGATACGATTACGGTCAAATGATCAATGCGAACATGGCCGATTACAAGGTTCCTACATTTAAAGATTTGCCGGGCAAATCAGAAACGATCATCGTGGAGGTTCCCCATCCGGAGGGGCCGTTCGGTGCCAAGGGAGTGGGCGAGACGGCATCCTTCGGCGTCCAGCCCGCGATCGCCAATGCTCTTTATCAGGCGACAGGAGCCAGGGTCAAAAGTATGCCGTTGACTCCGGAGAAAGTCTTGCGGGCCATCAGGGAAGTTCAACAACAAAGAACCTCGGAATTACAGCAGCAAATCTAAACGTAAGGAGCGATCAACTTGAACAAGCAAATCAGCTTTAAGTTAAACGGAAGACAGGTTTCCGCGTCAGTTTCTCCGGGTGAGAGCCTGCTTGATGTTCTGCGCAGCCGGTTTCACTTGGGGGGTGCCCGCGAAACCTGCGCGCTCGGACTGTGCGGCGTATGCACCGTCATCGTTTCCGGAAATCCGGTCAGCAGCTGCCTCTATATGGCGCCAGCCGCAGACGGGGAAGAGATCGTGACGATTGAAGGCTTGGAAACAGAGGACGCGCTTCATCCGGTGCAGGAAGCTTTTATGGAGCATACGGCATTCCAATGCGGTTATTGTACGCCCGGCATGATTCTGATGGCCAAAAAATTGCTGGAGGAAAACCCCGATCCGTCCGAGGATGAGATTAAAGAGTTTATGTCCGGAAATATATGCCGATGTGCCAGCTACGGGCAGATCATTCAAGCCATCCAGGCGGCCTCGCAGATGATTCAGGCGGACAGAATGGAAGGAGCCCATTAAATGAAAGAACCAAGCATCATTGGCGGGATCGGTTTCGGCTTTATCGAAACATTCGATAGGGCGGATGCCGCTTTAATCCAACAACTGCAGCATGCAAGCTCAACGGACGTAACGGATTCGCAAAATCGGACAGGGGCTATGGACCCTGGGATCAAGCCGCTCGGCTCCGGAAAACGGGTGTGGGGCAGTGCCGTTACGGTCGATCTTCCTGCAAATGACAATCTGATGCTCTACAAAGCGCTGCAGCTGGCGCGGCCGGGAGACGTGCTGGTCGTCAATACCAATGGCGGGCAGCGCAGGGCCGTCTGGGGCGAGCTGATGACGCATACGGCGATGGCTCTGGCATTGGGTGGTCTGGTCGTAGACGGGATCGTTCGCGACGGCGCCGCCATCCGGCGGCTCGATTTCCCCGTTTTTTGCCGGGGCACAGCTCCGGTCAGCGTAGAGAAAAACGGTCCAGGCTTTGTTAATGGAGAGATGACTTGCGGCGGTGTTGTCGTTCGCCCGGGGGATCTCGTCGTCGGGGACGACGATGGAGTGGTCATCATTCAGAGAGAAGGGCTGTCTTCGGTGCTTGACAAGATGAAACAATCAGAACAGCGGGAGATCAAACGGAAGGAGGAGATTGCAAGGGGGCAGGCTCTTCCTGCCTGGTTGGATTCCGTCATGCGGGAAAAGGGCCTTGTGCCTGGGATTAAAAAGGAAAGACTTTTAGAATAAGGCCGTTGCGTTGGTTATGAGTTAATCATTGTGGGGAGGGGAAGCCGTATGTCATCATGGGATGATATTTTAAACGAGAGAGACGCCTGGGTTGTAAAGAACAGCATTTTTGGAGGAAGGCGCGGTTTTGGCAAGACTCCGGCTTTGGTAATTATCGATGCGCAGGTTCATTTTGTCGGTGAACGTCTTCCCATTGAGCAATCCATTGCCAAGTATCCTTCCAGTATCGGCGAGGAAGCATGGGATGCGGTGGACAAGACAGAAGTCTTGCTGAAGCTGGCCAGACAGAAGGGGATTCCGGTGATCCATTCCCGGTGGATTACAGCGGAAAAAGACGCCGTATATGATTCCTTCAGAAGGAAGATGAAGAAGGAAGGAACGCAGCGCCTTCACCGGAATGAAAGCGGAAACGAAATCGTAGCACCGCTGAAGCCTTTGGATCATGAAATCGTCATTGACAAGTTATATGCAAGCGTTTTCTTTGCTACTCCGTTCGAGACGATTCTCCGTTCATTGGGCATCGATACCTTAATTGTTACGGGATTCGTTACCGCAGGCTGTGTGCGGGCCACCGTCGTTGATGCCGCTTCATATAATTACCATGTGATTATTCCTGA
This sequence comes from Paenibacillus naphthalenovorans, assembly GCF_900099895.1. GTDB lineage: Bacteria > Bacillota > Bacilli > Paenibacillales > NBRC-103111 > Paenibacillus_G > Paenibacillus_G naphthalenovorans. The sequence continues at coordinate 485,695 of NZ_FNDY01000001.1, forward strand.
AGAATGCGTAAAAGACCGAATATCGGTTTCGCATAAGGCCACTTTGCTGGATCTGGATATGAAGTATGCGGACGTCATGCCGGCCGCTGAGGTATCGGCAAAGCTAAATACATATTTATAAGGGGTGTTTCCAGTGAAAATGAAAGTAAAGCACGGTCTGGTCCTGTTATGGTTGATGTCTGTGATGCTCGTTAGCGCCTGCGGATCTTCTGCGCCTGCAGCGTCAGTCGGCAGCGATGGAGAACCGGCAGCCAAGCAAGGGTCCGACGTATCCAAGACGGACGGCAAAACCTACACGATGAGATTTGCCACGGCTACAACGAACGATCCGCAAACTCATGAAATGGAACTGTTTAAAAAAGCTGCCGAAGCGAAAAGCAACGGTCAATTGAAAGTGGAGCTCTATCCGGCCAGCCAGTTGGGAAGCAACGACCAGATGCTTCAAATGCTTACGCAGGGCTCCATACAAGGTATGGTGCAGCCTACGGCGTTCTTAGGCGGGTTTAATGAGCTGATGACGATCGTTGACATTCCTTATTTATGGCCAGATGTACAGAAAGCGACGGAATTTCTGAATGGGGAAGGCGGAAAGCTGTTTGAAGCAAGCTTGGATAAGCAAGGCATCACGGCTCTGCGTTATTACGAATACGGCCCTCGTACGATTCTGCTTAAAGACAAGGTCGAAAAAATGGAAGACCTGAAAGGCAAAAAGATTCGCGTTATGGGTGCGCCTGTATTGGTAGATCAGATTAACGCCTGGGGCGGCGCAGGAGTAGCCATGGGCGTGCCCGAGCTGTTCACGGCGCTGCAGCAGGGGACTATTGACGGTTTGGAAAGCGCCGCAAGCTTTTTTCATTCTGGAAAATATTATGAAAGCGCTAAATATTTATTGATGGAGCCTAAAGGCGCGGAGATCTCCATATTTATGGCCAACACGAATTGGTTAAACTCCCTGCCTGAGCATTTGCAGAAGGCGGTTAAAGAGGCTGCCGTGGAAATTACGGATGAGGCCCATCAATATGCCAAAGAGAGAGATCTCCAGTCGATCGAGGAAATGAAAAAAGAGGGCGTGACAGTGATCGAGCCCGGCGCCGAATTCCATCAGCAATTGGTGGAAGCTTCCAAGCCGATCATCTCTAAGTTTGAAGCCAGAGTTCCGGGATCGAAAGAAATTATCTCCAAAATCCAGGCACAATTCAAAACGAACTAATCGTTAAGTATCGGGGGAGTTATCCTTGAAAAATAGTGGGCTGAAGAGTGTGACGGAGCAAGCTTGGAAGGTCGTTCTAACCGTAATTGCCGTATGCTTTTTAATAGGGACTTTTCTCACCTTTGTCAATGTGGTCATGCGTAAAGCATTGAATAAACCTTGGATCGGCACGGAAGAGATGGACAGCATTCTGCTGGTGCTCCTCGTTTTTTTGCCGTTAGCCTATGTGGAATGGACCAACAAGCAGTTGAATGTGTCCGTTGTTTTCGACTTATTCCCGAAGAAAGTTAAGTTTTGGATCCGGAAATCGCATCATCTCTTAATATTGGCCGTATCGATTTGCCTCACGGCGGCTTCTTGGGAAGTCGTGCAAAGAAACATGGATGTAGGCAATAAAACGGCATCTTTAGGCATTCCTTTATATTTACTATTCGGGATTATATTTGTCGGATTTGCTTTAACAACATTGACCAAACTTGTACAGCTCTTTATGTCGGATGAAGACGGTGGCCCCCATGATCATTAGTGCGATTCTTTTTATTGTGTTTTTGGCGCTGGGATTCCCGATTTATATTTCTTTGCTGACCACAGGGATCTATATCCTTGTGTTTGAAATGAACATGGACATGTCTTCCATTGTATTGGTTTTATTCGATAGTGTGTTTAAATTTACGCTGGCGGCCGTACCTTTTTTCCTGTTGGCGGGCGCATTAATGGAGACCAGCTCCATGGCCAAGCGCATGGTCAATTGGTTATTCTACCTGGTCAGCAGGTATCGTGGCGGTGCGCCGTTAACAGGGGTATTGGCAAGTGAATTTTTCGCTACGATATCCGGCTCGTCCGCTGCATCAACAGCAACGGTCGGTAAAATTCTGTATCCGGAAATCTCAAAAGCGTCAGGAGAATCCTTTGCACTCGGACTCTTGACTTCCTGCGGGGCTCTCGCGGTCGTTATGCCGCCAAGTATTACGATGATTTTGTATGGCGCCACAGCTTCCATATCGACAGGAGCCCTCTTCTTGACGGGGATCGTCCCGGCTTTACTGATCGGAGGCCTGATTTCGTTTTATATTATCTGGCGCTCGAACAAGGTGGAGACGGCAGAGCGGTTTTCTTTTAAAGAATTTATGCTGAGAACCAAAAATGCTTTTTGGATCCTTATTTTGCCCGCAGTGATTTTGGGCGGTATCTACGGGGGACTGTTCACGCCGACAGAAGCCGCGTCCGTAGCCGCTGTTTATGCCACGGTTGTAGCCATTTTTATCTACAGGGAAATGGGTCTGCGTACATTTTTCGGCGCGATAAAAGATGCAATGATGCTGAATACACAAATTTTTATTATCATCGCCTCAAGCACCGTGTTTTCGCAAGCCCTGACCTTTGCTCAAGTGCCGCAAAAACTGACGGCTTTGACGTCGGATTTGTCACCGGTTGTGTTTATATTAATTATCAATTTATTTTTGCTGCTTGTCGGGATGTTTTTTGATCCGACCTCGGCTGTTCTGGTCATTACCCCATTATTGGTACCCATCTGTAATGCTTTGGGGATTGATCTGATTCAAATGGGGCTGATTATGACCGTCAATCTTGCCATTGGCATGTTCACTCCGCCGTTCGGCTTGAATTTATTCGTCAGTCAGGGCGTGTTCAAAAAGTCTATGGCCGAAGTGGTTGCCAGCTTGAAGCCGTTCTGGGTCTGGTATTTATTGTCTTTGGCGATTATCAGTTATATCCCGCAATTATATATGTGGCTTCCGGATTTAATGAAATAATGGCTCGCCTGTATTGTTCTCAACAGGTATCCTACATCGGGTTTCTTGGACCCAAAAGCAGAACCGAACGCATCCTGCATGAAATCGTAAAGATCGATTCAACACGATTAGAATCCTTACGTGATGTCATATACAGTCCTATCGGTTTGGATTTAGGTGCAGAAACGGCAGAAGAAGTCGCGGTCAGCATAGCGGCGGAATTATTGGCCGTCAGAAACCGGCGCTCTCCTCAATTTTTGCGTGATAAGCCGGGAGCCATTCACGATAACCGGTTAGCGGCATCGGAGGAGCGGAGGAATCCGGGGACTGCCGCCAGCGCAAGCATGAGACCTATCTGTGGAATATAGTGTTATATCATGAAGCACCTGAGCTGCAATGAAAAAATACGGCCTAAAACCGGGTGATTTTTTTGACGATATCAGCGATTGCAATTTTTATCGCGGTGTTGGCCCTGCTGGTTGCAGGATTCGCCAAAGGCATCAGCGGCATGGGACTTCCTGTTGTGGCCACGCCGGTTTTGACGCTCTTGTTTGATCTGCAAACCGCCATTGCGATTACCATCGTGCCTACACTTCTAACGGATATAATCATGTTGATCAGAACACCGAAAAATTGGGGCTTGATCAAAAACGCCGCTTCCTTGATGATGTTTGGAATGTGCGGCATCGCAGTCGGTTCCTATGCGTTGGTTCGCATCCATCCGTCCATTCTGTCGGCAGTTCTGGGTGTCATCATTCTTCTTTTTGTCGGCACCTCTTTTTTCGCCGTTTTTCCCGCGATCAAGCAGAGGAGACGGCTGGATGCGACGGTAGGGTTCATCGCTGGGACCGCCCAGGGCGCCGCCGGTGCCAGCGGTCCGATCATCAGCATGTATATGCTGCAGATGAAGATGAGCCGGGACGAATTTTTGTTTATGATCAACAGTTTTTTTGTGACGATTGATGTTATACAGCTTATGACCGTTTATAAACTGGGGCTTTACCATGGCCCGGTCATTTATTATTCGATAGGGGCGATCGTCCCGGCCCTGTTGGCGCTTGCGGCAGCCTTTGCATTGCAAAAGAAAATCTCCGATCAAGTGTTTCGTTATTCCGTGCTGATCATGATGACATTAAGTGCGTCGGCTTTATTATTCAAGTCGATTCAAACCATGTTATGAGGTTATAGACGGGGAGTTAACCATTGAAAAATTTGCTCCAGCGCTTCTTTTTGTCGGCTGCCTTGCAGAGGCTGATGCTCGCCGTCCTGGTAGACGATACTTGTCTTATCTTTTGAGGGCATGATTTCAAAAAAATGTTCAATAAGCTTGACGTTGACTACCGGATCGTATACATCGTACAGACATAATGCCGGGAAATGAAAATTCTGGATTTCCGTTATAGCCATTTTACCGTGATGCATCATTTCCGTACACCAGCGCGGAGTATAACAGATGGTCGGCAGCTGTTCTTCTTTTATGGCATCGGAGGTCCAATCGGGCAAACTCGCCCGGAAGCATTTGAGTCTTCTTAAGATTTCGTTCCACCTGATCAGGTCAAGAGGCAGGGTTGGAGCGACGACCGAAAAAAATTCAATGCATTTTCTGATGATGAACGGAGGCGGATAAATTCCCAGGGCCGGGGAAGACAACAGAACGCCGGCTATGTTGCCGGGAAACCGTTGAACATAACGTATGGCGATGAGACCACCCATACTATGGCCGAACAGATAGATCGGCAATCCCGAATACTGCTTCTGCAAGCGGGAGACCAGTTCTTCCAGATCATCCAAATATTCCTGGAATCGAAGAATGTGCCCCCGTCTTCCCCCCGAACGTCCGAAACCCCGCAGGTCTGGCGCGGCGAGAGCGACCCGCCGGTTTAAACACTCCGTGCCGATACAGGAGTAATGTCCCGAGTGCTGTCCCGCCCCATGCAGAAAAATAATAAGTGCTTTAGCGTTAACAGGTATCCAGATACGGCAATATAAGGCATGCTGCCGAATGTTTGAAACATACAGATGATCAGCTATATGTTTAGACATGGGATACTACTCCTCGATTCCTTCGAATATGCACAACTCGTTTTCCAACTTAATATGCGCGATTTTCCCGCATCCGATACGCAGGACAGATTCCTGTGATGATGAGGGTAAGCTTGCGTAAAACGCTGTCCCCGAAATGAATGAAGAACCTCCGGAACCACTTTTAAATAATGGTGCCGGAGGTTTTATTATTGACCGGATTGAAGAGGGCAACACATACCAAATATACATCCTTCCGAAGCGAAATTTATAATTTGCAGCATAAATGGGAATGTTTTAACTGTTATAACTTAACCGTTACGGAGTCAACAGATCTTATAGACATGACTTCTTTAACATTAATTTCTGACTTTCTTTGGGAGGATGTATGAATCTACATACGGAACAACTCCGACAAAAAGCTCATGAACTTGCGCTAACCCATGAACCATACATCACGCGGCGCCTAGCGATGCGCATATGGCGGAATTTTACTACGGATATGGAAAATTTGACTGCGTTCATACGCTCCATGCATGGACGTCGCGCAAGTTGTTCGCAGCCGGCGGAAGAATGGTTCCTTGATCACGCGGAGTTCATTGAGGAACAGGGGTTAGTCATTAAAAGCCAGCTCACCGGAAGCTTTTTGCGGCGTTTGCCGCATCTACGCAAGACCGGCGAGCCACGGATTCTTTCGATCTGTGCCGATTATCTGAAACACGTGGACGGAAACCTGGACATGGACACTTTTGTTTCCTATATCAATTCTTATCAGGAAGTATCCGTTTTGACCATTGCTGAAACGTGGGCGATCCCGCTTATCGCAAGAATTGCCTTGATCCGGCGATTGGCCGAAGTGATGGAATTCATTCGCGAACGGCATGAGGTGTGTTCACTCGTCGAAAGGCTGCTGGAGCGAATGGAGCCGTCGAAGGTAAGTCCCGATGCGCTTAAGGCTGCGCTTGAACAAGCAGGCCAAGAGATGCCGCTCTCCGGTCCGATGATCGTCCATTTGGTCAGTCATCTGCGTGAATGGACGGACGATTCGGCACACGTACGTGAATGGCTGTTGTGCAACTTGGAAAACGGTCCTGACAGCCTGGATCGTATCGTCTCCTATGAGTATCAGCTTCAGGCGGCATATCAAGTGACGATAGGCAATGCCATCAGCAGTCTGAGAAAAATCGAACGCTGCGACTGGCACGAACCATTCGAGCAAATTTGCCTTGTGGAACAAACCATGAGGCAAGAAAACTCCGGTGACTATGTATTGCTGGATGATTCAAGCCGCAGCGTACTGCGGGGACGCGTTGAGCGGCTGGCCCGCCGCTTTAATGTGCCGGAGAATCTGATCGCCAAGCAGGCTGTGGAGCTGGCGGCACAAGAGTATAACCTGGCGTGCGCGGAACGAGAACAAGCCAACACCCATATAGCGGAGAAGGAGAGTGCCGCGGGTAGTGCGGTTCGTCCGGATGTGATGCCTCGTCCGGCGTATATCGCTTATTACCTGCTCGAACCGAGCGGCGTCAAAGAGCTCCAGCGCGCGCTGAAACAATGCAGCAGTCCCCGGCGTTTGTCGCATATAGGGCTGCTGCAACGGGCTACCGGCGTTTATTTCACCGTTCTTACAGGGCTGTTCCTGGTTGCACTTCTCGGATTCGCTTTGTGGATTGCAGGAGGCTTCAGCTTGACGCTGACCGGGTGGGCGGCGGTTTTGCTTTTGCTGTCAATACCCGTGAGTGAGTGGGCCGTAACGGCAACACACTGGATGATTGAGTGCGCAAGGCAGCCGCGGCCGCTGCTTCGCTATGATTTCTCGCATGAAATTCCGAGTGAGGCGACTACAATGGTTGTCATTCCGGTGATCTGGTCAAACGTCGAACAAGTGCGGGAAATGGCGGATCGGCTGGAGCTTCATTATCTGGCGAACCGCGATCCAAATCTTCATTTCGCCCTTCTGGGTGATTTTGCCGATGCCGACGCCGAGAGTCTTCCGCAGGATTCCGCCATTCTTGAAGCTGCCCGCGCAAGTATTGAGAGTTTGAACCGCACGTACTCCCAAACGGAAGAAAGCAGTACGTTTCACCTTTTTCAACGTCGCAGATTGTGGAACCCGTCTGAGGGCGTATGGATGGGCTGGGAGCGCAAGCGGGGCAAACTGGTAGAGTTCGTCGAACTGCTAAAAGGGCGAACAGATACGACCTACGACTTCGTAGTCGGGGATGCCTCGGTTCTTCCGGGCATCCGTTATATCATTACACTCGACGCGGATACACAGCTTCCGATCGGCAGCGCCCACCGGATGATCGGTACCCTGCATCTGCCATATAACCAGCCGCGGCTGAACCGTTCGCGGACACGGGTGGTCGAGGGATACGGCGTACTGCAGCCGCGAATCGGCATTAGTCACGAATCGTCCTTGCGTTCGCGCTTGGCTTATTTATGGTCAGGCGATCCGGGAATCGATCCTTATGCGTTTGCGGTTTCCGATCCGTATCAGGACGGATTAGGGCAGGGGATTTTCACGGGTAAAGGGATATTCGATGTCAGTGCATTTGCGCAGGTGCTATGCGAACGTATTCCTGAAAACCGGGTCCTTAGCCATGATTTGTTGGAGGGCGGCTTTTTGCGGGCAGGCTTGCTGTCGGACATTGAATTGATCGATGACCAGCCTGCCGCGTTCAGCGCGTATCAAAGAAGACTGCACCGATGGGTGCGAGGGGATTGGCAATTGCTTTTATGGCTCTTTCCCCGCACGTCCGACCGGCGGGGAAAGAGCTTGCCGGTCGATCTATCCGCTCTTACCCGCTGGCATATGATCGATAACCTGCGACGCAGTCTATTTCCGCCGGCGCTGTTCGCTCTTCTGCTGTTAGGTACGGGCGTCCTTCCCGGATCACCGGAACGCTGGTTTGTTTTTGGGTTTGCTACATTGTTTTTGCCGCTGATCCGCCAACTCGTGGCAATGCGGCATACTATTCGGCGTCCCCGGAGCCTGCTTGCCACGGCTTTGCAAGTTTTGGTTACCCTGTTGACTCTGCCGTTTCAAAGCGTTCTGCTGCTAGACGCGATCGGCAGAACTTTGTTCCGGCTATTCGTTTCAAAGCGTCGTTTGCTTGAATGGGTCAGCTCTGCGGAAATTGAACGCCGCAACCGCGGAAAGCGGCATATTGTGCTTTTAGGGATGTACCCGGGATATGCATTGGTGCTTGTCTTTGCGTTGGCAGCGGCGGCGAGCGGCGCTCCAGCGGTACGGTGGACAGGCTTGACGCTCTGTGCTGTATGGTTATTCGCTCCTCTTGTCGTCCACTGGTTGGACCGTCCCGTCCAACAGGCCGAGCTGACGCTCGAACCGGGAGAAGAGGAAGAACTGAAGGCGTTGGCCAAACAGATTTGGACCTTCTTCGAGGACTACGTTACCGCAAAGGACCATTGGCTGCCGCCTGATAACGTGCAGTTGGAGCCGCCCAATGGCATTGCACATCGAACTTCGCCCACCAATATCGGGCTTTATCTTGCCTGCACGCTCGCCGCACGGGATTTCGGATTTATCGATACGCCCGGGCTGATTGAGCGGTTGGAGCGTACGATCGATACGGTGGAGCGCATGAATAAATGGAACGGCCATCTTTATAACTGGTACGACACGACTACTCTAGAACCACTGCCTCCTCTGTACGTATCGACGGTGGATTCCGGTAACTTCGCCGGCTATTTAATGACAGTCAAAGAGGGGTTGGCCGAGTGGCTCAAAAATGACTTTACATTCAACGAAAGGCCGGAGTCGAATACCAAGGGTCAAGGTCAAGCGGAAGAAGCGTTCCATGTGGCATTCGCCGAGGATTTGGTGCCTTCACTGCAGGGTAAACTGACGGACAAGACCACGGAAACGGCAGACGCGGGAGTCGGGGGGAATAAAGACGGTTCCGGACGCAAAGCATCGGCAGAGGATTGGCCGGCACGCGGACAACATCTGATCTCACGCATGGCGCTGTTGATTGAGAAGACAGACTTTCGTCCGCTTTACGATCACAAGACCAAACTATTGACATTGGGGTATCATGCCGCGCTCCAAGAACGCGATAAGATTCTGTATGACCTGATGGCATCAGAGGCAAGACAGGCCAGCTTTATTGCCATTGCCCTCGGTCAGGTGTCTGTAGCTCATTGGCGCGCGCTCGGACGGACCATGACCAAAGTCGGGAAGCGCACCGCGCTGCTCTCCTGGTCCGGAACCATGTTCGAATATTTGATGCCCTGGCTGATGATGCGCACCTATCGGAACACCATCTGGGATAGCACCTACCGCGCCGTCGTGGAGCGGCAAATCGATTATGCGCACGAAAGGGGTGTCCCCTTCGGCATTTCCGAATCCGGCTATTACGCTTTTGATTACCAGATGAACTATCAATACAGGGCGTTCGGCGTTCCCGGTCTCGGCTTCAAGCGGGGCCTGGAACAGGATTTGGTCGTGGCGCCGTATGCCGCCATTCTGGCGCTGCCTTTTGCGAAACGTCAAGGGCTTAAAGATTTGCGTAAAATGGAGGAGCTTGGCGCGCGCGGCAAATATGGCTATTATGAGGCGATCGATTTCACGTCCGAACGGATGCCGAATAATGAGACATGCATGGTCATCCGCAGCTTTATGGCCCATCATCAAGGGATGAGTTTGCTTGCCCTTGCGAACATACTGCTGCCGGTAAAAATGTACGAGCGGTTTCACCGCGACAAGCGCGTGCAGGCGGCGGAGCTGCTGCTGCAGGAGCGGATACCCGCGCATCCCAAAATCATTAGACACCCTGCAATGGCACGTGAATATATGCCTGAAACAAGGCCGGTGCAGAATGATGCGCAGCGGGAATACCTCTCGGCAGATACGCGTACGCCGGAGGTGTGTGTTCTGTCCAACGGAACCTATATGACCGTCGTGACGGGCAGTGGCGGCGGGTTCAGCCGATATGAAGGTCTGGCCGTCTCGCGGTGGCGGGAGGATCCGGTATTGGACGATTGGGGGAGCTATATCTATATCCGTGACGTCGCCCGTGATGCGGTGTGGTCTCCGGCATTTCAACCGTGCCGTGTTCCGTCATCCGAACAACGCATACAATTCTCGCTTGACCGGGCCACCTTCATGCGTACAGACGGAGACGTGCAGACCCGTCTTGAAGTCTGCGTATCGCCCGAATGGAATGCGGAAATTCGCCGATTGACGCTGACCAACACGGGGAATGAGGCCAAGATCATAGAGGTCACAACGTTTACGGAGCTGGCCTTGGCCCCCCCTATAGCTGATGATGCGCATCCCGCTTTCAGCAAATTATTTATAGAAACAGAATATGCGGGCGATTCCGAGTGCCTTCTCGCCCGAAGAAGACCCCGACAGGAAAGTGAGAAGGCTGTATGGGCGGCGCATTCCCTCATGGCGGAAGGACGAACGCTCGGACCGGCGGAATATGAGACAGACCGGGCCAGCTTTATCGGCCGCGGACATTCCATCTCCCAGCCGCAGGGGATCCGTTCCCGCCTTCGCGGTACGGTGGGCTCTGTGGCGGACCCTGCCTTTATCATGCGGCGTCAGGTAAGCATCGAGCCCGGTGAACAGGTTCAATTGTTCGCTGTTACCGGGATTGCCGATTCCAAGGAGGAAGCGGTCGGCATCGTCCGCCGGTTCCTGGAGAACCAGGCGGTGGAACGAACATTTCTGCTCGCGTGGAATCGCAGTCAAATCGAGCTTAGGCATCTGCACATTACGGCCGCCGAGGCGGCGGCCTTCCAAACCTTTGCCGGACAGGTGCTGTATACTTCTCCGCTAAGGAAGGAACGGAAGGACAGAATCATGGCGAATGCCAAAGGGCAGTCCGGCCTCTGGGCGCATGGCGTGTCCGGGGACCGTCCGATGATCCTTGTACGGATCGAGAATCGGGCCAATATGAAATTTATTGCCAAACTTCTGATCGGACACGAGTATTTGCGCCGCTTGGGGTTATTTTTTGACCTGGTCATTCTGAATGAATCGGCAGGCGGATACCAGCAGGATTTGCAGAAAGCGCTGCGCAGTGCGGTAGAACACGGGATGGACCGGTATAACGCAGGGAATGGGGGAGTGTTCATTATTAATGCCGACCAGCTGCCGGATGTGGACAGGACGCTGCTGCTGGCCGCAGCCCGTCTTATCCTGCGTGCGGGCGGTCCGAGTCTGAAGGCGCAAATCAAGCTGCCGCGTCAGGATAAAGCCTGGCCGGCCCCGTTCGCAGCGACAGTGCCGTTAAACCGGTTCGGCAGCCCGCCGACGGAAGACGTGCGCGATTTGATGTTCTTTAATGGCTGGGGCGGGTTTTCACCCGATGGGCGGGAGTATCGGATCGTGATCAAGAACGGTAATCATTTGCCGGCGCCATGGATCAATGTCATCGCCAATCCTCGCTTCGGCTGCCTTGTTTCGGAGCTTGGCACGGGTTACACCTGGTGGAGAAATAGCCGGGAGTGCAAATTGACCCCGTGGTTCAATGATCCTGTGCTCGACCCGCCTGGTGAAGTTTGTTATTTGCGGGATGAAGAAAGCGGTGAAATATGGTCTGTTCCTTCGTCTGCCGCAAATCCGGACCAATCCTATACGGTTTCGCACGGTCGGGGATTCACGCGGTTTCATCACGAGAGATACGGTATCATGCAGGAAATGACCGTTTTTGTTCCGCTTCATGATCCTGTCAAAATCATCAAATTGCGGTTGCAAAACAAAACTTCCGAAAAAAGATGCCTTTCCGTCACCTATTACGCTGAATGGGTGCTGGGTGTACAACGTCAGGCGAACGCCTCCTTCATCGTTTCGGAATGGGACGAATCGGCCCAAATGCTCCTGGCTCGCAATGCATATCAGGAATCATTTCGCGATGCTACGGCCTTTTTGGGTATGTATCTGCTGCCTGAAGCGTCGGAGGAGTCCCCGGATACAGCATCAGAGGTTCAGCAGTCTGCTCCAGTCGAACCGGCTGATCTGTCCTGGACGGCAGACCGCAATGAATTTCTCGGGCGCAACGGCACATACGAAAATCCCGCTTCACTCAGCCGCGAGCGCTTGTCCAAGACAACGGGAGCTCTTTATGATACCTGCGGCGCGGTGCAGACCAAGCTTACGCTGGAGCCTGATGCCGAACGGACAGTTTACATACTTCTCGGTTGCGATCAGTCGCGCGATGCCGCCATGAAATTGGCGCAAACCTACCGTCAAGCGCGTGTCAGCGAGCAGTCATTAGCGCTTGTAGGGGAATTCTGGGATGATGTGCTGGACCAGATTTCGGTATCTACGCCATCCCCCGAGATGGATGTCCTGCTGAACGGATGGCTGCTTTATCAGACGCTCGGCTGCAGAATGTGGGCCAGATCCGCCTTTTATCAAGCGGGAGGCGCATACGGCTTTCGCGATCAGCTGCAGGATTCATTGGCGCTTCTGCACACCCGTCCCGACCTTACGCGTGCACAAATTTTGCTGCACGCTGCGCATCAATATGAGGAGGGCGATGTGCAGCACTGGTGGCATGAAGAAACGGAGCGCGGCATCCGTACGTTATTCTCCGACGATTTACTATGGCTGCCGTATGCGGCTTCGCGATACGTGGAGCATACGGGGGATGACAGCCTGTTTGAAGAGGCAGTTCCGTTTCTTCACAGTGAGCTTTTGCGGGAAGGGGAACATGAACGATACGAGCCGACACGCGTTTCAGAACAAAGCGGAACCCTGTTCGATCACTGCTTGCGGGCCATCGACAGGGCCTTGCAGCGCTTTGGCGAACATGGGCTTCCGCTGATCGGAATCGGAGATTGGAATGACGGGATGAATTTTGTTGGGGCGGAAGGCCGCGGCGAGAGTGTATGGCTCGGTTGGTTTCTCTATGACATTCTCGGCCGGTTCACGGATCTTTGCAGGGAGCGAGGTGACGCAGAACGGTCGCAACGTTACCGGGATGTAAGGGATCGGCTCATTCCTTCACTCGACGAGCATGCCTGGGATGGACAATGGTATCGCCGCGCCTTCACCGATGCCGGGCAATGGCTCGGTTCTATCCACAATCAGGAATGCCGAATCGATGCGATTGCCCAGTCATGGTCGGTCATTTCAGGAGCCGCGCCAAGGAACAAGGCTCTGCAAGCGATGCAGTCATTCGATCGTGAGCTTGTGGATCGGGAGCTTTCCGTCGCCCGTCTCCTGACACCGCCTTTTGACCGTACGCAGCCTAGTCCCGGTTACATTCAGGGCTATCCGCCGGGAATTCGCGAGAACGGGGCGCAGTATACGCATGGTGTCATTTGGAGCATTATCGCCTGGTGCCAGCTTGGGAAAGGGGACAAGGCGTTTGAGCTGTTTCACCTGTTAAATCCGCTAAACCACACGCGCACGTCAAACGAAGTGCGGAGGTACGCCGGTGAACCCTACGTGATGTCGGCAGACGTTTATACGGCGAATCCGCACAAAGGACATGCAGGCTGGACTTGGTACACCGGCGCCGCGGGGTGGATGTATCAGGCGGGAATTGAATGGATTCTCGGACTTCGCCGACGGGGGACGCGGCTGTACATCAGCCCGTGCATTCCCAGTGAATGGCCGGAGTATTCCGTTCATTACCGGTTCGGCAGGACGCGCTTTCTCATTACCGTCAATAATCCGCTGCATAAATCCGGCGGTGTGACTGCTTTACAGATGGACGGTCAAGAAATGTCCCTTAAGGAGCACGATGCAAAAGACGGTTACTACGTTGAATTATGTGACGATGGGCAAGTCCACCATGTGGTTGTGACGTTGTAGTGCCAAGGTATAAGAATGGGGCGGTCGTCGGCGGATGAAGAAGGCAAGCCGCAGCTTTACGCCGGACGGCCGCAGTAATCTGTACGCTTGTCATCATGATCGGTTGGAGGGAGTTTCCACATGTATAAAATACGTAAAGCGATTATTCCGGCTGCAGGCTTCGGCACCCGATTTTTACCCGCAACCAAATCCCAGCCCAAAGAAATGCTGCCTTTGATTAACAAGCCTGCAATTCAATATATCGTGGAAGAGGCCATTGCTTCTGGGATTCAGGATATTCTGATTGTGACAGGACGAAACAAACGCGCCATTGAAGACCACTTCGACCACAATGTGGAGTTGGAGTATTTCCTTAAAGAACAGGGGAAATGGTCTCAATATGAAGAAGTGCTGGAGATCGCGAAAATGGCGGATATCCATTTCATACGGCAAAAAGAGCAGCGCGGACTCGGGCATGCGGTCTTATGCTCCCGCAATTTTGTCGGAAATGAGCCATTCGCCATTCTTCTGGGTGACGATATTATCGATAACCCTACGAAACCGGCGCTTCGGCAGATGATGGAACAGTTTGAGACCCATGGGAAGACGGTGGTGGGCGTACAGCCCGTTTTGCCTGAAGAAGTGTCCAAGTATGGCGTGATTGCGGGCATGCCGATCGATAACCATATCTATGAATTGGAGGATTTGGTCGAAAAGCCCGATACGGATAAAGCGCCATCGAATTTGGCCATCGTCGGAAGGTATATCATTCAACCGGAGATTTTCGATATTTTGGAGGAAACAGGGCCGGGACGAGGCGGTGAAATCCAGTTGACGGACGCTCTCAAGATTCTCTGCCTCAAGCAGGGCATGCATGCGCGTCTTCTGGAGGGAGACCGCCATGATATCGGGGACAAATGGGGATATATAAAAGCTACTTTGTCATTAGCTTTGCGGTGTGAAGATTTGCATGATAAATTGCATCATTTTTGGCTTGAGCGGTCCAAGGGATCGGCAAGTAAATAATTTTAATGCATCATAGAAATACTAAACAGAGGAGGTGGAATAAATGGTGGCCAAGGAAAAGGAAAGAGATAACACGGATTCATCGGCTTTATGGATGGGATGGATTGGGATTATCGCAGGAATTATCGCTTTTTTCTTTTCACCGGTTCTGTTTGGTTGTGCTGCGATAATTCTTGGTTTGATCACCGTCTTTAGTCAAGCCAACAATTTGGGATGGTGGGCCATAGGCTTGGGTCTGGTCGGGGCAGCCGCGAATATGTGGTTGTATTAAAAAGTCGTAAGGTTAAACGGGGCTGTCCCAAAATTCACCGAGGTGACGGGGATACCCCTTTTTCAATTTTGTAAAACAAAAAGAAGCGGGTTAAAGTGGAATAATTAACCAGTCAGTACAATGAGATATAAAGAGGAGTACAGTATGATTTTTAAACCGAAACAACCTAATAAATGTGTCAATTGCATTTGGGGCCATTATGGCATACGCGGATTTGCCGGCCGATTTTCGCTGCGGCGAAATATACAGGAAATAAAACGGGTTTAACTTTATCCGACGGAACGATGATTCAAAAGGGGATATCTTACTAAAAATTCATTTACATAATGTCGTTCTATTAAGAGACATGCTTCCCTTAAGAAATGAAATCAAAAAGGCAAGATTTCTGTACAGGTTTATTGATAGTTCGTTGCCCGATCTTGCCCTGTATGTTAAAAACCATCCTAAATCCCGGCATTACGATGTTAAATCGGGGCTGTGAGAAATTAGGATTTGAAGCATTCCCGATATCCTCCACAGCATATAGATGTTTAAAATGGATGAGTTTGATGCCTATTTGCTTGCTATCGGTATCGCAGCCGTTTAAAAACTTGAAAAAGCATGTGCCGACCTATTTGTTTATGTCAAAGGATCAGCTTTTACAAAAATTATGTGGAGTTGATGATAAGCCCAAAAAGATCGTCTGAAACCAAAAGTACTATATATAGGTTTTATTTTACATTGCATCACAAAATATGGTGGGTTATACTTGAATTGTGGAAATCAGAATTGTTGCGCAATTCTATTTCCCATAATAGACTTTTCCTCATAACCTTTTTCTCACTTGCCTCCCCTGGAAGGGGAAGGCTTTTTTTGTTATCGTACCAGGCCCGCATCTCTGTCATACCGGGACAAAAATACCGGCCATTAATTACCGATGACATTGTCCGGCTCATTTTCTATACTCCTGAATCCGTGATAGTTCTTCTGTGAAAAAGAAGAAAAAGAAAGGAAATCGCATCTCCGATGGTGAATTTTAAAGGAACCATGAATGATCCACT
>NZ_FNDY01000073.1 GCF_900099895.1 Paenibacillus naphthalenovorans
AACATGGAAACCGATCATTAGGGAAAGTTCCCCCTCACAACCCAGCCAGCAACCCGAAACTATTTTTGAAAATCGACTTTTTCAGGAGCAACTAAGTAACGATTCATCCGTTGGGAATATGCTCTTTCCCTTCGTTACCTTTCGCAGCTGTCGATGGTAGCTCTCGATCATATTGGTCGTGTAGATTAACTTACGAAGATCCGGCGGGTACTTAAAAAACGTCGTTAGTTCATCCCAGTTTTGGCGCCAGGATTTGACGATGAGCGGATATTTCTCACCCCAGGTCTCTTCAAAGCGTTCCATCTCCAGCAGTGCCGCTTCCTCAGTTGCTGCTTTATAGATCGGCTTCAGGTCCGCCGTTACCTTCTTCACGTCCTTGTAGGACACGTATTTGATTGAGTTGCGGATTTGATGAATGATGCACTTTTGGATCTCCGTCTGCGGGAAACAAGCTGCGATCGCTTGAGAAAAGCCCGTCAGGTTGTCGACGCAGGTAATGAGAATGTCTTGTACGCCGCGGTTTTTCAGCTCATTCAGAACGCTGAGCCAGAACTTCGCGGATTCATTCTCACCGATCCAGATTCCGAGCACGTCTTTGTTTCCGTCCAGATCGATACCAATCACCATGTAAGCGGCCTTGTTAACAATGTGGCCCTCCTGCTTGACTTTAAAATGGATGGCGTCCAGGAATACCACTGCGTACGTATGTTGAAGGGGCCGACTCTGCCATTCTTTGATAAGGGGAACAATCTTGTTGGTTACATTAGAAATAAGCGCAGGGGAAACCTCGATACCGTACAGGCCATGTAGGTGATCTTGGATGTCGCGCGTGCTCACGCCTTTCGCGTATAAAGCGATGATCTGATCTTCGATGCCGGTGACATTCGTTTGGTGCTTCTTGACGACAACGGGATTGAATTCGCCCAAGCGATCTCGGGGCACTTGGATCTCGACGTCTCCGTACTCAGAAGAGACTGTTTTCTTCGTGTAGCCGTTGCGGCTGTTCTTGGTTTGCTTGTTCTTGACATCATGCCTGTCATATCCGAGCTGCGTATCAAGCTCTGCCTCCAACGCTTCCTGGAGCACGTCTTTAAACAGCTCTTTCAATGTTTCCTGAATCTGCTCGGCCGATGTGAAGTTATGTTCTTTGACAAACGCCCGCAGCTCTTGCTTGGTCCATAAATTGTTTTTCATGTATAATCCTCCGGTCCGGATGGTTTTCTATGATTTTTAGTATTCCCATTTTCATCCGGTTTAAGAGGTTACACATTTTATTTTACAGACCCGCTCCGTCACATGGTGGCGGTCAAGCACAAGCCTTTATTTGAATGGTTTCAATTGCCTATCCCTTAGTTCTTGAATTTTATTTTCTAAATATTCGATACGAGATTTTAGTTGTGCTTTCTCTATGACATGTTTTCTGCATATTTCCAGAAGTTTCTCGTTCTTTTCCTTCTCATTCTGAAGCGCCTGCTTAACTTTTTCATACCGATTCTCAAGCAATCTTTTGCCGCTTGGTCTGGTTGACGTTTCGATTGCAGTAGCTGCAATTTCTTCTGCCCCTTTTTCAATTTCCATCTGCAGCAAAATGGCTTGATCACAGCGTTCCTTAAGATCAGGACGATTATAGATCGTCTTTCGCTCAATGCCAGCTTTTTTAGCAATCGCTGATATGGACAGTTTTTTCTTTCCTTTTCGGAGGTTTGTTATTGCTTGTTCGATACGCTCCAGTGTAACGAGTTTATTTTCTTTAGAAGGGTCACTCATGCCATTCCCTCCCATTCGATTGGTGTGATATTGTAATCTGAATGATTATCAATTCCGGAATAATTCACCTGGGTTTCCAACTCATCAATAATTCCTACGAGGTATTTTTCAATTGTCTTTAACTTGTTCTCATAAGGACCTCCAGCAGGTGCAGATGCCAATTCGCTACGAATTTTTTTCAACCGGCCTTTATGAACTTCAAGAAAGTCCGGAGTAGTCAAAAAATTGCGGCATCCTAAACATACCCCGTCGCCTTCACAAGGTTCATTTCGCATTGGATGGTGAAGACAAAGTCCATGTGACAAAATTTGAATCTTATGCGCTTTACGCAATTTATCAACTTGTTCGATGGTCTTTCCTTTGAATGGGTTATTTACTTTAAGTTTTTCTTTTATTTGAAGAGCCTGCTTACCAACAAGAACTGCGCCTTCATTGAATACTGTATTTGTCAACTGAAAATCCGGCCACATAATCATTTAAATTCCGGCCATGCGGTACAAAAAATATGGCTACATGTAGCTCAGGCCAATTGCTGCTTCTGCAGCCATTCCTTAGTTTCTTTCATGCGATAGGAGTTCCCATTCATGTTGACGAGGTAGGACTGATGCGTCAATCGGTCGATCATCGCTGCGGTCATGATCGGATCCTGAAAGATCTCTCCCCAGCGTTCAAATGACAAATTCGTCGTGATGATCGTTGACTTCCGTCCAGCTCGAAGCGAAAGATGGGTAAACAGTAGCTCGGAACCCTCCTTATCGAATGAGATGTATCCCATCTCATCGGCAATGACCAGGTCATATTTCTCAAACCGGTTCTGAAACACTCGGAGTGTTTGCTCTGCCCGACACTCTTTGATGCGGTTCACAAGCAAAGGCACGGTAGTGAACCATACTTTGTAACCCTCCAAACAAGCTTTTAGACCGAGCCCAATAGCCACATGGGTTTTTCCGTTATGGCAATTTTTCCATAAAGGGAATTATCGAAAGAATTTGGTTATGGAAAGAATTGAGCGTACATCCCGTTATTTCAATGAATGTACATTGATTTCTTTCCATAACACCTCAGAATA
>NZ_FNDY01000074.1 GCF_900099895.1 Paenibacillus naphthalenovorans
TCATATTTCGGGTTACTCATATGCGTCCTCAGCGCATATTCGATTCGGTTATATGAAAATTTGCTGAGATATTCATAAATCTTCAAAACGACACTGTCTGAAATCCTATTGCTTTTACGTGTTCTGCTGATGAATTCTAGATATTGATCGACAACAGCCAACAAGTCTGAAGGATATCGGGTCCGGAAATTTAAAATTTCCGTGGATAAATCTTTATTGTCATTCTTGTCATTATTAACATTCTTGTTTATATTGTCGGGTTGTCGTTGCTTTCGAGCAGGCTCCGTAAGATTTTCGTCGTTGCCTTCATCGTTGCTTTCGTAATTTCTAAAATCCTGATAAAACCCGTAGTTATCAATGCCTATTAATAGTCCGTGCGTTGCTTTCGTCGTTGTGATCATCGTTGCTTTCGCGTTGCTTCCGTGTCCCCCTTCATTGGGTTTTCGTAACCACTCAAGAATTTGATAAATTTGATCCTTCGTTGGCTTTTCCGTCCTCGCTCCAACCTTCCATTTGCAGCCATCTATTATGTCGGGGATTGAGGTTCGAAGGTAACCACGCTGGAGGCCTTTGTATTCTGAATGTTGTGCTTTGGTAAGGAGATACACCCATACTTTTAAATACAAAGGCGGTTTTTCCCATATCGCGCTCTCGATGATCTTCCTTGCCAGCAGAATGCAGCCGCCCGGTATCAAAGGTTCTGACAAGGTCATCCACCCCGCTTTATTAATCCGGCTGTAATTCTTTCAAGAATTTATATCCGGCTATGAATCCTTCTATATACGCACCATCAGCCAAAAGCACAAAAAACGCCCCGAGTTCAGAATCTAGGTTAAGAAGCAGATCTTCATTTTTTTTATTTCCCGATTCTCCGATCTGCTTCAGAAGCTTGTCCACTTTAGTTCTCTGTTTGACATATCTTTCCTCACGCTCAACACCAAATCCGTCCGCGGCTTTCAAATGTTTGCGTGCCATTTCCTTTAGCACTTGGTTCATGCCTTCTTCGTAAAACTTTTCCGCTGCTTTATAATGATCAATCGGCACGTCGATTTTATGTTTATCCTGGACGGCGGACATTTTGTCATAAGAAATCACAGAAATTTTGCTCACGATAAGATCGCCTCCCCGAAAGCTGTATCCATCAGCTTTTCATAAAACCCGTCTACTATCGCAAGACAGATTGCTCCGAAGAATTCACAAATTTCCTTTTCATCGACAGAAGGCGATAATACGGACGCCAAATCCTCTGGCTCCGACCAAATATTCTCTGAGGTATGTTTACGCCAGTCATAATTGAGATGCTTGTACCTACCGGCATATGCTGCCATGTAATCCTCGGGGATATCACCGAAATGTTTCCGGAAAACAGTTAACAGTGTCATTTCCTTACTGCTAGTGGTTGTCAAGATATATTCTCCTCCCTAAGGCACCCTTGACGCCAAATCACCGGTAAGCTATAATGGCATGCAAGAGCTTTGCCTCGTGATTTTTAAGAAATCCCCTCGCGTCCCGTCAAGAACTGACGAGGAGATTTCGGATGAACTTACTCTCTCAATCGCCAAATTGAGGGAGCTTTTCATTTGAAAACCGCTACTAACGAAATTAATATGAATGCCATTGTCGGGCACCAGACGTACATGAACAATATGGTCCCGATCAGTTCCTTACGCGACATTCTCGGCCTCCTGCTAACCCATTCATGATATTGATCACTTCTAAATCATCCCGTACATAATGCTTGTATGTTCGCTCAATCCATTTTATTGCTTCATCCTTCGTTAACCGTCGCACTTCTTGCCGGATCGCAGCCGCTGTTTTCCCATACCTTCTCATTGATAGAAGTTTGTAGTATTCGTTCATGAACTGGACAGCCTTGGGGTTCCCCTCGTCCACCATTTCGATATATGTCCATTTGAGAAGACCACGGGCAGAAATCAAAAAATCCTCCTCTCCATCTTTTTTATGAAAATCAACTCCTTCTTGGTATATCAGCTTACTGATGTTTTCTTTCTTCAAGCGCCTCATCGTGACGCTTGGTGCATTGACTTGGGCATCGTACGAAACGAAACGTACGTTTCGATCGTAATCTGCGTCCCAACCCTCTTGTTCAAACGCCTTCAGCGTCAGCCTAATCCCTGCCGCAGCCTCCTCAATAGTCATTGGGTTAGGGTGGGTGATAAATTTCTTACCCGTGTACATGGCTACTGCGTATTTAGAGTAAGGATCGTCTTCCTTAATGGGAAAAACAAATATCTTACCTCCAAACTGCTGCCGAAAGTTTTCTGCTTTTTTCTCGATCTCAATTATGTTCAAGTAAAT
>NZ_FNDY01000082.1 GCF_900099895.1 Paenibacillus naphthalenovorans
AAAAAAAACTACGACTGACCAATTAACGCACAATATTTATTTTCAGCGTTTTGAAGGTATTTTTCTGGATTGCTTCTGAAACGTCTTCGTTTAGCTCCTTCCGACAAACGAGATGCCCAACGTTGACGTTCCGCTTGGAAGGTTTGGTACTTCACGTTTTGGAGCCGTTTCACAAGGTCTTTTTGCTGAAGCGCATCGTCGACGAACACGACCATTTCGCCGCTGCGGAGAATGTATTCGTTCCAGCTTCGTAACCCGGTCATACGCCGGTGGCGGGTCTTGGTACGGCGAAAAAACCGCTCGTGATCGTTGTTGGTTCGCGGAACGTGGGGATGATCGTAGCAAGTAAACAAGCCTTTCCAAAATCCTTTGGTATAGCTCATCAAGTTGGCAACCATCGGCTTGTCGTACTCTTCGGTGTAAGCTTGTTCGACCCATTGAAGCAGATGCTGTAGATGAAACCGAACCGAATCACTGCTTTTATCCGCGTCGGGATTCAGGATATCGGCCACGTGATTGAGCGGCAGCGCCCAACGCTTGACCTCTTCGTAGGCTTGCTGAAATTCTTTAAGTTTATTAAATATTCTGACGACGTTTTTCAGCAGCGAGGTCCCCTTTTTTATCCAGGCATCTTTGGAGGGAAGCCTGAATGGCTTGTGCATTCTCGTAAATCCGAATCCCCGGCAGATCTAGCGGCGGGTTTCCATCTTCGAGCAACAACGAACGAACAGCTGCGACGTAATCTTTGGCAACTTCGGCTTCTGCCGAATCGTCGTTCTCAATTTTCTTTTCGATCTCACGGATTCCGCGGAGGCTTTTCTTGATCCCGGTTTTGAGCTTGCGGTCCAAGTCGACAACTGGTTTGGCGATGTCCTTGAGGTAATGGTACTGGCAGTACTGATAGGGAACATCCGGCAACAACGACTCCATGGATATGCGGATGGACTGCTGCCCATCCGTCACGATGCCGATGATTGGAAAGCCTAACTCGATGATCGGCGTGATGAGCTTCTTCAATTCCTCAGCCGAGCCGCTTTTTAGGTTTTGAGCGGCCAGAATGGTACCGCTGAAGACTTCTCGAATGACATACAGCGTCTCATTCCCTTTCTCCGGTTGCACGCCGTCCATGGAGATCATGATGCCACCATTGTCTTGAACGACTTGCTTTAGAACGTCCTTCACGTGATCCGTTACACTGGCACGGAGCAAGGTCAAATATCGTTCGTACAGTCTTTGAGAGTTCCGCTCTGAGGTGGCAACCCCGCGGCAATTTAACTCCTCGGTAATTTCCGTAATGGTCATATGATGCTTGAATCGCAACTGGCCGACCAACGCCAGCACATCGAAACCGTAAGAGGTATGTTTCATGCACAACGAATCGGCTTCGACCGATTTGTAGTAGGCTTTTGGATAAGCGCAGTCGACATTCGGGCAGTGATATGCCATGTTCCATACTTGGATAACGCCGTTCAACGTGATGATGTTTTTCTTCCAAGCGGTATGATGTCGCTTGAGCTTCGTCCCGCAATGAGGACAATGTTGAACCTCCGCACGAAAGTAAATTTTCTTTTCCGGGATAACGCGATTTTTGGGTAAGGGCATCAACGAAAACCTCCGTCAAATTTAGCTATTAACTATTTCGACAGAGGCTTTGGAAATCCTTGTTAGTTAATTGGTCAGTCGTAGAAAAAAAA